>NZ_OBQD01000044.1 GCF_900220975.1 Rhizobium subbaraonis | reverse complement strand
TCTCATCTTCGCTTCCTTTGAATGAGCTACGATGAGCCGAAAATCCTCTCTTCTCAATTAAACCAATTCTGTCTCATGGGCGCTGATGTCGGACAGGCCTGTCGGGTTACGAGGATCGCTATCCCTTTTCGTTGTCGGGGGGGATGAAGCAAAGGGTCGGGCTTGCGCGCGCGCTCGCCGCCGACACCGACGTCATCCTCATGGACGAGGCTTTCAGCGCCCTCGATCCGTTGATCCGTGCGGACATGCAAGACCAGCTGCTGGATTTGCAGAAGAACCTTTCGAAGACCATCGTCTTCATCACCCACGATCTCGATGAAGCCCTAAAGATCGGGTCGGAGATTTCGATCCTGAAGGATGGTCAGGTCGTGCAGACAGGCATGCCGGCCGATATTCTGGCGAACCCCGCCGATGACTACGTCAAGCGCTTCGTGAAAGGGAGACAGGTGCACGCATGAGCGAAATCATCATGGATCAACCGCTGTCCTGGCAGAGCCTGGCGGCAGTGGCCGAGGGAGCCCGCCTTGAATTGTCCGAGGCTGCACGCGCGCGCATTTCAACTGCCAGGACCATCGTCGAATCGATTGTTGCAAGAAATATTCGCGGCTACGGCATCAATACGGGCGTGGGGGCCTTGTGCGATGTCATCATCGACCGGGCAAACCAGCAGACACTCTCCCGCAACATCATCATGAGCCATGCATGCGCTGTCGGCGAGCCGCTGGGGCGCGTCGAAACCCGCGCAATCATGGCGGCCATGGTCAACACCTTTGCGCACGGTCGCTCCGGCGTTCGGCTGGAGCTTGTGGAACTCCTGTGCGCCATGTTGAACCAGGATTGCGTTCCTGTCGTCAGGTCGAAGGGCTCCGTGGGCTATCTGGCGCATACTGCCAGTATCGCCCTCGTGATGATCGGTTCCGGATCGGCGATCTATCGCGGCAATCGGCTCCAGGGCGCCGAGGCGCTCAAGCAGATCGGCTGCTCGCCGCTCCTCCTCGAGGCAAAGGAGGGCCTGAGCCTGGTCAATGGAACATCGTGCTCCACCGGCCTTGCCTGCCTCGCACTGGCGCGTCTAAGGCGACTTGTCGATTGGGCGGATGCGGCTGCCGCCATGAGTTACGAAAACCTCGGCAGCCAGGCTGGGACCTTCGACCGGCAGACGCTGTCGATGCGCCGGTCGGACGGGCTCGATCAGGTCGGCGATGCGCTCCGGACCTTCCTTGCCGATAGCCCCATACTCGCTGCGAAGGCAGGGAGGAGGACGCAGGATCCGCTGAGCCTGCGGGCGATCCCGCAAGTCCACGGTGCGATACGCGACACCCTCGCCCAGGTGAGCGAAGTGGTCAGCCGAGAGCTATCCAGCATCACCGACAATCCCGCCATCGACGGTACACCGGACGAGCCGATCGTGCGCTCCGAAGCCCATGCCGTCGGGGCAGGCATAGCGCTGGCGATGGACAATCTGGCCATCGCCGCCTCTTTGCTCGGCACCATCTCGGAAAGGCGTCTGGACAGGCTGGTCAACCCGCTGGTCAGCGGACTACCGGCCTTCCTGACGGCCGACAGCGGCACCTGCTCCGGCTTTCAGGTCATCCAATGCACGGCGGCATCGCTGGTTGCCGAAAACCGGCGTCTCTCCAGTTCTGCAACGCTCGATGGCGGCATCACCGCCGCCCTGCAGGAGGACATACTGACCCACGCCACCCCGGCAGCATTGAAGGTGCTTGTCGTCTTGGAGAACGTGGAAGACATTCTTGCGATCGAGATACTCGCTGCCACGCAAGCGTTCGATCTTCAGCCGGAGGCCACCAAATCCGCACCGCAAACCTCGATCATTCGGGAGCGTGTTCGAAAGGAGATCCCGCTCTACAACGACGATCGGCCGATCTTTGAGGACGTCGATGCGATGAAGGCGATTATGAATTCAGGGGGAGTTATCAGATAAGCCGGTGTCGTCACATAAACCCGCTGTCAGTAAGTGGGGCGTAGAGATAGCGGGATGAAGAATTCAGCTATCAGCTACAAGCGCCACCGTTTCCCGCAACATATCATCGCCCCTTCGGTCTAGTTGTACTTTCGTTCATCCCGTTGCCTGCACGCCGGCATCCGGCTGGGAGAAAGGACAGGTCGAGAACCAGGTTGGCCTCGTGCGCGAACGCCTCTTCACCCCACGCCTACGGGTCAAAAGCCTGGAAGAGCTGAACGTCTGGCTGCTCGACAAATGCATCGCCTATGCCAAGGCACACCGCCATCCCAAGCAAGTCGAGCGGACGATCTGGCAGATGTTCGAGGAGGAGCGCGGCAGCCTCGTGCATTACGTCGGGCCGTTCGACGGTTTCGACTGTGTCCCGGCCTCGGTGCCGAAGACCTGTAGTCTGCCGTCCGCCCTTGCTTGCCGCTGCGCGTTTCCGTTTCCAACCGATTGACCAGATCGACGACGTTGAAGAAGCGCCCGCGCGTTCCGTTGCGGATGAGGGCTCGGGCAATGGCGATGGCCAGGTAGCTCTTTCCGGTTCCCGTGCCGCCGACGAGCGCGACATTGTGCTGATCGGCGACTAAGGTGCCGGTAGCCAGTTCCTGCAACAGGGGTTCATTGACGGGTGTATCGGCGAAGTCGAAGTCGTCGATGTCCTTGGCAAGCGGCAGCTTGGCGATGCTGAGCTGGTAGCGAGTGGAGCGGGCCTGCTTCTCGGCGATCGTCGACTGCAAGGGATCGCCGACGATGCGCGGCGGTTTGTGCTGCCGTTTGATGCCGTTTCCCATGACCTCGTCGTAAGCGCGGCGCATTCCATATAGCTTCAGCTTGCTCATCAGTTCGAGAACCGTAATCGTCGGGTCAGAGCTTTTTGACGTCGCGAGCCATATTCCACGGCAATAGCTCATCGATCTTGTTGATCGGATGATCGGCGATGCGCGTGAGGACGTTGCGAGCAAGCGAGCCTTCAGCCCATCTAGGCGGCCCGACGGAAGGACACCTCGGGCGATGAGGTCCATCTCAGAGCCAGGGTAACCGTACGTGCTTTCCAGGACCGGCCCCGTCGCACACCGGCTGGACAGTACAACGGGCATGATCTTGGCCAGTCGCTCCAACGCCGGGGCGAGGCTCGCGGAGACATGGCCTCCGCCGGCCCCCTCGATGACGAGACCGGAAAAGCCGAGATCTGGCAAGGTCAATAGGATACGGTCATCCGTTCCCATGGCGAACCTTAGAAGCGCCACGGGCTTGCTATCGGCGTCGAATTGCAGTTTCAGCGCCGGATAGCGGGCCGCTTGCCAATAGTATTGGCCTCTGCCCTCACTCAATCTCCCGACCGGAGCAGCATCCGCGGAGCAGAACGCAGATAGTCTGGTTGTATGTGACTTACCGACAAACTGGGCCGAATGGATTTCGTCGTCGAAAACGACGAGCACGCCGCGCCCACGGCTCGACGAATCTACGGCCACTCTGATTGCTGCTGCCAGATTCGAGGGGCCATCGGCACTCAACGCCGTCGCGCCGCATTGCCCCGGTCAAAACGATGGGGCTTTCTTCCTCGGTGAGACAATCAAGCAGGTAGGCAGACTCCTCAAGCGTGTCGGTTCCCTGCAAGAGGACAACGGCATCGAAACCAGTTGCGAGGCGTTTGCGAAGGTCTTCGGCGAGTGCCGTTATCTGTGAGATGGCTAGCGACGCGCTGGGAAGCTTGAACGGCGACCAGGTTTCAATGAAAGCAATGTCCCCAATGCTCGGTGTACCCGACAAAACATCATCCGCAGTGAGTGTCGGAGCAAGGCCGCCGACGCGATCGCCAGTCATGGTGATCGTGCCGCCGAGAGATACGATAAGAACGCTAGGTAACAAGGTTTATCCCATCTGGCCGGGTGGCGAACATAGGGTTGAGGGCGTTGCGGGCGGGTTCGCAGCCGGCCGCAATGTCATGCAGAATCTGACTGCGGCCGGCATGGAGCTGTATCGACCTTCAAGCGATAGCGGCTACCCTCTCTTCGGTCTCAAAGCGGCAAACCATCCGCGGACCGTCGATCAGCATCTCGGTACCTAGCGTTGTCGATAGGCGCTTAAAGTCGGCGAGAACCGGTGCGGCTTCATCCGCGTCGTCGATGAGAACAGGCATACCCTCCGAGTTGCAGTGCGTCGCGCGGAACTCGATTTCGCTGATCTGGCCGGCCTCGATGGAAATCGAACAAACCATTGACCAAGGGGCGATCTGCGAAAAGATGTCCTTCTGGACGGGGGTAGCATTCGCCCAGTCCTGCTGGGCGATATGATTGCCGAGACTATAAAGGATGGGTTTGTCGCAGTACGTTTCGATGCCAGCCGGGCTATGAGGATGGTTGCCCAGCACCATGTCTGCACCGGCATCGATGATCGCACGTCCGAGCGGCTGTTGGTATTCGGCCCTTGGATTTCCGCGTCCATATCCCCAGTGGACACTGACAATCAGAACATCGACGGTGGCTCGCAGGCGTTCAATTTGCCCGATGAGCTGTTCGACGTCTTCCGGGACGGCGCGGCTGCGCATCTTCATGGGAGCGCCGGGCTCGGTTGCTAGCAACACCGGATGGATTTCCGGCCATTGCTCGACACGGATGGGCGAAATTCCCGGACGATCGACCATTGCCGCGTAATCAGGCGGCAACAGGCAGGAAACCGCGATGATGCCGAGCTTTGTTTCGCCAATCTCGACGATCCGTGGTGCCTGGGCAGCGGCGAGGTCGTGCCCGCCTCCGACAGTGGCAATGCCCGCCCGATCAAGGTGCGACAGTGTGTCAAGGAATGCACCAATGCCGAAATCTCGTGTGTGATTGGTCGCGACGGTCATCAAATTGAAGCCAGCGTAGCCGAGATCTTTGGCGACTGCCGGATCTACGAGATAGGCGATCGGTGCGTCGGTGCGATGGCCAGCCTTTGAGAACTGGACTTCACAAGAACCCCATACGACGTCGCCGGCGCGCAGGTATTCCATGGTCCTCTCGTAACCGGGGTGTACCGGGACGCCATCCTGATAGAGCCGATTGCGAACGACGATGTCGCCTGCGGCCGCGAAAACCACCTTCGTAGGCATAAAGATTCCTCTAAATGTTTTTATGATGTATCTTAATCGACGAAAATACCTTTGAAGGCAAGTCGTTTTTTGCATAGTATCGCGCCTTTTGTTCGGATTTGTCCGAGGAGAGAAGCAGGTTTATTGACTGGTAATGTTTTTATGATGTATCAGAAGCGCTGCGGACGATGTAAGGCGCCCGCGCAGTATTCCAACGTTCAAAGAAAAAGAGGGGATTCCCGCAAAATGAGCGTCAACCTTCCTGCGGGCGGAACGGCTTCCGCGCCCGGCGATCTGGATGCGACCTACCAGAAAGTCTTCTGGCGACTGATACCCATACTCATGATCCTCTGGGTCTTGGCATGGATCGATCGCGTTAACGTAAGCTTCGCCAAGCTGCAGATGATGGAGGAGCTACAGTTCAGCGATGCTGTCTACGGCCTTGGTGCAGGCATATTTTACATCGGCTATCTGGTCTTCGAAGTTCCGAGCAATCTGCTTCTGCAGAAGATCGGCGCCCGCAAAACCATTGCCCGCATCGCAATAGGCTGGGGCGTGATCTGCATGCTGATGGCGCACGCCACGACCCCGGCACTGTTCTATACGCTGCGGTTTCTCCTCGGCGCGTTCGAAGCCGGCTTTTTCCCGGGCGTGATCATGTACCTGACGCTGTGGTTTCCCACTGAACGTCGCGCCAAAGTTTTCGGCATCTTCATGTCGTCGGTAGCGCTTTCTGGAGTTATTGGCGGGCCGCTTGCGGGATCGATCATGACCCATTTGCATGGATATTTGGGGACGTCCGGCTGGCAGTGGCTCTTTCTGCTTGAAGGTATGCCAACGGTCCTGATTGGCCTGTTCGTCCTGAAATATCTCACTGATAAAGTAGAAGATGCGCACTGGCTCACAACCAAAGAACGCTTGGAGCTGCGCGCAGATCTGGACCGAGACAGCAAGTCGTTGGGCGAACGTCAGCATTCGTTTGCGCTCGTCCTCCGCGACCGACGCCTGTGGATATTCACTGCAGTCTATTTCCTCGTGATCGTTATGAATGCGACGGCGGCGTTCTGGGGCCCGACGATCGTTCGTGAAGCAGGCTTCGACAATATCGCGACCATCGGCTGGATTATTTCCGGTGTATCGCTTTGCGGCTCGGCGGCAATGATCTTCAACGGCCTGATGGCCGATCGGACGCAGCGCCCGCTCGCTCAATGCGTTGGCTCGATTGTTGTAGGTGGCCTCGCCTTTGTCGCCCTCGCCATGCCCATCCATGACAACGCCCTATTGACGATTGCAGCCTTCGCGTTTGCCCTGGCCGGCGCTTACGGTGCCATTCCGGTATTCTGGCAGATGCCGAACAAGCTCTTTGCGGGGACGGCCGCCGCAGCGGGCATTGCCATCATCAACTCGTTTGGTAACCTGGGAGGGTTCCTAGCGCCTTACGGCCTCGGCCTCCTGAAGACCGAGACTGGTAGCGTGGCCTCGGGACTTCTGACCGTGGGCGTTCTGGGCTTGTCGGCCGCCCTTGTCCTGGTTCTTGCCGTGCAACGCTTCATGAATATAGAAGCGCAGACAATGCCCCCTGAAAGTGTAAGCCGTCTGTAGCACACACTGGGCGTCGCCTTTTACAAATGGCGACGCCCAGTAGGCTTGACATTGCTGCTGACGCCCGGTGTTTCTACCGCCTTCGGAGGGCGAGCGCTAACGGTCGTCCTCCATCAAGTGGTTTGCGTCGCATAGCCGATCCTCTTTCCGGAGCCCTTATGAAAGCTTCTGCCTCTACGCCTAAACAATCGCTCGGGGACCGTGTCTACAGTGATTTGCGCAATGCAATTACGCTTGGAGAAATACGCCAGGGAGTCGTGTTCAACGAGGCAGACCTGATTGCGCGCTACAAGGTTAGCTCGTCTCCGTTGCGCGAAGCCCTGACCCGTCTGCGGCAGGACGGACTCGTCAGGGTTATCGCCAGGCGCGGCTATGCCGTTACGGAGCTCAGCCTCAAAGATTTTCACGAGCTCATCCAAATGCGGCTGATCATCGAAGGGGCCGCCGCGGAACTGGCTGCACCACGCATTACCGACGCGCACATCGCGGAGCTGCGGCGTCTATCGAATACTAAGCTGGTTGTTGACGACAAGGCAAGCTATCGGAATTTCATGCAGGCCAATCAGGACTTCCACGAAAGAATTGCAGAGATCGCGGACAATGGGCGGCTGTGCCGTGCCACCAGCCAGATTTTTGACGAAATCCAGCGGCTGCTCTTTGCCGATATCGGCCACGGAGACGGTGATGAATTAGAGCACGACCATGACGAAATCATTGAAGCACTAGCACTGCGTGACGGACGACGAGCCCGCAGCGCGGTCATACGCCATATCAAACAGTCTCGTGACCGAGTCGTTGGCCGGATGATTCGTCAACACAAGGATTTCGAGGACAGCGATATCTTTAATTGATGCTTGTTCTCAGGCGAAGAGAATAGCTGAAATGCGAGGATGTTGGATGAATCGAGAACGCATGCATGAGTCGGCGCGTCACGCATGATATCCGGCTTTGCACCAGCACCTCCAGAACAAACCCGTCCTGAGGGCTTGTCGCAAAGTTTGGTTCGTCCCGCAGTTCACCCCTGACCGGGGTGCGCTTCACGCTTTATTAACTTTTTGAAGTCCGAAGAGGCGCGCGAGCAGGTCGCTCTGATCGTTGACGGCCCAATCGCGACTGAAGCCGAAGCCTTTCCGCAGCCAGAGCATCGCTTCGAACCCAGCGATCGTTCGGCGCGCGGTGTTGAAGGATTGGAAGTCCCCGATTTTCGGCATGTTCTTCTTCACCCTGAAATGGTCGCTCTCGATGCCCTGCTGCAAATGCTTGATGACGTAGTGTACCGGATCGGGATGGAGCAGGCGGTTGCCGACCGATGAGTTTATTGCGGCCAGGGACGTGTTGGCGCGATCCGTGCCGATCTTCCGCGGCGACCTCAAAGGCTCGTCCTTCAGCATTTTGCTGAAGAAGCGCTTGGCGGCATCGCGGTCGCGCCTTGCAGCCAGAAGGAAGTCGATCGGGTTTCCGTGCTTGTCGATGGCGCGGGTTATTCTATGTGGTGCCTATCAATTTGCGCTTTACAGAGATCGCCAGGTTCGCTCTCTGATATGCGGCAAGGCCTACAATGCTGTTCGGGGTCTGCGAGACGAGAGGTGAAGGATGCCGCGTTGGCAATGGTTGATGGCGCAGTTGACACGGCGATTGTGGGTGCACGCCAGTCTGATCGGATCGCTCGGGGTTCTGGCAGCGGTTCTCGCGGCTGTGGTCGACCGCTATATCCCCTGGAGGATGCCCGGCACGATCGGCGCCGATGCCGTCGACAGCATCCTCACCATCATCGCCTCCAGCATGCTCGCTGTCACCACTTTCTCGCTTAACGTGATGGTGTCGGCCTTTGGCTCGGCGACCAGCAACGTCACCCCGCGCGCCACCAAACTCCTCATGGAGGATCGCCTGACGCAGACGGTGCTGTCGACTTTCATTGGCTCCTTTCTATTCGGAATCGTCGGCCTAGTCGTGCTGAAGACAGGTGCCTATGGCGAGCGGGGGCGTGTTGTCCTGTTCGTCTTTACGATCGTGGTCATCGCGCTCGTCGTGATTTCCCTGTTGCGGTGGATTGACCATCTCACTCGCCTTGGCCGCGTTGGAGAAACAACTGATCGGGTCGAAGAAGCGACACGCGCGGCCATCGAGATGCGGCTCGATGAACCCTATCTCGGGGGCTGTCCAGTGCGCGACCGCGCACGCGACTTACCTGAGGACCGCGTCCTCGTGACCGCAGACTTGATCGGCTACGTGCAGCACGTCGACATCGGTGCGCTGTCTCGGTTTTGCGAGGCGCACGATACGGAACTGTTCGTTGGAGCCACTCCCGGCACGTTTGTCTATCCCCATACGCCACTGGCTTGGATCAGCCGGCCACAGAGCGCTGACGATATCGAAGAGCAAAAGCAGACGATATGCCGTGCATTCTCGATCGGCGATCAACGTTCCTTCGACCAGGATCCACGCTTCGGCCTCGCGGTGATGAGCGAGATCGCCTCCCGTGCGCTGTCTCCCGCGGTCAACGATCCCGGCACGGCGATCGATGTCGTCGGCCGCTCGACCCGCCTGATGAGCATCTGGGCGAGTGGGCGCCACGACAACCAAGGGGAACCGCCCAAGCACCCTCGCGTCCATGTCCCCCCGCTCGACACGTTCGACCTTTTTGATGACGCATTCATGGCAATAGCGCGCGACGGAGCAGCGCTGATTGAGGTGCAACTGCGTCTCCAGAAGTCTCTGCTCGCACTGAGCCGCATGGGCGACGCCGCGTTCAGGGCGGCAGCCCTGCACCAATCGCGGATGGCTATGGGTCGCGCCGAAGCCGCTCTTACATTGGAGGCTGACAAGCTGCGCCTGCGTGAACTGCTCGACGCGAGTACCTAAGATGGTGATGTCAGGTTAACTTCGCAGAAGCGTGTGTGGGATGATGGTGCGTGGATCAGGCCTGCCGATCCGGTGACAGCTCTCCAGTGTGCGATCGCGTTGAGGCGATGCAGATGGACAGCAATGGCTAAGTGTTTCGAGCGAGGCGGGACAAAGAGATTTCGGACCGCCGAAAAGACGCTTGCGAAACGCTGCAGTGCGCCTGCCAAACGGAACCGCTGCATCACCCGCTCCCGTTTCCGCAGCGGCAGGTGCGAGTTTTCAGCGCGGTTGTTCAAGCCCTTGCGCAATCGATGTTCGACGTCCGGCATGACCTGATGCCGTGCAGCGCCGTAAGACCAAAGCTTGTCAGTGACGATGCGGGAGTTGTCACGTTATCGAGCGGTGATCGAACCACGCCCACGGCTCTCTGAGATCAGGCAACCGCGCCCGTCACGGCCTTCCAATGCGCTATTGCGCGGATGCGGTGAATGTGAGTGGCCAGGGGGATCGTTTGTGATGCGGAGTGACGAAGAGATTTCGGAGCGCCGAGAAGATCGAGATGAACCGCTGCGAGCTGCCGGCTGAACGGAAACCCTGCATCGGGCGTTCTCGTTTTCGGAGCGGCAGATGAGAATTTTCCGCTTGATTGTTGACCTTGTGGGACCGGTGCTCGACAGCCGGCATAACGTCACGCTTGGTCGCGTCGTACGAACGCAGTTTGTCGGTGACGATCCGCTTGGGCGGCATGCCTGCTTTCTTTAGTAGCCTGATCAGCAGTCGCTTCGCGGCTTTCGTATCGCGCCGGCTTTGAATGATCTCGTCGAGAACCGCTGCGACGGCGGCCGGCGACGGATTTGCTTCGCGTAAGCGGGTCCGAATTTCCGACCCCATCGGCGTATCGCTTCATACGAAACGACTATGCCGCGCTCCAGCAGCAATTCCTCGACCAGGCGCAGGCTCAGCGGGAACCGAAAGTACAACCAGACCGAATGGGCGATGATATGGTGCGGGAAACGGTGGCGCTTGTAGCTGATAGCTGAATTCTTCATCCGCTATCTCTACGCCCCACTTACGGACAGCGGGTTTATGTGACAACACCTTTCAATCGCCTCCCGCTGCATAGCCTCGAGCGCGGCAAGCATGATCGCTACCCCGGCCTTGTCATCGAGATGGCGCGAGACGATGAAACCATTGCCGAGAAATTCTGCCTGCGGATCTATGGCGACGATATCGCCGATATCAATTCCGAGTTGCACGATGTCCTTCCGGTCACGCGAGAGCGCATCGATACGAAACTCGACGTGGGGCCATCCCGTTGGCTGCGCGTCGACTTCGTCGTTGAAGGTGTGGCCCGACGCCTTCAACGGCAGGACGGAGCCGCTATAGATCCCCTTGCCGGAAAAGATCGAAGCGCGGGCGCCTTCGGCAAACCGCGCGGACCAATGGCCGATCGAGACGAGTTCGAGCCGGCCGTTCCGCAGCGCCGCGGCGCGTCAGCTTGACCTTCCAGCCCGAGGCGCTCCAGTTCGTGCGCTGTGTAACGCACGGCTTCGTCAGTAAAACCGGTGGGGCTCTGAATGTCGAGCAGCGCCGTCAGCCGGGACCTGAGATAATCCGCGTCGATATTGATCGGTGTCTGCATGGGGGCCGTTGTCGCAGCCAACACCGGTTTCGTCTACAAATGCCGGAGCCGGCGAGTGCTAAGTCTTCCTCGGCACGACCTTGCCTTCCCGCCCATCGGGAAGCGTCCGAGCCTGCGAGATGTCACCGACCTGGCCCGCCGTGGCACGCTGATCAGCCCCGCCGCTTGGACGCTCGCCCAGGCGATCAGGGTTGCCTACCCACCTGAGGTTTCCGAGCACCTCACATAGGCCAAGACCGCATCACAGATCATGTGCTTGTGTCGGTTGTAAAGCTCAGGCGCGGAGAGGTCGCGGTGGAAGATCGTGCCAAAGGTGTATCTGTTCGAAACGCGGAAAAAGCAGAATGCGCTGATGAGCATGTGAAGGTCGACGGCATCGACATCCCGACGGAAGATACCTTCGCCGCGGCCTCGTTCCAGAACCGCTGCGATGGTCTTGACGATCGAGAGATTCAGCTCTCCGATCTCCGAGGACTGCTTCATGTGGCTCGCGTAGTGAATGTTTTCGATGCTCACCAGCCGAACGAAGTCCGGGTTGTTCTCGTCGTGATCAAAGGTGCTGGCAATCAAGGTCCGCAGCGCCTCGACGGGCGGCATATCCGCCAATTCGAGATCAGCCTCAAGCGACCGGATCTTTCGGTAGGCCTTCTCCAGGACCGCAAGATAGAGGCCCTCCTTGCTGCCGAAATAGTAGTAAATCATCCGCTTCGAGGTTCTTGTCTTCTCCGCGATGGCGTCGACACGCCCGCCTGACAGGCCATAGGCAGAGAACTCCTCGGTGGCGACCCTGAGGATATCTTCTTTTGTTTTCTCGGGGTCGTTCTTCCTACCCTCTCTATCAACAGGCCTGGCCACGTTATTCTTCATCCCCCTGGGCGGGCAGTCGGCCCGCAGACGCCTCACTTCTTATTCAGCTTTGAGCCCGTCATCAACTCGCGCAATTTGACACGGACTGGTTCGTACATTATCAAAATCAGGCAGTATGCGACGGAAGGAGTGCCAATGGCAGGACAAAGCCGTCTTGATCCATGTGCCGGCGGTGGGGGTTGGAAATGACTGCTAAGCAGGTTTCGCCATTCGAAGCTGGACTGATCGGTAAGGGGATACAAGCGTCGTTGACGCCCGCCATGCATATGGCAGAGGGGCGCGCGCAAGGCCTGGATTACCGCTACGTCCTGTTCGATCTCGACAGAGTCGAGGGCGATCAGATCGCCGCACTTCTGGTGGATGCGGAACGACGCGGCTTTGGCGGCCTCAATATCACGCACCCTTGCAAGCAGCAGGTCCTCGAATTGCTTGACGATTTGTCGGACGAGGCAGCGGCGCTCGGCGCAGTCAACACCGTCGTGCTTCGCGATGGTCGACGGCGCGGTCACAACACCGACTGGTGGGGCTTCGCGGAGAGCTTCAGCCGTGGCCTTCCTGGTGCCAACTTGGCCTCGGTCGTCCAGCTTGGTGCCGGTGGCGCGGGTGCTGCCACGGCCTTCGCCATTCTGCGCTCTGGTGCCCCCGCGCTTACGATTTTCGATCAGGAGGAAAGCCGCGCGTCCGCCTTGGTCGAGAACATGCAGCGGCATTTCAAAGGCGCAGCGATCAGGGCCGGGGCTGATCTGGCAGCGGAGATGGCGAACGCCACAGGCCTCATCCACGCGACGCCGACGGGGATGGTCAAGTATCCGGGCTTGCCTTTGCCTGCGGAACTTTTGCAGTCGAACCCATGGGTCGCCGAAGTTGTCTATTTTCCGCTCAACACGGAACTGTTGGTAGAGGCGAGACGTCGCGGCTGCCGCACGTTGGACGGGGGCGGCATGGCAGTTTTTCAGGCGGTCAAAGCATTCGAACTTTTCACCGGGATCGAACCTGACGCGGCGCGCATGTTGAGGCACTTCAAGGAGTTGACCCGAGGTGCCGCGCAACCCACGCTGGCTGCAGAGGGGGGCTGATGAAGACTTCGATCACGACGGTTTCGATCAGCGGAGAGCTCCCAGAAAAGCTGAAAGCAATTGCCAACGCAGGCTTCGACGTGGTCCAAATCTTCGAGACGTCGCTCGCATGATCCGCGACTTCGAAGGCATGCCGGAGTTGCACCGCACACAGCGGGACATTCGCCGGGGCTTCTTCTTCGAGATCATTTAGCGGGCTGGCTGTCGGGGATATGGTGCTGCCGACGCCGTCTTGCGCATAGCAGCCCTTAAAGGCAGACGAAACCGGAGGGGGCCGGTTGCATGACGCAGGTAATTCCGACATCAGGGGTGGAGTGTCTGGTTCGCTCACGCCATCTGATGCGTCAATCTTGAATCGCTGGATTGATTAAACGGACCATTCCGTACATTATTATCAGAGTCATAGCCGGGGGGAACGGCTTTGGATGAGGAGGGTGATCATCCGATCATCGGGTGATGGACCAACAACAGGAGGAGAAAGCATGAACCTTGCCCTGACACGTCGCCACTTGATTGGCGCAACGATGATTGCCGCAGCGGCACTTGCCGTTCCGGCGCTCGCGCAAGACAAGCCTACCCTGAAGTTTTCGGCGGTCTTTTCCGAGCAAGACATCCGCGCCGAGATGACCAAGATGCTCGCAGAGGAGATCAAGGACGATTTCACATTGGAGCCCTACTACGGCGGCAACCTGTTCAAGCAGGGCACCGAACTCGTCGCGATCCAGCGCGGCAATCTGCAGATGGGCAACATTGCACCCCAGGACATCTCCAAGCAGATCCCGGAATGGTCGGTGCTGACCTCTGCCTATCTATTCCGAGATGCCGCACATCTGAGCGCCTTCTTCAACAGTGAGGTCGGTGCCGAATTCAAGAAAATGGCCGAAGATCAACTCGGCATCCATATTCTCGGTCCGACCTATTTTGGCGCACGCCAAGTTGGATTGAAGCCAGAAAAGAAGATCGCGACGCCGCAAGACATGGCCGGCATCAAGCTGCGTATGCCGGGCGGCGACGCCTGGCAGTTCCTTGGCGAGGCGCTCGGTGCGAATCCGGTGCCGGTCGCTTATGCCGAAGTCTACACGGCACTTCAGACCGGCGCGATCGATGGCCAGGACAATCCGCTGCCAAACGTCAAGAACATGAAGTTCTATGAAGTGATGTCGCAGATCGTATTGACCTCGCACCTGATCGGTTACGACCTGCTTGTGATCTCCAAAGAGGCGTGGAATGCGATGACGCCGGAGCAACAGCAGGCTTTTCAGGCGGCAGCCGACAAAGCGATGAAGTTTAGCGAAGACAAGCACGTCGAACAGGAAAAGGCACTTCTTGAGGAGTTCAAGGCCGCAGGCCTGCAGATCTACGAGCCGGACCTCGAAGCCTTCCGCAAGTTTGCCCAGGAAAAGTATCTGAACTCCGACCTGGCGAAGTCGTGGCCGGAAGGAATTCTGGAGAAAGTTGCGGGCCTCTAGTCGGCTGCCTCGCATAATTGCTCGTTGCCGAGCGGTGAGGCGGAGCTAACAACCCGCCTCGCTACCTTCTGGAGAACTGGATATGCCCCCGAGACTACTCGCCATCGGCGGATGGCTGAGACGACGCGCGGAAAATCTTCTGTGCCTGCTGCTCCTGGCGATGTTCGTCGTCTTCACGCTACAGATCATATTCCGCTACGCGCTCAACCTTTCGATCGGCTGGACCCACGAGGTTAGCGTGGCGCTGTGGATCTGGATCGTGCTCTTCGGCTCGGCCTTTGTCGTGCGCGAGGTGGACGAAATTCGTTTCGACTTGATCTGGGGCGGGGCCGGCGACAAGGCGCGGAGGATCATGCAGGTTATCTGCGCTGCCGCGCTGATATTTTTGTTCGGGATCTCTCTTCCAGCCGTGATCGATTACGTGACCTTCATGAAGGTCGAAAGCACCGCCTACCTCAAGATTCGTTTTGACTACCTCTATTCGATCTATGTCGTCTTCGCCGTTGCAATGATTATCCGCTATCTATGGCTCGCTGTTCAGGCCATTCGCGGCACGGCACCAGACGCATTCGATCCGACCAAGGCGGGCTCAGGCGTATGACATTTGCAAGCCCCTTTTCCATCACCCTTGTGGTCATTACCGCACTTGCCTTCATGGGACTGCCGATCGGTCTTTCCATGATCAGCGGCTCCATACTTTACCTGTGGCTTGTTGGTGCCGACATGGGGATTGCCGCCGAACAGTTCCTCAACGGCATGTATTCCAACTACGTCATCCTGGCCGTACCACTCTTCATCCTGGCGGCCGAGTTCATGAACGTCGGCTCTATGACCGAGCGCTTGCTCAACTTCTGCAATGTCCTTGTTGGCCGCTTCCGCGGCGGGCTGGCGCAGGTGAACATCGTCCAAAGCATCATCTTTGCGGGCATGTCCGGCTCGGCCATCGCAGATGCCGCAGGCAGTGGAAAGATGATGCAGAGCATGATGACGCGGGAAGGCCGCTACACACCGAGCTTCGCTGCCGCTCTGACGGCAGTAACGGCGGTAGTCGGCCCGATTATCCCGCCATCCATCCCGATGATCATCTACTCGCTCGTCTCCGATGCCTCGATCGGCTACCTCTTCCTTGCAGGCATGGTGCCCGGTCTGCTGATGGCGGGCCTGCAGATGGTGCAGGTGGTCATCACCGCCCGGCGTCGGAACTTCCCCGTCGAGAAGCCTGTTCCGCTCCGGGAGATCCCGGGTATCACGGTCCGCGCTTTCCCCGCTTTGATGATGCCCGTCGTGCTGCTCGGCTGCATCTATTCCGGCATCACGACCCCAACCGAGGCGGCGGCCATTGCCGCGGGCTACGCGCTACTGATCTCGGTCGTGCTCTATCGCAGCATCAGCTTTAAGGACTTCTACGGATCTCTTGCGGCAAGCGCCAAGTCGACGGCTTCGATCGGCATGCTGATCGCGGGGGCACTGGTGTTCAATTACGTCGTCACGATCGAGAACATACCCGATAGCATTCGGGTGATACTGACCGGCTGGGATCTCAGCCCCACAGGCTTTCTGATCCTGGTCAATGTGATCCTGCTTATTCTTGGTTGCTTGCTGGAAGGGACAGCGATCCTGCTAATTATCGTGCCGGTCTTCATACCGACAGCGCAGGCACTTGGTATTGATCTCGTCCATTTCGGTGTTGTGGTCGTCGTCAATATCATGCTCGGGCTGGTGACGCCTCCCTACGGCCTGCTGCTGTTCATCGTTGCAAAGATCTCCGGAGCGCCCATCAAGGATATCATCCTGGATGCCGCACCATTCCTGTTTTGGATGGTCGTCTGCCTCGTCTTCATAACATTTGTCCCCGACAGCGTTCTCTGGCTGCCACGGTTGCTTGGATATCAAGGATAACCCATGAAACCCATATACGTTCTCAACGGCCCCAACCTAAACCGGCTGGGCAAACGCGAGCCTGATATCTACGGCAGGTGATGTGATGTCTGGATGGCGCCCGTTTGGCAATGTGATTTTGGCTGATGGTTGAGCTTTGCGGGTCAGGTGCGGTCATGTCTCCGGCCTATTCGCGCGGCACAAATAACCGCTGGCCCTGATGTTGTCCGCTTGAACCGATCGCTATCACGTTATCGCGCTGTTGTTGCGAAAGACATCGCCGCGGGTTCTTCGGTTGGTGCGGTCCATTCCGCTTTCGCTGTCACATCATACCATCGTCACTCCGCCAACTATTTTGCGTGAGGGGGCGCTATCGTGATCAGGCCGACGCTGCGACCTTAGCGCTGTCGCCGGTGGCATCGCCCTGCTGGAAGGCCATGTTCCTCGCCATGAGCACCCAGACGATGCGGGCAATCTTTTTGGCGAGCGCAACTGCGACAACCTTGAAAGGCTTCTTCGGGTGTTGTCACATACACCTGCTGTCAGTAAGTGGGGCGTAGAGATAGCGGGATGAAGAATTCAGCTATCAGCTACAAGCGCCACCGTTTTCCCGCAACATATCATCGCCCATTCGGTCTGGTTGTACTTTCGGTTCCCGCTGAGCCTGCGCCTGGTCGAGGAATTGCTGGTGGAGCGCGGCATAGTCGTTTCGTATGAAACGATACGGGGTCGAAAGAAAGCTGAAGGCCGTCGATGTGATCGGCTTGCTTTCCGACCTCTTCATCCTGCGGGGCATCCCGACGCATATTTGGTCCGACAACGTCCTATGTAGGGAAGCAGCAGCGGGCAAAGGCCAGCAGGTCTCGTTGCGCCGAGTGTAATCGGCGCTGATGATTTTTATGATC
>NZ_OBQD01000007.1 GCF_900220975.1 Rhizobium subbaraonis | reverse complement strand
TACGTCTATGGCGACGTCAACGGCGACGGCAAGGCCGACTTCGTCATCCACATCGACAGCCTCGTGAACCTCAAGGAAGGGGACTTCCTGCTGTAGGCAACTAGCCCACGGTCGGGCGAACCGGCCGTGCGGCCGCAAACATCTCGAAGCCGCTCATTGCAGGATGGGCGGCTTTTTTCGGTGCGACTGCGGCACTTTATGCGTCTGCTGCCTGCCGATAGGAAACGAGCGGTTGCGCGGAGGGAACGTAGAGCGGATGCCGTGGGCAACCGTTCGCCGTGGTGCCGAGGCAATGCATGTGGCTCCCCGTGAGGCGCAGGGCTTCGCCTGCGCGGGCGCGGGCCAGGGGATGCGCACCCCAGGCTGCGACCACGGCGCCTCTGCCGCCTGCATCGCTGCCGGCTTCTCGGCATGCCATGGCGAGGTAGGTGTCGTTTTCGGGGCCGATCGGATGCACTTCGCAGTAGAGCTCGTCCGGGTTCGTCGCGCGAAGCCCGTAGAGGTTCACGGCAATCATCGCGCCGTAGCCCCATTGCCGGGAGAAGGATATGCAGCGCCGGACCGTCGGATCGTTGCTGCTGGCGTCGGCCTGCGACGGGTTCAGCATGATCCAGACCACGATGCCGCCGGTCTCCGACCATCGGCGCCCCAGAGCATAGCGATACCGGCCGCACGGCGAGACGACAGCATTGCTCGCGCAGGCCTCCGGCTGCAGGCCGGTCATCGGACAGGCGGGCGCGGCCCGCCATCGATACAATCCGGGCAATTTAGAATCTGCCAGCTGGTCATGTCATGCGGGCGCTTTTCGGCCGGAGGCTCGGCCAGGGGCCCTGCCGAAGTGCAGGCAGTCAGTGCCGTCAGCGCCAGTCCGAGAAGCATGTGCTTGATCGCCATCGCTTGCCCTCCGCCGTGCCGTCGACGAGTGTACGCGAATCCGGCCAATCACGCGAACGTGTCTGCAAGGACGAAATTCCGCCGCGCTGATGCCGGATAGAATTGGATGTCAGCCCTGCGCATGGTGTGGCGGTCTTTAATTAAGGACTAAGGATAGCTCCCTCAATTGCCGCCCGGGCGGGCGCCAAGCGATGCGGGGCGGCGGCGCCAGCGCCAAGCTGCAATATATGGGACGGCAGAGAATGTTGAATTTCGGGCCTCTGGTGAAACTTCGGGCTTTCTTTTCGCGAGGCTCGCTGAAGATCGGCAGGCGGCCGAAGATGCCGTACCTGCCGCGTTTTCGCTGGCGCCAGGGCACGATCCGGATCGGCGATCGCATCTCGACGCGATCGGGTGTGGTGATCGACGCGCAAAGCGGCGACATCGAAATCGGCCGCAACGTATCCATCAACGATCATTCGGTTTTGCTTGGCCACGGCGGCATTCGGATCGGCGACGACGTCCGCATCGCCGCGCACGTCGTCATTGCATCCTTCGAACATGGATATGACGATGTGGATCTGCCCATCCGCCGCCAGCCCATCGTCAGGAAGCCGATCGTGATCGAGGATGACGTATGGATCGGCGCCGGCGCGAAGATCCTTGGCGGCAGCCACATCGCAAGAGGCTGCGTCATCGGCGCAAACAGTGTGGTCAAGGGAGAGACGGTGCCCTTTGGCGTCTACGGCGGCGCGCCTGCGCGGCTTCTGAAGATGCGGGGCGCACGACCCAAATCACCGCCGATCGCGCTCGCAACCGTTCGCGCCGAGCGCGATCTAAGCAGCGGCGCGCATTGACAGCCGCGCTAGCGGCTGCATCTTATCGGAGAAGAAACAGATCTTCGATGGACGGCTAGAGTGGCATTTTCAGACGCAAAGACCCGGATTTACCGGCGGATCAAGTACAATCTCCTGCGTCCAGCTCCTCCGGCCACCGTCGTGCCACTTGACGGTCCGGTCGTCGTCGTCGGCTCCGCGCCGGTTTCCCACAAGCCCGCAGGCTTCGACGAAGGTTTCCGCGTCGTCACCATCAACGGTGCGCAGACCGTCACGCAGCGCTGGGGTTTGAAGGCGCCCGACATCACCTTCATGATGTTCAACCAGGTGCGCGGCACGAACACCAATGCGGTGGAGGTGCGCCGCGTTCTGTCGGGACAGAGGACCGGAGCGCTGTACGTCCTGCTGTGGCGCGACGGCAGGCCCTCGCTGGAGGAGGGGCTGAAGGCGTTCGACTATGGCTATCACAGCCTAACGATCGTCGATCGCTATCAGCGCATGGCGCTGCTAGACCGCATCTGCGGATTCAAGAGCGACGAGCTGGATGCCGAAAGCAAATGCTCGAACGGCATCAACGCGGCCCTCTTCGCCCTCTATCACGGCGCGCCGGCGGTCATCCTGACCGGCATCAATCCACAGTCCACCGGACACGTCTACAATCAGGAAAACCTTGCGCGGTTTCATCGCGACATGGACCAGAAGGTGCTGCAGCGGCTGCGGGAAAAGGGCTATCCCGTGTTCACCGCCGATCCCGAAGTGGCCGAAACGTCGGGCCTGCCGCTCTGGCAGGGGCGTGCCTGATATAGACGGGCCTTACAGAACGGATCTGACGCGGCAGGGCCTCAGCCAGGCGCTGCCGGTCGGCGCCCTCAGGACGTCGCAGCGCCTGCGGAGGGGCAGGGCTGTCGCGCGGACGAAAGCCGGATGCCGTGGGCGGCAATGAAGTCGAGCATGCTTCGATCTTCTGTTTCCGCCTGCTGGATGTTGCCCAGCGTGGTCCGCATCTTTTCCTCGAGCCGTTCGGCAGAGACGGCGTAGTTGGAGCCGCGCGCCATCTTCGCCATCATCTCCTCTTCGGATTTGCTGTAGTAGTGGTTCAGTTGCAGGAAGGCGTTCGAATAGAATTTCCGGTCCTTGCGGCCGTCGCGGCTGGTGCGGAAGCCGGCATCGTTGACCGTCGCATCGCCGAATTGTCGCGTCTTGAACTGGTGGATCGTCACCTCCACGACCTCGCAGGGGTCGACGATGCACTTGAAGTTCGTCGAGTGCTCCTGGTTGCTGATCGGTTCGGCGCCGCGCCAAGTGTAGTTCAGCGTGACCGGGCCGTCCGGCCGTCTCTTGTGGCCGCTGGTCCCGAACATGTGCCAGGGCAGCGAGACGTTGGGAAAGCCGCCGGTCGCGGCCAGGGCCTCCTCGATCGTCGCGCCCTTGCGCGGCAGGAGGAATTCGTCGGCATCGACGAAGGCCATTCGCTTGAAGTTGCCACCGAAATTCAGGATTGCATGGGCGTGCGCCAGCACCTGGCCATCGATCAACTGATCGGCCTTGGTGGCGACGACGCGGCCAGCCCACGGCATCAGCGTCAGTTCACCCGGCGAAAGCACGTCGCGCAGGATCGCGCAGGTCTCGTCGGTCGAGCCGTTGTCGTAGACGACGAAGTGGCGAACGCCGACGGCCCGGTGAAACCGCAGCCATTCCTCGATGTAGCTCGCCTCGTTCTTGACGCACAACGCAATGGCAATGCCGTGCCGTTCCGGGGCGGGCTGCGGCGGCGTGATGGTCAGGGCCTTTATGCCGCTCTTGCTTTTTCCGAACCAGCGCATTCCGCCTCCAGAAGTCCCGTTTTCATGCCCGGTCGCATGACCCGCGCACTATATATTGCGCATTGTCATTGCAGGCCAGTGGCCGGTCGAAGATAGGCGTTTGTGCCCGCCGTTCCGGCCTTCTGTCGCATTGACATCGCTTCTTTCCTCATGCACACGATACCCCGCTGCCGGTTCGCGACGCGCGGCGCGGTGGCAAATTGAGATTTGCCAACAGACAAGCTGAAATGCCCCATGGATGGGTAGAAAAGCGGAAGGCTTCGACATGAGAGATGACGTCGCACGTATTTTTGTCGGTTTTGATTCGAAGGAAGTTGTCGCCTATCACGTTCTTTGCCAGAGCATTATTGAACGTTCCAGCATTCCGGTCGTGTTTTCACCGATCGTCCTGAACAATCTCGGCCCGATGTTCTACCGCGAACGCAACGCGTTGCAGTCGACCGAGTTTTCCTTCTCGCGCTTTCTCGTGCCTTATCTCAGCGGTTTCGAAGGCTGGAGCATGTTCATGGATTGCGACATGCTGGCGCGCGCGGACATTGCCGAGCTGTGGGCGCTGCGCGACGAAAAGTATGCCGCGATGTGCGTCAAGCACGACTACGTTCCGAAGATCGAGACGAAGTTCCTCGGCCAGACGCAGACCAAGTACGAGAAGAAGAACTGGTCAAGCATGATCCTGTTCAACAATGCCAAGTGCACAGCGTTGAGCAAGGAATTCGTCAATACGGCGACGGGCCTGCAGCTTCACCAGTTCAAGTGGCTGGAAAGCGACGAGCAGATTGGCTCCGTGCCGGTCGAATGGAACTATCTCGTCAACGAGTACGACTATCGCGACGACGCGAAGATCGTCCACTTCACCGACGGCGGTCCGTATTTCGACGAATACAAGGACGATGACTATGCCGAGGAGTGGTTCGCGATGCGCGACCGCGTGCTCTCGGTACAGCAGAAGGCATAGTTCTTGGCGCAATCGCCCGATATTCCCATGGCCGATCCCGCGAACGGCCCCCTGCCGCCGCGGGGGGCAACTTCGGGGCAGACGCAGCCGGATGCATGGCGTCAGCTCTTCTCCTCCTATTCGGACATCGTGCTCGTCGCCAACAGCACGGCGTCGAACGTTCGCGAGTTGCAGGCCCAGTATCCGGCGGGCACGCTGTTCGTGTTCTTCAACAAGGTCTTCAAGGTTCTTGACCAACCGTTCGAAGGGCATGCGCTGCTGGTCACGCGCGGGCAGCCGCGCGGAGCGGGGATCGTCTATCGCGGCGAGGTCGACGAGGTTCTGTCGTTCTTCGACAAGGCACATTTCCTCGGCATCATGAACATCCGCCTTGCGGAAGATGAAAAGCCGAATACGGCCGCCGATTTCCACGACGCGCCGACCGGGCATCTGGATCTGCGCGGGCATTTCGATCCGCTCTACACCGAAGGCAAAGTGCCGACGAGCGGCTTTGCCATGGCGATCTGGCTGAGCGAACTGCGGTTGCCGGGGCGGATCATTCTTGCCGGTTTTTCCGCCCGCCGCAGTGAGAAGTGGCGCGTGGTCTCGGTTCACGACTGGAGTTTCGAGCAGGTCTTTCTGCGGCTGTTTTCCCGTCTCGGCAAGATAGCGATCCATGGCGGTGCCGGATCGAACCCCTACCAGAAGCTCGCTGAACGTTTCCCCGAAATTCCACCGGCCGAGATCGCGCTCGCCGCGTCCGAGGTCCTGTCCGAGCGGCTGTCCAATACCGACGCGGAGGTGGACAAGCTGATTTCGCTGACGAACATCATTCGTGCCGCCGACAATTTTCTGCGCGGGCTGAAACCCTCGCTCTTGCGGAAGCGAAAGCGGTCCTGACCGGTGCAACCTCTTGCGCCAGGCAGATGCTGGTCGGACAGTGCGCAAGGTGGTGATGTCTCGGAGGTCCGCAACCATTAAGCGGTGTCTTTCTACCGGGCCGCACAGTAGCCTGTGACGAAAGAGAGGCGCGTGTCGTCGGCCCGACATCCGTACCCCGCGCTATCTCTTTGTTTTGATGCAGTTCCATCCGGAAGCCGGCCAAGTTCACGGCGGAGCTTTCGACGTCGGTTATGGTTGCAGCCAAGATCGCGGCAGGTAACGATGCAGCAAAGCTTGCTCAAGGCGATCCTGTTTGCAGACGCTGTGCAATACAGCCAGCACATGGCGCACGACGAGCCATCCACCGTCGAATTCATCCAGCGCTGCTTCGACGTTTTCCGCGAGCTGGCCCCGCAGTATCGCGGCGAAATCCTCAAGACGATGGGGGACGGGGCACTGGCCGATTTCGAGTCCGCGGTCGAGGCGCTACGGTTCGCGCTGGAGGTGCAGAAGCGGTTCCGCCAGATCGGCGCCTACCTTCCGGAAGAACGCCGCATCAGCTTTCGCATGGGGATCGATCTCGGCGAGGTGCAGTTCCGCGACGGCGAACTCTTCGGCCACATCGTCAATGTGGCCGCGCGCCTGCAATCGCTTGCGGAGCCGGGCGGCATCTGCGTTTCGCAGGCAGTGCTGGATCAGGTCGACCGGCACGTCGTCGCCACCTTCCGCAATCTCGGCCCGCAGGCGCTGAAGAACATTCCGCGGCCGGTCGTCGCCTACCAGGTCGTCGGTGGTGAAGACAGGCGTGGGGAGCGCGAACGCCGCCTGTGGCGCAAGCTGTCGGTTTCCGTGCTTTCCCGCATGGCCGCCTTCAGCGAGGCGGGCGAGGAACTGACGCCGAACTCGCCCAAGGTGCGCGCGCTTCTCGGCTATCTCGCGCTTAGCCATCGCTCGCACGAGATGCGGGAGCGGCTGGCGGGGCTTTTGTGGAGCGATCGTGGTCATGCGGCGGCGCGTCACGCGCTGAGCGCGGCGTTGAAGCAGATCGGCGAGGTGTTCAGGCGAGGACAATGTGAGGCGCCGACCACCGATCTCGGAAAGGTCAGCGTGGCGCCCGGCAGCATCGAGGTCGATCTGCACGTCATCAGCGAGGGGCTGGCGCAGGGCGCGATCGCGCGGGAATTGCTCGACGGCCGCGCCTCGCCGGACGAGATCCTGGCCGGGCTCGATCACGTGGACGAGGTGTTTGCCGCATGGTTGCGGGTGGCGCGTCACCGCTGGCGCGAGCGGCTGGTGGAGCAACTGGAGCAGTGCGTGGAGCGTTTTTCCGGTGATCTCACGGCGATGAAGCCGGCCGCCACTGCACTGCTTGCCATCGATCCGACCCATGAGCGTGCCGCCTGCATCCTGATGCGCGCCTTCGTGGCCGAGGGGCAGGCGGCTGCAGCCCTTCGGGTTTATCGCAACCTGAACGACGTGCTCGCTTCCGAATTCGGAATCGGGCCATCAGGCGAGGCACAGGAGATCGTGGCGCTGATCCGATCGGGCCGATCCGATGCGAATGGCAGCGGCCCTCACGCCGTCGCAGCGCGAATCCAGAGCGGGCGGCTGCCGGTGATCGAGGTGCGGCCTTTCGACGGTACGGAGGAGGCCGCCGGTGCGGCGCACCTGTTGAGCGGTTTCCGCGCCGATATCGTCGGATGCCTGACCAAGTTCCGGGAATGGGTCATCATCGAGGATCGCGGCGAGGGGCTGGCAGAGGCGGGCGGGTCCACGATCGACTACCGGCTGGATGCGCGTGCGCCGGCCGGCGAGGGGGTGATCGTCATCACGCTGACGGATGTGAGGAGCAATCATGTGCTGTGGAGCGAGCGCTTTCCGCTGGTGCTCGACAACTGGATTGCGGCATCGGCCGGCATTGCGCGCCGGGTCGCAGCCACGCTCGATATCTATCTTTCCGTCGAGCGCGTGGCCGGCGGCGGCGGGCGGCGCGACGTTTCGCTTTCCGCCTACGATGCCTGGCTGCGGGGTGAAAACCTGCTTCTGCGCTGGGCGCCGGAAGCGGAGACCGAGGCGGAGGGACTGTTTCGCGAAGTCATCCAGGCGATGCCGCAGTTCGCGCCCGCCTATTCCAGCCTGGCCAGCATCTTCAACGTGCGCCACCTGATCGTGCCGGGCTACCGCCGGGATCCCGCGCTGGCGTCCGAGGCGCTTCGGCTGGCGCAGACGGCGGTCCAGCTCGATCCGCTCGAAACGCGCGCCCACCTGACGCTCGCCTGGTCCTGCATCATGGCGGGTCGGTTCGAGCAGGCGGCCATCCACTACGATCTCGCTTTCGAGCTCAATCCGAACAATCCACGCACGCTGCTTTCCTGCGCGCACGGGCTCGCCTTCCTGGGCGATGCTGCCCGGGCGGAACTGATGGAGCGGCTGGCGCTGGAGCTTTCGCCGGTGGTCGCGTCCTATCAGTGGGGGTATATCGCCGGTATCCATTTCATCGCGGGCGACTATGCCGGAAGCGTCTCGGCGGCGGAAAAGGGAACGGGCAGCATGCTCGACCTGCATGCCTGGCGTGCGGCAGCACTCGCCCATCTCGGCCGATCCGACGAGGCCCGCGTGGCCGGGAGCGAACTGCTTGCATCCGTGCGCCGGCAATGGGGAGAGACGGCGCCCGACGACAGCGGCATCGTCTCCTGGGTGCTGCATGGCCTGCCTTTCAAGGAGGAGAAGGCGCGGCAGCGGCTCGTGCGTGGCCTTCATCTCGCCGGCCTTGCCGTTGAGTGATGGGGCTGCAAAAGCGGAGGAAATGGTTCCCTAGAATTTTATGGGGCGATGGCGCGTCTAGGAAACATCGACATCAGTCTGCTGCGTTTCGCGCTTTGCCGCCACGCACAGTCGATCGACCTTCAGAGAACAGTACCTGCCGTTTGGAGGGTGTGATGAGAGCGTTCAGCAAGACGATCGCCTTCATGATGTCGCTTTGGCTGCTGGGCACGGCCGCCGCACTGGCGGAAACGGTCAAGGTCGGAGTTGCCGCCGAGCCCTATCCGCCATTTGCCGCGTCGGATGCCAGCGGCAAATGGGGCGGGTGGGAAATCGAATTCATGGAAGCGCTTTGCGCCGAGGCGAAGCTCGATTGCGCCGTGACGCCTGTCGCCTGGGACGGCATCATTCCCGCGTTGACGACGGGCAAGATCGATATCATCGCCGCCTCCATGTCCATCACCGAGGACCGCAAGAAGCTGATCGATTTCTCCGACCCCTACTATCGCTCTCCCGTCCGCATCGTCGGCCCCAAGAACCGGCAGATGGAGGCGAACGCCGCGGGTCTCAAGGGCCTCGTGCTCGGCGTGCAGGCTGCAACCACGCATGAGGACTACGTGCACAAGCACTTCGCCGGCAGCGTCGCCGAGATCAAGATCTACCAGACGCAGGACGAGGCGCAGCAGGATCTCGTTTCCGGTCGCATCGACGCCCTGCAGGCAGAGGCGATCGGCCTCGATGCATTCCTCGAATCGGAACCCGGAAGCTGCTGCGAGTTCAAGGGCGACGTGCCCGACGATCCGGAACTTTTGGGACAGGGTGCGGGCCTGGGGCTGCGCAAGGGCGACGACGCCCTGCGGGAGAAGCTGAACGCGGCGATCAAGGCGATCCGCGCCAACGGAAAGTACAAGGAAATCACGGACAAATACTTCTCCTTCGATATCTACGGGCAATAGGCGGAACAATCGGAGAGGGCAGGCTATGGACGCAGGCGTCGAAACCCCTCTCCAGTCGCTCTTCGAAATCGTTCCGATCAATCCGCCGGCGTTTCCGGTGCATTTGACCATCGCGATGCCTCGTGTGCCGGGTGAGGTCACTGGCCCGTGGCTTCCGGACGCCGCGCGTCCCGGAAGCGGGCGGCTGGTTGCGGGGCGCGGGCTCACGGCGGACCAGGCGCGCATGAGCTGTGCCGGGGAGGCGGCGGAACTCGTCTCCTGCGCCTGCTGGGGCGACGAGCCCCTTGTTCGCGCCTCCTTTGCAAGCCTCGGCAAGGCTGCGATCCATCCGGCATCCCTGCTGCTGGCAAGCGACGAACAGTACGAGCGCCGGGCGGGCTGGAACCTCCGGCATGGCGGCTATGACTGGCTGCCGGAGCGCTTCGACGAGCATGTGGAGGTGGAATGGGTCGAAGCCTTTTCGCCCGATGGATCCGGCCGGGCCTACGTCACAGCGGCGCAGTGCTTGATCGGCTACGGCGATCGCGACGCGGCGGGCACTTTTGCCGTCGCCGACAGCAATGGTTGCGCGGCCGGCCGGACGCGCGAGGACGCCGCCGTATCCGCCTTCCTCGAACTGGTCGAGCGCGACGCGACAGCGCTGTGGTGGTATGGCCGGCACAGGCGGCCGGCCGTGCCCCTTGACGGGGTGCCAGGGGCGCCGGCGATCGTCGCCTGGCTGGGCGATCGGGGGCGAACCTGCCATCTCCTGGACATCACCACCGATTTCGGCATCGCCGCTCGGGCGGCGGTTTCCGCCGACGCGCGCGGCGGGACGGTCGCGATCGGCGTGGCCGCGCATTTCGATCCACATCGGGCCGGAACGGCGGCGATGACGGAAATGATGCAGACGCTCTACTCGCTCGATCTGCGCCGCGCGATGCCGGCGGAGCCGGGGGACCCCTTCCAGTTCTGGCTCGATACGGTCAGCTGCGCGGCGATGCCGCATCTCGTGCCGGCCGGATCGATGGCTTCCGGGGCCGATGGCAATGCGCCGATGCCGGCGACTCTGGATCAATGCGCCCGCCTCTGCCGGGATCGTGGCCTGCGCCTTCTCGTCATCGACATGACGCGCGCCCGCCTCGGCGTTCCTGCCGCCCGCGTGATCGTGCCGGGGCTTCGGCCGCTTTCGGCCCGGTTTGCTGCCGGCCGCCTGTTCGACGTGCCGATGCAATTGGGATGGTGCAGCCGTCCCCGGAGGATCGCCGAATTGAACGACGTGCCCTTCATTTAAGCGTATCGCGTTCAGGAGGTCCGCGCGACGCGCTTCATGTCTTTTTTTGCTCATGCCGTGGTCGCAAAACGCTGCGCACCTGTGCCCGACAGGCCTTTTCGTCGGGCACCGTTGCAGATGCGAGTTCCTCACCTGCAGCGTCGCAGCAGGATGGTCCCGAGCAGATAGGCCATGGCATCCGTTTCTTGGGCGGCATTCTTGATGCGCGTCACGATGTCGGAGAGGTATTGCTCGTTCAGCTCCGGCTTCTGCGACGGCGTGATCATCACCACCTTGCGGAGGCCGAAATTGTCGTCGTCCGATCTCAGCTTGAGGCGGAATGTCCGTCCGGTGGTCGGTGTTGCGATCAGCCGGTCCTGGCCGTCAAGCGAGACCGGCCAGTCGTTGATGCCGTAGGTGACGACCACATTGGCCGTCTTGACGAGGGTTTTGATCCATTTCTCGAAGAGCTCGCTCGGCGACAGGGCGCCAGTGGAGAAATCCGGGTAGAGGCGGTTGTATTCCTTGGCGGCAAGCTTGCCGCCTTCGAACTCGCTGCCGTTTAGGCGCACCTTGAACGTCGACATGTCGTCATCCTTTCCTCTTTCGGTTGGTCATGGGGTGGACAGGCCTGCGAATGCGATCAGGTCGGGGAAGCTGTATCTCTCCGGGTGAGACGGGCGGAGGCGCGGATCGGGGTGCCAGCCGCTGTCGAGAATGGAGGGATGGGCCGCTTCGATTGCCGCATGCAGCGTTTCCATCACGATGCGGCTTCCGACCGGCCCGAGCCGCATGCCTCCTTGCAGGATGGCGGCTTCCTTGAGGACGTAGAGCCAAAGCGGCGGATGCGCGGCGAGCGTGCCGCCACCACCTGCCGGCAGCAGCAGAAGTCGTCGGGCCTCATCGGGCTCGTCGCGCAGCATGTCCTGCGGGGTGAGCAGCCGAAAACCGGCCCGGCCTTGTGCCCGCAACAGCGCCAGTATCTTCGCTGCCACCGCCGGCCCGCTGTTCAGACGAAGCGAAAGGCCGCGCAGCAGGGAAAGCGTGGCGATGTTGGTGGAAGGCTGGAGGCTGCTGGCCGCGAGCCGCGGCAGTGCCTGTTGCGGCACTTGTGACAGGGGATGGGCGAAGACAGTGTCGATGCGCGACGCGAGTAACGGAGGCAGGCCGAAGCGCCCCGGCGGGTCGCCAAGAAGTCGGCCCCAGTCGGCGATCCAATCGTCGAACAGGCGGGTGCGGGCGAGATCCCCGGTGCCGTCCAGTGGCCGGTCGCTGCTGTTGAACGTGTTTCGCCAGAATGCGTAGAGCCGGGCTCCGGGGTTCTCGGAATTCCAGCAGCGGTAGAGATTGCGGATCATCGCATGGCCGAAGCGGGCGCAGGCGGCGGCAAACTCCAGCGGTATTGCGAAGTCGTCGCCGATTTCCGGGGTGGGGTGCAGGATGCAGCGGCCGTTGGCCATGACGTCCTCGTAGACCGCCGGATCGATCAGGCGCGGCAGCAGGTCGTGCAGGACGACGGACTGGAAATGGGCGACGGCAAGCGCGCGCACTTCGTTCCGCGACTGGCCGGGGCAGGCGGACAGGATGGCATTGTGGAAGCGGAGGACGGCGAGATGCGTCTGCGCCAGCGGCAGGTTGTCGTCGTTGCGGCTATCGCAGATGGCCGCACGCCCGATCCTGTCGCGCGGCAGGTCGCACGGTCGCCCGCCCGGCATGGTCCTGCCGATCGGCAACGGTGCGGCGCGCCCGTCGCGCGCCGGCCGTTCACCGAAGATGCTGTCGAGTTGGAGGCGGCCGGAATGGCGGTTGAAGGGCGACGCACCGGCGGCTGGCACGACCATCAAGGTCAGGTCGTGGAAGACGAGCTGGCACAAATAGGTGTAGCCGACCGGGATGTCGGTTTCGGCTTCCCTGTCGGTATCGTTGAAACGGAAGGCTGCGCCCAGCGCGACAAGATGTTCAACGGAGGGGTGGAGGTGGTGCGGCAGCATGCCGAAGCACCGGCGGTAAGGATGGTGTGTCTGCGGGCTTCGATTTTCCGGTGAGAATGGGCAGCCTTTGACGCGATCGGCGGCGCGCGAATGCCCCGATGAGGGGGCAAGGGCGGCTGCGGGCGCCGTTGCGGGCGATTGCACATGGTGACGGTCCGCCATGCCGAACAGCCTCCCTGATCCCGGAGCACATGCGTGATCCAGGTCCCCCGGGCGCATGCATCAGCTGAATGACAAAACAATCATCAAGAACGATCTCTGCCTCGGTTACTCTCATGCCTGCACGGCATTCGAGAACGTAATGCTGCTGGACGTGCCAAAATGGTAACACTTGCCGGAATCGCTGTCGATCAAGCCGAAAGCAGTACGGCGCTTGCATTGCAGGGAAAGCGGCGCCGCCCATCGTTCGCTCTGCTGCCGGCGGTACGGTTGAACCTGCGTGCAGCTTCTGGCTTTACTTGGCTCCACGGCAAAGTCTCGGATTTTTCGTATTCGAAAGGCATTCCATGCCCCTGCAAAACCGGGTGACGCCCTTCGCAGACATCGTCGCCGTCGAGGCGCGCGGCCTCTTCACCGGCAATCGCGGCATTCTTCACGATCCCGCCACACGTACGCTCACCCGGCGGCGATGGACCACGAAGGCCTGGATCACCTGCGCTTGCGAATACAAGGGTATCCGGCGCGAGGTGATGGCGCGCCGCAGCTGGACGGAGCTGTTCTTTCTGGACGAGGCGACGGCGCTGGCTGCCGGGCATCGACCCTGCTTCCTTTGTCGGCGTGACGCGGCGCTCGCGTTCCGGCAGGCGTGGAGCGCGGGGCGCGCGGTTACGGCGCAGGGGGCGGCGGACATCGACGCGGTGCTGCACATGGAACGGCTGGACAAGGGGCGCAAGCGGCTTCATCCGCTCCGCCATCCGGTGACAATGCTGCCGGACGGGGCGATGGTGGCTGCCGGCGGTTCCGCCCTTCTCGTCAGGGGCGGCCGAACCCTCCTCTGGCAACCGGGTGGCTATCGCCCGGCGCCGCTGCCTGCGGTGATCGACGGCGTGCTGACGCCGCCTTCGACGCTTGCAGCGCTCGCGGCGGGCTATTCTCCGGTCCTGCATCCGTCCGCCTGCTACCCGGAGGATTGAGCTAGGTCATCAGCCTGCGAGGCTGCCGGACCACTCCTTCACCGTCTGCGCCAGCGTTTGCAGATGATCGGAGGCGGAAAAGTCGGAAATCGTCTTGCGCGGCTTGAGGTCGTGATCGCCGTCCTCAAGCCAGAGCATCCGGATCGCGGGCGAGAGACGATAGTGGGCGACGTCCTCTCTGGTGCCGAACTCGTCGCGCGTGCCCTGGCAGATCAGCGTCGGCGTCTTCAGGTCGACAAGATGCGCCGTGCGCAGCTGTTTCGGCTTGGCCGGCGGATGGAACGGGTAACCGAGGCAGAGAAGGCCGGCGATCGCTCCCGCTGAGTAGAGTTCGTCCGCGATCATGCTCGCCACGCGTCCGCCCAGCGACTTGCCGCCGATGATCAGTCGCCCGGATGCCGGCAGGGTGCGGACAGCCTCCAGATATTCCGGCTTCAGCGTCTCGCCCTTCGGCGACGGTTTGCGCTCCCCGGAAACGCGCCTTGCGGCCATGTAGGCGAATTCGAAGCGCGCGACACGAAAGCCTGCGGCCGCAAGCGCCTGCGCGGTTGCCGTCATCGACGCGGAGTCCATCGGAGCGCCGGCGCCATGTGCCAGGAGGATCGTCGTTTCGGCATGGGCAGGGCCGTCGAAGAGGAAATTGTCGCTCATGACTGGTGTCCTTGCGGGCGGTGACGGGGCGGAAAGATCTGCGCGCAGCAGGCGTTTCGAAAGCGGGAGATCACCATGGACACAGCCTGCCGAAACGTAAAGTCTGCATTTTTCCGCAATGGTGACTGCGATTCGAAGTTCTGCGTGCCGCTGAACCGTATGGCGCCTGCTACGTCTGCAGATCGGCGACGACGCGTCGGATTGATGTGTGGACCGCCGTGCATTCCATGAGATTCTTCGCCTTGAAACCTTGAAAAACGTGCTGAACTTTCACATATCCGCAGCCTGCCTGCAAAACGGATGGTCATGGGATCGGCATTGCCGAGCCGTGAACGTTCCGACAGGATAAGGGCGCTCCCCGCAAGGGTCGAGCGCCCTTTTTGCAGGGATTTCCGGGTTGCATCCGGCTAAAGCCGCAGACCGTGCGGCCGGTGCGCGCGGAGCGCTGCCGTGTCTTGCGTGAATTGTGAACATGACGGAAATTGCGCTGCAAACGTCCGCATCCGGCTCAGAGCACAGTTCCTTGCTGACCTTCATTCTGACCTCCGCCGTCATCCTGCTTACTCCGGGACCTACCAATACGGTTCTTGCGGCGTCGGGTGCTGTCTTTGGTCTGCGTCCGGCGCGCCATCTGCCCCTGGCGGAGGCCGCCGGCTATATGATCGCAATTTCTGCTTTTGTGGCGTTTGCAGCGCTTGTGAAGGATCTGTGGTGGGCGCTGCCGGCGCTCAAGATACTGGCGGCCGCATGGCTCGCCGTCTCCGCTGTGCAATTGTGGGCGGCTTCCCCGGAGCTCCAGGGCGCCGTGCGCTCGGGGGCGTTCACGCGCGTGTTCCTCACCACCATCGTCAACCCGAAGGCGATGATCGTCGGCACGATGATGATACCGCAGGCGAGCATCGACGAGATGGCGCTCAAGGTCGCCACCTTCGTCTTGCTGTCAAGCATGGCCGGGCTCGGATGGGTTGCGCTCGGTTCGGCCCTGCCCGGCAGCCTGCGCCGCCATTCCTACAAGGGAGCCGCCTGCATCCTCGGCGGCTTTTCTTTCCTGGCGCTGTCCAGCGCGCTTGCCTGATCCGATATTGCCGCCGTCCTGATTGATCTTCCTCGGGTCGGATGCTTGCGGTTCCGTGGTACAATGTCGCGGGCGAATGCGCGTACGAAAAGCTGTTTCCCGCTTCAGCGCAAACTGGGAAAAATCCTCTTTGTCTATAAAATTTATAGACACTATTCTTTCCCTGAATTTGACGCAGGGGACAGCTTTGGCAAATCGCATCTTTGGCGCGCAGGGAACGTCGATCTTCGAATCGATGTCGCGGCTGGCGCGTGAAACGGGCTCGCTCAATCTGGGGCAGGGCTTTCCGGAAGGGCTGGAACCAGCGGAACTGATCGAGGCGGCCGTAAAGGCATTGCGCGACGGTCCCCATCAGTATCCGCCCATGTTCGGCCTGCCCGAACTGCGCCGTGCGGTCGCTGAAAACAGCCGCCGCTTCCAGGGGATCGAACTCGATTGGGAGCGCGAGGTGCTGGTCACGTCCGGAGCGACGGAGGCGCTGGCCGACACTTTCCTCGCATTGCTGAACGATGGCGACGAAGTCATCCTCTTTGAACCCGCATATGACGCCTATGCCACGCTGATCCGCCGCGCCGGGGCCATACCGGTCCCGGTACGGCTGTCGCCGCCGGACTGGGCCTTGCCCCGCGAGGCGCTGGAAAGGGCGATTACCCCACGCACGCGCCTCATCGTCGTCAACAACCCGATGAACCCGATCGGCAAGGTCTTCGACGAAGCCGAGCGCGCGATTCTGGCCGAACTGGCCGAGCGGCACGACCTGGTAATCGTCGCCGACGAAGTCTACGAGCATCTGGTTTTCGACGACCGCGCATTCGTCTCGCTTTTGGCAATTCCCGAACTGCGCGATCGGGTCGTGCGCATCGGCTCTGCCGGCAAGACGTTCTCCGTCACCGGCTGGAAGGTCGGCTACGTCTCGGCGTCGCCGGAGCTTTTGGCGCCGATTTCGCGGGCGCACCAGTACGTCACCTTCACCACGCCGCCGGCATTGCAGGCGGCGGTCGCGGCCGGCCTGAACCTGCCAGATAGCTATTTCGAGGATCTGAGGCGCGGCCTTGCCGCGCGCCGCGACGCTCTGTTCGGCGGGCTTCTGTCTGCCGGCTTCGATGTCGCGGACGCGCCTGCCACCTACTTCGCGATCGCCGATATCAGTGCGTTCGATCCGGTCGGCGACGACCTTTCCTTCTGCCGGCGACTGACGGTCGAAGCGAAAGTGACGCCCGTGCCGGTCTCAGCATTCTACGCCGAACGCGACGTCACAAGCCATGTCCGCTTCTGCTTTGCCAAGAGCTTCGAGACGCTCGGCGAGGCCGTACACAGGCTGGCGCGATGGCGCGACACCCATGGCTGGAAAAAGGCCTCCTGACCCATTGCCCGACAAAACTGCCTGCCGGCGCCATCTGCCGGCGAACCTGACTTCACGAAAAGGACCTCCAATGCGCAAGGCATCGACATTCATCACCGCACTCACGGCAATCGGCCTGCTCGCGGGCGCAGGCGGCGCTTTCGCCCAGACGATACGCTTCGGCGTTACGGCCGGCCCGCACGCGCAGATCGCCGAGGCGCTGGTGCCGGTGGCCAAGGCCAAGGGCCTCGACGTCGAGGTGGTGGAGTTCTCCGACGGCGCGCTGATCGATCCGGCGACGAACGACGGGGATCTCGACGCCAACGGCTTTCAGCACACCCCCTACCTGAACCAGCAAAACAAGGACCGGGGCCTCAATCTCGTTGCCGTCGGAGGCCGGACTGTGCTCCTGCCGATGGCCGGCTATTCGCAAAGGTTCAAGAGCCTGGCGGAGCTGCCGGAGGGCGCGCAGATCTCCATTCCCAACGATCCAAGCAATCTCGGCCGTGCACTGAAACTGCTCGAGGCGGGTGGGGTCATCAAGCTCACACCGGGCCTGACCTTCAATGCCACCGAGCTCGATATTGTCGAGAACCCGAAAAACATCAAGATCATACCGATGGAGACCGCGCAGTTGGCGCGCTCGCTGGAGGACGTCGATTTCTCGGTCATCACCTCTCACTTTGCGCTCTCGGCAGGGCTGAAACCGAACCGCGACGCACTGCTCGTCGAGGACCAACTGTCGGACTACTTCTGCCTGATCGCGGTGGCGGAGAAGAACAAGGACGCCCCATGGGTTCAGACGCTTATCGAGGCCTACAAGTCGCGGGAGGTGAAGGCGGTGGTCGAGAAGACGTTCGAAGGCAACGTCATTGCGGGCTGGTGATCGCATGAATGCTCTTGCCCGTCCGTTTTCCGTGGCTGCTGAAGCCCGGCTTTCCTCGGCGGACCTGCCGAAACCCGAGACCCTGATCCGGATCGAGGATCTGACGAAGGTCTACGATCCGAAGGAAGGGCCGGTCCTCGACGGGATCAGTCTGGCGATCGGCAAAGGGGACATTCACGGCATCATCGGCCGATCGGGGGCGGGCAAGAGCACCCTGGTGCGCTGCCTGAACGGGCTTGTCGCACCGACGTCCGGCAGGGTGCTCGTCTCCGGCCGCGAGATCAGCAGCCTATCCGGAGCGCCATTGCGCGCCGCACGGCGTGACATCTCCATGATCTTCCAGCATTTCAGCCTTCTGTCGTCGCGCACCGCTGCGGGTAATGTGGCGCTGCCGCTCGAGGTCGCGGGCGTTGAGAAGAATGAGATCCGCCGGCGCATTCCCGAACTGCTCGAACTCGTGGGACTCTCGGCGAAGGTGGACGCCTATCCGTCCGAGCTTTCGGGCGGCCAGAAGCAGCGCATCGGTATCGCCAGGGCCCTGGCGCTGAATCCGCAGGTCCTGCTGTCGGACGAGGCGACGTCGGCGCTGGACCCGGAAACGACCGAGCAGATCCTGGCGCTCCTGAAGGACATCAACCGCCGCCTCGGCCTGACGATCGTGCTGATCACCCACGAGATGGACGTGGTGCGGCAGATCGCAAGTCATGTCACGGTGCTGGAGCACGGCAAGCTGGTCGAGAGCGGCCCGACCTTCGACGTACTTGCCTTTCCGAAATCGCAAGTTGCACGCTCGTTCCTGTCGAGCATCGTCGCCCACGACCTTCCCCGGCAGGTCAGCGAGCGATTGCGCCCGTCGCCGGCGCCGGGTTCAAGTCCGGTGTTGCGCATCGTGTTTGCGGGCCAGGCGGCGCACGAGCCGGTGCTTGCGGCACTGGTTGAGCAGTTTCGCATCCGCCCGAACATCCTGCACGGTCGCATCGATTACATCGACGACAAGCCGCTCGGCGTGCTGACGCTGGTTGCCGCCGGGGGAACGCCGACCCTGCCAGGGGTTCTGGCCTATCTTTCTTCCCTCGGCCTGCATGGAGAGATCGTCGGCCATGTTCTTTGATCTTCTGCCGCCGGCGCTTGTCGGCCTCATGTTCGAATCGCTGAAACAGACCCTGACGATGGTCGCGGCCTCTGCTGTGCTCTCGACCTTCATCGGTCTTCCGCTCGGCGTCCTGCTCGTGGTCACGGCGCCGGGTCAGTTTCTCGAGCGGCCGCTGTTCAACAAGGTTGCGGGCACGATCGTCAACCTTGTCCGCTCGACGCCGTTCATCATCCTGATGGTGGCGATCATTCCCTTCACCCGGCTCGTGGCCGGCACCACGGTCGGAACGATCGCGGCGATCGTGCCGCTGACGGTTGCCATCACGCCGCTCTATGCGCGTCTTGCAGAAACGGCGATGCGCGAGGTGGACCAGAGCCTGATCGAGGCGGCTGAAAGCATGGGGGCGACGCCGCTGCAGATCATTTTCAAGGTCCTTCTGCCGGAGGCGTTGCCGGGCATCGTCGCCGGCCAGACCGTCACGCTCGTAAGCCTGATCGGCTATTCGGCGATGGCCGGCACCGTCGGCGGCGGCGGGCTTGGCGACCTCGGCATCCGCTTCGGCTACCAGCGCTTCATGCCGGAAGTGATGATCGCCGTCGTCATCATCCTCGTCGCCATCGTCCACTCCGTGCAGGTGGCCGGCGACTGGGCGGCGCGGCGGGTCAACCATCGCGTCGCGCGCAGCCGTAGCGCATGAAGGCCCGTCGAACAGCCGCCTGTTACCCGCGACCAGATTTCATCTTGAGGAGAATACCATGACCGTTCATGCCAACCCCGTCCAAGCCGGGCTGCCTATCGTCGACTTTTCGCGCTTCCACGGCTCCGATGGCGAGCGCGCGGCGTTTGTCGCCGAACTACGGGCCATCCTTCACGACCACGGCTTCTTCTACCTGACGGGCCACGGCGTCGATCCTAAACTGATCCAGGACGTCGTCTCCACCGCCAAGCGCTTCTTCGCGCTGCCGCTGGAACAAAAGCTGGAGATCGAGATGGTGAAGTCGCCGCACTTTCGCGGCTACAACCGTGCCGGCCGCGAACGCACACGCGGCGAGCAGGACTGGCGCGAACAGCTCGATATCAACACCGAGGGCGAAGCCGTCGAGATCGGCCCCGAGACGCAGCCCTGGAAGCGCCTGCTCGGACCGAACCAGTGGCCGGACGCCCTGCCGGAGCTCAAGCCGCTTTTGCTGGCATATCAGGCCGAGGTCACCCGCGTCGGCATCGACGTGCTGAAGGCGATCGCCGTCGCGCTCGGCCAGCCGGAGAACGCCTTTGCCGAAATCTACGAGCCGCAGCCTTCGCAGCTCCTGAAGATCATCCGCTATCCGGGCCGCGACGTCGCGGAGACCGACCAGGGAGTCGGCGCGCACAAGGATGGCGGCTTTGTCACGGTGCTGCTGCAGGATGTGATCCCGGGGCTTCGGGTGCGCACGGAGGAGGGGGTATGGATCGATGCGCCGCCTGTGCCCGGTACCTTCGTCATCAACACGGGCGAGCTTCTGGAACTGGCCACCAACGGCTATGTGCGCGCCGACGTTCATGACGTGGTGGCCCCGCCGGCCGGTGCCGAGCGCTTCTCGGTCGCCTTCTTCCTCGGCTCGCGTTACGACGCGACCATTCCGGTGATCGAGTTGCCCGAAGACCTGAAGCGTGCCGAACGCGGCATTTCGGTCGATCCGCTGAACCCGATCTTCCGCGAGGTCGGCCAGAACCACCTGAAGAGCCGGTTGCGTTCGCACCCGGACGTAGCGCTGGCGCACCACCGGGACCTGCTGACGCCGGAGCAGAGGGCGGCGGCTGCGGCGGGTGAGGCAGGCTCCGCCTATTGAACGGCTGTTCCTCTGCCACCAGGCGCGGTAATTGCTGTCATCGCCCCTTGATCTCGCCTGCAGATTGAACGACCCTTGCGGGTGGATATCCAGCCGGAGGACGGGCGAATGAACGAGCGCTTCTCGCAGTCGGGGCAGGTGGCAGGCCCGGGGGTCGAGCAGGGCGATCGCGCTGCGGCTGAACCGGGCCAGGTCTGGATCGAAGGCGGCACTTTTGTCATGGGATCCGACCGGCACTATCCAGAAGAGGCGCCGGCGCATCCTGTTCGTGTCGACGGGTTCTGGATCGACGTCGCTCCGGTGACCAACCGCCAGTTCATGGCCTTCGTGGAGGCCACGGGTTATGTCACCGTGGCCGAGAAGCGGGCAAGCGCGGCGGACTATCCAGGCGCCGCGCCGCACATGCTGAAGGCGGGTTCGGTGATCTTCGATCCGCCGAGGCGGATAAGCGGGCCGGATCCGTCGCAATGGTGGCACTACAAGTTCGGCGCGAACTGGCGCCGGCCTTTCGGCGGCCAGAGCAATATTCGCGGCAAGTATGACCATCCCGTGGTTCAGGTGTCCTATGTGGACGCCAAGGCCTATGCCGAGTGGGCGGGCAAGGATCTGCCTACGGAGGCCGAATGGGAGTACGCCGCCAAGGGCGGGCTGGAGGGCACGGAGTTCGCCTGGGGCGACGAACTGGTGCCGGACGGACGCTTCATGGCCAACACCTGGCACGGCATGTTCCCGACGGAAAACCTCAAGCCCGACGGTTTCGAGCGCACCTCGCCGGTCGGAAGCTTTCCGCCCAACGGCTACGGGCTCCTCGACATGATCGGCAACGTCTGGGAATGGACGAGCGACTTCTGGTCGTCCCGCCATCCCGAACCGGCCGGGAGCAGTTGCTGCGTTCCGGTCAATCCGCGCGGCGGTGACGCAGAGGAGAGCCGCGACCCGCGCCTGCCGGACGTGATGATCGCGCGCCGCGTGGTCAAGGGCGGCTCTCACCTGTGCGCCCCCAACTATTGCCGGCGTTATCGCCCGGCTGCGCGACATGCGCACGAGGAGAACGCGGCGACGACCCATATCGGCTTCCGCTGCATCACCCGCAGATAGATGCGCCGGATGGCTTGCTGGTTCCGCCGTTCCGCCATCGGTACTTGTGCCCGCGCTGGCCGCAGGCTACGCAGGCATGACAGGACTGGGAGGAGACAGGCGTGACCGAGGATTTCAAGGGCGACATCGCGCGGCTCGAGCGGCAGGAAGAACTGCTGCGGTTTCAACGCTTCGACACCGACACCGCCTGGAGGCTCGGCAACATCCTGCGCGACATCGCGCAGGAGCGCGGCGCGGCGATCGCGATCGACATTTCGCTGCGCGATCGCATCCTGTTCCACACCGTCATCGAGGGAACGTCGACCGACAACGCCGAATGGATCCGGCGCAAGCGCAACACCGTTCTGCGGCTCTGGCACTCTTCCTATCTCGTCGGCCGCCGGCTGGCGCTCGCCCATCGCGGCCAGGAGGAAGCACACAACCTGCCGCTCTCCGATTTCGCCACCCATGGCGGCGGATTTCCGATCCTGATCGATGGGCTCGGCTGCGTCGGCGCGGTGACGGTTTCCGGCGTGCCGCAACGCATCGACCATGCGATCGTCGCCGATGGGCTGGCGCGCGTTCTGGATGTCGATCTTGGCGAGGCGCGCCTGTCGGACTAACCGGCCTCTCGAGGGCCGCCGCCGCCATGCTCGCGGCGGCGTCCATCACCTTTTTGTCAGCCTTCGTGCCAGGCCTTGCCGAGCACGCGCAGCCAGTTCTCGCGGCAGATTTTTGCAAGCGCATCCGCGTCATAGCCGGCGGCGCGAAGTGCCGCAACCATCTGCTGGCTGCCGGCCGCATCGCCGATGCCCGCCGGGATCGTCGCTCCGTCGAAGTCGGACCCGAGCGCCACGCAATCGATGCCCATGCGTTTCACCATATGGTCCACATGCCGCACCATGTCCGACATCGGGGTGTCGGCGTTTTCCTGACCGTCGGAACGCAGCATGGTGGTGGCATAGTTCAGGCCGACGAGCCCGTGGCTTTCCCTGATCGCATCCATCTGCCGGTCGGTCAGGTTGCGCGCGACCGGAGTCAACGCGTGGGCGTTGGAATGCGTGGCGATCAGCGGCTGGTCGGTCGTCCTTGCCACATCCCAGAAGCCCTGTTCGGTGATGTGGGAAAGATCCAGGAGGATGCCGAGCCGGTTGCAGGCGCGCACGAGGTCGAAGCCCGCCTCGGTGAGGCCGGGGCCGGAATCGGGCGATGCGGGGTAGGCGAACGGCGCGCCGTGGCCGAAAATGTTGTTGCGGCTCCAGACCGGTCCGAGGGAGCGCAGGCCGGCGGAATAGAATGTCTCCAGCGCCTGAAGCTCGCGGTCGATCGCCTCGCAGCCTTCCATGTGCAGGACAGCTGCGAAGGTGCGGTCCTCGAAGGCGCTGCGGATATCGGCGGTCGAGCGGCATAGCCGCCAGGCGCCGGCGCGGTCGAGGCGGAAGGCTATCGAAGCCATGGCAAGCGCGATGTCGAGCGACGGCTGCCGTTCCAGCGGCGCCTCGAGCGGGGTTGCGTAGTGCCCGTTCAGGTCTGGCTTCCGAGGCGCGTGGTGACCGGACGAAATGTAGATGGCGCAGAGGCCACCCGCCAGACCGCCGCTGCGGGCGCGAGGGGCGTCGATGTGGCCATGGTCTGTGCCGTCGCGGAATTCGGCGACCGGATCGGTTCCACCCTGCATGTTGGTCCACAGCCGGAGCAGCACATCGTTGTGCCCGTCGAAAATCAGTTGCATGGCTCACCTGTCAAAGATGTCGGGGAGGGCGCCGGGTACGATCGATCCGGCGCGTTTATGGAACGAGGCAAGGCGCACCCTAGCGCATCTCCGGTGAAAACGGGATCACCGGAAAAGCGCTATTCCTCTGTTTTTCGCTGTTCCGCTTCGCACCTTTGCCGCAGGAAATCGCCCGACACTTTGGGGGCTCCGCTGCAGCCGGACTGCCGTGCGCCAGCATCGCACAAGCCTCAGGCGCGGAACACCTCTTTGCCGCCGATATGGGTCGCACGCACGGCGAGTGTTTCGTCGAGCACTGCGAAATCGGCGTCATGCCCATGGGTGAGCCGGCCCTTGCGACCGGTCATGCCGATCGCCTCGGCGGGATAAAGCGAGGCCATGCGCAGGGCCTCCTCCAGGTCCAGGCCGACAGTCTCGTGCATGAAGCGGACGCAGGAGACCATGTCGATATCGGCGCCGGCAAGCGTGCCGTCGGCAAGCGTCAGGCGGCCGTCCTTGCGGAAGATCTCGCGGCCGTTGAGGGTGAAGCCGGTCATGTCGGTGCCGATCGGCGACATGGCGTCGGTGACGAGGAAAATGCGGCCGGGACCCTTCTTGGCACGCAGAGCGACGCCGATCGAGACCGGATCGACATGGAAGCCGTCGGCAATCAGTCCCGCATTGAGGTGACCGAGGTCGAGTGCTGCGCCCACCATGCCGGGTTCGCGATGGCCGAGCGGGCTCATCGCATTGAAAAGATGGGTCATCATGCTGGCGCCAGCGGCAGCCGCGTCACTGACGGTGCGATAGCCGCAGTCCGAGTGGCCGAGGCTAACGGTCACGCCGGCCGCTGCCAGCGCTGCGATCTGTTCGTCGCTCACGCTTTCCGGCGCGACTGTCGTCAGCAGGGCGTCGAGCCGGCCCCGCGCCTCGACGATGCGGGCGAGATCGTTGGCCTCCATGCGGCGGATCAGTTTCGGATCGTGGGCGCCCTTACGGGCGATCGCGAGATGAGGACCCTCCAGATGCAGGCCGAGGAAACCGGGAACTTTCGCCGCGCGTGCTGCCACGCCTGCGGCAATGGTGCGGGCGGTGATTTCCGGCGTGTCTGTGATCAGCGTCGGCAGCAGCGCCGTCGTGCCGAAACGGGCGTGTGCCGTGCAGATGGTGCGGATGCCGTCCACATCCGGCTGTTCGTTCAGAAGCACGCCGCCGCCGCCGTTGACCTGCAGGTCGACGAAGCCCGGCACGATGCGCGCGCTGCCCAGCGATACCGGCGTCACGCCGCCCGGAATGTCATGCCGGGCGACAATCGCCACGACCCTGCCGTCCCCGACCAGCAGCGCCGCGTCGTCGTGCCAGAGGTCGCCGTCGAAGATGCTGGCGGCGGAGAATGCGGTCAGGGCACTCATCTTGTCTCCGTGACTTTCTTCAGGTTGACCGGCTTGTCGGGGTCGAGGCCGCGGGCGCGCGACCAGGCTTCCACGAAGCCGTAGAAGGGGACGATCAGCGCCAGCGCATCCGTGATCGGGTGTCCGGTGGCGACGAAAGGCAGCTTCTTGGCCGCGACGGCGCCGGCCGAGGTAACGCAGGCATAGGTGCCCTTCGCGGCCAGTCCATCGGCCATGCCGGTCACCGACTGCTCGGCGGCGTCGCGGGCGGCCAGCGCGATCACCGGAAACGAGGGGCCGACCAGAGCGACAGGGCCGTGCAGCACCTCAGCGGACGAATAGGCTTCGGCATGCAGCCCCGAGGTTTCCTTGAACTTCAATGCGGCTTCGCTGGCGATCGCAAGGCCGGGGCCGCGGCCGAGCACGTAGAGCGATTTCGCTTCCGCCAGATCCGCGATCAGATCGCTCCAGTCGAGCGCGATCGCCTTTGCGAACTGGTCGGGCAAGGCTGCGACCGCCGACTTCAGCGCTGCATCGCCCGTCCATTCGGCGAGGATCGCAAGACCCGCCACGATCGAGTTCACGTAGGACTTGGTGGCGGCCACGCTGATCTCGGGGCCGGCACAGATATCGAGCGGGTGGCTGCAGGCCTCTGCAAGCGGAGAGGGGATGGTGTTGGTCAGCGCCATCGAGATCGCCCCGGCGTCGGTCGCAGCTTTTGCCATGGCGACGATGTCAGGGCTCTTGCCCGACTGCGAGATCGCAATGGCCGCTGCGCCGTCCAGCTTCAGTTTCGCGCCGTAGATCGAGGCGAGCGAGGGGCCGAGCGAGGCGACAGGGCGGCCGGCGGTCAGTTCGATCGCATATTTGAGGAACAGGGCCGCATGGTCGGAGGAGCCGCGGGCGACAGTGACGAGGAAGCGCGGATCGGCGGCCTTTAGCGCGCTGCCCGTCCGGGCAATCGCATCTCTCTGTTCAGAAAGAAGCCGGGCGGCGGCTTCCGGGATTTCGTTCACTTCACGGCGCATATTGGTCTGCATGGTCTGGTCTTTCCGTTGCAGCGGTGGGCTCACGTATCCGAAAGCGTCAGTTCCGCGACGAAGTCATAGGCATCGCCCCGGTAGAGCGAGCGGGTGAATTCCACGACCCTGCCGGAGGCAAGGTAGGAGACGCGTTCGATCGACAGTCCGGCCACCCCGGGGGTAACGCCGAGGAGTGCGGCGTCCGGCTCCTTGATATTGTAGGCCGAAATGCGCTGTACGGCGCGCACCGGTCGGCAGCCGCGCTGCTCGAGGGCGGCGTAGAGCGAACCGGTCACCTGCGCGGGGTCGGGCAGGAACTCCGAGGAGATGCAGGCGCGTTCGATCGCCAGCGGCATATCGTCGGCAATGCGCAGGCGGCCGAGGCGGGCGACCACCGCATCGGCCGGCAGGCCGAGGATCATCATCTCGTCGGGCGAGGGGTGGAACAGGCCGCGGTCGAGCCATTGCGCCCGCGTCGTCAGCCCCCGCCGGGCCATGTCCTCGGTAAAGGAGGTCAGCCGCGACAGCGACTGCTCCACCTTGGACACCGGTTTGACGACGAACGTACCGGAGCCGTGCCGGCGCACCAGAAGCCCGTCCTTGACGAGGTCGTCGACCGCCTTGCGGACCGTCACGCGGCTGATATTGGCGTAATCGGCCAGGTCGCGTTCGGGCGGCAGGGCGTCGCCGTGGTTCAGCTTGCCGGTGTTGATCGCCTCTTCCAGCGTCTGGCGAAGCTTCAGGTAAAGCGGGCCCGATCCGCCAGCCTGCAGGCGCTCGGGGGACAGGATCGTGGCCAGCAGTGCGGTCATGAGGCGTCTCCGGCCTCGTCCCGCCGCGGCTCGTCATCGCGCGCTCTCTCCTTGTGGCGCTTTGCAGCCAGCGCAACGGCGCCCGTCAGCGCGTCCGCCTGCGGCTCGACCAGGATTGCCCGGTGGCGCGCTTCGAGCCATGCGGGGTAGAGCGGCGCCAGTCCGCCGAGCAGGCACAGCCGCTCGTGGCCGCCGATCCGGGTGATGGCGTCGAGCGCCTCGTTGACGGAGCGTGCGCCGTCCTGCAGTAGCGCCAGCGCGCCCTTGTCGCCTGCCTGCGCATGCCGGAAGACGAGCGGCGCGTAGCGGCCGAAGTCGCCTGGCTTGGAAAGCCGGGCGAACTCGACCATCGCGGTCGGGTCGTGGCGAAATTCGTCGAGAATGGCCGCCGTCACGGCAGATCCCTCATGGATACCGTCGTGGACGAGCAGCGCCTCCTGTAGCAGCGCATGGCCGAGGCGGGCGCCGCCGCCGAGATCGCCGATGGTGAAGCCCCAGCCGCCGATATAGTGGACCTTGCCGTCGCGTCGGGCCATGAAGATCGTGCCGGTACCGAGGATGGCGACGGAGCCGTCCGCATCGCCGATTGCGCCCTGCAATGCGATCAGGCCGTCGGAATCGATGTCGGTGTGGCGGAAGGGCAGGCGCTCTCGCACATATTGAGTGAGGTTGCCGACATTGGTGCCGGCAAGACCGAGGAAGGCGTCGGCATTGCGCACCTCTTCCGGCGGCAGGCCGGCGTCGCGGAAAGCGGCCTCGGCAGCGTCGGTGATGCTCTGGATGGCGTTGTTCGGATCGGTCAGGATGTTGGCCGCGCCGCTCTTGCCCCGGCCGAGGACGACGCCCCGCGGGTCCGCGACCGCCGCGCGGCAACTCGTACCGCCGCCATCGATGCCGATGATGAAATCTGCCATGGGGACCTCCGAAAAATACAATACCAAAAAAATACCATTAACCAAGGGGAAAACGGATGGCGGTCGGTTCTTCCGAGCGAAATTATTGAAAATGATGGATAAAATATGATGGCGGGATTTTTCCATTCATACATGTTAATTTCCTATGGACAATTGGTATGTTTTTGGCATTAAATCTTCCGCAAGGGAGACTACGCAATGGCATCTGCCAGAACTGAAGCCAGGCACGAACAGGCGGAGGGGCTCGACGAGCGGCCTCCGTTGGATGTGCTGAAGGTCCTGTCCGCGGCCCAGCAGCAGGCCGCTGCCGCGGTCGACAACGCGCTGGAGGATATCGCCGAGGCGGCCAAGCTCGCCACCGAAGCCCTGCGCAGCGGCGGCCGGCTCGTCTACGTCGGAGCGGGAAGTTCCGGCCTGATGGGCATGGCCGACGCGCTCGAGCTGCCCGGCACCTACGGTATCGCGCGTGACCGCATCATCATCCTGCTTGCGGGCGGGGCGGCGAGCCTCGAGGATCTCGCGGGCGGCTACGAGGACGACGAGCAGCTTGCGCTTTTGGATGCGGAGCGCGCCGGTATCGGCAAGGGCGACTGCGTCATCTGCGTCACCGCCAGCGGCACGACGCCCTATGCCATCGCGATCGCCGATTACGCCAGGGAGCACGAAGCCCAGGTCGTGGCGCTCGCCAATAATCCCGGTGCGCCGCTTTTTGCCTATGCCGACATCTCCGTGCTCTTGCAGACGCCGCCGGAAGTGGTCTCCGGGTCCACGCGCATGGGGGCGGGGACGGCGCAGAAGATCGCCTTCAACATGCTCTCCACGCTGGTCGGCATCCAGCTCGGCCACGTGCATGACGGCTACATGGTCAATCTCAAGGCGGACAACATCAAGCTGAAGGACCGGGCGGCCCGCATCGTTTCGGGTATATCCGGCGTGGGTCTCGAAGAGGCGGGACGGCTGCTGGAGCAGTCCGAAGGCTCGGTGAAGGCGGCCGTGCTGATCGCTGCCGGCGCAACGGACAAAGCCGCGGCAGAGGCGGCGCTGAACAATTCTGGGCAGAGCCTGCGGCGCGCCCTGAAGAACCTCCGATAACGGGAACGCGCCGAACGGGCGCACAAAAGGGAGAATGTCATGACACGCAACCTGATCAAGGGACTGCTCCTTGCCACCAGCATTCTCGGCACAGCCGGGATAGCTCAGGCGCAGGACGTCTCGCTGACGATCGAAAGCTGGCGCAACGACGACCTTTCGATCTGGAAGGACAAGATCATCCCGGCCTTCGAGGCAAAGAACCCGGGCATCAAGGTGACCTTCGCGCCGACGGCGCCGACTGAGTACAACGCCGCCCTCAACGCGAAGCTGGATGCGGGCTCTGCCGGCGATCTCATCACCTGCCGTCCGTTCGACGCGTCACTCGAGCTCTACAACAAGAAGCATCTGGCTGGCCTGAACGACCTGCCGGGCATGGAGAACTTCTCGGACGTCGCCAAGTCCGCCTGGACGACGGACGACGGCGCCACCACGTTCTGCGTGCCGATGGCTTCGGTCATCCACGGCTTCATCTACAACAAGGACGCTTTCGACCAGCTGGGCATCGCGGTTCCAACAACGGAAGAAGAATTCTTCGCCGCCCTCGACAAGATCAAGGCCGACGGCAACTACATTCCGATGGCCATGGGCACCAAGGACCTGTGGGAAGCCGCCACCATGGGCTACCAGAACATCGGTCCGAACTACTGGAAGGGCGAGGAAGGCCGCCTGGCGCTGATCAAGGGCGAGCAGAGACTGACCGACCCGCAGTGGGTGGAGCCGTTCAAGGCGCTGGCCAAGTGGAAGGACTATCTCGGCGACGGTTTCGAGGCCCAGACCTATCCCGACAGCCAGAACCTGTTCACGCTCGGCCGCGCTGCGATCTATCCGGCAGGCTCTTGGGAAATCGGCCTGTTCAACACGCAGGCGCAGTTCAAGATGGGCGCGTTCCCGCCGCCGGTGAAGACGGCCGGCGACACCTGCTACATCTCCGACCACAACGACATCGGCATCGGCCTGAACGCCAAAAGCGCCAATCCGGAAGCTGCGAAGAAGCTGCTGACCTTCATCGCCTCGCCGGAATTCGCCGACATCTATGCCAACTCGCTACCGGGCTTCTTCAGCCTGAACTCGACGGCGGTGAAGATGCAGGACCCGCTGGCGCAGGAATTCGTCTACTGGCGCGAGAAGTGCAAGCCGACGATCCGTTCGACCTACCAGATCCTGTCGCGCGGCACGCCGAACCTCGAAAACGAAACCTGGACGATGTCGGCCAACGTCATCAACGGCACGGATACGCCGGAGGCAGCCGCCGAAAAGCTTCAGAAGGGCCTCGACAGCTGGTTCAAGCCGGCCAAGTGAGCCTGTGACGTCGGGCGGGAGGCGACTGCCCCCCACCCTGGCCCTCTCCCCGCATGCGGGGAGAGGGGACTTGTATGGCGTTTGCCGACCCCGCTTGCGTGCCGGTCGGCATGATGGGTGCGGCACAGTCCTTCGCCCCGCTTGCGGGGAGAAGGTGCCGGCAGGCGGATGAGGGGCGGCATTTCCGTCTCCTGTGATCGCGGTCCGAGGTCCGCGTCATCTCCTGAAGAGCGTCGCCCGGAAAAACGTGTAGGCTGAAATTTCATCTGCCGGGACATCCCGGCGCGGCATCATGCGGCAGGACCAGCCGTGTGGCGCTCTCCGCATTTGGCGGGGGATCGTCGAACGAACGTCAACAGCGGGCAGAGACCATGACGGACGCCACAGTTTCAGAAGCCGAACTTCAGGTCGAGCGACGACCGCGCCGCTGGCACATTGCGGTGTTCCTGCTGCCGGCGCTCGTCGTCTACAGCGCGGTGATGATCCTGCCGCTGTTCGAGACGCTCAGGCTCTCCTTCTTCAACACCGTCGATGGACAGTCCACCTTCGTCGGCCTCAGGAACTTCCAGACGCTGTTCGGAGACGCGCGCTGGGCCGCCGACTTCTGGAACGCGTTGAAGAACAACTTCTTCTTCTTCGTCATCCACATGCTGGTGCAAAACCCGATCGGGATCGCGCTTGCTGCCCTTCTATCGATACCGAGGCTGCGCGGGGCGGCCTTCTATCGGACCGCCATCTTCCTGCCGACGCTGCTTTCCTTCGTCATCGTCGGCTTCATCTGGAAGCTGATCCTGTCGCCGATCTGGGGTGTCTCGCCCTATCTGATGGACCTCGTCGGGCTGAAATCGCTGTTTGCGCCCTGGCTCGGCAAGCCGAACTCTGCGCTGATCGCCGTCTCGCTGATCTCGGTCTGGCAGTATGTCGGCATCCCGATGATGCTGATCTACGCCGCCCTCCTCAACATCCCCGAGGAGGTGATCGAGGCTGCCGAATGCGACGGCGTGACCGGCTGGGCGCAGTTCTTCAAGATCAAGCTGCCGCTGATCCTGCCGGCGATCGGCATCATCTCGATCCTCACCTTCGTCGGCAATTTCAACGCCTTCGACCTGGTCTACACGGTGCAGGGCGCACTGGCGGGGCCGGACGGGTCGACCGACATCCTGGGCACGCTCCTCTACCGCACCTTCTTCGGCTTCCAGTTGCAGCTGGGCGACCGCTCGATGGGAGCGACGATCGCGACCGTGATGTTCCTGATCATCCTCGCCGGCGTCTCGCTCTACCTGTTCGTCATCCAGCGGCGCATCCGCCGCTACCAGTTCTGAGGGGCCGATCATGTCCAAGGCACGCACCTCGCTTTCCCGCACGGCTCTCGTCCACGCCGCCCTGATCGCCTATACGCTGGTCGCGGTCTTCCCGGTGTTTCTGACGATCATCAACTCGATGAAGAACCGCAACGCCATCTTCCGCAACCCGATGCAACTGCCGACGCCGTCGACCTTCGATCTCGTGGGCTACCAGACCGTGCTGGGGCAGGGGGATTTTGCGCTCTACTTCCAGAACAGCCTGATCGTGACAGTCGTGTCGATCGCCCTGGTTCTGCTGTTCGGGGCGATGGCGGCGTTCGCGCTGTCCGAATACCGCTTCCGCGGCAACACGCTGATGGGTCTCTACCTGGCACTCGGCATCATGATCCCGATCCGGCTCGGCACGGTGGCGATCCTGCAGGGGATGGTCGCGACCGGGCTCGTCAACACGCTGACGGCGCTGATCCTGGTGTATACGGCGCAGGGGCTGCCGCTCGCAGTCTTCATCCTGTCGGAGTTCATGCGCACCGTTTCCGACGACCTGAAGAATGCGGGGCGGATCGACGGGTTGTCGGAATACTCCATCTTCTTCCGCCTGGTGCTGCCGCTGGTGCGACCGGCGATGGCGACGGTCGCCGTCTTCACCATGATCCCGATCTGGAACGACCTGTGGTTTCCGCTGATCCTGGCGCCGAGCGAGGCGACCAAGACGGTGACGCTCGGCTCGCAGATTTTCATCGGCCAGTTCGTCACCAACTGGAACGCGGTGCTCGCCGCCCTGTCGCTGGCGATCCTGCCCGTCCTCGTCCTCTATCTCGCCTTCTCGCGGCAACTGATCCGCGGCATCACTTCGGGAGCAGTGAAATGAGCCATTCGTCCGATCCGATCCGCGTTCTTTCCGCGGGCCTCGGCAACATGGGGCGCAGCCATGCGCTGGCCTATCACGAGAACCCGGGCTTTACGATTGCCGGCCTCGTCAACCGCTCGAAGGTCGAGCTCCCGGATGCGCTTGCAGGCTACGAGATTCTGCCTTCATTCCCGGAGGCGCTGAAGGAACTGAAGCCCGAGCTCTGCTCGATCAACACCTATTCCGATAGCCATGCCGACTTTGCCGTCATGGCTATGGAGGCAGGTGCGCACGTCTTCGTGGAGAAGCCTCTGGCGACGACTGTCGCCGATGCCGAGCGCGTGGTCGCCTGCGCCAAGGCCAACGGCCGCAAGCTCGTCGTCGGCTACATCCTGCGCCACCATCCCTCCTGGATGCGGCTGATCGCCGAAGCCCGCAAGCTCGGCGGCCCCTACGTGTTCCGCATGAACCTGAACCAGCAGTCGAGCGGGGCGACCTGGGAGACGCACAAGGCCTTGATGCAGACGACGCCGCCGATCGTTGACTGCGGCGTGCATTATGTCGACGTCATGTGCCAGATCACCGATGCCAGGCCCGTCGAAGTGCGCGGCATGGGGCTGCGCCTTTCCGATGAGATCGCGCCGGACATGTACAATTACGGCCACCTCCAGGTGCTCTACGAAGACGGCTCGCTCGGGTGGTACGAAGCGGGCTGGGGGCCGATGATCTCTGAGACGGCCTTCTTCGTGAAGGACGTGATGTCGCCGAAAGGGTCGGTGTCGATCGTGATGGACCCGAACGCCAAGTCCGACGACATCGATACCCACACCAAGACGGCGGTGATCCGCCTTCACAATGCCGAGACCGGGCCGGATGGCCGCTTCCTCAAGGTGGACGAGGACCTGACGATGGCCGGCGAGCCAGGACACCAGGAACTTTGCGATCGCGAGCAGGCCTATGTGCTGAAGGCGATCCGTGAGGATGTCGACCTGACCCGGCACATGGACGATGCGGTGCAGTCCCTCAGGATCTGCCTTGCCGCCGACGAAAGCGTGCGCACCGGCCGACCGGTGAAACTATAAAAGAAGGAACGACGATGGGCTCCCTGCAACTGAAATCCGTGCGCAAGTCCTTCGGGCCGGTCGACGTGCTCAAGGGCATCGACCTCGACGTGAAGGACGGCGAGTTCGTCATCTTCGTCGGACCGTCGGGCTGCGGGAAATCGACGCTTTTGCGCATTATCGCGGGCCTTGAGGATGCGACCTCCGGCAGCATCCTGATCGACGGCGCCGAAGTCAGCGCCGTGCCGCCAGCCAAGCGCGGCATCGCCATGGTGTTCCAGTCCTATGCGCTCTATCCGCACCTGAGCGTCAAGGACAACATGGGGCTCGGGCTGAAGCAGGCCGGCGCGCCGAAAGCCGAGATCGAGGCGCGGACGAAGAAGGCTTCGGCGATGCTGTCGCTGGAGAAGTATCTCGACCGGCGGCCTGCCGAGCTTTCCGGCGGGCAGCGCCAGCGCGTGGCGATCGGGCGCGCCATCGTGCGCGAGCCGAAGCTGTTCCTGTTCGATGAGCCGCTTTCCAACCTGGACGCGGCACTGCGCGTCAACACGCGCCTCGAGATCGCGCGGTTGCACCGGGACTTGAAGGCGACGATGATCTACGTCACCCACGACCAGGTCGAGGCGATGACGCTGGCCGACAAGATCGTCGTGCTCGACGGCGGCGTGATCCAGCAGGTCGGCTCGCCGATGGAACTCTACAACAGGCCGGCCAACCTGTTCGTGGCCGGCTTCATCGGCTCGCCGGCGATGAATTTCATCGATGCGGGCCGGCTCGGGCGGAGCGACGCGACGACGATCGGCATCCGGCCGGAGCACATGACGCTGTCGCGCGAGAGTGGCGAATGGACGGGCAAGATCGTGCATGTTGAGCACCTCGGGGCCGACACGATCGTTTATCTCGACAGCGAGAAAGCCGGGCTGCTGACGGCCCGCCTATTCGGCGAACACCATTACCAAACGGATGAATTTGTGCACGCGACACCAAATTCCGGCCATCTGCATCGTTTCAATGCAAATGGTGAAGCCATACGATGAGGACCCTCATCACAATCTCGTGATCAGGATTGTGCGGCGCGATAGATGCGTTGCGCTTTGTCAGCATTTAACATACATCGCTGTCTGTAAACTACGATGCGGAGGCCTGCCGGCTTTCCGCATCGAATCATTTCAAGGCCTTCCGGCCGAGACACGCACCTTTTTCGAGGCCGCCGGCCTCTCCTTGATCGTGGAAAAACCGATGCGCATCATCAGATCGATTGCAATTGCGACAATGGGAAGCCTGCTCTTCCTCGCCGGCTGCCAGCAGGAGGAAGACAAGCCGGCGGATGCGCCGGCAAGGCCTCCGACGCCGGTGGCCGTGATCACGACCAAGGCTGAGGAAGCCCCGATCATGAACGAGCTGCCGGGCCGGATCGCCGCGACTCGCATCGCCGAGGTTCGCCCGCGCGTTTCCGGCATCATCGTCGAGCGCGTGTTCGAGCAGGGCTCCATCGTGAAGGAAGGCGACGTGCTCTACCGGATCGATCCGCAGCCCTTCCGGGTGCAGGTCGACAGTGCCGAGGGAACGCTGCGGCGTGCCAAGGCCGTGCAGCTTCAGGCCAAGCAGGCGGCCGATCGCCAGGAGCAGCTGAAGAAGTCGAACGTCGCCTCCGAGCAGCAGTTCGATGACGCAGTGGCGCAGCTTGCGGCGGCGGACGCCGACGTTGCGATCGCCGAGGCTGGCCTAGCGTCAGCAAGGCTCAACCTCGAATACTCCGAGGTCAAGGCGCCGATCACCGGCCGCATCGGCCGGGCTCTGATCACCGAGGGCGCGCTGGTCAGCACCAGCGGCACCGAGGCGCTCGCGACGATCCAGCAGCTCGACCCGGTCTATGCCGACTTCACCCAGTCGGCCACCGACCTGATCCGCCTGCGCAAGGCGCTGCAGGACGGCGACCTGATGAACGACAATTCGGCGGACGTGACGCTGCTGTTTGACGACGGCACGACGTACAACCATACCGGCAAGCTGCTGTTCTCCGAGGCGGCCGTCGACGAGACGACCGGCCAGGTGACGCTGCGTGGCGAATTCCCGAACCCGGACAACGACCTGCTGCCGGGCATGTATGTCCGCGTCCAGATCCAGCAGGGCATCCAGAGGAATGCGATCCTCGTGCCGCAGCAATCGGTCCAGCGCGACACCGCCGGTCAGGCGCAGGTCTATGTCGTCAACGGCGAGAACAAGCTGGACATCCGGCGGATCAACATCGGCCGCGCGGTCGACCAGCGTTTCGTCGTGACGAGCGGCCTCAAGCCGGACGAGAAGGTCGTGGTCGAAGGCTTCCAGAAGATCGGTCCCGGAGCCGCCGTGGCGCCATCCGACTGGCAGCCGACCGACACGACGTCCGAAACCGCGACGAAGGAAGCAGCCGAGGCGCAGCCTGCGGCGGGCGAGGGGGCGGCAGAGCCGGCCGCAAAGGCGAACTGAGGTCCTGAACAATGCCAAGATTTTTTATCGACAGGCCGATCTTCGCCTGGGTCGTCGCCATCTTCATCATGCTGGCAGGCGTGATCACCATCCCGCTCCTGCCGGTGGCGCAGTACCCGAACGTCGCGCCGCCGCAGATATCGATCTCGACCAACTATCCGGGCGCTGCGCCCGAGGATATCTACCAGTCGGTGACGCGGCCGATCGAGGAAGAGCTGAACGGCGTGCCGGGTCTGCTCTACTTCGAATCGACCTCCGAATCGTCGGGAAGCATTTCCATCGACGTGACATTCGCGCCGGGCACCGACATCGGCGAGGCGCAGGTCGAGGTGCAGAACCGTATCGCCCGCGTCGAGCCGCGCCTGCCGCAGGCCGTGACCCAGCAGGGCATGCGCGTGGAGCAGGCCAGCACGTCGTTCCTCATGGTGGTGGCCCTGTCTTCGACGGACGGCAACACCGACGCGATCGGGCTTGGCGACTATCTGAGCCGCAACGTGCTGGGCGAGATCCGGCGCGTGCCAGGCGTCGGCAGCGCCACGCTGTTCTCCACCCAGCGCTCGATGCGCATCTGGGTGGACCCGGACAAGATGGTCGGCCTCAACCTGACGGTCGACGACATCAACAACGCGATCTCGGCGCAGAATGCCCAGGTCTCCGCGGGCCAGATCGGTGCACAGCCGAACCCCATCGGCCAGCAGATCTCGGCGACCGTGCTCGTGCGCGGACAGCTCGCCTCGCCGGAAGAATTCGGCTCGATCGTGCTGCGCGCCAACCCGGACGGGTCGTCGGTGCGGCTGCGTGACGTGGCCCGCATCGAGATCGGCGGCGAGAGCTACAACTTCTCGACGCGCCTCAGCGGAAATCCGACCGCGGCGATCGGCGTGCAGCTGTCGCCGACCGGCAATGCGATGTCGACGGCGGCGGGCGTCCGCGCGAAGATGGACGAATTGTCCCGGTTCTTCCCGGCCGGCCTAGAATACAGCATCCCCTACGACACGACGCCGTTCGTCGAAGTGTCGATCGAAAAGGTCATCCACACGCTGATCGAGGCGATCGGGCTCGTGTTCATCGTGATGTTCCTGTTCCTGCAGAACATCCGCTACACGATCATCCCGACGCTGGTGGTTCCGGTGGCGTTGCTTGGAACCTGCGCGGCCATGTATGTCTCCGGGTTCTCGATCAACGTGCTCACCATGTTCGCCATGGTGCTGGCGATCGGCATCCTCGTCGACGACGCCATCGTGGTCGTCGAGAACGTCGAGCGCATCATGGCCGAGGAGGGTCTGTCGCCCAAGGAAGCGACGAAGAAGGCGATGGGCCAGATCACGGGTGCCATCATCGGCATCACGCTGGTGCTGTCGGCGGTGTTCATCCCGATGGCCTTCTTCCCCGGCGCCGTAGGCATCATCTACCAGCAGTTCAGCCTGACCATGGTGGTGTCGATCCTGTTCTCCGGCTTCCTGGCGCTGTCCCTGACGCCAGCGCTCTGCGCCACCTTCCTCAAGCCCATCAAGCACGGCCACCACGAGAAGCGCGGCTTCTTCGGCTGGTTCAACCGCGGCTTCGACAAGACGGCGCACGGCTATTCCGGCGTGGTGAGCAGGATCATCACGCGGTCCGGCCGGCTGATGGTCGTCTATCTCGCGCTGCTGGTGGGGCTTGGATATGCCTACATGCAGCTGCCGACCGGCTTTTTGCCGAACGAGGACCAGGGCTACCTGATCGTCGACATGCAGGCGCCGTCCGAGGCCAGCGGAACGCGGACGGCCGACGTCATCCAGCAGGTCGAGAAGATATTCCTCGGCGAGGATGCCGTCGCAGGCATCGTGGCGATCTCCGGCTTCAGCTTCTCCGGTACCGGCCAGAACGCCGGCCTTGCCTTCGTTCCCCTGAAGGACTGGTCGGAGCGCGGGCCGGAGGATTCGGCCGAGGCGATCGCGGGCCGGGCCAACATGCAACTGTTCGGCATCAAGGACGCGATGACGTTCTCGCTGTCGCCGCCGCCCATCCAGGGCCTCGGTAACTCCACCGGCTTCACCTTCCGCCTGCAGGACCGCGGCGGACTGGGGCAGGCGGCGCTGTCGGCTGCACGTGACCAGCTGATGGCCGCGGCTCAGCAGAGCCCGGTCCTTGCCGGGCTGCGCATCGAAGGCATGCCGGATGCAGCCCAGGTCAACCTGGTCATCGACCGCGAGAAGGCGAACACCTTCGGGGTGACGTTCGCGGACATCAACTCGACGATCTCGGCCAACCTCGGCTCGTCCTACATCAACGACTTCCCGAATTCCGGCCGCATGCAGCGCGTGACGGTGCAGGCGGACGCGGAGAAGAGGATGCAGACGGCGGACCTGTTGAACCTGAACGTGCGCAACGCCAGCGGCGGCATGGTTCCGCTGTCGTCCTTCGCCACTGTCGACTGGCTGCGCGGCCCGCAGCAGATCGTTGGCTACAACGGCTATCCGTCGATCCGCATCGCCGGACAGGCGGCACCGGGGTATTCCTCGGGTGACGCCATCGCCGAGATGCAGCGCCTTGCCGGCGAACTTCCGAGTGGCTTCGGCTACGAGTGGACCGGCCAGTCGCTGCAGGAGATCCAGTCCGGCTCGCAGGCGCCGGCCCTGATCGCGCTGTCGATCCTGTTCGTGTTCCTGCTGCTGTCCGCGCTCTACGAGAGCTGGTCGATCCCGCTGTCGGTCATGCTCGTGGTGCCGCTCGGCGTCATCGGTTCGGTGCTGGCGGTAACCTGGCGCGGCATGCCGAACGACGTGTACTTCCTCGTCGGGCTGATCACCATTATCGGCCTTTCGGCGAAGAACGCGATCCTGATCATCGAGTTCGCCAAGGACCTCAGGGCCGAGGGCAAGCCGCTGCTCGAGGCCACCATCGAGGCCTGCCGGCTGCGCTTCCGGCCGATCCTGATGACCTCGCTGGCCTTCACCCTCGGCGTGCTGCCGATGGCGATTGCCTCTGGCGCCAGCGCCGCCAGCCAGAACGCGATCGGAACGGGCGTGATGGGCGGCATGATCTCGGCCACCATTCTCGCCATCTTCTTCGTGCCGGTCTTCTTCGTGTTCATCATGAACATCTTCGGGCGCAAGCCGAAGGAGGAGAAGCCGTCCGCCGAGCCGGTACCGGCACCTGGCGAGTGACCAGCGAATGCCCGCCGCAAGGCGGGCATTCCCGTTGACGGGGGGAACATGCGAAGGACCAAAGCGGACGCCGAAGCCACGCGCCAGCAGATCATCTGTGCGGCCGAACGCGTCTTTTACAAGAAGGGCGTCTCCAACGCGACGATGGAGGATGTGGCCCATGCCGCCGGCGTGACCCGCGGCGCCATCTACTGGCATTTTGCCAACAAGACCGATCTCTTCATGGAACTCTACAAGTCGGTGCCGCTGCCGCAGGAGGACATGGTCGCGCGTGAACTCGAATCCGAGGATGCCGAGGTGCTGACGGTGATCGAGAGGGTCGCGGCGGAATGGCTGGACACGCTGGCCAATGACGAGCAGCGACAGCGCATCCTTTCGATCCTGCTTCGCTGCGATTATACCGGCGAGCTTTCGGCGGTGCTGGAACAGCAGCAGGGCGTGGACGACGGGCACATGCAGACACTGGAGGCGGCGTTCGCGCGCGCGGCTGAAAAGGGCCAGCTTGGCACCTGCTGGACGCCCAAGTCCGCCGCTTCCGCACTGCGCTGGATGATGAAGGGCATCTGCTCGGAATGGCTGCTGTTCGGCCGACGGTTCGACCTGGCCAGCGAGGGGCGGGAAGGGCTGCGGCGGTTGATCGGCAGTCTTCAGGCGGCCAAGTGAGCGTGACGGGCGCCCGCCGGGTGGCGGGCGTCTCTTCGTAAGGCGCGGTCGCTGTGGCCGTTCAAAAGGTCATTTGACCGTCGTCTCGAGCTTCTCGATCCAGTCTTCGCCGATTTTCCAGCGTCTTAGTACCGACAGCGGATCTTCCGCATCAAGCCGCGAGCAGATGCGGTAGACCTCCAGCACGTCGGCGGCCATTATCCCCTTCTGGTAAAAGTACATCGCCGCCGCATAGCGGGCGCGCCCCGACCATTCGACGCCTGCGGGTGTCCGGATCAGTTCCCATTGGTGGCGGCTTTCTTCGTCCATCGGTGTCCGTGCGCTCAATTGCGGTGGGCGGGCTGCTTGTGCTGAGCCCTGCTTCACCAGGTCTCCTCACCGCAGGCCCGGCGGTGTCGCCGTCCGCCTTGCCAGCTTGACGAACGGCCGGGGGACCACCTTCGCGCGCTTCATCATCTTCTGGTATTTCAGCTCCCGCATCGCGTAGATCTCTACCCAGAGGTCGTCGACGAATTTCGTTCCGTAGGGGCGTTCGAGGCTGGCGATCGCGATGTTGCGCTTGGCGGTGGGCGACCAGGTGGCGGCCGTGACCAGGCCGACCTCTCGCTTGCCGCGATGGTAGACGATCGCGTGTTCGGCGGCGATATTTCCTTCGATTTCAAGGCCTACGAGGATGTGCTTCAAGCTTTGATTCCGACGTGCGTCCAGGATCGCGCGGCGGCCGTTGAAGCTCGGCTTGTCCGGATCGACGAGCCAGTCGAGGCCGATTTCATCCGGAAGTCGGACCCGGTCGGCGCGCAGTGCTCCCTCGGCGGTGACGAAGTCGGCATTGGCGACGATGAAGCCGGCCTCGATGCGGGTGCGGTTCAGCGCGGAATAGCCGATGGCGCGGATGCCGTGCTCGGCGCCAGCAGCCCACAGCCTGTCCCATAGCGACAGGGCGGCAGCCCGCGGGACGAAAAGTTCGTAGCCAAGGTCGCCGGTGAAGCCGGTGCGCGAGATCGTCACAGCGCTGCAGCCGGGGCCGCCGTCATGGGGGAAGGTCGCGATGTCGAACGGCTTCAGCCGCTCGGTTCCCGCAAAGCCCGCCTCGGCCAGCACCGCATGGCTTGTCGGCCCCTGCAGGGCGAGCCCGGCGATCTCCTCGGTCTCCTCGAAGATCTCCACGTCGAAGCCAAAGGCGCTGTCCAGCAGCCAGGGCAGGTGGCGCTCCTGGCAGCAGAGGCGGAAGTCCTGCTCGCCGAGCCGAAACAGCGTGCCGTCGTCGAGGACGTGGCCGTGGTCGTCGCACCAGGCCGTGTAGTGGATGCGGTTCACGGCAAGCTTGCGGACGTCGCGCAGCGTCAGCCGGTTGAGATAGCGCTCGGCGTCGTAACCCTTGATGCGGTACTTCACCATCGGCGAGATGTCGAACAGTGCGGCGGTGGAGCGGATGGCGAAATACTCCAGCTCCTCGTCGAAGATCGAATGCGGCGCCTTGTAGCCGGCCCAGTTGTACCAGTCGTTGACCACGTCGAGGGCTGCAAGCCGTGGATGAAACGGTGTCTCCAGCCGGGGCGTGAGGATGTGGTTGCGGGCGGCGCGGCGGGCCTCAGTGGCATTCAGCGGTTTTGTCAGGGCGTTCATCGGCTGCCTCCGGCAAGGATGTGGCGGGCGGCGTTCCAGCCGGCGAGGCCGGAGATGCCCCCGCCTGGGTGGGCGCCGGCGCTGGCAAGGTAGAGCCCTTCGATCGGGGTGGCATAGCCCGATGCAGCCCCCGTCGGACGGTTGATCAGCAACTGGTCGGCCTGCAGCTCCCCGTGGTGCCAGTGCCCACCGGGGAGGTTGTACTCGGCCTCGATGTCGACCGGAGTGCTGAGATCCGCCGCGACGACCGTGCGCCCGATGCCGGGCGCATGACGCTCGAGAATGTCGAGCACGATCTTCAGGAAGGCCGGCTTGCCGGTCTCCCACCCCTGCCGCAGCCTGTAGGGGGCGTATTGCACGAGTGCCGAAAGCGTGCAGGCACCGTCCGGCGCCAGCGAGGCGTCGGCGAGGCTCGGCAGCACGATCTCCATCACCGGGTCCTGCGAGAACTCGCCGTACTTGGCCGGGTTGAAGGCCTCTTCCACATGTGCCATCGAACGGGCGATGACGATGCGGCCGGCATGGTCGCGGCCGGTGAGGCCGGTGAAATTCGGCATGCGTGAGAGTGCCAGGTCCAGCTTGGCCACATTGCCGGCTGTGCGGACATGGCGGATGGCGCGCAGGAAACCGGTGCCGGTCTCGGCCGGATCGACCAGATGCAGGAATGTCGCCTGCGGATGGATCGCGGAGACGACGACGGGGGCGGTCAGCTCGGAACCATCCGCAAGCACGACGCCGCGGGTGCTGCCGCGATCGGCGAGGATGCGGCCGACACGCGCACCGCAGCGGATGATGACGCCGGCGCCCTCGGCGGCCTTCAGGAAGGCGGGCGCGACCGCGGCCATCCCGCCGTCCGGGATGAACTGCCCGCCGGACTTGCCGTCCACTTCGCCGGTGAGGCGATAGTAAAGGCCGAGCAGCGAGGTCGGCGAGCGCGGGCCGAGGTGGATGCCGAGCGTGGCATCGAAGGAGAGCAGGCCCTTCAACCTGTCGTCATCGAGGTATTCCTCTGCGACGTCGGCGACGTTCATCAAAAGCATGCGCAGGAAATCGCGGCCCTCGGCGCGGCCTTTCCGGATCAGGCCGAAGCCTGCTGCCATCAGCGTCGAGACGTCGCCGATGCCGATCGCACCGAGCTGCGGCGGCGGGCGGCGCAGGAAGCGTTTGAGGATGCCGGCCTGGAAGGCGAGCTTGTCGCGCAAGCGTCCGAAGGCTGCGGCCTCCTCCGCTGACACGCCGTCGATCGTCTCGCCATAGGCGCCGCGCAGGACGGCGGGTTCGTTCATCCCGTCGAGGACTGCGGTCGGCATGGCATGGCCGGGCGTGGCCGAAAGCGACAGGCCGAGGTCGCGGGCGACCTCCGGGTCGAGCCGGTTGATGAGATGGGGCAGGCCGGCCGAGCGGAAGCCCGGCGCGAATTCGCGGCCGCGGGCTGCGCCGCCCGGCGCGTTCGCCGCCTCCAGCACCAGGACCCTGCGGCCGCTGCGGCCGAGCTTGGCGGCGGCGGCAAGGCCGTTGTGGCCGGCGCCGATGACGATCGCGTCATAGGCGGTTGCGGATGTTGTCGATGATTTTGCGGGCGCATCAGATGACGTCATGGGCGTTGCTCATCGTTTCGGGGCTGCGCTTGAGGTCGCGGAGGATCTCCATGGCGGCGTTGCGGCCGGGCGCGCCCATGACGCCGCCGCCGGGATGGGTGGAGGAGCCGCAGATGTAGAGGCCGGCGATCGGGCTGCGGTACTGGGCGTAGCCCGGCACCGGGCGGTTGAACAGCAACTGGTCGAAGGTCAGCTCGCCCTGGAAGATGTTGCCCTCGGTCAGCCCGACCTCGGCTTCCAGTTCGCGCGGGGTGCGCACCTCCATGTGGACGATGCGGTCGCGGAAACCGGGTGAATAGTCCGCGATCTGGCCGATAACGGTTTCGGCGAAGGCTGCGCGGTCGGCATCCGTCCAGTCGCGACCCTGAACCTTCGGCGGGCAGTACTGCACGAAGCAGCTCATGAAGTGCTTGCCCGGCGAGGTCATGGTCGGGTCGAGCGTGGTCGGGATCATCGCATCGAGCATCGGGTCGGCTGACCAGCGCCCGGCCTTCCAGTCGTCGTAGGCGCGTTCCATGCGCTCTATGCTGTCGGTGAAGTGCAGGTCGCCACGGATGCAGGATGAGCCTTTCGGCAGAGCAGGGAACTCCGGCAGGCTGTCGAGCGCGATGTTCACCTTGCCCGACGAGCCGCGCATCTTGAAGTGCTTTACCCGGTGGACGAAGTGTTCGGGCAGGTCGGCTTCGTCGACCAGCTTCAGGAAGGTGCGCTTCACGTCGGCATTGGAGACGACGAGATTGGCGCGGATCTCCTCGCCGCTCTCCAGCACGACGCCGGTGGTGCGGCCGCCGCGGGAAAAGATCTTGGCCACTGCCGCATCGGTGCGGATCGTGCCGCCGGCTGCGAGGAAGGAACTGGCGAGCGCCTGGGTGACTGCGCCCATGCCGCCGCGCGCATAGCCCCAGGCGCCGACCGAGCCATCGACCTCGCCCATGTAGTGGTGCAGGAGCACGTAGGCCGTTCCCGGCGACATGGGGCCGAGCGCGGTGCCGATGATGCCGGAGATCGCCAGGTAGGCCTTGATGACGTCGGTCTCGAAATACTCGTCGAGAAAGTCGGAGATCGACATGGTCCAGAAGCGCAGCGTCTCGGCCATTTCGCTGGGGCTGAATTCGCCGAATTTCTTCGCCAGGTAGACGAGTTCGGCGATGTCGCGCGGGCGGAAGCCGAAGGGGTCGGGGGCTGTGCGCATCAAAAGCGGCTGGATGAACCGGCACTGGCGGGTGACGTCGCGGGCATAGCGTTCGTAGGCCTCGGCATCGCGCTTCGAATAGCGGGCGAACTCGCGGCGATGGCTGTCATGGTCGCGGTAGGAGGCGAGATAGTCACCGTCGCGGGTCAGCACCGCGCCGCCCTCATAGGCGACTACCTGCAGGCCGTGCCGGGGCAGTTCCAGGTCGCGCATGATCTCCGGGCGGAACAGCGAGCAGACGTATGAACAGTTGGAATAGAGGAAGCCGGGCGTCAGTTCGCGGCTCGTGGCCGCACCTCCGACCCAGCCGTTCTTTTCCAGCACAGCCACTTTCAGGCCGGCCCGCTGCAGGTAGCCGGCGGTGACCAGGCCGTTATGGCCGCCGCCCACCACGAGGACGTCATATCGCTGCATGCTCGTTCTCCCTCAGTTGCCAAAAGGCTGCATCAAAGCCAAAAGCTTGTCCAGATATTTTGAATGAATATTCAGCAAGTATGTTGCAATCCTCTGATAATCCGGTAAAATTTCGTTTTAGTCGCAAGCGGGATGCGGCTGGTTTCGAGGGCGCATATGACGGCGGAAAACCAGAGCGAAGCGGGACACGAGGCCGAATACGACGATGCGGCGATCCGGTTTCTGGCGGTGGTCTGGGGGGATGGATACCTTTCTCCTGGCGGCCCGGAAGAGGTCGATCGCGTGCTTTCTGGGCTCGATCTTGCCGGCAAGGCGGTGCTCGACTTCGGCTGCGGAGCCGGCGGCATCACGCTGCATATCGCCAAGACTTACGCTCCCGCCGAAGTGGTCGGCTACGATGTCGAGCAGCCGGTGATCGACCGGGCGCGGCTGGCTGCGGTGCGCGAGGGGCTGACGGCGCAGGTGCGCTTCATCGCCACGCCGCCGGGAACGCTGCCCTTCGACGACGGGGAGTTCGACGTCGTCTTCTCCAAGGACGCGATGATCCATGTGGCCGACAAGGAATGGCTGTTTTCCGAGTTGTTCCGCGTGCTCAAGCCGGGCGGGCGGCTGGCGGCGTCCGACTGGCTGATCGCGCATGACGGTGAGCCGTCGACCGAGATGAAGGAGTATGTCGCCGCCGAGGGGCTGAGCTTCGGCATGGCCTCGCCGCAGCGCTACCTGCAGGCGATGACGGCAGCGGGCTTCGTCGACGTATCGGCGGAAAACCGCAACGCCTGGTATCGCGAGGTTGCCCGCGGCGAGCTCGAACGGCTCTCGGGACCGTTGCATGCGCAGGCCGTGGCCGCCGTCGGCGAGGAATACGTGGCAAAGAACATCCGCATCTGGAGCGCGATGCAGAAGGTGCTTGACACCGGCGAGCATTGCCCCACTCATCTGCGCGGCAGCAAGCCGGGCGGAGGCCATCCGTGAACGAGGCGCTGCGAAATCCCAAAATGAGAACGGCGGTGAAGATGCGGGCAGGTGCGGCGCAGAAGGAAGTGACGGAAGTCGAGAAGAAGGGCCGCAAGGCATCGAAGGAAACGAGGCGGCTGCAACTGATCGAGGCGACGATCGATTCGCTTGCCAGGCGCGGATATGCCGACACGACGCTTGCCGACGTCGCCGACGGTGCGGGGCTCTCGCGCGGCATCGTCAACTTCCACTTCGAGAGCAAGGAAAAGCTGCTCGTCGCCACGCTGCAGTTCATGGCCGACGAATATGCCAATCACTGGTATGCCGCGCTGGAGAAGGCGGGCGAGCGGCCGGCCGACCAGATGTGGGCGCTGGTCGCTGCCGATTTCGACCGGAAGATCTGCACCAAGCGCAAGCTTGCCGCCTGGTGCGCCTTCTGGGGCGAGGCGAAGTCGCGGCCGACCTACCAGGCGCTCTGCGGCGCCCGCGACGTCAAGTATCAGGAAATCGTCGTCTCCCTGTGTGCGCGGCTCAAGGAGGAGGGCGGCTACGACTATGTGGTCGAGCCCATGGCGCTCGCCGTCTCGACCATGCTGGAAGGGCTCTGGCTGCGCCTGATGATGGGCGACGGGCTGACCCGAGAGAGGGCTCACGAGGCCGCCATCGAGGCCATCGCGGCCATGTTTCCGAAGCATATCGCGCGAACGGGACCCAAATAGCCAACGTCAAAAGGGGAATGAGCATGAGCATCAGCTACAGGACGGGCAAACTTCTCGTTGCCGCTTTCGCCGCTGCACTTTCGGTCTCCACCGCCTTGCCTGCACGGGCCAGCGACGGGCTCACCGTCTTCGACTGGTCCGGCTACGAGGAGCCGGCCTTCTTCCCCGCCTACATGGAAAAACACGAGACGCCGCCGGACTTCGCCTTCTTCGGCGACGAAGAGGAGGCCTTCCAGAAACTGCGCGCCGGCTTCAAGGCCGATGTCGCCCATCCCTGTTCGCAGAGCGTGGCGAAGTGGCGGGAGGCGGGGTTGCTGGAGCCGCTCGATACATCGAAGCTTCGCAACTGGAACGACGTGCTACCGGGGTTCAAGGCGATGAAGGGCCTGATGACGTCGGAGGACGGCACCGCCTGGCTCATTCCGTTCGAGTGGGGAAACACCGTGCTGACCTACCGCACCGATACGGTGAAGCCGGAGGAGGTGGCCTCGCTCAAGGCTTTCGCCGATCCAAAATTCAAGGACCGGGTCTCGATCGGCGACAATGTCGACGATGCCTATGCGCTGGCAAGCCTTGCGATCGGGCTGAAGGACTGGTCGCAGATGACGGATGAACAGTTCAAGGAGGCGTCGGACTTCCTTCGCCAGGTGCATCAGAACATACGCCTCTACTGGACCGACAACACCGAGTTGAGCCAGGCGATGGCGAGCGGCGAGGTCGACCTCGCCTGGGCCTGGAACGAAACCTCCGTCACGCTGCAGGCGGACGGCGTGCCCGTCGAGATGAAGCGCGACACGGATGAGGGGCTGTCGACGTGGGTCTGCGGCTACGTGCGGCTCAAGGGCGGGGAGGGCAGCGAAGACAAGGCATACGACTATCTGAACGCGCTGACCGATCCGCCCGTCGCCAACTACATGGTCGAATCCTGGGGCTACGGGCATTCGAATGCCAAGGGAATGGCTGCGGTCGATCCGGCGCTTCTGGATCAGAAGGGCTATGGCGATATCGACAAGTTCGTGAAGGACACGCTGTTCCAGTCGCCGCTGCCGACGGAACTGCGGCAGAAGATGATCGCCGAGTTCGAGAAGATCAAGTCCGGCTACTGATGGCGCAGCATCATGACGTAATCGTCGTCGGGGCCGGGTTCACCGGCCTCTCGGCTGCAGCGGTGCTGTTCGAGCGGGGCTTGGACGTTGTCGTGCTGGAAGCGCAGGCGCGCGTCGGCGGGCGGGTCGCGGCGCAGACCTTTGCGGATGGCGGACGCGTCGATACGGGCGGCCAGTTCGTATGCGACGACATGACGAACGTTATGGCGTTGATCCGCCGCTACGGCAAGACGCTGGTCCAGACCCCGGTCGAGGGCGCCTTCGTCGTCCAGCCGGCGATCGACGCGCCGGACAAGGCCTATGCGGAATCACGGTCCCTTCGTCTGCGAATGAGGGCGCTCAACCCGCGGGATCCTGCCATCGACGGGATGAGCGTCGCGGACTGGCTGGCCGCGCAGCCTGTCAGCGCCGATGCTGCAAGGGCCTTTCGTTCGACGGTCGAGGGGCTATGGTGCAGGCCGATCGGCGAACTGCCGCTCTGGTACCTCGTCTCCAACGATCGGCGGATCACCAACCGGCAATCGGAAATCGAGTATTTCGTCGGCGAGACCATCCATTCGCTGGCAGACGACATGGCAGCGGGTCTGGATGGCCGGGTCCTGACGGGCAGGCCGGTCACGCAGATCTCGATGAGGGTGGATCGCGTGCAGGTTCAGGCCGGGGAGGCGCTGTTGTCCGCAAGGCACGTGGTTGTCGCCGTGCCGCCGGTGGCCACGTCGCGCATCGGCTTCGAACCGGATCTGCCGGCCGCGCTCCGACGGGCGCTTTCGGTGTGGAGGAGCGGGGCGGTCATCAAGGCGCTGGTGCGCTATCCGCGTCCGTTCTGGCGCGAGCGCGGCCTGAGCGGCATGGTGTCCTGGCTCGATCCGTCGGGGCTTTTTGCCTGCGACGTCAGCCACGATGGGCTCGGTGCCGCGCTCGTGGTCTTCGTCGGCGGTCCGCTGGCGATCGCCGCACAGGGGATGCCGCCAGCTTCGCTTGAGGCGATGATCCTTGGAAAGCTTGCGGACGTTCTGGGGGAGCCTGCCCGCACGGCGACCGCCATCCTGCTGCGGGACTGGACCGGCGACGCATGGAGCGGCGGCGGCTACAGTGACACCGTCTGCGACCTGCGGGCGAAGGATGCCGAAGACGTGCTGCGCTCGGGCGCAGGGCGCATCCAGTTTGCCTGTTCGGAACTGTCGCTCTCCTATCCAGGCTACATCGAAGGGGCCATCGTGGCCGGGCGGATGGCGGCGGAACGGATCATGGCGGCCGGGGGAGAGAATGCCCTGTAAGCGGTGACGGACGGCAAAGGTGCACGACGAGCGCGGTCGGCCAGGCCAGCGCCCGTGGCGCATCATCGGGCCCGCAGGCCCATTTCGTCATCGGCCAGCAGCACGAAAGCGTCGGGGTCGTAAGCCAGCCTGATCTCCGCGCCGACCGGCAGGTCGTCGGCGCCGTAGTCGTTCGTCTCGACCATGGAAAGCGGTTGCTCCAGGCCATCGACGCCGATGGTCAGATGCGTCACCTCGCCGAAGTAGGCGCGGTTCTCGACGCGGCCGGTCAGTTCGTGCGGCGCCTTCTCGTCGTCCCAGAGGAGGCGAAGCCGTTCGGGCCGGATGCCGACCGTGACGTGGCCGTCGGATGTGGTGAAGCCCACCGGCTTTGCCAGGTTCACCGTGCCGAATTTCGCCGCGTCGACCGATACGTCGCCCTTGCGGTCGGCAAGGAGGCGGGCGCGGAGAAAATTCATGCCGCCGAGAAAATCTGCAACTTTGCGCGTGCGGGGATGCTGGTAGATCTCCTTGGGCGTCGCCACCTGGGCGATACAGCCGCCGAACATCACGGCGATGCGGTCCGACAGTGCCAGGGCCTCGTACTGGTCATGCGTGACGAGAATGAAGGTGATGCCGACGGCCTGCTGCAGGCTGCGCAGCTCGACCTGCATCTGCTCGCGCAGCTTCTTGTCCAGTGCGGAGAGCGGTTCGTCCAGTAGCAGCACCTTGGGGCGCATGACGAGGGCGCGGGCGAGCGCCACCCGCTGGCGCTGGCCGCCCGAAAGCTCGTTGGCCTTGCGCCGGTCGAGGCCCGTCAGCCGCACCTGGTCGAGCGCATCTGCGACGCGCCGACGTTCCTCGGCCGCATCCAGCCTCAGCCGCTTCAGCCCGTAGGCGACGTTTTCGCCGACGTCGAGATGCGGAAAGATCGCATAGTTCTGGAAGACCATGTTGGTCGGGCGACGATTGGCAGGCAGCAGGGTCGAGGCGACGCCGTCGATGCGGATTTCGCCGCTGGTCGGCACGTCGAAGCCGGCGATGGAACGCAAAAGCGTGGTCTTGCCGCAGCCGGATGGCCCGAGCAGCGAGAAGAACTCGCCTTCGCCGATCTGCAGCGATACGTCGTCGAGCGCCTTGTACACCCCGTAGTAGCGGGAGACATTTTCGATGGAGATCATCGGGCGGTCAGACATGGGGGCTCCTGTCAGTGGGCGAGTGCGGCTTGCGTGCGCCGTTCGGCCCGCCGGCGCAGCACTTCGGCAACGGTCAGCAAGACGACGGAGGCGAGGATCATCAGGCTTCCGAGCGCCAGCACGCCGGGCAGCTTGGCGGCAAAGCGGAGCTGTCCCCAGATGTAGACGGGCAGTGTCGGTTCGGTGCCGGAAAGGAAGAAGGCGAGAATGAACTCGTCTAGCGAGATGGTGAAGGTGACGAGCAGGCTGGAGACGATCGCCGGCGCCACCACCGGCAGGGTGACGCGCCGGAAGGTGCCGAAGGCTGTCTCGCCGAGATCGTAGGACGCCTCCTCCAGGCTGCGGTCGAATCCTTCGAAGCCGGAGACCAGAACCGACATGGAATAGGGGATGCAGAAGACCACCTGGCCGAGGATCACGGTGACGAGCGACAGCTGCAGCCCGAACTGCAGCGCGATCATCAGCAAGGATACCGCGACGATGATCTCCGGCAGAAACAGTGGCGCCATGATCAGCCCGCCTGCGGCGCGCTGGCCCCGGAAGCGGTAGCGGGTGATGGCGCGGGCGGCGCAGATGCCGAGGATGGTGCTGAGCAGGGAGACGCAGACGCCGACGACGAGGCTGTTGCGCGCAGCCTGCAGCAGCACGGAATTGCCCCACAGCGAGGCGTACCATTTCGTCGTGAAGCCGGCGAGGGGGAAGGTGGTGGTCGCCGCGTCGTTGAACGAAAAGACCGGCAGAAGCAGGATCGGCAGATAAAGGAAGAGGAAATAGATCGCCACGTAGAGCGGCAAGAACGGCAGGAAGCGAATTCTCTGCAGCATCAGCGTAACCTCCGCACGGCAAAGCGAAGGGAAAGGACGACGGCTGCCGCCGCCAGCGAGACCAGCACCATCGTCGTGACCGATAGCGCCGCGCCGAGCGGCCAGTTGGCGCTCTTGCCGAACTGCGCCTGGATCGCGGTTGCGATCATCACACCGTCCTTGCCGCCCACCAGCTTGGGCGTCACGTAGTCGCCGACCGTCGGTATCATCACGATCAGGAAGGCGGAGATGACGCCGGGCATGGACAGCGGCAGGGTGACGCGCAGAAAGGAGCGCACGGCACCGTCGCCCAGGTCGCGTGCAGCCTCAATCAACGACCGGTCGATCTTCTGCAGCGAGACGTAGATCGGCAGGATCGCGAAGGCGGCCCAGCTGTGGACGAGAGTGATGACGACGGCATTGGCATTGTAGAGCAGCGACGTTATCGGCTGGTCGATGACGCCGGCAGCCATCAGGCCGGTGTTGAGGACGCCGCCATAGCCGAGGATCACCTTCCACGACATCACCCGCAGCAGATAGCTGGTCCAGCAGGGAATGGTGACGAGAAAGAGCCAGAGGTTCTTGTGCGGGCCGCCGTGGAAGGAAATGTACCAGGCGATCGGATAGGAAAACACGACGGTGATGGCACTCGTCAGCATCGAGATCCACAGCGAGCGCACGAAAAGGTCGCGGTAGATCGGCTCCGTCAGGGCGAGGCGGTAGTTCTCGAACGTGAAGGTACGGTCGATCTCCAGGTAGTTCTGGGTCCAGAAGCTGTAGGCGATCACCAGCAGGACAGGCACAAGCAGCAGGGCAAGCGCGTAAAGCAGGGTCGGCGAGATCATCGCCAGCCCGCGGGCCTCCTCGCCGTGCAGCCAACGGATGCCTTTGGCGGGAGCCGGCTTTTCCGGTGAACTGGCGATGGCCGCGGTGCTCATCGCCGCGACTTTCCCTGGATGTGATCCTGGCCCTGCATACGGATCTGTAGCACGGGACAGAACCCGCCTGCCTCTGATGCAGATTTCATCTCGACCGCCTTTTCGGCTGTTGCTGTTCCCTGTCGAAAGATGAGCGCAAACCGCCATTGAAATCAAGCGCTAATTCTGCAATATTGATTGAACGAACATTCAATATTTGGTGAAAAGAATATTCTTTTCATTGTGTTGAGTGATGAATTACGTTTTTCAACGTGTCTGGAGCGTGGGATGGCTGCGATACCGAAGTCGACCGGAATGCAGGGTGGGGCAATGGCGGAGGAGGCTGCAGACGAGCTGACGCTGCTGGCCGAGCGTCATCTGGTGCAGCCCTGGCCCATGTCGGGCTCGATCGGTGCGGAAGCCCGCGGGCGGATCGAAGGCGGGGAGGGTATCTACGTCACCGACGCCGCCGGACGCCGGCTGATCGACGGGCCCGCCGGCATGTGGTGCGTCAACGCCGGTCACCGGCGCAGGGAACTGGCCGAGGTCATGGCGGCGCAGGCGATGGAGCTTTCCTACAATTCGCCCTGGTACACGACCAACGCGCCCGCAGCACTCCTGTCAGGACGGCTTGCCGGCCATGCGCCCGACGGGCTCGACCACGTGTTCTACACCACCGGCGGTTCCTCGGCGGTCGAGACCGCGCTGCGCTTCATGCAGTTTGCCAACAATGTGAAGGGACGGGGCGAGAAGAAGCTGATCGTTTCGCGCCAGGGCGCCTACCATGGCTCCACCTATCTCTCGGCCTCGCTGAACGGGCGGCCGCGCGATCAGGACTGGATGGACGGCGCCGGCGAGCAGGTGGTCAAGCTGACCTGCCCCAATCCGTTCCGCCGGCCGGAGGGTGTGGCAGCGGTGGCGTTCTGCGACTATCTGGTGGCCGAGTTCAAGGACGTGATCGAGACGGTCGGCGCCGAGCGCATCGGTGCCTTCGTCGCCGAACCGGTGATGGCATCGGGCGGCGTCATCGTTCCGCCGGACGGCTATCTGCGCCGCATTCGCGAACTGTGCCGGCAAAACGACATCCTCTTCATCGCCGATGAGGTTGTGACCGCCTTCGGAAGGCTCGGGCACGTCTTTGCCTCGCAGGAGGTATTCGGCCTTGATCCGGACATGATCACTTTTGCCAAGGGCGTGACGTCAGGTTACTTCCCGCTCGGCGGCGTGATGATCGCCGGACGTCTTCTGGAGGAACTGCGCCGCTCCAATCATTCGGAGGCGATGTTCGCGCACGGGCTCACCTATTCGAGCCATCCGGTCGGATGTGCCGTGGCACTGAAGAACCTCGATCTTCTCGAAGACGGGCTTCTGGAGCACGCACGCTCGATATCCGGCCATTTCCAATCCAGCCTGAAGGCTTTGGAGGAACTTCCGCTGGTCGGCGAGGTGCGCGGCATGGGGCTGATGGCCTGCGTGGAATGCGTGGCCGACCGGGTGAGCAACAATCCGCTGACGCTCGACCTCGAGGTGGGCAAGCGCATCGACAACCACTGCCAGGAGCTTGGCCTGCTGGTGCGGCCGCTCATCAACATGTGCGTGATGTCGCCGCCGCTGACGATCAGCACCAGCCAGATCGACGACATGGCGGCGATCCTTCGCCGCGGCATCGAGCTGACGATGGACGACCTGGTTCGGGAAGGACTGTGGCGCGGCTGAGGCCGCCGTCTGCCAGCCTGTCGGGGTCACTCATTCCCGGCCCCGACATTTTTGAGCCCGCGAAAGCGGGCTCTTTTTTAGGCTGCGTTGCAAGGGTTGGCGGGAGCCAAGCGGCTCAGCGCATGGCAGCATTCTTCGCCGCCATGTCCTTCTCGTCCGGCGGGGTTGCAAGGTTCATCACCGGCAGCGCTTTCCGCAGATGGTCGTGGTGCGTCCGCACGCCGTACTCCAGATCCGACAGGTAGAAGCCGGCGAAGGCGTTCGAGGTCATGGCCTCGTTCGACCAGATGGTCAGTTGAACGTCCTCGGCCTGGGTATCGCGGTCGATGCGTGCGGCGAGATAGCGGGCGGCGGCCTGCTCGCGGGTTTCGTCGCGGTAGCGGTATACGCCGCCGCGCAGCATCGTCCGGCCGACGGAGATCGGGAACTCCTGGTAGAACTGCAGGCTTTCCGGCGTCACCGCGATCACGGCATTGGGGAAGATGCCGAAATAGATCCAGGCCTTGCGCAGATGGTCCGGCAAGCTCTTGTTTTCCGGCGCGATCTTCACGTAGCGCCCGACGCTCCAGCGGCGCCCGGCATGGGGATTGTAGGTGGCGAACGAGCGGCAGAGGCCGTCGACGAAGGGCTCGTCGTAGTAGGTCGAGCCGTAGAGATCCTGTAGCGCGGGATGAGCCATCGCCACGTGGTAGCCCTCATTGTCCACGTCGCGCACGGACTTCCAGTTGACCGGGGTCTCCTGCGTGTGGATTTCTCCGACGGGCACCATCTCGGCGGGACGGTAGTGCGACAGTTCCGCCTCGAACGGGCGCATGATCTCGGCCACGGACGCTTGCGGGCCGGGAGCGAAGCGAATGAAGACGAAGCCCTGCCAGACCTCGCATTCGATGGTCTTCAGCGCGAATTCGTGCTTGTCCATGGGCGGGAACGAGCGGGGGCGCGCGGCCCCGCGCAGCGTGCCGTCGAGATTGTAGACCCAGCCGTGAAACGGACAGACGAGCGCGTTGCGGCAGGTGCCGCTCCTGTCGGCGACGAGACGCGAGCCGCGGTGACGACAGATATTGTGGAACGCTTTGATCTCACCGTCCTGATCGCGAAGGATCAGGGCGCGCTCGCCGATCACGTCCAGCGTGATGTAGTTGCCGGGTTCGGGGACGTCGGAGACGTGGCAGGCGATCTGCCAGTGCTCCCGGAAAATATGCTGCTTCTCCAGCTCCAGCAGGGCGGCGCTGTGATAGCACCATCCCGGCAGACCGCTGCGGTCCCAGTCGTTCGGAATGGAGATGTCGCGGATCACTTCATTCATCTTCTTCCCCACATTTTGCTGAACGTTCATTCAATTAAAGCATATTTCCATAAATAAAGGAATAGGTTGCGATGGGCAGCCCGCTCGTGGCTTGTTTCAGGGGGTGTTGACGGCCACCTCGACATGGCCCCGCCGTCCGGCAAACGAGCGGGTCGAGTAACGCGGCCGGTCGCGGTCGCAAGACACCCGGAAGGGCTTGCGCCCGCAGGTCAGTCCCGGGATATGTGGATGCTTCGCGCCATGGCGGAGCAAGAGCGGCCGTCACGCTGAACGCGTTCGGCCGCGTCTCATCGGTTCAGTTCCGGGTAATACTGGTCGAAGCCCGGCCGGAGTTTCTCGCCGATCAGGCAGTCGCTGTCGCCGGCCGCTGCGAAGACGTTCGGCGGGGGCAGGCGGCCGCTGACCTCGAGCACCAGCTTGCGCCGGATGGCGATCGCAAAATCCTCGGGCTCCTGCACCGCGACGACGAAGGCGCCGGGGCCGCCGATCACGCAATCGGCATAGTAGCGGTCGAGCGGGCCGTAGGCGGCCGAGGGACGGATCATGATCGCAAGCCCGTTGACCACGATCCCGAGCGCCGTCGCCGCGTCGCGGGCCGGCGCCACCGGCGCGCCGTAATTGTTGGGGCCGTCACCGGAAACGTCGATCACCCGCCGGGCGCCGTCATATCCGTTGCCTTCGAAAAGCGTGGAACCATAGGCCAGCGCGGCCGAGAGCGACGTGCCGCGCATCGATGCGAAAGGGCGCTCCTTGATCTTCTGGGCAAAGCGACGAGCGTCCTCGGCCGTCTCGATCAGTGCCCAGGGCATCCGTGAATTGGCGCTGACGGAGCCGCCCCACTCATAGTAACTGAGAGCGATTCGGCCGTTATAGCCCTCGCGGATCGCGGCAAGGAACTCGGGGTGGGTGAGGGCGGACACATAGCCGGCGCGCTGGACCTGCGCCTCCTCGAGGTCCATCGACCCGGAAACATCGACGGCAAGAACAAGCTCCAGATCGACGACAGTGCCGCTTTCGGTCGCGACGGCGTGCGTATCGCCATAGGCGGTCACGCTGAAGAACATGGCGAGTGCGGCAAGCAGCATCCTGCATTTCCCTCCTGCGGAAACGTCCGCTGCCGTTTGGGACGGAAACGCGGAACAGGGCGGCGATGCGCGGCGCGATTCAGGCGCCAACCGTGCAAGCGAAGACTGTAGCACAGGCGTTTGCCGGGGCCGACCGGCAATTCCGTTCAACTGTCGGTGATCACACGGACGAGAGCTGGTATAGCTGAGCCGGGCCGCACGCCTGCGCCCCCGCCAGTAGATTCGGAGGATTGCCGTGGCCGCCTACACCTTGCTTCTCCTCGTCGCCACCGTCGGTGCGGGCCTGAATGCCGGCCTCTTCTTCATCTTTTCGGTGTGCATCATGGCGGCGCTGGCGCGGCTGCCGGCGGGCGAAGGCATCGCGGCGATGAACGCGATCAACGTGGTGATCCAGAACCCGCTGTTCTTTGCCGCCTTCATGGGCACGGCGCTGCTGGCGGTCGCGATAATCGTCCTGGCTTTCCTGAACGGCGCTCCCGGCAGTGCACTTGCGATCGGAGCTGCTGCCGTCTTCCTGGTTGGCACGCTCGGCGTCACCATCGTCTTCAATGTCCCGATGAACGACGCGCTCGCCGCGGTGAACCCGGCGAGCCCGGAAGGCGAGGCGCTATGGAAGACCTATCTGGGCCGCTGGACCGCGTGGAACCACGTCCGCACGGTCACCTCGATCGCATCCCTCGTTCTCTTCATCCTGGCCTATGCCAGGGCAACGTGAGCAAGGCTGGTTCTCAGAGCTTCAAGGCCCATACCGTGGCCTGCACGACGCTTTGCGCGCCTGCACTGAAGCGGGCGGCGCGGATCGGCTCGAAGCCGTCGATGCGTTTCGTGCCGACCCAGCGGCCGCGGTCGGCGAAGACCTCGATCGAGCCGTAGTCGAGGAAGACGCGCACGCGCCGCGGATTGGCGCCGCGGGCGACGTAGAGCGGCGACGCCGGCCCGTCGTCGCGCTCATAGCGGATGCCGAGGCCGCGCTGGTCGCGAAAGACTGCGATGGCGGCCCCGGGGTGATCCAGTTCCAGCTCGAAAGTCGCCCCGGCTTCGTCCAGATCGAAGAGGATCTCGACCGCGCCATTGTCGAACGTCACCGTCTCGCCGGCGGCAAGCCGCGTGCGGTCGAGAATGCGGCTGCGCAGGCTTTCGGCCGCGCCGATCGGCGGCGTCAGCAGCATGCCGTCCGAAAGATGCATCGCGCGTGGCAATGTCATGGCCGTCGGGAAGTCGATGTCCGGATGCGCGTCGGCCCAGTTGGCGAGCCAGCCGATGCCAACGGCCCGATCGCCGTCGAGGAAGGCCTGGAAGGCGTAGTTGTCGGTGCCGAAATCGAGCTCCTGCCCGAATTCCTTGGAGAAGCTGCGGCCGTCGAACCAGCCGACATCGGCCATCGTCAGGTTCTGCCGGCCGGTCTCCTCGTCCTTGCTGTTCATCAGCCCGTAGACGAGCACCCAGCGTGTCGAGCGGCTGGTGGCCGGGCCGTCGAGCGGCAGCAGGCAGGGGCATTCGATCGCGGTCGTGCGGTAGCGCTCCTCGACCAGAAGCTTGCCAACATAGGTCCAGCCGGTCGCAGCCGTCCGGTCCTCGGTTTCGTAGAGCAGGATGACGCCACCTTCGTCGCTCTGGCTGCCGAGAAGCATCTTCCAGAGCCCGTCCGGTCCCCGGAACACGTAGGGATCACGAAAGTCCGGCGTCAGGCCAGCGCCGGTGGGGCGGCTGGCAAGGACCACCTCGGCCTGTCCGGCGGTGATCAGGTCGGAGGAGGTGGCGGTGAGCTGGATCTGCTGCTCGGGCTGTCGGTCGGCGACCTGCTCGGTGAAGAACACGCGGATGCCGGGGCCGTCGACCAGCGGGATGGTGGTGCCGGAAAAGGCGCCGCCGCGCTTGTCAGGGCGGGCGGTCAGGTCCTCGGAGGGAAAGAGGAAGATCGGCAGGTGGCGCCAGCGCAGATAATCGGAGGAAACCGCGTGCCCCCAGTGCATCGTGTTCCAGCGCAGGCCGTGCGAATAGTGCTGGTAGAAGAGGTGGGGCCGGCCATCGAAGCGCCCGAAGCCGTTCGGATCGTTCATCCAGCCGAAGGGCGGGCGGAAATGGTAGCCGCCCGGAAGCTCCGGGGGCGCGTTGCCGCGGTTGGTGTGGACGACCGTGATGCCGGTCTCCAGCACGTCGGCGGCGGTGAACCAGTAGATCACCGACACCGCCGTCGTCGCCGTGTCGAAGCTTAGTTCGACGTGACCACCGCCGAAGACCTGATAGATGCGCAGGCCGTATTCCTCGGCATTGGCGATCGACACTTCGGCGAACTTGCCGCGAGCGTTGGCGAAGGAGACAGAGCCCAAGCTGTTGTGCCCTGTCGCCTTCAGCCAGATGTGGAAGGTCGCATTGACCGGCAGGTCGACCGCAAGGGTGCGGATGGTGTCGGCCGCCACCGTCAGTCGTTCGTTCATTCCATTCCCTTTCATCCTTTATACAGGGACAGATATACAGGGACAGACATAGAAGCGATGGGCGAAAGGAAAACCCCGAACCCTGCGGCAAAGGTAGATTCGGGGCAGGGCAGGGCGAAGCGGCCTTGTCACGATGCCGGGACGAAGCGATAGGCGGCGCCCTTGCGCTCGGCAAAGCCGACGCCGGGATAGGCCCAGTGGTAGCCGAGAAGCTTGGTCTTCCTGGTCGCCGCCTCGGCGATCAGCGCCTTGCGGGTCGCAAGTGCTGTCTCGGCCTGCGTGTCGAAGCCGAAATGCCAGTCGGGATTCTCGAAGAAGATGACGTTGCTGGTCGCGGCATCGCCGGTCACGATCAGGCCGTCGCCACCGTCGAGATGCAGTGAGATGTGGCCGGGCGTATGGCCGGGGGTATTCAGGACCGTCATGCCGGGCACGACCTCGTCGCCGGGTTTCACCAGCCGCAGCCGGTCCCGGACGGCAAGGAGATCGCGCCTTGCGCCGCGGGCGAAGCCGTGCAGCGCCTCCGGCTGGCTCTTCTCGAAGTCCCGGTCGGTCCAGAATTCCCATTCGGCAGCGCTGACCACATAGTCGGCGTTCGGATAGAGTAGCTTTCCGTCCGGGCCGAGCGTCGCGCCGGAATGGTCGGGATGGGCATGGGTGAACACCACTTTGGTGATCGCGGCGGGGTCGACGCCTGCGGCCCGCAGGTTTTCGGCCAGCCTGCCGGCGCTGTCCTGGAAGCTTGTGCCCGAGCCGATGTCCACGAGGATGAGCTCGTCGCCCGTGCGGATCAGCGGGATGTTGACCTGAACGGGGGCGCCGGCGGCATCGCCGCCCAGACGCTTCAGGATCGGCAGGCGTTCCTCGGCGGTCGCGTCGGGCAGCAGCACCTCAGCCGGCAGGGTGAGAAAGCCGTCGCTTAAGACGGTGACATCGAAGCTGCCATGGTCGAAGCGATGGGCCTCGACGGCAAATGCCCCCTTCGGAAGCAGGCTGTTTGCGGCGAGTGCGGCGCCGCCGGACAGAAGCTGGCGGCGGGTGAGGGCGAATGCGGAACTGTCAACGGGGCGGTTCATGGGCGTCGTCCTTCGTCTGGAGGAAAGCCCGGCACCGCCCCCATGGGAGCGATGCCGGTTTGCGAGAGCGATGCGCTGGGTGCCCTACCGGTCAGGATCGTGCCGGTCAGGACTTGGCGAACTCCAGCAGGTCGGCGTTCAGCTGGTCCTTGTGGGTATCGGTGATGCCGTGCGGGGCACCCGGATAGACCTTCAGGATCGCATGCGGCACGAGCTTCTTCGAGGCGCGGGCGGCGGCGTCGATCGGGACGATCTGGTCGTCGTCGCCGTGGATGATGATCGTCGGTACGTTGAACTTCTTCAGGTCCTCGGTGAAGTCGGTCTGCGAGAAGGCGACGATGCTGTCATAGGTGTTCTTGTGGCCGCCCATCATACCCTGCAGCCAGAAGCTGTCGATCATGCCCTGCGAAGCGGTGGCGCCCGGCCGGTTGAAGCCGAAGAAGGGACCGGAGGCGATATCCTTGTAGAGCTGCGAGCGATCCTTCAGGCTCGCCGCCTGGATGCCGTCGAAGACTTCCTTCGGCAGGCCGCCGGGATTCTTGTCGGTCTTGACCATCAGCGGCGGCACGGCGGAGATCAGGCCGGCCTTCCTGACCCGGCTCGTACCGTGGCGCCCGATGTAGCGGGTGATCTCGCCGCCGCCGGTGGAGAAGCCGGCGAGGAAGATGTCGTTCAGGTTCAACTGCTCGATCACGTCGGCCAGGTCGTCGGCATAGTGGTCCATGTCGTTGCCGTCCCAGGGCTGGCTGGAGCGGCCGTGGCCGCGGCGGTCATGGGTGATGACGCGGAAACCGTTGTTCGCCAGATGGAAGGCCTGGGCCTCCCAGCTGTCGGAAGACAGCGGCCAGCCGTGGGCGAGAACGACGACGGGGCCGTCCTTCGGACCCCAGTCCTTGTAGTAGATTTCGACGCCGTCGCGGGTGATGATCCTGCTTGCCATGGTCGTTGCTCCTTCTGACTTCGTTTGGGTTTGGGCAGCGTCAGCCGCCTTTGCGGGGGATTGGACTGCGCCTACTGCGGCGGCGGTTGCGGCTGCGCCGAATGCCCCGGCCAGGATGTTGCGGCGGGAGATCGTTGCGGTCGCGGTGGTTGCGATTGCCTTTGCCATGACTGTGTTCCTTTCCGAGCAGATCGTTGTTTTGTTTCAACTCTTGGCTTCCGTTCCGAAGCTGTGATTGAATAGATACAGCCGCCTGCCGGATCTCTCGACCGGCAAAGCTGACAACGATGGAGGCAGAATTGACAAAGGTGACGGCCATGGAGCCCGCCGAGATCGGCATCGTCGTGCACGAGGAGGCGCTGATGTCCGCCGTCTACGGCCTGACCGACATGTTCAACGTCGCCAATCTCCAGAGCCGCGAGCAGCACGGCATGAACGCGCCGCAGATCCGCACCAGCCACTGGAAGCTCGGCCTGGACGGCTCGGTGACGCGCGGCTTCGACAGCGACCCGGCGCACCCTGTCGGCCAGCTCTCCGCGCTGATCCTGCCGCCGACGCTTTCGGTGGAACTGCAATTGAAGCGCGATCTTGCGCAGATGTCCAAATGGCTGCGGCAGCGGCATGCAGAGGGGACCGTGCTGACCTCGGTTTGCGGGGGAGCCTATCTCCTGGCCGAGTCCGGCCTGGTCGAGGGCAGGGCGCTGACGACGCACTGGTCGCATGCCGAGCAGATCGCTCGGCGCTTCCCGCAGGTGCATGTCGATACCGACAAGCTGATGATTGACGAGGGCGACATCATCTCGACCGGCGGCATGATGGCCTGGATCAATCTCGGGCTGAAGCTTGTCGACCGCTTCATGGGATCGACGGTGATGCTGGAAACGGCCCGCTTCATGGTGGTCGATCCCGGGGCCCGCGAACAGAGCTACTACAGCGTCTTCGCGCCGCGTATGGACCATGGCGACCAGGTCATCCTGAAGATCCAGCACTGGCTGCATGGGGCGAATACCAAGGGCATCACCTTGCAGATGATGGCCGATCGCGCCGGGCTCGGGGAGCGCACCTTCCTGCGCCGCTTCCAGAAGGCGACCGGGATCAATCCGACCGAATACTGCCAGCGCCTCAGGATCGCCAAGTCGCGCGAACTCCTGGAGCGCTCCTATCTCTCCATCGAACAGGTGGCCTGGCAGAGTGGATACGACGACAGCAATGCCTACAGGAAGATCTTCCGCAAGATCCTCGGAATTTCGCCGAGCGAATACCGGATGCGCTTTTCGGTCGCAGGCGGCGGGCAGCGGCAGCCGTCGCTTGCCGACGCAGTCACGGCCTGAGCGCCGACGAGCAGCGCGTCTTGTTGCGTGAAAAAAGGCTTCGCGCGACACGCTTGAAGCCATTGTTCTTGCGCGTGTCGTTGTCGCAGTTCCGCGGCGCGCTTTTCGCGGCATGCTTCAATGCGGCAGTTGCGAGGCTGCCGACATCAGTTCCTCTGCCCGCGGGATCGCGAACATGTTCGATCCCTCGCCGTCGACCTCGGTAAACGACCAGCGCACGATCCCGTTACGGTCGAGCAGGAACTCGCCGACAAGCTGGCCGCCCGTGCGTTCCTCCGTCTTCTCGTCGGCCGGGGTCTTCTCGTAGCCGTCCAGCGTATTGAGGTAGGTCGACGCGTCGAACGGGTTCATCGGCTCGGGCAACTCGCCCGGCATCTCCATCCGCATCGACATCACGGTCGGGATCGAGACCTTGTAGGGCCAGGCATCCTCATGCTCGGTGAACTGCAGGTTCGGTAGGCCGAAGGCGCGGTGGGCAATGCTGTCGGGATCAGAAGCTGCGATCACCCCTGGCAGCGGATGATAGCGGAAATAGAGCCGCGCCCGCTCGATCGGGGTGTTGACGACCGTGAGGCTGTCGATGCCCTTCGCGTGCAGCGAGGAGGCCAGCTCGGCGGAGGCAGCGATGTGGCGGCGGCAGAAGGGGCATTGCAGCCCACGGAAAAGCCCGACCAGTACGCCTGACTGGCCGCGAAAATCCTCGATCGAGACCTTGCCGCCGTGGTTGATCGCATCCAGCACCACGTTCGGCGCGCGATCTCCGGGGCGAAGGGGGCGTTCCATTGCATGCTCTGCCATTGGTTGCTCCTCCGACTGAAGCGCCTTAGGTCGGGGCCGGACGCGCGGCGCTTCTCGTTTGTCCTTCGTTTGCTGCGCTCGCGGACCGAAGACCGCAGCCGCGGCTAGTCGAGAAACGGCAGGACGATAAGGGCATCAGGGTCGAGGCCGTGTCTGGCACAGACCTGCTGCGCCAGTTCGAAATACTCCTCCGCCTTCTCCAGTTCGTTCAGTTCGAGGCAGAGCGTCGCCAAGCCATCATAGCACGGAAACAGCAGTTGCGCCTCCGCGCTGTCGCGAACGAGGTCGAGTGCTTCCAGGAAATTCTCGCGCGCGGCGTCGATTGCGCCATGGCATTGGCGGATCTGGCCGAGCACGAGAAGCGGAACCGGCAGATGGTCACGCTGGCCGAGCGCGCGGTCGATTGCGATTGCCTCCTCCACGGCCGGAAGCCCTTGGGCCATGCAGCGGTCGGTGAAGGTGCAGAAGGCGACGGCGAGGTTGGTGAGCAGGCGTGCCTGATGCCCGAGATCGCCGATCTGCCTGGCCATGTCATAACCGCGCTTGCAGACTTCGATCGCCCGGGCCGGATCCATCGTCGTGTAGAGTGCGCCGAGATTGGTGTAGCCGCGGCACGCGGTATTGAGATGGTTTGCGCCCAGCGCGATCTCGACGCTGCGCTCGACCATCTGCAGCGCTTCCCGGGATTGGCCGAGACGGGCCAATGCCACGCCCTTTGTGTTGAAGGCGCGGGCGATCGCCAGCGCGATATCGGCCTTCTCCGCCTCGTTCGGCCGCGGCGGCAGATGGTTGGCGCATTCCAGCGCCCGGTCCGCCCACAGAGCTGCCCGCCGGTAGTCGCCGGCGCGGAAGGCAAAATGTCCCTGCCGCTGCATCAGGTGGGCGAGCTCGATCGGGGCATCGACGCCTTCGAGCAGGCTCTGTGCTTCGTCGAAACACGTGGTCGCCCGCTCCCGGTCACCGCCTTCGAAGGCAAGCTGGCCGAGCTTGCGCAGGATGCGCGCGGCCGCGGTCACGTCGCCAGCTTTGCGCGCGGCCGCCAGCAGGTCCTCATAGAGGTGGCGAGCCTCCTCACCGCGGCCCAACGGATGGCAGAGGTCGGCGTAGCGCTCGCCCGGGATCTGCCAGCAATCGCCGCCCGCTGCCTCGGCAGCCGATAGGGCGCGGGCATAGAGGCGCAGGGCGTCGGCGTTCGCATAGGCCTTGCGTGCGAGATCGCCGGCGGCCGTGAAGTATCGCGCGCCCTTCTCCTTTTCGGCCGAAGCGGCAAAATGGTAGCCGAGCTCGATCAGTTGCTCCGGATGTTCGGGCACGCCGCCCTGGCGGCGTTCGAGCAGGGTGCCGATCGCGCCGTGCAACTCGGTTCGTCGTCGCAGCAGCAGATTGTCGTAGAAGACTTCGTGCAGCAGCATCTGGCGGAAGGCATAACGGGGGGCGGCCTGCGAGGGAATGTCCACCAGTTCCTCGATGATGTCGGCCTCGGCGAGGCGCTGGAGGTTCGCCTCGATGTCATCGATGCCCGTGGGAAGCGCCTTCAGCAGAGCCACGTCGAAGCGGTGGCCGATGACCGAGGCGGCCTGCGCCAGCCGCCGCGCGCCGGACGGCAGCCGATCGAGACGGGCCAGCATCATGGCCTGGATGCCGAGCGGCATCTCGGTGTCGGCTGCCGCGGTCTGCGCCTGCCAGCCCGACGCTGCGCGATGAAGCATGCCGGTCTCGATCAGCGTGCGCAGGATTTCCTCGATGAAGAACGGGTTGCCTTCGGCCCGCTCGACGATGCGCCTGCGCAGTGCTTCCGGCAGGACGCAGCCCTCCAGCGCGCCATCGAGGAGGGCGCCGGCTTCGCTGGTAGACAGCGGGCTCAGCCTCAGCGTCGTCTGGCTGGCGCGGGCGGAGCTCAGCACCTCCGTCTCGAAACCGGGGCGGTGGGTGACGAGCAGCATCAGCCTGCGGCTTTCGATCCGGTCCATGATGAACCGTAGCGCATCGATGGAGACGCTGTCGGCCCAATGCAGGTCTTCGATCACCACCAGCAGCGGGGACTGCTCCATGCGCCGATCGAACAGGGTGCGCATGGCATGGAAGATCTGCCGCCGCAACTGGTCAGGCTCCAGGAAACGCAGCGCGCCGTCGGGATCGCCGAAGCCGAGCACGAAAAGGAAGAGGGGCTTCAGCCTGTCGATCTCTTCCCTGGCCAGGCCGAGGTCGGTCAATCCGGCCACGAGCAGGTCGCGGCATCGCTCGAGACTGTCGTCGCGAGCAATCCGGTAGGCCTGCCGGAGGCTTGCTGCAAGCGCTCCATAGGAGGGTTCTCCGAGCGACGAGCAGGCGATCTGACGGATGGTGATGTCTGGCTGGGCGGCCCGGATACGGTCGAGGAAGGCTTCCACCAGTCGCGTTTTGCCGATGCCGGCATCGCCGATGACGCGCACGAGCTGCGTGGCGCCGCCGCGGACCTGGTCGAGGCACCGCATCAGGGTGGCGAGATCGCCGTCGCGGCCGATCATCGCGGTGTCGATGCCGAAGCTTGCAAGGCCGCGCGCCGGCGGCGGCGCGTCGAGCGAGGCTTCAAGGCGAAAGACCGGCGTTTCTCCCGCCTTGCCGCGCAGCGGCAGGGTGCCGAGGGCGGTGAAATCGAAGGCGTGCTGCGTCAGACGGCGCGTGACTGCACCTACCAGGATCTCGCCTGACCCGGCCATTGCCTGCAGGCGCTGGGCGGTATTCACCGTGTCGCCGGTGACCGAGTAGGACTTGCTTCCGCCGACGCCGACGCCACCGGCAACGACCGGGCCGGTATTCACCCCGATATGCAGCGCCACCGGCTGGCCGAGGCGCGTCTGCCAGCGCTCCCCGATGCGCGATATCCGCACGCGCATGTCGAGTGCGGCCCGCAATGCGCGTTCCGGATCCCGCTCATGCGCCACCGGGGCGCCGAACAGGGCCAGCAGCGCATCGCCGACGAACTTGTCGACGTAGCCGCCCTCGGCGGCGACGGCGGCGCTCAATTCCTCGAACACCTCGTTCTGCAGGGACTGCAGCATCTCCGGATCGATCCGCTCGCCGAGCGTCGTGTAGCCGCAGAGATCCGCAAATAGCGCAGTGACGATGCGACGGTCGGATTCCGTTTCAGAAGGTGCTGCGGGCGTTCCCGGGTGCGGATGCGAACCCGCAGATGCGCCCGCCGACTGCGGCTTGGCCGGGCTCGCCATGCCGGTCGGAGGCACAAGGCTCGTTCCGCATTTGGGACAGAACGCGAAGTCAGGCGGAGAAACCTGGCCGCAGGAAGAGCAGATCTTCTGTTGCGATGCTCCGCATCTGGGGCAGAAGGCAAAACCGTCCTCGACCTTGAAGCCGCATGCCGCGCAGTTCATGGCGTCCGCCTCGTTCCGATCGGAACCCGCAATTTCACGCTAGGGAACCGAAGGCTGAGAATGATGCGCCTGCGGGCATCCAGTTGCAATGGTAGGGATGTGCGTTGCGATCAGGTTGCCGCGGGAGGCGATCAGGTGGCCAGCAGCGCCTGCAGAAGACTGATGATGCGGCGATGCTGGTGGGCGTGGCGGGTGCGGACGTTGACGGCGGCGTAGACGGTCTGCGGGATCGGCTCCACATCCTGCACGCGGCTCACCGCCCCGCTGCGGACAAGGCGGAGCGCATCGGGCGCCATCACGTAGGCGGAACCGCCGAGCTTTGCCATCAACGCCATGATCGCCGTCGTTTCGCCGCTTGCGATCGGCGCGGTCGAGAGGTGGGGAAGAGCCTGGCGATGCAGGCGATCGAAGGCGGGGGAATAGACGGCCTGGATATAGTCTTCCGGCTTCACATCCCCGATCCGCGTCACCTTGTTGCTGACCAATTCGTAGCGCACGTCGCCGATGGGCTCGTAGTGCAGGTCCGGCAGATGGTGCGGCGTGTAGAGGATCGCGAGATCCAGGTCGCCTGCCGCGAGATCGCGGTTCATCTGCTTGGAATAGTCCACTTCCAGATAGATCGAAGTGCCGGGGAGTTCCTTGCGCACCGCCGCCAGCCAGTCGCCGGCATAGTGGGCGGCGAGGTCGTGCTGCAGGCCAATGCGCATCGAGCGTTCGTAGGCACCCGCCGTCTCGACCGCGCGCGCGGCCTCGTGCCACTGGTGCTGGATCGCCTTGGCGTGGTCATGAAAGCGCAGGCCCGCCGCCGTCGGCTGGGTGCCGCCCTTGTTACGGGCAAACAGCGGCCGCCCCAGCACCGCCTCCAGCGCCTTCATTCGGTGCGACACGGTGGACTGCGTCAGGTTCAGCCGCTCGGCGGTGCGGTTGAAGCTGCGGGTTTCCATCAGGTCGAGATAGGTTTCGATGAGTTCGATCTGCATGGGCGGGCTCTGGTTGGCGGGCGGATGAGGCGCAACCTCCACGGATAGGAGTGAATTCGACACGCCGACACTAATCGAAATCTTCGATCAATAAAGCGGATTCTGGCCGCTTGTCGGGCATCGAATTGGTTGCCACAAATCGCAGGCAATCAAGGGGAAGAGAATGTCGAACCTGCCGTCACATGCACGCGTCGTCATCATCGGGGGAGGGGCGGTCGGCGCCTCTGCGCTCTACCATCTGGCGAGGGCCGGATGGACCGACTGCGTGCTCCTGGAAAAGAACGAGCTGACAGCGGGCTCGACCTGGCATGCGGCCGGCAACGTGCCGACCTTTTCGTCCTCCTGGTCGATCATGAACATGCAGCGCTATTCGGCCTCGCTCTACCGCGAGCTTGGCGATCTGGTCGACTATCCGATGAACTACCACGTCACCGGCTCGATCCGGCTTGGCCACTCCAAGGAGCGGTTGCAGGAGTTCAAGCGCGTCGTCGGCATGGGCCGCTACCAGGGCATGGACCTCGACATCCTTTCCCCTGACGAGATGCGCGGCAAGTATCCCTTTCTTGAGACGCACGAACTGACCGGCGCGCTCTACGACCCCTATGACGGCGACATCGACCCGGCGCAGCTGACCCAGGCGCTGGCGAAAGGCGCGCGCGACCTCGGCGCCAAGATCTTCCGCTTCTGTCCCGCCACCGGCGCGCGCCGGGAGAACGAAGAGTGGGTGATCTCGACTGATCAGGGCGAGATCCGCTGCGAATACGTCGTCAACGCCGCCGGCTACTATGCCCGCGAGGTCGGCAAATGGTTCGGCCGCGACGTGCCGATGATGGTGATGAGCCACCAGTATATCCTGTTCGAGGAGATCCCGGAGCTTGCCGCCTGGTCGAAGGAGGTCGGCCACAAGCTGCCGCTCCTGCGCGACGTCGACAGCTCCTATTATCTCCGCCAGGAAAAGACCGGGATGAATCTCGGTCCTTACGAGAGGAACTGCAAGGCCCACTGGACGACCGCTGACGATCCGATGCCGGATGATTTCTCGTTCCAGCTGTTCCCGGACGATCTCGACCGGCTGGAATGGTACCTGAACGACGCCTGCGAGCGCGTGCCGATCCTCGGCACCGCAGGTCTGTCGCGGATGATCAACGGGCCGATCCCCTATGCGCCCGACGGAAACCCGCTGATCGGGCCGATGCCGGGCGTGCCGAACGCGTTCGAGGCCTGCGTCTTCACCTTCGGCATCTGCCAGGCCGGCGGGGCCGGCAAGGTACTCGCCGAATGGATCACCGAGGGCGAGACGGAGTGGGACATGTGGTCCTGCGATCCGCGCCGCTTCACCAGCTTCGCCTCTGCCGAGGACTACTGCATCGACAAGGGCATGGAGATCTACGGCCACGAGTATGCGATGCATTTTCCGAAACACGCATGGCCGGCCGGCCGCAACCGCAAGCTCTCGCCGATTCATGACCGGATCGCCGCCCTCGGCGCCCAGTTCAAGCCCTACAACGGCTGGGAGCGGGCCAACTGGTATGCGAAGCCCGGCGACGACTCCTCCGAGGAATCAACTCAGACCTGGAACCGCGAAGGGCCCTGGCGGCCGCGGATCGAGGCGGAATGCCGCGCTGTCACGGAGGCTGCCGGCATCCTCGACCTGCCAGGCTTCTCCCGCTTTCGGGTGAAGGGCGAGGGGGCGACCGCATGGCTATCCTCGCTCATTACCGGTCGCGTGCCAAAACCCGGCCGCATCGGCCTTGCGTATTTTTCCGACGACAAGGGCCGCATCGTCACCGAGATGTCTGTCATGATGCTGGACGAGGATTTCTTCTTCCTGATCACGGCTGCTACCGCGCAGTGGCACGACCTGGAATGGCTGAAGAAGCATCTGCCGAAGGACGCCACGTTCACGGTCGATGACGTGACGGACAATTTTTCCTGCCAGATCCTCTCCGGCCCGAATTCGCGGGCGATCCTGGCCGAAGTGTCGGATGCCGATCTCGCCAAGGGCTGGCTGACGCATCAGAGCTGCCAGATCGCCGGCCGCTGGTGCCAGCTGGTGCGCGTGTCTTTCGCCGGGGAGCTCGGCTGGGAGATCCACACGAAGGTCGAGGATACACCTGCGATCTTCGACGCAGTCTGGGCCGCAGGGCAGGCGCACGGGTTGCAGCCGTTCGGCATGGAGGCGCTCGACAGTCTGCGCATCGAGAAGGGCTACCGGGCCTGGAAGGGCGATCTTTCGACCGACTACACCGTGCTGCAGGGCGGGCTGGAACGCTTCGTCGACTGGTCGAAGCCGGATTTCAAGGGCAAGGCGGCGCTGGAGCGGGAGAAGCAGCAGGGCGTCTCCAAGCGTTTCGTGCTTTTGACCGTCGAGGCCGGCGAATGCGACGCGCCCTATATGTCGACGCTCTGGCACGGCGGACAGGTGGTCGGCGAGACCACCTCGGGCAACTGGGGCTACCGGGTCGGCAAGTCGATCGCGCTCGGCATGCTGCGCGCCGATCTTGCCGAGCCCGGCACCGAGGTCGAGGTCGAGATCTATGGCGACCGGTTCAAGGCCACCGTCCAGCCGGACGGGCCGCTGTTCGACCCCAACAATGAAAGACTGCGCGCATGAGCAAGCCCATTCCGAACAAAGCCCGTGCTGTGATCATCGGCGGCGGCGTCTCCGGCTGCTCGGTCGCCTATCACCTTGCTAAGCTCGGCTGGACCGACGTGGTGCTTTTGGAACGCAAGCAGCTCACATCGGGCACCACCTGGCATGCGGCGGGCCTGATCGGGCAGCTGCGCGCTTCGCAGAACATGACGCGGCTGGCGAAATATTCCGCCGACCTCTACGTCAAGCTCGAGGCCGAGACCGGCATCGGCACCGGCATGCGCCAGTGCGGCTCGATGACGGTGGCGCTGACCGACGAGCGCAGGGAGGAAATCTACCGCCAGGCATCGCTCGCCCGCGCCTTCGACATTGACGTGCGCGAGATTTCGGTCGACGAGGTGAAGGCACTATACCCGCACCTGAACACGGCCGACGTCAAGGCCGCGGTGCACCTTCCCCTCGACGGCCAGTGCGACCCGGCCAACATTGCGATGGCGCTCGCCAAGGGCGCGCGGCAGAACGGTGCGACGGTGATCGAGGGCGTGAAGGTTACCTCGGTGGTAACGAAGGACGGCCGTGTGACGGGCGTCACCTGCGAGCGGGACGGCGAGAACTTCACGATCGAGACGGAGAACGTCGTCAACGCCGCCGGCATGTGGGGGCGGACGCTCGCCGACATGTCCGGGGTGACGCTGCCGCTGCATGCCTGCGAGCACTTCTACATTGTCACCGAGCCGATCGCGGGGCTGAAGCAGCTTCCCGTCCTGCGCGTTCCGGACGAGTGCACCTATTACAAGGAGGACGCCGGCAAGATGCTGATCGGCGCCTTCGAGCTGAAGGCCAAGCCGTGGGGCATGGACGGCATCTCGGAAGATTTCTGCTTCGACCAGCTGCCGGAGGATTTTGATCACTTCCAGCCCATTCTCGAAAACGCGATCAACCGCATGCCGATGCTGGAGACGGCCGGCATCCACACCTTCTTCAACGGCCCGGAGAGTTTCACGCCCGACGACCGCTACTATCTCGGCGAGGCGCCGCAGTTGAAGGGCTACTGGGTCGCGGCCGGCTACAACTCGATCGGCATCGTCTCGTCCGGCGGCGCCGGCATGGCGCTGGCGCAGTGGATGAACGACGGCGAGCCGCCGTTCGACCTCTGGGAGGTCGACATCCGCCGGGCGCAGCCGTTCCAGAAGAACCGCGCATACCTGAAGGACCGGGTCTCCGAGACGCTCGGCCTGCTCTACGCCGACCATTTCCCCTATCGCCAGATGGCGACCGCGCGCGGGGTCCGCCGCTCGCCGATCCACGATCACCTGAAGGCCCGCGGCGCCGTGTTCGGCGAGGTCGCCGGCTGGGAGCGGGCCAACTGGTTCGCGAAGGAGGGCCAGCCGCGGGAGTACAAGTACAGCTGGAAGCGGCAGAACTGGTTCGACAACCAGCGCGACGAGCACATGGCGGTGCGCGAGGGCGTCGGCCTGTTCGACATGACCTCGTTCGGCAAGATCCGGGTGGAGGGGCGCGACGCGCTCTCCTTCCTGCAGAGGCTCTGCGCCAACCAGATGGACGTCGCTCCCGGCAAGATCGTCTATACTCAGATGCTGAACGCCCGCGGCGGCATCGAGAGCGACCTGACAGTGACGCGGCTGTCGGAAACGGCGTTTCTGCTGGTGGTGCCCGGTGCGACGCTGCAGCGCGACCTTGCCTGGCTGCGCAAGCACCTCCGGGACGAATTCGTCGTCATCACCGACGTCACGGCTGCCGAAAGCGTGCTCTGCGTGATGGGACCGAAGGCACGGGAGTTGATGCAGAAGGTCAGCCCGAACGACTTCTCCAACGCCGCCCATCCGTTTGCCACCGCGCGCGAGATCGAGATCGGCATGGGGCTCGCCCGCGCCCATCGCGTCACCTATGTCGGCGAGCTCGGTTGGGAGCTGTACGTCTCCACCGACCAGACCGCGCATGTGTTCGAGGCGCTGGAGGAGGCCGGCGCTGATGTTGGCTTGAAGCTCTGCGGGCTGCACACGCTCGACAGCTGCCGCATCGAGAAGGCCTTCCGCCATTTCGGCCACGACATCACCGACGAGGACCACGTGCTGGAGGCCGGCCTCGGCTTTGCGGTGCGGGTGAACAAGGGCGAGTTCATCGGCCGCGAGGCGGTGTTGCGCAAGCAGGACAAGGGCTTGAAGCGGCGGATGGTGCAGTTCAGGCTCGCCGATCCCGAGCCGCTGCTCTTCCACAACGAGGCGCTGGTGCGCGACGGCAAGATCGTCTCGACGATCACGTCTGGCAACTACGGCCACTTCCTCGGCGGTGCGATCGGCATGGGCTACGTGCCCTGCGAGGGCGAAAGCGAAGAGCAGGTGCTGGCATCCGGCTACGAGATCGAGATCGCCGGCGTGCGCGTGAAGGCCGAAGCATCGCTCGTGCCGATGTACGACCCGAAGGCTGCGCGGGTGCGCCTGTAGGGACGACCGACGACGAAGACAGCAGACGCATGTTTCCCGACGATGGTTGCTGCCCGCACGCGGGCTGACTGGAGGTTTCGATGAGCTTGCAGGATCTCGCGTGGCTGGCGATGGCGGCCTATGCCGTCCACGTCATGGAGGAGCATACGTTCGACTGGCGCAACTGGGCGCGGAGCGTCGTCGGGCTGCCGGTGGAGTGGGCGGATTTCTACGTCACCAATGCGGTGGTGATCGCGGTTGGCGTCGCCCAGGCGCAACTGGCGCCCACCCTGCCGCTGGTCCCGCTGATCTTTGCCGCACTGATGCTGATCAACGCCGTGTTCTTCCACATCCTGCCGGTGATCCGCACCAAGGGGCGCTTCTCCCCGGGGCTCGCCACCGCGGTGGTGCTGTTTCTGCCGGCCGGGACGGCGATCTTCATGAAGGCGGCAGACGAGGGGCACCTCGATTTTGCAACGGGCCTCTGCGCCTTCCTCGGCGGGGCGCTGCTGATGGCCTATCCGGTGGTGATGCTGCACCTGAAGGCGCGACCCTATTTCCAGCAGGCCGCAAAATGACCGTGTTTGTTTCTTTCCCCTCGTTTCATGGAGCTTTCAGGTGATCGTTTCCGATCTCAAGGACGTCAACGCGCCATCCGGCGACCGGATCGACCGCCTCGTCGCGGAGCACCGACCGGGCCATGGCCTGGCGCGCGCCTTCTACCACGACCAGGACATCTACGCGCGCGACCTGGAGCGCGTTTTCCGCCGGCACTGGCACTGCATCGCCCACGAGAGCGTCATTCCGAACGCCAACGATTTCGAGCTGTTCCGCATCGCCGATGAGCAGGTGATCCTGACGCGGCATGCAGACGGTTCGATCCATGCGCTGCTGAACGTCTGCCGCCATCGCGGCGCCGAAGTCTGCACCAAGGACAAGGGAAATGCGCGGGTGTTCGTCTGCCCCTACCATGCCTGGACCTATTCCAATGACGGGGCGCTGCGTGCCGCGCGGCTGATGCCGAAGGAGTTCAGGCGCGAGGACCACGGGCTGAAGAAGCTGCATGTGCGGGTGGTCGAGGGCCTCGTCTTCATCTCGTTCGCGCCTGTGCCGCTCGATTTCACCGAGGTCGAGCATCTCCTGCATGCGACCTGTGGCCAGTATGGCTGGGCGAATGCCAGGGTCGCACACCGGGAGAGCTATGCGATCAATGCCAACTGGAAGCTCGCGGTCGAGAACTACGTCGAGTGCTACCATTGCGGCCCGGCGCATCCGGAATACTCTCAGACCCATGCGCTGGAGCAGCCGCTGCACATGATCGAGGCGATGAACCAGGCGATGGAGCAGCGCACCTGCGCACTCGGCATCGAGGTCGGCTCGGGCAACCACTGGCAGACGTCGGAGAACGGCAAGGAGGCGATCCATGCCTTCCGCTACGCACTCTACGAAGGGGTGAAGAGCGGCAGCGAGGACGGGGCGGCGGTGGCGCCGCTGATGGGCCGCTTCGCCGACTTCGACGGCGGCGTCACCTCGATCCACCTCGGCGGCACCACCTTCCTCGTCTGCTATCCGGACCACGGCATGATCTACCGCTTCATCCCGAAGACGGCCGAGACCTGCGAGATGGAACTGATCTGGCTTGTGGACGGCAAGGCCGAGGCGGGGCGCGACTATGACCTCGACCGGCTGACCTGGCTGTGGAGGGTCACCACCGACGAGGACAAGGCGATCATCGAACATACCGCGCGCGGGGTGCGCTCGCACTACTTCGAGCCCGGCCCGATCGCGCCGATGGAGCAGAACGAGCTGCGCTACATCGACTGGTATCTCGACGAGATCAGCCGGGCGTGAGGGAAAAGGCGCGGGCCTGCTCCTGTTGCATACAGTGCTTGAGGGCGGTCGCCGAAGCCGCGGCGGCAAGTTGTGATGGATACCGGGCGGCCACCCACGCCCGTCACCCCGGACTAGATCCGGGGTCCAGCTACGCCGCGTCAGCGGCATGAGAAGGTGCACCTCTTGCGCGCAAGGACTCGCGCGCGCTGGATGCCGGATCGGGTCCGGCAGGACGGTGCTTGTGGGGTCGGTCGCGCCAAGCAGCGCTGCAGGTGCGAGCGGGAACGTGCTGCCTTGCCGGCGTTTCTGGAGGACGTCGGGTTGAATGGAATGGAATCAATTCAAGGGACTATGCAGCGGAATTGAAGTTCTGAATCTGCTTTCGCGCGTCAATATCCGCGCAAAGCGGCAGCAGGTGGAGGGCGCAATGAGCATAACCGAGGCAACCCAGACGTCCCGGCGCGCCGGCGGCCGTGCCGCGCGCGTCGCCATGCGGGCCGCACCGCTGGCGGAGAACGTCCGCCCTGTGCGGCCCGGTCTTTCCGGCGGGCAGTACAGGCCGTTGACGGAGGCGGGCGTGCGCCGGATCCATGAGGCGGCACTCGATGCGCTAGAGAACATCGGGCTGGCCAATGCGCCGAAGTCCGGCATCGACATCATGACGGGCGCCGGCGCGATCCTCGGCGAGGACGGGCGGATCCGATTCCCCCGCGCACTGGTCGAGGACATGCTGGCGCTCGCCGCGCGCGGCATCACCCTTTACGGCCGGGACCCGAAATACGACCTCGAACTGACCGGCACGCGGGTCTATTACGGCACGGCGGGGGCGGCGGTGCACATCGTCGACGTCGAGAAGCGGGAGTATCGCGAATCGACCGCAAAGGACCTCTATAACGCCGCCCAGCTCGTCCATCACCTCGACAACGTGCACTTCTTCCAGCGGGCGATGGTCTGCCGGGACGTGGCCGACAATTTCCTGATGGACATCAACACGCTCTACGGCTGCTGCGCGGGCACCTCCAAGCATGTCGGCACCAGTTTCTCAGACCCTTCCCACGTCGCCGGTTGCTTCGACCTCATCCACATGATGGCGGGCGGGGAGGACAGGTGGCGGGCGCGGCCGTTCGTGTCGAACTCCAACTGCTTCGTCGTGCCGCCGATGAAGTTTGCCGAGGAGAGCTGCATCACGATGGAGGCCTGCATTCGCGCCGGCATGCCGATCCTGCTGCTCTCGGCGGGGCAGGCGGGCGCGACCGCGCCGGCACCGCTGGCGACCGCGATCGTACAGGCGGTCGCCGAGTGCCTGGCGGGCGTCGTCTACGTCAACGCCATGGCGCCCGGCCATCCGGCGATCTTCGGCACCTGGCCGTTCGTGTCGGACCTGCGCACGGGCGCAATGTCGGGCGGCTCGGGCGAGCAGGCGCTTCTGACGGCCGGTTGCGCGCAGATGCACCAGTTCTACGGTCTGCCGGGCGGGGCTGCGGCGGGGATCGCCGACGCCAAGCTGCCGGACATGCAGGCCGGCTGGGAACAGGCAATCTCGAATGTCATGGCGGGTCTCTCGGGGCTCAACATGGTCTACGAGGCGGTCGGCATGCATGCCTCGCTGCTGGGCTTCTGCCTCGAAAGCCTGGTGCTTGGCGACGACCTGCTCGGTCAGGTGCAGCGTTGCATCCGCGGCATCGACGTCACCGAGGACACGGTTTCGCTGGAGACGATGCGGTCGGTCTGCCTCGGCGGTCCGGGCCATTATCTCGGCGATCCGCAGACGCTTTCGCTGATGCAGACGGAGTACGTCTATCCGGCCGTTGCCGACCGTACGAGCCCGAAGGAATGGGCGGAGATCGGCAGGCCGGACCTAGTCGCCAAGGCGATCGAGCGGAAGAACCGGATCCTCGCCGAGGCGGGAGGGCCGCTGTTCGAGCCTGAGATCGACCGGGCGATACGGGAGAAGTTCCGCATCTACTTCTGAGCATCGCAGGTGGGCCGGAACGTTGGGGCCCGGTCGCAGCGGCTTACTGGGCCGGGATCGAACGCGGCAGCGCGCGCACGTCGCTGACGACCCATGTCCACTTCGGGTCGGTGATTTGCAACAGGTCGCTACCGGTGAAGACGGCGAAGGTGGTGAAGGGCTGGCTTTCACCCGGGAGCACGCGTACCACGACCAGTCCGGCGTCCGTGCCGACCTGTGTGCAGACGCCGCCGGGGCAATTCTCAAGGGTAATGCTGAGCCGCAGCGACTGGAGCGTGGCGGTGCTGTTGTTGGTGATCACGCCGGTGACGCGATAGCTCGTGACCGGCTGGCCGACGGCGAACTTCATATCGGAGAGCGTGATCTCTTCTGGGGCGACCGCATTGCGGGGGACGACCGGTTCAGGCGTGACGCTGCGGCTGTCCGTCAGCCATATCAGGGCCGCACTCGCGAGCCCGATCGCGACCGTGATGGTGAGGACAGGCTCGACCCAGCTCTGGAAACGCTTGTAGCGCGCGGCGAGATAGAGAACGGCGACGGCGACGACTGCGAATGCCCAGATCATCAAGATCCTCCCCAACCTTCATATAGCCTGCCGCGCGCAAAGCCAAAAGACCGTTGCAATCATGCAATTGGGGATGGCGGAGGAGCGGAGGAGCGCAGATTGCCGGTAAAGCGGGCTTCAGGGGATGTGATCGCGCAATCGTGATGTGGCAGCTGGGGTGGGTTGGGAAGGCGACACGTTCCGCCGGGCCGCCGTGCCGGCACGCGGATGAGGTGGCCGTGGCAGGGGAGGCACGCCTTCCCGCCACCTGCGAAGCCCTCACTCCTTCAGGCTGATCCAGTAGGCGCCTTCGAAAGGGACGGCGGCGAAGCGGGCGTTGATCTCTGCGAGGCTCTTTTCCGGATCGATGTCGGCAAAGAGATCGGGGCGCAGCCAGTGGGCGAAGGCCTCGGCGGCAAGGATGTTCAGGGGGACGGCGTTGAAGAAGTTCCAGAGCCCGTAGACGCGGCCGTTCCGGATTGCCGAAAGGTCGGCGAGCACCGGCCGCTCGGTCGCGCTCTTCAGCGTCTGCCGCGCTTCGTCTGGAAGAACGCCCGGACCGACGGAGAATGCGCTGTAGGTACCGCCCGGCGAGGCCGTGGCGATATAGGCCTGCGGATCGGCAGCGATGATGTATTCGATGCTGACCACGCCGCCCTGGCGGGGGAGGTCGGAGGCGATATTGCGGCTACCGGTGATGCCGATAAATTCCCCCAGGCCTCCGGTACCATAGGCATAGCAGCAGGTCTGGTCGTTGGGAAAGGCATCCATCAGCACGGTCGGGCCGGGTTCCGGATGGGCGGCGACACGGTCGCGGATCAACTTCACCCTATCCTCATAGAAGCGGGCAAATGCTTCCGCCTGCTCGTCGCGCTCGAAAATGCGGCCGAGGAGACGCATGTTGTCGGGGGTGTTCTTCAGCGCATCGCTGTTGAAATCGACGACGACGACGGGGACGTCGATCTGTTCGAGATACTGTATCGCCTGTTTCCCAAGCTCGGTGTCGGCCTGCCAGTTGGCGAGGATTGCCAGATCCGCGTTCAGCGACAGTATGGCCTCAAAGGAAAAATTGCCGGTGCCGTCGCCGATCAACGGCACATCGTCGATCTCAGGGAACTTCCGGCGGAAGCTCTCGTAGATGGCGGGATTGTCGCCCTTCATGTCGCCGGCCCAGCCGGCAAGCAGGTTGACGGGATCGGGATGGATCAGGGACAGCGCGATCAGGTTGAAGCCGCTGCCGAGCAGAACCGCCTTTGGTTTCTCGGGGATAGTGACCTCGCGTCCCAGCGCGTCGGTCACCGTCAACGGCCAGCGTTCGTCCGCCAGGCTGGCATGGACCGGCAGCAACACAAGGAAGAGGAGGAGGGTGGCAATTCGCAGCACGTCAATGCTTCCTTTGTGCAGGCAGCGCGCAGAGTTCGCCGCAGCTTGGAATGCCGGGCAGCATGTAGCGCAGACAGCATACCTTGCGGCGGCAGTGGATCTGCTCCCCTTCCATCTCGTGGCGCAGGCAACCCTTGAAGGGGTTGGGCGACCCATCCGGCAGGCAGGCCTCTTCGAACAATTCACGAGCGGGCCAGGGATCCGGGCCGGCGGCGGGATCGGTTGAGGTGCTGTTCAGCGCGTAGTCGATGTAGACGGCCGCATTGTTCCAGCCAAGCTTGGGCGCGATGCCGGCGTGCTGCTTCAAACGGGCGATGACTTCGCCCAGATGCCCGGTCACGAGAGGCATGGCGATATCCGTCGGCGCGCCGATCTCGCACCAGTCGCCGACACGCGGCAGGCCGAACGCCCGCGGCAGCCCGTCGTCCCCAAGCGCGATCGTCATCTCGTCGATGCCGATCGGGAGAGCGAGCTCGGCACGGCGGGCGACGACATAAGGGATCGAGAGCGCCGAAAAATAGTACAGCGACCAGAACGAGGCGGCGGCACGGCGATCCACGCCGTGCGTCCTTGAATAGGTCTCGAGCCCGTCGGCAAATGCGCCGCCCTCGAAGAACTGGCGGACGGGGATGCCGTCTGCCAGCTCGGAAGACAGCATCATCTTCTCGCCGCACCAGGCATGCTCACCGGCAAAGACCGCCCTCAGGCCTTGCGGCCCGAAGACGGTCTCGTCAGTCCTGGGAGGGACAGCGCTCAATGGATCACCACGTGTACTTGAGAGAGCCGATCACCGTGCGGCCCTGGTCCTTGTAGCAGAAGCCTGCCGAGCAGACCGGATCGCGGCGGTCGAAGATGTTGGTGGCGTTGACCTGCAGGGCCAGGCCTTCCATCTTCTTGTCCAGGGCGCCGAAGTCATAGCGCAGGGCTGCGTCGAACAGGACGCGGGAGCCATTCTCCATCGTGTTCTCGTCATTGCCGTAGCTGGAGCCGATGAAGCGGGCGCCGCCGCCGACGCCAACGCCGTCGAGCGCGGTGTCTTCCGGCATGGTGTAGAAGGCCCACAGGGCTGCCTGGTGGCGCGGAACGGAGGAAACGTCGTTGTCGATCGTCGCTTCCGGACCCTCGATGATCTTCATTGCCGTATAGGTGTAGGAGGCGGTCAGCGACAGTCCGTTGTCCAGGCTCGTGTTGGCCTCGAGCTCGAGGCCGCGCGAGCGAAGCTTGCCGCGCTGGACCTGGACGTTGGCGGGGCCGGTCGGCAGGTCGACGACCGTATAGTACAGGCCGTTATCCTGATCGATGTTGAACAGGGCCGCGGAAAGCATGGTATTGCTGTTGGGCAGCAGATACTTGACGCCGATTTCTTCCTGTTCGCTTTCCGTCGGCTTGAACGGCGCGTCGGTTTCCTGGTTGAAGCCCGCGTTCGGCGCAAAGGCGGTCGAATAGCTGGCGTAGGGCGCCAGGCCGAAGTCGAATTCGTAGGTCAGGCCCACGCGCTTGGAGAAGGCACGGTCGCTCTGGTCGAGCGTGGTGACGGTGCCGCCCAGCAGATCGGTCGAGTCCGTGTCGGTCGAAACCCAGTCATAGCGCCCGCCGAGCGTCAGCGTCCAGGCGTTGTAGCGGATCTGGTCCTGAACATATGTGCCGACCTGCCACTGGTCCTGATCCACGCGCTCGCTGAACGGGATCGGATCAACGGGGTCGCCGCGGTCCGGGTCGTTGGTGTCGAGCGGCGGCGAAACGCCGTAGCCGCCCAGCGAGCGGTAGCGCAGCTTCATCAGGTCGACGCCGGTCAGCAGCGTATGACCGAAGGCGCCGGTCTCGAACTCGGAGACGAGCTGGTTGTCGATGACGATGGCCGACAGGCGTTCATCGAAGGTGCCAGCGCTGCGATCGATCAGCGTCGGATCGATGGCGTTCGGGGCATAGGCGAAGGCCCAGTCGGCATCGATATTCAGCGTCGAGGCGCGCACGTTCTGGCGGAATGTGAAGGTCTCGTTGAAGCGATGCTCGAATTCGTAGCCGATGCGGCCCTGGTTCTGCACGGAATCGTTGAAGGCGGGGTTGCCGGAGAAGAAGTCCGTCACCTTGCCGGCCGTGGAGTCGTAGTAATAGGCCGCCGTGCCGCCGGTCTTGGTGCGGGAGTATTCGCCCAGAACCGTCAGGCGGGTGTCGTCGTCGGGCTGCCAGGTAAAGGCGGGGGCGATGTAGATCCGGTCGTCGGGAACGCCGACCTGCTCCGTATCGGAATTGCGCGCCAGTCCGGTGAGGCGATAGTAGAACGGATCGGTGTCGTTCACGGCACCCGAAAAGTCGAACTGGCCTTGGAAGCGATCGTGGCTGCCGTACTGAAGCTGCACCTCGCGTAGCGTTTCTTCCGTCGGGCGCTTGGTGACAAGGTTGAAAAGGCCGCCGGCACCGGTCGCGCCGTAAAGGGCGGACGAGGGGCCGCGCAGGATCGAGACGCCCTCCAGGCCGTAGGGCTCGGTCTTGAAGACCGAGGAACTGGCGCCGGGCTGGCGCAGGTTGTCGCGGAAGACGCCCGTGTAGAGGACATCGAAGCCGCGGACGGAGAAGGAATCAAAGCGCGGATCGAAGCCGTAGGCATTGACGCGGACACCCGGGGTATAGGCGACCGTGTCGATGAGGTTCTGCGGGTTTCGGTCTTCCAGCTGCGCCTTGGTGACCGACGACACCGACTGCGGGGTCTGGAGGAAGGGCGTGTCGACCTTGGCGCCGGTCGCGCTGCTCTTGCCGACGTAGCCATCTGCCGTGATCACGCCGCCACTGCCGCCGTCGATGACGATCTCCTCCAGCGTCGTCGTGCCTTCGGTGGATGCCGCGGCAGCCTGGTCCTGCGCACGCGCCGAAAGGGAGAGGGTCAGGAGGGAGGTTCCGGCAAGCGCAAGGACGATCGTGCGGCGTATCGGCGAGGAGGTCAGTGGCATGGGAAAGGTCTCATGATGTTACTAAGTCGATAAGATGACTGTTCTGCTCATGTTATGGCGCTGCGCAAGGTTTATATGACTGCAAACGTCATGTTTGTGGCGATGTTGCCGATGCGCAACAAAAAAGACCGCCAAGGTGGTGGCGGTCTTTTATCGTCAACCTAAAGGTGAGATCCGGACAATCGCTAGAGTGCCGCGCTTCCTGCCATGAAGGCGAGCACGACGAAAATCAGGAACAGAATCAGAGCGATCGCAAACAGCACCTTTGCAACTGTCGCTGCCGCCGAGGAAACGCCGCGAAAGCCGAGGAAACCGGCGACGAGCGAAATCAGGAGAAAAATAAGGGCCCATTTCAGCATTGCAGTGTCCTCTCTTGAACCGGAGAGGAATACGTTCGAGACGGAAATTTGTTCCCTGCGCCGTGGAAGCGGGGGCGCCCGGCGAGCCTTGCCCGCCGGGTAGAGGAGCGTTCTCAACCGTGGTTGATCATCACGTGACGGACGGCGGTGTAGTCTTCCAGCGCATAGACGGACATGTCCTTTCCGTAGCCGGACTGCTTGACGCCGCCATGCGGCATCTCGTTGCACAGCATGAAGTGCGTGTTGATCCAGGTGCAGCCGTATTGCAGCCGGGCGGCCGCCCGCATCGCCTTGGAAATGTCCCGGGTCCAGACAGAGGAGGCAAGTCCGTAGTCGCTGTCGTTGGCCCAGCCGATCGCCTGCTGCTCACCCTCGAAGCGGGTCACTGAGACGACCGGGCCAAAAACTTCGCGGCGGACGATCTCGTCCTCCTGGGTTGCACCGGCGACAACGGTCGGCTGGAAGAAGAAACCCTTGTCGCTGCCGGGCGCGCCACCGGTGGTGATCTCGATGTGCTTTACGTCGGCTGCGCGCTCGACAAAGCTTGCGACGCGATCGCGCTGGCGTTTGGAGATCAGCGGGCCGATCTCGTTTTCGGTATCGTCGGTCTGGTTGTAGCGAATGGTGGCGACGGCGGCTGAAAGCTCGGCGACGAACTTGTCGTAGATGCCCTTTTCCGCGTAGATCCGGCAGGCGGCGGTACAGTCCTGGCCGGCATTGTAATAGCCGAAGGCGCGGATGCCGTTCACCACCGCTTCGAGATCGGCGTCGTCGTAGACGATGACCGGCGCCTTGCCGCCGAGCTCCAGATGGGTCCGCTTGACGGTCTTCGAGGCAGCGGCCAGCACCTTCTTGCCGGTGGCGACGTCGCCGGTGATCGAGACCATGTTGATCTTGGGGTGATTGATCAGGGCGTTGCCCACCGTCTCGCCGCGGCCGAGCACGATGTTGACGACGCCCTCGGGCAGGATGTCGGCCAGAAGCTTCGCCATCTTCAGCGCCGTAAGCGGCGTCTGCTCCGACGGCTTGAAGACGACGGTGTTGCCGCCTGCGATCGCCGGCGCCAGCTTCCACGCCATCATCATCATCGGATAGTTCCAAGGCGCGATCGAGCCGACGATGCCAATGGGATCGCGACGGATCATCGAAGTGTGGCCGGGGAGGTATTCGCCCGCCACCGTCGCCGTCATCGAGCGAACGGCGCCGGCGAAGAAACGCCAGCAGTCGACGATCGCCGGAATCTCGTCGTTGCGGACGGCGTTGATCGGCTTGCCGCAGTTCAGCGCTTCAAGCGCTGCAAAGCCGTCGGCGTCGCGTTCGATCGCGTCGGCGATCTTCAGAAGATAGGCGGAACGTTCGCCGGGCGTCGTCATCGACCAGCCGCGGAAGGCGTTTTCGGCGGCATCGACGGCGGCGTCGATCTGGGCGTGCGTGGCTTCGGGCAGGTCGGCGACCGTCTCGCCCGTCTTGGGGTTGAGAATGTGTTCCTCGCTCTCCGTGCCGGCTTCGAAGCGTGCGCCGATCAGCATCTGCGTGTCCATCAGGAATCTCCCTTGGTCCAATTCGTTGTTCTATTTGCCGCCGCCGGCGACCTGGTCGCCTTCGCGGGTGAGGTAGTAGGCTGCGAGAATGGGCAGCAGGGTGACGAGCACCACGAACATGGCGACGACGTTGGTCACCGGGCGCTGGCGCGGCCGCACCAGTTCCTCCAGCATCCAGATCGGCAGCGTCTGCTGCTGGCCGGCGGTAAAGGTGGTGACGATCACTTCGTCGAATGACAGCGCGAAGGCCAGCATGCCGCCGGCGAGAAGTGCCGTGCCGATATTGGGCAGGATGACATGGCGGAAGGTCTGGAAACCATCGGCGCCGAGGTCCATCGACGCCTCGATCAGCGAGCCCGAGACGCGGCGGAAGCGCGCCACCGCATTGTTGTAGACGACCACGACGCAGAAGGTGGCGTGGCCGAGTATTATCGTCCAGAACGAGAACGGGATCTCGGCAACGGAGAAGGCGGAGCGTAGCGCGATGCCGGTGATGATGCCGGGCAGGGCGATCGGCAGGATGACCAGCAGCGAAATCGTCTCGCGGCCGAAGAAGCGCGTCTGGCTGACGGCGGCGGCGCAGAGCGTGCCGAGCACCAGCGCGATCGCGGTGGCGATCGAGGCGACGCGGACGGAAAGTCCGAGCGCCTGCCAGACGTCGGGCCGGTTCCAGGCGACCGAGAGCCATTGCAGCGTGTAGCCCGGCGGCGGGAACTGGTAGCTCTTTTCTTCGGTGGTGAAGGCGTAGAGGAAGATCAGCAGGATCGGCAGGTGCAGGAACAATAGGCCGAGAGCGGCTGCGATCTTCAGGCCGAGAGGCGCGGAGGTGGTGCGGTCAGAGCGCATCGAAGGCCCCCTGTTTCTTGGCCATCCAGAGATAGAGGCCCATGATGACGATCGGCACCACGGTGAAGGCGGCTGCGAGCGGAATGTTGCCGGCGGTACCCTGCTGGGCATAGACCGCCTGGCCGATGAAGAGGCGCGACGAGCCTATGATCTGCGGGATGATGTAATCGCCGAGCGTCAGCGAGAAGGTGAAGATGGAGCCGGCGATGATGCCGGGCAGCGCCAAGGGAAACAGCACGTAGCGGAAAGTCTGCGCGGGATGGCCGCCGAGATCGGCCGATGCTTCGATCAGGTTGCCCGGCACGCGTTCCAGCGCTGCCTGGATCGGCAGGATCATGAAGGGCATCCAGACATACACGAACACGATGAAGGTGCCGGTATAGCTGATCGACAACGAGTTGCCGCCGACGATCGGCAGCGACAGCCAGCCGTCGAGCAACCAGCTCAGGTGGAGTTTCGCGAAGATCCAGGTGAGGATGCCTTCCTTGGCGAGGATCAGTTTCCAGGCGTAGATCTTGACCAGGTAGCTCGACCACAGCGGCAGCATGACGCCGAGGTAGAACAGGGCCTTCCATTTGCCGCGCGCGTAGCGGGCCGCATAGTAGGCGATCGGAAAGGCGATCAGGGCGGATGCCAGCGTCACCAGCGCCGCCATGACCACAGTGCGCAGGATGATGTCGAAATTGGAGGGGATCAGCAGCTGGCGGTAGGTGTCCAGCGTGAACTCGTAGTTGATCAGCCCCGAATACTCGTCGATCGAGAAGAAGCTCTGCAGCAGCAGCGCGAACAGCGCGCCGAGATAGACGATGCCGAGCCACAGAAGCGGCGGGGCAAGCATCAGGAAGAGCAGGATCTTCGGATTGCGCCAGAAGAAATCCGACAGCCGGCCGAAGGTGCCGGAGCGGCCTTCAAGGATGCTGTTGTCCGTAATCGCGCTCATGCCGCGTCGTCCATCAGGTGCAGGTCTTCGGCAGCAAACGACAGGGTGACGCCGCTGCCCTGCTCAGGCACGGCAATCGAGGCCGGCACCATGGCTGCGATGCGCGTGCCCTCGTCGGCTTCGATCGTCAGCCGGTTCGAGGCGCCGAGGAAATTCGTGGCCACGAGCCTGCCGGTCACAGTCTTGCGCGCGCCCGTGCCTTGACCGAGCGACAGCGCCTCGGGGCGCAGGCTGGCGTAGCGGGCGGGATAGCCGAGCCTCTTGACAAAGATCGGCGAGAGCACGTTGGAGGAACCGACGAAATCGGCGACGAAGCGGGTCTGCGGCCGTTTGTAGACCTCCTCGGGAGTACCGAGCTGCTGGATCTTTCCGTCGTTGAACACGGCGATGCGGTCGGCCATCGACAGTGCCTCGCCCTGGTCGTGGGTGACGAAGACGAAGGTGATGCCAAGCGATTTCTGTAGTGTCTTCAGTTCCTCCTGCATCTGCTCGCGCAGCTTCAGGTCGAGCGCGCCGAGCGGTTCATCGAGGAGCAGGACGCGCGGACGGTTGACGAGCGCGCGGGCAAGCGCAACGCGCTGGCGCTGGCCGCCGGAGAGCTGGCCGGGCCGACGCGTGCCGTAGCCCGGCAGCTTGACCATGGCGAGCGCTGCCTCGGCCGCCTTCAGCCGCTCTTCCCTGGCCACGCCCTTGACCATCAGGCCGTAGGCGACGTTTTCCAGGATCGAGAGATGCGGAAAGAGCGCGTAGTCCTGGAACACCGTGTTGACGTTGCGCCGGTAGGGGGGAACGCCCTCCGCCGTCTCGCCGAAGATCTCGATGTGCCCGTCTGTGGGTTGCTCGAAGCCGGCCATCAGCCTCAGGCAGGTCGTCTTGCCGGAACCCGACGGCCCCAGCATGGCGAAGAACTCGCCCTCGACAATGGCAAGGTCGACGCTATCGACGGCGCGCACGGCGCCGAAATGGCGGGATACCTTGTCGAACAGGACGGCGGTGGTCATGGGCGTCGAACTCCGGGTAGCAACAGTTTGTACGGCACGATGCGGCAGTCCTCGGTGAATGACCGGGATCTGAGCGGCACATGGAAACGGTCTCCCTCCCCCTTGTGGGGAGGGTTGGGGAGGGGACTTTTTCTTTGCAAACCCCTCCCGGCCCTGTCGGGCCACCCTCGCCATCAGGGGGAGGGATAAAACGGCCTCAACGCCCGCCGATCACGCCTATGTAATCCGACACCCAGCGGTGATAGGGCACGCACTCGCCCTGGCTTTCGCACTTGGAAATCGGCGTCTTCCAGAAGCGGATCTTCTCGAAGTTCTCGAAGCCGTTGGTGGCGCAGCCCTCTTCGCCGAGGAGCTCGTTGCCCTTGCAGGCCCCGGGTACCGAGGGGACGGCGCCGAACCAGGCGGCGGCGTCGCCCTGCACCTTCGGCGAAAGCGAATGTTCCATCCACATGTAGGCGCAGTTCGGATGCTCGCTGTCGGCGTGCAGCATGGTCGTGTCAGACCAGCCGGTCACGCCCTCCTCCGGAAAGGTCGAGGCGATCGGCTGCTTTTCCGCCTTGAGCAGGTTGACCTGGAAGGGCCAGGAGCCGGAGGCGACGACGCCCTCGTTCTTGAAGTCGTCGATCTGGATCATGGCGTCGTGCCAGTAGCGCCCGACCAGGGTGCGCTGGACGCGCAGAAGATCGAGGGCTGCCTTGTACTGGTCCTCGTTGAGTTCGTAAGGATCCTTGATGCCGAGCTCGGGCTTGTGATGCATGAGGTAGTTGGCGGCGTCGGCGATGTGGATCGGGCCGTCATAGGCCTGGATGCGGCCCTTGTTGGATTTTCCGTCCGGCAGCGTCATCTCCTCGAAGACGACGTTCCAGCTCTTGGGTGGCGCGTCCTTGAAGGCCTCGGTATTGTACATCAGCACGTTCGGTCCCCACAGGTAGGGGGTGCCGTAGTGAACGCCGTTCACCGTGTTCCATGGCGCGCTCTGCAGGCGTTCGTCCACCGTCTTCCAGCTCGGGATCAGGTCGGTGTTGATCGGCTGGACGCGCTTGCCGGCGATCAGGCGCCGAGAGGCGTCGCCAGACGCGGTGACGAGGTCGAAGCCGCCCTCGTTCATCAGCGCGACCATTTCATCCGAGGTGGCTGCGGTCTTGACCGAAACCTTGCACCCGGTCTCCTTCTCGAAGGCCGTGACCCAGTCATAGTTCTTGTCGGTCTCGCCGCGCTCGATATAGCCGGCCCAGGCGACGATCGAAACCTCGCCTTCGCCCTTGCCCAGTTCCTTCAGTGGCTCCTGTGCCACGGCGGCGGTGGCGAATGAGAGCGACAGGGTCAGCGCGGTGCAGGAATGCAGAAATCGCTTCATGATAGTCTCCCGGTTTGTCCGCTTGATGCGCGGTATTGTTCCCGGAAAGAAGCGTGCCCCGTTTCTGCCGCTTTCGCAAATTCATTAATCAGAATTGCGGTATCGGAATTTCCGAAATCGAATGGAAACCTTGCAAACGCAGGTCGAGACAGGGCCGCTCAGTGGGGCGCCGTCGGCCTCGCCAGCACGCCGGGGTCACGGCTCCCTACAAGCCCAGGAACTCAAAGGGCTTGGCCTCCTGGAAGCTGGACGTCGCGTTCCCCGAATAGGTGTGATCCTGGTTCTCGCCGAGGTCCAGTTTCATCACCTTGCCCGTCTCCGGCGAGAAGTCGATCGCGTTGAGGTCCACCCAGAAGGTGTTCGGCGTCAGTGCGCTTTCGAAAAAGTAGAGCTTGCGCTTGTGGTCCACCACGGTGCGCCAGCGAGTGGAGGAGATGTTGGGTTCCTCGGGCGTGGTCAGGCCGTAGGGCACGGACACGTTGCGGATGACGCTGAACACGCTTGCAAGCGCGCGGTTGGGGTTTTCGTCCTTCGGGATCGCGTTCACGTAGAAGGAGGCGCGCGCAAACCGGTCGGCAGCGCGGTTCGTGCCGGGCAGCATGACCGTGCCGCCGATCTGCTGCCAATAGGAATTGAGCGCGAGCTGCTGATCGAAGATCGGCGAGTTGGTCATCACCTGGTATTTGCGGTCATGGTGGATGACCTGCTTGCCGCCGATGTATTCGACGATCGCGCTGTCGCCGGTCTTATCCGAGATCGACAGGTGCAGCGTCGTCAGGCGCTCCTCGCCGGGTACGTTGGCGGTGACGATCGTGAACGGTTCCTTCTCCAGCGCGTCCACGGCCTCGGCAACCGTGGCGAAGCTGTCAAGCACGTATTGCGCCCATGCCGCGATGGTCAGGCCGGGCTTGTTGACGTTTGGCGCCGGATACTGGGATTCGACCAGCCAGAGGAGATTGGCGGAGAGGCCCGCCTCGTTGACGCCGTCCGTGGTGGAGACGTCGTAACCGGTGGCAACGACCGAACCGTACTTTGCCTTCCATTCGAAGGAGTTGGGGCCGGCCTGGCCGTTGCGCTCGATGCCGCGCGGCAGAACCCACAGGTTGGTCGCCACATCGGTCTTCCAGTCCATCGAGCGGGCGGTGATGATATTGTCGTCCGGGCCGAGATAGACAAGCCGCGTGCAGGCCTGCCCGATCGAGGGGCCGAGGCGAGGCAGACGGCCGTCGCCAGAGCAAGGAACCTCCGGGCGGCAGTGCCGGTCCTGTTCATCGTTGAACTCCTCTCCACGGGGGGCACGTCGGACGCCGGTGCCGGGCGATGCCGAAACCTGCCTTCAACTTATCGGCCCGCCCGCCGTTTGCAACCCGCGAACTGCCGCGCCCCTGTCGGCAAATGCAAGCAGACGCGTTTCTTCAGCGTCCGCGGCCGCTTCGAAGCGCCTCGGCGATCCCGACGAAATCGCGGGCCGACTGCGGCAGGCTGGAGCCCTTTCTCCAGACCATGCCTACCTGCACCACCGGCAGTGCGCCGGAGACGTCGCGGCTTTCGATGCGGTCGCCTTCCAGCGACCACGGGCGGTAGACGAGGTCGGGCAGCAGCGCGATGCCGGCGCCCGTCGCCACCAGGCTGCGCACCGCTTCGACCGAGCGGGTGCGGAAGGCCACATGCGGACGGGCGCCAAGTGCTGACAGCAGCTTGCCGGTGTTTTCCTCGATTTCGTCCACCGTCAGCATGATCAGCGGCTCCTTGGTGATATCCCCGACCGAGATGATCTCGGCGGAGACCAGCGGATGGCCGAGCGGCAGCCAGAGGCGGTAGGGGGACGTCTCGATGATCTCCGCCTGAAGCGCCATGCGGTCGCGCAGGTTGGAGATGACCATGACGGCGACGTCGAGTTCACCGCCGATCAGGAGGTGTTCGAGGTAGGAGCCGTTATCCTCTATGGCGCTGACCTCTACGCCGGGAAAGGCGCGGCGATAGCGGGCCAGGAGGTCGGAAAGCACGTAGCCTGCGACCAGCGAGGTGACGCCGAGATTGAGCTGCCTCTTTTCGGTCGAGGGGTTGTCGGAAAAGGAACGGCGCGCATCGGAGACGCTGGCGAGGATCTTGGTCGCATGCCGGAGGAACTGGTGGCCGTTGTGGGTGGTCGTCAGGCCGCGCGGGTGGCGCTCGAACAATTCCACGCCAAGGTCGCTCTCCAGCTCCTTCACCGCTTCGGTGATCGAGGACTGCGAGATCGACAGGATCTGGGCGGCGCGGGTCACCGATCCCTGTTCGGCGACGGCGACGAAATACTGCAACTGACGAAGGGTAAAGGCCATGCCGGCAGTTAATATGGGGCCTTGACGGCAGGCAAGGGGCCGCCGCATTCCTGTGTGGTCATCGGGGCCGCCGCGAGTCCTGTCCCGCCGTCGCCGCGATCCTCCACCCGGAATGCATGAGAGAACATAAAAGATGACCGTACCTGCCAAGCCTCTCCCCACCGAACCCGGCATTCTCGCCTTCCACAAGCGCTGTGAGGATTTCTATCCGGCCGATGCCGTCGATGCGCCGATCGCCCAGCAGCGGCAGTGGTACGATGCGCTCTGCGCCGAGTTCGACCAGCCGTCGCCGGCCGGCATGATCCGCGAGGAGGCGATGGTTCTGGGCCGCATTCCCACACGGCGCTACCGTCCGGCGCGGGTAACGACCGAGACGCGGCTCTGTTACGTCCACGGCGGCGGTTTCGTCGTCGGATCGCTGCAGAGCCACGACGCGATCTGTGCGGAGATTGCCGAAGCGGCCGGTGCCGAACTGATCTCGGTCGACTACCGGCTGGCGCCGGAGCATGTGTGGCCCGCCGCGTTCGAGGACTGCTTCGAGGTGCTGAAATATTTGCTGCGCGGCAATGGGCCGGTCGTGCTGATCGGCGACAGCGCCGGGGGCAATCTCGTCGCCGGCCTCGTGCTGAAGGCGCGCGACGAACAGCTTTCCGGCGTCGTCGGCCAGGCGTTGATCTATCCGGGCCTTGGCGGCGATACGTCGGCCGGCTCCTATGTGGAGATGGCCGAGGCGCCTGGGCTTTCGACCGCCGACGTGCTCTATTACCGCGACGTCTATCAGGCGCCGCAGGACAATCCCTACGCATTTCCGCTCGCCCACGCGGATCTCTCCGGCCTGCCGCCGACCTTCATCACCGGCGCGTTCTTCGATCCGCTGCGCGACGATGCGCGGCAGTATGCGGCCCGGCTGGCGCTGGCCGGCGTGGAGGTCCGCTTCCGCGAGGAGCCGCAGATGATCCATGCCTGGCTGAGGGCGCGCCACATGAGCGACGGTGCGGCGACTGGTTTTGCGGCGCTGTGCGGCGCCGTTGCCGACTTCGCGGGGCGGGAGGCGACGACGTGAGCGGAATCACCGATCTGGACAGGCTCGTCTCCGAGATGCGGCCCGCGCTGAAGGACGGGCTGTTCGTGTTCTGCAGCCTGCCGTTCGCCGAGGCGGAGCGGCTGCGCCATCTCGATGCGCTCGGAACGTTCCGGGAAGAGGAGGGGATGACGCTGATCTTGCCCGCCGCGGTGGCGGCGGCCGAAGGGATCGGGTGCAGCGCGCCGATGCGACTGATCACGCTCAGCGTGCACTCCTCGCTTGAGGCCGTCGGCCTGACGGCCGCCATTGCCACCGCCCTTTCGCGCGAGGGCATCAGCGCAAACGTCGTTGCCGCCTTCCACCACGACCATGTGTTCGTGCCTGCCGCAGACGGTGAGCGGGCCCTTCAGGTCCTCTCAGCGCTCGCCGGCAATGGCGCAAAGCGGTAAATTCCCGCGCGCCCCTGACCGGTGTTTTCAACGCTCGTCCCAGTGACGGCGGAGCAGATAGGATTCGAGCCTGTCCAGATATTCCCGCCAGCCGTCCCGGAAGGCTTCGGCTTCTGCGCGGTGCGCCATCGGCGACTGGTGGATCGTCAGGCGCGTTGTTCCATTGACGGCGTGAAAGGAAACGGCGACTTCGCTCTCCTCGCCCTCATCGGACTGTAGCGCGAACGAAATGGAGTTGTTCTCGACGATGTCGCGGTAGAGCGCCGACATCACCGTGTCTTCTCCGAACGGGGAGCGGATCACGGCGGACCAGGTTCCACCGGGGCGGAAATCCATGGCGATCGAGTGCGTGGTGAAGTCGTGCGGTCCCCACCAGAGCGCCAACAGTTCCGGCGCGGTCCACAGGCGGTAGACGACCGGAACGGGGGCGTCGAAGCGGCGCTCGACGGAAAGGGCGGTATCCGCGGACGCGATGGCGCGCTGCAGGATCGTCATCGTTTGCTCCTCGCGCAGCATCACAGGCCGGGACGTCAAATCCCTGCGTCATGCATGCGCAGATATGATGTCGCTATACGTCCGCCGAAGCCAGGTGCGGCGCACGGAGAATTCCAGGCCGTGGCGCGGTGTCCTTTCGGCGATCCGATCGCCGAAGGCAAGGGCCGACCTTCGAAGGCTTCAGATAATCATTCCCTAGTCTGTTTCCAGCCCGTCTTGCGCAATAGTTTCGCCGTCCTTGCGTGGTCCCGTCCCAGCGGCAACGCTCCCAGGCTTTTTCTCGGCTCCTCCAAAGACGCAATCGATCCAATCTGACGTGCGAATCGATGCCGGAGGCGAAACTGATCCCGAAAAGTGGCGAACCGGCGGCGGCAGACCCGTATTCATGTCCGCTGACGAACACGAATTCGTGGCCGTTCGTGCCTGATCCGTGATGCCGCCTCAGTACGCTTGCTCGGCCTGCATGCGCGACAGGTCGCGCCGGGGCGGCCGGCTGTAGATGCGAACATGGTCGCGGCTGAACTGCGAGGGACTGTCGTAGCCGACGCGGAACCCGGCCTCGGCCGCACTCAGTCCTTCGGCGACCATCAGCCGTCGCGCCTCGTGCATGCGCAGGCGGGTGCGGAACTGCAGCGGGCTCATCGCGGTCGCGGTTCGGAAATGCTCGTGGAAGGAGGAGGGGCTCATGCCGGCGATGCGGGCGAGGTCCTCGATCCGGGTCGGCGCGGCATAGTTGTCGCAGAGATAGGCCACGGCCCGGCCGATCTGGCCGAGATGGCTCTCCCCGCTTACGATCTGGCGCAGGATCGCCCCTTGTGGGCCGGTCATCAGCCGGTAGTGGATCTCGCGGATGACCAGCGGCGCGAGCGTGGCAATGTCTTGCGGCGCATCGAGAAGCCCGAGGAGACGGGTGGAGGCATCGACCAGTTCGGGCGTGGCGGCTTGGACGCCGGCCGCCTCGGTGCGGTCCGGTTCCGGCGCGCCGCCGCCCGTGTGGGCTACCCCCAAGAGCAGGTCTGCCAGCATCCCGCGGTCAAGGCTGAGCTTGAGGCAGAGATAGGGCGCGTCGGTGCTTGCCTCGATCACGGCGCCGATGATTGGCAGGTCGATGCCGACGACCAGGCAGCCGCCGGTCTCGTAGACGATCTCGCGGCTGCCGATGCGCGCCCGCTTGCGGCCGGAGGCGACGAGGCAGAACGAGGGGTCGTAGAGCGTGTGGACCGGGTCGGACACGGCCTGGGAGCGGATCAGCGACAGCCCGGGCACCGCCGTGTCGAAGAAGCCGTCGTCGGGCGCATGTCGCGCGATGCGTTGTTTCAATTCCGTCAAGTTCTCCATGGGCAGATCTTCTAGTAATCCGGGCTGATTGCCAAGACTGCCGACAGGCGTTTCGGAGGATCGTGCAAGAATGGCGGAAATCCGTGCTACCGCACCCAAGCCTGTCGTTGCCATTCTCAAACCTGCCCGGTGCAAACCCGCCGCGGGCAGCAAGGAAAGGATGATGAAATGACCAGCATATCCGAGAAGGTAATTTTGATCACCGGCGCCAGCAGCGGCATCGGTGCGGGCCTTGTCCGCGAACTCGGTGAGGCCGGAGCGAAGCTGATGATCGGCGCCCGCCGCACCGAACGCCTGGAAGAACTGAAGGCCGAGGTCGAGGCTGGCGGCGGCACGGTCGCGCTGCGTGCCCTCGACGTGACGCATCGGCAGGACGTGGAGGATTTCGCCCGTGCCGCGCTCGACGCATACGGTCGCATCGATGTGATCGTCAACAATGCCGGCGTGATGCCGCTGTCGCCGATGAATTCGCTGAAGGTCGAGGAATGGGACCGGATGATCGACGTCAACATCCGCGGCGTGCTGCACGGGATCGCGGCGGTGCTGCCGGTGATGAACGCACAGGGCTTCGGCCATATCATCAACGTCTCCTCCGTCGGCGGCCTTTATGTCGTGCCCACCGCCGCCGTCTACTGCGCGACGAAATATGCGGTGCGGGCGATTTCCGATGGCCTGCGGCAGGAGAACGACAAGATCCGCGTCACCTGCGTCTATCCGGGCGTGGTCGAATCCGAGCTCGCCAGCACCATCACCGACCCGGTCGCGGCGGAGGCGATGGTTTCCTTCCGCAGCAACGCCCTGAAGCCGGAGGCGATCGCCGCCGCGATCCGCCATGCCATCGACCAGCCGGCCAACGTCTCGACGAGCGAGATCGTCGTCCGTCCGACCGGCGGTTACTGAAGGGAGATCGATCATGCATCGCCAAATCCGAATCTTCGCCGCGGTCCTCCTGTGCGCCACGCCGCTTGCCGCCTCGGCCGACACGACCGAAGAGCGCCTCACGCGCGGCGATTCCGTCATCAGGAGCCTGAACAATGGCGAGACCCAGCCGACGCTGGAGCGAATGCGGGAGGAGTTTCCCTTCCTTGCAGAGGCGACCGAGGCCTATGCGCTCGGCGACGTCTGGTCGCGGCCCGGTCTCGACAACCGCACCCGCCAGCTTGCCGCCGTGGCCGCCTTCGCGGCGATCGGCGAGCGGGTCTTCATGAAGGTCCATGCCGGCTACGCGCTCAACATCGGGGTCACGGAAGAGGAGTTGAAGGAGATCGTCTACATGGTGACGGTGCCGGCCGGCTTCCCCAAGGCGATCGCCGCTTCGCAGACGCTGTCGGAGCTCTTCGCCGAGCGCCGCGAAGGCCAGCAGTGAGGAGACGAAGGTGAACGGTATGCAGTTTCTTGCGGCGGGCGCGATCGCCCTTTGCGCCGCATTCGTTCCAGTCCAGAAAGGTCATGCGCAGATGAACACCGCTTCCGATGCCCGCAACAGCCATCCCTATGCCGGGATGTGGATCACCGAGGACGGCCACGTCCGCCACGAGTTGCTGCCGAATGGCCGCTACGTCGAGGCGCGCGGCAGCCGCGAGGGCGCCTACAAGGGGCGCTACGAGGTGAGCGGCGACCACATCGAGTACTGGGACGACACCGGCTTCACCGCCGACGGCGACTTCATCGACGGCGTGCTCCACCACGGCGGCATGATCCTCTATCGCGACGGACAGAAACCGGCCCAGTAAGGGCGCAGCAAGAGTGGGGCGGCTCGTTGGCCGCCCCCATTCGACCGGCTCGCAGGGTAATGAAGGGAATGAGCGCGTCACCTCACGCCTTGAAGGTCGCGACCCGGTATCCGTAGGCAACGATCATGATGCAGAGGACGGCAGTCGCGACCGGATTGACGTAGTCCTTCACGGTCTCGTAGGCCTGCCCGAGGCCGAAGCCCGCAAGCGCCAGCGCCGATGTCCAGATGACGCTGCCGATGGCGGAGTAGGCCAGGAACTGCCAGAACGGCATGCGGGCGATGCCTGCCGGCACAGAGATCAGCGTCCGCACCGTCGGTATCAGCCGGCCGATCAATACAGAGACCTGGCCATGCCTGCGGAAACGTTCCCCGGCCTGCGCGATGTCGTCGGGCGACATCGTCAGCCAGCGCCCGTGCCGGCCCGCGAACGACTTGAGCTTCTTTTCCCCCATCATGCGGCCGAGCACGTACCAGGGGATGATTCCCAGCAGGGATCCGGTCGAACCGGCTGCGATGACGGCGACGATGCTCATGTCGCCGCGAGTGGAGAGATAGCCCGCCAGCGGCATGATCAGCTCCGAGGGGATCGGCGGGAAGATGTTTTCGAGGAACATCAGCAGGCCGATGCCGAAAACGCCGAACTGCTGCATGGTGGAGTGAACGAATTCCTCCATCGGTTCACCCGGCTTCCGACATGCGCATGGCGCCTGACCGTTCCTGATGCGCAGGCATCCGCCCGTCCTTCATGTCGTCATCCTTTCAACTGGTCGCGAACAACGCCCGAGACGGCAAAAAAGATGCATCGCCGGATCGCCCCTTTTTCGCCACCCAGCCCATCGACCTCACCTTCGTGCCGCCTATATCGCCTTTGCGAGAGAACAGAGGCGTAAACATGACATCGATACTCGTCGAAGGCGACACATGCTGGCGGATCCGTAAAGCGGATCGGGTGACGGTGATCGTCGACGCCGCCGGATTCTTCGAGCATGCCCGGAGTGCGATGCTGAAGGCGGAACGGTCGATCTTCATGATCGGCTGGGATTTCGACACCCGCATCGACCTCGTCCCCGGCGAGCCGAAGGACGAAGCGCCCGAGAAACTGGGAAGCTTCCTCAACTGGCTGGCGAAGCGGCGCGAAGGCCTGGATATCCGCATCCTCAAGTGGGACATCGGGCTGTTGAACTCGATCACCCGGGGCGAAACGCCGTTCTACATCCTGAGCTGGATGTTCTCCAAAAAAGTGCAGCTCAAGCTCGACGGCGCGCACCCCACGCTGTCGGCGCATCATATGAAGCTGCTGGTGATCGACGACCGCGTCGCATTCTGCGGCGGCATCGACATGACCGTCGGGCGGTGGGACACCCGGGAACACCTCGACGACGACAGGCGCCGGCGCTCGCCGATGGGCTTCGCGCAGGGGCCGTGGCATGATGCGACGACCTGTATCGCCGGGCCGGCCGCGGCGGCTCTGGGGGATCTGGCGCGCGCCAGGTGGAAGCATGCCACCGGAGAAACACTCGATCCGCTCGAGGCGCGGTCAGATCCCTGGCCGGAGGGTCTCAACGTCGATTTCCACGACATCGAGATCGGTATCGCGCGGACCTTGCCCGAATACGAGAAGCAGCCCCAGGCCTCCGAGATCGAGGCGGCAAAGCTCGCGATGATCGCCACCGCGAAACGGTACCTGTATGTCGAAAGCCAGTATTTTGCGTCACGGCGGATCGCCGAGGCCATGGCGGAAAGATTGCGTGAGCCGGATGGTCCCGAGGTGGTCCTGATCAATCCGGAGGGGGCTGACGGGTGGCTCGAGGCGAAGACGATGGACTCGGCACGCATCCGGCTGATGAAGCTGGTCCGCGACGCCGACCGGCATGGCCGATTCCGATTGCTCTATCCCGTCAACGACGCGAGGAACCCGATCTATGTTCATGCCAAGATCATGATCGCTGACGACCGGATCATGAAGCTCGGCTCGGCGAACCTGAACAACCGCTCGATGGGCTATGACACGGAATGCGACGTCATCATCGAATCCCGCGCGGACAATGACGCCATCGCCGAAAAGATCCAGGCCCATCGCAACGACCTGCTGGCCGAACACCTCGGCTGCGACCCTGCCGAGGTAGCGGCCGCGCTCGAAAAGCACGGCTCGCTTGTCCGGGCGATCGAGGCCCTCAACCGGGCGGAAGGGAGAGGACTGATCGACGTCCCGATGCGCGAACTCACCGCGGAGGAGAAGATGCTTGCCGAATCCGACATCGCCGATCCGGAGCGCCCGACGGGCGTTGCCCGGCGCATGTCGGGATATCTGCGGCGTCAGCGATACAGGCATGCCTGATCGCTCGGTGCCCGTGGCGGGCTGCGGCATCTCGACGATTTGCGGCGGCGCCGGCGACGAAGATGACGGGTCAACCGGACAAGCCGCCTTCGGAAGACGGCGTGACCGGACGTGCGGGGCCGCCCCGGGGAGGGGCGGCGTCGCTATCACATGAAGTCGCGGGGGACCGCCTTTTCGAAGGTCTTCTCGAAGATCTGCACTTCGCCCTCGAAGGCGCGGACGGAGGCGGAGATCAGCCAGTCGGTCTGCGTGCACGCGATCGTCGCCGTCGAGACGGTGCGGACGAACCAGCCGGGGCGCTGCATGTCGCAGGTCCAGGTGGAAGTGCCGGTCGCCGAGAGCGGGTCGCCCTCGGCAATCGACCAGAGCTCGTCGCGCACCTGCCGCGTCGCAAGCCCCGTGCCGGGGTGTTCCGACAGGCCGGTGTCCTCGTAGATCGTGTACTCGGTCAGGCCGTTGGTGAGATCGCGCTCGACGCTGCGGGCGGTCTCGCCCGGCTCCAGTTCGTTGTACTTCGGCAGCGGGTCCTTGTTGGCCGGTTCCGGCAGCGAAACGGCCTCGTGGCCCCCAAGCTTCGGCAGCGCCAGGCCGAGACTGGCAAGGTCGATCGTGAGGCCGGGGTCGGTCGGCGGCGGGACGATCGTCGGCCAGTAGGAGGTCGACAGCGACAGGCGGATGCGGTGGCCGGCGCCGAAGCGGTAGCCCATCGCGTCGAGTACAAGGCGGACCTCGGTCTTCTCGCCCTTCCTCATCGGCTTCGGCTCGGCGTTTCCGTCCCTGTGGGCGAGGTTGAGCACGCCGAAGGAGACGCGGGTGGCCGTGCCGTCCGGGTGGACGTCGACGATCCGGGCGCAGAGGTTGGCGATGTCAGCCTCGCAGGAGAGCTGCAGGTCGAGCACCGGCTGGCCGAGATAGTCGCGGGCCTCCGTCAGCGGCGGCGTCTCCAGCACCAGCGAACCGGCGTCGTCGAGGCGCTGGTCGAGCGCCATCTCGGCATCCGGCTTCAGCGTGAACCATTCGCCGGACATGGTGCCGGTGTCGAGCGGCGAGCGCAGGTAGTGGTCGTGGTTCGACGCGCCTGCGATCGGCATGCCGGGCGCGAGCGTGCCGAACTGCTCGACATAGAAGCACTCCATGTCCGGGGCGCTCCATTCCTGCTTAGCGATCCAGGTGCCGGGATCGAACTCGCGGCGGAGCGACGGTTTCGGCCCGTCCTGGATGTAGGCGCGGACCTGCGGCCAGTTCTCGGCGCCGTTTTCCTCGCCGCGCAGCCAGCGGTTCCACCAGGCGATGGCTTCGGCGTGGAAATCCATGCGCGGCTTCGGCCAGGCGAAATGCGGGTATTTGTGGACCCAGGGGCCGATCAGGGCCTTGGCCTTGGAACCGAGTCCCTCGACGGCTTTCAGCGGCGTGTTGCGGTAGCCGTCGGCCCAGCCGGCGATGACGAGGGCGGGAACGGGGAAGCCGTCGAAATCCTCGCAGATCGAGCCGTGCTTCCAGAAGGAGTCGCGGCGCTGGTGCTTCAGCCACTCCTCCAGGAAGAAGGGCTCGTTCTCCAGCCGCTCCAGCCACATCGCCTTCCAGCGGTCGCCGACGATCTCGGGATCGGGCGAGCGGGACTGGTAGGCGAGCATGGTCGCCGCCCAGGAGAGCTGGGCGGAGAGATGCGTGCCGTTCTTGTAGTGGATGTCGTCGTTATAGCGATCGACGGTGGAGGCGATCGAGATGACCGCCTTCAGTGCCGGCGGTTTCAGGGCAGCCACCTGAAGGCAGTTGAAGCCGCCCCAGGAGATGCCCATCATGCCGACCGAACCGTTGGACCAGGGTTGGGCTGCGATCCAGGCGATCAGTTCGCAGGCATTGGCGAGCTCGAGCGGCGTATATTCGCCGTCGATCACGCCGTCAGACTCGCCCGAGCCGCGGATATCGACGCGCACGCCGGCGATGCCGGCTGCGGCGAAGACCGGGTAGGTAGATTCGTCGCGCGCACAGGTTCCGTCGCGTTTCCGGTAGGGGAGAAATTCGAGAACGGCGGGCACGGGGTCATTCTCGGCCCCGTCCGGCATCCAGATGCGCGCGGAAAGCCGCGTGCCGTCCGCAAGCGTGATCCACTCGTTCTCGATCACGGTGAAGTTTCGTTCGGTCATGCTCTTCTTCCGATCCGTTGCTCGCCTCAGGCCTCGATCCAGGCGCGGCTGCCGATGTAGCCATTCGACATGTCGTTGCCGATGTCGTCGACGATGCCCTTCACGGACGTCGAGGCAGCCATGACGTAGTCGTTGAAGACCGGCAGGATCAGGCCGCCCTCGTCGCGGACCATCAGCGCCATGGTGCGGTAGAGGTCCTTGCGCTTGGTCTCGTCAAGTTCCGAGCGGGCCTGCAGCAGAAGCTTGTCGAAGTCCTCGCGCTTGAAGCGGGTATCGTTCCACTCGGCGGTGGAGAGGTAGGAGGTGGAGTAGCGGGAATCCTGCGTCGGCCGGCCGCCCCAATAGGAAGCGCAGAAGGGCTGGACGTTCCAGACGTTGGTCCAGTAGCCGTCCTCCGGTTCGCGGCGGACCTCGATCTCGATGCCGGCCTTCTTGGCGCTTTCCTGGAAGATGACGGCGGCGTCGACCGCGCCGGCGAAGGCGGCGTCGGAGGTGCGCAGCAGGACGGGGCGGTCATGCCCGGACTTCTTGAAGTGGAAGGCCGCCTTGTCTGGATCGTAGGCGCGCTGCTCGATGTCGTCGGCGGCGAGCGCATAGTTGGAATTGACGGGATAGTCGTTGCCAAGCGTGCCGTAGCCGCCGAGTACGCGGTCGAGGATCGCCTGCCGGTCGATCGCATATTTCAGCGCCAGCCGCAGGTCGTTGTTGTCGAAGGGGGCGGTGTCGCAGTGCATCAGGAACGAGTAGAAGCCCTTGCCGGCGCTGCGGATGATCTCGACGCGCGGCGCACGCTTCAAAAGCGGCACGGTCTTCGGGTCGATGTTGTTGATGAAATGCACCTGACCCGAGGAGAGGGCGGCGATGCGCGCGGTCGCGTCGTTCATCACGATGATCTCGACCGAATCGACGAAGCCGCGATCGGAGCGCCAGTCGGCAGCGTTTTTCTCGAAGGTGGCACGCACGCCGGCCTCGTAGCTGGAAAGCTTGTAGGGGCCGGTGCCGACGGCCGCGGCCGGATTGTCGAGGCCGCCGTTCGGCTGGATGATCAGGTGATAGTCGGTCAGAAGCAGCGGCAGGTCGGCATTGCCTTCGGCCAGCGTGATGACGAGGTCGCCGGCCTTCTCCTCGATCGTCTTGATCGAGCTCATCAGGCCGAGCGCGCCGGACTTGGCGCCTTCGTCTGAGTGGCGCTTCAGGGTGGCGACCACGTCGGCCACCGTCATCTTGCTTCCGTCGTGGAACGACACGTCGTTTCGGATCTTGAAGGTCCAGACGGAAGCGTCGGCGGAGGGTTCCCAGGACGAGGCGATCGAGGGCAGGGCGGCGCCGGTCTTGGGATCGGTCTCGACCAGCGTGTCGCCCCACAGGCGGCCGATGACGAAGAGCACCGAGGCGCTGTAGGTCGCCGGGTCGAGCACATCGGTGGCGGCCCCTCCCTTGAGACCGAGCTTCAGATGCCCGCCGCGCGTCGGCTCCTGCGCACGCGCGCCCGATGCCGCCAGCGTACCGCCAAGGCCGGCGGCGATGCCGAGCGCGGCCGTGCCGGCAAGGAAGCTGCGGCGATTGATCTCGGTCGGGACGATCAGTCCGTCGGGGCGCCTGGTGAAGTCGGTCATGCTGAAGTTCCCTCAATTGGATGTTCCAGCGGGAAACCTATCGCTTCATGGACACTACACAATTTCGCGACTTGATGCTATCTGACGCTAGTTTACGCTATATCGCCAATAGCCGTGGAGTTGCGTCTTGCCCGATCCCGATCCGTTCGCGCAGAACCTGCGCTTCGCCTGTTCGACGCGGCGGTCGATCTCGCAGATCTGTCGCGAAATCGGGCTTAACCGGCAGCAGTTCAACCGCTATATCAGCGGCGAGGCACGGCCTTCGCCGCACAATGCCGGACGCATCGCCGCCTTCTTCGGCATTGCCCCCCAGGACTTCGACCTTGCGCCCAAACTGTTTGCGGCACGGCTTACGCGCCCTGATCGCGACCGGTCGTCGGCACATGGGCTGCTGGACGGTTTTCCCGGAGACCTCGCCGCGCTGCGGCGCCATGTCGGCTACTACCAGACCTATCACATCTCGCCTTCATGGCCGGGGCTGGTCGTCTGCTCCTGTGCACGCATCTACGAGGAGGGCGGGGCGATCCGGGTGAAGTCGATCGAGCGCATCCACGATGCAGCCAACGAGATCCACCAGTTTTCGAAATATGTCGGGCTCGTCACCTTCTGGCGCAACCGCATCTTCATCGCCGAGCGCAGCGTCGGCCAGCAGCCGATGCTGTCGCAGACGATCCTCATGCCGTTCGAGGTGCACCAGCGCGTCTACCTGCGCGGCACCACCATGGGGGTCTCCTGGCGCAAGGAGAACCTGCCCTATGCCTCGCGCATGATCTGGCGTCATATCGGCCAGGAGCCGGACCTGCGCCAGATGCTGTCGCGTTGCGGCGTGCTGCCCTTCACGTCCAGGCAGTTGCCCGCCACCGTCAGGAGCTTCCTCGACACCCCCGATGCCGAGGTCTTGACGGTGCCGACGGACTACTGAGGCCAACCCGGCTGAACGCCTTCGATCGGCTGGTCATGAGGACGGCGAGGGATTGGCCTTCGCGCTTCCGGATGCGGCGCTACTTCGAAGCGAGGAGGCTGGCAAAAGTCGCGACGTCCACATTGCCGCCGCTCAGGATGATGCCGACGCGCTTGCCGCGGCAGGGTATGATGCCGTTCAGTACCGCTGCCGCGGCCAGGCAGCCGGTCGGCTCCACGACGATCTTCATCCGCTCGGCGAAGAAGCGCATCGTGTCGACCAGTTGCGCATCCGAGACGGTACATATGCCTTCCACCTTGTCCTGCAGGATCGGGAAATTGTGATAGCCGACATGGGTGGACAGGGCGCCGTCGGCGATCGATTTCGGCACCGGGATATGCACGACCTCGCCCTTTGCGAGCGACTGCCGACCGTCGTCGCCGGCTTCCGGCTCGATGCCGTAGACGGCGCAATCGGGGGAGCGCGCCTTTGCCGCGAGCGCTGAGCCGCCGAGCAGACCGCCGCCGCCGAGCGGAACCACCAGCATATCGAGCGGGCCGACGTCCTCGATCAGCTCGAGTGCCGCCGTGCCCTGGCCGGCAATGACGTCGGGATGGTCGTAGGGCGGGATCAGGCTGGCTCCGGTTTCACTGGCGATGCGGCGGCCGATCGCCTCGCGATCTTCCGTGTAGCGGTCGTAGAAGACGATCGTCGCACCGTAGCCGCCGGTTGCCTGCGCCTTGATGGCGGGCGCGTCGTGCGGCATCACGATGGTAGCGGGCACGCCCAGCAGATGAGCGGCATGCGCGATCGCCTGCGCATGGTTGCCCGACGAGTAGGCGACGATGCCGTTCCTTCTGATATCCGGTGTAATCGCCGCGATCGCGTTATAGGCGCCGCGGAACTTGAAGGCGCCGACGCGCTGCAGGTTTTCGGCCTTGAAGAACAGGGTGGCGCCGGCTTTCTCGTCTGCAGTCCTCGAGGTGAGGACCGGGGTGCGGTGCGCCTTGCCGGCGAGACGCGCCTGCGCGGCGCGGACGTCCTCGAAGGTGGGGATGCGCAGGGATTGCTGGCCGGTGGCGTCGTTCATGGGATTCTCCGCTTCAGGGCGCATTCAGCCCGGGTGCAATGTGTGCCGGCGCACAACCGTCCCCGCACGGGCCGGAGGTGGGAATGTCGGACCCCTATTCGCCGGCCGGTCATCTCCTCCATAAGGGGGAGATGACCCTATGGAGTCGGCGCGGCCGTCCTTTCCGTCCCCCCGGACTGGGTCGGGGGTCCAGCGGCGTCGCGTCCGCGACGCGAAAAGTGCTTTCCCGCGCAAGGACTTGCGCGCACTGGATGTCGGATCGGGTCCGGCATGACGGGCTTCCATCGTTCCCTGGCGATAAGCTCAGTTCCCCGCGCTCTCCATCCGCCGGGTCGTCAGCACCTTTTCCAGCCAACCGATTTCCATTTCGGGAACCGATTTCAGGAGCAGGTCGGTATAGTCGTCGAACGGTGGCGAGAGCACCTTCGACTTCGGGCCGAAGCGCACCAGCTTGCCGCGGTGCATGACGGCAACCGAATCGGCTATCGCGCGGACGATGGCGATGTCGTGGGTGATGAACATGTAGGAGACCTGCGTCTCCTCCTGCAGTTTCAGGAGCAGCTTGAGGATGCCTTCGGCTACCAGCGGGTCGAGGGCTGATGTGGGCTCGTCGCAGAGGATCAGTTCGGGCCGAGCGGCGAGCGCCCGGGCAATCGCCACGCGCTGCTTCTGTCCGCCGGAGAGCTCGGCCGGGAAGCGATCGAGGAAGCGGTCGCCCATCTCGATCTGGTCGAGAAGCTCGCGCACCCGCTCCGTCTTCTGCTTGCCGTGCAGGCCGAAGTAGAACGTCAGAGGCCGGCCAATGATGTTGCGCACCGTCTGCCGCGGGTTCATCGCGGTATCGGCCATCTGGTAGATCATCTGGATCCGGCGCAGCTCCTCGTTCTTGCGGCCCTTCAGCGCGCGTGGCAGCGGCTTGCCGTCGAAAGTGACGGTGCCTTCCTGCGGCGGCAGCAGGCCGGTGATCACTCGTGCGAGCGTCGACTTGCCCGAACCGCTCTCGCCGACGACGGCGAGCGTCTGGCCTTTCGGCAGGTGCAGCGAAACGTTGTGCAATACCTTGAAGCCGTTGGCGTAGCCGGCCGTGACGTTGTCGACCTTGAGCAGCGTGTCGGACTGGTCGGCGGCCTCGTCGCGGCCGGTGCCGCGGACGTTGACGAGCGCGCGAGTATAGTCCTGCGTCGGCGCCTCGATGATCTGCTTGACCGTGCCGTATTCCACCATCTTGCCGTGGCGCAGCACCAGGATGTCGTCGGTGATCTGGGCGACGACGGCAAGGTCGTGGGTGATGTAGATCGCCGCCGTGTGCGTCTCCTCGATCGCGTGCTTGATCGCGGCGAGCACGTCGATCTGGGTGGTGACGTCGAGCGCCGTCGTCGGCTCGTCGAAGACGATGAGCTCGGGGTTGGGGCAGAGCGCCATCGCGGTCATCGCCCGCTGCAACTGGCCGCCCGAGACCTGGTGCGGATAGCGCTCGCCGAAGGTCTCGGGATTGGGCAGGCCGAGCACCCGGAAGAGATAGAGCGCGCGCTTTTCGGCCTCCGCGCGGCTCATGATGCCGTGCTTCAGCGTGGCCTCGATCACCTGCTCACCGAGCCGATGGGCGGGGTTGAAGGCCGCCGCCGCAGATTGCGCGACATAGCAGACCTTGGCCCCGCGCACCTTGCGGATGCCGGCATGGTCGAGCTTCAAGAGGTCCTGGCCGTTCAGCGTGACCTCGCCGCCGGTAATGCGGACGCCGCCGCGGCCATAGGCGAGCGCGGTGAGGCCGATGGTGGACTTGCCGGCGCCGGACTCGCCGATCAGGCCCAACACCTTGCCCTTCTGCACGTCGAAGTTCACGCCCTCCACGAGGGTGACCGTCTTCGGCGCTTCGCCCGGCGGGTAGCTGGTCGCCTCGATCTTGAGATTGCGGACGGAGAGCAGAGCAGTCTTTGACGGTTCAGGCATCGCCGCGTCCTCCCTTCAGGCTCGAGGTGCGTTTCATCAGCCAGTCGACGACGAGGTTGACGCAGATGGTGAGGATGGCGATTGCCGCACCCGGAACGAGGGCTGCGGAGATACCGAAGATGATGCCGTCCTTGTTGTCCTTGACCATGCCGCCCCAGTCGGCGGCCGGCGGCTGGATGCCGAGGCCGAGGAAGGAGAGGGTGGAGAGGAACAGGATGGAGAAGGCGAAGCGCAGGCCGAATTCGGCGAGCAGCGGCGACAGCGTGTTCGGCAGGATCTCGCGGAAGATGATCCAGCCGGTGCCCTCGCCGCGCAGGCGCGCCGCCTCGACGAACTCCATCACCGCCACATCGAGCGCCACGGCGCGGCCGATGCGGTAGACGCGGGTGGAATCGAGCACCGCCATCACGAGGATCAGGATCCAGAGCTGCTGCGGCAGGACGGCGAGGACGACCAGCGCGAAGATCAGCGTCGGAATCGCCATCATCAGGTCGTTGAAACGCGAGAACAACTGGTCGACGAGCCCGCCGGTAACGGCGGCGATGAAGGAAAGAAGCATGCCGAGGCTGAAGGACAGGACGGTCGCTGCGAGCGCCACGAAGATCGTGGTGCGGGCGCCGTAGATCAGCCGGGACAGGAGGTCGCGGCCGAGATTGTCGGTGCCGAGCAGGAAGTCCCCGCCCATGGGCGCCCAGATGTCGCCGACGATCTCGCTCTCGCCATGCGGCGCGAGCCATGGTGCGAAAATGGCGCAGATCAGGGCGATCGCGATGCCCGCGATGCCGACCCATGCGCTGAGCGGAATGGAGCGCAGTCTCATCGCGGATGCCTCAGTCTCGGGTTGGCGACAATGGCGAGGATGTCGGCCACCATGTTCAGGAAGATGTAGAAGGCGGCAAAGATCAGGCCGCAGGCCTGCACCACCGGCATGTCACGCACCGTCACCGCGTCGACCATGTACTGGCCCATGCCGGGATAGACGAACACGACCTCGACCACGACGACGCCGACGACGAGATAGGCGAGGTTCAGCGCGACCACGTTGATCACCGGGGCGACGGCGTTGGGGGCCGCGTGCCTTGCGATGATGCGAAGGCCGCTGAGCCCCTTGAGCTCTGCCGTCTCGACATAGGCCGACGACATGACGTTGAGGATCGCGGCACGGGTCATGCGCATCATGTGGGCGAGCACCACCAGCACGAGGGTCGCGGTCGGAAGCGCGATCGCCGAGAGGCGTTCGGTCAGGCCCATGCTGTCGTAGACGGTGGCGGGGAAGGTGGCCACGCCCATCTGAACGGCGAAGAACAGGATCAGCAGGTAGCCGACGAAGAACTCCGGCAGCGAGATCGCCGCCAGCGAAATGACGTTGATGACCTTGTCCACCAGCCTGTCGCGGAACTGCACTGCGAGCATGCCAAGGCCGATCGCAAGCGGGATCGAGATGATTGCTGCAAAGAAGGCGAGGAAGAGGGAGTTGCCCAGCCGCTTGCCGATCTGTTCGCTGACCGAGTTGCGGGACGCCCACGAATTTCCGAAGTCACCCTGCAGCGCGCCGCCGAGCCACTGGAAGTAGCGCGTCGTGGCGGGCTGGTCCAGGCCGAGATCCTTCCGGATGTTGGCGACCGCCTGGGGGGTGGCCGACTGGCCGAGATAAGTGGTGGCGAAGTCGCCCGGCAGCGCCTCGACACCGCCGAAGATCATAATCGAGACGGCGAAGAGAAGGGCCACGCTGAGCGCGAGCCGCTGGAGGATGAGGGCCGCAAGCGGGCTTTTTCTGACGAATTTACCCCAGGGCGAAAGCGCACCCTGGTCATTTGAAGTCGCAGTGTTCAAAGATTGATTTCCCTTGGACGCATCCGTTCCCGCAGCGACGGAGAGTTGCGGGTCGGAACCCGCAACTCCTGCCATCGTCGCAGCCGGATCGCGCGTCGATCCGCCGCCCGTCATCAGCCTTCAAGCCAGACGCGGGTTGCAATGTAGCCGTTGGACATGTCGTTGCCGATGTCGTGGACGTAGCCTTTCATCTTCTTGGAGCCCGCGTTCACGAAGTCGTTGAACATCGGCAGGATCAGACCGCCTTCGTCGCGTACCATCATCGCCATCGTGCGATACATTTCCTTGCGCTTGGCCTCGTCCAGTTCGGAGCGGGCTTCCAGCAGGATCTTGTCGAAGTCCTCCCGCTTGAAGCGCGTGTCGTTCCAGTCGGCGGTCGAAAGGTAGGCCGTCGAATACATCTGGTCCTGGGTCGGGCGCCCGCCCCAGTAGGAGGTGGAGAAGGGCTGCACGTTCCAGACGTTGGACCAGTAGCCGTCGCCCGGTTCGCGCTTGACCTCGATTTCGATGCCGGCCTTCTTGGCGCTTTCCTGATAGAGGACCGCGGCATCGACGGCGCCCGGGAAGGCGACGTCGGAGGTGCGCAGCAGCACCGGGCCGCTGTGCCCGGACTTCTTGTAGTGGAAGGCGGCCTTGTCGGGGTCGTAGGTGCGCTGCTCGATGCCTTCGGGGAAGAGGGCATAGGTCTCGTTGATCGGGAAGTCGTTGCCGACCTTGCCGTATCCGCCGAGGATCTTCTGGACCATCGTCTCGCGGTCCATGGAATATTTCAGCGCCATGCGGAGGTCGTTGTTGTCGAAGGGCGCGGTGTCGCAGTGCATGATGAACACGTAGTGGCCGCGGCCGGAGGTGTTCAGGATTTCGACGGTGGGCGCGCGCTTGAGCAGATCCACGGTCTTCGGATCGACGCGGTTGATGTAGTGAACCTGGCCGGATGAGAGCGCGGCGATACGTGCAGTCGCGTCGTTCATCGCGATCATCTCGATCGTGTCTACATAGCCGCGGTCTGTGCGCCAGTCGTCAGCGTTCTTCTCGAAGGTGGCGCGCACGCCCGGCTCGAAGCTTGTGACCTTGTAGGGGCCGGTGCCGATCATCGCGTTCGGATCGTTTAGGCCGCCGTTCGGCTGGATGACCAGGTGGTAGTCGGTCAGAAGCAGCGGCAGGTCGGCATTGCCTTCGGTCAGCACGAGGACGAGGTTGCCGCCGTCGGCCTTGATCTCCTTGATCGACTTCATCACGCCGAGCGCGCCGGATTCAGACTTCTCGTCGGTGTGGCGCTGCAGGGTCTTGACGACGTCGTCGACCGTCAGTTCCTTGCCGTCGTGAAACTTGACGCCCTGGCGGATCTTGAAGGTCCATGTGGCGGCGTCGGCGGACGGCTCCCAGGATTCGGCGAGAGCAGGAACCGGAGCGCCCGTCAGCGGCTCGGATTCGACGAGCATGTCACCCCAGTTGCGGCCCATGACGAAGGTGAACTGCGAGAGCGACTTTGCGGGGTCCTTGCTGTCGGTGGCGGCAGCGCCTTCGAGGCCAAGCTTGAGATGGCCGCCGCGCTTGGGCTCCTGCGCCTTGGCGGCGGTGTCGAACATCGTTCCGGCGGCGGCGAGCGTCACGCCGAAGGCGGCGGCGCGGCCCATGAATTCGCGGCGGTTCATCTTGCCGAGCATGACCTGGCGAGCGAGATAGTTCGTATAGTCCGTCATTCCCCTGTTCCCTTCGTTCGGCCGGTTCCGGCCTTCTTGTGCTTGGTAGAATTTCTGGTCTGCCGCCGGAGATTTTCGCACGGTCGGCTGTGCGGGGGCGCTCATCCGGCGCCTTGTCGGTCTTCAAGTTCTCCTTGTTCCCTTTGCGGCTCCCACCGCTTGCTGATTGATAAGATTACTGAATTTGTCTCGAATGTAACGCCCTAAATTTCCTTCGCTGTGCATAAATGCACCTTATGCAAATGCCCGCGACGTGCGCGAGCATGGTTTTTCAGGGCATGGCGATGTGGAAAAAAGAACCGCTCAGCGGCCCTTCCACACCGGATCTCGCTTCTCCGCGAAGGCGCGCGCGCCTTCCAGCTGGTCCTCGCTCGAATAGAGGACGTCCACCGTCGGAAACTGGCGGCGGGTGATCCTGTTCATCGTCGTCTGGAACGTCTCGCCCTCGGCGGCGCGCACCACTTCCTTGATCGCAGCATAGACCAGTGGCGGGCCGCTCTCCAAGAGCCGCGCCAGTTCCCAGGCGCGGTCGAGCAGCTTGTCGGCCGGCAGGATCTCGTTGACGAAGCCCCAGCGGTGCGCCTCGGCCGCGTCCAGCCAGCGGCCGGTCAGAAGCATGTCCATGGCGATGTGATAGGGGATGCGCTTGGGCAGTTTGATCGAGGCGGCATCCGCCACGGTGCCGGAGCGGATCTCGGGAAGGGCGAAGGTGGCATGCTCGGCGGCGAGGATCAGGTCGGTGGAGAGGGCGATCTCAAGCCCCCCGCCGCAACAGATGCCATTGACGGCGGCGATGATCGGCTTGTTCAGGTCGCGCAGTTCCTGCATGCCGCCAAAGCCGCCAATGCCGTAATCGCCGTCGACCGCGTCGCCCGCGGCGGCCGCCTTCAGGTCCCAGCCGGGGCAGAAGAATTTTTCGCCCGCGCCGGTGACGATCGCGACGCGCAGGGATTGGTCGTCGCGGAAGTCGCGGAAGACCTCGCCCATGATGCGGCTCGTCGCCAGATCGATCGCGTTGGCTTTCGGGCGATCGATCGTGACTTCCAGGATGCCGCCTTCGCGGCGCTTGCGGATTGGTCCGGTCATGGGCTTACTTCCTCAGACGGATCAGGGCGTCTGCCGCGACGACGCCGTCGCCTCCAGCAAGCACCATGATAGGATTGATATCCAGTTCATCGACAATTGAAGCGTTTGAAACGACATAGGATGCCGCCGATGCGACGGCTTCGACGAGCGCATCGACATCGCCTGGCGGGCCGCCGCGATAGCCGTTCAGCAGTTTTGCGACCTTCAGGCCGGAAATCGCCGCGCGAATGGCCGTTTCATCGGTCGGAAGCGTCAGAAGCGCCGAATCCTCCAGCAATTCCACCAGGATTCCGCCCGCTCCGACCGTCAGCACCGGACCGGCGACAGGGTCGCGCATCGCACCGACGATGAGCTCGGCGACAGGGCGGGCGACCATCTTCTCGACGAGGTAGCCGGAGGCGACGCCGGCCATGGCCGAGGCCGCTTCCAGCACTGCGTCGCGGGTCTGCAAGTTGAGCTTCACCGCGCCGGCTTCCGTTTTGTGGGCGACGCCGAGGCCCTTGAGGACGACCGGATATCCGAGTGCCTCCGCGGCGTCCGCAGCCTCATCCGCGGTCTCGGCGACGCGGCCCTCCGGGACGGGCAGGCCGAATGCGGCGAGCGCCTCTTTGGCCTCGTGCTCGGTCAGCGTCACCGGCTCGCCGTCTGCTGCAGCCACATTCAGCAGCGGCGCGGGAAGGGGCGTTGCCCAGAGCGCGCCGATGGTCGCTGCGGCTTCTGCCGCGGCCAGCGCCTCCTCGATGCCGTAGAAGGGCACGACACCGTTTTCCATCAGCATCAGCGCCGTATCCTCGGGCAGGTTCTCGCCCATGCTGGCGACGATGCCGGCGCGGGCGCCCGCGGCCCGCGCGGCGTCGATGACGGCATGGCAGGTCGTCACCCAGTCGCTCGCATCGCAGCGGTCGAGGCGCGGGAAATCCAGCACGATCAGGTTGAGCGCATAGCCGCCGCGCATCATCGCGGTGAAGGCCTCGGTCTGTTTCTCGCGGTTGCCCCAGACGAAGGTGTGGTAGTCGAGCGGGTTGGAGATCGTCACCATCTGGCCGAGGCTTTCGCGCAGGGGCAGACGCTGCTCCTCGCGCAGCGCCCGGTAGACGACCTTGCGCTTGACGCCGGCGTCGGCCATCAGCGAGGCCTCGCCGCCCGAGCAGCTCATCGACGAGATGTCGAAACTTGCGAGCGGGCCATGGAGGTGCAGGAGCTTCAGCGTCTCCAGGAGTTCCGGCAGCGTCTCGACGCGGCCGATCCCGAGGCGGGAAAGGAGCGCGGATGAGACCGCGTCGTTGCCGGCCAGCGAGGCGGTGTGCGAGACGGTGGCAAGCTGTGCCTGCTCGGACTTGCCGACCTTCAACGTGACCACCGGCTTCTGCAGTTCGCGGGCGCGGCGGGCGAGCCGCTCCAGCGCGGCGATGCTGTCAAAGCCCTCGATGTGCAGGCCGACGGCGGTGACGCGGGGATCCTCCAGCACCGCGCAGGCGAGGTCGCAAAGCCCGGTCTGCGCCTGGTTGCCGGCCGTCAGGATATAGGCGAGCGGCAGACCGCGCTGCTGCATGGAGATGTTACAGGCGATGTTGGAGGACTGGGTGAGCACGGCGACGCCGCGCTCGATCCTGACCATGCCGTGCTGGTCGGGCCACATCAGCGCGCCGTCCAGCATGTTGATGAAGCCGTAGCAGTTGGGGCCCAGGATCGGCATGTCGCCGGCAGCCGCAACGAGGGCCTTCTGCAGCTCGTCGCCGTCGGCAAGCTCGGTGACGGCCTCGCGGAAGCCCGAGGCATAGCAGACCGCGCCGCCGGCGCCGCGGGCCGAAAGCTCGCGGATGATCTCGATCGTCAGGTTGCGGTTGACGCCGACGAAGGACGCATCGGGGGCGGCGGGAAGCTCGGCGACAGAGCGGTAGCAACGGCGGCCGTGGATCTCGTCCTTGGTCGGATGGACCGGCCAGATGTCGCCGGCAAAGCCCATCTTGTCGCACTGTTCGATGACGCGGCCCGCCTCCTTGCCGCCGAAGACGGCGATGGAGCGGGGCCGGATGAGGCGGTCGAGGGAGCGGGTCATGTTCTGATCACGCTCCCAGCGGCCGCAGCAGGTCGCGGCTGATGATATGGCGCTGGATCTCGGAGGTGCCGTCCCAGATGCGCTCGACGCGGGCGTCGCGCCAGAAGCGGGCGAGCGGCAGGTCGTCCATCAGGCCCATGCCGCCGTAGATCTGGATCGCCTCGTCGGTGACCCGCGCGAGCATCTCCGTAGCATAGACCTTGGCAGAGGCGATCTCGCGGTTCGACGGCAGGCCCTGGTCGAGGCGCCAGGCGGCCGACAGCGTCAAAAGGTCGGCCGCGTCGATCTCGGTGATCATGTCGGCGAGCTTGAACGAAACGCCCTGGTTGGCGCCGATCGGCTTGCCGAACTGCTTGCGCTCGGCCGCATAGGAGAGCGCGTAGTCGAAGACGCGGCGCGCCCGGCCGACGGAGGTGGCGGCGACCGTCAGGCGCGTGGCGTAGAGCCAGTCGTTGGCAAGGTCGAAGCCGCGGTGCACCTCGCCCAGGATCTGCGAGGACGGCAGGCGGCAGTCGTCGAAGGAGAGGATGCAGTTCTTGTAGCCGCGATGCGAGACCGAATTGTAGCCGTCGCGGATCTCGAAGCCGGGCGTGCCGCGGTCGACAAGGAACGAGGTGATCAGCTTCTTCGGCCCGCGCGGCGTCTGCTCCTCGCCTGTCGCGATGAAGACGATGACGAAATCGGCGATATTGGCGTGGGAAATGAAGTGCTTGGTGCCGTTGACGATCCAGTCGTCGCCGTCCTTCCTGGCGAAGCACTTCATGCCGCGCACGTCGGAGCCTGCGTCCGGCTCGGTCATGGCGAGTGCGTCGAACTTGTCGCCGCGTACAGCCGGAATCAGGTACTTCTCGCGCTGCTCGTCGTTGCAGCCCATCAGGATGCCGGAGGGGCGGCCGAAGAAGACGGTCAGCGCCATCGAGCCGCGGCCGAGTTCGCGCTCGACCAGGGTGAACGAGGTGTGGTCGAGGCCCGCGCCGCCGACTTCCTCCGGGAAATTACAGCCGAAGAAGCCGATTTCCTTACACTTGCGGGCGATTTCCTGGCCCAGCTCCGGCGGAACGAAGCCGGTGCGCTCGACCTCGTTCTCGTGCGGATAGATCTCGGTCTCGACGAAAGAGCGGACCGTGTCGACGATCATCTGCTGTTCGTCCGTCAGTGCGAAGTTCATTGTGTTCTCCCTCGTGTTTTGAGGGGGCGCCTGCTGGCCTGCCCCTCATCCGCCTGCCAGCACCTTCTCCCCGCAGGCGAGGAGAAGGAAATTGCGGCGGCGCCTCGTTCTCTTTCGCCTGGTCCCATCCGGTCGGGCTTTGCCCTTGCCGGTCCAGGCGGCATGCAACTTTTTTGCCTCTTCGTTCTCCCCCGAAGCGTCTAGCGGCTGCAGCGTGTCCCTTCTCCCGTTCACGGGGAGAAGGTGCCGGCAGGCTGATGGGGAGCAGTCCCCTCCCGGTGCTGCGGCCACCCTCCCCACAAAGGGGAGGGAGAACGCGTCAGCGCTTCTGCCCCACATGCCGGCCGGCACCCTCGGGCATCGGCAGCCGCGCATGGGCCTCGGTCAGCGCCTTCACCTTGTCCAGCACATGCGCGGGTGCGGCGACCGCCTTGCCGGCCTTCGAGTCCACATGCAGCATCAGCTGCTCGGCGGTGGCGACAGGCTCGTTGGTCTGCGCATTGCAGATGGTCGAGAAGAACTGCAGGCGCTTTTCGTCCGAGGACAGGATCTGGCAGGTGGTGTAGAGCGCGTCGCCGAGCTTGGCCTCGCCGAGGTGGCGGATGTGGGTCTCGACCGTGTAGTAGCTGTGGCCGTCGCGGACATATTCGAGATCGACGCCGATCAGGCGCAGCACGCCGTCGGAGGTGTCGCCGAAAACCTGCAGGTAGCGGTGCTCGGTCATGTGGCCGTTATAGTCGACCCAGGCGGCGCTGACCTTGGTGTCGAGGATCTTCAGCGGCTTGACCTCGCCGAGGTCGACCTCCGGCTTCTTGGCATTGGCCCAGAGATAGTCCTCGAACTCGGTCAGAAGCTTGCCGGCACCCCAGCCGCGGCCGTCGTCGCCGGCCTTCAGCGCATGCATGATGCCGACGAGGTTCTGGTCGCGGATGCGCTCCAGTTCACGGATGCCGCGAGCGCCGGACTGGGCGTCGGACTGGTTGGCGATCTTGTCGACCAGTTCGTCGGTGAGGTCGACGACGTCTGTGAGCTTGGTCCAGGGCCAGGACAGGCAGGGGCCGAACTGGGCGATGAAGTGGCGCATGCCGGCCTCGCCGCCGGCGATGCGGTAGGTCTCGAACATGCCCATCTGCGCCCAGCGCATGCCGAACGAATAGCGGATCACATCGTCGAGGGTCTCGGTGTCGCAGATGTCGTCCTTGATCAGCCACAGGCCTTCGCGCCAGACGGCCTCCAGCAGGCGGTCGCCGACGAAGGCCTCGATCTCCTTGTTGATGATCACGCCCTTCATGCCGATGGTGGCGAGCTTGGCCTTCGCGTCTTCCAGCGTCGCGCGCGCCGTCTTCTCGCCGCCGACGAGTTCGGCGAGCGGCAGCAGGTATACGGGGTTGTAGGGGTGGGCGACGAACATGCGCTCGGGATGCTTCATGTCGCGCTGCAGGTCGGTCGGCATGATGCCGGACGTCGACGAGCCGATCAGTGCCGTAGGGCTCGCGGCAGCGTCGATCTGGGTGATGACGCCGCGCTTCAGGTCGACCCGCTCGGGCACGCTTTCCTGAATCCAGTCAGCGCCTCGCACGGCTTCCTCGATGCTCTTGACGAAGGTCAGCTTTCCCTTCGGCGGCAGCGGCGCCATGGTCAGCATGCCGTAGGCGCGCTCGGCATTGGCCATGACTTCGCCGATGATGCGCTCAGCCTCCGGATGCGGATCGTAGATGCTGACGTCGATGCCGGCGAGCGCGAACCGCGCCGCCCAGGCCCCGCCGATGACGCCGCCGCCGATGCAGGCTGCCTTGTTGATCTTGGTCATGTGGTCGTTCCCGTGGTGTCTGTTGTTGTGCTGATGTCTTCGCGCTGGAGAAGCTTGCCCCTCAGTTTGACCCTCTCCCCGCAGGCGGGGAGAGGGGACGCTGCTGCTGTCGCCGCAACCGCTCACTTCGATCGAGAAGCAGGGGCGGGCCAACTGTCCCTTCTCCCCTTTCGCGGGGAAAAGGTGCCGGCAGGCGGATGACGGGCAGGCCCTCCGGATATTTTTACCGCTTCGTCAGCTTCAATTTCTCGCGCACCTCGGCCGGGCCGATGACGCGCGCGCCCATGTTCTCGATGACGTTGACCGCCTTCTCTACGAGCTGGGCGTTGGTGGCGAGCTGGCCCTTGCCGATGTACAGGTTGTCCTCAAGCCCGACGCGGACGTTGCCGCCGGCGAGCACGGCCGCGGCCGGGTAGGCCATGGCGTTGCGGCCGATCGAAAACGCCGAGAAGGTCCAGTTGTCAGGTACGTTGTTGACCATCGCCATGTAGGTGTTGAGGTCGTCCGGCGCGCCCCATGGGATGCCCATGCAGAGCTGGATCAGCACCGGGTCCTCGATCAGGCCTTCCTCGACAAGCTGCTTGGCGAACCACAGGTGGCCGGTGTCGAAGGCCTCGATCTCGGGGCGCACGCCGAGGTCGGTCATCTGCTTCGCCATGGCGCGCAGCATCGATGGCGTATTGGTCATGACGTAGTCGCCGAGCGAGAAGTTCATCGTGCCGCAGTCGAGCGTGCAGATTTCGGGCAGGCATTCGGCGACGTGGGAGACGCGCTCGGTGGCGCCGGCCATGTCAGTGCCCTGTTCCTTCAGCGGCAGCGGCCTTTCGACGTCGCCGAAGATCATGTCGCCGCCCATGCCGGCGGTGAGGTTCAAGACGATGTCGACCTCGGCCTGGCGGATGCGGTCTGTCACTTCCTTGTAGAGGTCGTTGCGGCGCGAGGGCGCGCCGGTCTCGGGATCGCGCACATGGCAGTGGATGACGGCGGCACCGGCCTTGGCGGCCTCGACGGCCGCTTCTGCGATCTGCTTCGGCGTGATCGGCACGTGCTTGGATTTGCCGACAGTGTCGCCCGAGCCGGTGACGGCGCAGGTGATGAAGACATCGCGGTTCATGGCCAGAGGCATTGTGTTTCTCCCAGATTGTTCGTTGACGTCATTACGGGCCAAGCGGAAGACGCATGCTTTTCAATTTCGGCACCATTCTTTACACTTCAGGAAGAATCGTGGGGAGGTTTTGCCATATGCTCGACCCGTCGTCGGAGACGCTCGACCTGGACATTCTGGTGCTGCCGGAGACGAACCTGATCCTCGTCGCTTCCGTCATCGAACCCTTGCGCGCCGCCAACCGGATCTCAGGACAGGACCTCTACCGCTGGCAGATCTTCTCGCCCGATGGGGCGGCGATCGAGACGCGCAGCCGCATTCCGGTTCCCGTCGACGGGCCGTTCCGGCCGGAACAGGAAACCGCACCGCTGTTCCTCCTTTCCAGCTACCAGTGGCAGGAGAGCGCCACGCCGGCGCTGCGGCGGCAATTGTCGCGCACCGCGCGTCACCGCAGCATGATGGCGGGGATCGAATCGGGCAGCTGGCTGCTGGCGCAGGCGAGCCTGTTGGACGGTCATTCAGTGACGATCCACTGGGAGGATCGCGAGGACTTCGCCGCCGCCTACCCGCAGGTCAACGTTCTGACCGAGCGCTACGTGATCGACGGCAAGCGCATGACCAGCGGCGGCTCGCTGCCGACGCTCGACCTGATGCTGGAGATCATCCGCAGGCGTCAGGGCTATTCGCTGGCGCTCGAGGTGTCACGCCTCTTTATCTACGAGCATGAGCGGACCGGCGGGTTGTTGCAGGTGCCCGCGCTCGGCAACATGCGCGTGGCCGATCAGCGCGTCAGCCAGGCGGTGCGGCTGATGGAGGAGACGGTGGAGGCGCCGGTCACGCTCGCCCGTCTCGCCCGCCGCATCGGCATCTCCGCCCGCCACCTGCAGGATCTGTTCCAGGAGACGATGGCGGTTGCGCCGCACCAGCATTACCTGGCGCTGCGGCTGAACGCGGCACGGCGCAAGGTGATCGAGACGAAGCTGGAATTCGCCGACATCGCCGCCGCCACCGGCTTCAACTCGTCATCCGCCTTTTCCCGCAGCTACCGCGCCCACTACCACGAGAGCCCGACGGAGACGCGGCGCAGGCTGAGGGTGGCGGGGAAGGGGTGAGGGTGGTCAATCCGGATGCCGCGCCCCGGCCGTGGCAGTGTCCTGCCCCGCGCCGGTCGGTTTCGTTACAAGACCCGGCCGTTGGGCGCCGGCTACCGCAGCCGCGTCAGGACAATCCGGCGATACTGGATTGCTGGGGCCGCGCGTGGCTGCCGGGCGGATGGCCGGTGATGCGCTTGAAGGCGCGGCTGAAGGCGGCCTGCGAGCCGTAGCCGAGCTTCAGGGCCACGGCCTCGATCGGCATCCGTTCCTTGGCGATCCATTGCGCTGCGAGCCGCATGCGCAGCTCGGTCAGGTAGCGCACGGGCGTCATCCCGGTGACCTCGAGGAAACGCTCGGCGAAGACGGAGCGCGAGGCGCCCATGATGTCGGCGAGCTCGGCGACGGTCCAGTCGTGGCCGGGCCGATTGTGGAGAGCGACGATGACCCGTCCGAGGCGCGGGTCGCGCAGGGCGGCGACCCAACCGGTGGCGTCGCCGCAGCCGCATTCGACCCAGGCGCGCACGATGAAGGCTGCGACGACGTCGGCGAGCCTGGCGAGAATGCCGGCGAAGCCGGCGCGGGCGCCCTTCGCCTCGCGCTCCATCGCTTCCAGCATCGGCAGGATCTCGGGATAGCGTTCGATCAGCGTGCCGACCAGCATGATTTCCGGCATCAGCGCCACGAGGGGATGGAGCCCGCCAAGATCGAATTCCATGCAGCCGCTGAAGATGATCGCGCGCTGATCCTCGCAATCAGAACCGCCATTGCAGGCGCTGATCGCGCTGACGGAATCGCAAATCGGTGCGGACGAGAGGGCGCGCACGTCCTGGCAATTCGTATCGGACTGGGAGACCAGCGCATGGCTGCCGCCGCGCGGCAAAAGCACGGCGTCTCCGGCGTTCATCGTGTGAAAGGTGCCGGCCGGCGTGCGCAGATGAACCGGTCCGCGCGCGACGAAATGAAACTGGGCGCGGCCCTCGACTTCGCCAAAGGCGAGGCCGAAGGGCGGCGTCACCTCGATGCGGCGATATTCCAGGCCGACCAGCCGCATGCCCAGCAGCAGTTCGCTGACAAGGTCGGGCTCGATGGCGCGCGCGGACGTGGCTTTGGACGTCGTGGCGCGAGCGTTTTCGGACGAATGATCAAACATGACGGCGTTTGTGCCATAGATCGTCCGGAAGGTCCAGCCTAGCCTTGTTGCACTGCATCATTCACGATTCAAGGACAAATCTCATGCAAGCCATCTTCGATCCCTCCGAAAGCGGGCCGACAACCGACACGCCCGCCTGGGGCGCCGTCGTCTCCATGGCGCTCGGCGTGTTCGGCCTGGTGACGGCGGAATTCCTTCCCGCCAGCCTGCTGACGCCGATCGCCGCAGAACTGAACATCACCGAAGGAGCCGCCGGCCAGGCGGTGACGGCAACGGCGGTCGTCGGCATGGCGGCAAGCCTCCTCATCACCTCGTTCGCCCGCCGCACCGACCGGCGCCACCTGATGCTGTTCTTCTCGCTGCTCCTGATCGTCTCCAACCTGATGGTCGCGTTCGCGCCGGGCATGGTCATGCTGCTGACGGGCAGGGTGCTGCTCGGCGTGGCGCTCGGCGGCTTCTGGGCGATGGCGACGGCGATCACCATGCGCCTTGTGCCGGCCGCATCCGTGCCGCGGGCGCTGTCGATGATCTTCAGCGGCGTGTCCGCAGCGACGATCGTGGCAGCACCGGTCGGAAGCTATCTCGGCGAGGTCGCCGGCTGGCGGACGGTGTTCGTGCTGGCCGCCGGGCTCGGCGCGGTCACGCTCGTCATGCAGTTCCTGACGCTGCCCAGCCTCGCGCCTACCGGCTCGTCGAGCCTCAAGGCTTCGCTCAAGGTTCTCGCCCGGCCGAGCGTGGGGCTCGGCATCCTGGCGGCGACGCTGGTGTTTGGCGGTCACTTCGCCTTCTTCACCTACCTGCGCCCGTTTCTGGAGACGGATGTCGGAGCCGGCATCGAGACCGTCTCGGCCGTTCTGCTCGGCTTCGGCGTCGCCAATTTCGTTGGCACGCTGCTCGCCGGTCTGCTGATCGGCCGCAGCCTGCGGCTGACGCTGACGCTGATGCCGCTGATGATGGCGGCGATCGCCTCCGTGCTGGTCACGACCGGCGCCTCCCTGGTCGTCGACGCGGCCGTCATCACGCTCTGGGGCCTGCTGTTCGGCGCGGTACCGGTCGCCTGGTCGACCTGGCTTGCCCGCACCGTTCCCGACGAGGCGGAGAGCGCCGGCGGTCTGCTGGTCGCCGCGATCCAGTTCGCCATCGCCATGGGGGCTGCCGTCGGGGGCCTCATCTTCGACAGCAGCGGCGCAGCCGGCGTCTTCACCGCAAGCGGCCTCGTTCTGGCGGCGGCTGCGATCGGCATCCTGCTCGGCCTGAGGCCGCGGCCGGCCGTCTCCGTCGCCTGATCGAAAGCGGTGCCCCGCGTCTTCGTTGCGGGGGGCGATCCTGCACAGTCCGATCATCCCCATAGCCGACCCGCTATGTCGCCGCGCCCCCGCCGGTCGAGGGCGTGGAGTATTCGTTAGCGGGGGCGGAGATGATCTCCAGGACAGCTGCCGCGGTCTGCCGAGACACGGCGTTCCTCGGCCAGACCAGGCTGAGCGACTGCTGGAAGCGGGCGTCGAGGCGGATCAACGCCGGCGAATCGGCAATGCGCGAGACCGACTGTTCGGGCAGGATCGACAGATGGCCGTGCTCGCGCACCAGATTGATGATGACCGGGATGGAATCCACCTCCACCAGCGTCAGTCTTGCCCTCTCGCTGGCGGAAAGGGTGTTTGCGATATAGCGGTCGGTCATCTGTCGCAGGCCGCTCCGGACGCTCGGCATGGCGATCGGGTGCTTCTGCAGCAACTCGGTGGCGTCCTCCTGCGTGCCTTTGCGACCCAGGGCCAACGACCTCGGCACGGCAAGGGCCAGCGGCTGGCGGCTGACGAGCGCGCCTTCGAACTCGGCCGGGTAGCGATCGATATCCAGGAGCGCGAGGTCGAACCGGCGGGACTGCAGGCCAAAGATCAGTTCATCGGCGGTGGTCGAGGCGATGAAGAGGGGTTGGCGCGGACGTTGGCGCCGCCATTCAGCGGCAAGGCCCGCCAGCATCCGGGCGATGTCGCTTTCGTGACCGAACGGGATGACGGAGCCAAGCCGCCAGGTGTGGGCTGTCTTGCGGAAGCGTTCGTCGGAGGCCTGCGACAGGCCTGCCCAGATGCTGCCGATGCGTTCTGCGATCGCAAGCGCCGCGACGCCTTCCGGCGTGCAGGCGACGCCGCCGGGCGAGCGGTGGAGCAGGGGAAGGCCGACGGCCTGTTCCAGCCGGACGAGCTGCCGGGTCAACTGCGGCTGACCGAGCTTCAGCGTCCGTGCGGCGCTGCGGATACTGCCGGCATAGACCGTGGCGCAGAAGCGGGCGAGCGACTCCAGAGGGATCTGCGGCATCGGCGGCGCGGACCGGTGCGGCGGCGGCGGCGCAGCCTCGGGCCAACTGCACGTCCCGGCGCGCGCCGCGGGTGGGTATCCGTTTCCCGCAGGAGCGATGCGAAGCAGTTCCCTCGCCGCCCTGGCCATCTCGGCAAGCCGCTCCACGCGTGCCTGGGCTTCGAGCGTCGGCACCAGCACCGGTCCCTCGCGGCGGACAAGCGGTATGGAGATCGCCGCTTCCAGGCGCCGCAGCGCCGCACTGGCGCTGGAGGCTGGCCGGCCTTCGAGCCTGGCCGCCGCGCGCACGCTGCCGGTGCGCAAGATGGTCTCGACGAGGCAGAGTGTGGCGAGATCCATGCGGTCAATCCCTGGTGCTGCCCGCCTTTGTTCGGTTTGCGGCATCTACTGTACGGATATTGGGATATATCCGATTTCTCCGTCTTGCATAGAGTTGGTCGAACAGAGGAACGACCATGCTGGCGAGCGCCGAGACCTTCTATCTGACCGGAGAACCGCTCGGCTTCGCCGCGCTCGAGGCGATCGGGCGTGCGGCGACCCGGCCGGTCGTCTGCGAGCTGGGGATGGGGCGCATCGGCGCCTCGCGCAAGATCATCGCCGACCGGCTCGCCGCAGGCCTGCCGGTCTACGGCTCCAACACCGGCGTCGGCTCGATGAAGGACAAGCTCTGGACGGTCGACGACCTGATGGAGTTCAATCACAACCTGGTCAGGGCGCATCACTTCGGCACCGGCGAGCCGTTCTCGCTGCCGATCGTGCGCAAGGCGATGGCGATCCGCATCAACACCGCGCTGTCCGGCTATTCCGGGTGCAGCCCCGAGCTCGTGGATGCGTTCCTGGGTCTGCTGGAACGCGACGTCGTTCCCGTGGTGCGCCGGCACGGCTCGATGGGCTGTGCCGACATCGGCCTGATGGGGCAGGTCGCGGCCGTACTCACCGGCGAGGGCGAGGCCTATTTCGAGGGCGAACGGCTGCCAGCGGCGGTCGCGCTGGCCCGTGCCGGGCTCGAACCGTTCCGTATGCAGCCGCGCGATGCCCTGGCAGCCCTCAGCGTCAATGCGATCGCGCACGCGGCGGCCGCCGACGTCACCCGGGAGGCTGCGAAGGCGATCCGCAACCTGATGGTCACGGGGCTCCTGTCGTCGCTTGCGCTCGGCGCCTCCTCCGATCCGTGGCGCGTGGCTGCACGGCTTGCGGGCCATGGCGAGGCGCTGGCGGGGCGGTGGTTCTCGGCGCAGGCCGCCTCCTGCGCCTGGCCCAAGCCGTCGGCGATCCACGATCCGCTCAGCCTGCGCATGACGGCGCAGGTGTTCGGCGCCTGCCTCGATACGCTGATGAACGCCGCCGAACGCATTGTGGAGGCGACGGCGCAGACCGACGACAATCCGGTCGTGCTCGACGATCACGTGATGGCGTCCGGCGGCTCGCTGCCGCTGTCGACCGCGCTCTATGTCGAGGCGGCGCAGACCGGTTTCGCCCATCTCGCCCGCAACGTCCTGAACCGCTGCGTGCTGCTTTCCAACGGGGTGCGCCGCAACCTGCCGGTCAACCTTGTCGCCCCCGGCGAGGCGGCCACCGGCTTTGGGCCGCTGGTCAAGCTCGCCGTCGAGCTCTACATGCGCATCCAGTCGCTGGCGGTGCCGATCTCGGCGCAGTCGATCGTGGTTGCCGGCGGGCTGGAAGAGGAGGCGACCTTCCTGCCGCTGATCGTCGAGCGTATGGAGAGCCAGGTGCGGGATCTCCGCCAACTGGCGGCGCTGGAGGGGATGCTGTCGGCGCAGGCGATCGATCTTGCGAGCGACAGTCCCGAAGGTGTGGCCGCCGTCGTCTATCAGCGCGTGCGGAAGGTGACGGCGTTCTACCGCAAGGACCGGCTGATGTCGGCCGAGATCGAGGCGCTGGACCGCGACCTCGCCTGCCCGGATGCACTTGCCTCCTTCGTGGCGGCAGCCCCGATGGACGATTTCGACGCGTTCTTCGCACTGAACTAACGTCGGGAGGAGGAAACGCCGATGGCCGATTTCGATCTGGTGGTGAAGGGCACGGTGGTGCTGCCCGACCGCATCGTCGAGGGCGGACATGTGGCCATCCGCGACGGCAAGGTCGCCCATGTCGGGCAGGGCGCGATGCCGGCCGCCCGCGAGCGCCACGACCTCAAAGGCGCGATGATCCTGCCGGGCGCCATCGACGCGCAGGTGCACTCGCTGTCGCAGAAGAACCAGGAGGATTTCATCTGGTCGACCCGGTCGGCGGCGGCCGGCGGCGTCACCACCATTGTCGACATGCCCTATGACGAGGGCGATCTCGTCTGCTCGGCCGAAGCGGTCGCCCGCAAGGTGGCGCATGCCGGTAAGCAGGCCCGGGTCGATTTCGCCCTCTACGGCACGATCGATCCCGAGGAGGGGCCGGCGCGCATCGGCGAGATGGTCGAGGCGGGTGTCGCCGCCTTCAAGTTCTCCACCTTCGGCACCGATCCGAAGCGCTTTCCGCGCATCCCGGCCGCCCTGCTGGAGGACTGCTTCCGGGCGATCGCCCCGACCGGGCTGACCGCCGGCGTGCACAACGAGGACGACGAGGCGGTGCGGGCGGCGATCGCGAAGGTCAAGGCACTTGGAATTTCCGACTGGCGGGCGCACGGCCTGTCGCGTCCGCCGCTGACGGAACTGCTCGCCAGTTGCCAGATCTACGAGACGGGCGCTGCCACCGGCTGCCCGGCGCATGTGGTGCACTGCTCGCTCGGGCGCGGCTACGAGATCGCGGCCGCTTACCGGGCGCAGGGCCACCGCGCCACCATCGAGTGCTGCATCCACTATCTGACCCTCGACGAGGAAAACGATGTGCGCCGCCTCGGCGGCAAGGCGAAGATCAACCCGCCGGTCCGCCCGCGGGCGGAGGTGGAAAGGCTTTGGCGGCACGTGGCGGACGGCAACGTCACGCTGGTCTCGACCGACCATGTCAGCTGGTCGGAGGACCGCAAGACGAACGCCGACATGCTCTCCAACGCGTCCGGCGTGCCCGGGCTGGAGGTCATGGTGCCGCTTTTCGTCAAGGGCGCCTTGGAGCGCGGCATCCCGCTGACCCGGGCGGCGGAGCTGATGAGCCGCAACCCGGCCCGGCACTTCCGGCTCGACCACGTCAAGGGCGCGCTGGATCCGGGCAAGGACGCCGACATCACCGTGCTGACGCCGGAGCCCTACACCTACGACGCGGCCGAGAGCGGCCACAACGTCGTCGGCTGGTCGCCCTACAACGGCATCCGGCTGCCGTGGCGGGTGGCTGCAACCTTCCTGCGCGGCCGGCTCGCCTTCGACGGCAGGCGGGTGCTGGCCGAGCCCGGCACCGGCGCCTTCGTGCGGCCGCCGGCGACGCTCCCCGTCGCGGAGGCCGGGCGATGAGTGCGCCGCGCACCAACCTGCCGGTGGATCCGGCCCGGATCGCTGATGTGATCGACGGGCTCGCGGCGATCACCGAGCCGGACAGGCCCTATACGCGGCGGGCGTTTACGGCGCTTCATCCGGAGGGCCGTGCGTTTCTGGAAGCCCGCTTCCGGGAGGCGGGGCTGGAGACGCGCATCGACGCGGCCGGCAACCTGATCGGCCGGCGGCCGGGGAAGACGCCGGGGCTCGGCACGATCATGCTCGGCTCGCACTCCGACACCGTCCCCGATGGCGGCCGTTTCGACGGCATCGCCGGGGTGGCCGCGGCGCTAGCGGTGGCGCGGGCGCTCATCGAGCGCGGCACCGAACTGGACCATGACCTTGAAATCGTCGACTTCCTCGCCGAGGAAGTCTCCATCTTCGGCGTCTCCTGCATCGGCAGCCGCGGCATGGCCGGCGTGCTGCCGGAGGACTGGCTTGCGCGGGAAAGCGGCGGGCTGACGCTCGCCGAAGGAATCCGCCAGGCGGGCGGCGATCCATTGCGCCTCGCCGGCGAGGCGAGGGGCGATATCGCCACCTTTCTCGAACTCCACATCGAGCAGGGGCCGGTGCTGGAGGAGGAAAAGTTCGACATCGGCGTCGTCACCGCAATTGCCGGCATCACGCGCATCGAGATCGTGGTGGAGGGCAGGGCGGACCATGCGGGGACGACGCCGATGGGCGGCCGAGCGGATGCGCTCGCCGCCGCCGCCCGGCTGGTGACGGGTGTCGAGGCGCTGGCGAAGTCGTTTTCCGGCGGAAGGTTCCATTTCACTGCCACCGTCGGCGAATTTTCGATCGAGCCGAATGCGGCCAACGTGGTGCCCTCGCGCGCCCGGCTGCTGATCGACGCGCGGGCCGAGGAGCGGGCGATGATGGAGCTCTTCGTCAATTCGCTCGACCAGATGGCCGAGCAGATCGCCCGCGAGACGGGGACGGCGATATCGACGCCGCGCCGCATCTCCGACAATCCGCCGACGCCTTCGGATGCGATGCTGGTCAAGGTGCTGGATGAGGCGTGCAGCGCGGTCGGCGCCAGCCATCGCCGCATGGTCTCCGGTGCCGGTCATGACACCGCCTGGATGGCGCGGGTGACACGTTCGGCAATGATCTTCGTGCCCTGCCGCGGCGGGCGCAGCCATGCGCCGGAGGAGTTTGCCGAGAACGACGACATCGCGCTGGGTGCGTCCGTCCTTCTTCATGCAGTGATTCAACTGGATCACGGCCTTCAGACATTGAATCAGGAGGGGCGCTGATGGGGCGGATTTTAAAGGAAAAAGACGTCGAGGCGGCTGTGCGCGGCGGCTCGGTCTATGCCGCCGGCGGCGGCGGCTGGGCCGACCATGGCCGCATGCTCGGCCACGCCGCCGTGTCGATCGGAAGACCTGAGCTGGTGACGATCGACGAGCTTTCCGACGACGACTGGGTGGCGACGGCAGCCGCCATCGGGGCGCCGGCCTCGACCACGCCCTGGGAGATGCGCGGCGTCGATTACGTGCGCGCCGTGCAACTGCTGCAGGAGGCGCTGGGCGAGAAAGTCACGGCGCTGATGGTCGGACAGAACGGCAAGTCCTCGACGCTCAACGGCTGGCTGCCGTCGGCGATCCTCGGCACCAAGGTGCTGGATGCGGTAGGCGACATGCGCGCGCACCCGACCGGCGACATGGGCTCGATCGGCATGGCCGGTTCGCCCGAACCGATGATCCAGACCGCTGCCGGCGGCAACCGTGCCGAGGACCGTTACATCGAGCTCGTCGTGCGGGGGGCGACGGCGAAGGTCTCGCCGGTGCTGCGGACGGCCGCCGACCAGTCCGGCGGCTTCATCGCCTCCTGCCGCAACCCGCTGCGCGCTTCCTACGTGCGGGCCAACGCAGCCCTCGGCGGCATCTCGCTGGCGCTTGCGCTCGGCGAGGCGATCCTTGCGGCCGAGGCGCGGGGGGCATCCGCAGTCATCGATGCGATCGTCAGGACCACCGGCGGGTCGATCCTCGCCGAGGGCACGATTTCGGAGAAGGCGGTGGTCTATACCAAGGAGGCCTTCGACATCGGCACGGTGACGCTCGGCAGGGGCGATGACGCAGTCCACCTGCATGTGATGAACGAGTACATGGCGGTGGAGCAGGCGGGCGGCGTGCGGCTTGCCACCTTTCCCGACGTGATCACCACGCTGTCGCCGGAGGGCGAGCCGCTGAGCGTCGGGCAATTGGAGGTCGGCATGCGGGTTTTCGTGCTGCACGTGCCGAAGGCGGTCATCCCGCTGGCATCGAGCGTGCTCGACCCGAGCGTGTATCCGCCGGTGGAGAAGGCGATGGGGATCGAGATCGCGCGGTATGCGCTCGGCTCTTTATCCTCTCCTTGAAGGGGGAGGGTCGGCGCGGCAATCGTCCTTCTCCCCGCGAGCGGGGAGAAGATGCCGGCAGGCGGATGAGGGGCCGCGCCAACCGGCCCTGCCTCGAGGGCTGATGCTGGGACCCGACGTTCAGTGTCGTGGACACTGCAGACGTTGCAGCCCCTCACCCTGCCCCTCTCCCCGCGGGCGAGGAGAGGGGACGGAGACGCTGCCGCTGCCGCGGGATCAACCCTCCTTGAGGGCGAGTTGCCCGATAGGGCAGATGAGGGGCGCGGTGAAACGACGCGATGTGTCGAGAAATTTTGAATGCATGAAACGATATGGGCGCCGCAGCCCCCGCATCCGGCCCTTCGGGCCACCGTCTCCCCGGGGGGAGAAGAGGGAGTGCGCGCTGCCTTCGCGGCCAAACTGAGGCAACCGAACCGGAGACCATCATGCCGAAACCCAATCCCCGCCATCCGAATTTCCCGATCCCCGGCGGCCCGGTGCTGCGCGCGAAGGGCTGGCGGCAGGAGGGGCTGCTGCGGCTGCTGGAGAACGTGCTCTGCGTCGGCGAGGATCCCGACAACCTCGTGGTCTATGCAGCACTCGGCAAGGCGGCGCGCAACTGGGCCTCGCACCGGGCGATCGTCAAGGCCTTGTGCGAGATGGAGGAGGACCAGACGCTCCTGGTCCAGTCCGGCAAGCCGGTGGGGCTGCTGCAGACCCATGCCAAGGCGCCGCTCGTGATCATGGCCAACTGCAACATCGTCGGCCAGTGGGCGAAGGCGGAGGTGTTCTACGAGCTGCAGCGAAAAGGGCTGATCTGCTGGGGCGGGCTGACGGCGGGCGCCTGGCAGTATATCGGCAGCCAGGGCGTGATCCAGGGCACCTACGAGATCTTCATGCGGATCGCCGAGAAGCGTTTTTCCGGCTCGCTCGCCGGCCGGTTCATCCTGACGGCAGGGCTTGGTGGCATGGGCGGGGCGCAGCCGCTCGCCGGCCGCATGGCGGGGGCTGCGATCCTCTGCGTCGACATCGACGCGGAGCGGGCGGAAAAGCGTAAAGGCATCGGCTATCTGGAACACGTCGCCCCCGACCTCGATGCGGCCCTTGCCATGATCGACGCGGCGGTCAAGGACAAGCGCGCGACCTCGATCGGCCTCGTCGGCAATGCGGCGGAGGTCTACCCCGAGATCGCCAGGCGCGGCATCGTGCCCGACATCGTCACCGACCAGACCTCGGCGCATGACCTCGTCTACGGCTATGTGCCCAAGGGCATGGGGCTCGCGGAGGTGAAATCGCTGCGCGAGGACGGGCAGGGCCAGTTGATGGCGGCCAGCCGCGCTTCGATCGTCGAGCATGTCGGCGCCATGCTCGAATTCCAGAAAAAGGGCGCGGAGGTGTTCGACAACGGCAACCTGATCCGTACCCAGGCGCGGGAGGGCGGCGTCGCCAATGCCTTCGACATCCCGATCTTCACCGAGGCCTATCTGCGGCCGCTGTTTGCCCGCGCCATCGGGCCGTTCCGCTGGATGGCGCTGTCAGGCGAGGAAGGCGATATCGCCCGCATCGACGATCTCGTGCTCGACATGTTTGCCGAAAACCGCATCGTCACCAACTGGATCCGGCTGGCGCGCGAAAACATCCCCTTCGAGGGCCTGCCGGCGCGGATCGCCTGGCTCGGCCACGGCGAGCGGACGGCGCTGGCGCTGGCGGTCAACCGGCTGGTCGCCGCCGGCGAACTGAACGGCCCGGTCGCCTTTTCGCGCGACCATCTCGACGCCGGCGCCATGGCGCATCCGAACATCATGACGGAGCGGATGAAGGACGGCTCGGACGCGATCGCCGACTGGCCGCTGCTCGACGCCATGCTGCTCTCCTCCTCGATGGCTGACCTCGTCGCCGTCCACTCCGGCGGTGGCGGCTATGCCGGCTATATGACGAGCTGCGGGGTCACGGTTGTGGCGGATGGAACCGAGGCCGCGGCGGAGCGGCTGGAGCATGCGCTGACCAACGACACGGCGCTGGGGGTGATCCGGTATGCGGATGCGGGGTATGAGGAAGCGCTCGACGAGATTGCCGCGAAGGGGATCGGGCATGTTGCGGTGGGGTGAGGTGAGCTAGGTCCACAGCCTGCCTCGGGGACACAAACCATTCAGTACACGCCAAGCCGCAGCGCGACCCACTTGACAGTGCCGAGGGTTCTAATGAACGCGCAAATGACGCTGCCAGCTCTTTGATATGATGCATGATCGTTCGGCTCGAATGGATCCATTCGCGCGCGACAGCATTGGAATTATCGTGGCTCGCCAAGCATTTTCCGCAGCCATATGCAAGCGTGGCCAAGAGGAAGTCCGTCAATCCGTCCAAACTCCTCGTATCCGTTCCGACGGTAGAAATCCGGGGCTTGAAAGCTGTACATATCGACATACGCTCCGATGCACTTGCGCTTCCGTGCAGCATCTTCCGCCTTTGCCAAAAGTTGCGCGCCAAGCCCTTGGCCCCGTGCCGCGGGAGACACCCATAGCCATTCTATAAACAGCCAAGCGTAGAATGTGCGCCCCTTGAGGCCGCCAACAAGGTCCCCGTGATCGTCGCGCGCTATGGCCCATATATCCTGCGCACTATCAGGTCCGGCATGTGCAGAATTGTACGTATCCAGGCCCTCGTCGATAAGGCGTCGCTCTTGTTCATCGGGCTGCTCTTCGATCTCAACGCGTAGCTGCAATATCTGTCGCTCCCCCTTCATTCCACTATCGAGGGAAACACTGGCAAAGCGAGGCCCGTTGTCCAGTTTTTTCTACAATCGCTGAATGCAGAAGGGGGCGCTGTGCGACGGTCGCGTTGACCGCTTCCCCCCTGCTGCCATCCCGCAAACCCTGTGCTAGTCTTTGCGGCTGCCGCCCTTCCGGCGCGCGGCGCGAGAGGAGGGGGCGGGGAGCATGATCAGGCGGAAATCGCATCTGGCGGTCGGCAGCATCACGGTGCTGCTCGGTCTCTATCTGTTCGTCGCCTATTTCGTGCTGCCGGAGATCTGGATCTTCCGGGACGCGAAGGAGCTCGGCAGCCTCGACAGCATGGTCACTGTCACCCCCGACGACATTCCCGGCGATCCGATCAATGTCGGCCTCGTCGGCACCAAGGAGGAGGTGATCCGCGCCTTTGCAGCCGCCCATTGGGATCCGGCCGACAGGATCACGCTGCGTTCCTCGATCGACATCGGCCTTTCGGTCGTGCTCGACCGGCCGGATCTCGACGCACCGGTCAGCACGCTTCTCTTCGAGGGCCGCAAGCAGGACCTCGCCTTCGAGAAGCCGGTGGGCAAGAGCGCCGACCAGCGAAACCACGTGCGCTTCTGGCAGACCGAGAGGACCGGCGACGACGGCCGGCCGCTGTGGCTCGGGTCCGCCAGCTTCGACCGCGGCGTGGGCCTGAGCCACGACACCGGCCAGATCACCCACCATATCGGCCCGGATGTCGACGCCGAGCGCAACCTCGTCATCGGCGACCTGCAGACCGCCGGCCAGCTGACCTCCACCTACGAGATCGACGGCGTCGGTCCGACGCAGGACGGTCGCAACGGCGGCGGCGACCGCTATTTCACCGACGGCAAGGCGACGGTGGGCGTGCTCGTGGCACCGGCGGCGCAGTAGAGCTTCGCGATCGACGCCCGCATCCAGCAAGGCCGGCGAACGGTTCGGCGGAGGGTGGCCTGGAGGCGCAATCGCCGGGCGACATCGCTGCGCGGCGACAGGCCGGGAGGCGAGAGCGAAGAACGCGCACGGCGTCGATATCCGTCGTCCGCCGCTGGATGGATCATTGCGCCGGCACGCATAGCGCCGCGTTTTTAACGCCGCGCATGCGCGGCCGTGCGCGTCTGCTGCAGCACCGGCGCCTGCTGGTTGTCCCGCACGGCCGTGCGACAGAAACGGCTGCTCATTTCACGCATTCTCTGGCAGGATAAAAGGGTGGGAACGATGATCCGGCAGGCCCGTATGCGGCGCCGGCGTCTCGCCGGCCTTCGCCAGCATAGCGGACACCGCCTTTTCCCCCAGCCATGCGCCGGTAACGGCGAGGCACACTTCTGAAGTCGTCCAGCAACGCAGGAGCACTTCACATGGCAACTCCCTTTGGAACCTGGAAACCCGATCCGAGCTTCTATCCGTCGCCGCGCATGGCGATGAAGGCGGAGCCCGAAACGCTCGCCTATGTCGCAGCCTTCGATCCGGCGCGGCAGGTGCCGGACGAGCTTGCCGTCGTCGACGTCGATCCCAAGTCGCCCACCTACGGGCAGATCGTCCATTCGCTGGCGATGCCCAATGTCGGCGACGAGTTGCATCATTTCGGCTGGAACGCCTGCTCGTCCTGCCTCTGCCCCAACGCGCCGCATCCCCATGCCGAGCGGCGCTACCTGGTCGTGCCCGGGCTGCGATCGTCGCGCATCCATATCGTCGACACGAAACCCGACGCGCGACGTCCGACGATGGCGAAGGTCGTCGAACCGGGCGAGGTCGCAGAGCGGGCCGGGTACACGCGGCCGCACACGGTCCATTGCGGGCCGGAAGGGATCTATGTCGCAGCGCTCGGCAACACCGAGGGAAAGGCGCCGGGCGGGGTCTTCCTGATGGACCACGAGACGTTCGAGGTGCGTGGCCGCTGGGAGATGGACCGCGGGCCGCAGCAGCTCTCCTACGACGTCTGGTGGCATCTCGGGCATGACACGCTGGTGACCAGCGAATGGGGCACGCCCGATACGTTCGAGAACGGGCTCGTGCCGGAGATCCTGCTCGGGGCCAAATACGGAAGGCGCCTGCATTTCTGGGACCTGCACAAGCGCAAGCACCTGCAGACGATCGATTTCGGCGACAAATACCAGCTCGTGTTCGAGCTGCGGCCCGCGCACGACCCGACCAAAGCCTACGGGTTCGTTAACGCGGTCGTGTGCCTGGAGGATCTCTCGTCCTCCATCTGGGTCTGGCATCGCGACGGCCAGAAATGGGCGGTGACGAAGGTGATCGACATTCCGGCCGAGCCCGCCGATCCTGAGGTGCTGCCGCCGATGCTGAAGGGTTTCGCTGCGGTGCCGCCGCTCGTCACCGACATCGACCTCTCCATGGACGACCGCTTCCTCTACGTCTCCTGCTGGGGGACCGGCGATCTCCTTCAGTTCGACGTGTCCGACCCGTTCAAGCCGAGGCAGACGGGCAAGGTTCGGATCGGCGGCATCGTCTCGCGTGCGAGCCATCCGGGCGCGAAGAACGGCGCGCTCAACGGCGGTCCGCAGATGGTGGAGATCAGCCGGGACGGCAGGCGCGTCTATTTCACCAATTCGCTCTACGGCGCGATCGACGAGCAGTTTTATCCGGAAGGCATCGACGGCTGGATGGTGAAGCTGGACGCCAAGCCGGACGGCGGCATCGCCTTCGACGAGACATTCTTCGTCGAATGGCCGAAGTCGCATCGGCCGCACCAGGTGCGCCTGCAGGGCGGGGACTGCTCCTCGGATTCCTACTGCTACCCGTAAGAGGAATGCGGGGGGCGATCGCTCCTGTCCCTGTTACCGTCGGCAGAGGCCGCGAGGGTTCGAAGGCGGCGCGGAGGATATCCGCCGGCCCGCCTGATGCTGCAGGAAGCGACGCCTGCCCGGATGAGGCGCCGGGGACGGGACGAAACGCAACGAGGCGATCATGGACGCACTCTGGCCATGGCTGATGCTTGCGGGGCTCGGGGCCTTCCACGGGCTGAACCCGGCGATGGGCTGGCTGTTCGCCGTGGCACTCGGCGTGCATCGCGGCAGCGCCGTGGCGGTTGCACGCGCGGTGCCGGCGATTGCGATCGGGCATGCGGCCTCGATTGCCGCGGTGGCGGCCGTGCTTCTGAGCGCCGGGTTGATGGTCGATGCAGGCCGGCTGCGGATCGTGACGGGCGTGGTGCTGATCGGGTGGGCGCTGCTTCACGTCCTCTACGGGCACAGGCGCCGCGTGCGGATCGGCATGACGACCGGTCTTGCCGGGCTCGCGGTCTGGTCGTTCCTGATGGCGACGGCACATGGCGCGGGCCTGATGGTGCTGCCGGCGCTGATGCCGCTCTGCGTCACCGGCGGACCGCTCGCCGGCATCGATGCGGGCGGGTCTGCGGCCACGGCACTCGCCGCCGTCGGCGTGCACACGGCCGCCATGCTGGCCGCCACGGCTGCCGCCGCCTTCGCCGTCTACCGCTTCGTCGGCCTCGGCATCCTGCGCAGCGGCTGGATCAACATCGATCTGGTCTGGACGGCGGTGCTGGCGGGGACGGGGCTGCTGTTGATCGTCGCGTAGGAAGCATTGCCCCGACGGTGCAAGGGCAGTCCCGCATAGCCAGTCCCCTCTGAGCAGCCGGACATCGATCCAGAGGGACCCTGTTCGCGACACTTTCCGTCATACCGGCCGCCGAGCCGGTATCCAGCGGCGTCGCGTCCGCGACGCAGAAAGTGCTTTATCGCGCAAGGACTTGCGCGGCTGGATGCCGGCTCAAGGCCGGCATGACGAGAGGAGGGGCGGTTGCGGCGGTCAATCGTGGGGCGGAGAGGGGCTTCGTCACGGCTTGGAGAGCGCAGCGTCGAAGCGCCGCCCCTCACACCACCGTTTCCCCCCCATCCACCACCAGCGCCTGGCCGGTCATGTAGCTGGAGCGGTCGGAGACGAGGAAGAGGATCGGCTCGGCGATCTCGGAGACGTCGGCCCAGCGGCCCATCGGGACTTTTTCGCGGACATAGGCCTCGATCGCGTCGCGGCCGCCCATCTGGGCGATGAAGGGAGCGTTGAAGGGGGTGTCGACCCAGCCCGGGCAGAGCGCGTTGACGCGGATGCCTGACCGGGCATAGTCGCCGGCCATCTGCTTGGTCATGGCGATCACGGCGTGCTTGGTGGTCGTATAGGCGATCATCTCGCGGTCGTAGAGGATGCCCGATGACGAGGACGTGTTGAGGATGACGCCCTTGCCCTGCCGCTTCATTGCCGGCACCACCAGTCGGGCGGCGATGAAATGGGCGCGTACGTTCAGGTTCCAGGACCGGTCGAAGCCGTCTACCGAGACCTGCTCGAGATCGCCTTCCACCTGCGCGCCCGCATGGTTGTGGAGGATATCAATGCGGCCGAAGCGGGCGAGGACGCCTTCGACCATTGCCGCGACGGCGTCGTCGTCGGTGACGTCGAGGATCGCGACCTCGGCACGACCGCGGGCGGACGTGATGCGATCAACGGTTTCCGTAGCACCCGCCGCATCGCGGTCGGCCACGACGACGATGGCGCCCTCGCGCGCCATGATCTCCGCCCCGGCGCGGCCGATGCCGGAGCCGCCACCGGTGACGATGGCGACCTGTTCCTTCAGGATCATCTTTCTCACTCCCCAGTGACGGCACTTTGAAATGATGCATGTCCTTGTCCCGAAACCGGTGACCACTTTCGGGAGACATGCATTAGCCGGTGCTTTTCGTTTTCCTCTCGCGCATCAGCACCCGTGCGGCGAGAATGAGGATGAGCGAGGCGACCAGCACCATGGTCGCGACCGCGTTGATTTCCGGCGTCACGCCGCGGCGGATCGAGGCGAAGACGTAGATCGGCAGCGTCGTCTTCGAGCCGGCGACGAAGAAGGCGACGATGAAATCGTCGAAGGAGAAGGTGAAGGCGAGCAGGAAGCCGGCCAGCACCGAGGGCAAGATCTGCGGCAGCACGATCTGGTGGAAAGTGGTCCAGGGCGTGGCGTAGAGATCGGCCGAGGCCTCGACGATGTCGCGGCCGAGGCTGGCGATCCGCGCCTTCACGATCATCGCGACCAGCGCCATGGTGAAGAGGCCGTGGGCGGCGATGATCGAGCCGTAGCCGAGGCCGAACTGCGGTGGGCGCTCACCCGGCCATAGACCGGCGATCGCCGGGTTGATCGCGCCGAAGACGGCGACGAGGGCGACGAGCGTGGCAATCCCGATGACGACGCCGGGAACGACGATCGCCGCCGCCATCAGCCCCTCGAAGATCGCCCGCGTTCGTGGACCCAGCCGCTGCATGCCGAGGGCGGCCATCGTGCCGAAGACGGCGGCGAGGACGGCGCTGGTAAAGGCGATGATCAGGCTGTTCTGCAGGGCGGTGATCAGGAAGGTGTTTCCGAGCGCCTTGCCATACCACTGCAGCGAGAAGCCGGTGAACTCGCTGGCGCTGCGGCCGGCGTTGAAGGAAAACAGCACCACCAGCGCGATCGGCGCGTAGAGGAACACATAGACGGCTGTCATCAGGGCGCGCATCAGACGAGATCCACCTGTCTGGAGCCGGAGATCTTCCAGGCGATCCGCATCGCCACCATCAGGACGACGACGACGACGAGTACGAGCGTGACGGCGATCGCCGAGCCGAACGGCCAGTTGCGCGACTGCAGGAACAGGTCCACCAGCGCGTTGCCGATGAAGAACACCTTGCCGCCGCCGAGCAACTGCGGGATCAGGTACTCGCCGAGCAGCAGGATGGTGACGAGCGCCACGCCGGTCATGACACCCGGCAGCGACAACGGCAGGGTGACGGAGAAGAAGGTCGAGACCGGCCGGGCGCCGAGATCGGCGGAGGCCTCCAGCAGGCGGCGGTCGAGCTTTTCCAGGCTGACATAGATCGGCATGATCATCAGCGGCAGGTAGCCGTAGACGATGCCGAGCAGGACGGCGCCCGGCGTGTTCAGCATCCGCACGTCCTCGATGCCGATCATCGACAGGAGATTGGGGATGCCGCGCGAGCCGAGGATGTACATCCAGGCATAGGTGCGCACCAGGAGACTGGTCCAGAAGGGAACGACGACGAGAGAGACCAGCATCAGCCGGTAGCGCGGGTCGGCCTTGACGGCGAGATAGTACGCGGCAGGGTAGGCGACCAGCAGGCAGACGAAGGCGCCGACGGGGGCGAGGATGAGCGTGTTCCAGAAGGCTGTGGCGCGGGCGGGAAGGTTGGCGTACTGGGCGAGCGTGAAGGCCGGCTGGTAGCCGCCCGCCGGCGCCCGCTCGCCGAAGGAGAAGATTACCATGGCTGCGAAGGGCAGGACGAGGAAGACGAACAGCCACAGCGCCGACGGCGCCAGCAGCGCGGTCGTGACGAGATTGCGTTTCGTTTTCGGTGCCAGGGGCATGAATACTTTCCGAGGTTCATGGGATGCGACTGTCGCCCGTTAGCGGGCGGCGGTCTTGACGGTATGGCAGGATTCATCCGCTCGTGCCGTTGTCTTCGTGGTCGCCGCGCCGGCTGCCGAACCGGTGTGCGGCGGGCATGCCGGAAGCGTTTGCCTCGCGGCTAGACTGTGGGCGCCGTCGGGGGTGCCCCTCATCCGGCATATCCCTTGTGCCCGCAGGCGGGGAGAAGGGATATGCGCGCTCCGCGCTGCCACGCTCAGGACGTTGCGCCTGCAAGGAACGCTGCATCGGCTCGGTGCCGGCCGCTTCTTCGCTGGCATTGTTGCATGCGCTTGGCGCGTTCGCCGGCGCACTCGAGCGAGGCTTTGGCAAGGGCAGGGACGGTGCCGCGATCGTCCTTCTCCCCGCTTGCGGGGAGAAGGTGCCGGCAGGCGGATGAGGGGCCTGCTCCCGTCACCATCGCATACCGCGCCGCTGCTTATCCCCTCAGGCCGACTTGAACCGGGCCATCAGTTCCGCGCGTGCCGGATCGGTGAGCGTCACGGCGGCGCCGAATTCAAGCGGGGTCAGCGAGGCCTCGTCGGGGTAGACGATCTTGTTGCTGGTGATCTCAGGTGGCAGGAGCGCCATCACGCGGCTGTCGGTGGTCGGCGCGCCGTTGGCGATGTGCTCCTTCACCGCCACCGCCGGATCCATCAGGAAGTTCAAGAGCGCATAGCCGGCCGGCTTGTTGGCCGCGCTCTTCGGGATCGCGTAGAAGTCCGACCAGATCTCGCCGCCGTCCTTGCCGAGGACGAACTGGATCTCGGGCATGTCGCGGTTGAGCTGGGCGCCGTCATTGGTCCAGCACATGGTCATCCACGCGTCGGTGGCGCGCATCGACGGCTGGTAGTCGCTGTTGATGGCATAGAGGTGCGGCTTCACCTTGATCAGCAGTTCCTCGGCCTTGGCCAGTTCCTCCGGCTTGATCGAATTGAAGGAGTAGCCGAGCGCGACCAGCGCGTTGCCGATGGTGGTCAGCTGGTAGTCGTGCACCATGGCGCGGCCGTCGCCTTCGCCCATGGCGACATCGAAGAACTCCTTCCAGCTGGTGATCGGCGTCTTGATCTTGTCGGCGTTGAAGGCGATGCCGGTCGTGCCCCAGTTCTTCGGCAGCGCATAGACGGTTCCGTCGACCGTGCCCTCGGCGGTGAAGCGGGTGTTCTGCGTCTTCGGGTCGAAGTTCGGCACCTGCGCCAGATCGAGCGGGTCGATCAGGTCGAGCTTGGCATAGGTTGAAATCGTGTAGTTGGTCGGCACGAACAGGTCCCAGCCGGTGCCGCCGGCCTGGAGCTTGGCCAGCATCTCCTCGTTGGAGCCGAAGACGTTGACCTCGACGGCGACGCCGGTCTTGGCCGTGAACGCCTCGAAGGTCGCGGGATCGTGGTAGTTCGGCCAGGTGGCCAGCGACATGGTCGAGCCGAGGTCCTGGGCGTAGGCGGTGGACCCGAAGACGCCCGGCTGGCGGCCGCCGATGACGGCTGCGGCGAGGCCGAGGCCGGTGACGCCGAGGAAGTGCCTGCGGCTGACCGAGCCGCGCTTCACGCGCATCAGCTCGTCCATCAGGCGTGCGGCGCTGATCGGAGCATTCTCTCTGTACCATTTCGTCATGACACTGTTCCCTTCTTTTAATTGGGCGGCCCGTTTCCCCTCAGGCCTGAAAGATATGCGCTTGCCCGGGATCGAAATTCATTGCGACCGACTCGCCGGGCTCGACAAGGTCGCTGTCTTCTGTGCCGTGCCGTTCGGCGGTGACAAGCAGGTCGCCCAGTCCCGGTACGGAGATGGAATACTCGGCCGAAGAGCCGAGGAAGATGCGATGGGTGACCGTACCCTCCAGCAATGCGGCGTTGGCAGCCGAGGCGCGTGCCAGGCGGATGACCTCGGGCCGCAGCGCCACCGTCGCCGCGCCGGCGTTCATCGCGCGCGCCCTTGTCGTCGCAAGCGTCTTGCCGTTGGCCAATTTGATGCTGCCGCTCGCCGGGTCGACGACCGCCGCCAGCCGATTGGTCTTGCCAACGAAATCGGCGACAAAGAGATCGGCGGGATTATCGTAAATCTCCTTCGGTGAGGCGAGCTGGCGGATCTGTCCGGCATTCATGACGCAGACGAGGTCGCTCATCGACAACGCTTCCTCCTGGTCGTGGGTGACGAGGACGAAGGTGATACCCAGTTCACGCTGGAGGCTCTGCAGTTCGAACTGCATGGCGGTGCGCAGCTTCTTGTCCAAGGCTGCGAGCGGCTCGTCGAGCAGCAGCACCCGGGGCTTGTTGACCAGCGCACGGGCGAGCGCAACGCGCTGCTGCTGGCCGCCGGACAGTTCGTGGATGCGGCGTGTGGCATAGCCGCCGAGGCGGACCATCTCGAGTGCCTCGCCGACGCGGCGGGCGATCTCGGCCTTGGCAAGCCGGGGGCGCAGCTGCTTCAGCCCGTAGGCGACGTTGCTCTCCACGTCGAAATGCGGAAACAGCGCATACTGCTGGAACACCATGTTCACCGGCCGGCGGTAGGCCGGCACGCCGTTCATAGTGGCGCCGCCGACGAAGACCTCGCCCTCGCTCGGGTGTTCGAAGCCGCCGATCATGCGCAGGCATGTCGTCTTGCCGCAGCCGGAGGGGCCGAGGAGCGCCACGAACGCGCCCTTCGGGACGGCGAGATTGATGTCCGAGACGGCGGTGACGGCGCCATAGCGCTTGCTCACCGAACGGAACTCGATGTCGTTTGCAGCCGATGTCACGTCTATTCCCCGCGGTCTGTCGTCTTGCCGGCGGTCTTGCGCCGCCTTTGCCGCTGTATTTACCGCGATGCTAGTCAGGAACAGGGGCGGAGGTATATACCCCGTGGGAGGTATTTTCTCGCTTTTGCCGCTGTGGAAGGAGTATATCCATCCCGCCGTGTTCGGCGGGGGCGGACGCGGGGCAGGGAGTAACCGGGCAATCATGCGGGTCGATTTTGCATCGCTCTTCCAGGCTTTCGCCGACTGTCTCGGACGAAAGGGCATGGCGGATACCGACGCCGGTATGCTGTTCATGAGGACGATGCGTGCGCTGGTGCGTTTCGACGATGTGGTGATCTTCGCCTATCGGGGCAAGGAGCGACCAATCGACCTCTTCAGCACCTTCGGGGCCGATGACCACGAGATCTTCGTCAGCCTGTACCAGGCGGGACCCTACCTGCTGGATCCGTTTTATCATGCGGCGCGGGCCGGCAAGGCCGGCGTGTTCCGCATGCGCGAACTGGCGCCGGACCGGTTCTTTTCCTCCGAATACTATCGCACCTATTATTCGCAGACGAAGCTCGCCGAGGAGACAGGCTTCTTCGTGGCGTGTCCGGACGGCGTGACGGTGGTGCTGTCCCTGATGCGGCGCGAGCGAAGCGGCACCTTTCCGGCAGGGGAGTTTGCGCTCCTCGCCGACGTTGTGCCGTTCGTCGAGGCTTTCGTGGGGTTGGCGTGGCCGCAGCTGTCGCGCCGCTTCGATACGCTTGCGAAGGGGAGCAGCAGACGCCGTCGCGAGCCTGCCAACGCGGCCGACCGGATCTGGCAGAAGCTCAACCTGACGGATCGGGAAGCGTCGATCGTAGAACTCGTGCTGCAGGGTTTTTCGTCGGAATCAATCGGCCTGACGCTGGCGATTTCCACCGGAACGGTGAAGGTTCATCGCAGGAACGTGTACCGCAAGCTCGGCATTTCCTCGCAGATGCAATTGCTGTCGGTCTATCTGAAGAGCCTGGAGGCTTGATGCGTGTCGCGCAAAGTGCGGAGCGGTTTTGCGGCAAAGACCTGCGCGAAGCAAAGGGCCGGGGCTTCTTGTGTGAAGCCTTTCTCTTTCTGTAATTGTCGAGTCATTCCAGGCCGTTGACTGTGAAGGTTGGCAACTTGAATCCAGTCCTTCAGACGCTTGACCAGCGGTGCCGGAAACGCCCGCGGGAGGAAGGTTTCCCGCGGGCGTCGCGCATCATGCGTTGACGAGGGCCGCCTTGGCTCTCGCATCGATGATCTGGGCTGCTGCGTGCGCAGCTTCCTTGCCCTTGATGACGAAATGGTCGCGGAAGAAGGCGGTGTGCGCTTCGCTTTCCTGGAAATTGTGCGGCGTCAGCACAGCGGAAAGTACCGGGACGTCTGTGTCCAGACCGACGCGGACGATCGCGTCGACCACGGAGCCTGCGACGAAATCGTGGCGATAGATGCCGCCGTCGACGACAAGGGCAACGCCGAGGATCGCGGCATAGCGGCCGGTGCGTGCCAGCGTCTGCGCATGCAGCGGGATTTCAAGCGCACCGGGAACGTCGACGATCTCGACGTCATCGGCGCGGCCGCCGAGGGCCGCCCATTCGGATACGAAGCTGTCGACGCAACGATCGACGATGCCGGCGTGCCAGCGCGCGCGGATGACGGCGATCTTCGTCGAGGGGTTTGCAGAGATGTTCATGCCTTGGCCTTTCAAGGGGTGAGCCATTTTTCAATGATCCCCTTGGGCGAACATGCAGGACGGACACGCCAAAGCCTGGCCGAAGGGCCCGCCTGCTTGCTCTCTTTCATCCGGACTATTGACCGTCGGCTCCGGCATCTCACCGGATCTGCTGACCCTTCGACGGGATGCCGAAGGCGCTCGCGGGCTCCGAAGCATCGAGAGCGCCATACGCCTCGACCATCCGATACCGCCGGTGGGGAATCCCGCCCCGCCCTGAGAACATCCCAACACTACCTTGCCGGGATCGACGGATCAAATGCGCAAGCGACGAAGTTCACACGAGATGCGACACATTTTTCCAACAGAACGGCTATCGGAAAAATGCCGTTTCGCTCATGCGGTATCGTCAGTCCCGAATAATCAGCAGGTCGCTTGCGGTGAAGCGCAGCGTCACCGTTTCGCCGACCGCCGGCGGCACGAGGCCCGGGTTGTTGAACATGTCGAAGGAAATGACGCTGGCGCCGACACGCATGCGCGTGCGCACGACCGAACCCAGAAAGTTGCTGCTAACGACTTCGCCGGCAAGAGCCGTATCACCCTTGGCGCCTTCTGCAATGGAGCCGGCTTCAGGACGCAGGGCCAGCGAGACGGTGTCGCCGGCCTTGACCGGGCCGAGCGGTTCGCGCAGCGTGACGCCCTGGTCGCCGATCGAAATCCGGTTTGCCACCGGGTCGGTCACCTTGGCTTCGATCAGGTTGAGGGTGCCGACGAAGGAGGCGACGAAGCGGGTGGCCGGACGGTTATAGATCTCGGCCGGCGCGCCGATCTGGTCGGCCGAGCCCGCATTCATCACCACGATCCGGTCGGAGATCGACAGTGCTTCTTCCTGGTCGTGGGTGACGAAGACGGTCGTGATGCCGAGCTGCTGCTGGATCATGCGGATCTCCTCGCGCAGCGAAACGCGGATCTTGGCGTCGAGCGCCGAGAGCGGCTCGTCCAGGAGGAGGACCTGCGGCTTGGGGGCGAGCGCGCGGGCCAGCGCCACGCGCTGCTGCTGGCCGCCGGAGAGCTGGTAGGGAAAGCGCTCGGCGAGATGCTCGAGCTTGATCAGGCTTAGCATCTCCTTGACGCGGCTGTCGATCTCGTCCTTCGAGCGGCCGGCGACCTTGAGGCCGAAGGCGACGTTGTCGAACACGCTCATGTTTGGAAAGAGCGCATAGGCCTGGAACACCATGCCGATGTTGCGCTGGTTCGGCTTCAGTCCGGACTGGTTCTTGCCGGCCACCGTGATCGTGCCGCCGCTCGGCGTTTCAAAGCCTGCGATCATGCGAAGCACCGTCGTCTTGCCGCAGCCGGACGGGCCGAGGAAGGAGACGAACTCGCCCTTTTCGATCTCCATGTTGAAATCGCGAACGACCTGCACCTGCCCGAAGGACTTCTGGATATGGCTGAGTGAAAGGAACGACATATGGGAAAAGTCCTCAGGCCTTTACGGGCGCGGTTTTCTGGAAGCGGGAGACGAGTTGAAGCAGGCCCATGCTCAGCCAGGTGATGGCAAACGCGATGATGGCCAGCGCGGAGGGCTCGTACGCCTTGTTGGCGCCGACGAGCTGCAGGTAGGGGCCGAAGGCCGGGCGGTTCAGCAGCGCCGCCATCGTGAATTCGCCCATCACGATCGCAAAGGTGATGAAGGCGCCCGACAGCACGCCGCTCATCACGTTCGGGAAGATGCAGCGGAACATGATCGTCGGCCATTTGGCCCCAAGGCTCTCGGCGGCCTCCGTCAGCGTCGCGACGTCGATCATTCGCATGGCGGTGTCTACGGCGCGGTACATGTAGGGCAGCGACAGCGTCATGTAGGAAAAGACGAGCAGCATGTTGGTGCCCGAGGTGGAATTCGTCAGCGGCAGGAAGGAGGAGGAATTGTAGAGTCGCAGGTAGCCGAAGACGATGACGATCGCCGGGATGACCAGCGGCAGCAGCGTGATGAACTCGATCACGGGGCGCAGCTTCGGCAGCCTGAGGCGCACCCAGTAGGCGGTCGGTACCACCAGCAGCATGCCGAAGATGATGGTGAAGAGCGCCATCAGCATGGAGAAGCCGAAGGTGGAGCGGAACTGTATGTCGGAGAAGACGGAGTGATAGGCGTCGAAGGAGTATTCGCCCCGTCGCATGCGCAGCGAGAATTCGAAGGTGCCGATCAGCGGGACGATGAAATAGATCGCGCCGACGGCGATCGCGAGCCAGGCGAGGAAGCGGGTCGATTTCATTTCTGCCACCGTTCGGCGCGCGAGCGCAACCAGATGTAGAGGACGTTGGAGAGCCCGGTGATGACGATCATGCCGAGTGCCAGCGCATAGCCAAGGTTCGGATTGTGCAGCACGTCGCCGCGGATCTGCGCGTAGAGCAGGATGGGGACGATGTTGAGCGACGAGCCGGTGAGCGCATAGGCGGTGGCAATCGCGCCGAAGGCATTGGCGAAGAGAAGCAGCGTCGTCCCGAGCAGGCTCGGCCAGAGGATCGGCAGCGCGATCATGCGCCAGTACTGCCAGGTGGAGGCGCCGAGGATCTCGGAGGCCTCGCGCCATTCGCGCTTCATACCGTCCAGAGCAGGCGTCAGGATCAGCACCATCAGCGGAATCTGGAAGAACATGTAGGTGATCGTCAGCCCCAGGAAGGAAAGCAGGTTGAAGCCGGTCGAATAGAGGTTGAAGCCGATCAGGTCGCGCAGGAGCACTGTAACCAGGCCGGTGCGGCCGAGCGTGGCGATGAAGGCGAAGGCGAGCGGCACGCCGGCGAAGTTGGAGGCGACACCGGAAAAGGTGAGGAGGCCCGAGCGGACGAAGGAGGGAACGCCGCCCATGACGATGGCCCAGGCGAGGAAGAAGCCGATCACGGCGCCGCCGAGCGAGGATGCGATCGAGACCTTGATGCTGATCCAGTAGGCGCTGACGATGTTCGGCGAGAAGAGATCTGCGATGTTCTTGAAGGTGAAGTCGCCGTCCGGTGTCAGGAAGGCGCCGCCCACCAGGTACAGCGTCGGCAGGATCAGGAAGAGCAGCGCGAAGATCATGAACGGCATTATGCCGAGCCAATCGATGACGGTGCGGCGGTCTATCAGGGCGGATTGGCTCATGAAGCGGCTGTCGTCCAAAGGATTGGGTGAAAGGAACGAATTTAGACGGAAATGCGGCGGACGCAATCGGCCCTCGACTGCGAAAATGGAATGCCCTCCCGCCGGTGAAGCGGGAGGGCATTCAGGCGAAATGCCTTACTGAACGTTTGCGCCGACGACGCTGTCCCACTTGCCGGTGATCACTTCCTTGCCGGCGGCCTGCTCTTCGAGCGTCGGGAAGACAGCCTTTTCATAGGCTGCTGCCGGCGGCAACCTGTCGAGCATTTCCTGCGGAACCTTGCCGTTCTTGACGAGGTCGTTGAAGCGGATCGGGTGGCAGTAGCCCTTCAGGTAGCCGAGCTGGCCTTCGTCAGAGTACAGGTATTCCATCCACAGCTTTGCTGCGTTCGGGTGCGGCGCATAGGCAGAGATCGCCTGCACATAAACGCCGGCGACGACGCCGGTTTCCGGAACGACGACTTCCAGCGGCGGGTTGCCGTTCAGCGTGTCGCGCCAGGAGAGGCCGTTGTAGTCCCAGGCGATCACGATCGGGGTCGAGCCCTGGGCGAGCGAGGCGGACTTGCCGATCACGGGTACGAAGTTGCCGGCCTTGTTGATTTCGGCAAAGAGGTTGAGACCTGCTTCGCCAGCCTTGGCAGCGTCGGTTTCGCCCTTGGCGAGGCCGGCCGCATAGACGGCCTGAACGGCCTGGTTGGAGCCACGCGGGTCGCCGGCGAGCGCGACCGAGTTCGCGTAGTCCGATTTCGTCAGGTCGGCCCAGTCCTTCGGTACGTCCTTGACGATATCGGTGTTCACGACGAAGGAGAGAACGCCGTAGTAGTCGCCGTACCAATGGCCGTCGGCATCCTTGGCGCTGTCGGGGATCGAATCCCAGGTTGCGACCTTGTAGGGCTGGATCAGGCCTTCGGCCTTGGACGACGGTCCGAAGGACAGGCCGACGTCGATCACGTCGGGAGCCTGGTCGCCGGTGTTGCCCTTGTTGGCCTTGATGGCCTCGATTTCATCGCCCGAGCTGGCGTCGGGGTTCAACTCGTTGACCTGGATCTCCGGGTACTTGGCCTTGAAGCCGGCAATGATGTCGCCGTAGCCGCACCAGCTGTGGGGCAGGGCGATCGTGGTCAACTTGCCTTCCTTCTTCGCGGCCTCGACCAGCTCGGCGCTCGGCTCGGCGGCGGCGACGGCGGTGGTGGCGACCAGGATCGCGGTGGAGAGCGATAGCAGGCGGCGGGTGCGTGACATCACGGGTGTTCTCCTTTGTGTGTGTCAGTCAGCTTCGGCGAAGCTGATACTGGTGCGGCATGAAGCTTATGTGACAGTATTTAAATGCTTTTCCCGATCGATGTGAAAATTGGTTAACGCTGCGGCAGGCTCATCCCGGTTTTCTAAAGAGACGGCTAGCGGCAACCAGTTCCTCCAGCGTTCGCATTCTTTCCTTGGTCTCGCTCCAGTTGGCGCTCTGCACGGCCTCGATCAGCGCCTCGACGACGAACAGCGTGACCACGGATGAGTCCCAGGCCGAAGGTGCCTCTATATGGATGCGGAAGACGTGGGCGGCGAGCTTTGCGATCGGCGAAGCCCATTGGTCCGTGAACAGGACGATCTCCACACCCCGTTCGCGCGCGATACGGGCGAAGGTCTCCATCTCGTGCTCGTAGCGGCGGATGTCGAAGATGACCACAACGTCGCCGGCCTTCATGTTCAGCACATATTGCGGCCACGCGCTCGGGATCGGCGAAAGCTGGGTGACGTTCGGCCGCACAACCTGCAGGTGAGTGAAGAGGTAGTCCGCCAGCGCCTTGGTGATGCGGCCGCCGACGATGTAGACGCTGCGCTTGCGATTGGCGATCAGCGCGGTGGCGCCGTCGAAATCGGCGAGATCGAGCTGTGACAGCGTCTGGCGCAGGTTGCCCATGATCGCATCGGCAAACCGGTTGAGAATATGGGTGCCAGGCGCGTTCGCCGCCCAGCGGTCGTGCTTGGAGATGGGGTTGGAGAGCGTCGCCTCCAGTTCCTGGTGCAGGTGCGACTGGAAATCGGGGAAGCCGCGATAGCCGAGCTTCTGCACCATGCGTGCGACGGTCGGCGTCGAGACACGGGCGTTCTCGGCCACGGTGGTAATGCTACCGAGGCCGGACACCGGATAGTTGTCCAGAAGCGATGTCGCCAGCTGCTTTTCGGCCCGCGTGAGCGTGTCGAAATGGGCGTTGATCACGTCGGACACCGTCATGGATGTCTGGTTCAACGTCACGATTTTCCCCTGCCTGCCGCTCTGTGTCGGCTTCCGTCAAAATTAAACATCGCTGTCACAATTGGTGTCAAACGTTTTTTTGAAGAGATCGTTTCCATCCCCGTTGACAACTTGGAGGACGTGAAGAATTCTCTTCACAAACAAGATTGGCCGATCGAGGGGACCGGCTGCATGGGAATATTATCAGCTCGGGAAGGCGACCCCGTCGCCGTCGAAAATGCCGAAGGCCGCAGCCGGTTCATCCTGGTCTGCGAGCATGCCTCCAGGCTGTTGCCTGAGCGGCTCGGCACGCTTGGCCTGTCCGCCGAGGCCCTGGAAAGCCATATCGCCTGGGATCCGGGCGCGCTCGCGGTCGCACGCATCATGTCTCGCAGTCTCGACGCAACGTTGATCCACCAGCGTTTTTCGCGTCTGGCCTATGATTGCAACAGGCCGCCGGAGGCGCCGGGCGCAATGCCCGAGCAGAGCGAGATCTATCCTGTGCCGGGCAATCAGGCCCTTAGCGACGCCGCTCGATTGGAGCGCGCCGAATCGCTATACTTCCCTTTCCGCGACCGCATCGCCGGCCTTGTCCGCGATCGCATCGCCGCAGGCAGGGCTCCGGTCCTCGTTACCGTTCACAGCTTCACGCCGGTCTATTTCGGCAAGCCGCGTCAGGTCGAGATCGGGATCCTGCACGACGAGGATGCAAGGCTGGCCGATCTGATGCTTGAAGCGGCCGGGCGCTCCGGGCTGTTTGCCACGCACCGCAACGAGCCCTACGGTCCGCAGGACGGCGTCACGCATACGCTGAAGGTACACGGGCTGGCGAACGGTCTGCTCAACGTGATGATCGAGGTCCGCAACGACCTCATTCAGGACGAAACCAGCCAGGGGGTCATGGCTGACTATCTGACGGGACTGCTGCTGGAAAGCATGGCCCGCGCATCAGTAAAATGACGAGGCCTCGGGGAGTGGCATGCCGCGGAGTGCCGCCCATGACGGTCATGGGCGACTGGTGTTGAGTTCCCGGCAATCCCGCAGAGAGGCCTGTCGGTGAGGTCTGAGTGGCATTTTCGAGCGGGGGCCGCGCGTCCGGCCCCCTTTTTACCGGTCGCCGGAGGGGCGACTGCAATCCGTTAACAGGGCTTAAATCATGAGCGCAGGCTATTCGCTGGAAGAACTGAAGAAGGATGTCGCCGAGGGCCGCATCGATACCGTGCTGGCATGCCAGGTCGATATGCAGGGACGGCTGATGGGCAAACGCTTCCATGCCCAGTACTTCGTGGACGGCGCTTATGAGGAAACGCACAGCTGCAACTACCTGCTTGCGACGGACATGGAGATGGAGACGGTGTCGGGCTATCGCTCGACGAGCTGGGCGGCCGGCTACGGCGACTACACGATGAAGCCGGACCTTTCGACGCTGCGCCGAATTCCCTGGCTGGAGGGGACGGCGCTGGTCCTCTGCGACGTGCTCGACCACCACACCCACAAGGAGGTGCCGCATTCGCCGCGGGCGATCCTGAAGAAGCAGGTTAAGCGGCTGGAGGCGATGGGGCTGAAGGCGTTCATGGCGAGCGAGCTGGAATTCTTCCTCTTCGACCAGACCTATGACGACGCTCGCGAGAGCGGCTACCGCGACCTGCGGCTCGTCAGCGGCTACAACGAGGACTACCACATCTTCCAGACGACCAAGGAAGAGGACGTGATGCGGGCGATCCGCAACGGCCTGCAGGGGGCGGGAATTCCGGTCGAGAACTCCAAGGGCGAGGCCTCGGCCGGGCAGGAGGAGATCAACGTGCGCTATGCCGATGCGCTCTCCATGGCCGACCGGCACGCGATCATCAAGAACGGGTGCAAGGAGATAGCCTGGCAGCGCGGCAAGGCGATCACCTTCCTCGCCAAGTGGCACTATGCCGCTGCCGGCTCGTCCTCCCACATCCACCAGTCGCTCTGGAGCCTCGACGGCAAGACCTCCAAATTCCACGATCCCGAAGCCAAGTACGGCATGTCGGAGATGATGCGCAGCTATGTCGCCGGTCTCCTCAACCATGCCAGCGAGATCACCTACTTCCTTGCCCCCTACATCAATTCCTACAAGCGCTTCATGGCCGGAACGTTCGCGCCCACCAAGGCTGTCTGGAGCAAAGACAACCGCACGGCCGGCTACCGGCTCTGCGGCGAGAACACGAAGGCAATCCGCATCGAATGCCGTGTCGGCGGCTCCGACCTCAATCCCTATCTCGCCATGGCAGCCCTGCTCGCCGCAGGGATCGCCGGCATCGAGGGCAATCTGGAACTGGAGGCGCCGTTCGTCGGCGATGCCTATGGCGGCCAGGGCATTCGCGAGATCCCCAAGACCCTGCGCGAGGCGACCGAATTCATGACGACGTCGAAAATGCTGCGCGAGGCCTTCGGCGAGGAGGTCATCGACCACTATACGCGCGCTGCGGAATGGGAGCAGGAGGAATACGACCGCCGTGTGACGGATTGGGAAGTGGCGCGCGGCTTCGAGAGAGCGTAATAACGGCGCGGGATTTGCCCCTCACCCTCACTCTTTCTCGCAGAACGCGGGGGAACGGGCATCGATCCGGAAAACGCGGTGGCATATTTCCTTCTCCCCGCTTGCGGGAGAAGGTGGCCGTCAGACCGGATGAGGGGCAGCCGGTGCGTCAAAACAGAATTCCGACAGAACCAACAGGAAATCGATCATGACCGTGATCAAGTGCATATCTCCCATCGACGGCTCGGTTTACGCCGAGCGCGAAGCGCTGCCGCTGGACAAGGCGAAGGATGTCGTCGCCCGTGCGCGCAGGGCGCAGAAGGCCTGGGCCCGCCGGCCGCTGGAAGACCGCGTGCAACTGGTGCTGAAGGGCGTCGCCCGGCTGAACGAGATGGCCGACGAGATCGTTCCGGAACTCGCCTGGCAGATGGGCCGTCCGGTACGCTACGGCGGCGAATTCAAGGGTTTCAACGAGCGCTCCAACTATGTCGCCGAAATCGCTCATTCCTCGCTGGCGCCGATCGTCATCGAAAACAGCGACCGCTTCGAGCGACGCATCGAGCGCGAACCGCATGGCGTGGTCTTCGTCATCGCGCCCTGGAACTATCCCTACATGACTGCGATCAACACGATCGCGCCGGCGCTGATGGCCGGCAATACGGTGATCATCAAGCATGCCGCGCAGACGCTGCTCGTCGGCGAGCGGATGGTGCGGGCGTTCGTAGAGGCCGGCGTGCCGGAGGACGTGTTCCAGAACGTCTTCCTCGACCATGACACCACCTCGGCGCTGATCGCCGCCAACAGTTTCGACTTCATCAATTTCACCGGCTCGGTGGAGGGCGGGCGGGCGATCGAGCGCGCCGCTGCCGGCACGTTCACGCCTATCGGTCTCGAACTCGGCGGCAAGGATCCGGGCTATGTGATGGAGGATGCGGATCTGGACGCCGCCGTCGACACGCTGATGGACGGCGCCACCTACAATTCCGGCCAGTGCTGCTGCGGTATCGAGCGGGTCTACGTCAACGAGAAGCTGTACGACGCGTTCGTCGAGAAATCGGTCGCCTGGGTCTCCAACTACAAGCTCGGCAATCCTTTGGACAAGGAAACCACGCTTGGTCCGATGGCGAACAAGCGCTTTGCGGCGACGGTTCGGGCGCAGATCGCCGACGCGGTGTCGCGCGGTGCGAAGGCCCTTGTCGACCCGAAGCTGTTTCCGGCCGACGATGGCGGCGCCTATATCGCCCCGCAGGTCCTCGTCGATGTCGACCATTCGATGGAATTCATGAAGGAAGAGACCTTCGGGCCAGCCGTCGGCATCATGAAAGTGAAGAACGACGAGGAAGCGCTCAAGCTGATGAACGACTGCAAGTACGGGCTGACTGTCTCGCTCTGGACGCAGGACGCCGAGCGTGCCGCGCGCCTTGGCGGGGAGCTGGAGACCGGCACCGTGTTCATGAACCGCGCCGATTATCTCGATCCGGCGCTGTGCTGGACCGGCGTGAAGGAGACAGGCCGCGGCGGCTCGCTCTCCGTCATCGGCTTCCACAATCTCACCCGCCCGAAATCCTATCACCTCAGGAAAGCACTCGCATGACCATCACTGCCAACTGGAGCTATCCGACCGCCATCAAATTTGGCGCGGGGCGCATCAAGGAACTTGCCGACCACTGCAAGGCAGTCGGGATGAAGAAGCCACTGCTGATCACCGACCGCGGTCTGGCGCCGATGGCGATCACGCAGAATGCTCTCGACATTCTCGACGCCGCCGGCCTCGGCCGGGCGATTTTCGCCGACGTCGATCCGAACCCGAACGACAAGAATCTCGAAGCGGGCGTCAAGGCGTTCCGCGACGGCGGCCATGACGGCGTCGTCGCCTTCGGCGGCGGCTCGGGCCTCGATCTCGGCAAGGCGGTGGCCTTCATGGTGGGGCAGACGCGGCCCGTCTGGGACTTCGAGGATATCGGCGACTGGTGGACGCGTGCCTCCGTCGAGGGCATCGCCCCGATCATTGCCGTGCCGACGACGGCGGGCACCGGCTCCGAGGTCGGGCGCGCCTCAGTCATCACCAATTCCGAGACCCACACTAAGAAGGTGATCTTCCATCCGAAGTTCCTGCCAGCAGTGACGATCTGCGATCCGGAGCTGACGGTCGGAATGCCCAAGGTGATCACGGCGGGCACCGGCATGGACGCCTTCGCCCATTGCCTGGAGGCCTACTCCTCGCCGTTCTATCACCCCATGAGCCAGGGCATCGCCCTGGAAGGCCTGCGGCTGGTGAAGGAATATCTCCCACGGGCCTATGCGGACGGCAGCGACATCGAGGCGCGCGCCAACATGATGTCGGCAGCGGCAATGGGGGCGGTCGCCTTCCAGAAGGGGCTCGGCGCGATCCACTCGCTGTCGCATCCCGTGGGTGCCATCTACAATACCCATCACGGCATGACCAATGCGGTGGTGATGCCGCCGGTGCTGCGCTTCAACCGGCCGGCAATCGAAGACAGGATCGCCGCTGCTGCCGCCTATCTCGGTATTTCCGGCGGCTTCGACGGGTTCTACGACTATGTCCTGCAACTGCGTGCCGAGCTCGGCGTTCCCGACAAACTGTCTGCGCTTGGCGTCGGCACCGACCGCATCGACGAAATGGCCGCGATGGCGATCGTCGATCCGACGGCAGGCGGCAATCCGGTCGAGCTGACGCTCGATGCCGCGAAGAAGCTCTTCGCAGAGTGCATCTGAACCGAAAGGCGAGCGACAAGACGAGGACCCGGTGCGCGTGCGCCGGGTCCTTGCATTTCGGATCTCCCAGCGGCCCGTGACGACGGCCTTGGCGATGCGCGGCCTCGGGATGGGCCGCGCCGGCACTAATCTGCGGCCTCTTTACCACTCGTTAGGAACGTTGGGGCAGCCTTCTACGGGGTAGGGCATGCGACCAGGCGCAGGGTCGTGCCAATGTTGGAAGGCCGATGGCGGTCATAGCTGTAGCAAATGCAAAGGGTGGTTCGGGCAAGACGACGGCGGCAGTGTTGCTGGCAACGGAACTTGCGCGATCAGGGTCGGACGTCGTCATCATAGATTGCGATCCGCTGCGGCTTGCTGCCAACTGGGCGGACAAATGCGGCGACGGGCGCATCCTCGCGATTACGGACGCCACGCCCTCAACCCTGCCGGAGTATCTCAGGCGGCTGCACAGGCCCGGCTGCGACGTGATCGTGGACCTGTCGGGCGCGCGCGACGTGCTGCTGGCCCTGACGCTCGGGCTTTGCGACCTCGTTCTCGTGCCGGTGCAGGGCAGCGCGATGGACGCGGCGGGTGCCATGCAGGTGATCGAGCTTATCCAGTATATCGAGGCCAATGCGCGCGGCCGGATCAACCGTGCCGTCGTGCTTTCGCGCGTCAATCCGCTGGTGACGACGCGGTCGTTGCGGAAAGTGCGCGACCTGCTGCTGCTGCGGGGCATGGCGATGATCGAAACGCCGATCACGGAGCGCGGGGCCTATCGCGAGATGTTCGAGCATCCCGGCACGCTCTACACGCTGAATGAAGCGCGGGGGCGCAGTTTCGACAAGGCCATGGTCAACATGCAGGCCTTCGTCCGCGACGTGATGGCGCGCGTCGAACTCGGTGGTCGTGAAGCCGCCGGCCCCTTCGCCCGGATGTGCTACCAGCACGCTGCCGGCGGCCGCGGCTGACCTGAGTGATCTCGATCTCCGAATGCGGCATTTCGGCAGCCTATGCAGATCCGGCGTACCCTCCGTTTGCAAATCGTTAACCATGTTCTGAAAGATTGGTTAACAGGGCGCCATCCCGCTTCGCGCCTTCTACAGAGCGATGAGGGGCTCGTGCCGCCTATATGAGGAATTCGAAATGCCGGTAATCACATTCGCCAACGCAAAGGGTGGAGCGGGCAAGACAACAGCAGCATTGATCCTTGCCACCGAACTGGCGGCCCAAGGCTACCGCGTCACCATTCTGGATGCCGATCCGCAACGCTGGATCACCAGCTGGTACGAAGTCTCAGGCGTGCAACGCAACCTCACCGTCATTTCCGAGGTCTCGATGGGGTCGCTGCAGTCGCACATCCGCGAGAACCGCGATAATACCGACTACTTCATCGTCGACCTGGCGGGCACCCGCGATGCGCTGGTCGCGACTGCGATCGGCCTTTCGGACCATGTGATGATCCCGATCCAGGGCTGTGCGATGGATGCGCGTGGCGGCGCGCAGATCCTGGAGCTGCTGCAGCAGCTGGATCAGCGTGCGGGCGTGCGGATCGACCATTCCGTCGTGCTGACCAGAATGAGCACCGTCGTCACCACGCGTGCCATGGTCGCCATCAAGCAACTGCTTGCCGAGCGCGGCGTGGCCGTCCTTGATACGCCGATCGCCGAGCGGGTCGCGTTTCGTGAGATCTTCGACTGTGGAGGCACGCTGCGATCGATGGATCCGCAGCGCGTTTCCAACCTCGACAAGGCGCGCGAGAATGCGCGGCTCTTCGCCGAGGAAGTCCTGCGCCACGTTCCGGTGCGGCGCTCCCCCGGAACGCGCAGTTCCGTCCGGCACAACGTCCGCGCCGCCTGACGGCGACACATCGCCCGTCTCTTCTTCAACGCCTTCGTCGCCATGGGTGACGGAGGCGTTCGTGCGGATGCGCATGAAAATGGAGGCTGCGACCAAATGCGCGCGCCGGAGCGCGGAATGAACGGATTTGCTAAAGGAAGAATTTACCATCGCGGGCGTACTAAGATGGACGACTGCCACTTTTCAGACAGACTCGTTTCCCCTGTCGAAGCGCCATGAATCGCGCGAATGACACCGACCCGGAAGGGCGGTGTTTCCGGAAAAAATGGGCAATCGATCGCAAAGCCCCCAAAGCACGGAAAATCCCATGAGCGCAGCCGCCTCCTCCACCGGCAACAATGCCGACCTCGCGCGTCGTCTCGAATACCTTGCCCTCGATGCGAAGGCCCTGAGGGACCTGCGCTCGCTCAAGCCCTTCCTGGAGCGCGAACTCGCGCCCGCGCTCGACCGATTCTACGCCGTGGTCCGCAAGAGCCCGGAGGTCAGCCACCTGTTCTCCAACGACGCGCACATAAATCATGCGAAGAACGCGCAACTCGGTCACTGGGGCAATATCTGGAACGCGGATTTCAATGCGGGATACGCTGCCAAGGTTCTGTCGATCGGAAAGATCCACGCCCGCATCGGTCTGGAGCCGCGCTGGTACATCGGCGGATATGCGTTGATCGTCGAGCACCTTCTGACGGTTGCTCTCAGGGAGATGTGGCCGAAGTCCGGCCTCTTCACGCGCTCGGAAACCAGCGCCGCAGAAGCCGCCGCGCGCCTGTCCGCGCTGATCAAGGCCGTATTCCTCGACATGGATCTCTCCATCTCGGTCTACATGGACGCCTCTGATGTCTCCAAGCAGCAGGCGGTGCAGGAAAAGACGGTGGCCGAGGAGCGGCGGATCGTCGGCGACAGCTTTGGGGCTGCCTTGAAGCGCATTGCGGATGGCGATCTGACGGCGCGCATCGAGGGCGGCCTGCCGGAAGCCTACGAGTCCCTTCGCAGCGACTTCAACCACGCCATCTCCGCGCTCTCTGCCGCCATCAGCGGCATCAATGCCGGCGCGGGATCGATCAACGTCAGCGTCCGCGAGATCGCGGCCGCGTCCGACGATCTGGCCAAGCGCACCGAGCGGCAGGCGGCCAATCTCGAGGAAACGGCCGCCGCGGTCGAGGAAGTCACGACGACGGTGCGCCAGACCGCACAGAGCGCCAACGAGGCCAACACGCTCGTCGTCGCCGCACGCGGCAACGCCGAACGCAGCGGCGAGGTCGTCGAGCAGGCGATCTCCGCCATGCAGGAGATCCAGCAATCGTCGGCCAGCATCGCGAACATCATCGAAGTCATCGACGAAATCGCCTTCCAGACCAATCTTTTGGCGCTGAATGCAGGCATCGAGGCGGCGCGCGCCGGAGAGGCGGGCCGCGGTTTTGCGGTCGTCGCATCCGAGGTGCGGGCGCTGGCGCAGCGCTGCGCCGATGCCGCCAAGGACATTCAGGACCTGATCGCCAAGTCGCACGGGCAGGTCGAAGACGGCGTGCGCTCGGTCAACGAAGTCGCCCAGTCGCTGCGCCAGATCGTCACCCAGGTGGTGGAGGTCAGCTCGGTCTTCTCGGCGATCCGCGCCAGCACCGCCGAGCAGGCAACCGGCCTGCAGGCCGTGAACCAGGCGATCAACGCAATGGACCAGATTACCCAGCAGAACGCTTCGATGGTGGAGCAGGCCAATGCGGCCAGCCAGGCGCTGACGCAGGAGGCCGCCTCGATCGCAACCCAGCTCAGCGCCTTCCGCACCAGCGGCCAGGCGGTCGCAGCCCCCTCCAACGGCTACGTCCGCGCCGCCTGACGAGGTTGGAAGACGGCGCCAGGCGCGCCGTCTTTCCTCGAGGATGGAGACTGCGGAAACCAACAGGCCGGCCTCGATGGCCCGGCCCAACTGAGATGTCGATTCCAGCCGATATCGATGTCGCGTTTCGTGCCACCACGGGTGTCTTGCGTGGTTCTCTCGCCGAGTACCTCTTCGTGGAGCATTCCTGCACACCTGCCTGTCGCAGAATTGCCAAATTTGCGGCGTTGCAAGCTTCAGTCGCAAAGCCGTCGCTTGGGTGGGTGTTGTTCCGGCGCCGATAGAGGAATAGTCGCGTGGATGCGGGAGTGGGCGCAGTCGAGGACTTGTCGGCCAGTGTCACCGGTGGCTGGATAAATCTTGCCTCCGGCATGGACGGGTGCGAACGCATCGAGGCGTTTTTCTCCGGCCAAGCCTATGAGCCGCATCGTCATGATACCTATGCAATCGGCCGCACGATTTCCGGCGTCCAGCGGTTTCATTACAGGGGACAGGTCAGTGACGGCTTTCCCGGCAACGCGATAGTTCTGCACCCTGACGAGCCGCACGACGGACAGGCTGGAACCGAGGACGGATTTCACTACCGGATGATCTATCTGGACCCGGCGCTTGTACAAAAAGCTCTCGGCGGGTGCAGGTCGCTTCCGTTTGTTCCCGGAGGCGTGTCGGACGATCCACGGCTACTGAAGGCAATAGACGACATTGTCGCCCATATGTCCGAGCCGATGGAAGCGCTTCAATATGACGATGCGGTCTTTGATCTTGCTCGTGCCCTGGAAGCAGCCGGATCGTCCGCTGGCGTGCGACGCATCGCACCGTCGGACTATCGGGCTGCGGATACGGCTCGCCAGTATATCCGAGACGTCGCAGGAGAAGGCGTTTCCCTGGCGGAACTCGAACGGGTTACGGGGCAAGACAGATGGAAGCTGTCGCGCGACTTCAGGGCACTCTTCGGCACCAGTCCCTACCGTCACCTGATCCTGCGTCGGCTTGAACGGGCCAGGGCCGCAATCATCGCAGGACAGCCGCTTGTCCAGGCTGCCCTGAATGCAGGATTTGCCGATCAGGCGCACTTTACGAGACATTTCCGAAACGCCTTCGGCATTACGCCCGCCCGCTGGAGAACGCTGGTCCAGGGGTGAGCGCTGCACGATCGTTCAAGATTGGCGTGGCGAAGATTTCTAGTTTTGCCCATTCGACAATGGAGCGGACAGAATGACAAACACACGCCAAGCCATCAATTTTTCGGAAAAGCTCGCGAAGATTACCGATCTCTGGCAGCCGCGCGTTATCGCGGAAATGAACGACTACCAGTTCAAGGTCGTGCGTATCGAGGGCGATTTCATCTGGCATGACCATGTCGATACGGATGAAACATTCATCGTGCTGCGCGGGCAGCTGCGGATTGATTTCCGCGATGGCGCGGTTTCGATAGGCCCCGGCGAAATGTTCGTTTTGCCCAAGGGCGTCGAACATAAGCCTTTCGCCGAGAAGGAAGTTTACCTCCTGCTCATCGAGCCGCGCGGCGTTCTCAACACCGGGCATGCCGGTGGAGATCGCACGGCGCAAAATGACATCTGGGTTTGAGCCGGTCTTCCGCGCTTCTTGCGATCTCCGTGACCGTCAGTCAACGAATTCGACGGTCACGCCCTTCGAGGTCATCTTGGCAAGTTCGGTCGCATCCCAGTTGGTGAGGCGGATGCAGCCGTGGCTTTGCGTCTTGCCGATCTTGGAAGGCTCCGGGGTGCCGTGGATGCCATAGGTCGGCTTCGACAGCGCGATCCAGACCGTGCCGACCGGACCGTTGGGGCCGGGCTGCAGCGTCAGGACCTTGTCGTTGGCGCCCTGCTGGAAATTGATCTTCGGATTGTAGGTGTAGTTCGGGTTGAGGGCGATGCGCTCCACCGTCACCGTGCCGGACGGCGAGGGCGTGTCGGCCGAACCGATGCTGGCGGGATAGGCCGCAATGAGCGTGCCGGCCTCGTCATAGGCAAGCACCTGCTTGCGGCCCTTGTCGGCCAGGATCTTTGCGACCTTGCCCTTCTTCGGCTCGCCGACGTTGATCACCTTGACGATGGTGCCCGGGATGGAGAAGTCCACGCCGGGGTTCATCTCCTTCAGATATGACTCGTCCATGTGGAAGCGCTCGGCGAGCATTTCCGTGGTGGAGGTGAAGGAGAGGGCGGGGAGTGCCGCCTTGTGCGCATAGTCTTCCGGGATGGAAGCGACGTAGGGGCCGGCGGCATCCGCGGCGGTGATCTCATAGGTGATGAAGGGCAAGCCGCCGTTCAGGCGCAGCCGTTCGACGATCGCCTCGGTGTCGTTGGGATCGAGCGTTTCGCCGGTCGCAGCCTGCCAGGCTTCGATGGCCTTGGTGACGTTCGAGCCTTTCTTGCCGTCGATGACGCCGGGCGAGAAGCCTTCGCGATCCAGAAACACCTGGAGTGCTGTCACCTCGGCCGACGACTTCTTGCCGATCGGCGTGGCGGTCGGAAAGCGCGGGCCGGGAACGAAGTCCGACTGCCCGTCGAAGGGGGCTTCCGGCAGGGAGGCCATGTCGTTGCCGCCGTCCTGCGGGTACTCGGCCTGCGGATAGGCCTCGCCCGGCATGGGTTCGGGCAAGGTCGAGCGATCGACGGCACCAGGCATGCGGTCCCGATAGTCGGGTACGGATCCGGTCGTCAGCTCGTCGCCGAAATCGTCGTTGCCGGGCGCGGGTGGAAAATAGTCTGGCGAGGTTTCCGGAAAGCCTTCAACCTGTCGGTAGCGGTCACGGCGGAAATCGCGCCGCTCGCCGCGCGCGAAATAGCGCTCGGCCGGCATCGCGGTCGCGACGATGTTGCCCCAGGCGTCGATATAGACACGCCGCCCCTGGCCGTCATGCGCGACGCGGACGCTACCGTCGGCGGGAATGTAGTCGAGCAGGTCGCCTTCCGGCGTGACGAGAACCATGCGTTCGCGGCGTTCCCCGTAAACGCTCTGGGCTCTGGCGGGTACGGCGGCGAGGACCGCTACGAGCGTAAGCAGAGAAATGCTTGTTTTCAAAACGGAATTCACGGAATCAACCTGTCGTCAGCGCTAATTTCGGGGACGTCGCACTCAATTTCGACCTTAATATGGAAAAAGTGAAATGACGGTTAACGGACTGCTAACATTTGCATCGCCCGTGCCGCCGGCCCGTCCTTGTCACTCACAATCACCCTGTACGGGAGGCATAACGCGTCGCTGCTCAGCGGAGTTCCCAACGACGCCTGTACCCGGGCGAAAGCGGTATCGGTTTCGCCCGGGGTGGGCTAGCATCGCAGCAAATGACGATTCCGGGAGCAGACATGACCCTCGCCCTGACCGCCGAAAACGGCGTGCACAGTTTCGATATCGCGCTCGATCCCAAGTCGGCCCTGGATCTGAGGGAGGCAATCTTCCGCGGCGTCAACCTGGCGCCGGGGGCCGCCATTCCCTCGGATGGCGACCCGCGGATAGACAGGGCGCTGCCGGGCTTCATGTTCACCTGCGGTCCCGATCATATCCGTCATCCGGAGCCGGTGGAGGGGGCAGCCGACGGGCGGTGCTATCCCTTGCATGGTTCGCTATCCTCGCATCCGGCCAAGGATATCCTGTTCGAGGAGGATGAGGGCGAGGTCGTGTGTACGGCGATTGTTCCGGTCGCGCTTGCAAATGGCGAGACGGCCGAGTTGAAACGCCTGTGGAGAGCCGATCGCAAGACCGGCCACATCACGCTCGACGACAAGGTGACAAATACCGGCGATCGCGGCTGGCCTCCCGTTGCGATGTACCACGTCAATTTCAACACCCGGCTGTTCGACGATGGAACCCGGCTGACCGGCGCCATGCTCGAGGGCGGCACTCTGCCTTGGCGGTTCGGCGAGGGCGACATGCGGATCTTCTGCGTTGCCGCGGCGCAGAGCGCGCAGCATGGATGGGCGGAGGTTGCGATCGGCCCGATCGCGGCACTTGGCGGGCGCAGCCTGCATCTGCGCTTCCGCGTCGATACGCTGCCCTACCTGCAGGTCTGGCGTAACCAGTCTCCCGGCTGCCACGTGATGGGGCTGGAGCCGGTGTCGCACCGGCTGGCGGGCCGGGCGGAGCTGATCGCGTCCGGAGAAATGAAGGATTTTGCGTCCGGAGAGACGGTCGACTACGGTCTTTCCTTCGAGCTGCGCTGAAGCGGGCGCAATTGACGTCCGGCGCCGGCGAGCCTACATCGGTGGCCAGCAGAACTGAGGAAGGGCACGCATCATGGAGATTCGCGCGGTCAACGACGAATATTCGGTCTCCGGGCAGATCAGCGTCGAGGATCTGGACGAGATCAAGGCGATGGGGTTCAAGTCGATCGTGTGCCACCGGCCCGACCATGAAAGCCCCGACCAGCCGGAATTTTCAGCGATCGCGTCGCGCGCGGCCGAACTGGGCCTCGATATTCGCCACATCCCGGTCGGCCCAATGGGCGTGACGGCGGATGCCGTCCGCGACATGGTCGACGCGCTGGACGAGTTGCCGCGGCCCATGCTGGGCTATTGCCGTTCCGGCGCACGTTCCACCAACATCTACGGCCAGACGCAGCACCTGCGCGGCTGACGTCGTCAGACGCAGGAACGGCCGGCGCGTTGCCTGCGTATCCAGCCGAGGCGGCATTGCTTCGGCGCCGGATCATGCAGTGATCGCGGGACCATAGGCAACTCCGGGGACGGGGTTGCTCTGGACTAGCGGCCGTCCTTGATCTGTGAAAGCGTGCGTGCGGGCGTGATCGCTTCCGGATCGAGCTTCACCTCGATGATGGACGGCTTGCCGCTTTCACGCGCGCGCAGGAATGCGGGAGCGAACTCGTCCGTCTTCGTCACCACCTCGCCATGACCGCCATAGGAGACCGCCATGGCTGCGAAATCCGGGTTGGTGAGGTCGGTGGCGCTGACGCGTCCCGGATACTCGCGCTCCTGATGCATGCGGATCGTGCCGTAGATGCCGTTGTTGACGACGATCGTGATGATCGGCAGGCGGTAGCGGACGGCAGTGGCGAATTCCTGCCCGTGCATCAGGAAGCAGCCGTCGCCGGCAAAGCAGATCACCTCGCGTTCCGGAAACAACTGCTTGGCTGCGACCGCAGCGGGCAGACCGTAGCCCATGGAGCCGGACGTGGGGGCAGCCTGCGTCGCATAACGACGGAAGCGGTGGAACCGGTGCAGCCAGGTGGCGTAGTTGCCGGCGCCGTTGGTGAAGATCGCGTCCTCGGGCACGTTCTCTTCGATCCAGGCCATGATCGGTCCCATGTGGACCTCGCCCGGTCCGCTTGCGGGTGGCGTCGACCAGTTGAGATAGGCCGCATGCATGGCCGTGGTCCGCTCCGCCCAGCGGGGCGGTGACGGCGGTGCCAGGTCCGCGAGCGCATCGACGAATTCCTTCGGCCCGGCGCAGATCGCAAGCTCCGGTCGATAGATGCGGCCGAGCTCGGAAGGATCGGGATGGACATGGACCAACGTCTGCGACGGGTAGGGGCTCTCCAACAGCGTGTAGTTGGAGGACGGCATCTCGGAGTATCGCCCGCCAAGAAGCAGCACGAGATCGGCATCGCGGATCTCCCTGCCGAGGGCCGGGTTGATGCCGATGCCGGAATCGCCCGCGTAATTCGGGTGCAGATGGTCGAACAGCATCTGCCGGCGGAAGGAGCAGGCGACGGGTAGCGACCAGCGCTCGGCAAAGGCGGAAAAACCGGCGACGCTCTTTTCGTCCCAGCGGCTGCCGCCGAGAATAACGACGGGGCGTTCTGCCTTCTCCAGCAGGGCTTTCAGCCGGGCGATCTGGCGCGGGCCGGGATGCGCCTCGACCGGGGTGAAGGGGAGCGCTGCGGGCGCATGCACCGTCTCCGTCAGCATGTCCTCCGGCAGCGCCAGGACGACGGGACCGGGCCTGCCGGAGGTTGCGACCGCAAAGGCGCGCGTGACGAATTCCGGAATGCGCCGGGCGTCGTCGATCTCGGCCACCCATTTGGCGACCTCGGTGAAGGCGCGGCGGTATTCGATCTCCTGGAACGCCTCGCGCTCGCGAGCCTCGCGCTGGACCTGGCCGATGAACAGGATCATCGGCACCGAGTCCTGCCTGGCGATGTGCAGGCCGGCGGAGGCATTGGTGGCGCCGGGCCCGCGGGTGACCATGCAGATGCCGGGTTCGCCGGTCAGCCTGCCCCAGCAGTCCGCCATCATGGCAGCCCCACCTTCCTGGCGGCACACAACGACGTCGATGTCGGTGTCGTGCAGCGCGTCGAGAACGGCGAGATAGCTTTCGCCGGGCACGCAGGACAGCCGCCTGACGCCATTGGCGACAAGTGCATCGACAATGAGCTGCCCGCCCGTCCTGGGCGTGGTATGGCCGGAAGCCTGAGGCGAACCATGCGTCACGTTATGCATCACCGGCGCGCTCATGCAGACTTCCTTTTTTCTTCGATGGCTTCAAGTTCGGCCAGGATCTCGCTCGAATGTTCGCCGAGCCGGGGGCTTGGTCGGTCGTAGGACAGCGGCGTTTCCGAGAAGATGATCGGGGTGCGCACGCCGGGGATGCTGTTGCCGTCACGGTCGGCGAGATCGAGCCGCATGCCGCGCGCCTTGATCTGCGGGTCGTCGAAGGTTTCGGCGATCGAGTTGATCGGACCGGCCGGGACGCCGTTGCGTTCGCAGGCGGAGAGCAGGTCCGACTTGGTCCAGTTACGGCTCTGCTCCAGGATCAGCGGGCGAAGGTCAGCCCGATGCTTGACGCGCGACTTGTTGGTCGAGAAGCGCTCGTCGGCCGGCAGGTCGTTCCGGCCGAGGATCGCGCAGAAGCGCTGAAACTGCCCGTCGTTTCCGACCGCAAGGATGATGTGGCCGTCGGCCGTCTCGATCACCTCGTAGGGGGTGATGTTGGGGTGGGCGTTGCCGAGCCGGGTGGGGGCGATGCCGGAGACGAGGTAGTTCATGTTCTGGTTCGCCATGACGGCGGACTGCACATCGAGCAGGGCCATGTCGATCTGCTGGCCACGGCCGGTGCGCATGGCGTGGATCAGGGCTGCCTGAATGGCGGCCACCGAATAGATGCCGGTAAAGATGTCGGCAATGGCGACGCCGGCCTTCATCGGCTCGCCATCCGGCGCACCGGTGACCGACATGAAGCCGGACATTCCCTGGACGATATAGTCATAGCCCGCCCGGGCGGCATACGGCCCGTCCTGTCCGAAACCGGTGATCGAGCAATAGACGAGCCGAGGATTCACGGCGGCAAGGCTCTTGTAGTCGAGCCCGTATTTCTCAAGGCCGCCGACCTTGAAATTCTCGATGACAACGTCGGCGGTGCGAATGAGCCGGCGGGCGACCTCCAGGTCTTCCGCCGAGCGGAAATCCAAAGCGATGGCGCGCTTGTTGCGGTTGGTCGAATGGTAATAGGCGGAGGAAAGGTTCTCGCCGTCTTTTCCCGTGACGAAGGGTGGGCCCCAGGCACGGGTGTCGTCGCCGCCGTCCGGATTTTCGACCTTGATCACGTCGGCGCCGAGATCGGCCAGCATCTGGCCCGCCCAGGGGCCTGCGAGCACGCGCGCAAGTTCGATGACACGGATGCCGGAGAGCGGCAGGGTCTTCACTTCCATGGGTATCCTCCTCGCCGGCGCCGGAGGGACCTTTTCGGCTTCTTGTTGCCGGCACGGGCGTTCTGGATACCAAAGTTGGCCGGCCGGCGATAGCGTCAAGGCCGCATGACTTGATGAGTGGCCGGACTAACCGCCTGGCATTTCTCAATTCTCGCCGGCCAACTGCCGCTCGTCAGACAATCGGCAGCGGTGGCGGCTGCATCGCCCGCCTGCGCAGCCTGTGCTCCCGCCAGATCACATAGAGGCCGGAGCCGATGATGATGCCGATGCCGAGCCATTTGAGCGCATCGGGCAGGTCGCCGAAGACCCACCAGCCGAGCACCGTCGCCGAAACGATTTCGAGGTATTGCAGCGGAGCCAGAACCGAGGCCGGCGCATGGCGGTAGGCATAGGCGCCGAAGATGCCGGAGATCGTTGCGGCGATGCCGGCACCGACGATGTAGATCACGGTATCGCCCTGCGGCATTACGGCGGTGAACATCGGCCAGCCGAAATGGCCGCCCGCCGCGAGCGCGATCACAGTAAAGCCTGCGCCCCACAGGCCGGTGTGCAATTGCATCGACCATGGGTCCTCGCTCTGTGCGGCCATACGGGTGATCAGGAGGAATATGGCCAGACAGAATGCCGAGACGATCGGCAGCAGCGCCACCGGGCCGACCTCCTGCAGGCTCGGCTGAATGACGAGCAGGGCACCCATGAAGCCGACCGCGCAGGCCGTGTAGCGGCGCCAGCCGATGGTCTCCTTGAGGAAGATCGCGCCGAGGATCGTCAGGATGATCGGCTCGACGAAGAAGATCGCCAGCGCATCGGCAAGCTCCATCACCGAAAGCGCCGTGACAAAGCTGATCATGACGATCGCCGTCATCAGGCCGCGCACGGCATGCAGCGCCACCTTCTTGCGCGTCAGGTCGAACAGCGAGCCGCGCCAGAGCACGATCGGCAGCAGCGTCAGCGTCTGGAACACGAAGCGGCACAGCGTGATGACCGTTGCCGGCACGTCTGCCACAGCAAGCTTGGAGAATATGTCGATGACCGGGGCGATCAGCACCGAAACCACCATCAGCGAAAGGCCGAGCCCGACCTCGTTGCGGACGGCTGCTCGGGGGGAGGCGGCGTGCGTGCTCATGTCAGTCACCGGGATGTTTTCGGGTTGCCGCCACCTTCAGGCACCAGCGGACGAAATCCTCAAGGGGCTTTTCGCGCAGATCCAGCCGCTCGTTCAGCGTTTCGTGGCGAAGACCGCGATAGACCACCGACGTCACCTCGGCAAGGCCCGCCTTCTTCATGCGGGCCGCCAGCCAGGATGTCGCCCGGGCGAAGTCCGTGGCCGGATCCTCGTCGCCGCCGGCGATATGGATGGGCAGCGAGCGCGGCAGCCTGGCAAGGCGCGCGCGGTCGGCGCCGGAATAGGCGAGGCGAAAGATGTCGAGCCACAGCGACACGCTGGCATCGAAGCCGCAGAGCGGATCGGCCAGGTAGAGCTCGACCTGCTTTGGATCGTGCGAGAGCCAGTCGAACTCCGTGCGGTGATCCGGTACGGCCTTGCCCCAAGCCGCGAAGGTGAGACGCGGCAGCAGTTGGCTTGGCACATCCGAGCCCTTCAGCATGCGCTCGACCAGCAGCAGCATCTGGGCGGCGCGGCCGGAAAGTCCCGGTCGGTGATTGGCATTCCAGAAGGCGAGGGCGTCGATCTTTTCGGGATAGGCCTCGGCAAAGGCGAGCGCGAGCAAGCCGCCCATCGAGTGGCCGAACTGGATGACCGGCAGGCCGGGGTGCAGGGCTGCCGCTGCCTCGCGCACAGCGAGCATGTCGAGCAGCGCCACGTCGTGCCCGTCCCGAGCGGCGAAGCGGCCGAGCGGCGCATCCGGGGCGGTCGTGGCGCCGTGGCCGCGATGGTCGTGGGCGTAGACATGAAATCCGCTGGCGGCGAGGTGTTGCGCGAACGGGCCATAGCGGCCGGCGTGCTCCGCCAGGCCGTGGCTGATCAGGACGATGCCCTTTTCCCCGGTGCTGCTTCCGCCATGGCGCAGCGCAAGCGTGGCGCCGGTGGGGCTCTGCAGAGCGCGCATCTCGGAAAACATGTGCGGAGGGGCCTTTGACGGTTGGGGTGCGGCGATCATCAAAAGGATTTCGTCGGCAATTGCAATTGCGCCTGTCCGGCGTCCGGCCGGTGCTGCAAATTTATGGTTGCATAATTCGCCTTTTTGTTGATTAATGTTTATGTTTTGTTCTATTTCCGGAGCGTATCATGATGATACCCGGATTTGCATGGCTCGGAACTGCCGTGTGCGGCTTTTCGGGCCGCGTGCTTGCCTCTTTTGTTTTCTCCCTCGCGATCACGGCATCCGGGCCGGCGCTTTCCGCGCCGTTGCCCGTCGAAGCGCCTGAAGGCGCCACCCGCCACGTGCTGGCCCTCAGTTGGCAACCGGGCTACTGCATGGTCCGGCCAAACGCTGCGGAATGCGAGAAGGCTGGCGGGCAGGGGCTCGCGCCACGCCTCGGCCTGCATGGCCTCTGGCAGGTGAAGAAAAGCTACTGCGGCATCGACGCGGAACTGAAAAAGCGTGACCGGTCGCGAAACTGGGACGATCTGCCCAAGCTCGCCCTTTCTGACGGCACACAGGCGCGGCTTGCGGCGGCGATGCCCGGTGTCGCTACCGGCCTCGACCGGCATCAATGGTTGATGCACGGAACCTGCCATGCGGCAACGGCCGAGGACTATTTTTCGCGCGCCCTGGACATGCTGGAAGTCGTCAACCGCTCGGCGGTCGGGGCTTTCTTCACGAGCAGGTCAGGCAAGATCGTGACGATTTCCGAGGTCGGCGAAGCCTTCAACGGTGCTTTCGGCGCAGGGGCCGGCGACCGGGTGCGGCTGCGCTGCCGCAGTGTGGACGGCAAGGAGATCGTCACCGGCGTAACGATCGGGCTGGCGGCTGTCGAAGGCGAGCTTTCGGGGCTGGTCCTGAAGGCAGCACCGACGAAGCAGGATTGCAAGGCCGGGCTTCTTGCTGCCGCAGGTGGCCAGTAGGGAGCCCTGGCCAATGGGGGCGATTGCGTGGCGCCCGGGGAGGGAAGGTCTGGGAAACTGTGGAGTGCACAACGGCCGTGGTGCAAGGGGGGACGCATCAGGCTTTGGGGGGAATGGAGCCTGAGGCTCCGCGACGCTCACCGGCAACGCGGGCTGCCGGATGCCAGGATCACCGCGCTGCTTACGCCGAAGACGTTCTTGCGACAATTCACCGGCGCGGGCTGCGGCCGCATTGCCGCTGCGGACGAATTCGCCTACATAGCGGGCAAAATTCCTTACGATGCGGAGCATACGCGTTATGGCACGTCAGTTCATCTATCACATGGCCGGGCTCAACAAGGCCTACGGCAACAAGAAGATCCTGGAGAACATCCACCTTTCCTTCTATCCGGACGCCAAGATCGGCATTCTCGGCCCTAACGGCGCCGGTAAGTCGACGGTGCTGAAGATCATGGCGGGTCTCGACAAGGAGTGGACGGGCGAGGCCTGGCTCGCCGACGGCGCGACGCTCGGCTACCTGCCGCAGGAGCCGCAGCTCGATGCGTCGAAGACCGTGATGGAGAACGTCATGGAAGGCGTCGCCGACAAGAAGGCGATCCTCGACCGCTACAACGAACTGATGATGAACTATTCGGACGAGACGGCCGAAGAGGGTTCCAAGCTGCAGGACATCATCGACAGCCAGAACCTCTGGGACCTGGAAAGCCAGGTCGAGATGGCGATGGACGCGCTGCGCTGCCCGCCCGGCGACTCTTCGGTGGAAAAGCTGTCCGGCGGCGAAAAGCGCCGCGTGGCGCTCTGCCAGCTGCTGCTGCGCCAGCCCGACCTGCTGCTGCTCGACGAACCGACCAACCACCTCGACGCCGAGACGATCGCCTGGCTGGAAAAGCATCTGCGCGAATATCCGGGCGCCATCCTGATGGTCACCCACGACCGCTACTTCCTTGACAACGTCACCGGCTGGATTCTCGAGCTCGACCGCGGCCGCGGCATTCCCTACGAGGGCAACTACTCCGCCTACCTCAATGCCAAGGCCAAGCGCATGGCGCAGGAAGATCGAGAAGAGGGCGCCCGCCAGAAGGCCCTGTCGCGTGAACAGGAGTGGATCGCGTCCTCGCCCAAGGCCCGCCAGGCCAAGTCGAAGGCCCGTATCCGCGCCTATGACGAACTGGTGGCAGCCGCCGAAAACCGCCGCCCCGGCGAGGCGCAGATCATCATTCCCGTCGGCGAGCGCCTCGGACAGGTGGTCATCGAGGCCGAAAACCTGACCAAGTCCTATGGCGACCGGGTACTGTTCGAAAACCTCACCTTCAAGCTTCCGCCCGGCGGCATCGTCGGCGTCATCGGCCCGAACGGCGCGGGCAAGTCGACCCTGTTCAAGCTGATCACCGGGCAGGAGAAGCCGGATTCCGGCGAGATCCGCATCGGCGAGACCGTCGACCTCGGCTATGTCGACCAGAGCCGCGACCATCTCGACGGCAGCAAGACCGTCTGGGAGGAAATCTCCGGCGGCAACGACGTCCTGAAGCTCGGCAAGTTCGAGATGAACTCCCGCGCCTATTGCGGCGCCTTCAACTTCAAGGGTGGCGACCAGCAGCAGAAGGTAGGCAACCTCTCGGGCGGCCAGCGCAACCGCGTGCATCTTGCCAAGATGCTGAAGAGCGGCGGCAACGTCATCCTGCTCGACGAGCCGACCAACGACCTCGACACCGAGACGCTCGGCGCGCTCGAGGATGCGCTCGAGAACTTTGCCGGCTGCGCCGTCATCATCAGCCACGACCGCATGTTCCTCGACCGCCTCGCCACGCATATTCTTTCCTTCGAAGGCGATAGCCATGTCGAATGGTTCGAAGGCAACTTCGAGGACTACGAGCAGGACAAGATCCGCCGCCTTGGTCCCGATTCCGTCAATCCGAAGCGCGTCACCTACAAGCGCCTGACGCGCTAAGGACGCTTTGCGGTTCGGCATTTCCGGGCGCAGTCGCGATGCGGCTGCGCCCGCTGCGTTTACAATCTCCGCAATCGCCGCGGCTTGACGCGCTTTCGGCTGTATCTGGCGCGTCCGGTTCTGAGTTCGGGCACCTCGAATTACAAAGCCGCAGCCTACGTTTGCCTGACATACATGAATTCCCCGTGCTGGCTTCGGATGTGTTCGGCACCGGCAGAGGGCTCCTGGCGAGGGGCCGCCAGTCCCGCGGTCTCATCAGTTGCGTGTCATCGCTTCGGGGTCGGTGGTTGCAGCCTGCGAAGAGTGCGGTTGTTTCGCCCCCGCTTAAGAGGCCAGCGATTGGTTGCGGCTGGCGTCAGCCGTGATCGGCTGCGCGCATGGTGGCGCCGTTCGAACCCGGCGAAAGGCGTAAACGCCCGCGAAGTCCCGCCTGCGTGATCTCCTTTCCGCTGCCCGGCAGGACCTATCTTCAGGTTCCGTCCGATTACGGCTTGCACTCGTTCATTTCGTGACATAAAGATATGTTTATGTCTTGATGGTGCGCAGGTGGTCGCGTGGCGAAGCTCGGATTGGACGACATTGTAGAAGTTTTGAAGACGGCTGGCGAATCGACGCGCCTGCGTCTCCTAGCGCTGCTGTCACGCGGCGACCTGACGGTGACCGACCTGACCGACATTCTCGGACAGTCCCAGCCGCGCATTTCGCGCCATCTCAAGCTTTTGGCCGAGGCCGCCCTGATCGAGCGGTACCAGGAGGGCGCCTGGGCCTATTTCAGGCTGACGCATGAGGGGGAGGCTGTCGCGCTGGCCCGGCTTCTGCTCGAGCGCATCGACGCGGCCGATCCCGTCTTTGCCCGCGATGCCGAGCGCCTGGCGGTGCTGAAGAAGGCGCGGGCGGAAAAGGCGCAGGCCTATTTCAGCCGCAACGCTTCGGAGTGGGACGAATTGCGCCGCCTGCATGTCAGCGAGGCCGACGTCGAGGCAGCACTCCTGAAGCTCATCGGCGACGGCCCGGTCGACGCCTTCCTCGATCTCGGGACCGGCACCGGCCGTATCCTTCAGCTGTTCGAGGGGCTCTATCGCCGCGGCGTCGGCGTCGATGCCAGCCGTGACATGCTGGCCGTTGCCCGCGCCAATCTCGATCGCGCCGGCATCACCAAGGCGTCCATCCGTCACGGCGACATTTTCAACCTGCCGCTCGAGCGCGACGAATTCGATGTGGTGACCATTCACCAGGTGCTGCATTTCCTCGACGATCCGGCGGCCGCCATCGCCGAGGCCGCACGGATGCTGCGTCCGTCCGGGCGCCTGGTGATCATCGACCTCGCTCCGCATGCGCTGGAACATCTTCGCGACGACCATGCCCACCTGCGCCTCGGCTTTTCGCATCAGGTGATGGGCGAGTGGCTGGAGCAAGCCGGTCTTGCAGTCGAGCAGGCCGTCGACCTGACGCCCGCCGGCGGCGGAGACGATGCGCTGACGGTCACGATCTGGCTGGCGCGCGACCAGAGATCCGCAGACGCCGCCCAGGACGCCGAACCCCTTATCGCCATCGGCCGGAGGAATTGAAATGACGATCGCCCACAGCCCAGCCCGGCGTCGCGCCCCGAAGCTGTCCTTCGAGTTCTTTCCTCCCCGCAGCGAAGAGGCCGACGCCCAGCTCTGGCAGACCGTCGATGCGCTTTCGGCCTATGCGCCGGATTTCGTTTCGGTCACCTATGGTGCCGGCGGCTCCACGCGCGGGCCGACGCTTTCGACGATCGGACGGATCATCCGGGACACCCCGCTGTCGGCGGCATCCCACCTGACCTGCGTCGGCGCGACCAGAGAAGAGGTCGATGCGGTGGTCGAGGAGTTCCGGCAGGTCGGCGTGACGCATTTCGTGGCGTTGCGCGGCGATCCCGCCGGCGGTATCGGCGAGGCCTACCAGCCGCACCCGGGCGGTTATGCCAATGCCGCCGAACTCGTTGCGGGCCTCCGCTCCATCGCTCCGTTCGAAATTTCCGTGTCGGCCTATCCGGAAAAGCATCCCGAAAGCCATGATGTGCCCGCCGATATCGACATGCTGAAGCGAAAGGTGGAGGCCGGCGCGACCCGGGCGCTGACGCAGTTCTTCTTCGACAACGATCTTTACGCCCGCTATCTGGAACGCGTACGCGCCGCCGGGATAGACATTCCGATCGTCCCGGGCATCCTGCCGGTGCACAATCTTTCCCAGGTGCAGAAGTTTGCCGGTCTGTGCGGTGCGAGCGTGCCGCAATGGCTGGCCGATCGCCTGGAGCCGCTGGCCGAAAGGCCGGAGGAGCGGGCAGCGGTCGCAGCCGAGCTCGCGGCCCGTCAGATCGAGGGGCTGATTGCGCTCGGCGTCGACGAATTCCACTTCTACACGATGAACCGGGCCGCGCTTGTCTCCGCGGTCCTCGATCGCCTCGGCTTCGAACAGCGTGATGCGAATTGTGCCGGGGCTGCAACCGGCGCTGCCGCCTGATTGAAAAAACGCATGACCCGGCGGGGCCATGCGTTTTCATGAACTATTGGTCTCTGCGTTTTGTCCTTCAGGACGACGCTGTCGTCAGATGAAAATCATGCTGGCGACGAAGAGGAACGCTGCACTGATCATCAGAACATTCAAGGAATGTGTGATACCCATCGGCTGACCTCCCTTGCGTTGCGGTTGGATAATAGGTTGGAAATTTCGCCTTTGAAAAGTTCTTTGTGTGTTGCATTGCGGCATCACAGGCTTCGCCACAGTTTTTCCACATGTCTAAATGTTTGATCTTAAAAGATATTTCGCGCCTGATCTGCATTCACGAAATTTTCACGTCGGTTAACGCCGGTGATCGCCGTTCCCGTTAAGCGACAGGACGAATCACCATCCCGGGCAGAACGTCCGTCCGTACCATTCGTTCCGGCGTCACCGCGCCTTCCGGCGGAAGACCCGCCCGTCGAGAATGACGAGGCCGGAGAGCACGAGGCCCATGCCAAGCGCGCCCGCAGGCGAGATCTGCTCGCCAAGGAAGAGCATGCCGGCAACGATCGCGCTCGGCGGAACCAGCAGGGTGACGAGGGACGTGTTGGTCGCCCCCGCTGTCGACATGATCCGGAAGAACAGGATGTAGGCATAGGCCGTGGAGACGAGCGCCAGCGCCAGGACCGCGAGCACGGTGCCGGCAGGCGGAAAAGGCAGCAGCCAGGGCCGGTCGACGACGGCGGCCAGCGGCAGCAGCACGATGCTCGACGCGGTCAGTTGCCCCGTCGCGGTCACGGCCGGCGCGATATCGCGGAAGCGCTTTCCATAGATGCCGGCAAAGCCGTAGGACATGGCGGCTGCAAGCGGCAGCAGCAGCGCCCAAAGCGGCGGTCCGCCGCTGTCGCCGGTAAAGGGCGCCAGCGCACGTGGGCCGACGAGCACGGCCGTGCCGACAAGGCCAACCAAGCAGCCGGCGATCTTGGCGGCCGTCATCTTCTCGTCCTCGGTCAGCCGGTTGGCTATGAGGATGGTGAAGATGGGCGTGGTCGCGTTCAGGATCGCGGCCAGCCCGGCGCCGATCTGCGTCTGGCCCGTGAAGATCAGGATGTGCGGGACGATGTTGTTGATCAACCCCATCACGAGGAAGGCGCGCCAGCGCTTCCGCAGGGTCGGATAGAGGCCGTGCCGGCCGGCGAGATAGAGGTGGAGGGCGGCCGCCGCGAGCCCGATCCGCAGCATCACCAGCGTGACGGGCGGAATATGCTGGACGGCGACGCGGGCAAAGAAGAACGAGCCACCCCAGATCATGCCCAGCAGAACCAGCATGCCCCAGGTCGCAGGCGTCATCACAAAATTGGGCTTTACTGCTACCGCCAAGACGTTTCCTCCCCAGGGCGCGACATGCGTTCCTGCCGGAAAGCGCCATGCCGGATGCGATCGGTGGTGCGATCGTTGCCGCAGGCCTAACGGCCCGCGCGCTCTCCCGCCACCCGATTCTGCATCTTTTCCGCTGCCGGCGGCCGGTTCAACGCTGCTGCGGGCGGTGGGCCGGAGCAGGCAGCGAATGCGGCAGGTTTTTTCGGCGCGGCAATCGCGACGAAGCGAGGGTTTGGGTGCTTCCGGATCAATACCGCCTGAATGGATCGCCGACGCTGCCCCAAACCGCAACGTCATCCTCGGCCTTGTGCCGAGGATCCGGTTCGTTTCGTCATGTCTTTGAAATCAGATACCTATTTCAATGTTTGCCGAACCAGCGTCATGCCGGACTTGATCCGGCATCCAGCGCGCGCAAGTCTTTGCGCGCTAAAGCATTTTCCGCACCGCAGACGCGGCGCTGCTAGACCCCGGATCAAGTCCGGGGTGACGGAGGAGAGGGGTCTGCTGCGATTCGCCGACGCGTTTCGGGTGCATCGGGGCTGGCCTATAGAGCAGCAGGCCGGCAACCTGCGGTCTCCCGCGCACCGCTCTTTCTCCCCCGTCATGCCGGACTTGATCCGGCATCCAGCGCGCGCAAGTCTTTGCGTGATAAAGCATTTTCCGCACCGCAGACGCGGCGCCACTAGACCCCTGATCAAGTCCGGGGTGACGGAGGAGAGGGGGCTGCTGCAGTTCGCCGACGCGTTTCGGGTGCACCCGTTCGGGGCTGGCCTATAGCGCAACAGGCGGGCAACCGACGGTCTCCCGCGCACCGCTCTTTCTCCCCCGTCATGCCGGACTTGATCCGGCATCCAGCGCGCGCAAGTCTTTGCGCGCTAAAAGCATTTTCCGCACCGCAGACGCGGCGCTGCTAGACCCCGGATCAAGTCCGGGGTGACGGAGGAGAGGGGGAGCGGCTAGCCGCAGGCCCGTGCCGGCCTTGCTGCCCTTGCCGACCGGCGACGTTTGCCCCCTTAGAGCGCGCCGAGCAGGCCGGGCGTTGCCCAACCGTCGGCGGGCATGCCGAGGCGAAGCTGTTCCTTCTGGATCGCAGCGCGCGTGCCCGAGCCGAGAATACCATCGATCTTGCCGACGTCGTGGCCGAGCTCGTTCAGGCGTGTCTGCAGTGCCTTCATGCCGGTGTCGTCCAGCCCCTGCTCGGGCTCGCCCTTCTGGTAGGGCGGAGCGCCAGCCAGCCGCGTGGCGAAGTACGCAGCCGACGTCGTGTAGATGAAGGACTGGTTCCACTCGAGATAGACGTTGAAGTTCGGGTAGGTGATGAAGGCGGGACCCTTGCGTCCCTGCGGCAGCACGAGGGAAGCGGCAAGTTCCGGGAAATTGGTGTTGCCGTCGCGCGGGGTGACGCCGAGCGCGAACCAGTCGCCCGCTGTCATGCCGGACTGGAGGCCGGTTTTCTCCCAGGGCAGTTCGTCCGGAACCGAAACTTCCTGGATCCAGGGCTGGCCCTTGCTGAAGCCGAGGTGCTGGATGAAGCGGGCGGCCGTGAGAATGGCATCGGCAGAACTCTGCTTGACGTTGACATGGCCGTCGCCATCCCCGTCGACGCCAAATGCGATGATGTCTTTCGGCAGCATCTGAACCTGCCCGATCTCGCCGGCCCAGGCGCCGGTGGTCGTTGCGGGATCGAGGTCCCCGTGCTGAACCATTTCGATGGCTGCGATCAGTTGCGGGCGGAAGAGTTCCGGCCGTCGGCAGTCATGCGAAAGGGTGACGAGCGCATTTCGCGTGTTGAAGTCGCCCTGCACCGCGCCGAAATCCGTCTCCATCGCCCAGAACGCGGCGATGACCGGTCCGGGAACGCCGTATTCCTGCTCGGCGCGAGTGAAGACATCCGAGAGGTCCTGCAGCTTCTTGCGTCCGATGTCGAGGCGCGACTGGCTGACGGTACGCTTGGAGAACTCGAGGAATGTCTGGCGGAATACGCCCTGGGCGCGGTCGCGCGACAGCACCTTCTGATCGATCGCCGCACCCGCAAGCGCCCTGTCGACTGCAGCTGCCGGAATGCCCTTTGCCAGCGCTTCATCCTTCACGCCCTGAAGAAAGACGGTGAGATCGCCGCCGCAGGCGACGGCCGGTGCAGCCTGCGGGGCGGCTGGCACTGCGGTCTGCTGGGCCAACGCCGTGCCCGAGAGAAAAAGCCCAAGAAGGGCGCCCAGCGGCAGGAAACGCGGTTGCATGGCGGGTAGATCCTTTCATTCGGTTGCCCCGGCTTCTCAGAATAATGAGACGGAAGCAAGAAGGAAAAAGCCGGCATTTCAGCGTCGGCCGATCAAATTCGCCGTGATACGGCCAATCCGGTCGCCCATTTTTGCGCAATCAGGGGGCGCGGAAAACATAACGCCGCCACTGGTCCGCCATCACGGGTACGGCAGGTGAGCCCGTCAGCGTGTGTTCTGTGCGAGCCAGGCCGACCAGTTCTTGCTGTTGCCGGCAAAGACGTTGATGTCCGTGCTGCCGTCGATGCCGGGAACGATGCCGGTGCTGGTATACTGCCAGAAGGTCCATTTGCGGCCGTAGACGTTTTCGGGATGGTCGGCGACGGCGCGCAGCCACAGGGGATAGTTGCCGAAGTGGCCGGCAATGTTTTCCCGGTGGAAGTCGACTGTCGTGTAGATGATCGGCCGCTTGCCATAGTGCGCTTCCAACCGGTCGAGGAAGCGCTGCATCTGGGCGCGCACCTCCGCCGGCGGCGGCCGCTTTCGGCAGGTGGGCGAAAGCGGGTTCCACTCCGCATCGAGGACGGGCGGAAGTTGCACCGCGGCCTTCGGCACGTTGCGGATGAACCAGTCGGCCTGTTCATCCGGCGTCGAGCAGAAATAGTAGAAGTGGTAGGGGGAGTGGGCGACGCCCGCCGCATTCGCGCCACGCCAGTATTCGTGGAAGCGCTGGTCGATCCGGTCCTTGCCCTCGGTGGCCTTGATAAATGCGAAGGAGACGCCCGACTTCTTGGCGGTCGGCCAGTCGACATCGCCGTTCCATTTGGAGATGTCGATGCCGTGCACTTCGTGCTTGTGCGGCGTACGATAGCCGAAATCCTGCGGGTCCTTGTCGCCGAAGCGCGGCTTCAGAGGCTCGGTGGAGACGAGATCGTAGTCGGTCGTGGAGCACGACGTCGCAAGGAGCGCGATTGGCAGCAATGCCAGAAGGAGCCGACGCATGACTGTCCCGGGTCTGAAAACGATGCGCGGATACTGCCCGACCCGCGGGATTCGGTAAAGAGGGGACGGCGTCGCGGTTGCGCCGCGAGCCCGAAAGGGCCGCGGCGCAACGAGAGCGACCAGAGCCGGCCTGGAGGTCCGCCGGCCGGCCGTCGCAGCAATCAGAATTTCCAGCCGACGCCGAGCATCAGCGAATTGCTGCTCAGGTCAGTGTCAACGCCGAGCAGGTCCTTGTTGCCGTAGTCGGTGTATCGGTATTCCGCCCGCCCGATCAGATTGTCGGTAAAGGCATGTTCGAGGCCAGCGCCGATTGTCCAGCCGTTGAAGGTCTTGCTTTCGCTATCCCCCGTGTCGCGGTCCCGAAGCTCGGCATTGGTGAAGGCATAGCCGCCGGTGCCGTAGATGAGGGTGCGGTCGATGGCGTAGCCGACACGGGCGCGCAGCGAGCCGCCCCAATCCGTCTGGAGGTCCATCGGGATGCCGCCGAGATCGAACTTGTCCTCGTTCCAGTCGTACTTGACGTCGCCTTCCACGCCGAGCACCCAAGGACCGGTCTGGTAGTTGTAGCCGGTGTAGCCGCCGAGCGCCCATCCATCGAGACCGGGGCTGGAAGAAAAGCCCGCGTCCTTCGTTTCCGCATCGGTCCAGCCGTAGCCGGTCATCGCGCCCACGTAGAAGCCGTTCCAGTCGTAGATGCCGGACACTTCCTCGATGACAGGTGCGACCGGAGGTTCTGTCGGCGCGAGGTCGGCCGCGCGTGCAGCACCGCCGGCCGTGGCGGCCGTCAAAAGCGCCGCAGCACCGATTGCGAATGATCTCATGATTGTCTTCCTTCTGCTTCGTTCGCGTCGATGCGACCCCGGAGGCATCGACACCCGGTATAACCCCTCAGCGCCCAAGAGGTTTCACAGAAAGGAGAGCAAAATCGGGCAGTGCTTGGCCGAAAAAACTGCGTCAGTCAGGCATTTTTGCAATTGCGAGCCAGGCGTAGCCGCCATACGGGGTCTCGGCTGCGACGTGTGCTCCCCGCCGCTCCGCCGCTGTCTGCAACACCTCGAAGAGGTCGGGACGCGGGGTGACGTGAAATCGCGTGAGCCACCCTTGCAGCAGGCGACGGAACGGGGCGGGCAACTGCTCCTGCTGTCCAAAGTCGACGATATGCAGCGAGCCGCCTGGGGCGAGGGCGTCGAACGCACGCTCGATCGCCTCCTGCCAGGCCGGGATCATCGACAACGCATAGGAGACGACGACGCGATCGAAGCCTGCCTGGCCGAAGTCGGTCGCCGTGAACGACGTGGCGTCGGCGACCGCAAGCTTCGGCCGCGCGCCGCCACGCCGGGTGAAGCGCTTTTCCGCCGTCTCCAGCATCTCGCGCGAGATGTCGAGGCCGAAGAACCACACGCCGGGATAGCGGTCCATCATGTGGCCGATGTTGCGTCCGGTACCGCAGCCGACCTCGAGGACCTTCTCGCCCGGCTGGACGTCGAGCCCGTCGAGCAGCCTGTCGCGACCGAAGAGGTAATACTTGCGCGTCAGGTCGTAGATGTGGCGCTGGTAGCGATACTGGCGATCCATCAGGCCGGCGTGATCGGTATCGACCGGCGGCGCGGGCAGGGGAAGCGAGGCGCGGGTCATTCAGGGCTTCTTCCGGTAGATGTGGAAGGCGCCATAGATCGCCGAGCGATCCCGCATGCCCAGCGCAGACGAGCGCTCGTGCTCGTAGTGCCAGAGATCGAGCAGGTTCTGGGAGACCTTGCCTTCGACGACGCTGGCTTCGGCGGCGGTGCGGAAGATCACCCGCGCCCCGGGGGTCGCGGTGCGGCTGATCTCGGTCCAAAGCGCATTGAGCTGGTCGTCGTTCATCCAGTCCTGCGCATCGAGCAGCACGAAACGGTCGACGGAGGCGGCGGACTTCGATGCAAGCAGCTCGGTGAAGCTCGCATGGTGGACGTCGACGCGCTCGGCATTGTCGCGGATTGCGGCGTAGTTTTCGCCAAGGAGGTAGTCCGGCATCCGTCCCTCGTATTTGGAGGGATAGCGGCGCGCGAAGGCCTGCCAGGCGAAGTAGTTGTCCTTAAGCGGGAAATGGCAGGCGAGCTTTTCCAGTCGCTGGCGCAGGACCGGCGCAAGCGAATTGTCGTCGCTGACGCTTGCTAGCTCGTCGAACTGCTGCGGCGGGATGCCGAGGCCGTAGAGCGAGGCCTTGCGCGAGGTGATCCAGCGGATCAGCGGACGGTCGAACAGGGGGGCGATGCGGGTGTCGAAGAACTGGCGCTGTTCGCGCATGGAGCCGCATTTGACGAAGTCCCGCGGGTCCAGCCCGTGCAGCCTGGCGACGATGTGGCCGAGCAGGATGAAGCGGCCGAGCAGACCGGTGCGGTAGATGTTGCGGTTGAAGACGTCGATGCGGCGACGGGCGGTCAGGTCGCGGCCATTCCAGTAGTCGCGGGTCTGCGCATCGAGCCGCGGCTCCAGGAAGAGCTGATAGGCTTCGCGGTTCGAACCCATGTTGTCGCCGCCGAGGAAGCGCACCACGTCGGCATGGGAGGGCATGTGGCGGAAGGCGGCGAGCTTCAGCCGGTTGAGCGCGATATGGTGCGGGTTGAGGTCGACGACGTCGATGCGCTCGGGGCGGCAGGCGAGATAGGCCAGCATGTTGCAGCCGCCGGAGCCGATCGTTACCAGGCGATGGCCGGGGGCCAGCTCCATGGCCTCGATGTCGATCGCGGGATCCTCCCAGATCTGGGGGTAGACGAGCCCGGAAAACAGCAGGCCGAACAGGCGTTCCGACAAGCCGTCGAGCGACAATGCCCGGTGCTGCAAGAGGGCTGACTTCAGTCTTTCGTTCTGTCCGTAACCGGCATTCCTGGCAAGTTCGCTCATGACTCGTCTCGTCCTGTGGGCCTTTTGCGGCAATAGCCGCCTCGCGCTACAGTTTGATGACTGTGGCTGTGCACGAGGAGCAGCCATGGGCGCGATGGCGGTGCAGGGAGGGCTATGTTCACCCTCCCGCGCGGAAGGGGCTTTTCTTGTGCGCCAATTCCTGATTGTCTCTTGGCGACAAGGGGAGACGCATGGGCCGAATTCGACGCATCGCCGCCAGAGTCCTGTATATGCTATTCATTTTCCTCGCGATCGTGGCCAGTTGGCTGATCGTTCGCCCACCCGAACTGCTAAGGGTCGGCTCGTCCTATGCGGCCAAGATCGTCTGTTCCAACGTCTTCCTCGCGGGGCGCGATGCCTCGGCCGTGCTTGATGTGGACGTGCAGGCGCCGGGCCATCCGCTGCTGCGCCTCATGCGGCAGTCGGTGGATCATGACGAGAAGACGGTGACGGCCTCCCTGCTTGGAATTTTCGCGCCGGGCTATGCGGCCTACCGGGAGGGTTTCGGCTGCGCGAGCGTGCCCGACGGCGATTTCGTCGCAGCCCATCAGGCGATCTCCGACGTCGAGCTGCCGAGCGTGTCGCAGCCGGTTCCCGACGCGCCCTGGCCGGTCGGCAACGCCGCGAGCGCCGACGCCCGTCTCGACGCCGTTCTCTCGGATCAGGCACTCCTCGGACCCGGCGTGCGCGGGGTGGTGGTCATCCATGGCGGGCGTCTGGTGGGCGAGCATTACGGCGAAGGCTTTTCGCCGGACACGCCCTTGCTTGGCTGGTCGGTGACGAAGACGGTCAATGCGGCACTGGTCGGCCGGTTGATGCAGGACGGCCGTCTTGCTCCGGACCAGCGCGGCCTTTTCGCCGAATGGAACGGTGATGCCCGCGCGAGAATTTCGATTGCCGATCTGCTGGCCATGCAGAGCGGCCTGGCCTTCAACGAGGAGTACGGCGAGGTCACCGACGTGACGCGGATGCTGTTCCTTGAGCCGAACATGTCGCGATTTGCCGCTTCCTTTCCCCTCGACGCCAATCCGGGCGAGAAGTTCCGCTATTCCAGCGGCACCGCCATGCTTCTCTCGCGCCTCTTCATGAATGCGCTCGGTGACCGCTGGCGGGCGCTGGCCTATCCGTCGACCGGGCTCTTCGCACCGCTCGGCATGAAGAGCGCCGTGCTGGAGACGGACGAGACGGGGATCTTCGTCGGCTCGTCCTACATGTACGCCACCGCCCGGGACTGGGCGCGCTTTGCGCAACTGCTTCTGAACGACGGCGTTTGGAACGGTACGCGGCTTTTGCCGGAGGGCTTTGTCCGCGCGATGGGCACCCCGTCCTCAGCCTCGGGTGGCGAGTACGGTCAGGCGCAGACCTGGATCGACGGGCCGGGACGCGAGCCGGATTCGAAATATGGGCTGCCGGAGGATACGTTCTGGATGCTCGGCCATGACGGCCAGTCGATCGCGGTCATTCCGTCGGCGAATATCGCCGTCGTCCGTCTCGGGCTGACGCCGTCGAAGCTCGGCTATCGACCGCAGGAACTGGTCAAGCGGGTCGTCGACGTTCTCGAAAGCAGAGATTGAGACCTACTTCAGGCCGGTCTCTTCGAGCAGGCCCTTGCGCTTTGCGGTGTAGTAATAGCCGCTGGCGTAGAGGCGCACCGCGCCGTCATGCTGGTTGTCTGCGACCATCAACGCGCCGCGCAGATATTTCGCGCCGTACTTCAGGTTGGTCTCCGCATCGAACAGGCCATCCGCCGTGCCGGTGTAGCCCATGCCCTTGGCAGTGTTGTAGCGGATCTGCATGAGGCCGTAATTGCCGGAATTATAGGCCTTGGGGTTATAGCGGCTTTCCCGCTTCACCACCCGGTGCAGCAGCGCTTCGGGGATCTCGTAGAGCGCGGCGTATTTGGCGATCAGCGGGTCGAGCGGCGTCCCGGGCCGTTCGAACTTCTGCGAGGCGGAGGCCATGACGGTGTCGCGCGGGGCAGATGTGAGGGCGGCGGTGCTGAAGGAGGGTTTCGCGATCGGGACGATCTGGTGGGATTCGACGAGCTGTTCCAGTCCCTCCGGCGCGCCGGTGTCGAAGCCGGGTTCCATGACGGCCGCTTCGAAGGATGCCGGCATGAACTTCGCCTGGGGCGCGCCCGGCACCGGAACCGTCGCGGCCGCGGCTTGCGGAGCTGCTTCACCCCGCGGGATCGGTGCTGCCTGCGGGGCGGCTGCGGCGATCGCCATCTCGGCGCTGGTGGCGCGCGTGGTCTCGACGACGGCCGACATTGTCTGCGGGGTGCCTGCCGCTACAGGTGCCGAGGGGTCCTGGATCGGTGCGGGGAGCGCGTAGGCGGTCATTTCCGTGCCCGGCTTTGCGAGCGGCATGACCGTCTGTACCGCGGCGATCTGTTCCGACGGGGTCTCGATCACGCTGGCGCATCCGCCGATTGCGAGAAGAGCCGTTGCGCAGCTCGCAGAGAGAACATGCCTGGTGCGGATCGGGAAACTATGCGTCATCAGTCGCTCTCGTGTTGCCTGAAGGGGCCGGAAACGCGTGTTTCCGACGCGGCTGCAAATCAACGGCGCTTCGACCGTGCTTCGTCCATTATCCTATCGTGCCTGCTCCGGCAACCCGTACCCCTCGCTCGCGGCTAGGCGGCGGCCCGCCGCAGCCCGGCCGTGAGCACGCCTGCGCCGATGAGAAGCGAGCCGCCGACACGGTTTACCGCACGCTGGACGGCCGGTTTGCGGATCGTTCCGCGCGCCGCAGACGCCATCAGCGCGTAGCTTGCGGCATTGGCCGTGGCAAGCACGAGGAAGGTGATCTCGAAGATCACCATCTGCGGAACGACAGGCCGCGAGAGGTCCAGGAACTGCGGCAGGAAGGCCACGAAGAAGACGATGCTCTTCGGGTTGAGCGCCGTCACCACATAGCAGTGGGCAAAGATGCGAAACGGCCTTTCCTGCCTTGCCGCGCCATCCTCCGAGCCGGCAAAGCCCGTCACCGGCGCACGCCAGAGCTTGATCCCAAGCCAGACCAGATAGGCCGCACCGACCCATTTGAGGACGGTGAAAATCGCAGCCGAGGTTGCGAGCAGGGCTCCGAGCCCCAGCATGGAGGCTGTCATGGCGGTGAAGTCGCCAAGGGCTACGCCGGCGACCGTCGCCGTCGTGGTCTGGCGGCCGTGGCCGAGCGCATAGGAGATGACCAGCAGAATGGTCGGGCCGGGGATCGCCAGCATGACGGCTGAGGCGGCGGCAAAGGCAAGCCAGTGATCGAACGACATGAAAAGCTCCCCGGAAACGTTCGTTTCGGGGAGCAAGCCACCGGCGCCGTGCGCCGTCAATAGCAATCCGTCAGACGCCCGGTATCAGACCGTGGCCTTCCATTTCTGGCCGATCGTGTCCATCACCTCGCCGAACCATTTCGCACCGGTGTCGAAGTGCTTGCCGCCCTTGATGCGCGGGAACTCGATCGTGCGCAGCTTGCCGTTCTGGCCCTCGTCGTGGCCGGTGACGCCGGAGACCTTGTTGAGCGCGCTCTCGACTGCGAGGTCAACCATGCTCTGGATCAAGCGCAGGTCGTCGCCGTTGGCGGGGGCGGAGCGGGCATAGTAGCCGGACTTCTGCACCATGGCACGCTCGGCGCCCAGCAGCGAGGCGAACTGCTTGGAGAACCAGTTGCCGACATTGATGGTGTCGATCTTCACATGGCCGAAGGCGTCGCGCTTGACCGTTTCGCCGGCGGCTTCGCGCTCGGCGACGATCGCATCTAGGCAGGCGCCTTCCGAGACGAACAGCGTCACGAAGCCGTTTTTCTCCATGACCTTGCGGAGGCGTTCGGCTTCCGCCTGCAGATCGAAGGCCAGTTCGGGAAGATAGAGGCCGTCGATGCTCTTCAGGGCCTTGTCCATCATCAGGCCGTCGACATACTCCTGGCCGGCGGTCTTCTGGATGTAGGCGCGAGCGGTCGCAGCCGTCAGCCAGCCGCAGTGACGCCCCATCACCTCGTGAACGACGAGCGTCTTCGGAGCGGCGCTCTGCTCGTTGGAAACGTTGTCGAAGAAGCCGGCGCCGACTTCGGCCGCCGTCCAGGCGCCGAGCGACTGGCGGATCGGCACGACGTCGTTGTCGACCGTCTTCGGTAGGCCGACGACGGTGAGATTGTAGCCGTTGGCGCCGAGATAGGCGGCGAGATCGGCCGCGGTCGTATTGGTGTCGTCGCCGCCGATCGTGTGAAGGACGGTGATGCCGTCAGCGGCGAGGCGCTCGGCTGCAACACGCAAGGGGTTTTCGCCTTCCTTGACGAGACCGCGCTTCACGCAGTCCGCAGCGTTCGTCAGCTTGACGCGGCTGTTGCCGATCGGCGAGCCGCCGTAGCGGTGCAGCAGGTGCGCCTTCTCGCGCATGTCCTTCGAGATCTCGATCCGGTCGGCCAGAAGCAGCCCCTGGTAGCCGGAGCGGTAGGCGACGAGTTCGATTTCCGGGGCGATGTCTGAATAGCGTTCGATCAGGCCGCCAACTGCGGACGAAAGGCAGGGTGCAAGGCCTCCTGCGGTGAGCATAGCGACTTTTTGTTTCGTCATATTACCTCCTCGCCGGCCCTTCCGGTCGGTCGGCGGATGTCTAACCCAGATTCCCCGACAGGGGAATCACGGTTCAACAATTATCCGCTATCGATGACGAATTGATGCGGAAGGTTCAGGCGCGTCCGGCCGCCGGGGCCGCGCGTCCGATCTTCGCCTTGCGCCCGAGCCAGACGACGAAGGCGACGGCGAGTGCAAAGCCGAGCGTCTCCGGCCCGATCGCCTCACCAAGCACAAGCGCCGAAATTGCGAGGGTGACGAATGTCTGGAAGAGCTGCACCTGTGCCACGCGCGCGATGCCGCCGAGCGCCAGCCCGGCGTTCCAGAAGATAAAGCCGCCAAACATCGACATCAGCCCGAGATAGAGCAGGGCGCCGTACTGCACCGGGCCCGGGGTATGTATGCCCGAGCCGGCGGCAAGAATGGTGCCGACCAGCGTTGCCGGCAGGCAGATGACGACCGCCCAGCCGATCACTTCCCAGCCCGGCATCACGCGCGCGAGCTTGGCGGAGAAGACGTAGGAGAGGGAGGCCGACATCGCCGCCAGAAGCAGCCAGAAGTCGCCGGCGCCCAGATGGAAGCCGCTTTCGCGCAAGGAAAAGGCGATGACGAGTGCCGCACCGGCCACGCCACACAGCCAGAACAGGGGGCCGGGACGTTCGCCATCGACGATTGCGGCGCAGACGGAGGTCAGAAGCGGCAGGATGCCGAGTACGATGCCACCGTGGCTTGCCGGTATCGTTTGCAGCGCGATCGAGGAGAAGATGGGGAAGCCGAAGACGGCGCAAATGCCGACGCCTGCCAGCGTCGGCAGGTGGGCACGCGGGAAGGGACGGCGAAGAAGCAAAAGGGCGGTGCCTGCGGCCGCAGCCGCGATGACCGCGCGGGCAAGGGTGATGAAGAGCGGTCCAAAGCCCTCGAGGGCAAGGCGGGTCATCGGCAGGGTGGCGCCGAAGATCGTCACGCCCAGAAGGCCAAGCAGCATGCCGGCGGCCTGATTCGACAGAACACGCACCGTTTGTTCTCCTCCAAATGCTTGCAGCGGTCGCCTTTTGCTCGCATTCGCGGCGGCGGGCGTCAAATTCAATGGGCTGGCCCTCTCATCAATTATTCGAATGCGTCCACTTGTTGAGGGCCATCAAAATTTCGTCATGCAGCATTTTGCGGGGTGGCTCGACTTGCTTTCGCCGCAGATGTCTGATCAAGATCACCTTATGTTCTCACCCATGGGCCGATCATGATGCCTTCCATCTGGGACCGACTTGTCAGCATGGTCGCTGCGGCTGCCAGCAACGCGCTTTCGAGCGTGGTAGAGGCCGTACGCACGCTTCTGGAAGGCGACCCGGAAACGCGGCGGCAGGTGGCGTTCTCGGTCGCCATGATCGCGCTGTCGGCGAAGATGGCCAAGGCGGACGGCGTCGTCACCGTCGCCGAAGTGGATGCGTTCCGCGACGTCTTCAAGTTCCCGGCGGACCAGGCGGCCAATGTCGCGCGCCTCTACAACCTCGCGCGTCAGGACGTCGCCGGCTACGAGGCCTATGCGGAGAAAATGGCGGCCCTGTGCGTGTCCTGCGAGAACAATTGCCCGATCCTCGAAGACATCATCGACGGCCTGTTCCACATCGCCAAGGCCGACGGCCTGATCCACGAGAAGGAAATGGCCTTCCTGTTGCGGGTCGCGGAAATCTTCGGCATGGCGGATGAGCGGTTCGAGCAGATCACCGCGCGTCACACGCACGTGGACGGGCGCGATCCCTACAAGGTGCTCGGCGTTTCCCCCGAGGACGATTTCCCGACGATCCGGAAGCGCTACCGCGTTCTCGCTTCCGAACATCATCCCGACAGGCTGATGGCGCGGGGCGTGCCGGCCGAGTTCCAGAGGATTGCCAATGACCGCATGGCTGTGCTCAATGCGGCCTATGCGGAAATCGAGAAAGAGCGCCTCGCGGCATGACCGCCTTCACAGCTGACTATCCTGGTGCGACGGTCACGCCGTCGCCGAACCATGGTGCGCGCGCGGACGGGCGCCGGCCCGACATGATCGTCCTGCACTATACGGGCATGCCGACCGCGGAGGGCGCGCTGGCCTGGCTTTGCGCAGAGCAGAGCGAGGTTTCCAGCCACTACTTCGTTCATGAGGACGGCCGCATCCTGCAACTCGTGCCGGAGTCCCGGCGCGCCTGGCACGCTGGCAAGAGCCACTGGAAGGGCGACACCGACATCAATTCGCGCTCGATCGGCATCGAGATCGTCAATGCCGGCCATCCCGGAGGACTGCCGGATTTTCCCGAAGCGCAGATCGCAGCGGTCGTCGAACTGTGTCGCAATTGCGGCGAAAGGTGGGGGATCGTGCCCGAAAGAGTCCTCGGACACAGCGATGTTGCCCCGATCCGCAAGGTCGATCCCGGAGAAAAGTTCCCCTGGGACCGGCTTTTTGCAAATGGTGTCGGGCACTGGGTTGAGCCTGCCGCCATCGCCGGTGGGCGGTTCTTCCAGCGAGGAGATGCGGGCGCACCCGTCGAAGCCCTGCAGGCGATGCTGTCGCTCTATGGCTATGCAACTGAAATTACCGGCCATTTCGACGAACGGACCGAAGGGGACGTCGCTGCATTCCAGCGTCATTTCCGTCCCGTGCGGGTCGACGGCATCGCCGATTTCTCGACGATCGACACGTTGCATCGGCTGTTGAAAAGCCTCCCGGATCGCGGCGGATCCGTTCAGGTTTGATCACGATATATTTCACTCGTTAACACAAGTTTAGTCGCTCGCCACATCCTGACCGGATTGGGGATGTCTTTTCCGCCCTGCCTCCGGTCCCGCCGGCGCAGGTTGCTCCCAAGAACCTCGCAGCGAAGACGGATCGAGGCGCCGGGCATTCGGCGGCGGCAGGTAGGGCCTCCTCCGCGACTGTCTGGGTCCGTGGCCGATGGCACGGGCCATTCCATGACGATTTATCCCTGCGCGGGGCGCCGGTCGATGGGCCGGCTCCTCAAGGCCAAGCCGTGCGCCTATATGACTGGAGACTTTGATACACATGAGGAATTCGATCGTGGCCGCAGGGGCGGCCTGCATCCTTGCACTTCTCGCACAGACCGTATCGGCCAATGCCGGACCCTTGAAGGAAACCACCGAAAGTCGCCCCCTGAAGACCGCAACGCGCACGTCCGGCTACCCGATGATGGGTGCGCCGACCGGCTACTCGACCCTGATCAAGACCTATGCCCGCCAGTACGGTGTGCCCGTCGACCTCGCCCACGCCATCGTCCGCGTGGAAAGCAATTTCAACCCCCGGGCGCGCGGTAGCGCCGGTGAAATCGGCCTGATGCAGATTAAGCCGGCGACGGCGCGGATGCTCGGCTACCGCGGCGGTGCCAAGGGTCTCTACGACCCGGAGACCAACATCAAGTGGGGGATGAAGTACCTGTCCATGGCGCACGAACTGGGCGGCGGCACGACCTGCGGCACGATCCTGAAATACAATGCCGGCCATGCCGCGAAGAGAATGAACCCCGTCTCCAAGCGCTACTGCGGCAAGGTGCAGAGCCTGCTCGAACTCTGATCTGCGCGTCGGCTGCTGCCACGCTTGCGAAACCGAACCCCGGAACCCTGCAAGGTCCGGGGTTCTTGCTTGTCTGCGGGCAACGGCTTTGCCGCGCTGCGCACGCATGACCTCAAGGGAGGAAAGGTCGGCGAGCCGGATAGGTTCCCTTTCCAGCGGCATTGTTTTAAGTCAGGACGGCAATCGAAGGGTGGAGATGCATGGTCGGCCAGTTCGAATTCGCCGTTGTTGGCAAGGGGATGATGGGAGCGGCGGCGACGAGGCACCTGGCTGCAGCCGGTGCGCGCGTCGCGCTGATCGGCCCGGACGAACCGCATGACCGAACGCGCCATGACGGGGTGTTTGCCAGCCACTACGACGAAGGCCGCATCACGCGCACGATCGATCCGGATGCGGACTGGGCGCTGCTCGCCAACAGATCGATCGCCCGATACCGCGAGATCGAGGCGGAGAGCGGCATCTCCTTCTTCACGGAGGCGGGGTGCCTGATCACCGGACCGCATCCGCGGGGCGGAGGAGGCTACCTCGACGCCGTGGTGGCTGCGCGCGAACGGCTTGGCGCCGATGCGCCGGTGCTGGACCGTGCGGCGGTGGCAGAGCGATTTTCCTGGTGTGCCGTTCCCGAGACGTCGGCGGGCGTGTTCGAACGCTTTGGTGCCGGCTACATCAATCCGCGGGCGCTGGTGGCAGCCGAGACCTCGTGCGCCGAAAGGCGCGGCGCCTCGCTTCGTCGTTCCGAGGTCGCTGCTATAAGTGAGACCGGGGAAGGCGTGGAGATCACCCTTCGCCATGGCGGGGTGGTCAATGCGAAGCGCGTGCTCGTGGCCGCCGGCGGCTTTACGATTGCACCGGGCCTGCTCCCCCGTGTCCTGGACCTGACCGTCAAGGCGCGGACCGTGCTCTTCGCGGAAGTGGCGGAGCACGATCTGGAGCGGTTCGCCGACATGCCGAGCTGGATCGACGAGAGCTGGCTGCCGGAGGAACACTTCTATCTGCTGCCGCCCATCCGCTACCCGGACGGCAAATTTTACATCAAGATCGGCGGAGACCCGAGCGATGTGGTGCTCGACACGGAGCGTGCGCTCCGGGACTGGTTCCGGACGGATGGGGGGAGCGCGGCTGCGGCGCATCTGCACCGGGTGCTTGCGCGCGCCATTCGCGGCTTTTCGCCGGTCTCCCTTTCCTCAGCCCCCTGCGTGACCACCTTCACGGCGCACGGCTATCCCTATGCCGGGTTCGTCGCGGGAGAGCGCATTGCCGTGCTGACCGGCGGCTGCGGTGCCGCGGCCAAGAGCTGCGACGAAATCGGCCGGATCGGGGCCGGGCTTTTGATGCGCGGGCATCTCGACGAGCCGGACTACCGGACCGATTTCGCCGTCCGGTTTCGCGCATAGCAAAGCGAGCGCGCCGCTATCGAATTTGGTGACGGCGGCCGGTTCGGCATATTTGCTCTGGTCATGGCGAATGGGTTTGTCTAAGGAACGCGGGCCAGTTGGCCGGGCAGCCGCCTTCCGCAAGCGCCGAAAGGCCGCGGGGGGAGGAAAGTCCGGGCTCCACGGAAACACGGTGCCGGATAACGTCCGGCGGGGGCGACCCCAGGGAAAGTGCCACAGAGAGCAGACCGCCTTCGCATGCGAGGGTAAGGGTGAAAGGGTGGGGTAAGAGCCCACCGCGGACATGGCGACATGGACGGCACGGCAAACCCCACCGGGAGCAAGACCGAATAGGGATGACGCGAGCGGCGCAAGCCGCTCAGCCCGTTTCCGGGCCGGTCATCCGGGTGGGTTGCACGAGGCCGGGCGCAAGTCCGGTCCCAGATGAATGGCTGCCACGTTCCGGTTTCGGCCGGAGCCATACAGAACCCGGCTTACAGGCCAACTGGCGTTTTCCTTCTTCCTTGTTTCGACGGGCGATTCGCCGTGCGCGACGCGCATCTGCCGTGCTCGGCCGAAGCATGCGCCGCTGTGCCGTTTTGACCGTGACGTCGCCTTTTTCCAGTCACCGCCTGTGTTGTCGACGGCCGCTGCAGGCGCCGGAAATCCGGCAGAATTTGCAATTGAATCCAGTGGCTTGGGGCAGGGCGAGTAACCTTTCGTTAAACTTAACGGCTTATAAACAATTGATGGTCTCACTCCGGGAATCCGGCCAATTCCCATTGACGCCCATATGGTCCCATGGTATCCCATAGTCATACCGCACGAGGGCGAATGATCGCCCATTCATCGCAAAGTCCAGAAGCGTCCCGAGTGGGGATGGTGTGGCGTATCCGCGCTGCGCCCGGGTCGATTTGTGCGTGTGTGTTCTGTGGGGTTTTTCCGGCATTCAGTGGGTTTTCGCCGGTCAAGGAAGCGGCTGTAAGGCGTCATGAACCGGTTCCTGTCGAATGCGACAAACAGGATCGATGCGAAGGGGCGGGTCTCCGTTCCTTCGATGTTTCGGGCTGTTCTTGCGCAGCGCGACATCCGGGAGCTCTATTGCTTCCAGGATTTCGTGTTTCCGGCGATCAGTATCGGCGGTCTCGATCTGCTCGACCGGTTCGAGCGGCAGATCGCCGGCGAGGACCCTTTCTCGCCGGAGGCGAACCAGATGTCGCTCCTGATTCACGGGGGCGGCGTCTTCATGAAGCTCGATTCCGAAGGGCGGTTGATGGTCACGGATTTCATCCGCGACTTCACCGGAATTACGACGGATGTGACCTTCGTCGGTCGGGCGGATCATTTTCAGCTTTGGGCGCCGCAAACGTTCGAGGCAGTGCAGGCGGCGGCCAGGACGGAGCGCAGAGCGCGAGGTCTGGGCTCAGGATAGAGTGGAGAGACGGGATGGCGGCGGATGCAGGCGGAGGAAATTCTGAAGCCGATGGCGGATCGGTCCGCCACATCCCGGTTCTTCTTGCCGAGGTGCTTCAGGCGCTGAGACCGGCGCCCGGTGAAGTCATTCTCGACGGTACATTCGGGGCGGGCGGCTACACGTCCGCGATCCTCGACAGGGGTGCCTCGGTGATCGCGCTGGACCGTGATCCGAACGCGATCGCAGCCGGACAGGCGATGGTCGCTGCGTCCGGCGGACGCCTCACGCTCATCCATTCGCAGTTTTCCGAGCTTGCCCGCCATGTGCCCGAAGGCGGGCTCGACGGCGTCGTGCTCGATATCGGCGTCTCCTCGATGCAGCTCGACGAGGCCGAGCGCGGATTCTCCTTCCAGAAGACCGGCCCGCTCGATATGCGCATGTCGAGTGCCGGCGTTTCCGCCGCCGATGTCGTCAATCGCGCCAAGGTCTCCGATCTGATCCGCATCTTCGGCTTTCTCGGCGAGGAGAAGCAGGCCGGGCGCATCGCGCGCGCCATAGAGAAGCGCCGCGCTGATACACCGTTCGAGACCACCCGCGACCTTGCCGGGCTGATCGAGATCGTCACGCCGCGCAAGGCCAAGGACAAGATCCATCCGGCAACCCGTGTCTTCCAGGCGCTGCGCATCTTCGTCAATGACGAGCTGGGCGAGCTCGCGCGCGCGCTGTTTGCTGCCGAGCGGGCACTCAAGCCCGGCGGGCGGCTCGTCGTCGTCAGCTTCCATTCGTTGGAGGACCGCATCGTCAAGAAGTTCTTTCTCGATCGTTCCGGCAAATCCTCCGGCTCGCGCCATCTGCCCGAGCTAATAAAGCGCGACGTCATCTTCGCACCAGTTGGAAAGTCCATGATTGCCGCCAGCGAGGAGGAATGCGCCGTCAACCCCCGCGCGCGTTCGGCCAAGCTGCGGGCCGGCGAGCGGACATCGGCGCCTCCCGGCACGGATGACCTGTCGATTTTCGAACTGCCAGAACTTGCAAGCCTTGAAAAGATTGGAGGCTGATGGATGTTCCGCACCTTTGACGCGATCCTGGTCGTCGTGATGACCGCGGCCGCTACCGTGACATACACGATCAAGCACAAGGCCGAGAACAAGCTCGACGAAGTCCGCAAGCTCGATGCCGAAATCCAGCTGGAAGAGCACACGATCGACCTGTTGCGGGCGGACTGGGCGCTGCTGACGCAGCCTGCCCGCCTCAACAGGCTGGTCACCGCCTTCGAAAGCGACCTGAAGCTCGTGCCGACGGAATCCACACAACTCGCCCAGCCGAACGAATTGCCGATGCCGACCGCCGAATTGCCGGCGGTCGAGGAGGACGCCAAGGGCGCCGACAAGGTGGCGAAGGCCAAGGGCGCCCCGACGAACACGGATAAGATCAAGACAGGTTCGGTGGCACGCTGATGTCGTTTCTCTCCCGTATCATGGACGTCAAGAGCAAGGCCCATTTCTCACATGGCGGCAACGGCCGTCCGGCGGGCGCCACGGCGTCGACGGCCTTCCAGGGGCACCGCAAGCGCAGCGCTTCCCAGGCGCGCAGCCGCGTCGCCGTCGTCATGGCCGTCTTCGGGATCGCCTATTGCGTGGTCGGCGGGCGGCTGGTCCAGTACGGGATCACGGCTCCGGAATCGGTGTCGAGCATCGGCCCCGCGGACCATCTGCTCGCCTCCCGTCCCGACATCGTCGACCGCAACGGCGAAATACTTGCGACCGACATCCGTACGGTTTCGCTCTATGCCGAGCCGCACAAGATCGTCGATGTCGACGAGGCGCTGGAACAACTGCATACCGTTCTGCCGGAGCTTGACCCCAAGGCGACCTACAAGAAGCTCACCTCGAAATCGCGCTTCCAGTGGCTGCAGCGGCAGCTCACCCCGAAGCAGCAGAGCCGGATCCTGGCGCTCGGCATCCCCGGCGTCGGCTTCCGTCCGGAAAAACGCCGCTTCTATCCGAGCGGATCGGCCTCGGCCCACATCGTCGGCTACGTCAACATCGACAACCGCGGCATCGCGGGCATGGAACGCTACATCGACAACCAGGGTCTGGCCGACCTTGCCGCGCTCGGCATGACGAGCGACGCGAAGATGGAGCCGGTGCGTCTTTCGATCGACATTCGCGTCCAGTCGATGCTGCACGACGTGCTGACGCAATCCGTTGCGAAGTACCAGGCCGAGGCGGCTGGCGCGGTTGTCCTCGACGTCCATACGGGCGAGGTGCTCGCCATGGCATCGGTGCCGGACTACGACCCGAACAATCCGGCCGAGAGCGCCAAGGACGGCTGGCTGAACCGCATGTCCGACGGCACCTTCGAAATGGGCTCGACCTTCAAGACCTTCACCACGGCGATGGCGCTCGATTCGGGCAAGGTGAAGCTGACCGACAGCTTCGATGCGCGGTACCCGATCCGCATCGGCGGTTTCACGATCAAGGATTTCCACGGCAAGCACCGCGTCCTGACGGTGCCGGAGATATTCCAGTACTCGTCCAACATCGGTACCGCGAAGATGGCCGACATTGTCGGCATTCCCGGTCACAAGGAGTTCCTTACGCGGCTTGGCCTGCTCAGCAAGATGCAGACGGAGTTGCCGGAGGTGAAGTCGCCTTCGCAGCCGCGCGAATGGAAGAAGATCAATTCGATCACGATCTCCTTCGGTCACGGCGTATCAACGACCCCGCTGCAGACGGCGGTGGCCGGTGCCGCACTCGTCAACGGCGGCAAATACGTCCCGCCGACCTTCCTGCCGCGCAGCCGCGACGAGGCCGACGCCATGGCGCAGGCCGTTATCAAGCCGTCGACCGGCGAGGACATGAAGTTCCTGCTGCGCTGGAACGCCATGAACGGCTCGGGCAAGCGCGCGCTCGTCCCCGGCTTCAACGTCGGCGGCAAGACCGGCACGGCCGACAAGGTGGTCAACGGCCGCTATGCCAAGAACGGTCTCAATTTCAACGCCTTCCTTTCGGCGTTCCCGATCGACGATCCGCGATATGTGGTGCTGACTTTCATCGACGCACCAAAGACCGGCGAGGGCGGCGGACGGACTGCAGGCCTCAACGCGGCCCCCATGGTCGGCGAAATCATCCGCCGCAGCGCCCCACTTCTCGGTGTAAAGCCGAAATTCGGGGAGGACGGGTCTGCCTTGCTCGTGTCTTATTGAGCGCAGAATGAACGGTGCTTGAGCCGATTCGCGAAGAACGGCGGGGCGCCCAAAGAAAAACAGAGCTGGACATGAAGATTTCAGACCTTGCCGGAACCGAAATACCTGAGCTGGACGCCGGCGTGGCGGCTATAGAGATCAGCGGCATTTCGGCGGACAGCCGCAAGGTTTCCCCGGGCGACCTTTTCGTGGCTCTGCCCGGGACGAAGGCGGACGGCACGGCCTATGTGGCGGACGCCGTGGCGCGCGGCGCAGCCGCTGTCGTGACCGGGCAGGCAAGTGCGGCCCAGGCGCCGGTTCCTGTTCTGACGGTAGATAATCCCCGGCGGTTCCTCGCGCTTGCCGCGGCCCGCTTCTTCGCACGCCAGCCCGAAACCATGGTGGCCGTCACCGGCACTGCCGGCAAGACCTCCGTCGCCTCCTTCACGCGACAGATCTGGGCTCACGCCGGGCACCCCGCGGCGATGATCGGCACGACCGGCGTGACGGCGCCAGGCCGCGAAGACTACGGCTCGCTGACGACGCCCGATCCCGTTTCCCTGCACAAGCTTCTCGCCGAACTCGCCGACGCCGGCGTCACGCACGCGGCGATGGAGGCTTCCAGCCACGGGCTGGACCAGTCGCGCCTCGACGGCGTTCGCCTGACGGCCGCGGCCTTCACAAATCTCGGCCGCGACCACATGGACTATCATCCGACGGTCGAGCACTACATGGCCGCCAAGATGCGGCTGTTCGACACGCTCCTGCCGAAGGGTGCGCCCGCCGTCATTTTCGCCGACGACGAGTGGTCGAAGGCCGCAATCGAGGCCGCCACCAAAGCCGGGCTCGACGTTCGCACCGTCGGCCGCAAGGGCAGCTACCTCACGCTCAAGCGGGTCGAGCACTTCCGCCACAAGCAGATGGCGGAAGTCCATTTCGGCGACGAGATCTTCGAGATCCATATTCCGCTTGCCGGCGATTTCCAGATCGCCAACGCGCTCGTCGCGGCCGGCCTTGCGATGTCGACCGGCGTTTCGGCAAAAGCGGCGATGGCAGCACTCGGCCAACTGGTCGGCGCCTCCGGCAGGCTGGAACTGGTCGGGCATGCCAAGAACGGCGCGCTCGCCTACGTCGACTATGCCCACAAGCCGGATGCGCTGGAGAACGTCCTGTCTTCTGTGCGTCCGTTCACGTCCGGCCGGGTCATCGTCGTGTTCGGATGCGGCGGCGACCGCGACAAGGGCAAGCGGCCGATCATGGGCGAGATCGCCACCCGGCTTGCCGACGTGGTTTTCGTAACAGACGACAATCCACGCTCCGAAGTGCCGGAAGTGATCCGCTCGGAGATCATGGCGGCGGCCAAGGGCGCAACGGAAATCGGCGACCGTGCGACCGCGATCCGGTCCGCGGTTTCGATTCTGTCGGCGGGCGATACGCTGATCGTCGCCGGCAAGGGGCATGAAGAGGGGCAAACGATCGGCGGCGTGACGCTGCCGTTCTCCGATCACGCGGAACTCCGCAAAGCCCTGGAGGAACTCGACCGTTGACCCTTTTGTGGACACTTCCGGATCTCGTGGCGGCAACCCATGGCCGCCCGATCGGCAACCTTCCGGCCGGCATCACCGGCATTTCCATCGATAGCCGCTCGATCAGCCCGGGCGAGGCCTTCTTCGCCATCAGGGGCGACCGGGTGGACGGGCATGATTTCGCAAGCCTTGCCCACGCCAACGGGGCTGCTCTGCTCGTCGTGAGCGAGGGCAAGCTGCCCGCGCTCGGCCGGCTGACGGCGCCGATGCTCGTGGTGAACGACGTGCTGCAGGCGCTGATTGACCTCGGCTGTGCCGCGCGCGACCGTAGCGGCGCCAAGGTGATCGCCGTTACCGGTTCGGTCGGCAAGACGACGACGAAGGAAATGCTGCGGCACGCGCTTTCGGCGTGCGGCAGCGTGCATGCTTCCGTCGCCTCGTTCAATAACCACTGGGGCGTGCCGCTGACGCTGGCGCGCATGCCGGAAAACACGGCCTATGGCGTCTTCGAAATCGGCATGAACCACGCCGACGAGATCCGGCCCCTGGTGAAGATGGTGCGGCCGCACGTGGCCATCATCACGACGATTGCCGCCGCCCATCTCGGCAATTTTGCCGGCATAGACGAGATCGCGCTGGCGAAAGCGGAGATTTTCGAAGGGCTTGCGCCGGGTGGGCATGCGTTGCTCAACCTCGACAATCCCCAGTTCCCCATTCTGGAGAAAGCGGCGAAGGCAGCCGGTGTCGACCATGTCCACACGTTCGGCGCGGACCCGCAGGCGGAATTCCGCCTGATCGAGTTCGTGGCCGGCGCGCAGCACAACGTGCTTTGGGCGTCCATCGGCGGACAGACGCTGGAGATCCCCATGGGCGCTCCCGGCCGTCACATCGCCGAGAATGCCGTGTCTGTCCTGGGCGCGGCCCATCTCGTCGGCGCCGACATCGAAAAGGTTATGCATGCGCTTGCGACGATGCAGCCGGAGAAGGGTCGGGGACGACGCTACCGGCTGTCGATCGGCAACAGCTACTTCACGCTCATCGACGACAGCTACAACGCCAATCCGGCCTCCATGCGGGCAGCGATCTCGCTTCTGCGCGACGCGGTCCCCGGGCAAGACGGGCGGCGCATCGCCGTCCTCGGCGACATGCTGGAGATGGGCGAGTTCTCGTCCGACGTGCATGCGCAGCTGGCGGAGCCTCTGGCCGAAGCCGGTATCGAGGACATCTGGATCGGCGGGCCGGAAATGGCAGCACTCAATGCGGCAATCGGCGACAGCGCACGGGTGGAATACCGCGGAAACGCGGATGCGATGATCGAATTTGTTCTTGGAGCAGTGCGTCCCGGTGACGTCCTTGTGGTCAAATCGTCGAAATCGACCGGTTTCAGCCGGATCGTCTCGGCGTTGCTTGACAAGTACGAGGCATTCTCCGACACGGAGCGCACAGAATGATGCGCCGCGTGACCTCCGGGTGCGCGGCGTTCTGACGAATAGTATTGGCGCATGGCGGCGGACGGCTTACGACCCCGTTGCCTGCGCGAGGGGATAGGCAGGGCACGTCGCTCCTGCGCTTCCAATTTCGACACTTGTGCGGGGACGTTGCGATGGGCGGTATTCGTCCGGCTGCGCCCCTGTAGAACCTTTGGGGATAATTCCAGAATGCTGCTTTGGCTTGTCGAACTGGCGAAAGAAATCCAGATCTTCAACCTCTTTCGCTACATCACGTTCCGCACGGGCGCAGCGCTGTTTACTTCCGCGGCCATCGTCTTCCTGTTCGGGCCGGCCATCATCGCATCCCTGCGCGTGCGCCAGGGCAAGGGCCAGCCGATCCGGGCGGACGGGCCGCAGACGCATTTCAAGAAGGCCGGCACGCCCACCATGGGCGGGATCATGATTCTCGCCGGTATCGTCGGCAGCTCGCTTCTGTGGGCGGATCTTTCGAACATCTACGTCGTGGCGACGCTGCTGGTGACCCTCGGCTTCGGCGCCATCGGCTTCTACGACGACTACCTGAAAGTGACGAAGCAAACCGACAAGGGCTTTTCCGGCAAGGCGCGGCTCGGGCTGGAGTTCATCATCGCCGGCATTGCGACCTACTTCATGATGCGGGCGGCCATCGCCGCCGGCCCTGACGGTTCGACGCTCGGCTCGTCCGTGGCATTTCCGTTCGCCAAGGACCTTCTGCTCAATCTCGGGCTGTTCTTCGTCTTCTTCGGCGGTTTCGTCATCGTGGCGGCCGGTAATGCCGTGAACCTGACGGATGGCCTCGACGGGCTGGCGACGGTGCCGGTCATGATTTCGGCCGCATCCTTCGGGGTGATCGCCTATCTCGCCGGCAATGCCGTCTTTGCAAACTACCTGCAGATCCATTTCATCCCCGGCACCGGCGAGCTGGCCGTCATCCTCGGCGCGGTGATCGGTGCCGGCCTCGGCTTCCTCTGGTTCAATGCGCCGCCGGCCGCAATCTTCATGGGCGATACCGGTTCGCTGGCGCTCGGCGGCCTGATCGGCACCGTTGCCGTCGCCACCAAGCACGAGATCGTCATGGCCATCATCGGCGGCCTGTTCGTGATGGAAACGCTGTCGGTGATCATCCAGGTCGGTTCGTTCAAGCTCACCGGCAAGCGCGTCTTCCTGATGGCGCCGATCCACCATCACTTCGAGAAGAAGGGCTGGACGGAGAGCCAGGTGGTGATCCGCTTCTGGATCATCGCGGTCATCCTGGCGCTCGTCGGTCTCTCGACCCTGAAACTGCGGTGATCCGATGATCCCGGTCACGACGCTCAAGGACAGAAACGTCGCGCTCTTCGGCCTCGGAGGTTCGGGCCTTGCGACGGCGCAGGCGCTCGTGGCGGGCGGTGCGAAGGTCTTCGCCTGGGACGACAATCCCGACAGCGTTGCCAAGGCTGCGTCGGCGGGCATCGCCACGGGCGATCTTCGCAAGCTCGACTGGAGCGGCGTTGCGGCCTTCGTTCTGTCGCCGGGCGTGCCGCTGACCCATCCCAAGCCGCACTGGAGCGTCGATCTGGCGCGAGCGGCCGGCGTCGAGATCATTGGTGACGTCGAGCTGTTCGTGCGCGAGCGGCGTGCGCATGCGCCCGATTGCCCCTTCATCGCGATTACCGGCACCAACGGCAAGTCGACCACGACGGCGCTGATCGCGCATATCCTCAAGGCGAGCGGCCGGGATACGCAGCTCGGCGGCAACATCGGTACCGCCGTTCTGACGCTCGATCCGCCGAAGGCAGGCCGTTTCTACGTGGTCGAGTGCTCCTCCTACCAGATCGATCTCGCCCCGACGATCGATCCGACGGCGGGCATCCTGCTGAACCTGACGCCTGACCACCTCGACCGGCACGGGACGATGCAGCACTATGCGGACGTCAAGGAACGGCTGGTCGCCGGCAGCGACACCGCGATCGTTGCCGTCGACGACAGCTTCACGACCTTGATCGCCGATCGGGTCGAACGGGCCGGCACGAAGGTCGTGCGCATTTCGCGCCGCCAGCCCGTCGCGGACGGGCTTTATGCCGAGGGAACGCATATTCGCCTTGCGCACGGCGGCGGCACGCGCGAACTGATCGATCTGTCGCCGATCCAGACCTTGCGTGGTGGGCACAACGCACAGAACGCGGCAGCCGCGATTGCGGCGTGCCTGGCGGTCGGCGTCAGCGAAGAGCATATCCGCGCGGGCCTGTCGTCCTTTCCCGGCCTCAAGCATCGCATGCAGCCGGTCGGCCGCAAGGATCATGTCGTCTTCGTCAACGACAGCAAGGCGACCAATGCGGAGGCGGCCGCGCCTGCGCTTTCGAGCTATGATCGGATCTACTGGATCGCGGGCGGACTGCCGAAGGAGGGCGGGATCGCCAGCCTGACCGGCTTCTTCCCGAAGATCGCCAAGGCCTATCTGATCGGCGAGGCCGCCGCGGCGTTCGCCGCCACCCTCGGCGAGAGCGTACCTTACGAAATTTCTGGCACGCTGGAGCGGGCCGTGGCGCATGCCGCAGCGGATGCGGAGAAGGACGGGGCCGGTCCGCTCGCCGTTCTGCTCTCCCCGGCTTGCGCAAGCTTCGATCAGTACAAGAATTTCGAAGTCAGAGGTGATGACTTCGTCGGCCATGTAGCAGCGCTTCCGGGCGTGACCATGCTGATAGAGACCAACGGTTAGGGGGATGTGCCATGGTTAGTCGTGCCGAGCGTGGTCCGGTAGCCGACTGGTTCTGGACAATAGACAGGTTCTTTCTCGCCGCCTTCATCCTCCTGATGGGGATCGGCTTCATGCTGTCGTTTGCGGCAAGCCCCGCGGTGGCCGAGCGCCTGAACCTCGACAGCTTCCACTTCGTCAAGCGACATGCCTTGTTTCTGGTTCCGGCGATCGCGACGATGGTGGCGATCTCGTTCCTTTCCCCGCGCCAGGTGAGGCGGACGGCGGCAATCCTGCTGATCGTTTCGCTGGCCGCCATGGTGCTGGCGCTTTTCTTCGGCGTCGAGGTCAAGGGCGCGCGGCGCTGGCTCTCGATCGGCAGCCTGTCGATCCAGCCTTCCGAGTTCATGAAGCCCGCCTTCGTCGTCATCTGCGCCTGGCTCTTCTCCGAACATGCTAGGCAGCCGGAAATCCCCGGCAACCTTTTCGCCATCATGCTCTACGGCATCGTGGCGGCACTTCTGGTCGCTCAGCCCGACCTCGGCCAGACGATCCTCGTCACCGCCGTCTGGGGCGGCATGTTCTTCATGGCCGGCATGCCCTGGATCTGGATCATCCTGCTCGGCAGCGTGGCGCTCGGCGGTTTTGCCGTCGCCTACTACATGTTCGACCACGTGGCCGGCCGTGTGGACCGCTTCCTCACCGGCGAGGGCGATACGTTTCAGGTCGATACCGCGCGCGAGGCGATCATTCGCGGTGACTGGTTCGGCAAGGGGCCGGGCGAGGGCGTGGTAAAGCGCATCATCCCGGACAGCCACACCGACTTCATCTTCTCGGTTGCCGCCGAGGAGTTCGGCATCATCTTCTGCATGATCATCGTGGCGGTGTTCGCATTCGTCGTCCTGCGCGGGTTGAACCACGCCTTCAAGGAGCGCAACGACTTCACCCGTTTCGCCGTCGCCGGGCTGGTACTCCTGATCGGTACCCAGTCGATGATCAATGTCGGCGTGAACCTCGAACTGCTGCCGGCGAAGGGCATGACGCTGCCGCTGATTTCCTACGGCGGTTCGTCGATGACGGCGATCTGCGTCACGGCCGGCTTTATCCTGGCACTGACCCGACACCGGCCGGAAAAGCGCGCCACCGAGCGCAGCCTGTTCCGTTCGGGCATGGTCGCGCCTGCGGAGTAACGGAATGGCAAAAGGCATCATCCTTCTCGCCGCCGGGGGTACCGGCGGCCATCTGTTTCCGGCCGAAGCCCTTGCGCACGAGCTCAAGGCGAGCGGCTGGTCGGTGCATCTCGTGACCGACAGCCGCGCGGAGCGCTTCGCCGGAAAATTCCCGGCCGACGAGATCCATGTCGTGCCATCGGCAACGATCGGTTCGAAGAATCCGGTCAAGCTGGCCTCGTCGCTGTGGACGCTGTGGAAGGGGCTGCGCGCCGCCAGGCGCCTGATGTCGCGGCTTCGCCCGAGTGCGGTCGTCGGCTTCGGCGGCTATCCGACGCTGCCGCCGCTCCTTGCCGCCACCGGCATGGGGATCCCTTCGATGATCCACGAGCAGAACGCGGTGATGGGCCGGGCCAACAAGGCGCTTGCCCCGCGCGTGCGGGCGATCGCCGGCGGCTTCCTGGCGGACGGCCAGGGTCCCTATGCAGCAAAGACGGTGGTGACCGGAAATCCGGTGCGGCCTGCCGTGATCGCCGCCGCAACGGTGCCTTATGCGGCCCCCGAGGCAGGCGGCGAGTTCCGGCTCGTCGTTTTCGGCGGCAGCCAGGGGGCGCAATTCTTCTCCAATGCCGTTCCACAGGCGATCTGCCGCCTGCACGAAGGCAAACGCGCCCGCCTGCGCCTGACCCAGCAGGCGCGTCCGGAAGACAGGGAAGGGGTGGAAGCGATCTACGGCAAGCTCGGGATCGCCGCCGACGTTTCGCCGTTCTTCACCGACATGGCCGACCGTCTTGCCAGGGCGCATCTCGTGATCTGCCGCTCGGGAGCCTCGACGGTCTCGGAAATCTCCGTGATCGGCCGGCCTGCCATTCTCGTGCCCTACCCCTATGCGCTGGATCACGATCAGGCAGCGAATGCTGCAGCCCTTGCCGCCACCGGCGGCGCAAAGGTGATTGCGCAATCCGAGCTTTCCCCGGAGAAACTGTCGACCATCATCGCAGAGGCGATGAAGAACCCGGAGCGGCTGGCGGAGATGGCGTCCAGCGCCCGAAAGGCAGGAAAGCCGGATGCCGCGCGCTTGCTCGCGGGGATGGTAGAGGCTATTGCGAGCGGCAAGACGATCGAAGAATTCAAGGGAGAACGGCCATGAAGATGCCGAAGAGCATAGGGCTCGTTCATTTCATCGGAATCGGCGGAATCGGCATGAGCGGCATCGCCGAGGTGCTGCACAATCTCGGCCACCGCGTCCAGGGCTCCGACCAGTCCGACAGCGCGAACGTGCAGCGGCTGCGCGACAAGGGCATCGAGGTCTTCGTCGGCCACAAGGCGGAGAACGTCGGCGATGCCGAGGTCGTCGTCGTCTCGACTGCGATCAAGAAGAACAATCCCGAACTGATCGCTGCCCGCGAGAAGCTTCTGCCGGTCGTGCGCCGCGCGGAGATGCTGGCGGAACTGATGCGATTCCGGAACGCGATCGCCATCGGCGGCACCCACGGCAAGACGACGACCACATCCATGGTCGCAGCCCTGCTCGAGGCCGGCGGCCTGGACCCGACCGTAATCAACGGCGGCATCATCAACGCCTACGGCACCAACGCCCGCATGGGCGAGGGTGAATGGATGGTGGTGGAGGCGGACGAGTCCGACGGAACCTTCCTCAAGCTTCCCGCCGACGTCGCAGTCGTGACGAACATCGATCCCGAGCACCTGGACCACTACGGCAATTTCGACGCGGTTCGCGCCGCCTTCCGCCAGTTCGTCGAGAACGTTCCCTTCTATGGTTTCGGGGTGATGTGCCTCGACCATCCGGAAGTCCAGACCATGGTCAGCCGTATCGAGGACCGGAAAGTCATCACCTACGGTGAGAACCCGCAGGCCGACGTCCGCTTCGGCAATGTCCGCATGGATGGCGCGACCTCCGTCTTCGACGTGGAGATCCGCAGGCGCCGCACCGGCCAGGTGATCGAGCTGAAGGGGCTGCGCCTGCCGATGCCCGGCCGCCACAACGTGTCGAACGCGACGGCTGCGATCGCCGTGGCGCAGCGGCTCGGCATGTCGCCCGAGGACATTGCCCGCGGGCTCGCCTCCTTCGGCGGGGTGAAGCGACGCTTCACGCTGACAGGCACCTGGAATGGGGTAAGCGTCTACGACGACTACGGCCACCATCCCGTCGAGATCAAGGCGGTGCTTCGTGCCGCACGCGAGGCATGCCAGGGGCGAATCATCGCCGTGCATCAGCCGCATCGCTACACGCGCGTACACAGCCTGTTCGAGGAATTCGCCGGCTGCTTCAACGACGCTGACACGATTTTGATCGCACCGATCTACGCCGCGGGAGAGGAACCGATCGAGGGGATCACCGCCGAAACGCTGGTTTCGCGGATCAAGTCGGGCGGTCATCGCGATGCGCGCTTCCTGGAAGGGCCGGAGAAGCTCGCCTCCACCATTGGCGCCATTGCTAATCCGGGCGACTTTGTGGTTCTCTTGGGGGCGGGCAGCATCACCTATTGGGCGGCGGCGCTGCCGCAGGAATTGGACGGCATTTCAGGAAAGACGGCATGAAGCAGGTGGATGGCGGGAAATTGCTGGCGTCTCTGGGCGACGGCATCAAGGAAGTGCGCGGCAGACTGACGCCGGACGCGCCGATGGACCGCGTCACCTGGTTCCGTGCCGGCGGGCTGGCTGAACTGATGTTCCAGCCGCACGACACGGATGACCTCGTGACCTTCCTGAAGCTCGTGCCGGATGAGGTTCCGGTCATGGTCGTCGGCGTCGGCTCGAACCTGCTCGTGCGTGACGGGGGGATCCGCGGCGTGGTCGTGCGCCTGTCGGCCAAGGGGTTCGGCGATCTCGAACTGGTGGGCGACAACAGGATCAAGGCCGGCGCGATCTGCCCGGACAAGAACATCGCCGCGATGGCGCTCGACAACAGCATCGCCGGCTTCGAGTTCTATTACGGCATCCCCGGCTCGATCGGCGGCGCGCTGCGCATGAATGCGGGCGCGAACGGCGGCGAGACGAAGGACCTTGTCGCCGAGGTGCATGCGGTCGATCGCAAGGGCAATACCTATGTGCTTTCGAATGCCGACATGGGCTATAGCTACCGCCACTCGAAGGCGCCGGACGGGCTGATCTTCACGCACGCCGTTTTCCAGGGGCATGCCGGCGACAGGGGCGAGATTCGCGAAAAGATGGACGCCGTGCGCCAGCACCGCGAAACGGTGCAGCCGATCCGCGAGAAGACCGGCGGCTCCACGTTCAAGAACCCGGAAGAGCATTCGGCCTGGAAGCTGATCGACGAGGCCGGCTGCCGCGGGCTGATGATCGGCGGGGCGCAGATGTCGCCCATGCACTGCAACTTCATGATCAACACAGGGCAGGCGACGGGCTACGAGCTGGAATATCTCGGCGAGACGGTTCGCAGCCGCGTGCTCGAGCACTCCGGTGTCATGCTGCAATGGGAAATCAAGCGCGTCGGCAATTTCATGCCCGGCTACGAGATCAAGGAATTCCTCGGCCGCGCCACGGCCTGAGTTCTCTCTGACGCAATCGCAAAAGAAAACGCCGCGGTGGTGCCGCGGCGTTTCTCGTTTCAAATGGCGGAGAGGATCAGACCTCTTCCTTACCCGACAGCAGGATGCAGATGAGCGTGACCACCGCGGCGATGCCGAGGTAGTAGCCGACATAGGTCATGCCGTAGTTGGCCTGCAGATAGGTCGCGATGTAGGGCGCAAGCGATGCGCCGAAAATGCCGGCGAAGTTGAACGTGATCGACGATCCCGTGTAGCGCACCTTCGTGGGGAAGGGGGCCGCCAGTGCCGTGCCGATGAGGCCATAGGTCATGCCCATCAGCGCCATCGCCAGGATCACGAAGACGAAGATGCCGCTTTCGCCGCTCGTCATCAGGCCCGGCAGGAAGAACGAGAAGATGCCGATCAGGACGGTGGTCGCGATCAGGATCTCGCGGCGGCCGAACTTCTCGGCGAGCTTGCCGGCGATCGGGATGAAGATGCCGAAAAGCACAGAACCGAGAAGCTGAATTTCCAGCGCCTCGACGAACGGGATCTGCAGCACCTTGACGTTGTAGGACAGCAGATAGGCCGAGCCGATGTAGAACAGCACGAAGGTCGCGAGCGCCACGAAGGTGCCGAGAACCAGGCTGCGCTTGTGGTTGCGGAAGAGTTCCACGACGGGAACTTCCACGCGTTCCTTCTTCTCTATGGCCTTCTGGAACGCCGGGGTCTCCGTGATCGACAGGCGAACCCAGAGGCCGACGGCGATGAGTGCTATCGAGGCGATGAACGGCACGCGCCATCCCCAGGCAAGCAGCGATTCCTGCGACATGAAATGAAGCAGGACCCAGAAGACGCCGGAAGACAGGAACAGGCCGACGGGGGCGCCGAGCTGCGGGAACATGCCATACCAGCTACGCTTGCCCGGAGGGGCGTTTTCGGTGGCAAGAAGTACCGCGCCGCCCCATTCGCCGCCCAGGCCGAAGCCCTGGCCGAACCGGCACAGCGCCAGAAGCAGCGGTGCGAGCACGCCGATGGTTTCATAGGACGGCAGCAGGCCGATGACGACGGTGGAAATGCCCATGGTCAAAAGCGCTGCCACGAGCGTCGTCTTTCGGCCGATGCGGTCGCCATAGTGGCCGAACACGATTGCACCGAGCGGACGGGCGAAGAAGGCAATCGAGAAGGTCGCGAAGGAGGCGAGCAGCGCCGTGGTCGGGTCGCTGTTCGGGAAGAACAGCGTCGGGAAGACCAGCACGGCGGCGGTGGCGTATACGTAGAAATCGAAGAATTCGATGGTCGTACCGACCAAGCTTGCAAAAAGGACACGCGCCGGGGAATTGATGGCGGAGGTAGTCGTATGCGTAGCGGCCGGTGACACCGTCGATGAAGTGTCACTCATTGTACTTTGCCTTATCTTGAATGTTGCGACGCCCTCTTGGGACGGGCGTTCCGGCGTGCTTTAAGGCATGTGGCCGAATTGCGAAACAACAAAAGTGCGCAAGCGCGAACGCTAAGATAATTTTTACGACTTTCGGCAATCGATCGCGACATTTTCAGCCGAATCCGGCATGGGATTCGATCTATGCGTGCGAGAATCCACACGCTAAACCGTCCGAATTGTTAACGACAGGCAACTAGCATGCGCCCGCCCTCTGGAGGCTGAGATGAGCGAACGGGTGAAATCGTGGGTGAACCGGCAGCTGTCGCTCGGGGAGTTTTCCTCGCGCGCGCAGGTCGTGCGCCGTTCTGCCGCGATGGCGTTGCGCATCACCGTTCTGGCCTACGGCTTGAACGTGTCGGCGCATCTGTTTCTCTATGCGGCCGGACTTCTGCCCTACGATCTTTTCGACGCTCTCGTCATCGCGACGGTGCTGACGCCGTTCGTTGCGCTGACGGTGGCCTTCATCGCCTACTATGTCGTCGGGCTTGCAGTCTACGAGCTGTCGGTTTCGCATGCCGAGTTCGAGCGGCTGAGCAAGACGGACTCGCTGTCGGGCCTCCTCAACCGCCGCGCGTTTCTCAAGGCATGCGAGACCGCTGTTTCTCCCGTCGCCCTTGTCATTCTCGACGTCGATCGCTTCAAGTCGATCAACGACAGCCTGGGGCATGCCGCCGGCGACGATGTCATCGTTGCGATTGCCGCCCAGCTCGAAGGTCGGTCCGGTGGCGGGCATATCGTTTCGCGCATTGGCGGCGAGGAGTTCGCGGTGCTCGTCTGCGGGCTGTCGTCCGAGGAAACGATGCGTTTCGTCGAGGCGCTGCGTCAGGCGGTCCGCGACAGGCCGATTGCCGTGGGGGAAGGCTCCGTTTCCGTGACGATATCCGCCGGCATTGCCGACTGGCTGCCCGGACGAAGCTTCGATGAGGTCTTTTCCCATGCCGATCGGGCACTTTATCTCGCCAAGGTCGCAGGTCGCGACCGCATCGTCCATGAGCGCGAAATCGCGAATGTGGGCCGGGTGATCCGCTTCAACACCGATCCGATTGCGGAAACGATCCGCAATGCGATGGGCATCCACGGCTAAAGCGTCCGATCGCCGCGATCCGCGACCTGAACTCTCTTGCTGGCAACCTTGACCGGAATCGATTTCCGCGTGATTGCTAACGTGCGGTTTTCGCGAAATGCAGAGGCCGGACCGGGGTACATTTCAGGAAGGGCGTTTGCATAGCTTCAACAGCGGTCCGCCCCTTCGACGTGCGGGGCTGCCGCAGCGGGGGAATCTATATGCTCAAGAGGCTTTCGGCTGAATTTCTTGGTACTTTCTGGCTTGTTTTTGGTGGTTGCGGCAGCGCCGTCCTTGCCGCTGCGTTCCCTGATGTCGGGATAGGCCTGCTGGGCGTGTCTCTCGCTTTCGGTCTGACGGTGCTAACGATGGCCTATGCCGTCGGCGGCATATCGGGCGGCCATTTCAATCCTGCCGTTTCGGTCGGCCTGGCGGTTGCCGGCAAGTTTCCAGCCTCCAGTCTGGTGCAATACATCATCGCACAGGTGGCGGGCGCGATCGTGGCCGCGCTGGTGCTCTACTTCATCGCCACCGGCAAGCCCGGCTTCGAACTCGGCGGCTTTGCATCCAACGGCTATGGCGCGCATTCGCCGGGCGGCTATTCCGTCACTTCGGCTTTCCTGATCGAGGTGGTGATGACGTTCATGTTCATCTTCATCATCCTCGGCGCGACGCATGGCCGTGTCCCGGTCGGTTTCGCGCCGATCGCCATCGGACTGGCGCTGACGCTCATCCATCTGGTCTCCATTCCGGTGACCAACACCTCCGTCAATCCGGCGCGCTCCACCGGCGTGGCGCTGATCGTGGGCGACTGGGCGATCGCGCAGCTCTGGCTGTTCTGGCTCGCGCCGATCGTCGGCGGGGCGCTGGGCGCGCTTGCATGGAAGGCGGTCGGCGAGGACGATTGAGTACCAGCCGGCCCCGGAGCTGCCTCGAAACAGGTTCGGGGCAGCCTGCATCTGCGAAGGAGTGCGACACCCCGCTTCGGCCCTGCCGGAGCGGGGTGTGTCGTTTCATAGCTCGTACGCAAAGCTTGCATTGCGGCCAACTCTCTGATTCCAAGGCAGGAATCGGTTGAACGTCTTGATTCGGCACGCCCGCGTTAACCCGTTCGCGTCGTCCGGTTAACGAAAGTAAACGGTTCATTAACCATAATGTCGTTGTAGTGACACCAGAGCGGCAATTCGAGTCGCTGCGCAGGTTGGCATCAGGCCCGCGCAAGCGACTCCAGCCAAAGTGTGCGAGAGTCCGGGGGTCTAGATGAGCAAGCATGTCGCTGTGCTGATGGGTGGGTTTTCCTCAGAAAGGCCTGTCAGCCTTTCGTCGGGCAATGCCTGCGCGGATGCGCTCGAAGCTCATGGATACCGTGTGACCCGCGTCGACGTCGGCTACGATGTCGCCGCCGTGCTGTCGGATCTGAAGCCGGACGTCGCGTTCAACGCACTCCACGGCCCGTTCGGCGAAGACGGAAAGATCCAGGGCCTCCTGGAATATCTGCAGATCCCCTATACCCATTCCGGCGTTCTCGCCTCGGCGCTTGCCATGGACAAGGCCCAGGCGAAGATCGTCGCCAAGGCCGCGGGGATACCCGTTGCCGAAGCGCGGCTCATGAACCGCTTCGACATCACGTCGAGCCATCCGATGAAGCCGCCCTATGTCGTCAAGCCGGTCCGCGAGGGGTCCAGCTTCGGCGTGGTGATCGTGAAGGAGGATCAGCCGCATCCCCCGCAGGTGATCACTTCCGACGAGTGGCGCTATGGTGACCAGGTCATGGTCGAGCGCTACGTCTACGGCCGCGAACTCACCTGCGGCGTCATGGGCGATGTTGCTCTCGGGGTGACGGAAGTGGTGCCGCAGGGGCACGGTTTTTACGATTATGATGCAAAATACGTTAAAGGCGGCTCTCGCCACGTTCTTCCTGCGCAAATTTCACCAAATATTTACCAAAAAATACAAACACTCGCACTCAAGGCGCATCAAGCGATCGGGTGCCGCGGCGTCAGCAGATCGGACTTTCGATATGATGACCGCTTCTCCGAAAATGGCGAGATCGTGTGGCTGGAAATCAATACGCAGCCCGGCATGACTCCGACGTCCCTGGTGCCCGAGATGGCCGATCATGCCGGTCATTCCTTTGGCGAATTCTTGAGTTGTATGGTGGAGGACGCGTCTTGTTTGCGTTGACCGGCAAGAAAAGAAGCAGGGTACGTCAGCCGGACGCTGCAGGTCTGGTGGAGGCCGAATCCGGTCGGGTACTGCCGCGCCCGCTGCGTCGCATCGTGCGTTTTGCCGTCAGTCTTGCTGTCGGCCGGGTTCCGATACCGCGCCACGCCGGCACGGTTGCCGCCGTCTCGTTCCTGGCCGCGACCGGCTTCTACGGCATGTCGCTCGGCGGCCACACGCAGGATTTCGCCCAGTCGACCACGACGGCTGCCGGCTTTGCCATCGACGACGTGAAGGTTTCCGGTGCCCGCGAGACCTCCGAGATCGATATCCTCGAGCAACTCGGCCTCGATGGCACGACCTCGCTCGTCGCCCTCGATATCGAGGAGGCGCGGCAGAAGCTCGCAAAGCTGCCCTGGGTCGAGCATGTCTCGGTTCGCAAGGTCTATCCCGGCACCATCGAGATCACGCTGAAGGAGCGCACCGCGTTTGCGATCTGGCAGCACGGCAACGACCTGTCGCTGATCGAAAAGAACGGCAGCGTCATCGCACCGCTGCGCGACAACAAGTTCTCGGCATTGCCGCTGTTCGTTGGCCGGGACGCGGAGGCTGCCGCCGCCGATTTCGACAAGCAGTTCGACAACTGGCCGGAGATCAAGGCGCGCGTTCGGGCCTATGTCCGGGTTGCCGGCCGCCGCTGGGACCTGCGTCTGGACAACGGCGTGATCGTCATGCTGCCGGAAATGAACGTGCCGCGTGCGATGGAGCAGCTCTTCCGGCTGCAGGCGGAGCAGGGGGTCCTCGAGCGCGATATCGCAGCCGTCGACCTGAGGCTCGAAGACCGCACGACGATCCGCCTGACCGAGGGGGCGCTGGAGCGCCGCAAGGTCGTCCTCGATCAGCGCACTAAGGAACTCAAGAAGGTAACCGATCGCTCATGAGTATCTTCGGCTCCTCCCATTTCGGTCTGCCTCGCCTTAAGCCGCTCAATTCGAAGCGGTCTCATGTCGTTTCGGTGCTCGATATCGGCTCGACCAAGGTCGTCTGCATGATCGGCAAGCTGACGCCGCGTCCGGAAAGCGAAATCCTTCCGGGCCGCACGCACTCGATCGAGATCATCGGCATCGGCCATCATCGCTCCCGCGGCGTCAAGAACGGCGTGATCGCCGACCTCGATGCGGCAGAAAGCGTCGTGCGGCTGGCGGTGGATGCCGCAGAGCGCATGGCGGGGCTGACGATCGATAGCCTGATCGTCAACGTTTCAGCCGGGCGGCTGCAGAGCGACATCTACACCGGCACGATCGACCTCGGCGGCCAGGAAGTCGAAGCGGCCGACCTGCGCAAGGTGCTGGCCGCCGCCGGCCAGCGCTCGATCCGCCAGGACCGGGCCATCCTGCATTCGCTTCCGACAGGTTACTCGCTCGATGGCGAGCGCGGCATCCGCGACCCGCTGTCGATGTACGGCGACGTCCTCGGCGTGGACATGCATGTGCTGACGGCCGAGCGGACGGCGCTGAAGAACTTGGAGCTTTGCGTTAACCGTGCGCACCTCTCGGTCGAGGGCATGGTGGCAACCCCGTATGCGAGCGGCCTCTCGGCACTCGTCGACGACGAAGTGGAACTTGGCTGCGCCTGCATCGACATGGGCGGCGGCACGACGGCGATCTCGGTTTTCGCCGAGGGCAAGCTCGTGCATGCCGACGCCGTCGCGCTCGGCGGCCACCATGTCACGACTGACATCGCCCGCGGCCTCTCCACCCGGATCGAGGATGCCGAGCGGCTGAAGGTCGTGCACGGTTCGGCGCTGCCGAACGCATCCGACGAAAGCGACATCGTAGCCGTCCCGCCGATCGGCGAGGACGATCGCGACCAGCCGACCCACGTGCCGCGCGCGCTGCTTTCGCGCATCGTCTGCGCCCGCATCGAGGAAACGCTGGAGCTGATCCGCGACAGGATCCAGCGCTCCGGCTTCTCGCCAATCGTCGGAAAGAGAATCGTGCTGACGGGTGGTGCCAGCCAGCTCACGGGACTGCCGGAAGCCGCGCGCCGGATCCTCGCGCGCAACGTTCGCGTCGGGCGGCCGCTCGGCGTTTCGGGCCTGCCTGCCGCGGCCAAGGGTGCGGCGTTTTCCACGGCGGTCGGCCTGATGATCTATCCGCAGGTGGCGGAGTTGGAAGCGCATTCGACGCAGGGCGGCATGCTTGCGTCGCTTGCAGGAGGAAACGGCCGGATCGCCCGCATGGGGCAGTGGCTGAAGGAAAGTTTCTGACGGGTTTGCCGCCGGGTGAAGCGTAAGGCGGATACGAAATTGGACAATTTGGCCGTGTGGCGACGCGGGCCGGAACAGACAAAGGAACAAATGCAATGACGATCAAGCTGCAGAAGCCGGACATCACTGAGCTGAAGCCCCGCATCACCGTGTTCGGTGTCGGCGGCGGCGGCGGCAACGCTGTCAACAACATGATCACGGCCGGCCTCCAGGGCGTCGACTTCGTCGTCGCCAACACGGATGCCCAGGCGCTGACGATGACCAAGGCCGAACGCATCATCCAGATGGGCGCCCAGGTGACCGAGGGTCTCGGCGCCGGCTCGCAGCCCGAAGTCGGCCGCGCGGCCGCCGAGGAGTGCATTGACGAGATCATTGATCACCTGCATGGCACGCACATGTGCTTCGTCACCGCCGGCATGGGTGGCGGTACGGGCACGGGTGCAGCTCCGATCGTCGCGCAGGCGGCCCGCAACAAGGGCATCCTGACCGTCGGCGTCGTCACCAAGCCGTTCCACTTCGAAGGCGGCCGCCGCATGCGACTTGCCGAGCAGGGTATCCAGGAACTGCAGAAGTCGGTGGATACGCTGATCGTGATCCCGAACCAGAACCTCTTCCGGATCGCCAACGACAAGACCACCTTTGCCGACGCGTTTGCCATGGCCGACCAGGTGCTCTATTCGGGCGTCGCCTGCATCACCGACCTGATGGTCAAGGAAGGCCTGATCAACCTCGACTTCGCCGACGTCCGCTCGGTGATGCGCGAAATGGGCCGTGCGATGATGGGCACCGGCGAGGCTTCCGGCGAAGGCCGCGCGATGGCAGCAGCCGAAGCCGCCATTGCCAACCCGCTGCTCGACGAAACCTCGATGAAGGGCGCACAGGGCCTGCTGATCTCTATCACCGGCGGCCGCGACCTCACGCTGTTCGAAGTGGACGAGGCTGCGACCCGCATCCGCGAGGAAGTCGATCCGGACGCCAACATCATCCTCGGCGCCACCTTCGACGAGGAACTGGAAGGCCTGATCCGCGTCTCCGTCGTTGCCACCGGCATCGACCGCGCCGCCGCTGAGGTTGCCGGCAAGTCTGCCGACTTTCGTCCGGTGAACAAGCCGCTGGTCCGTCCGTCGGCTGCCGTTCCGCCGCAGCCGCAGGTCTCCCAGCCGGTCGCTCCGGCGCCAGCTCCGGTCATGACGCAGCCGGCAGCGCCGCAACCTGTCGCTCCGCAGCCGGTCAAGGCGGTCGATCCGATCGCCGAGACGATCCGAGCCGCTGAACTCGGCCTGGAGCGCGAGCTCTCCCTGCCGGAAGCAAAGCCCGCTCCGGTCCAGCACGAAGAGTTCCGCCCGCAGAGCCGCCTCTTTGCTGCCGCTCCGGCAGCGGAAGCCCCGGTTGCCGCCCGTCCGGCACCGGCACCGCAGGCTCAGTATCAGCAGCCGCAGTATCAGCAGCCTGCGCCCGTCGCCCAGCGCGCCGAGCCGGCCGCTCCGATCATCCGCGAAGAGCCGGTAGCGACGCGTATGCCCAAGATCGAGGACTTCCCCCCGGTCGTCCAGGCAGAGATGGAACGCCGCGTTCAGCCGCCGGTGCAGGCGCAGCCGGAAGAGCGTGGTCCGATGGGGCTTCTGAAGCGCATCACCAACTCGCTCTCGCGCCGTGACGAGGAAGAGCATCACGCCGCTGTCGAGCCGGCAGCGCCGGCACCCCAACGCCGCACGCTGTCGCCGGAGGCGAGCGTCTACGCACCGCGCCGCGGACAGCTCGACGACCACGGCCGCGTCAATTCGCAGCCGCGCGCGCTGAGCGAGGACGACCAGCTGGAGATCCCCGCCTTCCTGCGCCGCCAGTCGAACTGACGGGTGTAACATGATGTCATATTCGGGCCCGGATCGATGATCCGGGCCCGAATTTTTATCAGCAATTTCAGATTGTTATTTGGTTTCTGTGGGGCGTAACAAAGCGAAAGAAACAGTGATTTGTATCGGACGGGGCGCGCAACTACATTCCGGCCAGAAACGAGGCCATGGCATTGATTCATGGGCGGTTTTCCAGGCCCTGCCAAGGTTTCGGTAGTGCAGCCCCCGTTGCCGGATGTCGGCGGTTGAGAGGCGCGCGAAGTTATAAGTGACGGCCGGCGTGCAGCGCCGGTCTAAAGATAAGGCGAATTAGAATGTCCATCAGCTTGCTGGGTTTTCAGACGACGATCTCTAGCCCGGTCACGATTTCGGGAACCGGCGTCCATTCGGGCGCTACCGTCTCGATCACGTTTCATCCGTCCGAGGCCGACACCGGCATCGTATTCCAGCGCGTGCACGACAACGGCAACGTGAACGAATACCGCGCGGTTTCCTCGCAGGTGGGCAATACCGATCTTTGCACCGTGCTCGGCTTCTCACCCGAGAAGTCGATCGCGACGATCGAGCATGTGATGGCTGCGCTTTATGCGCTGTCGCTCGACAACGTCCTCATCGAGGTCAGCGGCGCGGAAATGCCGATCATGGACGGCAGCTCGGCGCCCTTCATCGAAGCGATCGACCAGGTTGGTCTGCGCCCGCTTGCCGTCAAGCGCCGCTACATCCGCGTCATCAAGCCGGTGCGCGTCGAATCGGGTTCGTCGTGGGCCGAGTTCTCCCCGCATGACGGCACGCGCTTCGAGGTCGAGATCGATTTCGACTGCCCGCTGATCGGCCGCCAGGCCTGGAAGGGCGAACTGACGCCTGCCACGTTCCGGACCGAGCTTTCCCGCGCCCGCACCTTCGGGTTCATGCGCGACGTCGAGCGTCTGTGGGCCGCCGGTTACGCACTCGGCTCGTCGCTCGAAAACTCCGTGGTCATTTCCGATGACAACACGGTCATCAACGTCGAGGGGCTGCGTTATGGCGACGAGTTCGCCCGTCACAAGACGCTGGACGCCGTCGGAGACCTGGCGCTGGCCGGTGCGCAGTTCATCGGCTGCTACCGCTCCTATCGCGGCGGGCACAAGATGAACGCGATGGCGCTGAAGGCGCTTTTGAACGATCGCACGGCATACGAGGTGGTCGAGGCTTCCGCTCCCCGCGCACGTGCAGGCAAGCGTGAACTCATCGCGGTCAACGCACCGGAATTCGCCCCCTGGTCGGCCTGAGTCGGGAAGCGGGGGATATCCCCGCATCGCGATGGTTTCACACAATCTTTGCCATAAAATTGCGTTAATGCGCCTGCATGGCGTTGCGGTCTCCGCAAGTTTGGGGCTAGAACGCGGTAATTGAACGGCGCTCGAACAGGGCGCCGTGCTGATATTGGGATTGTCAGATGAAATTTGCAGGGATTGTCGATGCTAAGCGTTGGACGCGGATTATCTGCGTCGCTCTCCTGTCGACGGCGCCGCTGGTGCTGACAGCATGCCAAAGCGATCCCGATATCGACATCACCAAGCTGACAGCAGAGACCGAGTCGCCGGAAGTGCTCTATAATCAGGGCCTTGCCAACCTCAATGCCGGCAAGGTGACCGAGGCTTCGCGCAAGTTCGCGGCGATCGACCGGCAGCATCCGTTCTCCGAGTATGCGCGCAAGGCTCTGGTGATGAACGCCTTCGTCAACTATCGGCAGGGCGCGACCGAGGAGGCGATTACCGCCGGAACGCGTTATCTGAACCTCTATCCCGAATCGGAAGACGCCGCCTACGCCCAGTACATTGTCGGCCTCGCCTATGCAAAGCAGATCCCGAGCGTGACGCAGGACCAGCGCGCCGCGACGAAGACGATCGAGGCGATGCAGAACGTCGTCAACAAGTATCCGGATTCTGAGTATGTCGAGGACGCGCAGACGAAGATCCGTTTCGCGCGCGACCAGCTGGCCGGCAAGGAGATGCAGGTCGGGCGCTACTATCTCGAGCGCAAGGAATATCTGGCGGCCATTACCCGCTTCCGGACCGTCGTCGAGCAGTATCCGTCCACCAACCAGATCGAAGAAGCGCTGGCACGTCTGGTCGAAGCCTATTATGCGATGGGTATTTCCACCGAAGCGCAAACCGCCGCCGCTGTCCTTGGTCACAACTATCCGGACAGCCAGTGGTATGCCGACTCCTACAAGCTTCTGCAGTCCAAGGGACTGGAGCCGCGGGAGAATGCGGGTTCCTGGATTTCGCGCGCCGGCAAGCAGTTGATTGGCGCCTGAGCTAAAGAGATACGACACCGGATGCTGGCACAGCTTTCGATCCGCGATATCGTCCTGATCGAACGGCTTGACCTTGGCTTCGACGCCGGCCTGTCCGTGCTGACCGGCGAGACCGGTGCTGGAAAATCCATTCTTCTCGACAGCCTTTCGCTGGCGCTCGGCGGGCGCGGCGACGGCTCGCTCGTTCGCCACGGGCTCGACAAGGGGCAGGTGACGGCGGTGTTCGATGTGCCGCAGGAGCATGCCGCGCGCGCCTTGCTGCGCGACAACGGCATCGATGACGATGGCGATCTGATCTTCCGCCGCGTGCAGTCCGCCGATGGACGCACCAAGGCCTATGTCAACGACCAGCCGGTTTCGGTGCAGCTGATGCGCCAGGCGGGCCAGAGGCTGGTGGAAATTCACGGCCAGCACGACGACCGTGCGCTGATCGATACCGATGCCCACCGGCTGCTGCTGGACGCCTTCGGCGGCCTCGGCGAGGCGGCAGGTGAGGTCGCGGTCCTCTATCAGCGCTGGCGCGAAGCCGAGCGTGCGCTTCGCCGGCACCGGGAAAAGGTGGCGGCTGCGGCGCGCGAGGCGGACTATCTGCGCTCGTCGGTGGAAGAACTGGAAAAGCTCTCGCCGCAGGACGGCGAGGAAGAGGTTCTGGCCGAGGAGCGGACGCGCATGATGAAGGCCGAGCGGATCGCCGGCGACATCAGCGAGGCGAGCGACTTCCTCAACGGCAATGCTTCGCCCGTGCCGGTGATCGCCTCGATGGTGCGGCGGCTGGAGCGCAAGGCCCAGGAAGCGCCGGGGCTGCTCGAAGAGACGGTCGAGCTGCTCGGCCGCGCCGTCGACCAGCTTTCCGACGCGCAGATGGCGGTCGAGGCCGCGCTGCGCAAGACCGAATTCGATCCGAAGCTGCTGGAACGGACGGAAGAGCGGCTGTTTGCGCTGCGCGCGGCCTCGCGCAAGTATTCCGTGCCGGTCTCCGGGCTGCCGGCACTAGCAGCGCGGATGATCGGCGATCTGGCCGATCTCGATGCAGGCGAGGAAAAGCTCGTCCATCTCGAACAGGGCATGAAGGACATGCGTGCGGCTTATGATGCCGCAGCGCGCGCGCTTTCGGAGCGCCGTCATCACACCGGCGAGGCGCTGGCCGCCGCCGTCATGGCGGAGCTGCCGGCGCTGAAGCTCGAGCGCGCCCGCTTCATGGTCACGATCACGACCGATCCCGAGAGCGGGGCGGAAGAGGGGATCGACACCGTCGAATTCCACGTCCAGACCAATCCCGGCACGCGTCCCGGCCCGATCATGAAGGTCGCATCCGGAGGCGAGCTTTCGCGCTTCCTGCTGGCGCTGAAGGTGGCGCTCGCCGATCGCGGTTCCGCACCGACGCTGGTCTTCGACGAAATCGATACCGGCGTGGGCGGTGCTGTGGCGGACGCCATCGGCCAGAGGCTGAAGCGCCTGTCTTCCACGGTTCAGGTTCTCTCGGTCACGCACGCGCCTCAGGTGGCCGCGCGTGCGGCGACGCATCTGCTCATCTCGAAGGGGCCGGTCGACGGGAGCGAGACGATTGCGACCCGCGTAGCCCGCATGGACGAGGACGCCCGCACCGAGGAAATCGCCCGCATGCTGGCCGGGGCATCGGTGACGGAAGAGGCGAGGGCAGCGGCGGCCAGATTGCTGTCCGGCGGCGTGTGAGGCGTTTCTGTCGCGGCGCGCTTGCCGGGCTGAGCCAAGCTCGAAGTTGTCTGCCGTTAAAGCGTCAGAGCCATGGACGCAGACAGGGTTGAGCCTGCGGCGTTCCCAGTCGCACCGTCAAGCAGCGAAAGCGCGGCGTCGATACCTGCCGATCCGTCCTGAAAACCTGCCGTCGTCTTGTTATGTTGCTCCATGTCCTCTTCGGCCTCGCGCATCATTGCCTTGATCCGGGCGGCGAGGCTCTTGAACTCGTCGGCAATGTTGCGGTCGGACCCTCCGGCCGGTGTCCGATCTCGCGCAAGATCGGTGGTCTCGCCATATCCGAACGGCGGTCGGTCGTCCTCACGATCGTCTGCGCTGGCTTCCCCGCGCGCTTGCGCGTACGCTCCGTCCGTTTCCACGGTTGCTGATTGTGATGCTCCGTCGGTCGCGACCGTATCCGCGACCGTCCCTGCTGCTGCGACCTGAGCGCCAGCCTGCGTGGCGGCCCCGTCTGCGTACTGGCGAATGGCCGCACCGAGCTCCTTGCCGAGTTGCGCCAGGCGCCGTGCGATCACCTCCGGCGGAAAACCGAACTGGATCAGCATGCGCAGTTCTTCCTTGATCCGCTCGAGCTTTTCCTCGGCGGCGGCCTCGCGGTCCTGTTGCGTCTGCTGGGACGTGCGCTTAAGGGTCGACAGGGCCTCGCGCGCCTCCTGGAGTGCTGTGTCTTCCGGCTCTAGAGCGGGGGCGCTGCGCCGATAGAGGAGGCTGCCCGCACCGATCGACGAAATCGAGGTCATGTCCTTGTCTCCGGACGCATAAAGATGGTGCCACCTGATCTATGATGCGGAGTTCGCGCGAAGCTGGTGCCCCGTCTCGGGCGTTCTTGCTGGTTGCTGCCGGTGTTGCGCTCGGACCCGGTGTGTACAGGGCGGATGCGATCTTTCCTTTCATGCCAGTTCCTCTAAAACATCACGCGGAATCGCGGAGTGAGCCATGGCAAACGAGAAAATCCCGGTCGAAGCGTTGAGCGAGGAGCAGGCGGCAGCCGAGCTTGCCTTTCTGGCAGCCGAGGTCGCGCGGCATGACGAACTCTACCACGGCAAGGATCAGCCGGAGATTTCGGATGCCGACTACGACGCGATGAAGCGTCGCAATGACGCGATCGAGGCGCGGTTCCCGGCGCTTGTGCGCGACGACAGCCCCTCGCGCCGCGTGGGCGCGGCCCCGCTTGCGACCTTCGCGCCGATCATGCACGCCCGGCCGATGCTGTCGCTCGACAACACCTTTTCGGACGAGGACGTGCGCGACTTCATCGCCTCGGTCTATCGTTTCCTCGGCCGGTTGCCGGACGACTCGATCGCCTTTACCGCCGAGCCGAAGATCGACGGCCTGTCGATGTCGATCCGCTACGAGAACGGGCGACTGGTCAATGCGGCGACGCGCGGCGACGGCACGACGGGCGAAAACGTGACGGCCAACATCCTCACCATCGCCGAGATCCCCAAGCGGCTTCCCGCCGGGGCTCCTGCGATCGCGGAAGTGCGCGGCGAGGTCTACATGGCCAAGAGCGACTTCCAGGCCCTGAACGCGCAAATGGCGGCCGAAGGCAAGCAGACCTACGTCAATCCGCGCAATACGGCTGCGGGTTCGCTGCGCCAGCTCGACCCGACGGTGACGGCGAGCCGGAAGCTGCGCTTCTTCGCCTATGCCTGGGGCGAAATGAGCGAGATGCCCGCCGATACCCAGTTCGGCATGGTGCAGGCGCTGAAATCGTGGGGCTTTCCGGTCAATCCGCTGATGAAGCGGCTTTTCAACGTGGATGCGATCATCGCCCACTATCGCGAGATCGGGCTGGAGCGGCCGGACCTCGACTACGACATCGACGGCGTCGTATACAAGGTCGATCAGCTCGACCTGCAGGCGCGGCTTGGGTTCCGCTCACGCAGCCCCCGCTGGGCCACCGCGCACAAGTTTCCCGCCGAACAGGCGCTGACGACCCTGACGGCGATCGACATCCAGGTCGGCCGGACGGGTGCGCTGACGCCGGTTGCGCGGCTGGAGCCGGTGACGGTTGGCGGCGTGGTCGTGACCAATGCGACGCTGCACAACGAAGACTATATCCGCGGTCTCGGCAACAGCGGCGAGCCGATCCGCGACGGACGCGACATCCGCGTCGGCGACGTCGTCATCGTCCAGCGCGCTGGCGATGTCATTCCGCAGATCGTCGACATCGTGCCGGAAAAGCGTCCGCCAGAGGCCGTGCCCTACGAGTTCCCGAAGACTTGCCCGGTCTGCGGCAGCCATGCCGTGCGCGACATTCACGAGAAGACGGGCAAGGTGGATGCGGTTCGCCGCTGCACCGGCGGCTTCGTCTGCCGTGCGCAGGCGGTCGAGCACCTGAAGCACTTCGTTTCGCGCAACGCCTACGACATCGAGGGCCTTGGATCGAAGCAGATCGACTTCTTCTTCGAGGCGGACGACCCGGCGCTGTCGATCCGCACCGCGCCTGACATCTTCACGCTGGAGAGGCGGCAGGAAGCCTCCCTGACCAAGCTGGAAAACATCGACGGTTTCGGCAGGGTGAGCGTACGCAAGCTCTTCGAGGCGATCAATGCGCGCCGCACTGTTGCGCTCAATCGCTTCATCTACGCCCTCGGCATCCGTCATGTCGGCGAGACGACGGCGAAGCTCTTGGCGCGAGCCTACGGCACCTATACGGCGTTCGAGGCCGGGATGAAGGAGGCGGCGCCCCTCAGCGGCGACGCCTGGAACGACCTCAACAACATCGACGGCATCGGCGAGGTCGTCGCCCGCGCCATCGTCGAGTTCTACAAGGAGCCGCGTAACCTGGACGTGATCGAGCGCCTGCTGGCGGAAGTCACGCCGGAAGCCGCCGAGGTGCCGGTGGCAAGCGACAGCCCGGTGGCCGGCAAGACCGTCGTCTTCACCGGCTCTCTGGAAAAGATGACGCGCGACGAAGCCAAGGCGATGGCCGAACGTCTCGGCGCCAAGGTCTCCGGCTCGGTGTCGAAGAAGACGGATCTCGTGGTGGCAGGACCGGGTGCCGGCTCCAAGCTGGAAAAGGCGCGCGAGTTCGGCGTCGAGGTGATCGACGAGGACGCCTGGCTGGAGCGCGTCAAGGCCTGAGGCGTGGGCCTCGATACAGGCTGTCGTCTCCCCTGCCGCACGCTGCAGGAGACGATCGACGGCGGCCGTCACCTGCCGGTGTCCTGCGGCGCTGTGAGCGATCAGCTTGGCGGCGCCGATGATCGGGGCGTCAGTTGTCGCGGCGGCGGCGGTCTGGGCCTTCGTGGATCACGACCAGTGCACCGATCAGCGTCTTTTCGTCGGCGTAACAGGGCGTCAGCCTGCGGCGGATCACGATGATCTTGCCATCGGTTTCCCGGGCATTGGTGTCTTCCACGACCTCGCCGGCGAAACACCGGTCCAGATTGCGCTTGATACGGCCGTTGAAGCTCTCGACGCCGACGATCTCGCGGACGTGGCGGCCGACGAGTTCGTGCGGCTTTCGCTTCAGCCGCTCCGCATCGCTGGCATTGGCATAGAGGTAGCGATAGTCGGTCGTGACGACGGCGACGCGCTCGGCCAGGGTGTCGAGCTGGCCGACATCGAGAACGCCGTTCCTGACGGGTGCCGACAAGGCGGGCAGGCCCTTCTGGTCGACGGGGCGGGTGCGAACGGTGATGTAGCGCCTGAGCAGCAGTTCTATCAGGTCCGCATTGTTGCGCACGCTGGAGGCGTCGTCGGCCTGCTCGCGCAGGAGCTTCAGCAGGGCGGTGAACTGCGCCTGCTGCTCGGCGGCATCCAGCGTCTGGTGATCGATGAGCGCGGAGAGGGCGGAGGTCAATTCCCGGTCGAGGCGGCGCACCGTTGGCAGGTTGTCGTCGGCGATCGCGTCGTACAAACGCCGGTAGCGATCCCAGAACTCCTCCGTCAGGCGCTCCATGGCGCCTGATGCAACGCTGTTTTCGCCCGGATTTCGTTCCACGTCTGCCATTCAGCCCGCCAACAGATGCCCACGCACCCATCCTGATTCGGCAATCCTGTCGCCTTGCTGCGACAATAGGATCGTTCCGCTCGCGGGTGAAGCGAAATCCCGCCGAAATGGCGCGGTAAGCGGGAAATTCCGGGCATTTGGGCGGCCAGTGCGCAAATGCCCGGGGCATGCTGAGGGCATGTTCGGGGCAGGGGACGGCGGGCGGCGATCAGCCGCCGGACTTGCGCGGCTTCTTCTTTGCCGGCGAATGGCCTGCGCCATGCTGGCTGCCCGTCCCTTTGTCGTTGTGGAACTTGTCCTTGTAGGGCTTGCCCTTGCCGCCCTTGTTGCCGTCGCCGGCCTTGGCCGGGCGCTCGTCGCGGAAGGGAGCGTTGTGCGCCCGCTTCTCGGCAGAGGGGGCCGCGTCCCACTTCTTGCGGGGCGGCTTTGCCTCGAAATCGCGATCGTCGGAGCGCGGCTTGTCGGCGCGACGCGGCTTGCCGGTTTCGCGGTCGCCATCGGAATCGCGGTTCTTGCCGAAGGCACGGCTGGGCCTGTCGCCTGCCGGCATGGCACGCGAGCGCGCCGGCATGTCCGGCACTCCATCCAGCGCCTTCACGCGAATGCCCTTTTCTATGAGGTGCTTCGGGCCGATCCTTCCCAGGAACTCGTCGGCGATGTGCTCGGCAAGCTCGACATAGGTCTCCTCGGGCTGCATGCGGATCGCGCCGATCTCGTCACGGGTGATGTTTGCGGCGCGGCAGAGCATGGGAATGAGCCAGCGCGGCTCGGCATTCTGCTTGCGGCCGACCGACAGCGAGAACCACTTGCCCGGGCCGAAAGCCGCACGTGGCGCACGTTCGGTGCGTTCGCCGGCCTCGCCCTGCGGGCGTTCGCGTGCGGGGCGGCGCTGCGTCAGGTCCACCTCCCGCAGCTCTTCCGGGGCGGAACGACCGCCACGATAGAGGCGGGTGAAGGCCGCGGCCAACTGCCGGGGCTCGAAGGCCGAAAGCAGCGTCTCGACGAAGGCCTCCTCGTCCTCGGCGACGGGTTCGGTGAGGATCGGGTCGGCAAGCAGCCTTTCGTCGTCGCGGCGCAGGATTTCCTCGGCGGACGGGGCCTGAGCCCATTCGGCCTTGATCTTGCCCGTCTGCAGCAGCCGCTCGGCGCGGCGCATTGCGGGGAGGGGAACGATCAGAGCGCTGACGCCCTTGCGGCCGGCGCGTCCGGTGCGGCCGCTCCGGTGAAGCAGCGTGTCCGGGTTCGTGGGGAGGTCGGCGTGGATGACCAGTTCCAGATTGGGCAGGTCGATGCCGCGGGCGGCGACGTCGGTGGCGATGCAGACGCGGGCGCGCCCGTCGCGCATCGCCTGCAGCGCATGCATGCGCTCGTTCTGCGACAGTTCGCCGGAAAGGGCGACGACCGCAAAGCCGCGGTTGTTCAGCCGGGCCGTCAGGTGATTGACGGCAGCGCGCGTGGAGCAGAAGACGATCGCCGTCGGCGCATCGTAGAAACGCAGCACGTTGACGATCGCGTTCTCGCGATCGTGCGGGGTGACGGCGAGCGCGCGATAGGCGATGTCGCCATGCTGGCCGCGCTCGGCCGCAGTCGTCACGCGAACGGCGTCGCGCTGGTAGCTGCGGGCGAGTTCCTCGATCGCGCGCGGGACGGTTGCCGAAAACATCAGCGTGCGGCGGTCTTCGGGGGCTGCATCGAGAATGAACTCGAGATCCTCGCGGAAGCCGAGGTCGAGCATCTCGTCCGCCTCGTCGAGCACCACTGCCTTCAGTTGCGAAAGGTCGAGGGCGCCGCGATCGATGTGGTCGCGCAGCCGTCCGGGCGTGCCGACGACGATCTGGGCGCCGCGTTCCAGGGCCCGCCGCTCGTTGCGGATATCCATGCCGCCGACGCAGGATGCGATGACGGCACCGGTCTCCCCGTAAAGCCATTCCAGCTCGCGCTTCACCTGCAGGGCGAGTTCGCGCGTGGGCGCGATGGCGAGCGCAAGCGGCGCGCCGGCGCGGCCGAACCGGTCCTCGCCGCCGAGCAGCGTCGGCGCGAAGGCGAGGCCGAATGCCACGGTCTTGCCGGAGCCGGTCTGGGCGGAGACGAGCAGGTCCGCTCCCTCCAGGGCCGCGTCGGAGACGGCCTTCTGCACCGGCGTCAGCGTGGTGTAGCCGCGTTTTGCCAACGCGCTTGCCATAGCCGGAGCGAGGCCTTCGTATTCGGTCATCGGATGTCTTTCGGATGTCTTGAGCTTGGCCGCGCGACGGGACGGGCACTGGTATGCGCCAGCATCTCCGCCGGCGCCGGTTTGGTGCGTTCCTACTGGTAAGAAGGGAAAAAGTACAGGCACAATATCGCATAGGGGATCTCTGCGCCTGAGAATGGTCCGGCGCCGGGTTGGCGATTGTGTTTTTGCGCTGCACAAGATAGAAAGCGCCGCTGCCCCGCCATGCAAGACTGCAGCGGGCAGCCGCATCCTTGGGAGGGGGTGTGGAGGTGCTGCCGCAAATGCCGGAGACGGCGTTGCAGCGGATGCGCCGAAGATGAAGAGTGCCGCCGCATCTGTCACGTCTGTTCGGACGGCGGGTGCGGCAAGGGATTGGAGGATCCGTCCTATGCAGACCTTTACGACAATCGCGGGGCTACGCGCGGCCCTTGCGCCGTTGCGCGCGAGCGGCAAGGCAATCGGGCTGGTGCCGACGATGGGATACCTGCACGTCGGTCACATGGAGCTGGTGCGCCGTGCGCGCGAAGCCAACGAGGTGGTCGTCGCCTCGATCTTCGTCAATCCCTTGCAGTTCGGTGCCAGCGAGGATCTGTCACGCTATCCGCGCGACCTGCCGCGCGACCAGAGAATGCTGGAGGACGCCGGTGTCGATTTCCTGTTCGCTCCAGGCGTTGAAGACATGTATCCGCGCCCAATGGAAACGGTCGTCGACGTGCCGACGCTGGGATCGCAGCTCGAAGGTTCGGTGCGGCCGGGGCATTTTTCCGGCGTCTGCACGGTCGTGAGCAAACTCTTCAATATCGTCGGGCCGGATCGCGCCTATTTTGGCGAGAAGGACTACCAGCAGCTCACGATCATCCGCCGCATGGTCGAGGATCTGGCGCAGCCGGTCGAGGTCGTGGGTGTTTCCACCGTGCGCGAGGCCGACGGGCTCGCCTGTTCTTCGCGCAATGTCTATCTCGATACCGCGCAACGTGCTGCCGCAGTCATCGTGCCGCGCGCTCTGGACGAGGCGGCGCGGATCATCGCCGAAGGCGAAACGGATCCTGCCAGGGTCGAAGCTGCCGTTCGCGGTTTTATCGCCGCCGAGCCGCTCGCCGAGCCGGAAGTCGTGGCGCTTCGCCATCCCGACACGCTGGCGGAAATCGCAGATATCGGCGATCGGCCGGTGCTCTTATTGCTTTTCGTGCGCATAGGGAGCACCAAGTTGCTCGATAACCGCGTTATCGCACCCAAAAAGCAGACAATAGCAAAGGTAGCCTGACCATGAGCGTACATGTAGCGAAGCGGCGTCTCGCTCCGGCCGATATCAGGGGCCTGAAGGGTGAGCGTCCGATCGTCAGCCTGACGGCCTATACGACGCCGATCGCCAAGCTGCTGGATCCGCACGTGGATTTCATGCTCGTCGGCGATTCGCTCGGCATGGTGGTCTACGGCCTGGATTCCACCGTCAGCGTCACTCTGGAAATGATGATCGCGCACGGACAGGCGGTCATGCGCGGTTCTGAAAGAGCCTGCGTGGTCGTCGACCTGCCGTTCGGCTCCTATCAGGAATCGAAGGAACAGGCCTTCCATAGCGCCGCGCGCGTCCTCAAGGAAACGGGATGCAGCGCGGTCAAGCTCGAAGGCGGGGCGGAAATGGCCGAGACGGTCGATTTTCTCATCCAGCGCGGCATTCCGGTGCTCGGCCATGTCGGCCTCATGCCGCAGCTGATCAATACCACGGGCGGTTACCGCTCGCTCGGCCGCAGCGACAAGGAGGCGGAGAAGATCCGCCGCGATGCCAAGGCGATCGCCGATGCAGGCGCCTTCGCAATTGTGATCGAGGGAACGGTCGAGCCGGTGGCCCGCGAAATTACGGGCGCGCTGAGCGTACCCACCATCGGCATCGGCGCTTCGCCGGCCTGCGACGGTCAGGTCCTGGTGGTGGACGACGCGCTCGGCATCTTCACGGATTTCAAGCCGCGCTTCGTCAAGCGCTTCGCCGACCTTGCGCCGCAGATCAGCGCTGCCGTCGAGGCCTATGCCGAAGAGGTCAAGGCACGCACTTTTCCCGGCCAGGAACACACCTTCCAGGTAAAGACCAAGCCGGCGTGAGAAAACGTTGATCCGACGTCGGCACGACGCCGGATCAACGTTCAGCAAAAGCGATCGATACATCAGCCTTATTCAATTGCGCTGAGTGTTGTGTCCGACTAAGCCTGTGCAGATCGGAAGCTCCGCCCCCGACACGCTGCTTGCTGCTTTCGCCATGTCTTCTCCGAGACCGGTTCCCGCTTTCGCCAGGCATGTCTTCGTGCGGAGCTTCTGCATGCAGGAGACGGACATTCGTGAACAAACGTGAATTCTTCGAGGGCGTTCGCCAGGGGACGCCGGTGTGCATTTCCGCCGCGCCTTTCGGTGCCCTTTTCGGGGCAGTCGCCGTCGCCAACGGCCAGACGATCGCCGAGGCGCTTCTGATGAGCATGACGATTTTTGCGGGCGCCAGCCAGCTCGTCGGTATCGAGTTGTTCGGCCAGAAGATCGCCGCCTGGGTCATCGTGCTTTCGATTTTCGCGGTGAATTTCCGGCACATCCTCTATTCGGCGGCGATGGCGCCGTTTGTGCGGCATTTCTCGGCCGGCGAAAAGTTCGTGGCGTTCTTCCTGCTGACGGATCCGCAATTTGCGGAGACGGTCAGGCGTGGCGAGGCAAGGGGAAAGGTGAGCTTTTCCTGGTATCTCGGCTTTGGCCTGGTGATCTATGTGCCCTGGCAGGCGATGACGGTGCTGGGGGCCGTCTTCGGGAAGCTGATCGGTGACCCCAAGCTGATCGGTATCGACGTGCTCCTGCCGATCTACTTCATGGCCCTCGTGCTCGGCTTCCGCAAGCGTGCGAACTTTCTGCCCGTCGTTGCGATCAGCGGCGCGGTATCGGTGATCGCCTACCATACCGTCGGCTCGCCCTGGCATGTCAGCATCGGTGCCATCGCCGGAATGCTGCTGGCGGCAATGCTGCCGGGGAAGCGGAACCCGAAGCTGCACGAAGCCGGCCAGGAGGTCTGATATGGACGCGTTCTTCCATGCCGACATGGTCGCCGTCATCCTCGCCGGCGCCGTCGCGACCTTCCTGACGCGCATCGGCGGCTATATCCTCGTCATGCGGATGAAATCGATCCCGCCGCGCCTGGAGGCCGCATTGAACGCGGTGCCGGCGGCGGTCCTGACCACGCTCGTCGCTCCCGCCTTTTTTACCGGCGGCCCTGACGTTCAGGTGGCAATGGCGGCGGCGCTGATCGCCAGCCTGCGGCTGTCCAGCCTGCCGATGCTCGCCGTTGGATGGTGCGCCGTCATGGTCATGCGCTACGTACTCACCGCCTGAAATCGGGCCGCGGCATCGGTTTGTCGCGACCCATGTTTTCGAAATTCACCTCGGACGGCGAACTAGCCGTGGCTGAAGGGCGAGGTTGCGGACACCAGCCAGTCACGCACGCCAGCGTCATCGATCAGGGGCAGCAGCGCTTCGCGCGTCAGCGCATGATAGGTGTCGAGCCAGTGCAGTTCCTCGCGCGTCAGGAGTTCCGTGACGACGAGGCGCTTGTCGATCGGGCAGAAGGTCAGCGTCTCGAAACCCAGCATGTCGGCGTCGCCGCCTTCGATCGGCGCGGCGGGAAGGACATGGATCAGGTTCTCGATGCGGATGCCGAAACTGCCGGGGCGATAGTAGCCGGGCTCGTTCGAAAGGATCATGCCGGGGAGCAGCTCCTGCGTCGACAGGCGCGCAATCCGTTGCGGCCCTTCGTGCACGGACAGATAGGAGCCGACGCCGTGGCCCGTGCCGTGCGCATAGTCGCCGCCTGCCTTCCAAAGCGCGATGCGGGCAAGCGGATCAAGATCGCAGCCGCGCGTGCCCTTCGGGAAACGGGCAGTGCTGATGGCGATCATGCCCTTCAGCACGAGCGTGAAGAAGCGCTTCTGCTCGTCGGGCACGCTGCCGATCGCGACGGTGCGGGTGATGTCGGTTGTGCCGTTGATGTACTGCGCACCGGAATCGATCAGGAACAGCGTCCCGTCTTCCAGCTTCGCGTCCGAATCCGTCGTCACGCGGTAGTGCATGATCGCGGCGTGGGCGCCCGCACCGGCGATTGTGTCGAAGGAGATGTCCTTCAACGGATTCTGCATCCGTTCACCGACATTTGCCCGGCAGGCTTCGAGCTTCTTCGTGACCTCGATCTCAGACAGGGTTCCGGGCGTGGTCGAATCGAGCCAGGCCAGGAATTCGGCCATGGCTGCGCCGTCCTGCAGATGCGCTTTGGCGGAGCCGGCGAGCTCGACCTCGTTCTTGCAGGCGCGCGGCAGGCGGGCGGGATCGGCCGCCTCGATGACGGTGCCGCCCGCAGAGCGGATCGCCTCGCCCAGCGCAAACGGTCCCTGATCGGGATCAAGCATGATGCGCTTGCCCTGGCGCGCGAGCCCTTCCATGCGGCCGGCGAAGGCGGACGGGGCGAGCAGGTCGGCCATTTGCGTGAGATAGGCTTCTTCCTCGATCCCGGTCTTGCGCTTGTCGATGAAAAGTTCGGCCTTGCCGTTCGAATCAAGGATGGCGCGTGCAAGCGGGTGAGGGGTGTGCGGCACGTCGCTGCCGCGAATGTTGAAGAGCCAGGCGATCGTCGAGGGGTCGGTGACGGCAAGCACGTCCGCTCCACCCTCGGAGACCTTCGCCGCCATGTCAGCGAGCTTGTCCTTGGCAAGCTTGCCGGCGAATTCGAGCGGCTGGATGCGGACGCGGCCGAGCGGTTCTGCTGGGCGGCCGTTCCAGATCCGGTCCAGCGGATTGGCCGTCAGCAGGACGAGCTGGCCGCCGAGGCTTTCGAGCGCCTTTTCGAGCCTGCGCACCTCGGCGGCGGTATGCAGCCACGGGTCAATTCCCAGCCGGAAGCCCTTCGGCGCGTTCTTCGGGATCCACAGATGCGGCGGCTCGCCGACGAGGTCTCCACCCTTGAAGACGCTGCCGTCGACCTGTTCGGCCAGCTGGGTGACATAGCGCCCGTCGACAAAGACGATCGCGTCGCCGCGCATCACCAGCGCAATGCCGGCAGAACCGGTGAAACCGGTCAGCCACGCCAGCCGTTCCGCGCTCTTCGGCACGTATTCGCCCTGAAACTCGTCGGCGCGCGGCACCAGGAAGCCGTCGATGCCGAGGTCGTCGAAAGTGGCGCGCAACGCATCGGCGCGCTCGCGGCCGAACTGCGGGGTGGAGGTGACGTCGAAACTCTGGAACATGGCTGGTTTCCGAATGAGACTGGATTCGGAGCGGACTCTAGTGCAACTGCCGGCGAAGGGGAATTGCGTCCACCGAGAAGGCTGCGAATAAGCGACGGCGTCCTATTGGCCGTGCGCTTCGTGACCATTGCGGCCGCCTGCGCACGATCGCCGCGGCAGCAAGTGCTTGTGCTTTGGCGGCGCATCGTGTCATTTGGGCGTCCTTCCCTCTGGAGACTGGCACATGACCACGAACAAAATGGCCGGACGACCATGGAAAAGACTGGTGTTCATCGCATCCCTTTTCACATGGGTCACATCGGCAGCGGCAAACGCCACGCCGGTTCTTGTCGTGGATGCCGACAATCATCAGGTGCTTTATCAGGAGGACGCCGGGGTGCCCTGGTATCCGGCCTCGACGACCAAGCTGATGACGGCGCTCGTCGTCTTTGAAGCGCTTCGATCCGGCGAGGTGACGCTGACGACACCCGTCATGATGACGCGTAACGCGATCAAGCAGGCGTTTCTGGAATCCGGCCTGACCTTCGGGCGGACGATGACGCTGGAAGACGCGCTTTTCGCCATGATCGCCGCATCGGCGAATGACGTCGCTGTCGCCCTTGCAGAAGCCGTGGCTTCCGACGAAGCCTCTTTCGTCCGGCGGATGAACGAGGCATCGGCTCGCCTGGGGCTGACTGGCACCCATTTTTCCAACCCGAACGGCCTGTTCGACAGGAACAACTATACGACCGCGCGCGATCTTGCGATTCTTGGCATGGAAGTGGACCGGGCGTTCCCGGAACACCGGCGGTTCTTCATGGCCTCGGCGGTCACGATCGACGGCAAGGAGATCAAGTCCAACAACCTGCTGCTGACCCGCTTCAGTGGCACTATCGGAATGAAGACGGGCTTCCTGTGCGCATCAGGGCGCAACATCGTTGGGCTGGCCACACGAAATGGCAGGCGCGTGATGGTGGTCGTTCTGGGGGCGACCACGGAGCGCGAGCGAAACGAACGGTCTGCGCAATATCTGACGCAAGCCTTTGACGGCCGCCTCCCTTCTTCCGATGCGGGATTGGTCGACAATCTGCAAAACCGGACCGATGTCGCGCCGCAGGACATGCGCATTCGCCTCTGCACCGACCAGAGTGCGGCCTATGAGGCCAGTCGAGACGCGCTTTATCCGATGGGCCTGCCGGGGCACGAAACCTATTTGCAGGACCAGATCCCCGGCCAGGTCCATGCGATCAGTACCTGGGCCAACGACAATGCGTCGGACGTGCCTTTGCCAAGCCCGCGCCCTTCCTGACGCCGGGAGCGAACCGGTGATGTTTGCCGTGAGATGTGAGATCCTCTCGTAACGTGAGGCTCAAAGTTTCATTATGCGCCAGGTGCATGGCTCCCATGCTTAAAAAACGCTGTGATAAATTTCCGGCTGAGCTATAAAGCGCGCATCGAAGCGAACGCGAAACGCGCTCGAAACGAAAGTAATCGAAAGTTTCGCCGTGAGGCGATCTTGCTAGGTGTTCCGATCAGGCGCTTGTCCGGTCACTCCTCCTCCCTCCTCCGGGTAGGCGTTCGGAATACGTAGAGTCCGCTTGAGCACTCCTCCTCCTAGCTCGCGGACAGGTCGGGAAACCGGCCAATAGGCGGTGTCTCTGGCACCGCCTTTTCTTTTTAAGCCTCCCGACCGCAACCCTGCGCGGTCGGGAGGCTTTTCTTTTCCCGGTCGTTACGGCCTGTCGAAATCCGGCCTGTCGAGATGGATGGTCACCCAGCCATTGCGCCAGATCGTACGGACATGGCGCAGGCCCGCGCCGTTGTAGGCGGCTATCACCTTCCAGCGCTGGTTTGCGAGGATGCCGGAGAGCACCACCTGGCCGCCCGGTGCCAGGTTTGCCACGAGTTGCGGCGCCATGCGCATCAGCGGGCGGGCGAGGATGTTGGCGATGATGAGGTCGAACGGGCCGTGGCGGCGGAAGGCGGTGTGGTGGAAGCCGGGAGCCGTCTCGAGCGTCAACCCGGTCGCAATGCCATTCTTGCGGACGTTCTCGCGCGCCACCCTTGTGGCGATCGGGTCGATGTCGGTTGCCAGCACCGGAATGGCCGCCAGCTTGCGGACCGCGATCGCCAGCACGCCGCTGCCGGTGCCGAGGTCTAGGGCGGAGCGGATCTTTCTCGCGCGCGTGACGCTTTCTATGACCTCCAGGCAGCCGGCGGTGGTGCCGTGGTGGCCCGTGCCGAAGGCCTGGCCGGCATCGATCTCGATTGCGATCTCGCCCGCCCGCGCCTTTCCGCGGTCATGCGAACCGTGGACGATGAAACGTCCGGCGCGCACCGGCTGCAGGCCTTCCAGCGATTTGGCGATCCAGTCGACGTCGGGAATGACCTCACGCTGGATCTCCGCCTCGGGGAATGCCGGCTTGAGGAGGTTCGCGAAACGCTCCCGCATCTCCTCTTCCTCGTCCATCATCAGGTAGAGCGAGGCTTCCCAGATGTCGCGCTTCTCGTCGATCTCCATGGTCGCGATCGCGTATCCCTCGTCCTCAAAGGCATCGGTCATCAGGGAGAGAATTGCGTCGGCGTTCTTCTCTGTCGTGGAAATGAAGAGGCGGATTTCGCTCACGGTCGGCTGTTCCTGATTGGCGGGGCTGGCCCGGCGCCTGAAAGATGGGGGGCTGCGACATGCGGAGCATCCGGCAGCGCCATGGTGCGCGGCGACGTAGCATGTCCCGCAGCAAGGCGCAAAGAATTCAGGCTGCGGCGAGCCAGGGCGGATGCGGCGTGTCCATCCCGGCGATGCCCTTAAGCAACGCGTCTTCGGCAAAGGGCAGGTGGGAAAGAAGCGGCAGCAGGCGGTTGCGCAACGTCAGCGACGAAGGCCGGTCCATGGTGACGATCGCCGTCAGCATTCGCGTCTGGCGCAGCACGCGGCGTACGGCGGGGAGGCGAAGCCGCGAATATTCCTCCTCCCGCCCCTCGGCAATCAGCCAGGCGAGCCAGCAGGCATCCTCGATGCCGAGGTTCATGCCACGAGCGCCGATCGGCGAATGGATGTGCGCGGCGTCACCAGCCAGATAGACGCGTCCCTTCGCCATCTCCGGGACATGGCGGAAACTGATCTTGAACTGCGAACGCCAGGTCTGGGCCGCGGGCGCCGCAGGATGGGCGATGCGCTCTTCGAAATCGGCATGCGTCGAGATGTAGCGCAGGAGGTTGGTGCGGATCGGGATGCAGGCAAGCACGCCAGGATTGGTGAAGTCGACGCGCGCATGGCTGGCGTCGACGGGCGCATCATAGGCGTAGTCGGCGAGAAAGAATTCGTTCTCCAGGGCGTTTCCCGGAAAGGAGAGCCCGCAGGACCGGCGAACGAGCGAATGCGCGCCATCCGCGCCTATGAGGATCGACGGCTTGACTGTTTCGCCGCTGTCGTCGTCGCGATGCACCGTAACCTCCGGCGCGCGGGTGCCACCGTTGACGGAAATGACTGCGGTGCGCCATTCGGGCGCGATACCGAGCGCCTTGAGCCGTGCCAGCAAAAGGCGTTCCGTCACCCCCTGCGGCAGGATGCTGAGCGCCGGATATTCGCCGCGATACCGGTTCGTCCTGACCGTCAGAAGCGGGTTGCCGAGGGAGGAAAGACGCAGGCCCTCGATCTGCAGCGCCTGGGCCTGGATATCGGCGGTCACGCCCGAAGGGGCCAGCAGCCTCAGCGTGCGGGCATTGATGCCGAGCGCGCGGCTCTCTTCTCCCGCCACAGGGCCGTCGTTTTCGCTGACGATGCGCGGCTTCAGGCCGCGGCGCGCCAGTTCGAGCGCAAGCGCAAGGCCCACAGGTCCCGCGCCGGCGATGAGAATCGAAGTGTCGGCGCGTGAAACCATGATCGGAGATTCCTATCCCTTGATGAGGTTCTCCAGCTTTTGTACGGCAACATCCGGGTTCTCGCCATAGGCGATCGTGCCCCGGAAACGGCCGTCGCGATCGAGGAGGAAGACGGAGGCGGTGTGATCCATGGTGTATTCGCCGTCTGGCTGTTTCTCGTCGACCGGCACCTTCCGCGCATAGACGCGGAAGCCCTTGACCATGTCCATCACCTTGTCTGCGGGGCCGGAGATGCCGGTTATCCGCTTGGAAACGTTGGATACATAGTTCTGGACGATTTCAGGGGTGTCGCGTTCCGGATCCACGGTGATGAAGTAGGCCTGCATCTTCGTGCCGTCGGGATCGGTCTTCGAAAGCCATCCGTCGAGCTCGAAAAGCGTTGTCGGGCACACTTCGGGGCAATGCGTGAAGCCGAAGAACAGCGCGGTCGGCTTGCCGGTGAACGCCTTCTCGTCGATCGGGCTTCCATCCTGCGCAACAAGCGTGAAGGGAACGCCGAACGGTCCCTCGGTGAGCTTTTCGTCCGCCCGGTTCAGTTCCAGCGTCAACCAGCCGAGCAGGCCGGCGAGGAGGACGATAGCGATCCAAAGTGCAATGCGTATGGTTTTCATGGAACGATCCGACATCAGTGACGGCCGATCCGCGGCTGCGGGCGGCTCCATCGCTGTCTTTAGTGCCTTGCCGTAGGAGGCGCAAATGTGCCGATCGCCGCATGGCGATTATCGCGAGAAAGTGATTGTCAGCGCGAGTTCAGAAACACCAGGCAAGGCCGCTCTCGGCCATGGAAAGCAGGATCGACGAACCGTGCCCGATCCAGCCGGCAAAGGCGATGGCGAGGATCGCCGTGGCAAGCGTCGCCGCAAGGGCCACGGCCAGTGTGGATCGGAGGGACAGGCGGTTCCGTGTCATGCCGGCATCCTAGCGCAACATCCGGCCGGGCGGAATGGTGGCCTGATTACGGCGCTCGGCCGATGATTTCCAGCGGTTCGGGTGTGCCGGAACGGAGAGTTGGCGGTCCATTTTTAGCGCTTCCTTAATCTATCCTTGCGAATCTCCGGACGCGTATGGGCCGTCGCGGCCCCTCGGGCATGAGGTCCCGTGGCTGTCGAGCCTCGCGCATTTGCGATCCTGCCTCCGAAGTCTGGGAAGAAGCTGAACCATGACGAATGCCATCAAGCAATCCGGTGCCTATCTCGAAATCGTCTCGTTTCATCTCGGAGACCAGGAATTCTGCATCGACATCATGGCAATCCGCGAAATCCGCGGCTGGGCGCCGGTGACGCCGATGCCGCACACGCCGCCCTACGTCCTCGGGCTGATCAACCTGCGCGGCGCCGTCATCCCCGTGATCGACATGGCCTGCCGTCTCGGCATGAAGCAGACCGAGCCGTCGGAGCGCTCTGCCATCATCGTCACAGACATTGCCGGCAAGCTCGTCGGGCTGCTGGTGGAACAGGTCTCGGACATGATGACCATCAAAAGCGAAGACCTGCAGCCCGCACCGGAGATCATTCCGGAAGCGCAGCGCGCGTTCTGCCGTGGCATCGTCGCTCTGGAAAAGACCATGGTCTGCTTCCTCAATCTCGACACCGTCATCGCCGACGAACTGGCACAGGCCGCCTGAGCGACTTCGATTTCCGGCGTGGTTCGCAGCCCCGGCCGACCCGCCGGGGTTTTGCGTTTCTGGTCAATGTGTTCGTAGCTTCGGTTCATCAAGTTCTTGATTTCGGGCGGCGGAATGTTCCATTCTCGCCGTGTCGGGACCTCTCCCGTCGGACGGGAGTACCATCATGAAGTGCCTGCTGCTCATCGATCTACAGACCGGATTCTGCCCCGGCGGCAATCTCGCCGTGCCTGGAGGAGACGAGGTGATCCCGATCGCCAACCGGCTGATGGACGAAGGCGGCTATGATCTGGTGGTCGCCTCGCAGGACTGGCACCCTGTCGGCCACGGCAGTTTCGCCTCCAGCCATCCCGGCAAGCAGCCCTTCGAGATGGGAGAGCTGAAGGGGCAGCCGCAGGTGCTTTGGCCCGACCATTGCGTCGAGCACACGGACGACGCCGCACTGCATCCCGAACTCGATCTCAGCAAGATCGACTATATCCAGAAGAAGGGCATGGATCGGCTTGTCGACAGCTATTCGGCCTTTCGCGACAACGACCGTTCCGCCCATACCGGGCTTGCCGACTATCTGAAGGAGCGGGGCGTCACCGAGCTCGATATCGGCGGGCTTGCGACCGACTACTGCGTCCAGGCCTCGGCGATCGACGCGGTGGACATGCTGCCGGGCGTGCGGGTTCGCTTCGTCGAGGACCTGAGCCGCGGTATCGATCCGGCCACGATCGCTGTGGCGGAAAAGGCCATGGCGGCGGCGGGTGTCGCGACCGTCCGCGCGTCGCAGATCCTGGCGGAAGCGCGGGGCGGTTGAACCGGGCGGGCGGAACAATCCGCAAGCACCGGCATTTCCCCTTCGAATGTGCGCGACAACAGCGCCCGAAGGGAGAAAAAGATGAAACCGTTTACAGCTCTTTCGTCCATTCTGCTTGCCAGTGCCATCGCCGTTCCCGCCTATTCGGCAACCCTTATCGACGGCAGGAAAGTGCCGGTGCCGACCCCGCGTCCGGTGGAAATGGCCCAGGTTTCGCCAGACACGATGCAGCCGGCGGCGCCTGCCCCTGCTCAGCCATCCGATCGCCAGTCTACCGACATGATGAGCACGGGCTCCATTTCACCCGGCGTATCGGGCATGGGTGATTTTCAGGTCGTTGACGTGACCAAGATCGCCGTGCAGCGCGTGGACGAAATTGCCGACGAGGACACGCGCCAGCAATACCGGATGATGAGCGACGACAAGGCCGACGACGTGCAGAAGCTGCAGTCGGACATTCGCTCCAACCCGGACCTGGTCGCCGCGCTTGAAGCGCAGCAGGTCAAGGTCGAGCACATCCTGTCGGTTCAGCAGAACGGCGACGGCAGCGTGACCTTCATCGTCATGTAACGGGCATCGTCCTATAGCCGGCGTCGTCAAGCGGAGCTTGCGGCCTTTCGGGAGGGTGGCCGCAATGGGTCCGGCGTGGGCCGCCTATTGCGGCTTTCCGTCTGTCCAGGTGACGTTGCTTTGAAACAGCGGCACCGTGGAAATCGACATCTTCGCCGACCCCTCGGTCAACTCGCGGGAGTGGGCGAGATAGATCAGGGTGTCGTTCTTGCGGTCGTAGATGCGCGTCACCACAAGTTTCTTCCAGACCAGCGACAGGCTGGATTTGAAGACTTCCTCGCCGCCTTTCGACAGGTCGATGTCGCCGATCGTGACCGGGCCTGTCTGGCGGCAGGCGATGGCGTTGTTGGAAGGATCCTCGAACCAGTTGCCGTTCTTCAGCCGGTCAAGGACGCCGCGGTCGAAATAGGTGATGTGGCAGGTGACACCGGCCACCTTCGGATCGCTCACCGCATCGACCAGGATGTCATTGCCCATCCAGTCTACCCCGACCTCGCCGACCGTATCGGCTGCAGCGGACGTGGCGAGAAGGGCAAGGCCCGCTGCGAGGGCGATGCGAAGGCGGGAGGCGGTCATGGGCAAGTCTCCGGTTGAACTTCAGCCTGATTTCTTTTCCTCAGGTAGGATCGGCGAGCCGGTTTGCAATCCGCGCCAATTGACGCGCCGTCTGATTGCTGCGGCCACGGTGCTGCTTGACTAGGTGCTCTTCGCGGCTGCGATCGTTGCGCGGACGGCTTCGGGATCGGTCAGGGTCAGTTCATACTCGCGGTCTTTCTCGGTGCCGCCCATCCCAACATGCAGATTTCTGAACGCCATGCCGCTCTGCACGGTTTTGAGGGCGGCGAAATGCAGCTCCTTCAACCTTGTCGCGTCACGGACGGCCGCAATATTGTTCGCGTCGAGTGCCCCGCAGCCCATGACGACGATGCGGTCGCCAGCCTGGTCCACCGACTGGCGCAGGATCGCGATCCCCTCCAGTGCGGTATCGCGCTGGCCGGAGGTCAACACCCGGTCGACGCCGCAGCGGATGAGCGCTTCGAGCGCCTCGCCGGCATCCTCGGTCATGTCGAAGGCGCGGTGGCAGGTGACCGACATGGGGCGGGCGGCGGCGACGAGCGCCTTGGTCCTCATCTCGTCGATGCGGCCATCCGGCGTCAGGCAGCCGATGACGACGCCGGCCACGCCTTCGGAACGCAGGGCTTCGATGTCGGCGCGCATCGTGTCGAATTCCGCCTCGGAGTAGAGGAAGTCGCCGCCGCGGGGGCGGATGATGACATGGACGGGGATGCGGGCCGCCTTCACGGCGGCGCGAATGGTGGCAAGGCTCGGCGTCAGGCCGCCCTCCATGAGGCTGGCGCAAAGCTCGACGCGATCGGCGCCGGCCTCCTGCGCGGCCAGAAAGCCGTCGATGCCTTCTACGCAGAGTTCGATAAGCGGTGCCGTCATGAAAAGCCCTTCCCGGTGATTCCCTCGGCACGTTAGGGCGCTGCGCCCGGGCCGGCAAGCATCGCGCCGCTTGGCGTCGGCAAATGGTACGGCAGGCTGAGCGAAGCTGACCCTGCGACATTGTGATTAGCCGATGTGAGCCGCAGATACGGTGCGTTTCGGCGCACTCGGCCTGCAGCACGGCGAGCCCGTCCGTCCGTCCTCGATTTTTTCTTTTGTGCAGTGATTTCTAACTCTTGCCGCATGCGCTAGCTTGCCTCGCCGTCCTGCCTTGGCCGGCAGGGGCCAGCAGGGGAGCAGCGCCGAATGGATGAAATCACGAGCCTTTCCGCAACGGCGCTTTCGCGTGCGATCCATTCCCGCCACGTCAGTTGCCGGGCGGTGATGGAAGCCTATCTCGCCCGGATCGCGGCGCTGAACCCGAAGGTGAACGCGATCGTCAGTCTTCGCGATACGGCGCCGCTTCTTTCTGAAGCGGATGCGGCGGACCGGGCGCTGTCTGAGGGACACACCTGCGGCTGGCTGCATGGGATTCCCTTTGCCGTGAAGGACCTGTCCGAGGCGAAGGGCCTGCGCTGCACCTACGGATCACGCAGCTACAACGACTACGTGCCTGACTTCGACGACATCCACGTGGAGCGGATACGCGCCGCAGGCGCAATCTTCATCGGCAAGACAAATGCCCCCGAGATTGGGCTCGGATCGCACACCTATAACGGCGTTTTCGGCGCGACGCGGAACCCCTACGACCTCAGCCGAAGTGCTGGCGGCTCTTCGGGAGGGGCAGGGGCCGCTCTTGCGGCGCGGATGGTTGCCGTTGCCGATGGTAGCGACATGATGGGTTCGCTGCGCAACCCGGCCGCCTTCAACAATGTCGTCGGCTTTCGTCCGAGTTTCGGCCGGGTGCCGTCGCTGGGGAGCGAGCTCTATCTCGGCCAGCATGCGGTCAACGGGCCGATGGGACGCTGCGTTGCCGACGTGGCGGCGCTGCTTTCGATCCAGGCCGGATACGATGCGCGCGATCCGCTTTCCCTCCCGGATGAGGCGTTGCTGCTCGAAGCGCGGAAGGACTGGTCCGGCGTCCGGATTGGCTGGCTTGGCGATTATGGCGGCCATCTGCCATTCGAGCCGGGCGTTCTGGAACTCTGCCGCGACGCGCTGACCGTCTTTTCCTCGCTCGGCGCTTCGGTCAGCGACGTGCCTGTCCGCTTCGACATGGAACGCCTGTGGTGGGGGTGGCGCACCTATCGCCACTTCCTCGTCGCGGGCGGACAGGCCGCAGACTACGCCGATGGGGACAAGCGGGCGCAGATGAAGCCCGAGATGCGCTGGGAGGTCGAGAACGGACAGGCGATGTCCGCCACCGACGTCCTTGCCGCTTCCGCGATCCGCAGCGAGTGGTATCGCCATGTTCTCGACCTCTTCAAGACGAACGACTTCCTCGTTCTGCCGTCCGCGCAGGTCTTTCCCTTTGACGTCGACCTCGACTGGCCGAAGGAAATCGCGGGACGATCGATGGATACCTACCACCGCTGGATGGAGGTGGTCATCGGGCCGACGATGGCGGGGCTGCCGGTCGCGGCCATGCCGGCCGGGTTCGGGACAGCCGGGCTGCCTGCAGGGATCCAGATCATCGGCCGTCCGCGTGCCGACGCAGCCGTTCTGCAACTGGCAGCGGCATACGAGGCCCGCACGGACTGGCTGCAGCGCATGCCGGCGCTTGTCTGAACCCAGGGCGGCGTACCCTTTGTGATTTGTCGAGGTCACAGCCGGGGCGTATTCTCTTCCGCCCGGCGTGCGCCGGGGCGCAATCGGGAGGAAGCCATGGGTCGCAAATACATAGACTGCCGGGAGTTTCCGAGCGAAATGAAGTGCACGATCGCCATATCCGCCGACACCGAAGAGGAGTTGGTCGATGCGGCCGTCCTTCACGCCGTCACCGTGCATGGCCATGATGATACACCCGCATTCCGGGCGGAAATCCGGCACGCCATTCATGACGGCATGCCGCCGCTGAAAGTCGCCTGAAGCCCATCCGGCGGCGCGCCAGGGTTGCTTTTGCGTTTGTCGTCGCGCGGTGCCGCGGCGATAAAGCTGGCCGTTCGTCCTGAAAAAAATCGACAAAAGGGAATGCGCAAGCAAAAAAGCTTTCCGCGTTAAGCGTCGCCGATAGCGGTCTTGCCAAAAAAAATCTGCGCCGATCTGGGCCAGCTGACCCCTTTGAAATCGTTTGGTGATTCGCCGTCATACTCGTGCCTGGCGAGCGCTGGTGCGCGTCTTGGCAAGCGGCGTAAACCAATTGCTTACCATAGTTTGACATCAATTTGGTCATTGTTTCGACCAGCACGCATGGCACGGGGCGCCCGGAAAAATCGGCGCTTGGACGCCTTGGTGTCGGTCCCGACGGCAATCCGTACGATTGGCGCCGGATCGAGTAACGCGTACCGTGGGTAGCGAGTACTATGGCGTCAGTCGTTGTCGCGTGCAGTGGAAATTCGCCCAGCTTCGGCTGGCTGTCCTTCATCAGAAAACCGCGCGGCATGGCTCTTGCCGCGATTGGCGCCTGCCTCTCGGTCGCGGCCGGAGCCTGGATCGTCGCAGCGCTGGCGACTGTGCAGACGATGACGCCGGCAGCGGCGGGCAAGCAGGGGCGTCTGCAGGCTTCGCTCGATCTGCCGAGCGTGGCGCGGGCGCAGCCGGTCGAGCGCAACATTCGCGTCCGAAAATTCGCCCGCCTGTCGAAGACGCCGGCCGACCAGCTGTGGCCCGCAGGGCTGACGGTGGCGGTGATCAAGGACCATTACGACAGGCGCCAGGCGCAAGCGGTCGCCCGCATGGAGCGCGAGACGGCGAAGACGGCGAAGGCCTATGCCGTCGCGGCCGCATCGCGGACCAAGGCCGGAGCTATCGCCGAGGCAAACGCAACCGTCCAGGCGACGCTGGTCTCCGCACTGGTCGATCCCGGCGTGACCCGCGCCTCCGTATCCGGCAAGCCTTTCAGCCTGGTGATGGCGGAAGAGGCGCGCGATGCGGTGGCGGCTCTTCCCGATACGATCCCGCTGCCGGAGGCGCGTCCGAAGGCACTTGCGAAGATCGTGGAGAAGCCCCAGAACCAGCGTACAAAGCCTGTTGCCCGCGAGCTGGCCTATGCGAGCCCCGCCCAGGTCGACAGCGACGACGAGATGCGCGAGACCAAGCCCGGCCTGTTCGGCTCGCGCAACCGTTCTCGCGGCCGCACCGCCTACTACGATATTTCGGCTGGCGTCGTGCACCTGCCGAACGGCGAGCGGCTTGAGGCGCATTCGGGTATCGGCAAAATGCGTGACAATCCCAAGTACGTTCACATGAAGATGCGCGGCTCCACGCCGCCGGGGACTTTCAAGCTGACCATGCGCGAGAAGCTCTTCCACGGCGTCGAAGCCCTGCGCATGACCCCTGTCAATGGCGTGCATCCGCACGGCCGCACCGGGCTTTTGACCCATTCCTACCTGCTCGGCCGCAACGGCAACTCGCACGGCTGCGTTGCCTTCAAGAACTATCCGCGCTTCCTCGCCGCCTTCAAGCGCGGGGAGATCGACACGCTGGTAGTGGTCCCGAGCATGTCCTCCGGAAAAACACGGCTCGCGTCACTGTTTGGCGGAAAAGGCTGACAGCCGACAGACCAACAGCAACCCGCGATCGCGCGCGTTGCTGTCCGGCTACGGAACCCGTCGCCGCACACGAGGTCGATCAGTCGGCCCCGTGCCGCGTGCGGTCACGATCAGGCACAGGTGATCATTGGGCGCATATGTTGCTCCCGATGAGCGCCACGCTGCCACATCTCTGATCGACGCAGGCTCCCGCCTTCGAAACAGTCCCGTTCCCAAGGCTTGCGCTATGCCATGAACAACCTGCGCAATATCGCGAAGAAGCCGGGAGGCTTCGGCGCGAGAACGGCACGAATCTGAGCCGCGGCGGTGCCGGCACTGACAGCCGAACCGTAGTGGCAGTAGCAGATGACCTCGTGCAATTCGTCGTCCGACAGCTCGAAGAACCGGCGAGCCTCGCCATATGTATCATCAGCCAGCCCGGCCGACCGCAGCACCGGATCGGCGAATGCCACCGAAATCGGTGAGCCGTCGCCGCGCATGTTGGCGCGAACGCTCGGCGACTGATGTTCCGTCTGACGCAAGGTCGACAGATGCCAGTGCGGATTCTTCTCCAGGAGTTCCGCCCAGCGTTCCAGACGCTCCGTGCGCGTCATGGTCTGAGCTGGAAAGGACTCGACTTCCGCAACAAGCCGCAGTTGTTCGACTGTTTGATGCTTCATCTTGGACTCCCATGTAGAGGATGGTTGTTCCGCCCCCGATGCTCATGCAGCCCCACGCAAATAGCGTGAACCCATTGGCGGCGGATGTCCAATCACGATAGGAGACTGTTGGTTCTTTCGGCGATCGCCGGGGAGGGCGGGATCGCCCGCCCTGCACACGCTTCTGTTGGCAAATGCAGCGATCTTGCGATCGGCGCGGATGCCGGCGAGAGCGGGGAAATCACACCGGCTGGACGAAGCCGTCCAGCACGCGCTTCTGTCCGGCGCGGTCGAAGTCGATGGTCAGCTTGTTGCCCTCGATCGCCGAGATGTTGCCGTTGCCGAATTTCAGGTGGAAGACCCGATCGCCGACCGAGAAGCGCGAAGGCTCCGTGGTGGTGGACTTGGCGACGAGCTCGCCCTCTATCGTACGTGCGCGCGGGCCGCTCTCGCCATAGCCGATGCGTTCGATCGCATGGCCGGAGCGGTTGCCCCAGTTGTCGCGGGTGGCGTCGGTTTTGTTCGCCTGCGCGCGGCGCCAGCCGGGCGTGGAGTAGGCGTTTTGGAACGGTTCCTGCTTGTCGAAGCGCGACTGCCCGTAGCCGCCCCGCCCGCCATAGCCGCCGTAGGACTGCTCGGTCTCGGCGACTTCGACATGGGCTTCCGGCAGTTCGTCGAGAAAGCGAGAGGGTATGGTCGACTGCCACAGGCCATGAATGCGGCGGTTGGAGACGAACCAGATGTGGCAATTGCGCTTGGCGCGGGTGATCCCGACATAGGCGAGCCGCCGCTCTTCCTCCAGCCCCGAGCGCCCGCCCTCGTCCAGCGCGCGCTGATGCGGGAACAGCCCTTCCTCCCAGCCGGGCAGGAACACGGTCTCGAACTCCAGCCCCTTGGCCGAATGCAGCGTCATGATCGATACGGCGTCGAGGTCCTCGTTCTGCTCCGCATCCATCACCAGCGAGACGTGCTCGAGGAAGCCGCGCAGGCTTTCGAACTGCTCCATCGACCGGATCAGTTCCTTCAGGTTGTCCAGGCGTCCCGGGGCTTCGGCGGACTTGTCGTTCTGCCACATCGCGGTGTAGCCGCTCTCGTCGAGGATCTTCTCGGCGAGCTCGGTGTGCGGCGTGTTTTCCAGCAGCGCCGACCAGCGCTTGAAGTCGGCCACGACGTCGAACAGCGCCTTGCGGGCCTTCGGCTTCAGTTCATCCGTCTCGATGATGTCGCCGGCGGCCGCCAGCATGGGTATGTCGCGGGCACGGGCATAGTCATGCAGGTTGCGAATGGTGGTGTCGCCGAGGCCGCGCTTTGGCGTGTTGACGATGCGCTCGAAGGCGAGGTCGTCGGCCGGCTGGCAGACCAGGCGGAAATAGGCCATGGCATCGCGGATCTCCAGCCGCTCGTAGAAGCGCGGGCCGCCGATGACGCGATAGTTTAGGCCGAGCGTGACGAAGCGGTCTTCGAACTCGCGCATCTGGAAGGAGGCGCGCACCAGGATCGCCATATCGTTGAGATTGTGGCGTTTCCCGTCGCGGTCGGGCCGCTGGAGGCTTTCAATTGCTTCGCCGATCGCACGCGCCTCTTCCTCGCTATCCCATGCGGCATGGACGATGACCTTGCCGTCTTCGGGATCGTGCCGGTCGGTGAACAGCGTCTTGCCCAGCCGGTCCTCGTTGTGGGCGATGAGGTGGCCGGCGGCGCCGAGGATGTGGGCGGTGGAGCGGTAGTTCCGCTCCAGCTTGATGACCTTGGCGCCGGGAAAATCCTTCTCGAACCGCAGGATGTTGTCCACTTCCGCCCCGCGCCAGCCATAGATCGACTGGTCGTCGTCGCCGACGCAGCAGATGTTGATCTGCGGCTTCTGGCTTGCGCTCACGGCTGCATCGCGCCTGCCGGCGCCGGCCTGGGCGGACGCGGGCGAAACGTCGCCCGGCCAGCTACCGCTGACTTGTTCTCCATCGGCAGTGCCCGCGCGGGAGCTGGGGGAGCGTTGTGCCAGGAGCCTGAGCCACATGTACTGGGCGGTGTTGGTGTCCTGGTACTCGTCGACGAGGATGTAGCGGAACTTCTGGTGATATTCGCGCAGGATGTCGGGGTGGCTGCGCAGGATGCGGATCGGATGCAAGAGCAGGTCGCCGAAGTCGCAGGCGTTCAACGTCTTCAGGCGGTTCTGGTAGGCCGTGTACAGTTCGCGGCCCTTGCCGTTGGCAAAGGCACGAGCGTCGCCCTCGGGAATCTGCGCGGGGTCCAGCCCCTTGTTCTTCCAGCCGTCGATCATGCCGGCGAACTGCTTGGCCGGCCAGCGCTTGTCGTCAAGCCCTTCGGCCTGGATGATCTGCTTGATCAGGCGGACCACGTCGTCGGTATCGAGGATGGTGAAATCCGACCGCAGTCCCGCAAGTTCGGCATGGCGGCGCAGCAACTTGACGCCAATCGAGTGGAAGGTGCCGAGCCAGGGCATGCCCTCGACGGCGCCGCCGACCAGCAGCCCGATGCGCTCCTTCATTTCGCGCGCGGCCTTGTTGGTGAAGGTAACAGCGAGGATCTGCGAGGGGAAGGCGCGGCCGGTGGCAAGGATGTGGGCGATACGGGTCGTCAGCACCCGGGTCTTGCCGGTGCCAGCGCCGGCGAGCACGAGCACCGGTCCGTCAAGAGTCTCGACCGCTTCGCGCTGCTCGGGGTTCAGGCCGGAGAGATAGTCGGGCACACGGTGCTGGTCGCGGGCGGCCATGGCGCGAGCGGCGATGCCGCCCTCAGCCGGGCTGCCGGTCTTGTGGTTCGGGGCAGGAGGCTTCCGCAACGCCGGATCGTCGTCGTCGAAGAAGGGAATATCGTCGTAACCGCTCATCATGCGGCTCAATGTAGTGATTCGGGGACGAAAGGCCAGTTGCGCGTTCTTCTTTTATTCCGCGCCTGTTGCCGCTTCAGGTTCGCAAAGGCGCCGCCCGCGTCTTTCCGGCCGCGGGAAGCCTTGCTGGAGCTCTCCCCGTTAGCCCTCTGACGCCGCTACTGGCGAACGACGATCCGCGCGTGGTAGGGCACGCGATCGTAGAGGTCGATGACGTCCTGGTTCATAAGGCGAACGCAACCGGAAGAAACGGCCTTGCCGATCGAGCGCCATTCGGGGTTGCCGTGCAGGCGATACAGCGTGTCCTGCCCGTTCTGGAAGATATAGAGCGCGCGGGCGCCGAGCGGATTTTTGAGACCGGGGGCCATGCCGCCGTTCTCGATCGAGTATTTAACGAGCTCCGGCTGGCGCGCGACCATCTCGTTCGGCGGCTTCCAGCGCGGCCAGGGCTGGCGCCAGTGGATCGTGCCTTCGCCTTCCCAGGAAAAGCCGTCGCGGCCGATGCCGACGCCGTAGCGCATGGCGGTCCCGCCCGGCTCGACGACGTAGAGGAAGCGGTTCGGCGTATCGACGACGACCGTGCCGGCGGGTTCGCCCGTCGGATCGGCGACCCGCTGACGATAAAATTTGGGATCGATCTGCTGATAGGGAATGGCCGGGATCTTGTAGCCGCCGTCCTCGACCGGACCGTACATGACGTCCAGCTCCGCAGCCGTCGGCGGCACGATCGGCCGCCGGGGCGCCAAGGGGACGGGAGCGTTTCGCCCGCCGGGGCCGGCGGTGGTGCAGCCAGCAAGCATGGCGGATGCGGCAGCGAGAACGAACGCTCTGCGTGACGGGAGGAATTCTGCGGACATTTCAGGAAGTGTCTTTCAGGTGAAATTGCACGTGTGAACTATGCCTAGCGGCGCTCCCCGCTTCATGACAATACGGCGGGCCCATCACATCTCCGTCATGGGAGCGCGGGAGACCGCCACCGATGCAAAGGCGCAACAAAAAAGCCGCCCGAGGCGCTTGCTCCGGGCGGGGCATGGCATGCGTGATGCCCCGATCAGTTACGGTCGGCGTCGAAGGTGGCGTCCACCGGCAACTGCAGAGCGGTCGCGAGCTGGTTGGTCTTGCCGGCCAACGAAATAATGGCGAGAAGTTCCGCATGTTGGGCCGGGGACATTCCCTTGGTCTTTGCCGCTGCCGTGTGCGAGTGGACGCAGTAGCTGCAGCCATTGGTGACGGAGACCGCGATATAGAGCATCTCCTTCACCAGCGGGTCGAGCGTCGAAGGCGTCGCCATGACGGCCTTGACCTCCTGCCAGGTGCTTTCCAGCAGGGCCGGGTCGAAGGCGAGGTAGAGCCACATATTGTTGATGAAATCGGACTTGCGCGTCGCGCGGATGTCGTCGAACACCGCCTTTACGCGGGGATCCGCCTCGAGATCGGCGGCCGGTCTGATCGTGCTCATGGGCTCCTATTCCTCTTCTGCCTTCTGCCTTATGCCTTATGCTTTATGCCTTATGCCGGATGCGGTGCCGGCGACGGCGAGACGCCGCCGGTCCGCCTTCTTGCGTCAGACCAGTGCCAGGACGCGGGCGGGGCCGCCCGTGCCGCCGCGCACCTTCGGCGCGCCGACCACGAGCGTGGCGCCCTTCGCCGGCAGCCTGTCCAGGTTCGCCACCGCTTCAAGGCCCCAACGGCCTGCGGGCAGCCAGGTGTTGTGGGTGGCAAAGTCCGGCGAAATGCCATAGTCGAGCGATAGTGTGTCGACCGCGATTCCGGCCGCTTTGGTTTCCAGCAGGGCCTGGACTGCCTCGACGTGGAAACCGGGGAAGTGCATCTTCCCCTCGGCATCCGCATTGCGGAACTTGTCTGTGCCGAGATGGGCCGACCAGCCGGAATTCAGGGCGATGCAGGCGTTGTCGGGAATTTCGCCATTCGCGGCAATCCATGCCTTGAGGTCGTCAGGCGTGAGCTGCGCATCGGGATCGTCTGCGGCCTTCTGCCTGATGTCTATGACGGCCAGAGGCACCACAAGGTTTTCGACCGGGATTTCCGCGACCGACATCCCGTCGGCCGAGAAGTGCAGCGGCGCGTCCATGTGCGTGCCGGTGTGCTCGCTGTAGCGCAGTTCGAACAGGTTGAACGTATGCTCCTTGAAATTGAACTTCTGCTCGCGGAAGAACTGCTGCGGGCCGAAAAACGTGGGGAACTCCTCGTAGAGCTCGTGGGTCAGGTCGGTTACGCTCGCAGGCGCTGCGGCGATCGCCGGGCTGAGCGCGCCGGTACCGACGGCTGCAGCCGTTATCGCGCCCGCAGCGGCGGCGCGAAAGAGGCCGCGGCGCGAGAGCATGTTGGTCTTTACCGATTCGATGACGCATGCGTTGCACATTCAAATTCCCCTTCCATAAATATATTTTAACTGTCTAATAAATAGGCGGATACTGGCCGCCGGGAGGAACGCTAGCAACAAGCCGGCGCATGGTCCAGACGCCGGCATTCCAGCCATTGCGGAGGGTGGAGAACGGATTTTCCAGCAATTCTTACAATTACGTAATGTTGGTATTCTTTCATTGCCGGTTCAGGGCCAAAACACGATACTTGGTCCGATCGGCGAACCGCTCTGGAAGCGGACAGCCAAGTTATGTCCGGAGTCCTGAATGCGCATTTGGAAGCAACTGCTGGTCAGCCTTGCCGTGGTCGGCGTTGGCGTTCTCGTCTGGGGCCGTCTCGCCCCGGGGGCCGCCGACACGTTGAAGGCAGCGGGAATTCCGGCTGGCCTGGTTGCCTGGGTTGCGCCCGCAGACAGCACGGCAGAGAAGGGCGGCGCCGCCCGTAGGCAGAGTGGCGGTTTCGGTGGCCCGATGCTGGTTGTGACGAAGCCGGTGGCTTTTGCGGTGGTGAACGACCGCCTGAACGCGATCGGCGATGGCGAAGCGATCCGCAGCGTCGTTGCGACGCCGTACTCGACGGGCAACCTGACGGACGTGTTCGTCAAGTCGGGTGACAAGGTGACATCGGGGCAGGTGATCGCGCGGCTGGACAATGACGAGCAGCGGATCGCAGCCGATCAGGCCCGGCTGACGCGCGACCGTGCTGCCGACAAGGTAGAGCGCTACGAAAACCTGAAGCGGGCAGCGGCCGTAACGGACGTGGCAATCCAGGATGCCCGCGACGAACTGAAGGCGGCGGAACTGGCGCTGCAGAAGGCCGAGCTCGACCTCCGCCGCCGCGACATCAATGCGCCCTATGACGGTGTCGTCGGCATCATCTCCGTCAATCCCGGGGACTATGTCACGACCGCCAGTGAAATCGCGCGGGTGGACGACCGGTCGGAAATCCTGGTCGATTTCTGGGTGCCGGAGCGCTTCGTCAACAAGATCCGCGTGGGCGGCCCGGTTTCGGCGACCGCAATTGCCCGGCCGGGCGAGGTGTTCACCGGTTCGGTGGAGGCTGTGGACAACCGTATCGACCAGGCGAGCCGTACGCTGCGCGTCCGTGCAAAAATCGACAATCCGGAAGACGTCCTGCGCGCCGGCATGTCGTTCTCGGTATCGATGCAGTTTGCGGGCGATCGCTACCCGAGCGTCGATCCGCTGGCGCTGCAGTGGAGCGCCGAAGGCTCATATGTCTGGCACATCGTCGGTGAAAAGGCGGAGAAGGTTCCGGTCCTCATCATCCAGCGCAATCCCGACAAGGTGCTCGTCGATGCCGAGCTTGCCGAGAACGACATGGTCGTTACCGAGGGGCTGCAGCGCCTGCGTGACGGCAGCGATGTCAAAGTCATGGGGGCCACTGCAGCACCCACCCAGCCCGCCGTAGCGGAGGGCACGTGATGGGCAACGGCGGGGCGGATAACCACAGCCAAACCGGGCAGACCGGATTTACCGCACTTTTCGTTCGCCGGCCGATCTTTGCGCTCGTCGTCAACACGCTGATCGTCGTGGCCGGCCTTGCCGCCTTCAACGGCGTCGAAATCCGCGAGCTTCCCTCGGTTGATCAGCCCGTGATCAGCGTCACGACCGAGTTCGAGGGGGCTTCACCCGAAACGGTGGACCGCGAACTGACCGACGTGATCGAGGGGGCGGTGTCGCGGGTGCAGGGCATCAAGGACATCTCGGCGACATCCTCGTTCGGCCAAAGCCGCGTGACGCTTCAATTCAGCGATACCACCGATGTCAGCCAGGCGGCGAACGACGTTCGCGACGCGCTTGGGCGCGTGGCCAACCAGATACCCGATGGCGCCGAGGAGCCGCGCGTCGTCAAGGCGGATGCGGACAGCCAGCCGATCATGCGGTTGGCGCTGACTTCCGACCGGCTGTCGATGGAAGACCTGACGCTTCTGGCTGAGAACGAGGTCACCGACCGGCTGGCTGCGGTCGAGGGCGTCGCCGACGTGAACGTTTACGGCGAACAGGAGAAGGTGTTCCGCGTCGACATCGACCAGGCGAAGCTTGCAAGCCGCGGACTGACGATCGCCGACCTCAGCACGGCGCTGCAGACCGCTTCCTTCGACGTGCCGGCCGGCTCACTGACCAGCGTGAACCAGGACCTGACGGTGCGCGCGACGGCGGATCTCGCGACGCCCGAGGATTTCGAAAACCTGTTGCTGCAGAACCGCGTCCGGCTGGGTGACATCGCCACGATCACGCTCGGACCGGACGACGGCACCACAGCATTGCGTTCGAACGGCCGGCCGGGCATCGGGCTTGGTATCATCCGGCAGGCGCAATCCAACACGCTCGATATTTCGCACGGCGTCCGCGCGACCGTCGAGCAGCTCAAGGGCATTCTGCCCGAGGGCACCGAACTGCGCGTGACGAGCGACGACGCCGTGTTCATCCAGGGCGCGCTGCACGAGGTCGAGATCGCGCTGGCGGTGGCCGTGATCATCGTCACGCTGGTGATCTATCTCTTCCTGCTTGACTGGCGCGCCACGCTTATCCCGACGATCACTATGCCGATCGCGCTCATCGGCACGCTGGCGGCGATCTATCTCGCCGGCTTTTCGATCAATATCCTCACCCTGCTTGCGATCGTGCTTGCGACCGGCCTCGTCGTGGACGACGCGATCGTCGTGCTCGAGAACATCGTGCGGCGGCGGGCCGAGGGGCTGGGGCCGCGCGCGGCGGCGGTGCTCGGTACGCTCGAGGTCTTCTTCGCCGTCATCGCGACGACGGCAACGCTGTGCGCGGTCTTCGTGCCGTTGTCCTTCCTTCCCGGACAGACGGGGCGGCTCTTCCGCGAATTCGGCTTCGTGCTGGCATTCGCGCTCATCCTTTCCGGGTTCGTGGCGCTGACCCTTTGCCCCATGCTCGCCTCGCGTATGCTGACGAAGGAAAAGGCCGAACACGGGCACGGTGGAATCCTCGGGCGCATCGGAACTTTCGCGTCCGGATTCTATCGCAGAACGCTGCGGGCCTGCCTGAATGCTCCCCTCGTCGTTTACGTGGTCGCCCTCATGTTCACCGCCTTCGGCGCGGGAGCCTTCCTGACGCTGAAATCGGAATTGACCCCGAATGAGGACCGCTCGCTGGTGATGATGCGCATCAACGCGCCGCAGGGCGTGTCGCTGGAATACACGCAGGAGCAGATGCGGCTGATCGAGGAGAAGCTGAGGCCGCTCTATGACGGCGGCGAGATCGTCAACATGTACTCCGTCTCCGGTCAGGGCGGTTCGGCCAATAGCGGCTTCATGGTGCTGACCCTTGCCCCGTGGAACGAGCGCGAGCGCACGCAGCAGCAGATCGTGACCGATATCAATGCCGCAACCGCCGACGTGCCTTCCGTCCGCGCCTTTGCGATCCAGCCCAACAGCCTCGGCATTCGCGGAGCGGGGAGCGGCCTGCAGGTCGCCCTGATCGGCAACAACTACCAGAAGCTTGGTGACGCGGCGGCCGAACTGGTGCGCAAGATCGAGGACAGCGGCCGGTTCGAGAACGTGCGGCTGAACTACGAGGCGAACCAGGCGCAGCTATCGGTGACCATCGACCGCGAACGCGCCTCCGATCTCGGCATCGACATCAACGGGCTTTCCGCCGCGCTGAAGGCCGTGATCGACGGCTCCAGCGTCGTCGACGTCTATGTCGAGGGGCAGGCCTATCCGGTGCTCATCTCGTCGACCACCAATCCCGTCAACGACCCGACCGACCTTGAAAACATCTTCCTGAAGACGAAGGACGGCAAGATCGTGCCGATGTCGTCGATCGCCACGCTCGAGGAACAGGCGGTGGCGCCGCAACTTACGCGCGAGCAGCAGCTTCGTGCGGTGTCGCTGTCGGCCGGGCTTAAGGATGGTCTGGCGCTCGGCGACGCGCTCACAATGGTGCAGCAGATGGCCGAGCCGCTGTTGCCGGAAGGCTCGCGCCTGCTGCCCATGGCCGAGGCGGCGACGCTTGGCGAAAACGCCAACGGGCTGATGATCACCTTCGGGTTTGCCATCGTTATCATCTTCCTCGTTCTGGCGGCCCAGTTCGAAAGCTTCGTCAGCGCGGTCATCATCATGACGACCGTGCCGCTGGGACTCGCATGCGCCGTCTTCGCCATGATCCTGACGGGGACGTCGCTGAACATCTACAGCCAGATCGGGCTGGTGCTGCTCGTCGGCATCATGGCCAAGAACGGTATCCTGATCGTGGAGTTCGCCAATCAGTTGCGCGACCGCGGCCAGGACGTGCGTAGCGCGATCGAGAACGCCTCAAACATCCGCCTGCGTCCGGTGATGATGACCATGATCGCCACCGTGGTCGGCGCGCTGCCGCTAGTTCTGGCGAGCGGCGCGGGCGCCGAGGCGCGCATCTCGCTCGGCTGGGTGCTCGTCGGCGGGCTCGGCCTTGCTGCCGTCGTGACCCTCTACCTGACGCCCGTGGCCTATCTCACCATCGCGCGCTTCACCAAGCCGCATGCGGACGAGGAGCACAGGCTGCAGCGGGAAATGGAAGCCGCCGCCAGAATGAAGCTGAAGCCGGTCGAAGTGGAAGACCGGAACCTGCTGCCGCCACCGGCGCAGGCGGCTGAGTGAGCGGGCATTCCAATTCCGTATCCGTGAACGAAGTTTTGTAAGCGCCGCCGATAAAAACGGCGGCGCGTTTCGTTCGCTTTTCGCGCAAATTTCATCGAGCCCCGCTACCACACGTTAGGATCAAGGCGCTATGCAACGGCTTTGACGACCGTCTTGCTGCTGCCAATACGACGCCCGGACTTGTGGTTGGCTGCTCGCATCAACGGTCGCACAAGTGAAGACCGGCCACTTCGGGCCGTTCAGCAAGGGGCACCGGGATGGTGAAATTCAAGACTTCGACGGGCTGGGTTGCCGTGCAGAACTGGGGCTATGCCCTGCAGGGGATCAACGGCAAGCCCGCCAACGCCGATCTGCTTGCATCGGCCACGCATGATCTTCTGGTGATCGATTCGTCGCGGGACGGTACCAATGGCGGCCGCTTTTTCCACGACGAGATTGCCCGCATGAAGGACGGTATGGGCGGGCGTTCCGTCGTCGTCTCCTACATCTCCATCGGCGAGGCTTTCGGATTATCGCGACTACTGGCACAAGAACTGGACGGTCGGCGGCGAGGCGCCCGGCAAGCTCACCGGCAAGGCGCCGGACTGGCTCGGACCGCTCAATCCCGATTGGCCTGAATCGCGCAAGGTTCGCTACTGGGACAAGGACTGGCAAAAGATCATCTTCAACGACAAGAAGACCGGGGATCTCGACGCCATCGTCAAGGCAGGCTTCGATGCCGCCTATCTCGATATCGTCGATGGCTACTATTTCTGGGGCGCGGAAATGTCCGCCAGGGACAGGGAGGCGGGCGATCCGAAGAACGTCAAGCAGGCCGCCCAGCGGATGGTGGATTTCATCGTCGCGCTGACCGATCATGCACGCGAGACCAATCCAGACTTCTTCGTGATCCCGCAGAACGGCGCCTGGATCATCAACGACCTCGGTTCCGACACCGCGCGGAAGAAGGCCTATCTGGACGCCATCGGTGCCATCGCGGTGGAGGACGTATACCATGGCGGCGATGCCGACGAGAACAATCCCCTCAATCCCGACGAGGAGACGATCGAGGTCCTCAAGCGGGATTTCCTCGACAACGGCAAGCCGGTGTTTGCGGTCGACTATATCGACGGTAGCAAGCGCGTCGCACAGTTCGAGAAGCTGGCGTTGAAAGACGGGTTCATCCCGTTCGCCGCGCCCGAGCGCGATCTCGATCGCCTCGTCGGCACCCATGACGGCAGTCCGGCCCATATCCGCCCGACCGCCAAGGCGGATACGCTGAGCGGGTCGAACCTCTCCGACAGGATCGACGGGCTGGCGGGCGGCGACAGCATCTCCGGACGCGGCGGCGGTGACACAGTGCTGGGCGGCCGCGGCAACGATCGGCTGAGCGGCGGTAGCGGCGACGACCGGCTCTACGGATGCTCCGGCGGTGACACGCTTCTCGGCGGCACGGGCGATGACCGGCTATTCGGGGAGGCTGGCAGCGACAGGCTTTCGGGCGGTGCCGGCAATGACCGGCTGAGCGGCGGCGGTGGCAACGACCGGCTGAGCGGTGGTGCGGGAAATGATGTCCTGCTCGGCGGATCGGGCATTGACCAGTTTGTGTTCGATACGCGGCTCGGCAAGGCCAATATCGACACCATCAGGGACTTCGACGTTTCGGAAGACCGTATCCTCCTCGATCAGGATACCTTCACGAAACTGAAGGTGGGCGCACTGACGGTTTCGGCCCTTGCCATCGGTACGAAGGCGACGGATTCGCACGACCGCATCGTCTACGACGACAAGGCTGGCGCGCTTTCATACGATGCCGACGGCGCCGGCAAGGTGGCGGCGGTGCGGTTTGCCAATATCGGTGCAGGGCTTGATCTGACGGCGGCCGACTTTCTGGTGTTTTGACGGGTGTTCGTTCCGAATGACCGTCACCTTTTCGCCGGCGCGATGTCGAGGCGGAGTGGAGGCTCGGTGCGACGGCGCGCTGTCAGTTGCTCGTCGCCGGCTGTGCGCCGTCGACCGGTTTCGGCTGGATTGCCGTGCCCGTCGATGGGGCCGTTGTACCGCCGGTCGATCCGGTCTGCTCGCTCGAAACAGGTGGTGTCGTCGTCGCGGTTGCCAATGTCAGGCGCTCACCGGTTATGCGATAGCCTACGGTGAGGATCGCCAACAGGATAACGACTGCAACGATCGTCCAGATGCTGCGCTGGCTCATGGCTTGCGCTCCTTTCCATCCGTGACTGCAATTATCCGCCATGAAACTGTACATTACAAATGGTTTGCAGACTGCGCGCCCGCGGGGGTTACGGCGGCGCGCATGGCAAACTTGCTCTGGACAGGCGTGCTGCGGTTTCCGATAAGTCCGCGGACGCAGAGGGAGAGACGATAGTGGCGCTTTCGGACATCAGGGTAGGGGCACGCAACGAAGAGGCGATCGCGACCGCCATCTCCGCCTTCAGGCAGATCTTCGCGGAGCGTTTTCAAACCGGCGAAGCAATCCGCGCCCAGCACGCGCACACAATGACCTATATACCGGCGCAACTGCCGGACGGCGTGCTGTTTGCCGAGAACGCCGATGACGTGAAGGCGGCGGTGCGGCTCTGCGCCGAGCACGGGGTGCCGATCATCCCATTCGGCACCGGCTCCTCGCTCGAGGGGCAGATCAATGCGCCTTTCGGCGGCATCTCCATCGATTTCAGCCGTATGAACCGGGTCATCCAGGTCAATGCGGAGGACCTCGACTGCACCGTCGAGCCCGGCATTACACGCGAGGAACTGAACGCCTATCTGCGCGATACGGGGCTCTTCTTCCCGATCGACCCCGGCGCGAACGCCTCGATCGGCGGCATGACCTCGACGCGCGCCTCGGGCACGAATGCGGTGCGCTACGGCACGATGAAGGACAACGTGCTGGCCGTGACCGTCGTGACGGCAAAGGGTGAGGAGATCCGCACCGCGCGGCGCGCCCGCAAGTCGTCTGCCGGATACGATCTGACCCGGCTCTATGTCGGTTCGGAAGGCACGCTCGGCGTTCTCACCTCGATCACGCTGCGCCTGCAGGGCATTCCGGACGTGATCGCCGGCGGCATCTGCGGGTTCCCGACGCTGAAGGACGCCTGCAACGCCGTCATCGCGACGATCCAGCTCGGCATTCCGGTCGCCCGCATCGAGCTACTGAATACGCTGCAGATCAAGGCGTGCAACGCCTATTCCGGGCTCACGCTCACCGAGCAGCCGACCCTTTTCGTCGAGTTCCACGGCAGCCAGGAGAGCGTGGCGCTGCAGTCGCGCCAGTTCGGCGAAGTTGCCTCGGAATGCGAAGGCGGCGATTTTCAATGGACCGCGGATGCGGAGGAGCGCGCGCGGTTGTGGAAGGCGCGCCACGACGTCTACTGGGCCGCTAAAGGGCTGCGGCCGGGAGCGGCCGTGCTTGCGACAGATGTCTGCGTGCCGATCTCGCGCCTTGCCGACTGCGTCGCGGCGACCGAGGCCGATATCGAGGAGCATGGTTTGCTCGCACCGATCGTCGGCCATGCCGGCGACGGCAATTTCCATGTCAGCGTCGTCTTCGACGACAAGGACAGCGCCGAGATCGAGAAGGTGGAGGCGTTCGTGGCCCGGCTGAACGCGCGCGCACTTTCCATGGACGGCACCTGCACCGGCGAACACGGCATCGGGCAGGGCAAGCAGTCCTTCCTACCGCGGGAGCTGGGCGAAGCCGTGGACGTGATGCGGCAGGTGAAACGGGCCCTGGACCCGGACAACATCCTCAATCCCGGAAAGATTTTTCGCCCGGAGTGAGACATGGCGGCTGCCATCTGCTTATAGTCATTGAAGATGTTGCCGGCAGGAATACCGTCGCGAATGCGCGAAAGACGTGCGCTGGGCCTTATTCTGACGGCAGACGATTGAAGTAGATGTCGGGATTGGCGGCGTGCTCTCACGGGTGATGTTGGCGGTAGGTGGTCTGGTGGTACTGGCGCTGTTTGCGGCGCTGCTTGCCCCGTATTTCATCGACTGGACCGGTTTCCGCCAGGATTTCGAGCGCGAGGCAAGCCGGATCGTCGGCCGCAAGGTGGTCGTCCACGGGACTGTCGATGCCCGTCTCATTCCCTTTCCCTCCGTCACGCTGCACGACGTGCGCGTCGGCGAGGAGGAGGGGGCGGAGCCGATCGTCACCATCGACCGCTTTTCCATGGACGCGGAGCTGGCGCCGTTTCTCAGCGGCGAGGCGCTGATTTTCGACATGCGCATCGACGGGCCGAAGGTGCGCCTGACGCTGCTTTCCGACGGCACGCTCGACTGGGCGCGCGGCCGCCGCTCCGATATCCCGGCCAAGACCGTGGTTCTGGAGAACGTCTCGGTTACCGGCGGCGAAATCGAGTTCGTCGACGAGCAGGCCGGGCGCACGCGCCGACTTGCCGACCTCAACGCACAGATGTCTGCACGGTCGCTGACCGGTCCGTGGCGCATCGACGGGCGGGGAACGCTCGACGGTAATCCCGGTGCATTCCAGGTCTCCACCGGCCAACTCGACGAGCACGGCACGTTGAAGGTGAAGGCGCGGATCGTTCCCGACAAGATCGCCTTTAGCGCCGATCTCGACGGCGATCTGAAGGTCGCCGACTTCAAGCCGCAATATGGCGGCACCTTCGTGCTGTCGCAGAAGCGGCCGGCGAACGAGAAGCCGCAGCCGAATGCGCTCCGGATCACCGGCGATTTCGAGCTGACCAACGAGCGCGTGCGGGTGCCCAAGTACGAGCTGTCGGCGGGCGATCCTTCCGATCCCTATATCGTGACAGGGGAGGCGACGCTCGACACCGGCAGGCACCCTGAATTCCTGCTGATCGCGGATGGCCAGCAGATCGACGTCAGCCGGATCGGGCGCAACGGGGAGCAGGGCAAGACCGGCCGCAACGCCGACATTTCCGCTCGCCAGCGTCTCAACAACCTTCTCTCCATCCTCGCCGATATTCCCATTCCGCAGGTGCCGGGGCGCGCCAGCCTCAAGTTGCCGGCGATCGTTATCGGGGACACGACCGTCCGCGAGGTGCTGTTGGATGTCGAGCCGGATGGCGAGGGCTGGAAGGTGGCGCGCGGCACGGCGCAGTTTCCCGGCCGCACCACCGTCGATGCCAAGGGCCGGCTGACGCTGAGGGGGCATCGCGGCTTCAGCGGTGACCTGCTCGTTGCCTCGAACCAGCCCTCCGGCCTCGCCGCCTGGCTGGCAGGCTCCGTGGACCCGGAAATTCGCCGCCTGCGCAGCGCCGGCTTTGCCGCCGAGGTGGAGCTGACCGACGAGCTGCAACGCTTCGAAAAGCTGGAGATCGCCGCCGGGGGGGCGTCTCTGACCGGGCGGATCGAGCGGGAATCGCGCGCCGACGCGGCGCCGGCGCTGTCGGTGGAGCTGGGTGGCAACAGCGTCGAGATCGAGACGCTTCGCGCGCTGACCGGGCTGTTCGCCGGCGAAGCTTCCGCCGATACCCTCTTGCGCCATTCGATCGCGGTTGCCCTGAAGGCAGACCGCTTCACGGCCTTCGGAGAAGAGGCGCAAGGGGTCGATGCCAAGCTGTCGCTCAGGAACGGCGAGCTCGATGTCAGCCGGCTGGACGTCGCTTCGCTTGCGGGGGCTGCGGTGTCCGTCCGGGGGCAGATGGGCGGCACGCTTGCCACGCCATCGGCCGGACTGGATCTGACCGTGCGGGCGGGGGAGATCCGGCCCGTGCTGGAGCTGATTTCGCGGCACCTCCCGCCGCATCCGCTGCTTGCCCGCCTTGTCACCGGCGCTGGCTACTACGACGATGCCGACCTCAAGGTCACGCTGGCACTGCCGGGTGACCGGAGCGGCCCGCTGGGGATGATCGTGGCCGGAACGGCCAATGGCGGGCGCGTGGATGCCCGCGTCTCGGCTGAGAATTTCGGTGACTTTTTGAACGGCGGCAACATCGAGGGAGAGGTGATGCTGGCCAATCCGCGCACCGTCGTGCTTGCGGGACAGCTTGGCCTGCAGCCTCTGCCCTTCGACGGCGAGGCGGACGGGGTGGTTGCTGTCAAGTTCTCGCAGTCGAAGACCGGCCCCGGTGAAGTCTCCTTCGTCTTTACGGCCGGCGACACGTCGATTGCTGTCGATGGCAGGGTGGATCTTTCGGCGGAACGGTTCCTTCAAGGCGATCTCGCGATCTCGGCCGACTCCGCCGATATCGAGCCCTATCTGCTGATGAATGATATCGTGCTGCCGCAGACCGGCGCCGGGCTTCCGGTGGCGCTCAGGGCGAAAGCTGCGATTGGCGGGGACGCCATCCAGCTTACGGATATCGGCGGCACGGTCGACCGCAACGGCGTTTCGGGCGAACTGCGCATCGACCGGACGGCGTCCGCGCCGAAGGCGACGGGCGCGCTTGCCTTCGATACGCTGGATCTGGCCTGGCTTGCGGAGGGGATCCTCGGGCCGATCGAGAGTGTGGACGGAGAAGGGTTCAGTGCGGAGCCCGTGGCAAGTCCCGCACGTGAAAACGCCGATGTGAACGTCCAACTGACGGCGGCCCGCTTCTGGACGGGCTTTTACGGGCCGGTCGAGAATTTTGGCGGAACGCTCGCCTGGACCGGGGGAGACATCGCGCTGGACGACGTCGGCGGCGACTGGCTGGGCGGAAAGCTCGGCGGCCGCTTCAAGCTTTCGAATGCCGGTACGACCGGCCTCCTGGAAACGCGCCTGAGGCTTTCGGGCGCTGATGTTTCGCAGATGGTCTGGACGGCCTCGGGCAGTCCTGTCGCCGAAGGCCGCGGCGACATCACCCTTGCGCTCGACGCTTCCGGCGAGAGCGCGGCTGCGATGATCGCGGCCGCCAGCGGTTCGGGGGAAGCGCGTCTCAATGGACTGAAACTGCGCGGTCTGCGGAGCGACGGCTTCGGGGCGATCCTGGCTGCAGCGGACGTGACGGAGGGAGATATCACCGAAAGCCGTTCCGAGGAGATTGCGCGTGGCGAGACGCTCGGCGGCGACGCGCTGCTCGGCGCCGTCAACATTCCCTTCACGATCGCCTCCGGCAAGCTTCGCGCCGATGCGGTAACGGGGACGGACGGCGCTGCGACCTTCAGCGGCGGCGTCGAAATCAATCTGGCCGACCGGACGCTTGCGGGGCAGGTGGGAATGCGGCTGCGTGCCGGTGAGGAAGCCATGGCCGGGGGCGAGCCCGAGGTGACGCTCTTCTTCGACGGACCGATCGCAGAGCCCAGGATGCGCCTCGATGCCCAGCCGCTCGGCAATTACCTGTCGCTGCGGCGGTTCGAGCGGGAGCGGCGGCGCGTCGAAATCCTGCAGGCGAGCGCTCTCGAAAAGCAGCGCTTGCGCCGCGAGGCGGCTCTCTACCGGTCCCGTGCGCAGGAGCGCGCTGCGATTGCGGAAGCGGCAAGGCTTCGCGCAGCCGAAGAAGAACGCAAACGCGCGGAGGCGCGCAGGCGCGCCGAGCAGGTGAGGGCGGAACAGGCGGCCCGCGCCGAGGCCGAGCGCCGCGCGGCCGAGCAGCAGCGGCCGGCGCAGCCCGGCGAGGGATTCCGCGTCGATCCGAGCGAGGGGGTTGTCCGCGAACCCCTGCCGCCGATCAGCGGCGACAGCCTGAATTTCGACGCGCTTCCCGGTGTGAACTGAACCGTCCGGCTCCTGCGTGGGAACATTGGCGGGAGGGCGGGGCGGCTCGCTCTGGGCTGGCGCGGTGACACGCCCGCGCGACATCCTGTTGCAGGGCGCCTATTCGGTTGCGCCTTGGCGAATACGCGTCTTCAGCGCTTCCAGGACATGAACGCGCAGGGCCGAGGAGAGGTTGCTCTCGGGCGGGCGGGCGTCGTCGATCTCGGTCAACAGGGTGGCAAGGGCAATACCGCGACCGGCGGCAATCGTCTTCAGTTCCTGCCAGAATGGTTCCTCCAGCGAGAAGCTGGTGCGATGGCCGTGCAGGGTGGCTGAGTGCTTGCGGATCAACGGCTTTTGCTCGCAATCCGATTCAGGTCGCTTGCGTACCGCATCATCGTCATCCCGCAAGTGTATGAAATTTCTGGAAGCCGCCGGTCATTCCGGCTTGTCGATATGGCCCTGGTCGAGCGTCTTTTCTGCCTTCTCGTTCAGGGCGCGGGTCAGGTTCTTCTCGGCCTTGGTGCGGCCGAAGGAGATGCGGTTCTGCTCGGCCTGCCGCTCCTTCTCGGAGCGGGCCTTCTGCTTGCGAAACTGGCGGAGATTGACGACGTCGCCGCTCATGCCGCCGCCTTTCCTCAGTTCTTCTTGCGGAAAGAGTCGAGGGAGACGACCGAGCCACCCGGCTTCTTGTCGTCGTCCCCACCGGTCTTCGGCGCCTCGTCCTCGGCCTTGTCGAGCGGATAGGCGGTGATCTCGGCCGCCGGGGCTTCTTCCTCCTCCTCGTCGATCGCGACGTCGAACTCGAGTTCGAAGCTGACGGACGGGTCGTAGAAGCCCCGGATGGCGTTGAACGGAATCACCAGCTTTTCAGGCGTATCGGAGAAGGAAAGGCCGATCTCGAACAGGCTTTCTGTGACCTTGAGTTCCCAGAACTGGTGCTGGATGACGATGGTCATCTGCTCGGGATACTTGGACTTCAGGTGCTGGGAAATCCGCACGCCGGGGGCGCCGGTCAGAAAGGTGATGAAGAAATGATGGTCGCCAGGAAGATGGCCCGTTGCCGCCACTTCGCTCAGGACTTTGCGGATGACGCTACGGAGCGCGTCCTGAGCCAGTATGTCATAGCGGATGTGGTCTTGCGCCATCAGAGCCCGTCTTTCTTCTCGTTTCGCATGCTTTGTCGCCTTTTGCCGAAATCGGTCGCCGACGTCAAATGCGATCGGCCTCGCCGGCCCGTTCACTACCTGTCGAAAACCCGCAAGTCGCGATGCGGCGCGAGTCATCCGATCGACAGCTATAAACCATTTCGAAAGAGGGGAGAAGGTGAAGGCTTCTGTTGCCAGGTGCCTTCGGACCCCGCCTTACAGTGCTACCCGCAAGGACTTGATTTGAAGTGTCGCACCGCGATTAAGCAGCGAGACGTGCTTCAGCATAGTTGTCGTTTGCAACTATAAGTTTAGCCCGATAACGGTGGTACAATGCCGAGCAAAAAGTCGATCTTTACGCCCTTGTCGATCCTATTTCGCCCCCATCAAAAGCCGATCGCGCAGATCGGTTTTTGGTGGAGGCGCCGGGTACCGCCCCCGGGTCCAATGGGTTTATTACACCGCCCGTTTATTGCCATAGCTGCACAAGGCAGCAATCGACATATAAGAGTTTCGCGCGCCCAAGAAAAGGTCCTTGTGACAATTCTTTAGCCATTCCGACAAGGCGCCGGGGAGCGATACTCCACCAGGGGGCCTCTTTGCGCTTGACTTGCCATTTTTGCGTGAAAAACTGCCAGCCTCGGCACGAGGCGCCGACCCGGTCCCTGGCCCGGCAACTGAAGAGGAGACAGCATGACCGACTATCTCGCAGACGTCCGCAAATATGACAGCGGTGCGGATGAAGCCGTCGTCAAGAAGATCGTAAGCCACCTCGGCATTGCGCTGCGCAACCGCGATTCCGCGCTCGTCTCCTGCTCGGATCCGGAGGAACTGGATCGGGTCAAGGAAAAGTGGTGCGGCAAGAAGCTGGGCGTTACCGGCGAGGCGGCCGAAAAGGCGGTGGAGAATGTCTGCGCCGCCATGGCCGATGACCGCTCGAAGTCGCGCGTGACATTCTACTACCTCACTGCCAAGGAACTCGACAAGCTGAGCGCACTTGCCTGAGAGCCATGCGCTCGGCCCGCCGGTCCGTCGCCGGCGGGCCGAAAAGCACTGGAAATTTCCTTTTCCGCATTGGTCGGACGTCATCCTCGCCCTAGATTGGGAGCGGTATCAGAATCGGTGGCCGACACATGAAGCAGTATCTCGACCTCCTCAGTCACGTGATGGCCAACGGCTCCGACCGTTCGGACCGGACGGGCACGGGCACGCGCTCGGTCTTCGGCTACCAGATGCGCTTTGATCTTTCCGAGGGCTTTCCGGTCCTGACGACGAAGAAGCTGCATCTGCGCTCGATCATTCACGAACTGCTCTGGTTCCTGAAGGGCGACACGAACATCGCCTACCTGCGCGACAACGGCGTCACCATCTGGGACGAGTGGGCGGACGAGAACGGTGATCTCGGCCCGGTCTACGGCTACCAGTGGCGGTCCTGGCCGGCGCCGGACGGGCGACACATCGACCAGATCGCCGGCCTGGTGGAGGCGATCCGCAAGAACCCCCATTCGCGCCGCCATATCGTGTCGGCATGGAATCCGGCTCTGGTGGACGAGATGGCGCTGCCGCCGTGCCACTGCCTCTTCCAGTTCTACGTCAGCGACGGCCGGCTCTCCTGCCAGCTCTACCAGCGCTCGGCCGACATCTTCCTCGGCGTGCCGTTCAACATCGCCTCCTATGCGCTCCTGACGATGATGGTGGCGCAGGTCACCGATCTCCTCCCCGGCGATTTCGTTCATACGCTTGGCGACGCCCATATCTATTCGAACCATTTCGAGCAGGCGGAGCAGCAGCTTGGGCGCAAGCCGAAGCCCTTGCCGTTCATGAAGATCAATCCGGAGGTGAAGGATCTCTTCGGCTTCCGCTACGAAGACTTCGAGCTTGTCGGCTATGAGGCTGACGCGAGCATCAAGGCGCCGATTGCCGTCTAGCGGCAAAAGCGCTGGCAGAGGAGGAAGCCATGCTGACGCTCGTTCACGCGCCGCGATCGCGGTCGTTTCGCATGCTCTGGCTTCTGGAGGAGCTCGGGGCGGAGTATGACATCCGCAAGGTGAGCATTCGGCGCGCCGACGGTTCGGGTGAGCCGGATGCGGACAATCCGCACCCGCACCGGCAGGTGCCGGCGCTGCTGCATGACGGCGTGCTGGTGACGGAAACGACGGCGATCGCGCTGTACCTGAGCGACCTTTTCCCCGGCTGCGCAATGGGACGCGATATCGGGACCTCCGAGCGCGGCCCCTATCTTTCCTGGCTTTCCTATTACGCCGGCGTCGGCGAGCCCTCGGCGGTTGCGCAGATGACCGGCTGGACGGCGACGAACGCGGAGGCTGGGCGGACCTACAAGGCGATGTCGGAACGCTTCATCGCCACCTTGACGCAGCATCCCTACCTGCTTGGCGAGCGGCCCTGTTCGGTCGACGTCATTCTGGCGAGCTCGCTGATGTGGTTTCGCGCCATCCTCCCCGAAAGCGCCGCGATCGACGCTTATGTCGCCCGCATGGCCGCAAGGCCGGCACTCGCCCGCGCACAGGCGCGCGATGATGCGTAGAATGCGCCTGGCGCAGCGAAAAGAGGCATTGCAATGAGTGAACCGAAGATCGTTCTGGTGGTGGCCGCGGCGCTGAATGGCGTGATCGGGCGTGACGGCGATCTGCCATGGCGGCTGCCGTCAGACCTGAAGCGCTTCAAGCAGGTGACGATCGGCAAGCCGGTGGTGATGGGGCGCAGGACCTACCAGTCGATCGGCAAGCCGCTGCCGGGCCGGCCGAACATCGTCGTTACCCGCGACACCGCCTTTCGTCCCGACGGGGTGATTGTCGCCCGTTCGCTGGACGAGGCGCTCGTCTATGCCCGCCGCGAGGCGCAGGCGCTCGGCGTCGACGAAATCTGCATCATCGGCGGTGGAGACATCTATCGCCAGACGATCGCAACCGCCGATGCCATCCACCTCACCCAGGTTCAAGCCGAGGTGGAGGGCGACACCCGCTTCCCAATGATCGATCCAGCCGTTTTCGAGATTGCTCAGGAGGAGGAGATCCCGCAGGGCGAGAAAGACAGCCACGGCATGCATTTCCTGACCTATGTCAGGCGCTCTGACCCCGATTTGGCCCTCTAAGGGTCTGTTCACGAACTATTTTGCCCCATTTGCCCGGAAGTTAGACCCGCTCCGTTGAAAGCGGCATGGGGGATACATATAACGGGTTCACATCATGTGCCGAAGGAGACTTCGCGCGCACGAGAGCGGGATTTCCAGAGAAAGAGGTATTGATGCCCTGGAGCAATCAGAACGGCGGCGGCGGCCCTTGGGGGGGCGGCGGCGGCAACAATCAGGGACCCTGGGGGCAGGGACCGAACCGCCCGCGCGGCGGCGGTAGCGGCAGCGGCGGTCCGCCGGATCTCGAAGAGATCATCCGGCGCGGACAGGACCAGCTGAAAAACGTGGTTCCCGGTGGCTTCAACGGCGGCATCTTCGTCATCGCGGCGCTTCTGATCGGCGTCTTCTGGCTGATGAACTCGATCTACACCGTCCAGCCGGACGAACGCGGCGTGGAACTGCGCTTCGGCAAGCCGAAGGACGAAATTTCCATGCCCGGCCTGCACTTCCACTTCTGGCCGTTCGAGACCGTCGAGATCGTGACGGTCACCGAGCAGCAGCAGAACATCGGCCGCCGCGGTGCGTCGGTAAACGCCGAAGACAGCGGACTGATGCTTTCGGGCGACCAGAACATCGTGAACGTGCAGTTCTCGGTGCTCTATTCGATCACCGATCCGCGCGCCTATCTGTTCAACCTCGAAAACCCGTCCGCCACCCTCCAGCAGGTCGCCGAAAGCGCGATGCGCGAGGTCGTGGGCCGGCGTCCGGCGCAGGACATCTTCCGCGACAACCGTCAGGCGATCGCTGAAGCCGTCAAGGCCACGATCCAGTCGACCATGGATGAGTACGGTTCGGGCATTGCGATCAACACGGTTGCAATCGAAGATGCGGCCCCGCCGCGCGAAGTCGCCGACGCGTTCGACGAGGTGCAGCGCGCCGAGCAGGACGAGGATCGCTTCGTCGAAGAGGCCAACCAGTACGCCAACCAGAAGCTCGGTCTCGCCCGCGGTCAGGCCGCACAGATCCGCGAAGAAGCCGCGGCCTACAAGAACCGCGTCGTCAACGAGGCGGAAGGTGAGGCGCAGCGTTTCATCTCGATCTACGATCAGTACAAGCTCGCGCCCGACGTGACCCGTCAGCGCATGTTCCTTGAAACCATGGAGGGCGTCCTGAAGGGCTCCAAGACCGTCGTCATCGACGAAAAGCAGGGCGGACAGGGTGTCGTTCCCTTCCTGCCGCTCAACGAGCTCGGCAGGACCACGCCGGCGCAGCAGCAGGGAGGCACGCAGTAATGGGTAACCGTTTGCCGGCCATCCTCGTTGGCCTCGCCGTCGTGCTTTTCCTCGCCTATTCGTCGATCTTCATCGTCAATGCCCGCCAGCAGGCGGTGGTCGTCCGCTTCGGTGAGATCCAGTCGGTCAAGACGGAGCCTGGCCTGTACTTCAAGCTGCCGTTTGCCTTCATGGACGCAGATCGCGTGCGGTACGTGTCCGATCAGGCGCTTCGCTTCGACCTGGACAACATCCGCGTGCAGGTTTCGGGCGGCAAGTTCTATGAGGTCGATGCCTTCGTCGTCTACCACATCAGCGATGCCCGCCGGTTCCGGGAGGCCGTTTCGGCCGACCGCGATGCCGCCGAGGCACGGCTGCGCACCCGACTGGATGCGGCACTTCGCCGCGTCTACGGTCTGCGCGGTTTCGAGGCGGCCCTTTCGGACGAGCGCGCGTCGATGATGCGCGAGGTCCGCAACGAACTTGCGCAGGACGCCCAGAATCTCGGGCTGACGATCACCGACGTGCGCATCCGCCGTACCGACCTGACGCAGGAAGTCTCCCAGCAGACGTTCGAGCGGATGAAGGCCGAGCGTCTTGCCGAGGCCGAGCTGATCCGTGCCCGCGGTAACGAGCGCGGCCAGACCCGCCGGGCCGTCGCCGACCGCCAGGTCGTCGAGATCGTGGCGGAAGCACAGCGCGAGTCGGAGATCATCCGCGGTCAGGGCGACGCCGAACGCAACCGCGTCTTCGGCGAGGCGTTCGAACGCGATCCTGCGTTCTTCGCCTTCTATCGCTCGATGGAGGCCTATCGTCAGAGCCTCGGCGTCAGCGACACGACGCTGGTGCTGTCGCCGGATTCGGAATTCTTCCGTTATTTCGGCAGCCTCAGCGGCCAGTCACAGCCCGGCGCAGCTGCTCCCGCCGCGCCGGTACCCCCGACTGCACCCGCACCGGCAGACTGAGGCCGGTGCCATGGCGGATCTTCTGACGGGATTCGCGTTCTTTCTGGTCATCGAGGGGCTGGCGTACGCGCTGGCCCCTTCGTCTTTGAAGCGCATGGCGGCGATCCTGCCGTCCATTCCCGAGGGCCATCTGAGGCTTGCCGGTCTTGCCGCCATCGCGGGCGGCGTCGGGCTGATCTGGCTGGTACGGGGCTAGGGGCGCAGGAGCGTGCACGCGTTTCTGCGTGGTTGGAGGCGCTTGCGCTGTCGGTGATTTGATCAACGGCCGTGGGACGAACGGTGTAAGGTGTCATCAACTGCTGGCCTCTTGTCGGCGAATCATCGAGATGTCACCGGCGAGGCCAGCGCGACGCGGCCGGCATTCCGGCTATCCGCATTTCCGCCGCATCCGTGGCGAAGATGGCGGCCAGGACAACGCGAAAGGACAGTGCAGATGGCATCGAGCAGCAGGTCACGGCAGATTGGCACGCGGGTGCTGGCGACGGTTCTTTCGGCACTGCTCGCAAGCACGGGGATGCTGCCAGCAATCGCTCGTGCGCAGGCTCAGATCCAGCCTCCGGTGCAGGCCCCCATTCACGCCCCGGTTCAGGCCCAGGTGCCGGCTCCGGTCCAGCCGCAGAAGCCTTCGCCGCAGCCCCAGGCACAGGCACAGGTGCAGTCGCCGCTGCAGGTGCCGCAGGGACCGCAATCGGTGGCCGATCTGGCAGAGCGCCTCCTCGGCGCCGTGGTCAACATCTCGACCTCCCAGAACGTGAAGTCGGACGATGACGCGCCAGCGCCGCAGGTGCCCGAGGGTTCGCCCTTCCAGGATTTCTTCGATGAGTTCTTCAAGGGCGAGGAAGGCGAGGGCGGCAGCCCGCGCACGGTCAATTCGCTCGGCTCCGGTTTCGTCATCGATCCGACCGGCTTCATCGTCACCAACAACCACGTGATCGAGGGCGCCGACGATATCGAGGCGAACTTTGCCGACGGCTCTAAGCTAAAGGCCAAGCTCGTCGGCGTCGACAGCAAGACGGACCTGGCTCTGCTGAAGGTCGAGCCGGAGGAGCCCCTTGTGGCGGTTCCGTTCGGCGATTCCCGCCAGATACGCATCGGAGACTGGGTGATGGCGATCGGCAATCCGTTCGGGCTCGGCGGGTCGGTGACGGTGGGCATCGTCTCCGCGCGAGGGCGCAACATCAATGCCGGTCCCTACGACAACTTCATCCAGACTGACGCGGCCATCAACCGCGGCAATTCCGGCGGCCCGCTGTTCAACATGAAGGGTGAGGTGATCGGCATCAACACGGCCATCATCTCGCCGTCCGGCGGTTCGATCGGCATCGGCTTCTCCGTGCCGACGGAACTTGCTGAAAACGTTATCGCGCAGCTTCGGGAATTCGGCGAGACGCGGCGCGGCTGGCTCGGCGTGCGGATCCAGCCGGTCACCGACGACATCGCCGAGAGCCTCGGCATGGCGGCTGCGAAGGGCGCGCTGGTCGCCGGCGTCATCAAGGGCGGACCGGTGGACAACGGGGTGATCAAGACCGGCGACGTGATCGTCCGCTTCGACGGAAAGGACGTCGAGGAAATGCGAGATCTGCCGCGCGTCGTGGCAGAAAGCCCAGTCGGAAAGGCCGTGGATGTGGTGGTCATCCGCGACGGCAAGGAGGTCGACGTCAAGGTGACGCTCGGCCGTCTCGAGGACGGGGAGAAGCTTGCAGAGAACGAATCCCAGCCGGGCGAGGACAACGGCGGCGAGAAGGCTCCGGCCGAGCCCGCCAAGCCTGCGCCGGTGATCCTGGGCATGACGCTCGGCGCCCTGGACGAGGCGGCTCGCAAGACCTATTCGATCGTCGACACCGTCAAGGGCGTGGTCGTCACCGCTGTCGACGAGACGTCGGCTGCGGCCGAGCGGCGGATTCAGGCAGGCGACGTGATCGTGGAGATCGGCCAGGAAGCCGTGTCGAGCCCGGAGGAAGTGTCCAAGCGTATCGCCGAACTGAAATCCCAGGACCGCCGGAATGCGCTTCTGATGATCGCCGACAAGACGGGCGCGCTGCGCTTCGTCACGGTTCGGATCGAGTAGTTATATATTTAGATCAATGGCTTGCAGGCGAGGGCGGTGAAGCGGAGTCACCGCCCTCGCAATTTGATTCAACGTCAGATTTCGGTTCAATGGGCCTGCGAGATCGCGTTCGCGGGCCGCCTTGCCTGCCATTCGCCTCGGGTGATGGCGTAGAGCGCGTGGCGGATCAGGTGCGGGTGGCTCTCGGGCACGCGCGGATGATCGAAGTCGCGGCCGGGATCGCGCCGCATGCCGATCCGCGTCATCACCGATGTCGAGCGCGCATTTTCGGGGACGGCGAAGGAGACGATCTCCTCCAGACCGCATTTTTCGAACCCGTGCGCAAGAAGCGCGGAAGCTGCCTCGGTGACGTAGCCGTTGCCCCAGTAGGGACGGGCCAGCCGCCAGCCGATCTCGACGGTGCCGTCCGGCAGGAACGGGGCGAGATCGGTGCGGGCAAGGCCGCAGAAGCCGATGGGTCGGTCGTCGCGGCGCAGCGCGATGGCGAAGAAGCCGAAGCCGGTCTCGCCGATCATGGCGCGGAGCCGGTCGAACAATTCGTCGGACTGCGCGCGGGAGCGGCGGAACGGAAAGTAGCGCATCACCTCGGGCTCGGAGTTGATCTCATGGAAGAGATCGCGGTCGCCTTCGATCCAGTTGCGGACCGTCAGCCGGCCTGTCCGGGTGATGACGCCGGTCGTCATGGCTGCGCCGGTGCGGCGAAGTCCGACCTGCGGTATCCCTGGATGTAGAGCAGTGCCGTCAGGTCGCCGTGATCGATGCGCATCCTGGCCTCGGCGGCTACCGCAGGTTTTGCGTGCAGGGCGACGCCGGCTCCCGAAAGGTGCAGCATGCCGAGGTCGTTGGCGCCGTCGCCGACCGCCATCGCTTCTTCGACCGAGATGCCGAGCCGGTCGGAAATGTCCTGAAGCGCATCGACCTTCGCCTGCTTGCCGAGAATGGGTTCGGCGACTTCGCCCGTGAGCAGCCCGCCGTTCTCCAGCAGGATGTTGGCACGGTTCTCGTCGAAGCCGAGGCGTGCGGCGATCCTGCCGGTAAAGACGGTGAAGCCGCCGGAAACCAGCGCGGTATAGTGCCCGCGGGCCTTCATCGTCGCGATGAGCTCCGGGCCACCCGGGGTCAGGGTGATGCGCTTGGCGATGACCTCGTCGACGACGGTGATCGGCAGGCCCTTCAACAGGGCGACGCGTTCGCGCAAGGCCGGCTCGAAGGCGATCTCGCCGTTCATCGCGCGGGCGGTGATCTCTGAAACGCGCTCCTTCAGGCCGACTTCGGCTGCGAGCTCGTCTATGCATTCCTGCCCGATCATGGTGGAGTCCATGTCCGCGATCAGAAGCTTCTTGCGCCGCGTCTCCGCCTCCTGGATGACGAGGTCGAGCGGGGCTGCGCCGATGACGGCGGCGATCGCGTGGCGCGCAGACGCTGCATCAGTGCCTTCGCGCAGCGCGATGTCGCAGGCCACCCCGTCGGCCAGCCAGTAGAGGCCGGAGGCATTGACCGCATCCGCGGCCCGCTCCCCCATTTGGGATGCAAGGACCGGATTTGACGGATTGGCGATAAGCGTGGCAACGAGAGCCATGATGAGGATTCCTGAAGGTGACATGGACGCGATCCTGATAACCGGCCCGACGGCCAGCGGCAAGTCCGCGCTGGCAGTACGGCTGGCGCAGGCGCATGGCGGGGTCGTCGTCAATGCCGACAGCATGCAGGTGTACGATACGCTGAACGTGCTGACGGCGCGCCCGCAGCCGGACGAGATGGGCGGTATCGAACACCTGCTCTACGGGCACACGCCGGCGGGACAGGCCTATTCGAGCGGCGAATGGCTGCGGCAGGCGACGGACGTCGTGGCGGATCTGCGCCGCAGGTCGAAGCTTCCCGTTTTCGTCGGGGGGACGGGCCTTTATTTCAAGGCGCTGACGGGCGGCCTTTCCGACATGCCGGCAGTCCCCGATGCGGTGCGCCAGAAATTGCGCGCGCGCCTTGCGGACGAGGGAGCGCCTGCCCTGCATGCGGAGCTTGGGCAGCGCGACCCACGCTCGGCCGAGGCGATCCGCGCCAATGACGGGCAGCGTATCCTGCGGGCGCTGGAAATTCTTGAGGTCAGCGGCCGCTCCATTCGCGAACTGCAATCTGCCGCAGCCCCTGCGGTGATCGATCCGGCCCGGGCGTTGAAGATCGTCGTTCTGCCCGAACGCGCACTGCTGCACGAGCGCATCGACCGGCGCTTTGCGGCGATGCTTCAATCCGGCGCCGTTGACGAGGTGCGTACGCTATTGGCGCTCCGCCTGCCGCCGGAGATGCCGGTGATGAAGGCGATCGGCGTGCCACAGATTGCAGCTTTGCTTGTTGGCTCCATGGGCGAAGCCGACGTCGTCGAACGGGGGGCTGCGGCGACACGGCAATATGCCAAGCGGCAAATGACCTGGTTCCGCAACCAGATGGACGAAAGCTGGCTGCGCTGGGACGCGGTTTCGCCAGTGCCGTTCTGACAAAGGGCCGGGCGCCTGCGAGCGTTGCACGCCGAGGCGCCACCCGTCCGGTGGCGGCGCGACGGCGGACGAAACCGTTCCGCTCCCGCGCTACTTGCGCACGAGGCTGCTGAGAGGCTTCTTCAGCAACTGTTCGCGGATGGAGCCTTCGCGCCGGGTCTCACCGGTCTCGCCGAATGCGGGCCGCGCTGGCCTGTTGGGCTGGGAAGGGCTCGCGTCGTGGCCGGCATTCAGCTCCCGCCGCAGCGCCTCGAAGCGGTCGTGCGCCGAGAGCGGCGAAGGTCCTGCCGGGACACCCGGCAGCATGTCCGGGCGATAGGGCTGGATGTCCGGTTCGCTCATCGCCGCATCGCCATTTGACGACACGGTCTGCTGGGCGTGCTGCGTTTCCCGATAGTCGTCTACGCGGTCCAGCCGGGAAGGCGGGGGCTCGGCGAAGGTGCTGCGCATTGCCGAAGCGTCGTTTTCCGCGGCGAGGATGGAGCTCTGGAAGGACGAGATGTCCGGCCCGGAGACCGAGCGCATGCGCCCGACGATCGAGCGCAGGTCGACGGTATCGGGCGTATCCTCGCTTGCCTTGACGACGACGCCGTTTGCCTTCGGCAGGCGGCTTTCCGAGACGCGGGAGAACTTCATCCGCATCGGCACGGCCACTGCCTCGCCGAATGCGATCGCCTCGCCGTTGCCGATCGAGGAGATGAAGCTCGTCGTGGACGAGGACGAATTGGGGATGGCGGAGCGGATGATCTCCTGGTCCTGATCGTTGGCAAGCCGCATGGCGAACACGGTGGAGCACTGCGACAGGATCGTGGGGTCGAGTTCGCCGGGGCGCTGGGTGATGACGCCGAGTGAGACGCCGTACTTGCGGCCGTCCTTTGCAATGCGGGCGATCGCCTGCCGGGTCGGCAGGAAGCCGGCGCTGGCGTCGGCGGGCACGTAACGGTGCGCCTCCTCGCATACGACCAGCATGTGGACGCCGCCATTGCTCCACAGGCCGATCTCGAAGGCCATGCGGCAGAGGACGGACGCGACGGAGTTGACCACCTCGGAGGGGATGCCGGCGAGCTGGAACGTGGTGATCGGCCGGCCGTTGCCCGGAATGCGGAAGATGCGCGCGACCGTATCCAGGATCGTATCGGTGATCGTGTTCGAGGAGAACATGAAGTGATAGCGAGGATCGTTGATCGCAGACATGATCTTGACCTTCAGCGAGCGAAGGTGCGGCTTTTCGGTGCGCCCCTCGAGGCGGCCGATGCGCTCGTCGATCAGCGCCAGCAGGTCGGCGATGCGGAAGGGCACCGGCGTGTCGGCCGTGATCGAACTCTTCTCGTTGGTACGGCGCATCAGCCCGCCCTCGCCGGAGCCGCGAAAGGCCTTTTTCGCTTCGGGGATGAGGTCGCGCAGCACATCTATCTCTTCGGGGACGGCCGGCCGGCCGCGGAACACGACCTCTGCGAACTCCTCCAGCTTGAACAGCCAGAACGGCAGGTCGAGCGTGTCGGTCTCGATGACGACCGCGTGGTCGGGGAAGGCGGCTGCGAATTCGTTGTGCGGGTCGAGGATCAGCACACGCAGCTTCGGATCGGACTGGATCGCCTTGTGCAGGAGCAGCGTGACTGCTGTCGACTTGCCGACGCCGGTGGTGCCCACGATCGCGAAGTGCTTGGACAGCATCGAGGGGACGTGAATGGTGGCGTCCAGCGACTCGTCCTGCGTCAGCTTGCCGATCACGCAGACGTCGTTCATGCCGGTGTCGTAGACTTTGGCGAGGTCGGAGGCGCGGATACGGTGCGCGATCGCGCCGAGATAGGGATAGGCGGATATGCCGGCGGAAAACTCCTCGCGTCCGTCCGGTCCCATGTGGACCTCGCCGAGAAGCTCGACCTCGACGTGAAAGAGCGTGTCGCCGTTCGTCGACCAGCTCTGCTGGTCGGTCGCCATGGCATATACGAGCGCCACGATGCGGTTGTCGCCGACCGAGATGGAGATCAGGCGTCCGACGGACCAGAGTTCCGTCAGCGAGGTCTGGCCTTCCTCGGCCACCGCGCTGATGGTCGCCCGCGAGCCGCTGCAGGCGACGACGCGTCCCAAGAGACGGTTCCCAGGTGTATCGTCGTCTCGCCGATCCTGTTCGCCGGCTGCCGACGAACGATGTAAATCAGTGTTACGCAACGCAGGCACTCCTTGCCCCTTTTGAGGCGAGAATAACAGCGCTCGCTTAACAATGCGTATCCTGGTCGTAGGCCGTGCCAGCCTGAACCATTCCCGGTTGTCGTTCGGTTGTGCCGAAACGAAGCAATCAACGGCGGTTGACGATCAACGCTTTAGCGATTATCAATCCGCCTCATGATTTCGAATATCGCGAAGATTCTTGTGGTGGGAAGGCGCATGGGCAAGGTGGTGTGACCACCGGGCGAAAGCACCCATGCGCGGTAAGCAGGCTCCGAAAGGGGCCTTTTTTTATGCCCACGATTTCGCTAATCACACTTTCAAACCATGGTAACGAACGGAAACATTCCGATGAGTGGAACTGAGAACCAGATGACGGGCGCCGAAATCGTCCTGCAGGCACTGAAGGACAATGGCGTCGAGCACATCTTCGGCTATCCGGGCGGCGCCGTCCTGCCGATCTACGACGAGATCTTCCAGCAGGACGAGATACAGCACATCCTCGTCCGTCACGAGCAGGGGGCAGGGCACGCCGCCGAAGGCTATGCGCGCGCCACCGGCAAGGTCGGCGTTATGCTGGTGACCTCCGGCCCCGGCGCGACCAATGCCGTCACGCCGCTGCAGGACGCGCTGATGGATTCGATCCCGCTCGTCTGCCTCAGCGGCCAGGTCCCGACCTCGCTGATCGGTTCGGACGCGTTCCAGGAATGCGACACGGTTGGCATCACCCGGCCCTGCACCAAGCACAACTGGCTGGTCAAGGACGTCAACCAGCTGGCGCGCACCATCCACGAGGCCTTCCGTGTCGCCAAGAGCGGCCGTCCCGGCCCGGTCGTTGTCGACATCCCGAAGGATATCCAGTTCGCCACCGGCACCTATGTCGCCCCGTCCGCCACGCCCTCGCAGCACGTCTACGAGCCGAAGGTCCAAGGCGACCTCGACCGCATCCGCGAGGCCGTAGCCCTGATGCAGGGCGCCCGAAAGCCGGTGATCTATTCCGGCGGCGGCGTCGTCAATTCTGGCCCCGAGGCTTCGCACCTGCTGCGCGAACTGGTCGAACTGACCGGTTTCCCGATCACCTCGACGCTGATGGGGCTCGGCGCCTATCCCGCATCCGGCAAGAACTGGCTCGGCATGCTGGGCATGCACGGCACCTACGAGGCCAACATGGCGATGCATGACTGTGACGTCATGGTCTGCATCGGCGCGCGCTTCGACGACCGCATTACCGGCCGCCTGAATGCGTTTTCGCCCAATTCGAAGAAGATCCACATCGATATCGATCCGTCCTCGATCAACAAGAACGTCCGGGTCGACATTCCGATCCTGGGTGACGTCGGCCGCGTCCTCGAAGACATGGTCCGGCTGTGGCGCGCCTCCGCAAAGACCACGGGCAAGGAACACCTGGCCGACTGGTGGACCTCGATCAGCAAGTGGCGTGCGCGCAACTCGCTGGCCTACAAGCCCAACGATGACGTCATCATGCCGCAATACGCGATCCAGCGGCTGTACGAGCTGACCAAGCATCGCGACACCTACATCACCACCGAAGTCGGCCAGCACCAGATGTGGGCTGCGCAGTTCTTCGGCTTCGAGCAGCCGAACCACTGGATGACCTCCGGCGGGCTCGGCACGATGGGCTATGGCCTGCCGGCCGCCCTCGGCGTGCAGATCGCCCATCCCGACGCGCTCGTCATCGACATCGCCGGCGACGCTTCCATCCAGATGTGCATCCAGGAGATGTCGGCTGCGATCCAGTACGAGGCGCCAATCAAGATCTTCATCCTCAACAACCAGTACATGGGGATGGTCCGCCAGTGGCAGCAGCTCTTGCACGGCAACCGTCTGTCGCATTCCTACACCGAGGCAATGCCTGACTTCGTCAAACTCGCCGAAGCCTATGGCGCCGTCGGCCTGCGTTGCGACAAGCCAGCCGATCTGGATGGCGCAATCCAGGAAATGATCTCGGTCAAGAAGCCGGTGATCTTCGATTGCCGCGTTGCCAACCTGGCAAACTGCTTCCCGATGATCCCGTCCGGCAAGGCGCACAACGAGATGCTGCTGCCCGACGAGGCGACGGACGAGGCGGTCGCGAACGCGATCGACGCCAAGGGTCGCCAGCTAGTCTGATATACGGGAGGAACGAAGTCCATGAACGCACATCTTCAGCCGACCGGTTCGGCCTATTTCATCGCTCCCGAGACGCAGGTTTCGGAAAGCCACACGCTATCGGTCCTCGTCGACAACGAGCCGGGCGTGCTGGCCCGCGTCATCGGCCTGTTTTCCGGCCGCGGATACAACATCGAAAGCCTGACCGTTTCGGAGACGGAGCATCAGGCGCATCTGTCGCGCATCACCATCGTCACCCGCGGCACCCCGCACGTGCTGGAGCAGATCAAGGCGCAACTGGAGCGTATCGTTCCGGTGCACCGGGTCGTCGACCTGACCGTCCGCGCCAAGGACCTCGGCCATGAGCGGCCGCTGGAGCGCGAACTGGCGCTGGTCAAGGTGTCGGGCACCGGCGATCACCGGGTCGAGGCGTTGCGGCTTGCCGATGCCTTCCGCGCTTCGGTCATCGATGCCAACACCGAGCACTTCGTCTTCGAGATCACCGGCAAGGTGTCGAAGATCGACCAGTTCATCGCCATCATGAAGCCGCTCGGCCTGATCGAGGTCTGCCGCACCGGCATCGCCGCGATGAACCGCGGCCCGCAGGGGATGTGAGCCAAACTACGATTCAGCCGCTGCCGGCTAAATTTTGCGCTGGTCTGCCCGACTCTTGTCGGGTGGACCGCCGAGTTCGATTGACGTTTCCTTTATCAAAGATTGCGTTTTCGCCTTTGTCTCGAACTGAATTGCGAGACTTCCGTAATGTTCGTTTTGTTGCCACTCCAATCCTCTGGGACGCTCTCCCTTGTGGAAACGGACAGGCTGTGAACCGTATATCTCTATAATGGATTGGGAATTTTCAAAGAAACAATCGAAATCCTTGCATGATATTCGAACGGTTTTCGATATTTTTCGCCTTGGTTCTCTCTCTTTCAATATTGCGATCGTCACTCCCAAATCATCGTTGCGATAAATCTCGCAAGTCTCAGCCTCGTTGCATCGTGTCTCCCGTTGGTGCTTTCTTCCATCCGCGAAAATGATGCCAAAGCGGATTGTCGATGATCGATTTTTTCCGTTCTCCGCAGCTGTGGCTTTCGATGTATGGCCGATACTTAGGGCAGCCACGCCAGCCAGTCCTAACCGACAAAAAGTTCGAAACACCATTGCCAACGCTTTAGTGGGTGGGGGAGCTTTCGAGTTTGTGCAGCTTTATGGCGTTTTGGAGGTGTGTCATATCATTTCCAGCGGCTGCTTGCGCCTTGGCGGCGGGAAGGCTGCGTCGAGGGCGGCCATATCGTCGGACGTGAGGATCAGATCGGCGGCCTTGCGGTTTTCCGCGACGCGTTCGGGCGAGCCGGACTTCGGAATGACGATGACGTGCCGGCGCGAAAGCAGGAAGGCCAGCGCGACCTGTGGCGCGCTGGCGCCGTGGCTTGCGGCGATACGGGCTAGGGCAGGATGGCGCACGAGGCGGCCCTCGTCGAGCGGCGAGTAGGCCATGGTGGCGAGCCCGCGTGCGTCGGACCAGGGCAGAAGGTCGAACTCGATGCCGCGGCGGGCGGGATTATAGAGCACCTGGTTCGCGGCGACGTGGTCGCCGCCAGCAACCGACAAAAGCTCCTCCATATCGTCGACGTCGAAATTGGAAACGCCCCATGCGCCGATCTTGCCGGCCGCCCTCAAAGCCTCGAACGCCGCGACGGTCTCGGAAAGGGGATGGCGGCCGCGCCAATGCAGGAGGTAGAGGTCGATTCTGTCTGTTCCCAGCCGGTTCAGGCTTGCCTCGCAGGCGGCGACCGTACCCTTGCGGCTGGCATTCGACGGAAGAACCTTGCTGACGATGAACACGCTGTCGCGCCGTCCCTCGACGGCGCGGCCGACAACCTCTTCCGCGCCGCCGTCCGCATACATTTCGGCCGTGTCGATCAGCGTCATGCCGAGGTCGATCCCGGCCTGCAAAGCGCGGATCTCGCCTTGCGCCGCCGCTCTGCTTTCGCCCATGTGCCAGGTCCCCTGGCCGAGGGCGGGAACGCTGCCGCCGCCCGGCAGTGTGATGTCGCGAATGCCGACCATATTTACGTCCTCAACTGATGATTCGTCCTGTTGCCGGGCACTATGCCAAGTTTCGGCGGGTGCTTCCACGCGTGTGCCGGCGAGAACGGCTGATGCAGAACTCCGAGGTGACCCTAAGCTTCCTCCATCTGCCGGTAGCACTCGTCGGCGACGGCGCGAAGTTCGTCCGCCGGGATCTCTCCGGTCACGGCATAGCCGATTGTGCCGTCGATCCAGTAGAAGGTGCGGACGGGACCGTCCGTGTCGAGGCGGAAGCTCGTTTCCCGGTGTTCCGCGTTGCGGCCGACGATGATCGTCAGCCGCTGGCCTCCGGCGTTCTGGTACATCAGCAGCGCACCCGGCTGGCCGCCGACCGGCAGCAGCCTGCCGCCGACAAGGCTGTAGCCGAGCGCGGAAAGGTCCGGCAGTCGCAAACGATAGTCCAGCCGCTTGCCAAGCCAGGCGGCAAGATGGTCCTGCTGGTCGGCCGCGACTTCGACGGGATGGCGCACCTCGCTGGTGTAGACGAGGAAGGCGGAACGCGCCTCCTGCGCAAGAGAGGCAGTGGCCGCCCCGGACGGCGGGGCAGTCGTCGCCATGGTCAGCCGGCCGCTGCCGAAGCCGGCGGCGAAGATCAGCAGTGCGGCGGCGGCGGCAATCGCGGGGCGGGTGAACCGCGACCCGAGCGACTGGCGATTGCGCCGGAGCATCTCGGCGTCGCTGCCGCGGGAGACGAAGTCGCGGGCAAACACCTCCCGTATGCGCTCGTTCTGGCTCGACCAGCTTGCCACGCGCTCGGCATCCTGCGGGTTTGTCTGAAGCCAGGCTTCGACCTCAGCGCGGCGGCCTTCATCCAGCAGGCCGTCGACGAAGGCATGCAGATCGTTTTCGCCGACTGTGCCGGTCGCTTGGATCATTTGGATCTCCTGAGGGGGACGATGTTATCCTGGGCCAGCCGGGAGGCAAGCTGGTGTCGTGCGCGCGACAGGCGGGACATGACGGTGCCGATCGGAACGCGCATCATGTCCGCGGTCTCCTGGTAGGAATAGCCTTCGACCACCACCAGCATCAGCGTCGTGCGATAGTCGGGCGTCAGCGCCTCCAGCGCCGCCCGGATACGGGTCCGCTCTAGGGGATCGCCGTCGTCATCGGCAAGCGCCACCTGCTCGGCCTCCTCGATCGCCGCCGTCGGGCGCCGCATCATCGCCCGGTAGCGGTTGCGGAACAGGTTGGTCATGATGGTGAAGGCCCAACTGCGGAGATTGGCGCCGCGCCACTGGGCGCGGCGTGCGAGTGCTGCTTCGACGCAGTCCTGCAACAGGTCCTCGCCGTCGGCATCTGTTCGCGTCAGGCTCCGCGAATAACGCCGCAAGCCGGGCACGAGCGCCAGGAGAGCCTCTTCGAACGAGGCGGCAGCGGCGCCGTCGTCAGGGCCGTGCGGCATTCCAGACGCCTTTCACCCCATCGCCGGTCGCATCACCCTGCTTCCTGTCCTTGATCCAGAAATAGAGCGGCATGCCGTCCTTGGCCCACTGCATCTGGCCGTCCTTGCGTTTGACGAGCGTATAGGCGCCCTCAGCCTTGGCGTCGGCTGCGGCCATGTAGGGCGGCCAGTTGGTCGCGCACTGGTCGTAGCACATGGACATGTCCTTCATGTCGTTCTTGTAGGTATAGAGGGTCATGCCGTTCTCGCCGGCAAGGACTTCGCCCTTGTCGGTCTTGACGGTCTTGACCGGAGCGGCCGCAACGGCGGCGGCGGCGCTTGCGAGGATGAAGGCGGCTGAAGCGAGGAGCAGTTTTCTCATGGCGCTTGGTTCCTGTGCCCGGTGGATGGACACCGCAAAGGCGGGTGCAGCCGTGAGACACCGCGGTTGACGATAATATTCCCGCGCCGGTCGTGGAAGCGCGCTTGTCGGATGCGCCCCGAGGGCGCAAGATTTCTGCCCGGCAGATCGGGAAAGCGGAACCAAGACGCGCGAGGCGCGTTTTTTGACGATGCTTCGCGAGGGGGCAGCCATGGCGCCACGCATTTTCTGGAAAGGCTATCTGAAGCTCTCGCTCGTCACCTGTCCGGTGGCGATGATGCCGGCGACGAGCGCGGACGAGAAGGTCCGCTTCCATACGCTCAATCGCGCGACGAAGAACCGGGTGGTCAGCCGCTACGTCGATTCCGAAACGGGCAAGGTGGTGGATGAGGACGAGGAAGCGAAGGGATACGAGCGCGGCGAGGGCGATTTCATCGTACTCGAAGACGAGGAGCTGGACGCCGTGGCGCTCGAGAGCACGCGGACGATCGACATCGAGAAATTCGTCAGCCGCGACAGCATCGACTGGATCTGGTTCGACAAGCCACACTACCTGACACCCAACGATCCCGTCGGAGAGGAGGCCTTCAGCGTCATTCGTGACGCGATGAAGGCCGCCGACATGGTGGGAATATCGCGCCTGGTCATGTATCGGCGCGAGCGTGCCGTGCTGCTGGAGCCGCGAGAGAAGGGCATCGTGCTGTGGACGCTTCGCTACGGCGAGGAGGTCCGCCCGGCCGATGCCTATTTCGAGGGGATCGGCAAGGTGAAGCTGGAACCGTCGATGATGAAACTCGCCGAAACGTTCATCGCCGAGAATACCCGCAAATGGTCCCCTGACGTAGCCGACGATCCCGTTCAGGAAAAACTTCTGGAGATCATCGCGGCGAAGAAGAAGGGGCGGAAGAAACCGGTGAAGGAAAAGACCGAGGTGCCGGCGCCGTCCTCCAACGTCATCAACATCATGGATGCGCTTCGCAAAAGCGTGGCGGCTGCCAAGAAGAACAAGAAGTGAGCCTCAGGCCGCGTTCCCCCGCCGCTGCCGCTTGACCGGAAGCGGGACCGCGTCACGGCCGAAATCCGCCCACGGGTCTGAGGCGAGCTTTGCCAGTCGCGTCGGCGCGTTCGAAACGGTGAAGTGCGCAGGGCCGATTGCGGGATCGAGTTCTTCCCAGCCGAGCGGCATGGAGACGGGGGCGCCCGGACGGGCACGCGTCGAATACGGCGCCACTGCTGTCTGGCCGCGCTGGTTTCTGAGGTAGTCGATCAGGATCTTGCCGTGCCGTTTCGCCTTGGCGATGGTGGAGACGTATTTTCCCGGGCTGTCCGCGGCCATCTGGTCGGCCATATCCTTGGCGAAGCCCTTCAATTGCGGCCACTCCGCCGAAGGTTTCAGCGGGGAGACAACATGCAGTCCCTTGCCGCCCGATGTCTTGACATAGGCGTGCAGGCCCATGTCCTGCAGCCTATCCCGGATTTCCTCCGCCGCGGCGATGACACTTGCCCAGCCGACGTCCGGCCCCGGATCGAGGTCCATGATCAGCATATCGGGCCTCTCCCAGTCGCCGACGGTCGAACCCCAGGGGTGGATTTCGAGCGAGGCCGCCTGCACCAGCCCGATCAACCCGTCGAAATCCTTGATGGCGATATAGGGCGCCTCGCCGGGTTCCTTCGGATCCTCGACCTGCAGGATGGCCGCGTTGATGCCTTTCCATCCGTGCTTCTGGAAAAACTGCTGGCCGTCGATCCCGTCGGGACAACGCAGAAGCGCCAGGGGGCGATCTACGACGTAGGGCTCCATGTACGGCCACACCTCGGCATAGTAGTCGGCAAGGCCGCCCTTGGTCACGCCCTCCTTCGGCCAGTAGACGCGGTCGGGATGCGTCAACTGGACCTTCGAGGCCGGTCTCGATGCAGGTTTGGCCATCGTCGTCTCCTTGTTCGTGCTGCGGCCCTTTCCGGCAGTGGCGGCGGCCTTGCTCTCCTCGCGGACGATTTCGCTTGCCGGCTTGTCCTCGCGCAGGCCGCGGAACGAGGCGTGGCGAAGGTGGCCGTCGGCGGTCCAGGCACGGAACTCGACTTCGGCCACGAGCTCGGGGCGGACGTAACGCACGCCGCGGGCCTCGTTGCCTGTGAGCGGCGTTGCGAAGGGGCTGGTTTCGATCCTGATCCGCTCCAGCCGCCGCGCAAGCTCGGCGGCGACCGTGTGGCTGAAGCCGGTGCCGACCCGGCCGACATGCTGCAGCTTTCCGTCTTCGTAGACTCCAAGTACAAGCGAGCCCACCGCCTTGCGCGCAGTCGTCGACGGCACCCAGCCGGCGATGACGAACTCCTGCGCATGAGCGCACTTGGCCTTCTGCCAACTCTTGCCACGGCCGGAACGGTAGCGATCGTCCGCGACCTTCGAGACGATCCCTTCCAGCCCGAGGCGGCAGGCCTGCGTCAGCAGCAGGTCGCCGTCCTCCAGGAAATGCGCGCTATAGCGCAAGGAGCCCGTCTCCGTGGCAATGATCGTGTGAAGCAGTTCCTTGCGGCGGATGAGGGGAAGGGCGGTCACGTCGTAGCCGTCCAGGTGGAGCAGGTCGAAGGCGTAATAGACGAAACGGTTGGTGCGGCCCTCGCTCAGATCAGCCTGAAGCGCCGAGAAATCGGAAATGCCCGACTGCCCCTCGACGATCAGTTCGCCGTCAATCAGCGCGCTTCCGACCGGCAGCTCCTGGAAGGCGGACAGGACGGTCTTGCCGAACTTCGCCGACCAGTCGAGCCCGCCGCGCGTCAGAAGCTTGACCTTCCCAGCCTCGATCCGTGCCTGCAGCCGGTAGCCGTCGAACTTGATCTCGTGAAGCCATCGTGATCCCGCCGGCGGCTTTTGAGTCAGCGAGGCGAGGGACGGCTCGACGAATGCCGGCAGCCGCGCCTTGACCGCCCCCTCTTCCTTTGACGGGTCTGCGGGTGTGGCTGTCTTGGGGGCGGGATCTGCCTCGCCCTCGGCCTGATCGGCCTTATCCTTCGTCTTGCGGGCTTTGTTCCTCGTGATCTTTCCGGTTTTCGACGACCAGCCCGGCTCTTCGCCGGAGACGTCCGCGATTTCCCGTCCTGTTTTTACCGATTCCGGACGTTCCTCCAGAATGTCGGGCGCATCTTCCGGTCGGGCGTATTCGTCCTCGCCCTTGATCAGCAGCCAGTTGTCCGCCTTTTCGCCGGGCTTGCCGTGCATTCGTACGAGATGCCACAGGCCGTTCAACTTTTCGCCATGCAGCTCGAATTCGAGGTGCCCCTTCTTGTAGCCCTTGTGCGGATCTTCGAGCGGCTCCCACGTGCCGCGGTCCCAGACGATGACGGTGCCGCCGCCATATTCGCCCTTGGGGATCGTTCCTTCGAAGCCGCCATACTCCAGCGGATGGTCCTCGACATGGACGGCAAGGCGCTTTTCGCCGGGCACCAGGCTCGGCCCGCGTGTGACGGCCCAGCTTTTCAGGACACCGTCCATCTCGAGCCGGAAATCGTAGTGAAGGCGGCGCGCGTCATGCTTCTGCACGACGAAGCTGTTGCCCTGTGCCTTCGTCGTCCGGCCCTTCGGCTCCGGGGTCTTTTGGAAGTCGCGCTTGCGATGATAGGTTTCGAGCGCCATCGATCAGCCGGCCTTGCGGTGGCTCGACGCGGATTTCGAAGACTTGGATTGCGCCTTCCCCGCGCGCCGGGGTGCGGGTTTTTCCGCCGCGCCTAATGCGGCGGCGCTCTGGCGCAACGCGTCCATCAGGTCGGTAACGTTCTCGCGCTTCGGTTCCTTCTTGCGTTCGATCGTCCGGCCCTCGATCTTCGCCTTCACGAGTTCGGCCACCGCTTCCTCATACCTGTCGTGGAACGCGGCCGGATCATAGGTGCCCGCCTTGGTGGTAATGATGTGGCGGGCGAGATCCAGCATTTCGCCCTTGATTTCCATGTCGGGGATGTCGGCAAAGGCCTCCTTCGCCGACCGGATCTCGTAGTTGAAGGTCAGCGTCGTCGCGATCAGGCCATCGCCTTCAGCGCGGATGAGGAGGGAGCGGACGCGGCGAAACAGCACGGCCTGGCCGAGCGCTGCGGAGTGCGACTTGCGCAACGCGTCTCGCAGCAGGACATAGGCTTCGTCCGCCATGCGATCGCCCGGCGCCAGATAATAGGGCTTGTCGAAATAGACGTCGTCGACGTCCGAGAGGTTGACGAAGGAGCCGACTTCCAGCGTCTTGTCGCTTTCGGGCACCGCGGCTGCCACTTCCTCCGGTTCCAGGACGATGTAGTCATCCTTGCCGATCTCGTAGCCCTTCACCTGGTCCTCGCGACCGACCGGGTTGCCAGTGACGCCGTCGACGAATTCGCGGCGAACGCGATTCCCCGTCTCGCGGTTGATCGTGTGGAAGGCGATGCGCTCGGAGGTGGACGCAGCCGTATAGAGCGAGACCGGGCAAACAACCTCGCCGAATTTCAGGAAGCCTTTCCATTGCGCGCGCGGTGCCATCTGCGATGTCCTCGATGCTGCATCGGAACTGAACGCCTGCCACTTTGGTTTGTTCCGCCAGTATAACCCGGTTGCGGACGACTTTACATCGCCCCTTGATACCGCTGTTGCGGTGGCGTTTACCGCGTCTCGGTCTTCCATGCCGGAGGCCGCTTCTGCAGGAAGGCGGATATGCCTTCGGCCGCTTCGGGTGTCTCCCATGTGTCCGCCAGCCGTTTCAGCGTGTCCTCGATGATCGGGGCGTCGAGGGGAGCGCTTATGGCGTGAACCAATGCCTTGGCTGCGGCGACAGCAGCGGGGGCGGTGGCGAAATAGGGCGCAATTTCCGCCTCGATCGCGTCGTCCAGCGCTTCTGCATCGACCACGGCGTTGAGCAGGCCGGTGGTGCGCGCCTCCGTCGCGTCGAAGATGCGTGCGGAGGTGAAGTAGCGCATGGCGTTTGCCGCGCCGATCCTGGCGATGACATAGGGGCTTATGGTGGCCGGGATCAGGCCCAGTCGGGTTTCGGTGAGGCCGAAACGGGCGTCCGAAACGGATATTGCGGCGTCGCATATGCTGATGAGGCCGACGCCGCCGCCATAGGCCTGGCCGTTGACGCGGGCGATCAACGGCTTCGGCAGATCCCGCAGCGCCTTCAGCATCAGGGCGAGCTTGCGGGATTGCGACATGCGTTCTGTTCGATCAGCCTCCACCTGTGCCTTCATCCAGTTGAGATCGCCGCCGGCGCAGAAGCTCGCCCCCGCGCCGGTCAGAATGACCACCCGGATGGAAGGGGCGTGTGCGATGGCGGCGGCAGCCTGCGTGAGTTCGGCGATCATTTCGGCCGACAACGCATTGTGCTGTGCGGGCCGCGACAACATCAGCGTGGCTACCCCGCGACTATCCGTGGACAGCCCGATGGTCTGGAATGCGGCGGTCGGAAATGTCATCGGCTCTGTTCCTCTCCGGGGGCTGCGACGAGCGCGCGGGCGAAGTCCGCAGCCTCGGAAAGCCGCACCATATCCAGTCCTGTCGAATAGCCGAGGTTCTCCAGCAGGGCGGCGACGGCCCGCGTGTCCACATTGCCTTTGGCGCCCGGCGCATAGGGGCAGCCACCGAGACCGCCCGCAGAGGCGTCGAACACACGAAGGCCCATGTCGAGGCTGACGCGGATGTTGTCCAGCGCCCGGCCGCTGGTGTCGTGATAGTGACCGGCAAGCCGGTTCGGCGGTGCAAGGGCGAGGACCGCTGACAGCATGGTGGCGATCTCGGGCGGCCGGGCGCGGCCGATCGTGTCGCCCAGGCTCACCTCGTGGCAACCGAGCGCCAGCAGCCTTTGCGTCACGTCGGCGACGGCTTCCGGCGGTGTCGGCCCGTCATAGGGGCAGATGACGACGCAACTGACATAGCCCCGGAGCGCGATCCCGTCTGCCTGAGCCTGTTCGGCGACGGGTTTCAACCGCTCGAGGCTCTCGGCGATCGAGCAGTTGATGTTGGCGCGCGAGAACCCTTCGGAGGCGGAGACGAAGATCGCAACCTCGTCGGCGCCGGCGGTCCTGGCCGCCTCGTAGCCTTTCAGGTTCGGCACGAGCGCGGCGTAGCGAACGCCGGGGCGCCTTTTAATGTTCGCCATGACCTCCGACCCATCGGCCAGTTGGGGTACCCATTTCGGGCTGACGAAGCTCGTCGCCTCGATGCGCCGGAAGCCGCAGGCCGACAGGCGGTCGATCAGCGCGACCTTTTCGGCGGCGGGAATGATGCGCTTTTCGTTCTGCAGGCCGTCGCGCGCGGCCATCTCGACGATCTCGACGAAATCCACCATCGCTCATCCTCCCAGGAGGACATGGTAGCGGTCATTCCCGTCTTGGCAACACCGGGAGGCAGGCCCCGGGGTCAAGCCTCTCAAGCCTTGTCGGCGACGAAACGGGCGATGACGGGGCCGATGAGCGTGATGATGACCAGCCGGGCCGTCTGCAGCGCCATGACGAAGGAGAGATCCACGTTGCTCGATGCGGCAATGACGGCAATCGAATCGAGGCCCCCGGGGCTCGTTGCCAGATAGGCCGTCATCGGATCGATGCCGAGCCATGCGACGAGCGCGAATGCCAGCAGTCCGGAGAAGGAAAGCAGCGCGATGATCGAGATGGCGGTGGGCGCAAACGCGCGGCGCGCATGGCGGAGGATGGAGCGGGTGAAACCCAGACCGATGTTCCAGCCGAGGAGGGCAAACGCGATTGCCAGCAGCCATTGCGGCAGTTCGAAGTGCACCGTTCCTGTCATCGTCAACGCCGAGCCGACGGCAAACGGGGTGAGGAACGATCCGGCCGGAAGCCGCAGCCAGCGGCCGATGAGCCCGAACACAACGCCAATGCCCAGCGTCAGCGCGACGTTGCCGGCGTCGAACGGCGCAAACAGCGCGCGCTGGTCGGCGCCGACCGCCTGATGGCCGCCGAAATGGGCAATGAGGGTGGCAAGGGTCGCGACGAACACGACACGCAGGTACTGCATGAAGGCGACGAGACGCACGTCGGCGCCGTAGGCTCCCGCCATCAGCAGCATGGTCGAGGCGGCACCGGCTGAGGAGCCCCAGATGGCGGTCGTGCCGGGCAGGATCTGCATGCGGGTAATGACCCAGCCGCAAAACGTGCTCATGGCGATGACGGCAAGGACGATCAAAAGGAACAGCGGCCAGCGCGAAAGAAAGGTGCTAACCAGATGGGGCGAGACCATGCTGGCGATCATCATCGCCAGCACGACCTGAACACCGAAAAAGAAGATGCGGGGGAGCCGGATCGTTCCGCCGTTCACGCCGACGATCACGGCTGCAACCATCGGGCCCATCATCAGCCCCGCCGGGATGCCGGCGAATTCGAGTGCCGCTGCAAGCGGAACCGACAGCGCTGCCAGCAAAACCCATTGGGCATGGGGCTTCAGGCGGCCGAAGCCGGTCACCGCATTGTCTGGATCGCAATTGGGATGCTTGGCGTTCAAGGGCGATTTCCGATGCGCTGTGCCGGGAGAGGTCGTCGCCTTGATATTGCGTTCAAATGACATTTTCTATTGCGAAATCCTGCCTGTGCCGGAATATCGTGCTCGAACCGACCGGCGGGGCTTGGATGCGAACGGGGCGGAAGCAGTGGATGCATGCGGTTTTCCTTGCTTCGGAATAACGAATCCTGCCAAGTCGCCCCATGGAATTCGCACCACAACAAGACGAGGCCCTCAAGGCCGTTTCGCGCTGGCTGAAGGAGGGGCGTTCGCCGCTCTTCCGGCTTTTCGGCTACGCCGGCACGGGAAAGACCACGCTTGCGCGCCACTTCGCCGAGCATGTCGACGGCGACGTGCTGTTTGCGGCCTTTACCGGAAAGGCTGCGCAGGTGCTGCGATCCAAGGGCGCCAGCAATGCCCGCACCATCCATTCCCTGATCTACCGGCCGCGCGGCGAGGAAGAGGTATCCGACGAGGAGACCGGCAAGACGTCGATCGCGCCGATGTTCTCGATCAATCGCCAGAGCCCCGTCGCCAAGGCCGCGCTGATCATCGTCGACGAATGCTCGATGGTGGACGAGGCGCTCGGCAAGGACCTGATGAGCTTCGGCACGCCCATCCTCGTTCTCGGCGATCCGGGGCAGTTGCCCCCGGTTACTGGCGGCGGCTACTTCACCAGCCAGGAGCCGGACTATCTGCTGACCGACATCCACCGGCAGGCACGCGACAACCCGATCATCCAGCTCGCCATGCATGTGCGCGAGGGCAAGGAGATCCTGTATGGCGACTGGGGCACGGCCAAGGTGATCCCGAAGGGCGAGGTGACGCAGCCGCTCGTGCTGGAGGCCGACCAGGTGCTTGTCGGCACGAACAAGACCCGGCGACGCTACAATATGCGCCTGCGGGAGCTGAAGGGTTTTTCGACCGGCTATCCGCAATCGGGCGACAAGCTCGTGTGCCTGCGCAACGATCCGGCCAAGGGCCTGTTGAACGGCTCGCTATGGCAGGTGATGACCTCGTCCAAGGAGACGGTGAAGCCGGGCATCAACCTGATGATCCGTCCCGAGGACGACGACATGGACAGGGGCGCTGCGAAGATCAAGCTGCTGAAGGCTGCTTTCGAGAACGTCGAGGAGGAAATTCCCTGGTCGACGCGCAAGCGATACGACGAATTCGACTACGGCTATGCCCTGACCGTTCACAAGGCGCAGGGCTCGCAGTGGAACGACGTCGTGCTGTTCGACGAAAGCTGGGCGTTTCGCGACACGCGCGAGCGCTGGCTCTACACCGCAATCACGCGGGCGGCGGAGACCCTGACGATCGTGCGCTGACCGCAGCCGGAAAGATGCGCTGCCGGGACGGATTGCAATCCGTGGAGGCCAGACAGCAGCTGTGAGGCTGCGCCCAGGCGTATTCCGGCGGCAGGCGCCGGAACTTCAGTGGCCGATGATCCCGAGCAGCACAGCCTTGGCGACCGCCTGAAAGCGATTGTTGCTGCTGAATTTTCGGATGATTTCCTTCTCCATCGACTGCACCTGGCCCGGATCCACGTCCAGCGCGCGGGCGATGCGCGTCGTCGGATAGCCCTCGGCCATCAGCGTCAGGCAGCGCAACTCCTCATCGGACAGCACTTCCGGCCGGGTGTTGTCGTTCATCTCGATTTCCGGACCGCCATTGAACTCGAGAAGTTCGCCGATCTGCTGCATTTGGCGGCGGATCGTCGATTGCTGGGCGGCCAGTTCGCGCTTGCGCGAGATCATCGCGCCGCGGAAGATCGCATCGGCCTCGCCCTGGTCGGCCGCCCGGCAGAGGGCATCGAGTAATTCCTGGATGGCGGCTACCGGCATTCCGGTTTCGCGGCAGGTATTGACGACCGCCATCTGCTGGATTTCCCGGGGGCCGTAGACGCGCATGGGGCCGACGCGGTCTGCGGTCAGCAGCCCTTTTTCCTCATAGAAGTGCAAGGTGCGATGGGTGACGCCGAAGGCATTTGCCATGTCCGCGATCGCCAGCCGGCCCTGCGGGAGGTTTTCGGGCAAAGGTGCGGCCGGCAGGAAGCGGATCGTACGTGAGCCGGATTCGGTCGTCTTCACGGTTTCACCGTTCATCAGAACGGCCACCTACAGAATTTGCCAGCATCGGCACTTTTCCCTTCATGTCGCAGCCCAGCCGGCACCCCTCGATGTGGCAAGGCCGCGTCCGCCATCTTTGCAAAATACGAAGGAGCGCACCGCTGCTTCGAATGCAGGGAGGTTAGCGTCGGCGTGCGATCTTTGATACCCCCATATCTAGGGGGCAAGGGCAATTTATGCTGCACCTTCAACGAGCCGCCCGGTCGGCCCGGACATCTTCGTCAACGAGGCCCGGCTGCGACCGAACGCCCGCCGCCGCCTTCTGATGCTCCCGAAGACAGGCATTCCGTCCGGCTTCGGCCGCCTGCAGGCAGAGCATCCTGCTGCTCGAAAGACCGCTGCTGCGGGCATGACTGTAAAGCCGGCCATTGGTGGAGAGCGCCCGGGTGGCGAATCGGAACGCATGGTAGGCGCTGGCCGAATCATCGAGCCTGCCCGCCGGAAAATGGCCGGCATAGACCGTGACGTTGCTCTGCTCATGAACGAGCCGTGCGTAGATTTCACCACCGTCGCGCGTCGTTTCGATGCGTATCCGATAGGCGAGGGGTGTCTCCTCGCCCTCAGCGCGGCGTTCGACGAGGCGAACCGTCTTGTAGTATCGCGCCGCCCGCTCGATCGCGTCCGCCAATTGTCGGCATGCATCGGTACCGGGCCAGCAGCGCTCGATGCGGATGCTTGGAAGCTCGGTGCTCTTGTCCAGTTCCGCGCGTGCGTTCTCGACATAGACGCGCACGTTTTCGATCGAGTTTGCGGAAAGTTCCGAATACGAAACCGGCGCCATCACCAACAGTGGCAGAAGCGTCAGCAGGGCCAGGTGCGAGGAGATCGGCGCGGGTTTCCAGCAGCGATAAGCCGGAGTGCGCCGTTCTTCCCGCGCTTTGGGTGGCATCCCGGTCACTGAAAACGAACCAGACGGCAGCGCCGTCGTCGACGGGTTGTGGACTGCGGTTGCGTCTTGAACTTCGGTATGGCGCCATTCGTATTCCGGGGCATAGCTGCCGACCGGGACGCGGATGCGCAAGGGCGCATCGGCACCCTCGATTTCATAGTACTGATCAAGAAGCTTGCGCAGCTTGCCTGCCTGGACGCGAACGATGGGATCGCTGCCAGCATCGAAACCTTCCGGCCGTCCGAAGACATCGACACCGATCGTATAGCCCTTCAGTTGCGCAGCCTTGCCGGCAAGTTCGCATTCGACGACATAGGAGAGGAACGCGCGCAGGCGGCCGGAGCGAGAAAAACTCTTGCTCGCCAGAATGTCATCGACACAGGCCCGCACGAGTGGCGGGGGAAGTGCGCGATCACCGTCCATCAAACTGTCGCAGTCATGCCGATGACCGATACCCCGTCCATTCGATTCGTGATTTGGCGCGGTCTCTGCGCCGGCTTAAGCGTAGCGAAGATTCTTGCGTTTCGGCAAGTGTCGGCACCGATTACCCACGGTTCTCCCAATGCCGACGCCATTCCTGCTGATTGCATTGCGGCCGTCGCTCACGCCGCATGGAGATTGAATGCGCGAGGGCGACAGGCTAGAGCTTGGTCAGGCCAATAGGGAAGAGACTGCCATGCCTGCGAAACTGTCGGTGAACCTGAATGCGATCGCGATGCTGCGCAACCGGCGCGACCTGCCGTGGCCGAGCGTTACCGGTCTCGGCCGGATTGCGCTTGAAGCGGGGGCAAGCGGGCTTACCGTGCATCCGCGCCCCGACCAGCGCCATATCCGCTTTTCGGACCTTGGGCCGATCAGGGCGCTGATCGATGGCTCTTTTCCCGATGCCGAATTCAATATGGAGGGCTATCCGGAAGAAGGCTTCCTGCGGCTCGTCGAGGAACATCGCCCGGAGCAGGTGACGCTTGTGCCAGATGATCCCGCCCAGGCGACGTCCGACCACGGCTGGGACTTTCGCAAGGAGCGCAAGCTGCTGGAGGTTGTGGTGGGGCGCCTCAAGGCGCTGGGCCTCAGGGTTTCGCTTTTCGCAGACGGCACGCCGGATCGCGACGCGCTGGCGATCGCGCGCGAGGTCGGCGCGGACCGGATCGAGCTCTATACCGGCCCCTACGGCGGCTGCTTCGACGATCCGGTGCGTGCTGGGCAACTTGCCGAGGAACTGGGCAGGACCGCGGATATCGCAGTCGACCTCGGGCTCGCCGTCAATGCCGGCCACGATCTGACCGTGGCAAACCTTCCCGCACTGGCCGCACGCATTCCCGCACTTGCCGAAGTGTCGATCGGCCACGGCCTGACCGCAGACGCGCTGGAATACGGCATGGCCGAGACGGTTCGCCGCTTTCGCCGGGCCTGCGGCGAAGCGGTCTGAAGCCGATCTCCATCAGCGCGAGATCCGATTTCGGACGCTGAACCCGCACGAAGAGCGCCCGACCGGTTGCGTCAGGCAAACCGTGATCGGAAGCACGGACTTCGCGGGCTGGTCGCGAGGCCGCCCGCGCGGCCTCGCCGGCGGGTGGCTTCAAGCCGTCAGGGCTTTCGCGTTCTGTTCGAGGAAAGTTTCCAGGGTCTGCGGCTTGCGCCCTGTCAGGGCTTCGATATCGCCTGTCACCATCGCGATCTTGCCGTCGCGGGTGTTGGTGTCGAACGAGACGATCGTCGGGATCAGGAAGTCCGGCAGGCCGGCACTCTTCAACCCCTCGGCGAGCTGCTCGTCGCTGACGTGGACGACGTGCAGCGGCAGGTCGGTGGCCTTGGCGGCGGCGGCGGCGATCTCGTCGACGGTATGGGCGACCGGGCCGGTGAACGTATAGATCTTGCTGTCTTTGTCCTGCGAGAGAAGGGATGCCGCAATCGCCGCGCCGATATCGGCGCGTGCGACATGGGCGATCACGCCCTTGCCGGAGGCGCTGTACCACTGGCCGGTCTTCAGGGCATGCGGCAGCGCCATGAACAGGTTTTCCAGATACCAGCCGTTGCGGAAGATGGTGCAGGGGATGCCGGTCGCCTTGATCGCATTTTCCGTTCCAAGATGATCGCCGGCAAAGGTGACGCGGGAGTCGTCGGGCTGCGGCAGGGAGGTGTACAGGATGCGCCCCACGCCCGCCTTCGCGGCGGCTTCGACGGCGGCCTTGTGCTGGTTGAGCCGCTTGCCCGGTTCGCCCAGCGCATCCGTCGAGATGATCAGTGCCTTGTCGACGCCGGCAAAGGCCGCGGGCAGGCTGGACGGATCGTCGAAATCGACCCTGCGGAGGGCAACGCCTCGGGCGCCGTAGTCCGCAAGCTTTGCCGTGTCGCGGGAGGCGGCGATGATGGAGGAGGGGGCGATCTGGCCCGATGCGAGCAATTGGTCGAGCACGATGCGGCCGAGCTGGCCGGCGGCGCCGGTGATGAGAATGGTCTCGGACATGGCAGTTCCCTTTCTAGGTCCTTCGGGAGAGATGGTTCCCTTCCGTTTTATGGTCTCGTATTGAGACTTTATCCTGTTCTATGCTATGAACGGCGCTTGTAAAGGAGGCAGTTTTGGCTTCCGTGGTTACCTGGAAGGAACCTCGCCATGAACAGGATGACGCAGCGGACCGAAGGTGAACGGGTGATCATCATCGACGGCGTCGCCATGTCGATGGACAATTGCCCGGTGCGGGACGTGCTCGATCATATCGGCGGAAAATGGAACTCGCTGATGATCCTGGCGCTTGCCGACGGGCCGATGCGCTTTTCGCAGCTTCGCCGTTTCATTCCGGACATCTCGCAGCGCATGCTGACCCAGACCCTGCGTGATCTGCAGCGCGACGGCTACCTGATCCGCACGGTCTATCCCACCCAGCCGCCCAGTGTCGAATATGCGCTGACCGAGCTCGGGCAATCCCTGCTGGTGCCGCTGCGGACGCTCGTCCAGTGGTCGCAGGACAATCATCCCGCCATCCGGAGGGCGCGCAGCGCCTTCGATGGACAGGGCAGGGACTAGGCTCGCGCATTCAATCGTCCCGACAGCACGGGCCCGACTATCGCCGACCCCGTCCAAGCCTGACCGCTGTTCTCAGTGCACGGCTCGCATGAAAAGAAAGCCGTTGTGCCCATCTACTGTCGCGAAGATTGTAGCTCTAGGCGCATCGCCTGACATTCGTCAGGTCTCGATGGTGATGCCGGGCACAAAGCAGGCGGAATTTCGGAATGCAGGATCTTCATCACCTCGTAGTCGTCGGCGGCGGATTTGGCGGCCTTCAGCTCGTCAATTCGCTGAAGGGTGCGCCCCTTCGGATCACGCTGATTGACCGCCGCAACCATCATCTCTTCCAGCCGCTGCTCTATCAGGTCGCAACCACGGTCCTGGCGACCTCGGAGGTCGCCTGGCCGATCCGCCATCTCTACCGCCACCGGGCGGAGGTCACGACGCTGCTGGACGAGGTCGTGGGCGTCGATCCGGCGACAAAGACCGTGCAGCTTGGCAGCGGTGGCACGGTCGCCTACGACACGCTGGTACTCGCCACAGGCGCGACGCACGCCTATTTCGGCCATGACGAGTGGGAGCCTGTCGCTCCCGGCCTCAAGACACTGGAGGACGCCACGACCATCCGCCGCCGCATCCTGCTTGCCTTCGAGCGGGCGGAGCTTGCGAGTGACCCGGCGGAGCGCGAGGCGCTTCTGACCTTCGTCATCATCGGCGCCGGCCCGACGGGCGTCGAACTCGCCGGCATCATCGCCGAGCTGGCGCAGCGCACCCTGCCGGCAGAATTCCGCCACATCGATACGCGTCAGGCGAAGGTCATTCTGGTCGAAGCCGGACCGCGCATTCTAGCGGCCTTCAGCGAACAGCTGTCGGACTATGCCCGGCGTTCGCTGGAGACGCTGGGCGTAGAGGTGCGCACCGGCGTGCCGGTGACCGCCTGCACGGCGGAAGGTGTGACGATCGGCGACGCGTTCGTGCCGAGCCGCACGCTCGTCTGGGCGGCCGGGGTGCAGGCCTCGCCGGCCGCGCGCTGGCTCGGCATTCCCTCCGACCGGGCCGGGCGGGCGATCGTCGGGCCGGACCTGTCGGCGCCCGGCGTCCCTGATGTGTTCGTGATCGGCGACACCGCCTCGGTGATGCAGGAGGGCGGCAAACCCGTGCCGGGTATCGCGCCTGCCGCCAAGCAGCAGGGCACCTACCTCGCCCGTCTGATCCGCGCCAGGCTATCGGGCAAGCCCGCGCCGGGGCCGTTCCGTTACTGGCATCAGGGGAGCCTTGCCACGATCGGCAGGCGTGCGGCGATCATCGAATTCGGAAAGTTCAAGCTGAAGGGCGCGTTTGCCTGGTGGTTGTGGGGTATCGCCCACATCTACTTCCTGATCGGCACGCGCAGCCGTTTTGCCGTCGCCTGGAGCTGGCTGTGGATATTCCTCAGCGGCCAGCACAGTGCCCGTCTGATCACGCAGAGGGAAACGATTCAGCAACGGGAAAGCCGGGGGGGAGCCTAGGCGTGTCTCGGCTCGCCGTGTGGTGAACGCAATGAAAAAAGGCCGGATCGCTCCGGCCTTTCCAAATTATTGCGGGCTGCCGAAATCGGCGGCGCTGCCTTGAAAAATCAGGCGGCGACCAGCTGGTCGGCGGACATCTTGCCCGACTTGCGGTCACGGATGAGCTCGTAGCTGACCTTCTGACCTTCGTTCAGGCCTGCGAGGCCCGCGCGCTGTACGGCCGAGATATGTACGAAAACGTCCGGCTCGCCGTTATCGGGAGCGATGAAGCCGTAGCCTTTGGTGGTGTTGAACCATTTAACGGTACCAGTTGCCATGACGAAACCCTTTCTGTGGCATTGCTGATAGCTCACCGGTCGTGGGACCGAAGAACTCGATTTGGTCGAAATTGAAGGGGAAGTTCGTCAAACTGCGCTGAAGCGCAAAAGCAAAAGTCGTCGTTCAATTGTCGATCCAAGAGAAATAATTGGTTCGCTTGACGAGGTCAAGGCACGAGCCACGCGCCTTGCTAGGCGAAAAGCGCTCTTTTTGGAGGCCGCGTATGCAGAGGGCACCCGACCCCTCGGCGTATCATCCGGACGAAATCCGCCGCGCCGCTGAGTGGCGCGGCGGCCAATTCATGCATCAATGAAGCGGCGATGCGGCGCAGCCTTCCGCCTGAACGTAGACCGATGGGGTCTCGACCTCCTGCAGGCGGCGCTTGCGGATGAGGACGCCCATGACCCGGGCGGCCGTGGAGAACGTCATGACATCCAGCGGGCCTTGCCCGTCCCAGGGCTTGGTCAGGCGTTCGGTCACAAGCTCGGTGGTGGTCTTGGGCATGATATCCGTGCAGCCCCGCATCGCATCAAAGACTGTGCTGATCGGCACGAGCGTGCCTTCGTGCATCACCGATGGTTCCGGCTCGCCGAGTTTCCAATCATGGAAGGCATCGATCGCGTCGCGAAAAAGAAGTTGCAGGGTTATTGGAGCGTGTCCTTCGTGAAGGTCAGGCAGGAAACTCATCATTTTCTGTCTCCTTGGCGTCGGGTTTAGCTGCTTACTCCTGCAGCGATCGCCCCCAGGTTGCTTGCATCCCGGAAAGCGACCTCACCAATTCTATCGAGATGAAATGTCTTGGGAAGGGAAAAATGATGCGCGAACGGGCGGAAATTTAGGGTTGTGAGGAAATTTTGTTTCCATTCAATCGGTTGAGCAAATGTTCTCATGTGCAGATTCATAGCGGCAGAAGGACAATTTTGCGTCTGTGAACTGAAGATGCGCTGAGGAATCATGTCGACCGGTCGGATTTTGACGCGTTCGTGCGGGATCGTGAGCCGTATGGCGGATTTGCTGTTGACGGTCTGTGTCAAACGGCCTAGAACGGCGCCGAACCGTACCGTACGGTACGCAAGCTTGACTGTTTAAGGGTGGATCGTGCAGGTCGTCGAGGAGAGCGCAGCAAAAGCGAGTGGGGCCGGTCTGACCGAGCGCCAGAGCGCCGTGCTGGAAAGCGCGCTCAACCTCCTCGTGGACGGCGGCGAAAAGGCGGTGACGACCGCCGGCGTCGCGCGCGCAGCGAACTGCTCCAAGGAGAGCCTCTACAAGTGGTTCGGCGATCGCGACGGTCTGCTGTCGGCGATGATCGGCTATCAGGCGGGCAAGGTCCGGACCGTCGAGGTCAGGGCCGAGAGCCTTACGGTGGAGGGGCTGCGCCGGCATCTGTCCGCCTTCGCGCTCGACCTGCTCGACGTTCTTTCCGGCGACGTGTCGCTGGCGCTGAACAGGCTGGCGATTGGCCAGACGGTCAGGGGCGAGCGTCGTGGCGGTGCGGCGAGCGGCGGGGCGACGCTGGGTCGGTTGCTGGAGGAGCGCGGGCGCCGTCAGATCGGCCGCCGCGCGACGACGTTGCTGGAGGCCGGGCGAAAGGCGGGCCTGCTGGCGTTCGATGATGCGGACGAGGCCTACGGTACGCTCTACGGACTGATCGTGACGGATGCCCATCTGCGCATGCTGCTGGGCGAGGATCCGCGGGCCATGAAAAAGGAATTCGCCGGGCGGGCGGAACGGGCGGTGACGTCGTTCCTCACCCTCTACGGCGTAGGTGCAATGGCCGACGCATAGGGCGGCGGGCCGAAACTGTCTGACAAGCAAGGGAAGGAAACGAAAATGCGCGTCTATTACGATCGTGATGCCGATCTCAACCTCATCAAGGCGAAGAACGTTGCCGTCGTCGGCTACGGTTCGCAGGGCCGTGCACACGCCCTCAACCTCAAGGATTCCGGCGCCAAGAACGTCGTGATCGCGCTCAAGGCCGGTTCGCCGACGATCAAGAAGGCTGAAGCCGACGGCTTCAAGGTCATGACGGTTGCCGAAGCTGCCAAGTGGGCCGACCTCCTGATGATGGCGACCCCGGACGAACTGCAGGCCGACATCTACAAGGCCGACATCGCCGGCAACATCCGTGACGGCGCCGCCATCGCGTTCGCACACGGCCTGAACGTTCACTTCGGCCTCATCGAGCCGAAGGCCTCGGTCGACGTTGTCATGATCGCGCCGAAGGGCCCGGGCCACACGGTTCGCGGCGAATACCAGAAGGGCGGCGGCGTTCCCTGCCTCGTCGCCGTTCACCAGAACGCTTCGGGCAACGCCCTCGACCTCGCGCTCTCCTACGCCTGCGGCGTCGGCGGCGGCCGTTCGGGCATCATCGAGACCAACTTCAAGGAAGAATGCGAAACCGACCTCTTCGGCGAACAGGTCGTTCTTTGCGGCGGTCTCGTCGAACTGATCCGCGCCGGCTTCGAAACGCTGGTCGAAGGCGGTTACGCCCCGGAAATGGCCTACTTCGAGTGCCTGCACGAAGTGAAGCTGATCGTCGACCTGATCTATGAAGGCGGCATCGCCAACATGAACTACTCGATCTCGAACACGGCCGAGTGGGGCGAATACGTCACGGGTCCGCGCATCATCACCGACGAAACGAAGGCTGAGATGAAGCGCGTCCTGAAGGACATCCAGACCGGCAAGTTCACCTCCGAGTGGATGCAGGAATGGAAGGCCGGCGGCGCACGCTTCAAGGGCATCCGCCGCAACAACGATGCGCACCAGATCGAAGAAGTCGGCACCAAGCTGCGCGCCATGATGCCCTGGATCGGCAAGAACAAGCTGGTCGACAAGGCCGTCAACTGATCGTTTAGCCGTCTCGCTGAGGCGAGCTTGCATCACATCGCTGAAACCGGGCGGGCAACCGTCCGGTTTTTTCATGTTTTCGTTGAGCGTGATTGTTAGGGTTTAACACGGGCCTCTCGGGCCGTTTATCCTGCGTGGCGTACATGCAGGCGCCGCCTTTCGACAGAACATTCCCTGCGGGCATTGTTTCTGCTATTTTACCTTTGGTTGTATCTGACCGATGGAGGGCGTGCCGTGAGACTGCAGTCCGCATTGGAATTACAGGGAGAGGTCTTCCGCAAGATCTTCAAATTTGAAGAGATGCCGATGGCCGCTGTCGGCGAGGCGCCGGTGGCTTCCACCTTTGTCGATCCGGTCCTCATGGACGAGGAGCAAGCCCGCCGTCGCTCGCTGGCCAGAGCCCGCCGGCGTATCGCCGAAGATATTGCGCTCGGGGTCGCGGAGGGACCCGGGGACGAGGAAGCGCAACTGGCCGTGCTCGTTCAAAACCACCTGCTGATGAACAGTTCGGTGGTCGACGAGATCCGAGCCCTCTCGCGGCGCGAGGCGGAGATCATCTACATCGGCCGGCAAGTCCCGCTGTGGACGCAGACCCGGAACCAGCCGCTCCGCATCGGATGCAGCACATCGCCGGCAACGGTGAACTACAGTGGCACCCTTGGCTGCTTCTGCCGGGACGCTCAAGGCGACAAGGCGGGTATTCTCTCAAACAACCACGTGCTGGCCGATGTGAACCAGGTGCCGATAGGCACGCCCGTCATCCAGCAGGCGGCAGGCGACGCGGGGCACCGGGTGAACGATGTGGTTGGCAATCTGACACGCTTCGTCCCGATACAGTTCGGCGGCTTGCCGAATGCCGTGGATGCCGCGTTCGCAGAGTTGAGCGACCACGGGCGAGGCATGGACACGCGCGGCATCTACGATAGCCGTACGCCTCCGGTCCAGGTGTTGACGCTGCAGCCGACGGGTGTCGTGCAGGCGTTTCCGGGCATGCCGGTGTTCAAGACCGGGCGGACAACGAGGCATACGGCCGGCAAGGTGCGGGCGGTCAACGTGAACAACTATGTCGTCAACATGGGGATCGGGCTTGCGCGTTTCGACGGCCAGATCACGTTCGAAATGAACAACAGTCCCGCTCGCGCGTTTTCCGCGCCCGGCGACAGTGGTTCTCTGATCGTCGATGGCCAGGGCGTTCCGGTGGCGCTGCTGTTTGCAGGCTCGCAATCGGGCGGTGCAGGAAATCTTGGCATCACTGGCGGAAATCCTATATCGTCGGTCAAGGCTCAGTTGGGCGTAATACTGATCTGAGGATTTTGCGATGGGTGCGTTGCGGCATTCGATCGACCAGGCGACCGCGATCCAGAAGGACTTCGAGGAAGCGTATGCCAATGAAAGCGGTGTGGTCGGTATCGGAATCAGCCTGAATGACAAGCACGACGATCTTGCCATAAACGTTCAAGTCTCGAAGCAGGCGATTGTGCAGAAGCTTCCGAAGAAATTTGATGGCCTCGATGTGGTCGTCGATGTCGTTGGGGCTGTCAGAACGTTTTGATCTCCCTGCGAAGGAAGAGCGGCCCCTGATAGTTCTGTACTGTCAGAGAAAAGAAGAAATAATCTGCCACAGTTGTTAGCCACACGTCGCGGTCTGCCGGAATTTTGCAGCACTGTTCCGGTGCGGACTTGCACTGTTTCTTCGTTTTACACCTCTTTTGTATGATCCCGGTCCGAGGGCACGTTGACGCCCCCGGCAAGTCGGTGCATCTTCGCCAGCGCGGTGAGGGACGTCGCCGGAGGGGAAGGCTTCACGAGAGAAGCGAGCCGGCGTCAAATCCATCAACATGATTGCCTTTGCGTGCATGCAGTTCTTTCTGGAATTCCTGGGAGTGTGCTGTGAAGCGACGTGCATCGAATTTTCTAGTGTCGACGGTTCTTGCCAGTGTGCTTGCGGCTGCGGGCGCACAGGCGGCTGATCTCGTCATCTCCGCGCCGAACTGGCCCTCCGGGCAGGCGACCGCAAACATTCTCAAGATCGGCATCGAAAAGACGCTGGGTCTTGCGGTCGACGTCAAGCCGATGGGCACGATGAACGCGTTCGTCGGACTGGAAAAGGGAACGGTCGACGTGCAGCCGGAAATCTGGCGGCCGAATTTCGACGACCTCGTCAGGAAGTATGTCGACGAGAAGGGCGCCGTCACGCTGGCCGGCAAGAGCGTCGCTGCGTGGCAGGGGCTGTGCGCCACGCCTTCGGCAGCCAGGACGATCAAGTCCATAGGCGACCTCGGCGATCCCGAGAAGACGAAAGTCCTGGATACCGACGGCGATGGGAAGGGCGAGATGTGGATCGGCGCTGCGACCTGGCTTTCGACGGGGATCGAACGGGTTCGCGCCAAGAGCTATGGCTACGGTGAAAACATGACGCTGGTCGAGGCGGAAGAGGATGTCGCCATGGCGGCGGTCGATGCGGCGATCGCCACCGATCAGCCGATGGTCTTCTACTGCTACGCGCCGCACCACGTCTTTCAGCTTCACGAACTGACACGGCTGGAAGAACCGGCCCACGATGCGGCCAAGTGGAAGCTCGCGCCGGCCAGCGATCCGCTCTGGATCGAGAAGTCGAGTGCGACGACCGCCTGGGATGCGGCACATTTCCAGATCGGCTATTCATCCGCACTCACCGAGAAGCGGCCCGATGTCGCGAATTTTCTGGAGCACGCGGACTTCACTGCCGAGGAGGTGACGCAGATGAGCTACGCCCTCGGCGTGGAGCGCCAGGAGCCGCTCGAATTCGCCCGGAAATGGGTCGAGCAGAACGAAGCGCGGGTCGAGGGGTGGGCCAAGCCATGAATGCTGTTCGGGAAAAGAGAAGCACGAGCCGGCTCGGCCGCCTCGGATGGCTGGTAGCGGCCGGCATTGCGCTGGCTCCGCTCATGGCGCTGGCGCAAACGCAGATCTACGATTCCAAGACGGGCAAATGGGTCAACTACGACAAGAAGAAGGCCCGGCAGCTCTACGCCCGCAACAAGCAACTGCCCGAAGCCTTCCAGCGGCAGATCGTTCCGTTCAGGACCGCCGAAGCGCCGGGCACCATCATCATCGACGGCAACCAGCATTTTCTCTATTTGGTGCAGCCGGGCGGGCAGGCGATCCGCTACGGGATCGGCGTCGGGCGCGAAGGCTTTGGCTGGGCCGGCATGGTTCGTGTCGGCCGCAAGGCGGAGAACCCGACCTGGACGCCGCCGCCGGAGATGGTGGCGCGCGATCCCCATGCGGCGAAGTGGGCCGCCGGCATGCCGGGCGGCCGACCGGACAATCCCCTCGGACCGCGGGCTATGTATCTGTTCGTCGGCGACAGCGACACGATCTACCGCATCCACGGCACGATCGAGCCCTGGACGATCGGGCTGGACGTTTCGTCCGGCTGCATTCGCCTGAACAACGAGGATGTCATCGACCTCTACGATCGCGTCGACGTCGGTGCGAAGGTGATCGTGCTGATGCAGGGGGCGGCCCTTTACAAGGGCGTGTGAGGCGATGGCACAAAAGTGAAAATGACGACGGCAGGACGCAACCGGCCGCGAGGGCCGAAAGAGAGGATGTGTCTGGAATGGATGCACGGGGGATAGCATTCGGCTGGCTGACGCTGGCCGCAGCAGGAATGGTGGCCGGCTGCCAGTCGTCGCCGGCGCCGCAGGACATGGCGCGGACCAGCCTCGGGACGGCGCCCGCGGATTTGCAGCTGATGTGCGCCACCGCTGCGGCGGTTCCGTCCGGCGTCGACAGCAGCAGGATCCTGCCGACCAGCTCAAGCCAGTTGGACGCGACGAACTACCGTGTTGATCTCGATGCAGCCGGCAGCAAGTTCACCTGCGTCATCGACAGCAGCGGCTCGGTGAAATCGATCGGGCCAGCGACAGCCGCAGCCACCCCGGCTGCGCCGGTTGAGGCCGGTTAGGTCGGCCCGCATAACTGATGATTGAACAGGAAAGGCCTGATCGACATGCGCTGCGTGTACGTCAGGTGGCGCAAGCAATGATACCCATCAGAACAAGATTGCAATCTTGGCGGAAAGGGAACATGATTTCGGCGTAGTCGTTTCACGATCGGGAGGATAGTGTGATGGCAACGTTCGTATATCATTTCGCCTGGTTCGACGCGTTCATCCTGGGAGCGATCGCCACATTGATCCTGGCAAGCCTTTGGGGGCAGACGAAAGCCTGAAGGTTGAATTTTGCGGTGTTTTTCGGCAGCGTCGCTGGACGTTGTTAGAAATGTATTGCCTGGTGGACGGCGCTGCCGATGCCGGCGAGCCCGTGCTTGCTTCGACCCGCGCTCGCGTCGACACGCCACGCCGCCGCGGCGCACTCGAAGGTTGCGCCGCGCGTCCGTGTCTAACATTCGGCCAGCGGATTGCGAACCGCGGGCGACCGCCAGCACTTGACCCTCCAACACGTCTATCCGACAGGACCGGCCGGCCGCCCCGCGCGACCTGATGGTGCGCGGGACCCGTCCGGTCATTTCTCGGCGACGATCAGCTTGCGGTAGAGATGCCAGGTGGCATGGCCGAGGATAGGCATCATCACCGCAAGCCCGGCGAAGACGGGGATGGAGCCGAGCATCAGGCAGGCGGCGACGATCAGGCCCCAGAACGCGACCGGAATCGGGTTCATCATCGTGGCGCGCAGCGACGTCTCGACGGCGGAAACTGCGCCGACATCCCGATCGAGCAGAAGCGGAAACGCGATCACGGTCGTTGCCAGCACGACGGCGGCGAAGCAGAAGCCGATCAGGTGGCCGAGAATGATCATCTGCCAGCCAGCGGCCGTGCCGAAAACCTGCGACAGGAACATGGAAAGAGACTGCGGCTGCTCGGTACCGAACAGGCTTGCATAGAGCCGGTCGGCAGCAAGGATCCATGCGATGAACAGGACCACGAGCATGGCGCCGACGGCAAGGATGGCGGGCAGGGCGGGCGAACGGCGAACCTCGAAGGCATGATACCAGGAGGTATCGAGCCCGGCCTCGCGGCGCCGGCTGATTTCATAGAGGCCGAGTGCAAGCAACGGACCCAGCAGCGCGAAGCCTGCCGTCAGCGGGAACATGATCGGCATCAGATTGGCGCCGGAGCTCCAGATCATCAGGATGACACCGGACAGCGGAAACAGCAGGCAGAGAAAGGCGTAATGCGATGGCTGCTCCCGGAAATCGTCGATGCCCAGGAGAAAGGCGTCCCAGACTTCGCCCACGGTAATTTTGCGCACCTGTGGATGGGCGACCCTGTGTTGCGCGTCCGACATCACGTGAAATGTGGCCATGCTCCAGTCCTCCTTGCCGGTTCGAACCGCAGGATCACCGTGGCACGGCCTCGAGCCACCGCACGGTGGTCCCTCAATGGTCCTCCGACAATAGCATTCCTGTCCCGGATTGTCCTGCTTCTTGAGGTTCGCCCTTGACATGGGGGCGCGGCGACCGCACATCGCCAGCCATGAAAGCATCCGACGCAGACATCCTGATCATTCCGGGTTACACGAACTCCGGCCCGGAGCACTGGCAAAGCCGCTGGCAGGCCAAGTTGTCGACCGCGCGTCGCGTCGAACAGGCGGAGTGGGCGAAGCCCGTGCGCGAGGACTGGGTTGCGCGCGTGGTCGAAGAGGTCGAGGCGGCGACGAAGCCCGTCGTGCTGGTGGCGCACTCGCTCGGTGTCGCGACGGCAATCCACGCGGTTCCGCATCTCGGCAGCAAGGTCGCCGGCGCGTTTCTGGTCGCGCCGCCGGACGTGGCAAATCCGTCCATCCGGCCGAAGCACCTGATGACGTTCGGACCCTATCCGCGCGATCCGCTGCCGTTCCCCTCCCTCCTGGTGGCAAGCCGCAACGATCCGTTCGGCAGCTATGAACATGCGGACGACATTGCCAATGCCTGGGGCTCCTTTATTATCGATGCCGGCGATTCCGGCCATCTGAACGCGGAGTCCGGCCATGGCCCCTGGCCGGAAGGCGGGATGGTCTTCGCGCAGTTCCTCAGTCGCCTCAAGCCCTGATATTTCCTGCGTCTGTCCGGTTTGTTCTGATCCAGACAGACGCTGAGCGTTCGGGAACTCCGGGTTCCGCTCCCCCTGACAAACTTTGAGCGCTTCCGCGCGCAGAAGCTGCGTCATTAATCGGAATTTCACGGTATGCGTTGATGCTCGCAATCCAATGATTGCGAATGGATGCGCGTGCATGGGGGCATTCCACGATCCGGAGACGAATTCGCCAGCGGGCGAACCGGTGGACCCGGTTTGTCGGCGGTCGCCGTTCGGCATGGGAATAGCCAACGATACGCTCAGCTTCGTGTCCGCAAATCCCGCGCTGCTGCGCATTTTCGGCGTCAACGAGCTCGCTGAACTGCCGGCGCTCGACAGGATCGCCGACGACGGGCGTTTCGTTACGCTTCTGTCTGCGGCCCTCGTCGGTGCCACACCGTCCGACGCGCTGGAGCTTATGCTGCGAAGGCCCAGCGGGGATGGGGTCTGGTGCCTGGTTTCGATTTTCAGAAGCGAGTGCCGCGATGGTCCGCAGATCGTGCTTCAGGTCGTCGATATCGACGCACAGAAGCGGCGCGAGCTGGAGCTTGCCGATCGCGAGAGCCGCTGGAACAACGCGCTCGAAAGCGCGGGGCAGGGGGTGTGGGACCACGACTTCGCAAAGGGCGACCTGTTCTATTCCAGGCAATGGAAGGCCATTCGCGGCCTGGCGGCCGATGCGGAGGTGGACGGCCGACTGGAGACCTGGATCGAGACGGTTCATCCCGACGACCGGGAGCACGTCCTGCGGGAAATTGCGCGGCAGGAAACGGCCGAGGCTGCCTTCAACGTCTTCTGCTACCGCGAGCGCCATCGGGACGGGCACTGGATCTGGATCGAAAGCCGTGGCGCCGTCGTCGCCTATGGTCCGGACGGCAAGCCGTCGCGCATTGCCGGAACGGACACGGATGTTACCGAACGCCGCAAGGCCGAGGAGTTGCTGGAGCAGCTCTCCCGCCGCCTGGAGCTCGCGCTCGATATTTCCCGCATCGGCGTCTTCGAGGCAAATCTCATGGCCCGCACGCTGACCTGGGACGATCGGCTGCGGCACATCTACGGCAAGGGCGCGGGCCGGGTCCGGCCGCTGGACTGGGAAAATGCCATCCACCCGGAAGACCGGGCGCAGGCCACCGAGGCGGTCAAGCGGGCGATTGTCGAGGGCGGCGAGTACAGCAACGCCTTCCGGATCGTTCGCGGCGCTGGCGAAATCCGGCACCTGCGCTCACGTGGCGCCCTGTTCGTCGACAGCGACGGCGTGAAATGGCTCGTCGGCGCCAACTGGGACGTGACCGAGGACGTCCAGCTTCAGCAGGAGCTGAAGCATGCGAAGGAACTGGCCGAAGCGCGCAGCGCGGCGCTTGAGGAGGCGCGCGGGCGGCTGGAACACAACGCCCTGCACGACCACCTCACCCAATTGCCGAACCGACGCTATCTCGATGCAACGCTGGAGGAGCGGGCGCAGCGGGCCGGACGGGAGGGCACGCGTCTTTCGATCCTCCACATCGATCTCGATCGCTTCAAGGAGATCAACGACACCCTGGGCCATACGGCCGGGGATGCAATGCTGAACCGTGCGGCGGCGGTGTTGCGGGCGCACATGGGACCGGACGACTTCGTCGCCCGGATTGGCGGTGACGAATTCGTCTTCCTCGCCTGCGGAACGGAGCAGCGCAAGCTGGACGAACTTGCCGAGCGGATCGTGACGGCCATGCGCGCGCCGGTGCTGTTCGAGGGGCATGTCTGTCGTTTCGGCGCGAGCATCGGGATTGCGAGCGCGGTGGGCAGTTCGATCGACGGACGGCAATTGCTGATCAATGCCGACCTGGCGCTCTACCGCGCCAAGAACCGCGGTCGCGGGCGCCATGAATTCTTCACCAGCGATTTCCAGGCGCAGATCATCGTCAGCAGGAAGACCGGCGACGAGATCATGGCAGGCCTCGAGCGCCGGCGGTTCCTGCCCTACTACCAGCCGCAGTTCTGCGCCCGGACGCTCGATATCGTCGGCATGGAAACGCTGGCGCGCTGGGATCACCCCGAGCGCGGCATACTCGCGCCGAGCGAGTTCCTGTCGATCGCCGAGGACATCAATGCGGTGGCTGCGATCGACCGGCAGATCCTGGAGCGGGCGCTCTTCGACCTGGCTGCCTGGGACATGCAGGGCGTCGTCATTCCGAAGCTGTCTGTGAACGTTTCGTCCAGACGCCTGCAGGATCCGGACCTTTGCGCGTCATTGCGCGCCATGCCGCTGCACAAGGAGCGCCTGTCGTTCGAACTTCTCGAATCGATCTTCCTCGACGACTGCGATCCCAAGATCCTCGATAACCTTGCGGAGATCCGCAGGCTCGGCGTCGAAATCGAGGTCGATGACTTCGGCACGGGGCATGCCTCGATCGTCAGCCTGACGAAGCTGCTGCCGCGGCGGTTGAAGATCGATCGCCAGCTCGTCCGGCCGATCGTGCGCTCGGCGGCACAGCGCCGGCTGGTCAGCACAATCATCGAGATCGGGCGGTCGCTCAACATCACGGTGACGGCGGAGGGCGTGGAGACGGCGGCCCATGTGCAGGTCCTGCGCGACATGGGCTGTGACGCGTTGCAGGGCTTTGCGCTCGCCCGGCCGATGCCTGCGGCCGAGGTCATCGACTTCGTGCGTTCTGAACGCTGGAGGAACGGTGCAGCCGATACGGGCACCGATGGAAGCCAGGCCAGCCTGGTGGCTAGCCGGGCCTGAACACTGCAGACGACCACAGGAAAGACAAGCCTTGCCGCAATCCGGCAGCGGTGATACGGCCTGCCCGGGGAGTGCCGGAGGATAGGTCAGTATTATTGACTTAATGTGGCCGCTGTGGTCCTCTCCCGCGTCAAAAAAATCCGAGGAAACCCCCATGCTGAATTGGGAAGATATCTTTGCCACGCGTTCATCCCGGATGAAGGCGTCGGAAATCCGTGAACTGCTGAAGCTTCTCGACCGACCGGACATCATCTCGTTCGCCGGCGGCATTCCGGATCCGGCGCTGTTTCCAGACCAGGAGTTCAAGAAGGCGTACGCCGATATCTTTTCCGGCAGTGCGGTGAATGCGGCCCTGCAGTATTCCGTCAGCGAGGGCTACAAGCCGTTGCGCGAATGGCTTGCCGGCGAAATGGGCAAGCTCGGCATCGGCTGCACGGCAGACAACGTCTTCATCGTTTCCGGCTCCCAGCAAGGGCTTGACTATCTCGGCAAGCTGTTCCTTTCGCCGGGCGATACCGCGCTCGTGACCTGGCCGACCTATCTCGGCGCGCTGCAGGCCTTCAACGCCTATGAGCCTGCCTACGACCAGCTGACGTTGAACGGCAACCGCACGCCGGACTCCTATCGCAAGGTGGCGCAGGAGGCGGGCGGCAGGGTGAAGTTCGCCTATCTCTCGGTCGATTTCGCCAATCCGACCGGCGAGACCGTCGACCGCGCTGGCCGCGAGAAGCTGCTCGATCTGGCCGAAGAGCTAGACGTCGCCGTAATCGAAGACGCCGCCTATCAGTCGCTGCGCTACGATGGAGAGGCCATTCCGCCAATCCTGGCGCTGGAAATGGCGCGTAAGGGCGGCAACATCAACGCCACGCGCACGATCTATTGCGGCAGCTTTTCGAAGACGCTGGCGCCGGGTCTTCGCGTCGGCTACATCGTCGCCAACGCCGACATCATCCGCAAGCTCGTGCTGATGAAGCAGGCGGCCGACCTGCATTCCTCGACGATCAACCAGATGGCCATTGCGCTGGTCGCCGAGCGCGGCTTCGAGGCGCAGGTGAAGAAGATCAAGGCCGCCTACAGCAAGCGTCGCGACGCTATGCTCGAGGCGCTCGGCAAATACATGCCCGAAGGCGTTCGCTGGACGCGGCCGGAGGGCGGTATGTTCATCTGGGTGACGCTGCCCGATGGCTTCGATGGCGCCGATCTGCTCGCCAAGGCGATCGAGCGGAAGAAGGTGGCGTTCGTGCCGGGCAAGGCGTTCCATGCCGACGGCAGCGGCGCCAACACCTTCCGCATCTCGTTCTCCTGCGCGGACGAAAAGACGATCGACGAAGGCATCTCCCGGCTTGGCGCGCTGGTTCGCGAGGAGATGGCGGCCTGATCCGCGTGCGGTGAGCTCCGCGCGCGACGACTTGCGCGCGGGTCAAGGCGCTGCGACGTCGATTTCCCTGCCGTCTGAGGAGAAGGTGACGCGGCCGATCTTCTGGCCGTCCGCACTTTCGACGCGCACCTCCAGCGTCGGCCGACCGTCAGGGGAGGGCACCCTGTAGCTGCCGTCAGGCCCCATCGTCTGGCCAATGGCGAAGGTATAGCGCGAAAGCGGCATGGATTTCTCGTCGACACCGAGCAGTGCATAGGCGCGCTCCTTGAAGCCGGTCAGCTTTGTCGGCGCGTTGAAGGCACCGAGAGCGTCGAGGGGGAACAGGCGCTCGGCGCGGAATTCGGCGTCCCACGGCATCAACTTGTCTGAACGACTCGTCTGTGCGGGGCCGGCTACGAATTCGGCCATCGTTTCGTTCCTGTCGGGATCTTCGGCGAGGATACGCGCCTTTTCCCTGTCGAAGGTGATCTCCGCGAAGCGCGCGCCGGTTCCGAATTCCCGCGCCAGGCGCACGAACGTTTCTGCGACCACCTTTGGATCCAGCCAGTCCGCCGCGGAAGCTTCCGACGACGGCCGGTTGACCTTGCGCACCTTTCCGTCAGGAGCGATTTCGATGCTGCCGGCGGAAGCGGCGATGCCACCTTCGGTATCGAGATCGTTGAAGTAGGCGATCCAGCGCATCTCCGCGGCGCCCGGCGGTCCGGCAACGCGCTTCAGCGTCATGTATTCGAGGCGGGCCTTGTCGTCGCCCCACTCCCGCCGCGCGATGTTGCGGATCTTTGCCAGCGAGGACAGGTCGACGTCGCTGAGCGAAAACAGCTCATCCGCGCTGGCGCCGTGGACGAGGGGGGACAGCAGCGGCGAGCGCGTGACGCCGGAGATCGTCCAGTTGTAGTCCTCTTTCCGTCCGGCAACGGTGGGATGATCGGCGGCGACCGAGAGCGCGCGCGGGCGAACGGTCAGCTCGCGCAGCCGCCTGTCGCCGCCGATCGCCGCCATGAGCGCGTCCATCGCCTGCTTCTGCGGCCAGTTCGCATCGGCAAGCAGGTCCATGTTGCGGGCGCGGTTGGTGTTGGCGAGATCACCGCCGGTGATTTTGCCGGCGGCGTCGGCGCGGATGATGGCGCTTTCGCGGCCGGAGGTGACATAGATCGACCAGCGAACGTCGCCATAGGCCGGTTGGGGAAGGATCGTCACGTCGCGCGAAATCTCGATCGACTGGACATGGGCCTCGTCGTCCAGGTCGGCATACGCGACTGCACGGGCGGCGATGTCCGGAACGATGTCGAGATTGATCGCCCCGCGGTCGAAGAAGCCGCTTTCAACATCGCTCACCAAGCCTGGCGAACCGGAGGGGCGGGGGCCGACCGTCGTCTCGAATTCCATGAAAAGGCGCGTGACGCGGCCAATCTGCCATTCGTCGATGTCGCTGCTGCGCTTGCCCTCCAGATCGACCGTGACGCGGCGATCGGTCAGCTCGATCGATTGCAGGCGAGGGCTTCGCCCGGTCTGCGCGATGATTTCGTCCACCGCCCGCGTGGCGTCCCCCGCGTCGGCGATGTAGGAGCTTTCGGCAGCATGGACTGAGGCGGCGAACAGGGCAATGCAGAGCCCGGCCGCAAGGGCGCTCGCCATCATGGTCCAAGCCCTCATTCGGTCCTCCCGACCGATTCCGCTCTTCCGCCGCGATCATGGAGCCTGTGCCGCCGACAAACAAGCCGTCATTTCCCCACCGGCGCCAGATGGCGCGCGGCAATCGCGCACGTTGCGGAGAAAGGCGCTTCCCTTCGCGGCGTCGGCGGGTAAACTCCGCGCCGTTTCAACGGTTTTTTCTCATGTCCCTGCGTCTTGCCACCTTCAACGTCGAAAACCTGCTTTCCCGCTTCGATTTCACCGGATTTCGCAACCAGACCCGGCAGGATCGGGTGCTGCGGCTGTTCAGCATCCGCAGCGAGGCGGAGTTCCAGCGTCTGGAGGAGGCGCGCACGATCGGGCTTGCCGACGACGCGCGCCAGCAATCGGCGCTGGCGATCGCCGATGCCGACGCCGACATCCTCTGCCTGCAGGAGGTCGACAACATGGAGTCGCTGCAGGCCTTCGAATACGGCTACCTGTTCAAGATGGTCGGCAACGGCTATCGCCAGCGCTATCTGATCGAGGGCAACGACACGCGCGGCATCGATGTGGCCGTTCTGATGCGGGAGACGACCCGCGACGGGCAGAAGATCGAGTGCGTGGACGTGCGCAGTCATGCCGCCGTGACCTATGACGATCTCGGCATCTACGCGCCGGAACTTGCGCCCCTTCGTCCGACAGACCGCGTGTTCAAGCGCGACTGCCTCGAACTCGACCTGCGGATCGGCGGCCGACCGCTGACCCTTTTCGTCGTGCATTTCAAGTCGATGGGGCCGGGGCGCGACGGCTTGGACGGGCGCTCCTCGACGATGCCGCTGCGGATTGCGGAGGCGCGCGCGGTTCGCCGGATCATCGAGAACCGGTTCGCTGCCGGAGGCGTGGCCAAGAAGTCCTTCGCGATTTGCGGCGACCTGAATGACTATCAGGAGAAGCTGGCGGTGGAGGGGGACCGGCGCAACGGATACACGTTCCGCAGGGTGCTCGAGGACCAGAGTTGCCTCGACGTGCTGACGAGGGACGGTTTCGTCGAAAATCCTGTCCTGCGGCGACCCGAGGACGATCGCTGGACGCTCTATCACAGCATGGGACCCGAGGAGCGCCATCTGTGCCAGCTCGACTATATCCTGCTGTCGCCGACCCTTGCCCGCCGCAATCACACCCGCGTGCCGGAGATCATCCGCGGCGGACAGCCGTACCGCACCGTCTTTCCGCCGGGGCAGGAGGTCGAACGCTATCCGCGCATCGGCTGGGACCGCCCGAAGGCCTCCGACCATTGCCCCGTCGTCATGACGCTGGACGTGTGATGGACATGCCCGCCGACAAGATGCTCCGCGCCTGGCCGCCCGAGGGGGAGGTGTTCCCGGTTCGCCGGGTCGAAATCCGCGTATCGGATGCGGCCCATCCGTTTTTCCTGGCCGAGCGCGACGCCATCGCGCGGAACTGGCGGGAGGAAAGTGCAGCCAATCCGGCGCTCTACGATGGCGAAATGCTCCTGCAGAGCGCGGTGGACATCTGCGATGCCGGCGTCCTTGCAACCGGCCATCTCGTTCCCTTTTCGACCTTCCTGCTGTGGCGGAAGCGGCGTCCGAGGGCAGGCGGTCTGCATCTCTTCGGCCTGCCGCTGCTCGTCTCGTCCGACGGGGCGGTCGTCGCGATCCGCATGGGTCGGCACACCGCCAATCCCGGCAAGGTCTATTGCGCGGCCGGTTCGCTGGACGCGCACGACATCAAGGACGGCTTCTGCGACATCGAGGCGAACATGGCGCGGGAGGTGGCCGAGGAGACGGGGCTCGACCTCTCGACCGCGCTGGCCGAACCGGTGCTGCATGCCCTGCATGTCGACAGCGTGGTCACCGTCCTTCGTGTCTACCGCTTCGCGCGGACGGCCGAGGAACTGCTGGCTGCGATCGCCGATCACATGGCAACGGAGACCGAACCGGAGATCGACGGCGCCGTGGCCATCCGCGACAGCGATCCGGCGCGCCACGCCTATGCCGCCTTCATGCCGCCGGTCCTGCGATGGTTCTTCCAGCGGGGACAGGCGTGATTTGCGCTTGCCGGCCACAGGGTGCTCGTGCAGTTTGGCCCCAGATATCTCTCGAAGGAGTGAACCGTGGCGCGTCGATACGCCGTCTATGACGTTTTCACCGACCGCAAGCTCGCGGGCAATCCGCTCGCCGTCGTGTTCGATGCCGACGGGCTGGACGATGCGGCAATGCAGGCGATCGCCACGGAATTCAACCTCTCGGAGACCGTTTTCGTCCACAAGGCGGAGGTGGCCGCCCATGCCGCGCGCCTGCGCATCTTCACGCCCGCGCAGGAGCTGCCTTTTGCAGGACATCCTACCGTGGGGGCCGCGATAGCGATTGCCGAGGCCAGCAACGGCGAACGGACGCGTCCGCTCGACCTGGTGAGCGTGCTGGAGGAGAATATCGGGCCTGTCCGTTGTGCGGTGAAGCTGCCGAGTGAGGGCGCGCCCTTTGCCGAGTTCGACCTGCCGCGCAAGTCCGTTCGCCTGGACGCGGCGCTGGACCGGCAGGCGATCGCCGACGCCTTCGGCCTCAAGGTCACCCAGATCGGCTTCGAAAACCACGTACCGTCCCTGTGGAGCGCTGGTGTCGCCTATTTGATGGTGCCGGTGCACGACCTTGCTGCCGCCTCCGACGCCGAGTTCGACCCGATGATATGGCAGCGTTGCGTGCCCTTTGCCGAGGGACGGCTCGCTTCCGCCTATCTATACTGTCGAGGCGCGGTCAATCATCTGGCACGCTTCCACGCGCGGATGTTCTCTTCCGACATGGGGCGCGAGGATCCGGCGACAGGGTCGGCGGTGGCGGCGCTGTCCGGCGCCCTCCAGCTCTTCGACCAGATGGTCGACGGCCATCACCCTATTCTGATCGAGCAGGGGGTGGAGATGGAACGACCGTCGATGATCCATCTTCATCTCGACGTCGCGGCCGGACATATCGTGGGTGCACGCATCGGCGGCCAGGCGGTGCGCGTCGCCGGCGGATGGCTGGAATTCTGACGGGCGACACACCGCCGGTACATGCAAGGCCGGTGCATGCACGGCCGTGCGCGAACAGCACGGCGTCTATTCCGGAAGAAGCCCCCAACAAAACGGGCCCGCAATCGCGAGCCCGATGTCTGTCGACCCTTTGGTGGCTGGCACGTGACGGCTGTCACGCCCGGATCCTATCCAGCCGTGGTTACAGCGGTCGTTCCACTGGTGGCGCTAGCCGGCCAGAATTGAGAGCCGCCCAGCGCAGCCAGGTCTGAAAATATGATTAAGTAGGTCTTGTTTTTGCTGTGGCCGAAGCTATAGGGCAGGCAACCGCAACGACAGGATCCGCCCAGTGAACCTTTTCAAATCGCTTCTCGCTGCCTCGGTCTTTGCCTCCGTCGCCGCTCTGGCCGCAACCTCGGCGTCCGCAGCCGCTACCCGGTATCCGCTGACGCTTGAAAACTGCGGCGCGCAAGTCACCTTCGCGCATGCGCCGGAGCGGGCGATCGGTCTTGGCCAGAACAGCGCCGAAATCCTGCTGATGCTCGGGCTTGAAGACAAGATGGTCGGCACCGCCTTCTGGCCGAGCAAGGTCATGCCGCAGTTGGAGGAGGCGAATGCCAAGGTCAAGTTGCTGACGGTAGAATTCCCGACCTTCGAATCACTTCTGGCCGAGAACCCGGATTTTGTCGCCGCCGCCCTGCCAAGCCTGATCGGGCCGACCAGCAAAGTGGCCAAGCGCGAGGATTTCGAGAAGGTCGGTGTTCCGACCTATCTGTCGCCCAGTACCTGCCTCAGCACCGACAAGGTGAAAGACCAGTACGGCAGCCGTGACAAGCTGTGGAACATGGATCTCCTCTACAAGGAGATCGATGAGCTGTCGCAGATCTTCGACGTGGCCGATCGCGGCCAGGTGCTGATCAAGGACCTGAAGCAGCGCGAGGCGGCACTGCGCGCAAACGTGCCAACCAACGGCAAGAAGCTCTCCTACGTGTTCTGGTTCTCAAGTCCCGCACCTTCGGCCGACGCCTATCTCGGTGGCAAGAACGGCGCCTCCGGTTTCGTCGCCGACGTGCTGGGCGGCGTGGTCGCGATTGATTCCGAGGCCGAATGGCCAACGCTGGGCTGGAAGAGCATCATCGCCGCCAATCCAGACGTCATCGTCGTCGCGAGCCTCGACCGCAACCGCTGGGAACTCGATAAACCGGAAGCCAAGATCGCCTTCCTCAACGGCGATCCGGCCGTGAGTCAGATGCCGGCTGTGAAAAACAAGGCGATCGTCGTCATGGACGGCCAGGCGATGAACCCGACCATCCGCACCATCTACGGTGCCGAGCAGGTGGCCGAGCAGCTGAAGGCGCTCGGTCTGCCCAAGTGACGCAGACGATTGGGGCCGCCCGCGCGCTCGGCGCCCTGCTTGCGCTGCTGGTTCTCTCCGGCGGTGCGATCGGGCTGGTGGTTGCCATCAGCGTCGGGATCGGCGACCTGCCGATCCCGCTGTCGACGACCATCTCCGCCGTCACCAACCAGCTGGGCTGGAGCGCGGTCGAGCTCAACCAGATCCACGAGACGGTGATCTGGGACTACCGCCTCAGCCGCGCGCTGGTCGCCGCCTTCTGCGGCGCGGGGCTGGCGCTATCGGGCGCCATCATGCAGGCGCTCTTGCGCAACCCGCTCGCCGAGCCATACGTGCTCGGCATTTCCGCCGGCGCCTCGACGGGTGCGGTGGCGGTCGTCATTCTCGGCCTCGGCGCCGGTGCCGTCTCGCTCTCGGCCGGCGCCTTTGCCGGGGCCTTTGCCGCCTTCTTCTTCGTGGCGCTGCTCTCCAATGGCACGCGCGGTGGCGCCGACCGAACCATCCTTGCCGGCGTTGCCGCCTCGCAGCTGTTCAACGCCGCCACCTCCTACGTCGTCACCACCTCCGGCAATGCGCAGCAGGCACGCGACGTTATGTTCTGGCTGCTCGGCAGTTTCGGCGGTGTTCGCTGGCCGGAATTCATGTTGGTCTCCACCGTGGTCGGCCTCTGCCTCATCCCCTGCCTGCTCTATGCCCGCGTCCTCGACGCCTTCGCCTTCGGCGACGAGGCCGCCGCCTCGCTCGGCGTCAACGTCGCCCGCGCCCGCATCGCGCTCTTTGCGCTGACGGCGGTGATGACGGCGACAATCGTCAGCATGGTCGGCACGATCGGCTTTGTCGGCCTCGTCGTGCCGCATGCGGCCCGTTTCCTCGTCGGTCCGCTTCATATCCGCCTCCTGCCGGCATGTGCCATTGCGGGTGCGATTTTCATGGTGCTTGCCGACATCGCCTCGCGCATCCTGATCCCGCAACAAGTGCTGCCGATCGGCGTGGTGACGGCGCTGGTCGGCGTGCCATTCTTCTCCTTCGTCCTTTACCGGTTCCAGCGCGCGTCATGAGCATCACGGCTGACAATCTCGTCTGGAAGATCGGCAAGCGCACCGTCCTCGACGGTGTGTCGCTGCGGGCTGAGCCCGGGCGGTTGCTCGGCCTGCTTGGCCCCAACGGCTCCGGCAAGACCTCGCTCCTGCGCCTGCTCGGGGGACTGAAGACCCCGTCCGCCGGCCGTATCACGCTCGACGGCCGGGACATAGGCGAAGTCGGCCGCCGAGCGCTGGCGAAGCGCGTCGCCTTCGTCGAGCAGCATGCCACGACCAACGTCAACCTGCGCGTGATCGACGTTGTAAAGCTCGGCCGCTTCCCGCACCGGTCCATGTTCTCCGGATGGTCGGAAGCCGACGAGGTGGCGGTGGAAGAAGCACTGGAACGGGCAGGGATGGGCGAGAAGCGCAACGACTTCTGGCAGAGCTTGTCGGGTGGCGAGAAGCAGCGCGTCCACATTGCCCGCGCGCTGGCGCAATCGCCCCGCGAGCTCATTCTCGACGAACCGACCAATCATCTCGACATCCAACACCAGATCGGCCTGCTGCGCCTCGTCGCCGGCCTGCCGGTTACCAGCGTCGTCGCCCTCCACGACCTCAACCATGCGGCGATGTTCTGCGACCACCTGATCGTGCTGCAGAACGGGCGCGTCGCCGCCGCCGGCACCCCCGAGGAGGTGCTGACGGAAGCGCTGCTGCGCGACGTCTTCTCCGTGAAGGCGCGGGTGGAAAGGTCGATGCATCACGGCCGTCCGCATATCCATTATCTGGGATGAGCCGGGTGAGGCCCCCGGCACAACAGTTGTTCAGACAAGATTGATGCCTACGCCATCTCGACCGTCTCTGGAGATGTGGCAACGAGTGGCAGGGCTGATGGGAGAGGCGGCTCCGCTATCGGCTTTTCATGCACGATGTGATGGCAGCAGAAGGTCACCGCGCTGCGAGGGCCCGCGCGGTCGAGGCACACCGCATAAGGCCGACCGATCAGTCTGATCTGGCCAAGATTCGCGAACGCGCAGGGCGAACAGTGTTGATCCTGGGGGGCGGTAGACGTCGAAGGCGCTCGAGAGTCGAACCTTGCGCTCACTGCGGCCGTAGCCATCTGCAGCCTTTGCTGCACAGCCGCCGGAAGACGTCGCGCGTGCGCAAAAAAATCTCTGCAATTCCAGGAACTTGAACCCTAAGGGGAGGTCTGGTGGGTGATCACGGGCTCGAACCGTGGACCCGCTGATTAAGAGTTGTCGTGTTTTGAAGAATAGCCCGGTTTTCCGGCTTTTCGGTTTCCAACATAATCGCCTAAACTACGAGACATCTCGTGAACAATTAGCGAATTGGCAACCGCAATTATACCTGTCTATCACCGTTATTTCGGAATGCCAACGGTTCTATTTCCGACCAACGCTCTTCCATCAGTCTCATCGCATCTTTCGCAAGGCTACGTAGGGCAACCTCTCGCCCATAGTGCTGGACCATCTGCGAAGACATGTTGCAGATCGCTCCGGCCTGGCTCTCGGTGCAACCAACCTCCAGAAGGTTGATGACGGCATTCTTCCGGAGCCCATGGAAGACGATACGATCCTCCCTGAATCGCTTGAACTCATCCTGCGACATCAGCTTCTGCCATTCCGTCCGGAAGCCATCCGCGGTCTTGTAGAAGGCTGAGCGGGCGCCGGCATGGAGCATGATGCTATCGGACTTCGGGGCGCGGTCGATCCACTTTCGATATTCCGAGTGGATCGGGATCCAGACAGTGTTCTTAGTCTTCTGGGCGCGCACCTCGATCGTCTTGTCGTCGCTCTTCGGCTTTTTCATCCCAATGACGTCAACCTGACGCTGACCGGTGAAAAACGCCGACACTGCGATCATCTGCAGATGGAAGGGTGCATGCTCGAAAAGAGTCTCGAACGCCCAGTTCGGCCACGGCACCCAAGGCTCGCCACCTGGAACCTTCTCCGTCTTCTCAACGACGTTGGCTGTGCAGTAACCTCGCGGCACTCCCCAAGCGACGAGCCGGGATAGGAAGGCGCGGAACTGGTTCGCTGTTGCAGGCGTCTCGCCAAGCGCGTCTATGGCGTCCTGCGCGTCGACCGTTGTTAGATCGGCGGGCAGCCTGTCACCCCAGCACTCGACAATCATTTTCCCCGACGCTGTGTATCCGCGGCGCGTAGAGGCTGCCAGATTTGTCCAGAATGGGTTTGCCTCGCTTTGGAAGGCTTCGACAAGCGACCGGAAGTCTTTCACTCCCTCTCTGCCGCGGCGGATATGACCTTCGAAGGCTCTTTCCGCAATCTTCCAGAAGTCTGGCGCCTTGTGGTCTGGTAGGCGCGTGCCAGCCAGGATGAAACCTTTATCGTCACGATCCAGCGTTTCGCATATGGCAAGGCGCGCCTCGAAGTCGCGCTCCAGAGGCTCGGGGAGGGCGATCGACGGCCACGCTGCCTTTGTGTTCCGGAACTTAGTGAAGAACGTATAGACGGTCGTTGAGCCGCTTTTCCGTTTCTTCGTAACTCGGTGAACGTGCTTAGGCAGTTCCACGGTTCCGCTTTTCCCTGATCTTTTCACGGAACAGAGCCCCCATCCCAGTCGATCCCGTGGCCGTTGCGATGTTCATTGCCTTATCGAGATCGTCTCGATACCAGAACTTGCGGCGCGTCGTGTCAACCACGCGCGGGGCAGGGTAGGTTGTGCCGACACGTTCGAGGAAGTCCTCAACGTGCTTTTCTCCGCAGTATCCGGCCGCCATGTCCGCGGACATTCTGGGCGGCCAGCTTCCGAACGGTATCACGGAAGGTCGGCGTGCGCTCATGTCCCGCTTTCCCCGCTAGCTGCCTGGCGGATGGCGATAAATCTGTCCCGAGGGCTTGCCGGATAGTACGTGAACACGTTTTTGAACGCTCCACGGGCCAAAGCCATATTGTCGTTTTGCCACGGCGGAACGTAGGAACAGATCGCAAAGGTCGTTTCCTGATGGAAGTCAGCGCCGTACTTGTCGATAAATTCGGCTATGGGCATCGTGTAGTGCGTCGTGTTCCCGGCCTCGAACCGCTCCTTAGCAATGCCAAGGTCAACGCCGATGTAGGTTTCGTGGTCCTTGAAGATGAAGGCCTGCGGGGCGTAGGCGCAGCCGAGGTCCACAATCGTCCAGTGCTTCGGGATGACCGACGCCAGCGCGAGGTAGATGTTCGTGAACCCAAGAAATGTTGGGTCAATATCGCACATGTGCTGTCCGAGAACGCGGTCGATCTGCTCGGCCGGCAATAGGTGAAAGGCTGGATCGAGCGGTTCACCCACGTTCCTCACTCCTTCCTGCGCCAGAGGAAAGGGAGGGGGCGGCGGGCAAGGGCATCCAGTGGGTGGGCGCATCTCCTTCGACCTGTGCCCAATCGCCACCAAGTTGGCCGACCTCGGCGACAACGCGATGGTCATGGACCTTGGCCCGAACCTGCAGCGGCAAGCCGGGGCGCTGGCGTCGTTGCCAGGTGAGGCGCAGCAAACCATTAGAAGCGCCGTCTCGCAGCGCCAAGCGCAGGCGGGTAGCCGAATAGCATCGTCACTCGACGAGGCAATCGGCCAGAACGTCGACACTATTGCTCTCGCCGACGATATTATTGCAAAGCGGGCAGCCGCATCCGCCCCGCTATATGAGGCAGCCTATGGCAAGTCCGTTCCTTTCACGAAGGAACTTGAGACCCTCCTCAAGCGGCCATCAATGGACCGTGCACTCAAGAAGGCGCAGGAATTGGCGGCGGATGAAGGGATCGCGTGGAAACCGACCCCAGACGTTCGCCAGCTTGACCTCACCAAGCGCGCACTTGACGACGTTATCTCCGCCGCAAAGAGGGCGGGTAGCAACAACGAAGCTCGCATACTCCAGCAGCAGAAAGACATGCTCGTGGGCATGATTGACGACGCTGTTCCTGAGTATGCCGCGGCCCGCAAAGCCTTTTCAGGACCTTCGTCGGTGCTCGACGCCTTGGAGGAAGGCCAATCCGTGTTCAAGCGTAGCATGACCCCGAACCAGCTTCGCACCAGTCTTCTGAAAATGGACGAGGGACAGAAAGAAGCATTCATGCAGGGCGGCCGAGCCGCTGTGGCCGACGTCATGGGCACTGCACGCAACGACGCTCTTGCGGCTCGCAACCTCTTCTCGCAGGGCTACAATAAGGAAAAACTGGAACTTCTCGTTGGCCCGGAAGAAGCGAAGCGGATGCTTGGCGCCCTCGACGCAGAAGCAGCGTTCGCACGGACTCGCGACGTTGTGACGGGCAACAGCGAAAGCGCCGCTCGCCTGGCAGCCCAGAATGACGTGACCGTTGGCAAATCAGGCGACGGAATTTTCAAGATGGCGGCAAATATGCGCTTCGGTGACGCGGCTGGCGCAGTGCTAGACAAGATAACAGGCGGCATCAGATCTGCGTCGCAGGAAAGAGGTAACCAGGAACTTGCGCGTATTCTGACAGCCGATGCAATCAGCCCGCAAGAGGCTACGCAGGCCATAAAGCTTGTACAGGAAGCAGCAAAGCGCGGCGAGATCGCAGCAGATGAAGCAAGACTCCTGATCCAAGCAATACCTGTGGCCGGATCACAGCAGCGCTAAGGGGTTTCTCTAGCCTGGCGTGAGGCGAGGAACAAAAGTCCGAAGCCGATTAGAAGGCCGACGACAACCCCGGCGCCAAACTGTTCGCTGACGCCGCTGATTAGGAAATGAATGACGCCCATCACAATCCCAAACAGGATTAGGGCGATCGCGGCGAGGAAGCCTTGCTGGTTTCTGGTCATAGCCGGCGATTCTACCTGAAATTACGGAAAATCAAAGGTGCCCCTATGAACACCATAGAGGAATACATCCGTGCGGCTGCCCGCCAGCGCGGCATTGACCCCGACATTGCCGTGAGGGTGGCGAAGTCAGAGGGCGGCTTATCCGATCCTGTCCGCCAGTCGGACGCAAGGAAGAATGGTATCCGAGAGCCATCCTACGGTCCATTCCAGCTTCTGGTAGGGGGCGAGGGAACTGGCTTCCCGGCGGGGCTTGGAAACGATTTCATCCGCCAGACCGGTCTAGACCCTCGAAAGCCGGAAAATGCGTTCAAGGGCATTGACTATGCTCTCGATACCGCAGCGCGAGACGGTTGGGGCCGCTGGTATGGGGCGAAAGCCATCGGCCTGGACAATAGGGCGGGGATCGGCGGCGCCCCGGCCACATCGGCAGTCCCGGACGGCCCCAAGGGGCAGGAGAGCTACAAACCGATCTTCGGCGGCGTCCCCACCATGACGGCCCAGCCCTCGGTATCCCCGACACCCGCGAACATACCGGCCGCCGTCCAGCAAGCAGCTGCCCCGAAAACCAAGCGTGAAACCGCGAACGACATTTTCGGGATGCTGGCGATGGCGCAGGACCAAGGCCCGCAGTTTTCCCCGGTCCAGATCGTAGGCCCCTCCGGGGATCAAGCATCAGGCCTCTCCCAACTCGTCCAGGCACTCCGAATCAGGGTGATATAGCTCATGAGCAGCATTTTTGAATGGTCTCGGATCGCGGCTAACAACGCGAACGCGGATAGCAGCATCAATTGGGCAGAGGGGCAGCCGCCCTCCACCGTGAATAACTCCGCGCGGGTGATGATGCAGCGCATCAAGGAGCTGCTGGACGATCTCGGCGGCGTGGCCTCGGCGACCGGGACAGCGAACGGCATTGCCGTATCGGCTCCCACGCCGTTCTCTGCCCTTGCGAACGGGCTGCGTGTGGCGTTCCGCGCGTCAAACAACAACTCCGCTGCCACGTCCCTGAACGTTAATTCCCTGGGCTCCAAGCCGGTAGTGAAGTTCACGACGTCAGGCGAGACTGCTCTATCCGGCGGTGAGGTGAAAATAGGCGGAATCTACGAGGTCGTCTACTCGACGCTCCTGAACGGAGGTGCCGGGGCATGGCTTCTGCTGAACCCCACACCTTTAGCGGCCACAGTTGAAGTCCCGCCTGGCGCAGTTTCCGCTTTCGCCCGAAATTCAGCCCCGAGCGGATGGCTCAAGTGCAACGGAGCGGCGGTTTCGAGAACGACATATGCCGGTCTGTTCTCCGCGATCGGAACCGCGTTCGGCGCTGGGAACAGATCGACGACGTTCAATGTCCCAGAGCTTCGCGGCGAGTTCATCCGCGGGTGGGCGGACGGCCGAAGTGTGGACACAGGCCGTGTGTTTGGCTCTACTCAGGCGCACGCTTTTGACGAGCATACCCATACCGGCACCACGGCCAGCAACTCTCATAGCCACACGGGTACGACATCAAGCGATTCGCATAGCCACACCGGCACCACGAACTCCGGCGGCAGCCACAATCACACGGTTTCGGGGCAAACCCCAGCAAGCACGCAGAGCGTTATAGACCCTGGGAACCAGATCCTCTATGCCTCCGATGGAGCGAATTCGCGGTCGACGAACACTAGTACCGACGGGAGCCACTCGCACGGCTTCACAACGTCAACAGACAGCCACAGCCATTCGTTCACGACCAACACTGACACACACAGCCACTCGTTCACAACCAACGCGGCCGGCGGTTCCGAGACGCGCCCCCGGAACGTGGCCTTGCTGTATTGCATCAAGACATGAGCGAAAAGTTCCCGATCCAGGCGATTTCGGATGTCTCCGATCCTGAGACCATTCGCGTCGTCATCTTCATCAATGGGGAATTTGTTCACGTACCCCTGAGCGCTCTCCTCAAGGCGCTTAGGCAGGATCTGACGGCCCTAGAGGGCCGGGTCGAGGATCTAGAGACCCCCTGACAGCCGAAGCACGACATAAACACCCTGCCATCGCGGGAAGGACGACCTATGGCCGTACAATACCATACGCATGTTTTTGAGATCCCGACTGCAACCCCAGACGACGTGGCGGAAGGTACGTCGAGCGAGATCGCCGTCACGCCAGAATCCCTAGCGCCGACAGTGGAGACAGTCAGGACCGCTGTTCAGCCGTATCCATCAGTAGCCGATATGGCCGGCATTGGTATACCCGCTAGTACGGATTCCCTAACAGTCGATGGTTATCAAGTCGCCGGGGACGGCGGCGGGGCACTGTATGCGAAGGTGGAAAGCGAGCCGTCTCACGCAGCGAAGTTTCAAACCGCAGACGGCGCGTGGTGGGGGCTGGTCGACACCATTCGGATTGATGCCCGTTGGCTTGGAGTGAAGGCTAACGGGATCGTTGACGACCGGGTGGCCGCGCAGAATGCTATAGACTTTGCCAGTGCACTTGGAGGCGGAGTCGTTCTCTTTCCGCGCGGCACAATCATGCTCGGTGGGGTCGGGCTTTCTGTCCCCTCGAATGTCACAATCCAAGGCGCCGGCAAGGGGATCACGATCTTTAAACGGATTGCCGGCGCGGCGATGCACGTCATCAGCTGCCAGACCTTTGCCGAGAACGTCCAGATTCTTGACTTGACTGTGGACGGGAACAAGCAGGCAGACCCCCAAGGGGTCATGGCGGGGTATCACGGCATCCGCGGCGCCGGAACGAAGGGGCTCACAATCGAGCGCGTTCACGTCAAGAACGCGATCTATTACGGCATCGGCTTGCAGGGTATCGAGAATCTTGAATATGACGTGCGTATCACAGACTGCGACATTGAGGCCAATGGTGGTTGGTCAACATCCAGCCCCACCTCCGGGGATGGGATTGACATCAAGTCGGCCAATCGCGTGTGGCTGACTCGCGTCCGCTCTTGGAACAACGCGCAGAAGGGTTTCGATCCCCGCGCCTACCTCCTCGATATCACCGACTGCCACGCAGAAGGCAACGGGAATGCCGGATTTCATTTGCGCGGGCGGGGAGACCTAGCCACCAACATCAAAGGTGTGATCACGGTTAAGGGCGGCTCGGCCGTAGGCAATGGGGTAAACGGAGTTGTTGTGTCCCAAGACAACCCTCTACTGCCGTTGGATGTCAGCATCACCGGCTTTGACGCCATCGGCAACACGTCCCAAGGTATATTTATCAATCACGAACTGATTTCAGCGTCAATCGTTGGGTCATTGGTGCGTGACAACACTGGCGCCGGGGTGCGATCAATAGCGGCGGAGGTAACGTTCACCGGAAACCGCCTGATGAACAACGGGACGTACGGATTCGATGGGGCGGCCCAAAACAACAGAAATATTGTCTCCGGTAACATCTGCCTAGG
>NZ_OBQD01000017.1 GCF_900220975.1 Rhizobium subbaraonis | reverse complement strand
CCTAGGCAGATGTTACCGGAGACAATATTTCTGTTGTTTTGGGCCGCCCCATCGAATCCGTACGTCCCGTTGTTCATCAGGCGGTTTCCGGTGAAGCAGCCTTCCTCCGCCGTGGATCGAATGCCAGTGCCGCCGTTGTCACGAGAGATGCAGCCTTCCACTGTGATGGAAATCGAATTGTAGATGAGAATGCCGTTTGCCGCGTTCTCCAAAACCTTCATGCCGGAGATCGAGACGTCTGCGACGACCGTTGGCTCATCTTGCGACACAACAATCCCATTCACGGCGTTACCGACAGATGACCCGCCCTTGATGGTGATTTTGCCGCGGACGGTGGTCGACAGGTCGCCGCGACCGCGAACGTGGATACCGGAATCGCCATTCCCTTCTGCGTGGCAATCGGTCATTTCCAAAAGGTACGCGCGAGGGTCGAACCCCTTTTGCGCATTGCCCCACGAACGAACGCGCGTCAGCCAGACGCGATGGGCTGACTTGATATCGATGCCGTCGCCAGAACCCGCCCCGCTATTGGACCACCCACCACACGCCTCAACATCGCAGTCTGTGATACGCACGTCATATTCGAAGTTTTCGACGCCTTGCAGGCCGATGCCGTAGTAGATGGCGTTCTTGACGTGAAGCCGCTCAAGAACAAGGCTGCGCGTCCCTGCGCCACGAATGGCATGGTACCCTGGCATGGAGCCTTGCACCTCTGCCTGTTTGTTTCCGTCTACGGTAAGATCGGAAATTCTCACATTTTCGGCGAAAGTTTGGATACTGAGGGCATGGCAAGTTGCGCCCGCGACCCTCTTGATGATCGTGATGCCCTTACCCGCCCCCTGGATGGTGATGTTCGATGGAACAGCTAGGCCAACGCCGCCAATCATGATTGTGCCGCGCGGCAGGAGGACAGTCCCGCCACCCTTCGCGGCAACGAAATCAATCGCCTTCTGTATGGAAACGCGCTGATCTGTTCCATCAGCGTTAACGCCAAATGAGCGGGTATCGATCTGGATTGCGTCCTCCGGCTCCCACCAAGCGCCATCAGCCGACTGAACGCCGCCATACGGGGGTTCAACAGCTGCGCGCCTATATGCTGTAGGCGCGACCGGCTTTGAGAGGTCATACTGCATGACGCGAATCGCATCGACCGTCTCTGAGACAGTCGCAGACGCCACAGTGTCGCGCGTCAGATAGTCCCGAAGCTGCGCCCCGCCGAGTTGGCTCTCCACCTCATCAAGGCGGGTAGCGGCATCCGCACTTTCCAGCGCTTCAACGCGGCTTTCGAACTGGCCAACATCGACCGGAACAGAAACGGCGTCGGTGATATCGACGACATCGACTACCTCGATATCGGTCACGCCGTCATCGCCATAGGTCTGGACAAACGGCCGGAAGTAGACGGCGCCTGACGGCGCAACGAGGTTGACACCCACCCCCGCAGAGCGCGCAATCACGGCGCTGATTTCGGTGCGGCCTCCGGCGACTGTGAGTGCCGCAATGTCCTGCACGATCCCCATTGCGGTCGACAGAGCGCCCTTGCCGCGAGCTAGCCACCGAACTGCGAGGCGCACGGTATGGCTCGAAGGATCGGCGGGGTTTTCGCGCCGCCGCACGACGAACCGGACGCGATAGATACGCCCAGGCTCGATCCGCGTTGCACGGATCGGGCCAACAGTCTTCGCGCCAGTCACGCGAACGACGCTACCTTCGCTGTCAACGGCAACCATGGATGTTGGCAGCGGCGGCGTCTGCCCAGGGTTGCCCTCGACTTGTTGCGTCCAGAGCCGTCCAGCCTCGCCCGGGCGCGACCAGTTACCCGCACCGACGTCGGCTGCGGTCATATCAAGGTCAGCCTGAGAGGCCTTCGTCGCAACAGCTGCGTTCGTCGTGTCAAGCGCCGACTTGGAGGCCTTCGCGTTGACTTGCGCCTGAAGGGCAGTCACCGCAGACGTGCGTGCGGACACCTCCGCATCGAGCGCGGTTTGCGATGCCTTCGCATCGACCGCGGCCTGTTCTGCCTTCCCGTCAACGAGGTTCGCCTTCTCGATCGCCTGATTGATCTTGTTGATCGAATCGACGTCGCCAACGGTGATGGGTGCAATCGCCATTGTTCAATCCTTATGTGTGTGCAACTAGCCGGTTCGCCGGACGGAGACGTTGTCCACGCTGACTGCGCCGGATGCTGAAATCGCGAATGTGGCTGCCCCATCAGGAGCAACGATGATTTCGGAGAACGTGCCGGTCGCGATGCGATCGACGCCGAAGTTGTCGCTGTCGCCACGAAGGCGGGCGCGAACGGTCTCTCCGGCGCCGATCGAAGTGACCGTGTAGTTGACCTGGTACGTCGCGCCGGCTTCGAGATCGATGTCCTGCCGGAGGAGAGTGCCGCCGCTGGTGTGGGATGCAACGCCACTGCCAATCGTCCAGCCTGCTCCGAGGCTCCATGCAGAGTTCGACGAAAACCCACCGTTGACGATCAGTTGCTTGCCGGCAACGAGATCCACCGTCGGCGACCAAGCGCCGTATTCCCCGTCACTCGGCTCGAATGCGACCTGCACCTGTAGCGGCTGATCGACCGGAACCGGCTTCGTCGCCAGTTCCACGAACCCGCCGGATGCAGTGGCCTCAGGGAACTTCTGTTCCAGCCATGCACCGGGATTGCCCGACCCGTTGTCGGCCACCCTGTAGCGTACGATGGGCGTGTAGCTGTCCTCGTCCGGGTCCACGATGACCACGCGAAGGTAGGCCGTGCCGCCCTTCTCCTTGACCTGGATCAGGTTGACGACCGGCGCCGGGACGATATCCGGATCCGGTCCAACCGGGACCGGCGGCTGCGCGCCTTCGTCCGTCGCCGGGTTCCAAGCGTCGATGTTCTCCGGGTGCTGCTTGATCTCCATGTTGAAGCCACCCGACAGCAGGGCGAGGACAGCGCGGCGGTTCTCCGTGATCTTCCCGTCGAGCCGCGGCAGAGACAGCGGCGTCTCCATCCGGTTCCAGCGGTAGTAGACCGAGTTGATGGCCGAGAGGCGAAGGTCGAGCGCGCCCGATACCTTCTGCTGCTCCCGTCGCCAGTCACGGATGCCCAGCCTGCGGCACTGTCGCCACTGGTGGCACCACCCATAATCCGCTTCCTCGGCAAGAACCCTACCCGCCTCGATCTGTGCCGGCACGTCATCGAAATAGTCGACATCCGACGTCGTGTAGTTTGTGGCTGGATAGGTGAACTTGGGGATCAGCCGGTTGATCTCGTTTTCCGGCAGAACCCCGTATTCGACCTGATGGCCGACGATATCGGCGTCCGTGATGACCCCGCACCTGCTTTCGCGGAACTTGCCCACGGTGAACAGGAGAGCCCCGTCGCCGCGTTCGCAGATCCAGCCGTCACAGGAGGCCAGAATAGCGTTCGTCGCAACCTTCGGGCTGTTCTCCGTCGTATCGACGCCGTTGCACTCGTAGCGCTTCTCAGTGCCTCCGCCGGCGAGAGGAACGTTCTCGTCGCAGATGTTGGCTTCCTCGACCCACATATCGAGGACCGGCAGGATCGCCCGCTCATAGCTGCGGCGGTGGCCGAACTCGCTGAAGCACTGGTGCCATGCCATGATGAGCGCGGCGTTGCGCGACCACACCCAGGCGGCCGGGTTCGACGGATCATCATCGATCCGGTAGTCGAAGACATAGGCTCCATCGATCTCGACCGAGACGCTGGGCGCGCCATGGGGGAACCGGCGCTGCTGGCGATCGGCTGCCGGGTTCTCCGCCATCATCGCGACAGAAGCCTGCCCGTCGCCCCGGTGGTTATTCGTCCAGACGCCTTCAGCACCGAGCTTGTCGACGATGTCGGCATAGGCGGTTTCGGTCGGCTCCCCCAGCCGGTGGAACAGCCAGACGTTGTTGCCGTACCGCTCTCCGTCGAACGTCAGCTGTCCGTTGCCGTCCAGGTCCGACAGTTCGATGGGGTCGTCGTGCAGATAGTAGCGGTTGACCGACTTGATCTTGTGCCCGGCGATGGCCTGCACACCGAACAGGCGGGAGCCCTTGGCCTCCCAGAGCATGTAGGCGCCGGCGGCTCGGACACGGCCCACGGCCCATTGCCGGTACGGGATCGCCTGACGACGCGGGATTTTCACGTCTTCCGGCTTCGGCGGCTTCGGCGCCATGAGCAGTTGGATGCCCATGGTGATCGCCGTCGTCGCGATGAAGCTGGCCGTAGAGATCAGGAACGATCCGGCCGTCGTCGCCGCAAAGCTGGCCCCGAAGATCGACGTGAACAGCGGCGTGAAGATCGGATCGAACACCACCTCGCTGTAGAGGGACGTCGTGATGCCCAGCCCATACCGCTGAAGCATCATCCGGTGATGAAGGCTCATACAGGCAGCCTCCAGACCGCGACGGTTTCAAACGGCTTGGCGATGACGCGCACCGGAGACAGAGCGGCCCAGTTCGGCCCGAACCGGATCGCGGCAACGTCCTTCACCCAGTTGATGCCCACCTCTGCGCGGACGATGCCCACATCGCCGCTCTGCGGGCTCTGGACGCGCTTGCAGCCCACCGGCAGTAGCTGACGCCCGGCAAGCGCCACCATACCTCCATGGGCCGCTATGAGGGCTTCTGCGCCTTCCTGCGTGTCATAAGTCCCGCGGAACTCGGCGGCCGGGTCCACGCCCGTGCACGCCTCAACCCACGAAGCGGCGAAGGTCATGCAGTCGTCACCATTGAGGCCGCCCCACCGGAACTCGTGTTCCAGGGCAAGAAACTCGTGCAGGGTCATGGAGCCTCAGCTAGAGAAATTCGGCCAGACGGGATCGACGCCGCGGGCAAGGCGGGCGGCCTGCTTGCAGAAATCGTCGGTTGGCGAAAGCGCCTTTTGGTGGGCGTCCGACCAGAAGGTGCGCGCCGCTCTGGATCGGGTGTTCTCCCCCGCCACAACGGCGAGGCTGAGAGAGAGCGTTGCTGTCTCCCCGGCCTGAATAGGTGCCCTCGCCTCTTTCGGGTGAGATGCTGTCCCCGTCCAGATCGGGATGACGTCGGTCATCGGCTGGTAGTATTGGTCCAGCGTCGTGAGCCCCATCTGCACGAGTTTTCCCCGCACCGGTGGGATGCTTTCGAGCATGCGGTTCCCCGTCGCCGGGTCGATGCCGGAAACCGTGAAGTCCACGGCATCCGACGTCCCGTTGACCAACACCTCGAGCGAGGGGATGCCGATAAGCTGACCACCGCCGAGGTAGACTGTGCCGTTCGGATCGATGCCGTCGAAGCCGATGGGCACGTCATTGACCCCGAACCACAGCCGCAGCGGCGGGTCTGTATCGACACGGAGGAACAGCCCGAGTTCGTGGCTGCCTCGCATAGCCTCGATGACGTCGTCCGGCACCCAGCCCATTCACCTGGCCTCGACAAAGTTGATGGTCGGGCGAGCGGAGTAGTTCGCTTCCCACTCCCATGGGATCGTCTCGCCGCGGGCCAACTTCATGACACAGCGTGGCCGGGCGAACTCGATCCGGGTGTTAGTGTTCACGGCCTCGCGCAGAGGCGGAGAGATCGCGAGGCGATACCGGCCGTTATTTCCAGACGGCGCGTCCAGCACGTCCCAGTAACGGTAGGCGCGCCATCCCTTCGTCGGGTGATAGATCGAGAACCAATCGCTATGGCGAAGGCGCCGACTGAGGCCGACAGTGTCGATTGAGATGATCCCCGCGTTGAGCGGCGTGTAGTTCGCCGCCTCTCCGTAGACCGTCGCTTGGCTGTACCCGGAGCCATCCGAGAACAGTGAACCATCGGAATGCGGGATCCCCGTCACATACGGCCTGCGCTTCCCATCGATGATCGGGAACGGCCCTACACCGTCGGTGACGATCGGGACCACGATGAACCGCATCCCACCGTTGAGACGGGCGCCAAGCATGTTGATGATCTCGTGCCGCTCATCGGGACCTTCGAGCACCATCTCTCTGTAAGAGGCGATGACACGCCCGCCGCCGGAGGTGCCGATCTCGATGGCATCCCCGACGCCGTTGACGCCGCCGTCAACGCTGCTGCCCTGGACGTCGAACAGCGCTCTAGTCGGGCGCAGGAAGTCCACCGGGAAATCCGGCTGATTGATGTAGACCGCCACCGCTCAGCCTTTCCGAGAACTGAATATCTTCTGGTCGTTGCCGAAGCCGGCCCGCTGCTGATCCTTGCGGTAGGCGGCCAGGTTGTTCTTGCTGGTGCCTTCCGACACGCTCTTCACGTAGGCCTGCAGGTTGCCATTGTTGTCGACAGAGACACCCACATCGACCTTGGTGTTACCGCCGCCGCCCTGCCCACCGCTCTGCGCGAGCGCCGCCATGAGCTTGTGGTTCGACACGACGTTGGAGCCCTGCGGCAGGTCGAGCAGTTCCGGCCCGCGCTCCCCCACGATAGAGGGACCACCGGGCGCGAAGGGAGTCCCGCTGGCGAACAGGCCCGGCTTGAGTAGACCGGCTTTTGCTGCGCCCCACTGACCGCCGAGGCCACCGAGTATCGAAAGCAGGCCGCCGCCACCTCCACCTTGGGATCCAGCAGCGGACAAGGCGTTTCCGACGGAACCGAGGCCGCCACCGAACGTGTCGAGGCCCTTGGTTGCAGCGTCAGCCGACTCGGCCAGCTTGTTGACTGCATCGACGGCCGTGGTGCCAGTTCCGATGCCCTGCCAATCGCCGATCCCGGCCTTGGCCGCGCCGTACCATGCGCCCCAACCGTTTCTGGAGGCATGATCGAGCGCGAAATCGACCCCGGCTGGGCCATTCGCGGCAAGCGCCGGGTCCAGACCTGTGCGGGCCATGAAGTCGTTGCCAAGGCCTGCCGGGAAACCGGTCCCCGCTCCGCCCTTAAGAAGCTGGAAGGGGCCGTAGGAAGGCTCCCGAAAACCGTTCTTGACGTAGCCAGCGCGCATGTTCCAGCTATCGAGACCGCCTTCCGACCGCGCCACGCGAAGCGCGACGTCGGGGTCAATGCCCCGCTTGATCGCCGCGTCGGTGATGTAGGAGGCGATATCGCCAGTAGGACGCGCTGCTGCTGGTGCATTGCTGTTCGCAGCAGTGAGGCCCCCACCAAGCACGGTAGAAGCTACAGAACCCAGCGCGCCGCCGGAGGCTGCCCCGGGCGCACCGCCTGCGCTCGTTCCGAACAGTGCGTTGACGAGGATGTTCGTCATCCGGTCAAGCGCGGTCTGCGCGGCCTTGTCGAGTGCGTTCGTCAGCGCGTTCAGGATTGCGTTGCCGAGGCTCTTTCCGATGTTTCCGCCGCTCTCCAGAAGCTCGGAGCGGAAGTCGGAGAAGAACCCGCCGATCGCGTCCCGCGCCATTTCACGCTGCTGCTGCAACTCGAGTTGCGACCGCAGTGCATTGGCTTCTGGCGAGTTGAGGTTCTCGTTGAAGCCGTAGCGCGTGAGTGTAGAGGCGACCTGCTGGTCGATGGGGCTCCGGCCTGCCTGGCGCTCCTGAAAGCCAAGGTCGAGCCAGAACTCGGCCTGCGCCTCCTGTGCCCGCTGGTACGCCTTCGTTACGTCGTCAACCTTGTCCTTCTGCTGCTCAAGCTCGAAGAAGTTCGGCTTCTGGCCGGGAACCGGGACGCCGGTAAGGCGGCCATCGGAGTTCAGGATCGACAGCGGGTCGGGATCGCCGGCCAGATCGGACGGGCGGCGACCCGGTACAGGGATTGCACCGGTGGGCGCAAATGCCCCACTCTGGTAGGTGCGGCCGTTTTCGGTGAATGTCGCACCGGAAAGGATGTCCTGAACATTCGTGCCGCCGGCAATAGCCTTGATCCACTCGGAACGAGCTTCGCGCGCTGCTTCGACGCCACGGAAGATAGAGGCTGTCACCTTGTCCCAGGCATCCCGGAAGGTCAGGACTTCCTTCGTGCCATAGTTAGCGACCGCCGCCGTAAGTTGCCTCTGAGCAGCATTGAGGTCGCCAATCGAGGCGGTCCCATCGTCCAAGCGCTCGCGGAGATCACCGAAAGCATCACGAAAATCCCTGATGAATGCCGGATCGGCTCCCACACCCTGCAGAGAACGCATGAGCAGGATGAACTCGCGGTTCACCCCGTCGAGGTCTTCCGACAGCCCCTCCAGAGAGCGACCGGCAAGGATCTCACCCGCTTCGCGCCCCTGCGTGATCTTGTCGGCCCGATCAAGTTCATCGACGTATGCCTTGAGGGCCGGTGCGGCATCGCCCCAAAGGTCAGCCGCACGCCTGATGACCTCGTTCTGCTCTTCGAACAGCTTCTTGGTGTCTTCGGCACCGCTGGAGGCTGTCATGAAGTATTGGACGAGCGCGGAAACCCCAGCGGTCAAGCCTACAGTGACGAGCGTAACCGGGCTGACCAACGACGTGAACGCAGCAGCAAGGCCAGAGACCGGGCGCTCCATCGAAGATAGGACAGAGGCGAGCTGCGTACCCTGCTGCAGGCCAATCATGAGCGGGTTCATTCCCATGGCCGCCGTGACGGCGATATCCTGGAACTGATACCCGGCGTTGATGCCTGCCGCCCGTTCGCTGCCCATGGCTCCGGTGCGGACGTTGGTATTCGCGGCCTTCACGGCAGCCCCGGCGGTCGTTGCGGAGGTTTTCAGTCGCTCATATGCCAGCCGCTCCCGGTCAAGAGCCGTGGTCATCTGCTGGGTGTTGATGACGCCCAGTTGGTGCGCCCGGTTGATCTCGCTGACGGTCGCTTCGTACTGCTTCGTCGCCTGTGCGAGCGGCTGATACTTCATCGTCAGGCGTTCGACTTCCATACGGAAAGCGCGAACGTGCTCATCCTGAGCGCCGAATGAACGGCCAAGGCTGTCCACCGGCTGTTTGAGCTTGCCGGCACCTTCCGCAGCACGGCCAAGCGCACCACCGAGGCTAGCAGCTTCCGCCTCCAGCTTGTCGGCGGCCCCCTGCGTCCTCGTCGCGGCAGCCGTGAGCCGGTCTAGGTCGGCAGCGGCAGACGACGCCTGCGAGCTATCGATCCGGAAGCCCAGATAGGATTCACTCATTGGCTGCCTTTCAGGGTGAAATCACTTGCGCGAGAACAGCGCGTTGAACAGGTCCGGCGTGAGCGGGCGTTCGGACACGATGTCCTCCTGCTCCGCTTGTTCGGCCCTCTCGGCCATCAACTCGCGGCGCTTGACGTCCATGGCGAGGATGGCGTCGAGCTGCCACTGCTTGAGAACGAGGCCGCGAAGCCTCGCCCATTCTCCGATAGCCTGAAACCCAAGGGCATTCGGGCCGTAGCCGTTGCCCGTCCGCTGGCTGTCCAGTTCGCGAAACCAGAACCAGACCTGTTCCCCGGCGGCGGGTATCTTGAGGTTCTTGCCGGCGTGCTGATCGGCTATCAGTTGGCAGAGCCGGCCGATCAGCCTTTCGTAAAAGACGCCCGGCGAGCCGCCTTCACCTCAACCTGGTCGCGGATGATCTTGAACCGGGTATAGAGGTTGCGGACGTTCTCTTCCGAGAAAGGGATCACCTTGCCCCCGATCTTCGGATCAGGAGACCAATGCGTGGTGGCCTTGGCAAGGATCGCAATCATCCGCTCGTCGGGATCGGCGCTGGCGTCTTCCATGCTCCCGCGCTCGGCCGCAGCCTTGGCGGCCTCGGCGGTCACATCGCGGATCGCCTTCTGCATGCGATCACTGTCCGGCCCGACGATACCGATCTTGAGCCCGAGAGAATTGCCCTTCTCGTTGAGGATATCGATCTCGATGCCCTTCTCCTGGGCCTCAACCAAGGCCTCAAGGCCGGACAGGTCGACGAATTCAGCGGTTTTCTGTTCTGTCATTTGACACCTTGTTCCTATGAAAATCAGAGACTTGGTGCTATAAACAGCGAGGCCGCCGGGTGCTGGTAACACCACGGCGGCCTCTAACCAAGCCAACCTTAGCGGAGGTCAGAATGGCTAATCCTCGTCTATGCTCGATTTCGAATTGCGGCAAGCCGGCTGTTGGGCGCGGCTGGTGCTCGCTTCACTGGCAACGCTGGCAGAAGCACGGCGACCCGCTTAGGGAGCGCTCGCGTCAAGCTGCCACGTGTTCAATTGATGGGTGTGCACGCCCGACGAAGGCCAAGAGCCTCTGTCAGGCGCACTACACGCGGCTGCGCGTCCACGGCCATCCCTTGGCAGGAAGAACAGCCGAGGGAGAACCGTTACGCTTTCTCCAGTCTGCCATCGCGTATGATGGCGACGTTTGCCTGCGCTGGCCTTACGGCCACAATGGTGACGGCTACGGCCTAATCTGGCAGGACGGCAAGTTCAAACTCGTCACACGGCTAGTCTGCGAAGCCGTTCACGGCCCGCCGCCTACCCCGGACCACGAATCCGCGCATTCCTGCGGGAAAGGCCACGAGGGCTGCTGCGCTCCAAACCACCTCCACTGGGCGACTACCAGTGAAAACCATCTTGAGAAGGCTAACCACGGAACAGACAACCGCGGCGGCAAGCATCCGATGGTTAAACTCACCGATGAAGACGTGCGAACTATCCGAACGCTCCACGGAAAATTGCTTCAGCGCGAGATTGCCGAGTTGTTCGGGATCGGCAGGGTTCAGGTCGGCCGGATACTCTCCGGCCAACGCTGGGGCCACCTCGATTAACTGCCGGTCGCGGCGGGCTTGCGAACGATGTTCGTGTTGATTTCAACTGTCCCCTGCAGGAGCCGAGCGGTATTGGCGCCGCCACCCTGCTCATTTGCAGTCATGACGATGCCCATGAACTTGGCTTCCGATGGGGTTGGAGCAGAGCCTGTCGGCGGGGCGTCGTCGAAAACGATCTTGAAGGGATAGTTATAGTCGGTAGCCTCCGCAGCGATCAGCGCCAGCTGGCCCGTGTCGGTGGGCAGGACGATGAAGTTGTTCTGCATCGACCCGGCGTTGCGAGTGCCGCCGGCCTTCAGGTCGCGAGACCGGTTGATGATGGACTCGGTGATGAGCGTCTTGGCATCGCCAAATGCGCCCATGGTCTGCCAGCCCTTGATCTCCGTCCAGACGACGGAGCTGAAGTCCGCTTCGTCAAGGTCCTCGTCCGGCACGTCAGATACCGCCGCACCCATGTAGAGGCGGCTTCCTGCAACAGGATACAGCTGCATGGCTCATTTCCTTCTTGTCTGGTTGCGCTTGCCGAAGGCGCGTGAACGGCAGGCCAATCAGGCCGGAACTTAGGGATATGCTCGCCAACGCACCGTCACCGGCACGTTGATGTGCGTGTCGCCCGTGAGGATCACCCCGATCTCCGGGTCCTCGTAGATGCGGACGACGGTGTCTTCCTTGGTCGCCTTTGAGCCGCGCCGGAAATGCGCGCGGATGGAGCCGGCCACCTCGATCGCGGCCACATGCCCCTGCCCATTCGGCCACATGACGTTGAGACGCATGAAGCCCTGCCGGATCGGGTCCATCTCCATGGAAATGTCTGTCTCGACCGATCGGTTATAGTGGACTTCAACGCTCACGAAGGGCTTGCCGGCCACCGGCGTGAAGTGGAGACCGGGATAGGCAACATTCGCAGCCTCAGTCCATCCGGTCGGGAGCGGCCAGGCCTGAAACCGCTCCACCAACGCCCGGAATACTTTCTGTTCAACCGTTCCGGCCATATGTGCTACCCCTGTGGCCCATGGCCGAAAAACGAGCGCTCACCGATATCGAGGTTCACGACCTCCTGCACCAAGCGCTCATGCTGTTGGCGAACAAGGACGTGCAGACCGCGAACGCACATTCCGTTCTGAGCGCTGCGATCCGAAATCTCGATATCCTGCAGAAAGCCCTGCTGATTATGTCGGAAGGGAAGGACCCGCTTCGAACCGAAAGCGAACCTTAGCCTCGGCTTCCGCCACGATCTGGGGCCAGCGCTGCGCCACAGCGTCAACGAAGCCATATCCAGCCTGATTGTAGACCCTGCCGAGGCTGTCTTCCCCGACGAAGCCGTAATTCATGCGCGGCCCATAGGCAGCCTGAAACCCAAGGAAGACCACGCTGCCGAGTTCGGCGCCCGCGATGGTGAGCGCGATCTCGCTGGCTGGGTCAGTGTACTTGGCCTGCCCTTCCTTGACCTGCGGCATCGCCGTGGTGGAGGCCAGCAGGGAGTTACGCAGGTTGCCGTCTTTCACCGGCATCCGCCCGCCGGCGGCGACCGGCGTCCTCACCTCATTCGCGACCATCTGGGCGGCGGTCTGGAACACAGCCTCGGCCCGCTCCATTTCCGCCCGCGCCCATTCCCCGATTGTTGCCGCGAAATTTCCGGTCATCACCGCCCTCGCGACCGGGCATAGGCCTCGGCGAAGTCGAAGTTGTACTCGATCGAGCAACGGCAATTGATGATCTCCGCCGGCCCGGCTCCCAGGGACGTATCGCCCGGATATCGCAGCAGCGCGCCAGACGGTGACTGGAAAGGCAGATCCATGCCAGTCACCTCCTGAGCGTTGAGGACCATGTGTGTGTGTCTGACGCGACCGTCACCGGCGCTGCGCCAGATGCGCGTCACGAGGCTTTCGTCCCGGTTGGCCTTTGCCAGTGCCTGCCGGTATGCGGTATCGCGTGCGGCCGCGACCGACATGAACGTCTCGGTTCGGGCGATCGTCTCGCCTCGAAGGCGCAGATTTCGGTCTCTGAGCCTCGCCAGCAGCTTTTCAAGGGTCTGGGCGTCCAGAGGCTTGCCCGTCTCGATCGCGCGCCTCACGACCCCGTCGAGGCGTTTGTCGCGGGTCTTCAGCTCCAGGTACTTCCGCATTCTGGCGGGTTCGCCCGAAAGCAGGTTATCGCGCGTCCGAATGATCAGAGCGGTCTGCGGCCCGTTGAGACCAACGAAGCCGCCTTCACGCTTGCCCGTGATCCGGTTCTGTCGTCCGACGATGTCGAGCGCGATGGTGCGCGGCCCCTGCCCTTGGGCGTACCCCTCGACCATGGCCTCGCGCACCGCCGTACGGGTGTCCTCAACGACACCGGTGATGAGCTGGGACGAGATGTCGCGAAGCTGCGCCTCTGCCGCCTGGTTTCGGGCGTCCCAGCGGAACACCACGCGGTTGCCCATCGGGTCCGTCAGCCGGGGCATCCACTCCGCCGCAAGAGAGCCGCCGGCGTTGTAGGCCTGCCGGATCGCCTCATCGAGTTGGCGGAAGGCAGCTCCTTCGATGTTCAGAGCCTCGACGGCGCCCTCGATGTCCCGCCGCTCCAGCCGCTCGACGACCTCGCGCAACACGATGTTGGACTTGATGTCATCGATCGCTTCACGGAAGGCAGCCGCAACCGTCGGCTCCAGACGGTCGAGGAGCGCGTCGATCTCTTGGCGAAGGGTTGCCATCAGTCAGCCGCGCCGGCCTTCTCGATCTTCTTGGCTGCGGTCTGGTTGCCCGGCTTGACGAGACCGATCGCCTCTAGAGCCTTGGCCTTGATGGTTGGCACCTCGTAGGTGTCGCCGACGGCGTGGCCGTTGTGTTTAAGCACTGCTTCGACCTTGACGCTCATGGTTTTGTCCTTTCAGCCGCGCTTCGCTCGCTCGTACCGGGAGCGCTCGTTGACGATGGCGCAGATTGCCTCTCGCTTGGCGTTCGCTACGACGCGGGCGACAAGGTTGCCCATCTCCGTGGTGTCGATCCCGATTGTCAGACGGGCGACTTCTGCCTTGGCCGGCTTCGGTGTCCCGAGCAATGCGGCCGGAGCAGCAGCCACGCCACCACAAGCGAAGCCGAAGAATGCGCGTCGGTTCATGGCTATCTCCTTAGAAGCGAGGGTAAACGACATGCGGCGCGGGCTCATCCGACACAACGTGCTTGGCAATGTCGTCGGCAATCTTGATGCCGTAGAGATCGACGAGGAACGCCATGATCCGCATCGGGTCTGCGCTCTGGAGTTTGGCGAAATCCTGTGGTTTGACACTCACGGTGCAATCCTTCCGAGGCTGTGGACTATGACAGAGGCCATGCCGACCATGTACAAGCCCACGGCCGAGACCCAGAGTATGAGGAAGAGGGCGAGAGGGTCGCGCATCGTCACTTCCTCGCAATGATCTGCCACATCACGACCGTCCCGGCCGGCTGCAGCGGTTGAACACTTACGACCGCGTGCTCGACGTCACCGATCATCACCTTGTCGGAAAGCTCCGGGACGATGCCGAGACCTGCCGTGGAGAGGTAGACCATCCGATCGCCACGCATGATCAGCGTGCCGTCTATGGTTCGCTCATCGATGTCGAGGTCCACCAGCGTGCATGGATAATCCACCGGCGTCAGCGTAGGGTCATATGACGGTCCAGAGGCAGTCATCCGCCGGATAGCGCCGACCTGGCCGAACTTGGCGATCAACCGCTCGGCAGTGCTGCGGGCGCGCGCGTAGTCGAAAGGGGCCATCAGCAACCCACCGACCAGATGCCGACACGGATAAGGCTTTCGTCGCGAAGGAACGGCGCAATCATGCCATCCACGATCGAGATGAGCGGGGTGATGCCGGCTGCCGTGCCGTCACTGGCCGCCGTCTGGTATTCGGTCTCAAGCGGGCCGACCTTTTCGCGCTTGATGGCAGAGGACGACGTGCCGACGACCGTGAGGCTCCCGGGCTCGTTCGCCTCCTGCAATGCTGCTTGATAGGACGCGTTGATCACGGCTGGGGGTACGACGTCAGAGGGGATCAGCTTGCCGTTGACTATCGCGCCTTCGCGCGGCCACTGCCGCTCCTGCACGGGATCGACGACGCTGCCGAGGAAGCGAGAGCCATACACCGCGTCGATGTACTGGCTGCCACGATTACGAAGGACGGCAGGCGACGGCGCGCCCTCGGGCAGCGTGTAGCCGTTTTCTGTAAGCCACGCGCTGAACGCGCTGTCGTCACCGTAACCTGCCACGTCCGTTACTCCGCCAGCTTGGCGTCGATCAATTCCTTGAGCTTCGCCTTGGAGATGTTGCCCGCGTACTGGAGACCGAGTTCATCGGCCTGCTTCTTCAGGTCGTCGTATTCGCTGTTGTCGGGGTTGACGATAGCGGTCTTGGCGGTTTCCTTGCCGTCCTTCCCGGATACGACGCGATAGCGACCGGCCCAGCCTTTCGGCTCGGACTTCACATCGACGATCGTACCGATCGGGATTTCGCCCTTGGCACCGAAGATGCCGCCGGCGGTGATTTCTACCTTCATGGGATTGATCTCCAGTTGCGTGAGGTGAGCCCCGCCCGAAGGCGAGGCCCCGATCATCAGTCTTGGTCGACCGAGTAGAACACGCCGGACTTGCCGTTGATGTCCGCCCGGATCTCGATGCCCATCGCCCCCATGATGAGGAACTGATAGTTGTCGGTCGGGTTGGTGCGGGTGATCGCGGTCGTGTTGACCGCCATGCCAATGAGCGGTCGGATGTACTCAGCCGACGGCACGAAGCCGAAGAACTGGTTGCCGGAGAGCTCGAAGGACACCTCGATCTTGTTGATGCGGCGGTTCTTGGCGACGAACTCCATAATCGTGCCGGGCTTGAAGCCGGCAGCCGCGGAGTAGGCCTTGTCCCATGCACGGGCGATCTCGGGCGAGATGTACAGGTTCACCTTGCCCGTGATCAGGTTCGCATCCAGCATCGCGCCGAACGGTCCAGCGAAGAACGCATCGATCTGGTCGGCGGTGGCCGTGGTCAGGTCAATGTTGGCGCCGCCAGCAGCCGAGCCGAGGTTGATCACCTTGGAGTACGGCGAGGTGCGGATACCGTAGGCCGTGTAGCCTTCGAAGACGATCGAGGAATCGCCGTCGAGAGCATAGAGCGCCATATCGCGCCGGATCTTGGCGGTATGGGCTTCCTGGTCGTCCGACAGAGCGTCGAAGTTTTCCGACTGCAGGGTGTTCCATTCCCGCCACTCGCGACCATAGGCCGTGGAGAAGATCGGGACCGGAGTACCGCGGTAGTCGTAGGTGACCTTGTCCATGGTCACCGGCACCTGGCCGGACATGGAGCGGACCACGCGACCGGCATCCGAGGACACGCGGTTCAGGTGGACCAGCTTGCCGATGTTGACCGCACGGGCCAGCGGCATCAGGTCGGCCATCCATACCTGCCCCTCGTCGGCACGCATCACGCGGCGGGTGATGCCGTCGAGATCGAGCCACGCATCGCGAGGAAGAATGGACGCGGCATTGCCCATGAACTCGGCGGTCAGGTTGGCGAGGACATCTTCCGAACGGTGGAAGTGCTCGCGGACCATCGACACCTCGCTCCACCAGGCCGCATGCGGTCGGGAATTGGCGACGAGCTGTTCGTCAAAATAGCGCATCTGGTTTCCCTCCTTACGATGCGGCCGACAGGTAGCTCATGCTGCCGGCGGGCCGGATGCGCAGAAGCTGTTCACTGCCAGAGTTGTTGTTGTAGACCTCGTCGGAGTAGGCCACGACGAGATCCGAGGTGGAGGCGATGGCAAGGGTGCCGTTTGCCCCGGGCGTCAGCGCAGTGCCGACGGCCGTGATATTGACGCCGTTGGCGATGCGAGCGGCATAGAGGTGATCGTCCTCCATCTCGATACCGATCGCCATGGAGTCCTGCGCCCAGTCCGTATCGACGCCCTTCATGGCGAGATAGTTGTCCTGGATGAGCCAGACCTTGCCGACAGTCGTGGCGCCGGCGAGTGCGAACTTGCCGGAGGAGATGACCGCGAGGCGACCGGGCTTGAGCGCGGCGGCTGCGAGCAGCTCTTTCACCTGGGGCTTGGTCTTCTCGACCGGGCCGAGGAAGATCTTGTTGTAGCGGGCCATGGGTTAGTCTCCCTTCGGAAGCTTGAACGCCGGGGCTTCGTTGCCGCCCTTGAACGCGCCGTTGAGTGCGGCTGCCTTGCCGGGGTTCGCCTTGGGGGCGAGTTCGCGCAGGGCGTTGAGGGTGAGTTCCTTGGCGGCGCCTTCGGAGAGCAGGTTGGCCTTGACGACCTTCTCAACCAGCTCTGCCTTCTCGGCGTCGTCCTTGGCCTTCTGGTTGGCGACCATTTCGGCCTGCTGGTCGAGGACCGGCTTGAGGGCCGTCGTCACAGCGTTGGCGATCGTGTCACCGATCTTTCCCATGCTTTCCGAGAGGGTTTTGACCTCATCGGAAAGCGACTTGAACTGCTCGTCAGAGACAGGCATGTCGTCTTCCTTTCGATTGGTTGAGGGTTCCCGCTCGGAATAGCCAAGGGCTTCCAGTATCGCGGATTTCATGCGGTCGAGGACCGAAGCCTTCTGCCGGCGGTCCAGTGCGCGGGCCAGTGATTCCACCGCCCAATCGAGTTCATTGTCCGCCTGCTCGAGCGCAGAGTTGATGACCTCGATCTGCTCTTGCTCGCCCTTCGAATTGACCATCATGCCTACGCCTTGATCCGGCGTGGCGGCCCCCTTCTCATTGAGCAGGATGGCGTCGTGGTCGAACTCAAGATCGCGAGCAATATGGGAATAGGGAACGTCGCCGTTCGCAGCCTCCAGATGAGCAAGGAGGCCCGTGGAGGTGTGGACAGCCTCACCCTTCTCGATGGCGTTCAGGACCGCCTTGCCGCCCTCTGAGCGGTTGGCGATCTCAATGTCGATCACCTTGTCGAGGAAGACGCGGCCGTTCTCCCGGCGGACGTTCTCGTTCCATGCCCCGATCCAGCCAAGGTTGATCCCCTCCGGGTCGCGGGCTGAGACATAGGCACCGTTGACCATCGGGTGACTGAGCGGCGCCGGGGTACGGTCGAGAGACTGATAGCCCTTCTCGATCTCCTCAGCCGGATACATGATGCCGTTCATCACGACGTTGTCCGGCAGCGTGGCGCTCGGAACGATCATGACATCGCGGCCGTTGCGCTTTTCCTTGCGCGCAGCCTTCACGTTCGCCAGTGTCCTGACGTTCACACGCACCTGGGGCATGGTGGATTATTCCTCTTCGGTCGGGGGCTTGGTGCCCAGCGCGGCGTCGGTCTCGTCGTCGGTCGCGTCGTCGCGGTATTTCTCGGAGTCCTTCAGGGGCTCATAGCCGGCGGCCATGCGGATCTCTTCCGGGGTAAAGCCCCACTCCCCGCTGTCCTTGAGCTTCGTATTGACGTCGGCCATCTTGTTGGCCCGGTCGATTTTCTCTCCGATCGACGCCTCGGTGAGGTCCGCCCAATCGAGGAACCAATCCTTCTCAGGAAGGATGCCGACGCGCTCCAAGCGGTTGACCAGCGTCATGATGTTCGGGACAGTCTGGTTCGCCCGACGCGACATGTTCGTCTGCGCCCACTCGCTGGCATCTTCCTGACTGGCGCGCTCACCCGTCTGCATGCCGACGAGGATCTTCACCGGCATGTTCATGGAAGCCGCGAAATCCTGCAGCGCGATCGCATAGAAGTGCTCAGGCGACGGCAAGGTGACGTTCAGCGTCTTGGCCTGCATCCCCATGAGCATCAGGAGTTGATCGAAGCCAGCGTTGAAGTCGGCGACTTGGTCGTTCATCTTGTCGGCGAGCTCGTCCACCGAAACGCCCATGACCTTCGCCATCTGGTCGATCTTGGCTTCCTTGTCGACCTCGAGGACCGGGGCCGACTTGGCGTTCTTCCAGAACCCCTCGCCGCCGGCGCCACGAACCTTCTCCATGTCCACGAGAGCGTTGTAACCGGGCTCCAGGGCAGATGACCCGTGCAGCGTGCCGTCCTTCGACCAAACGACGACCCGGTCGGGGTGGATGACGATGTTGCGCGGCTGCTTGTTAGTGGTGTCGACGGCGGACTCGTTGAACTGGAACATCGTCGGGTGACCGTAGGTCTCCGATCGCTCGTCCGTGTCCCACTGGGATACCTGAAGCTGTCCCTCCCAAGCCGGGATGATTTCAACGAGACCATCCAGCCCGCCCGGGACCCTGTCGACCGGCTGGTTGAAGGGCTTGCCGTCGGCGAAGCGGAGGATCACGCCGGAATAGGCGCCCACCATAGACATGCGGTCTGCTTCGGCCAGACGAGCCCACAGTCGCAGATCGTCGAAGCGCTGGCGGATCTGCTTCTCCAGCGCCGTTTCGCCGTCAGCGCCGTCCTGTGAGCCGTCACGCTCCTTTTCCAGAAGGAATGGATTGTCCTGCCACGTCTTGCGGATCGTCTTGTCGACACCGGCGGCTGCTACCCCGTTGCGGCAGTAAATCCGGTAGACTTGGGCGAAGGACAGGTTCTCGGGGTAGCCGAAGTCTTTGTAATGGTCGTGCTTGACGCTCCCGCCGGGGAAGAACCCCGGGAACATGGTGCTGAGGCGCCGCTGCGCATAGTTCGCCAGCGTGACTACTTTGTTCATCGGTGCCTCTTGGTAAGGAACATGGCGACGGCCGGGGCTTCCGGCGGGTCCACGTTGGTCAGCATCAACGCGTCCGCATAGTCGGGGCTATTGATCCCGCGGCGCTTCAACTCTTCTTTCTTCTCGATCACGATCTTGCCGCGCTCATTCCTTCCCCACTTGACCAGGGAGAGCTCGAGGCAGAGCTGGTCGCTTTCCTTGTCTCCGGACGGCAGGGCCATCAGCTCCGTCACCGGGTGCTCTTGTCCGCCTTTGCTCTCAAGCCAGAGGACATGCTCGTGCGTGCGCTGAAGCGTTGTCCGCGCCAGCCACCAAACCTCAGCCTTTAGGTTTCCGAACATCTCCTCAGATGTGCGCCCGTCGGGCCAAAGCCGCTCTGTCGGCGGGAGCCCGGTATTAACCGGGACAGCCGTGAGGCCATCGACCGGATTGTGCATCAGCGTTGAAGAGACGCCCGCTCCAACACCAGGGGCGTCGAAGTTAAGCCGCCTTGCAGACGTCTCCCGCGCAATATCCAGCATCCAATGCGCGGTCTCGGTCGTGTCTGGGTTGCCTCGGCTGCGCGGAGGCTCGACGATCGGCCCGCGGCGAGGCACCACCACCGACTTGGCCTTCCCGGCGCCGACGTCACCCCCGAGCACCACCTCATTGGATGCCCTCAGGCGGGGCTCCAGCGCGAGAAGCCGCTTGGCGCTCTCCACCCACAGGGCGGGGATGCAGATGCCCTCCACAGAGGCGCTGTAGTCGATGTCGTATTCACTGGCCCAGGTCGTCGGGTCCGAGAAGCTGGCCTGCTTCGCCTGCGCCCACTCCTCCGTCTTTCGCGGGTCATCGCGCCAGTGCAGCCGCATGATCTGATGCGGCTTCATGATCGAGTGACGCTTGCGCGCGAACAGGTTGCCCATGCCGTTGACCGAGGAGACCCAGATCACGCAATCGGTGTTGCCCGATAGTGCCTTCTCCACCGTCTCAGCGTTCGGCACGAATGCCGCCTCGTCGACCACATACATGGAGGATCGACCACCGCGGCCCATGTCCTCACCACCCTCACCCGATATGACCGATCCGGTCTCGGGGTTGGAGATGCGCATGTAGTTGTCGTGCTGGCTCCAGTTGAAACCCTCCGGCATCATCTCAGGCGGCAGCCGGCGCATCATAATGCGGAGCTTCGCGAAGATGCTGTCGGGGTTGTCCTTCTTGTCGACGTAATCAACCTTGCGAGAGCCGAAGGTGGCCTTGAAGCCAGGGTTGAACAGCCACTGATGAAGCGCCACGCCCGCAGTCAGGTAGGTGGCGCCGGTGTCACGGCTCTTTTCGATCAACCCCTCTTCGGATGCCTGCACCCGATCGAGCAGCCATCGCACTACGTCGCGCTGCTTTGGCCATAGCTTGAACTGAACGTAGGCGCCGCCGGGCTTGCCTACCAAGCGGGGGTCGTACGTCCAAACCCACCGATCGAACCAATAAGCGATATCACCCGCGCAACGGCGCTTCTCTTCCTCCCAGCCGCCCTTGAGATCTTCAACCTCATGCCTCGCCTTGGCCGCCTGTATCGCCTCCCACAACCCCGAGCTTCTCGAGAACGGGATAGGCTGCTTCGAGGAGAGCAAGTTCATCTCGTGTCAGCGATCCAAGTTGTTCGGCGGTTATCGTGACGATCTGCAGCGTTCCGGATAGGCGGCGGTTCTCGACACCCAGGCCGAATAGCTTTGCTTTGCCCATCGTGGCGCTCACAGCGGCCGATGATTGCCTTTCCTTGATGGCAAGAGCCCGGGCTTCCTCGAGCTCCGCAGCGAGGCTGTCGACGGTGATCTCGACCTTTTTCGCGGTCTTGGCTTGCAGTTCGGACACCCGTTGACCGACGTTGACATTTGTTGACAACCTCGATGCTGCGGTGCGATCGCCCTTGTAGCCCGCCTCTGCATATGCCTCAGTTGCAGACATGCCCTTTGCAACCGCTTGGGCAAACCGTTCATGCCGGGCGTTTTTCAGGACTGCCAACGCTAGCCCTCCTCCATCCGGGAAGTGAGCCACGCCCAGTTCTTCCCTTCGTGAATGCTATCCACAGTCCACCGAGAAACACCGAACATGCTCGCAACTTTTCTTCTGCGGCTTGCTGCCCACGCAATGAGTAGATTTTCGCTACCTGGTCCTCTGTCAGCTTTGAGAAGCCGTTACGCTCGCCAACTGGTAGACTTCCGTGGCACGTCTTGTCCGCCTTTCCCTTGCGGGATGGTGTCGGGGGGCACCCACCCCGTTGCTCTAGACCCGTTGGCTGGGGCTCTGGCTTGGATGCCGGCCTCGTGAACAGGAGGAACCAACTCTCCTTGAACCGAAGCTTCCCGATCTCGTTGAGGCATTTGCCTCGAATGGTCGCCCTGGCATTATCCATACCGTCAACTGCGGGCCACAGCCTTGCGCCGTATGCATCCGACGACTTCGCAGGAGTAGGACGAACATTGGCCTGCGCGCCATGCTGACGAGAGGACCCGTCAACGACTTATTCCGGGAGGCTGGGCATTACGCGCCGGTCACTGGCTTCCCAGCTTCCGCTCCTATCCGACGCGCTGCTCCCGAACTGTGAACTGCTGCCGGGCTACCCTCCCGGCTTGGCCGCTGGCGATCGTCATGACGACCGTTCGGTGATAGGCGGGGCGCAGCGGCTTCCCCTCGGATCTCTATGCCGCCTCGCGCTTCTTCGCTTCACGGGCGCGGCGCATTTCATTCCGCTTGGCTGCCCAGGAGAAATCCCGAAGCTCAGGAACCTCGACCGGGCTGAAGGCTGTGTCGTCTCGCCATGTGTGGTGGCCAGCGTCTGCGATGTTGGCAGGAATATCGCTGATTTCCGGGCCAACAGGCAACAGGCCTTGGAGGGCTATTTCGTTATTTTGCAAAGAGTTCCGAATGAAACTTGATGCAATATGGTAAATGGCGCGGTCTTTGCGCCGCCTTCCGGTCTCGACGTGGATGCCTTCATCCCGGCACCAATGCTTGAATGGACGGCCTCCCGCCTTTCCGATCGACCAATGCCAAAGGCAGCGGCGTTCGCTCTCATTGGCGACGAGGATGATGAGATCGTTGCAGCGCTCCCAATCGGTCACGTCGGCGGTCCGCAGTCTTGTCGACCGGCTGTCCCAGAAGCCGTCGCGCTCCTCGGCGTAGCGCTCTCCGCCCCACCCGGCCTGATCGGCGGCACTGTGGACATATGGCAGCGCCTGGGCCTTGAGGCGTGCCGGGCGGGCCGTATCGGGCAACCGGCGATCGGTCTCGGCCGCTCGGATGAACAGATCGATGATTTCTTCCCTCGTCATGCCGATCTCCTGCGTTCTTCGAAAAGGTCTGGCTGGGTGGCGCTTGGCCCGAACGCTTTTACTACTCGCTCGTATAACATGCCCGCGAGCGCATGGCGCTGGTGAGTGATGCCAGACAGGTCGCGGGCGATGTATTGTAGCTGCCCTACCGGCGTTGCGTCGAAGACCTCGAGCCATTTGGTAGGCTCGGCCTCAATGATGCCGTGGCAGGCTTCCACGAGGTCAGAGACAGCCCAGAACAGATATTCGTCGAGGCTGCCTTGATTGTTCTCGGTCTCCGCCAGGGTGGACATGACCATGCGGAAGTGATCCTCGCCGCGGTTCCGCAGGATGCGATCCATTGTGGCGACTGCGCGCGTCTGCTTGATATCCGGATAGGCCCGGCCGTCGATAACCTCGATGCCGTACTCCTCGCAGATGCTGTAGACGCGCTGATCGATCATCCAGCCGCCCTCGCCTTCTTCCGCGCCTGTTCATAGTGCTTCCTTGCGGCGAGACGCTTCTTCGCGAGCTTGGCCTCATATGCCGACTGGCGAGATTCTTGAGTGTACCGGCGCACGGTAGATGGGCTGCAGCCTACCTGTTCAGCGATCTCCGCCTGCGACAGGCCAGACGCATGGAGCGCCTTGATCTTCTGGATATCGTCGCGTTCGCTCTTGTTGCCGCCTGTCCCTTCATAGCCATGCTTCATGCAAGCGTGCAGACAGGTGGTATGGTCCCTGCCACCGAAGAGCTTGCCGAGTTCCTGGAAACTGATTGACGGCTTCACCTGCGTCTTGATCTCGAACATCAGCAGTTGCCGTGCATCCACGATGTGGCGCACTCTGCTTGGCCCTGTCACCTCGGCATAGGAGACGCCGAGCTCGTCGCAGCGCTGCTTGATGTAGTCGCGGCAACTGATCTTCCGGGCCTCAACCTCGATCGCGTCGTAGGCTTCCTTTTTGGCCTGCCAGTCTATGACATGGGCGTCGTGCTGGACCTCTTTGCGAGGTTTACGCTTGATCTGTGGCTTCGGAGGCTCAGGGAAGGTCACTGGCGGGCGGTAGGCATTGGCTGGCCTCAGCAACCGCTCGCGGATCGCCTTCGCGCTGTGAATGATCTCTGAGGCGCTGGTATAGGTCTCTGCCTGTAGGGAGGGTAGGTTCATGCTGCGCTTCCTTTGTCCCACCAGTTGCCAAAGTGGACCCGACCGCCGGTGTGCTGCCATCCGTTCCGGCGAAGATGGGCGAGCAGCTTCTTCGCCTCGCCCCGCGTCATCCGATAGGCGTTCCAGCACCAGTTCCCGACCCAAAAGGAGGTGCCGATGATCTTGAAGGTGCGGCGGTGGATTCTGATGAAGTCATCGCCGGCGGTGAACTTGAACTCCGCCATGCCCGGTGCCTCCAGATCATTTTCAGCATAAGCCGCAGCGCTGACCTTGCCGGCAAAAGAGCCATCGTCGCCGTCATTGCAAGCGAAGTGGATGGTGGCGTACTTCTTCATGCTGCCGCTCCTTCCCGCTCGACCTCGATCTCCTTGCCGTTGCGGAACAGCCGCTCGGCTCGAGCCCGTCTGGCGTCTCGAATGGTTCCGCCGGCGATCTCACGAGAGGCGACGATGTTACCGTTGAAGTAGGCCACGAAGTGCCGGAGCACCGCCTTGGTCGCCGACAACTCGTCCGGGAACACGATCGGCGTATCGCCTTCACCCATGATTGGCTTAGGCTTTGCATCGCGGGCCAGGCGGAGCATTCCCCACCAGCCGCCGCGCTTCTCTACCGCATAGGCGCCAAACTCGTTCATGCGTCTTTCCCTTGTGCTATGCTGGCCCCATGGACCCGAAACGATGGAACAAGGCCGTCGAGGTGGAGACCGAGAGGCTCGGCCGTATCCGAGACATCACCTCCACAGAGGAAGCCGCAAGGTTCCTGCTGGAGAGATGGCCGGTCGAGCCCGGTCCCGCTCACCTCAAGGCTCGAATAGCCTGTCTCTCCGTCCTTGAGGGGAAGAGACAGCCAGATCACGCTAGAGAAGCGTTTGTCGCCGCTGCTGAGGAAGCCGGGATATTGGTGAGGGCGTGAGGTCATGCGGCACCCATGGCAAACAGGTTGACCGTCTTGGCCTCGTCCAGTTCCGCGATATTGCGGGCCGCCTGGCGGAAATAGGACGGCTTCAATTCAAAGCCGATGCCTTTCCTCCCTGCGGCGACGGCACCATAGACCTCGCTGCCAATGCCGAGGAAAGGCGTCAGCACCACGTCGCCGGGGTTGCTCCACAGTTCAATGCAGCGCTCAATCACGTCGAGTTGCAGCGGCGAAATGTGCTGCTCGTCCTTCTCGTCCCGCCCGGCGCGGTATTGCAGGGTGCGCGTCTGGTTGATGTCCATCCAGACCGGCGAGGCATAGCGCTGCCACACCTCGATCGAGAACCATTTCTCCGCATCGCTGGCGCTCTTCCCGGAGGCAATCCGGGCGTCCACGCTGGCGGGCTCGTTGCCAAACCCGACGTAGCGATCGAACATGCCGTCTACCGGCTCGGGGTTGTCGCCAGGCTTGCGGAACATCAGCATGTAGTCGGCAAGCCCCTGCCCGCTGATCGTGCTGTCCTTGGTGATCTGCTTGTGCAGAAGGCGGATTGATTTCGTGCGCTGCTGGGCGACTACAGGGTCTTTCCAGATGCAAACCTCGGAATGGTAGATCCAGCCGGCGTCCTCGTAGGCGCGGACGATCTCGCCTCGGAAGTCGCGCATGCCGATATGGCCGTGCCTGATCTTGCTGGTGGGAAGTTGCATGCAGTGGACGGCATGGATGCGTCCGGGCATCGTCACACGCAAAAGCTCCTGGATCAGGAAGGCGTAGTGCTCCCAGAACTGATCCCCATCGTTGTTCGAGATATCCCGGTCATAGTTCGAAAACTTATAGAGCCCCTCGAACGGCGGAGAGTGGATGCCGAAATGAACGGTCCCGGTCGGGATGCCGCGGATCAACTCGCAGGCATCGCCCTGGTAGATCGCATAGCGGTCTGTCACGACCTGTTCGACTGCCTTGATGTTCATGCTGCCGCTCCTGTAAGCCAGGCTGGAATTTTCATGGGAATGGTCGGGTGATAGTCGGGCCGGTCGCGGACCATGCCGCGCACATGCTCGCTCGAAAGATCGGCCATATGCATGACCATCGCCGCGGCCATCCGGTCGGCATCTGCTTCCTTCCGCCGCAGATTGGCGACAACCGCTCCCTCCATCTCGGAGGCGATGAAATGCACATTGACAGGCTTGTTCTGCCCAAAGCGCCAAAACCGACGAACCGACTGGAATACCTGTTCGAAGCTATCATTAAGCCCCACGAACCCGGTATCGGCGCAGTGCTGCCAGTTCATGCCAAAACCGGCGATCGACGGCTTCGTGATAAGAACGCGGATGCGGCCCTCCGAAAAGTCCACCATCTTGCGCTCCTTGGCGTCGTCGCTGTCGGAACCGGTCAGATTGACGGCGCCAGGGATGGCCTTCGCCAGTCCTTCGGCCTCCGGGTTCATGTTGCACCACCAGACAAACGGGCGATCTGCCGGCGTCATGGACGCTGCCAACGCAACTCGCTCGCCTACGCTGTCACGACGCGCTCCGATGCGCTCTTGCAGCGTGCGGGCTTCCATGGGGAAAAGAAGGCCTGTCTCCATCGACGGTGCATAGTCGACATTGACCATGTGGGAGTGGTAGCGCAGCGCCGGCAGATCATAGCCGGCGTTGTCGTAGCCAAGATCGGACGGCTTGCGCAGCATCACCGCCCATGACGCCATCCATTTCCAGAATTCCCCTTCGGCATGGCCCTTAAGGCGCCATTTTTGCGTATCGCCGCCATCGTGGACAAAGAACATCGCCAGCATGTCGGTGTAGGACATGACGCCGAGGAATTCGGCATGATTACCAAGTTCCATGAAGTCGTTCGGCGCCGGCGTAGCCGTAGCAGCGAGGCGGAACGGCACCCTGGCGCATTCCTCGATCAGCCGCGTCCGGTATTTTCCATCGGTGCTCTTAAGGATGGAACTTTCATCGAGGACGATGCCGCCGAACTTAGACAGGTCGAAGTGGTCGATCTTCTGATAGTTGGTGATGTTTATACCCGGCCTGACGTCATCCATGCATGTGACAAGACGCGCGAAGATGCCGAACTTGGATGCTTCGCGGATATGCTGCGCCGCGACGGCGAGCGGGGCGAATATCAGGACAGGCCGGCCGGTGTAGGCTGATACCTGTTCGGCCCACGCCAGTTCCATCAAGGTCTTGCCTAGACCTGTGCCGGCGAAGATGGCGGCACGCCCACGGCGGAGGCCCCAACGGACGATATCGCGCTGATGGTCTTTGAGGACGGACGGCAGGTCGATATCGGCCATGATGCCGGTCGCCGGGTCGACCCTGCGCTTTTTTGCGAGGAAGCTGGAATATCCCTCCTGTCCTTCCTGTGGGTGGGTCATCAGAACATCCTTCCTTGATCGCTGGTCTGGGGGTCTGTGAACATGGTCCGAGGGCCGTCCCAACCGACCTGCTTGCGCTGCGGCCATCGGGTGTGACGGGACAAGGCGAGGACGATCTCGGCACGGTCCTTCACGCCGCCCATGACTTCTTCCCAGACGGGGTGAAGGTCGGAGACCTCGGCAGGCTCGATCTCGTTGAGGACCGCCTCGGCGCGAAACGGCACCAGGACATGGTTCGCGTCCTTCTCACAGGAGCCGTAGAGGTCGCTCGCCTTCGGTCGGCGGCTGATTGCGGCCATGTAGGTCTTCTTCGAAATGCTCCGGTCGGTGATCTCGAAGGTGTTCTTTTTCAGCTGGGACGCGGCTATCAGCGGAACCCGGCAGTCTCCGGCAGCAAGCTTCAGGGACCGCGTGACGATTGGCGCAAACTCGGCATCGCTCATTCGACTTTGGCTGCCTTCGCGTTCGACCAGGCCGATATGGTCAACGATCGCCATGCCGTCTGGGTGACGCTTGGAGAAGTCAGCAATCTCCCGCTTGATCTGACGGAGCGTCATGGAATCGTCCCGGATGAAAACCCGGTCCTGCCACGTCTCGGCGTTGCGGCGGGCCATTTCCAATTGCTCGTATTCTCTGTCTGAAACCTTGCCGCGGATCTGGCGCCATGCCTGAATGTCGGTGAGGCGGGACAACGCACGGTGCGCAAGTTCCTCGCCCTTCATCTCGCCGGAGTTGATCCATACGGGATGGCCATTCATGGCGGCGCCGGCCGTCAGTTGCTCGATCAGAGTAGACTTGCCGTGCTTGGTGGCGCCCCCGACGATGACCAACTGCCCCGGCAGAAGCGGGCCGATCATACCCATGAGCCATGGTAGGCCGTAGTCGACGCCCGCAATGCCCCTGCCCTGGTATGCGTCTGCAGTCGCCGCCAACGCGACCTTGGCGGCGTCAGCCAGTGTGCGTGTCTGGCCCGGCCCATTCAGGCCCCTGATCACGTCCTCAAACCTCGCCCGCAGTGCGTCGACCTCATCCATGATTTCGAGATCGTTGGAATAGGCCGCCTCGCTCATCTTCTGGCTGAGGCTGACAACGGCGCGACGGGCAGCCGCGTCCATGATCGCATAGGCGTAGTCGGGCGCATTGATGACCGTGGCCGCGTTGAAGGCGAGGTTCGCCAGATACTGCGCCGGGGTCATCTCCCCGATCATGGTGGCCGGCATGTAGGATTTCAGGGTGATCGTGGTGATCAGGCGGCCGGCCTTCTTCAGGTCAAGCATTGCGTCGAAGATCGCCTCATGGATGCCTTCGGAGAAGTGCTTCGGCTCGAGCGGCACGCGGATGGCGTCCAACGCCTCGTTGTTGACCAGCACTGCTCCGAGCAAGGCTTGCTCCGCCTCGATGTTCGTCGGCAATTCCCGCTGCTGGTCTCGGTAGGTTTGGTGGAGGGAGAGGTCCATGGCGTTCACGCTGCTTCTCCGAATTTGCCGGCTTCATCTCCCCAGGTGGTCCAGCCCTTGCGGTCGGTCCTGCTGAATAGCTCGAGACGACGCGCCTTAGGCATCAGCCGTTCTGCCTCGCGATAGGCTTCTTCTGGCTTCTGGGAGTGGCCACGGACTTTGCCGTGGATGACCGAACGAGTGGACCGGGTCAGCTTCGGCTCGCCGCGCTTGGCGATGATGAAGGGCTCGTGCGATCCGCGCAGTCCGTAGCCTGTCCCGAACGAGACCTTGCCGTTCACCGTCATCTTTACCCAGACGCCCTCGGTGCAGTAGGTGAAGCCCCATGAGGCCACCGTAGTCAGCTGCTGCGGCAGCATCGGAGCAGTGCACCAGAGCCAAAGTGTGCAGTGTTCGGAGGCGAGATCCAGAACCGGTAGCGCGTTTATCTGCTCGATCGGCATCGTACGGTAGTGGCGCTGCGCAGACTTGCCCTCGCCCTTCTCAGAGCGGGTCTGGAATCGCCAAGGCGGGTCAGCCATGATGAAGTCGAAGGAGTGCGGCGGCAGATCGCCGAAGGGCCAAAGGTCCGCGAAGAGTCTCAAGCCGCCTCCTTCCGCACCTGGCGCGTGCTGTCTGGGAAATGCTCAATGATCTGCTGGACGATCTCGTCGGCCGTCGCTTCGCATGAAGGGGGCAGATAGGTCCGCTTTGCGTTGATCACCGTGGGGGATTGTTGGGAGGTGCGGGTCATGCTGCGGCCGCCCTCTTCTGCTCGTAGGCCCCGGTGCGGAGCTCCATGAACCGCTGTTGCATCCATTTGATTTCCGGGATGGCGCAGTTGTGCCAGCAGGTGCAGACGCCGATCGCCTCGGCCGCGTCCTTCTGTTCTGCCTTGGTAGGCGGCAGGACGATGTTCTCCCGCTCGGCATATGCGATGGCGAGGTCTTTCCAGTCCTGCCCTTCGGCCGGCTTCGCGCCCTTGCCGTAGTAGACCGGTCGCCAACTGGTGGCGGCGATGGTGCCGTAAGGGATGTTTCGGATCTGGCAGATGGCAATCACCGCGCCGGCGATGCCGGTGAGCTGCAGCGCGGCGGGGTTGATGGTCGAGACGGTCTCTTCCTTCCCGGTTAGGTCTGCCTTGCCCTTCTTCTTGAACTGCCGGACCCCGTGCTCGGGACGCTCGATAGCGACGAAGTCGGGTGTGTGTTCCTTCACCAGCCGATAGAAGAGATTCGCGGCGATCGCGTACTTCTCTTCCCACTGATAGTCTTTGACCGAGAACGTCCCGCAAAGGATGCTCGATCGGTGCTTGGTGCTGTCCCGGACGGCCCAGCCGGAGCGGGTTGCAAGGTCGAGTCCCATCACGATCATGGCGTCTTCTCCAATGGGATAAGGCGGTAGTTGCCGCGGCGATCGCTCCCGACAAACCAGCCAAGAGGGCGGATCACTTCCTTGATCTTGAAAATCTGCGTCGAGATACTCTGCCGGCTGACATCGATAGGACGCTTGGTCTCGTTGCCAGCCCAGATCAGGTTTTCGAGGTGAGAGACGCGGACCCACTCACCAACGCGCTCTGATAGAGCCGTGACGATCAATCGCTGCTGTCTCGTGAGATCGGCATCCAGAATACGCTCAACAGGGGAAGCTTCTCCGATCGAGCTGCCGCAGTTCGGGCAGCAATAGGTCTTGCGAGAATGGATATTCATTGCCGTACCTTAGGAGAGAAAGTTCCGGTCATTCGCGACCGGACAGTGAGGGCGCCTCAAGCAGGGAGGATGCGAAGCGCCCGGTAACTCAGTCGTCCTGATCGGATGGCGGCGCCTCTGGGTCGGCCGCTTCCTGGATGCGCGCGAGAATGTCGGGAATATCGGTCTCGTATTCGGCCTTGCCGGCGTCGTAGGCCTCCAGCCATAGCTTGTCGTCGACACTGCCGCCGTCGTATTCGGACACGCGGTCCAGACCGAGGAGACCGGCCTTGTAGCCCTTGGCGCGGATCATGCCTTCGCGGTCAACGCGGTCGACCTGGGCGAGCAAGTCGCCGGTGGTATCGGGGATGAGACCAAGCCAGATCAAATTCTCTCTGTCCGACTTGAGCCGATCGACCGGCTTCTGGTCGTCCTCGCCGAAATGGGCCTTGAGGTAGTGGTCGAACTTCTGGCCGGTGAAGGTCGGATCGGCAGCCTTCGCGATCTTGCGGTTTGCCGTCTTCTCAGCCGCGGCTTCCCGGCGCTTGGTCTCGGCCGAGAGTTCCTTGCGGAAGTGGTGGGCGAATAGCTTCTGCCGGTCACCCTCGCTCAGTTGGGTGTTATGGCCTGTGCTTGCTGTCATCCTGAGATCCTTTCTTTTCGAGCTTCAATTTTCGCGTGAAGAGCCAAAGCCTCAGCGCCAATATCTTCAAAATGCTCACTCCCGAGCCTCGCTTTCTCGATCTCGATCTGATGAAGAAGGGCGGCGGCCATCCGCGCGCATTTGTCGAGGTACGCCCTGTGAATTCGGGTGAAGAGCTTCATGCCGGGGTCTGTCTCCCCACTGACAAGGCGCCGGATCGAGCGGGCCGAAACACCAATGTCCCGCCCTACCCGCTCCATAGCGTTCAGCTGATCGCCGTTGCCGCGGCTCTCCATTTCAATCATCTTCCGGACGTATGACGCCGGCAGGTCTGGGCCTAAGACTGGTATGCTACTCATCGTCTTTCCCGCGTTGTTATCGTTTGACAAAAATCGGTCAGAGGTTTTCCGCATTTGGTTCGCCGCTCCTGATAGGTTGTCCCCATCAGAGCGCGGCAACCACGGAAGGAGTTAAGGCCGCCCGGCATACCCGATCAGGCCGGAATGCCGTTTCGACTTCGGGACATTTGGATGATGGTAAGGATCGGCACGATGAAGTTCGGCGCTGCGAGCCTGAGAAACTTGAGCAAGCGCTGCTGCTTCAGAAATGCCGAGCAATTTGGAAATGGACGAGGTGTCATGGCCCTGACGGAACAACTGCAGGGCCGACAACCCTCTCCAAGTGGATTTGGATTTGGAGGTCACATGTCCCTCCCCGCGCGGCAGTACCAAGCCACACAGGCAAGGCAGAGAGCCGCGAAAAGGCTGAATGATAGACCCGCGCCGATGATAGCCGCGCTGGTCATGCCGGCACCCGGCTCGACGTGAGACCGAAAACGGTCAGTTCGATATCGAACATGCGCTCGTCGAGATCGACGGAGTTCTCGTTGCGAACCTCGCGAGCCACACTCCCCGCCAGGAAGACAGCAGTCACCACGGCGAAAGAGATGCCAGCGAAAACAAAAGTCATGGTGTCCATGTCACATGCTCCCCACGTCGTCGATGATGAATTGAAGTGCCGTCTCTCCGGCTGTCACGGCCATTCTCTCAGTCGTTGCAGCCGGTGTTCGGCCACCGGCAACCCTACTCACCAACTCCACGCCGTCGGATGCATTGGCTTCCGCCTCTGCGCGCCTCTGGTCCGAGGCTGTCTCGCACGCTTCATCATTGGCTTTCGCCAGGAAAGGATGTTCCGGCCACAACATCCAAGCCACCGGCTCGTTCTTGTGGCTCAGCATGCACCAGTGCTCGGGCTCGCCCTTCGGCTTGCACCAGTAGGACCGGAGCGATTGCTTGTTCGGCAGCGCCAGAATGACGTGTGTGCCGTCGCGCGGTGCGGCGCTGAGATCGAAGGACAATGGGCTCATGCGGCGGTCCTCTTCGGCCACTTCTCTTCACGCGTGAGGCAGTACTTGTGAGGATCTGCAAGGAAGTCATCGAGCAGAGCAAATTGCTCCGGCGTTGGACGCTTCCCGTCCATCCGCTTTTCTCTCCACGAACCCTCCCACGCGTAGATGATCGCGTTGATGCTTTCTGGCGCGAACATTGCTTGCCCGCGCGCCTTCTCGACACGCTTCTCAGCCCAGTACTTTCGAGACCGATAGCTTCTCAGCTCTTTTTGATATTCGGGTACTGGTCTGCGGGGCTTGCGAGCGACATTCCTGATGCTACCGCGGGGCACGGTGAGGTCTATGGCTGCCTCAATCTTCTCCCCGTTGAGAAGCCTTCCAATGGATGCCAACAGTCGTTCGCCGGGATGGAACCATTCCCGATGGGAGTGATAATCTGCGAACGCTTGGTGGATCTTCTGCTCAAGCTTGTAGCCGCCCGGCTCGGTGTACAAAATCTCGAGCTTGAACGGGGACCACACGGCGAGGCTTTCCAAGCGCTCACCGACGCTGGCAGAGCAGCCAATCTTGATTGGGCCGACCATACCGACCGGACGCATGAAGTAGATGTGCTGCCCTTTGGTAGTCATGCCGCGTTCTCCGGGATGGCAAAGAAGTCGGCCGGAGACAGTTCGATTTTGTTGGCCTTTGCGTACGCCAGAAGAGCCGGCGCTTCGCTCTGCGGGATCATGCCCCCGGTGCCGCCACGCTCCTTCGGGTACATCCAGCGATATACCCTCGAGACGTGCTTACCGGTGATCTCGGACACCTTATCGATGCCGATCTTGGCGATGATGGACTTGGCTGGTTCGAGATGTTTTTCGCTCATGTCGCCATATTTGCGATTATCGCGAGTTTCTGTCAAGCCAAATTTGCGAATTACGCGATATGAATTTTTGCGAAAGTCGCGATCATCCGCCTCATGAGCGACCCACAGATCGAAATTCGCATTTGGATGAAGGAAAACTTGGAGGCTTTGGGGCACGGCTCCAAAGGCCGTCTCGCTGCCGCGCTTGGCGTGCGCCCCGATGCGATCACGCGAATGCTGAATACCGAAAGCGAAGGCAAGGAAGTTCGAGAAATAAAGGCTCACGAGCTGGGAGCGATTGCACGCTTTTTTGGCAAAGAGCCGCCCGGTGGCGACCCCACCGCAATCCGTTTTGTTCCGATAGCCGGGCTGGCAGGAGCTGGACCAGACACAGAAGTCCACTACGCCACCGGAGACGGCAACTTTGGGGAGATCGAAGCTCCAAAAGATGCCGCAAGCACCGCCGAAGCGTTAGAGGTACGGGGGAACTCCATGTATGGAATTGCAGGTGACGGTTACATCATCTTCTACGAAGACAAAGAGGCGCCGCGACCAGAGCATATGGGTCACATGTGCGTGTGCTTCCTCGAAGATGACCGCGTCCTTGTAAAGATCCCCCATCCCGGGCGCGAGCCTGGCCTATTCAACCTCGAGAGCATCAACGCTCCAATGATGCTGGATGTGCCGGTTAGATATTTTGCTGTCGTCACCGACATCAAAACTCGCTACGCCGCCCAGAAATTTGCGAGGCGAAATCCTCACCATCCCATCGAGGATGTAACCACCAGCGGCCGCCGCGTGGCATCATAGAGACCGAGGGAACATGAAAAGATTTAGCGCAGTTGTCGTGATAGCGACGCTTGCGGGGTGCTCGTCAACGCCGGAGGCTCTTGAGCAGAGTAAATCTGCCGATCGCACCGAGAAGGTCTTCAGCGAGAACTATCAGGAAGTCTACCGCCGCTTGGTTCGGACTGCCCGTCTATGTTCAGGCGGGAATTCTGGTCGCTTCACCTCGTTCGAGCTCGACACCGAACTCTATAGCGAACTTGGCTATGGCGAGGTGACGCTGTCCCTCCAAAACATGGGCACCCGAAATTACTACTGGAAAGCCAAGGTCGAGAAGGCCGGATCGGGCAGCCGGCTCAGTGTCGTTTCAGGCAACACCTTGGCACAGGACAGCATGCTCAAGACCGTTGTGGGCTGGGCCGAAGGCAACGAGAAGTGCTGATGGGCAAACGCGACCCCGCCATTCTCTCCGCTGGCGCTGTAGCGCTTTCCAACTCCGCGACGTTCGCCGCGTTGATGCAATACCTTCGACGTGTCGGCCTTGTGACTGCGGAAGGTGAGCGTGAGATCTACGAACACGCCCTGCTGATGCTGGAAGAAGGCCAAGGCGGCGACGACAGCGGCGTGTTCGAGGCGGCGCGGGAACTGATCGAGCAGCATTTGAGGCCGGCCGATTGAACGGCGACAGCGCTTTTTGGCTTGGCCTGGTCGGAACAGTGACCGGCACCCTTGGGTTAATCACGGCAATTGCGTCTGCATGGTACACGCGGAGATCAGCAATCGCGGCCGAAGGCCCATCACATCCTGGTGTCGAAGTAGACTACCACACTTGGGATGAGGAAAATCCGGGTTGGTACAGGCTAGAAATAGTCGTCAGAAACCGAACCCAAGAAGCTTGGGAGATGGTTAGCGCAAAGACCCGGTTCCCGCTTCGATCGCCAATTTTCTCAACCTACTCGCGCCCGACTGAAGGAGAAGACTACGATCCGAAGCTTATCCCGCTGGATAGCATCCCTCCCAGTCAGTTGCCCGATTCTGTCGAGCTTGGGCTCTCCATTGGGCCATCTGGCTCCACGCATTTTCACGGACACGGCGGCGACACGGTGCGCGTCTCGCTTTTCCTCAGACCTTCCTCGTTTTCCAGATGGACCAATCGTGTTTGGGTATCATTGAGCCTTGAAGCCAAGACCGAAAGGGTTCGGCACAAAGACATCGCCGTGACCAGAAGGCTGAAGCCGATAACCATGACGCCGACCTGAGCAAACAATATCAAGCCCCACTGGACTGTTTCAGAATCCATCATTCGACCCTTCTAACAATTACCCTCAGAGCAAGAATCTAGACACACTTCGCCCTATCAAGACGTTCAACCTCAAGCCGAGGCCTTCCGTCCTTTCGCCCTGCCTTATGCCGGCAGCGCGGGATGCTATGAAGTCCGGATATCCTCGACTGCCCGTTTCTCTGGTGGGCCAAACCATCTCAAGGCTTGAGGTTATGTCGTCGAGTTTACACGTCAGACCGCATCCAAGTCATTCAGACGGCGTCTACCCGTCCGGACCGCCCGGTTAGCCTGGAGCCGGGACCGCTTGGAGATTCATGCGCCGGATGATCGGTGAAGCGGGACAATCGCCAGAAGACCGCTGCCTTTGTGACCCGAGCGTTTCATTCTGGCGGGAACCTCCGAGCAGTCCCAGAAATCGGCGCTTTTCGCACCTCCAGGCAGCCTTTCCGCTTCCATCAATAATTGTGATGTGTTAAGCAGAATTCATCAACGATAGCTGTCTAGAGCCCCGGTCGGATCATCCCGCCGGGGCTTTTCTTTTGCGCCTGATCGCAAAGGCTGTCAAACAAATTTGCGATTATCGCGATCTTTTCTCTTGACTGTTTTTGCGATTATCGCGAATATCCCCTCATCAGCCGAACGGAACGATCTGCCCCAGGGCACGAAGACCTCCGCAAGGCAGATGCTCAAACCCGGAGGTCGCCATGTAGCCGATTGCCCGGATGAACAGCGATCGGGCCGGGCCGCGAGCACACCGGTCGCACTCAAGAGGATGGGGAAGCAAATGACCGCATTCAGCATCGAGTACGAGTTCGAGGAAATCCAGTTGGTCGGCGACGGCCTGATGGCTTGGGGCACTGCCACGTTGGTCGAGGACGGCGACGGCGAGTTCTACGTCTCGGAGATCCAGATCTGCGGGAAGACGTTCAACCGCCACGGCTACGGCTCGGATCAGTTCTTCTCGTCGACCAATAAGGACATTTTCCTCACGATCGCCAAGCAGATCGAGACCAGCCAGCACGCTCAGGAGACGTTCGGCGAGGCGCTGGGCGACTACCGGCAGGGCGATCCTGACCGCGCCCATGACGAGCGCCGCGACTATCAGGCGATGGGGTGGCTGTGATGAAGCTCGAACGCACCCTCACCCAATGGGCCGGCGTCAAGCCGGAGGCCATCGCCACCGCTTCCCCGGCAGCGATCACCTATTTCGCCGCCGACGCTCAGAAGGACATTGCCACGCTCGCCACGGAGCTTGCTGTCCACAAGGGCAAGAACGCCTCCAAGACGAGGCTTCTCGCGAAGATCCGCAATCGTCTAGTGCAGGTCACGGACCACATCGAGGACGAAGGCGACCGCTGCTATTTCGGCAGCACGAACGACGCCGACGCACTGCGCGACCTCAAGGATGCTTGCGAAGCCTGGTTGATCGACGCCGAGGTCCCGCACCTCCGGATGACGACCGATCCTTACGCTGACATTCGGGCGCAGAAGGCGCGGGCCGAGAAGGCCGAGGACAAGGTGACAGAGCAGGCCGTTGTTCTTCGTGAAGCCTACACCGCCCTCGCCTTTGCCTTCAACCGCATCCACGCATCGTCCCGTACTCGCGACGGCGAACTGGCGGCTGATCTCGCCAAGGTCCGTGGCCGGATCGAAAAGGTTCTGGGTCCTGCTCTCAATGGCGAGGCTCCGGCCTTGCTGGCGGCGGAGTAAGGCGATGGCGGAATTCATTCGTCTCAACTTCCAAGATTTCTGTGATCGTTCCGGCCGGGATACGGCGGACCTGAGAAGGATCGCGTCTGCCCTTCCAGATGCTTGGCTTGCCGGCGGGGCGATCCGCCGAACACTGGCCGGGATGTCTCTGGATAGCGACTTCGATTTCTTCTTCCGCTCGCAGGAGCACGCCGAGATTTTCGAAGCAAACCTACCCGGCACATTCCGGTTGGTGAAGGAGACGGCGCACCACAAGCACTGGCGCGGAACTGTCGAAGGGTCCGATCTGCCGATCGATATCCAGGCCATTACGTTCAAGTTCTACGAGAGCGCCGAAGCAGTCATCGATAGCTTCGACTACACGATCACGATGTTCTGCCTCGACGGCGACGACCTCGTGACCACGCCCTATGCACTGTGGGACTTGGGTCGCAAGCGGCTCGCCGTGCACCGGATCACGTACCCTGTAGCCACCATGCGTCGGCTCCTGAAATACGGGAAACAGGGGTTCACGGCCTGCTCTGGCTGCATGTCATCAATCCTCCGAGAAACGGCCAATTCGCCTGAGGCGATGGCGCAACTCGATATCGAATACGTGGATTGAGCCGATGAAGCACGATTTGGGCACCTTCCCCGGCTCTGCCGCGTCCCGCCAGACCCGGACTCCCGACATCACGGCCAGCCGGTTCATCTGGCTCGCCGCTATCACCATCGCAATCATCATCGGCTGGGCGGCGCAGGTCGCGCCCGCTGTCGTCTGACCAAACCCAGGAGGGAATTCGCATGACCGCTCAGTCTATCGGCGCGCTCGCCGAAAAGTTCGTCGTCAACCGTTGGGCATGGTGGCAGAACGCGCTCAAGGGCAACTTCGGCCCGATGCACGAAGGCCAGCCAGAGCAGGGCTACTACCGCACGCGCTTCAAAGGCGGTCAGTGGGAGCCCGTCGCGATCTACTATCCCGAGGGCTCAGACCAGATCGTCGCCTACCGCAACGGAAAGGAGGTCGACCCGGGCGAGGCTTGGAATTTCTGCCGAACCAACCCGATCACTTACGACGCATACGTGAAGGCGATGGACGGCAAGGGCTTCGACGATGAGCCCGCGCTCGCGACGATCGGCGACAACAGCGGCTCGGATGATCCGTTCGACCAGATCGCCCAGGAACTCGCCGGCGAAAAGGAAATGGCGGAGGAGTTCCTTCGCTCTGAGATCAAGACACAGGCCGACGCCGACAAGGCAGGCATCTGGTCGAAGCGCCTCTCCGATCTGGCGAAGCGCGCCGACAATCACCGCATCGTCGAGAAAGAGCCGCACCTCGCCGCCAGCAAGGCCGTCGACGACAAGTGGCGCGGCCCGGTCGGTGAGGCCAAGGACCTTTCCGTCGCCCTCAAGCGCCATATCGAGCCATTCCTGATCGCCAAGAAGCGTGAAGAGGAAGCCCGGGCCCGGAAAGCTGCAGAGGAAGCCGCTGCGCTGCGCCGGAAGGCGGAGGAGGAAGCCCGCGCCGCGCAGCAGTACAATGTCGACCCGCAGGAAGCTGAGAAGAAGCGCGCTGAGCTGCTTCGTCAGGCTCAGGAGGCGGAGAAGGCTGCCGAGGTCAGGAACGCTCAGGCGGGCCGCACAGGGGCCAAGGTGTCTGTTCGGACTGACAAGATCGGCGTCGTGACCGACTACGGCAAGGCTGCGGCCGCGCTCGTCGCGATGCGGCACAAGGATCTCATCGAAATCATCGACAAGCTCGCGCAGCGCGCCGCCAAGGCCGGCATGCCCTTCGACGGCATGGAAGTCCGCGAAGAAGAGAAGGTCGTCTGATGAACGCTCACACCCAGGAAGTCACCCGTCTCCCATCGCTCGCCGGCGGCGGCAATGTCATGGCTATCGTGCCTCAGACATTCGAAGAAACCTTCCGTGTCGCCAAGGCCGTCTATCTCGGCGGTCTCGCGCCGTCGGCTCTGATCGGCAAGCTCGAAGGCGATGCGGCCATCAGCGCCGTGACCGTGGCGATTATGTCCGGCGCCGAGCTCGGCCTCAAGCCGATGGTTGCGCTGCGCAGCTTCACCGTCATCAACGGCAAGCCCGCCCTTTACGGCGACGGCCTCATCAATGTCGTGCGCCAGTCTGGCAAGGTCGCCTATCTGCGCACCGGCTGCGAAACGCGCGACGGCCAGATGGTCGGCTGGTGCGAAGCGAAGCGGAACGACACCGACGAAGACAAGCGCGTCGAGTTCTCCCAGGAGGACGCGATCCGCGCCGGCCTGTGGCAGACCGAAGCCGTCATCACAAAATGGAACAAGTGGGACAAGAAGAACGAGCAGAAGCCGAACGATAGCCCTTGGTGGCGTTTCCCGCAGCGCATGCTTGCGTGGCGCGCGGCAGGCTACTGCCTTCGTGAACTGTTCGGCGACGTGCTCGGCGGCATCCGAGACGAGTTCGAAGCCCGCGAGATCGCCGACGCCGAGGACATGCGCGACATCACCCCGCGCCAGCCGCCCGCTCCTCCGATGCCGCCCGCGCCGCCGTCGCCTACGGTCGAGGACGCCAACGTCGTCGATGTGACGGCCGAGGAACAGCCCGCCGAAGAACAGATCGACACCGCCGCATTCTTCGAAGAACTCGAGGAGGCGCTGTCCGGCGCCATGGACGAAGCGACCGTAGAGGAGATCTGGACCGCGCTCGACCCGGAAGGGACCTTCGACGGCGACGACCTCAACCTCGACATCGCGCACAAGATCAAGGCTCGCCGCCTGGCGCAGATCAACCCGGTGAACGGAGGCTGACATGACGACGCGCGCCTCCGTCACCATCAACAGCGATCAGGACCGCGCCACAGTGGCCCGGTGGGCGCACCAGACGTCTGTCGGCACTGTCGTGACCTTCCGCAAAAAAAGCCGCTCGACGGAGCAGTCCGCGAAAATGTGGGCCATGCTCTCAGAGGTAGCCGATCAGGTCGAATGGTACGGGCAGAAGCTGGAAGCAGATGACTGGAAGGACATCTTCACGGCCTCCCTACGGCACGCGCGCGTCGTCCCCGGCATCGACAAGGGCACCTTTGTCCCGCTCGGCATGCGCACCTCGACGATGACGATCGAGGAAATGAGCAACCTGATCGAGCTTATCTACGCCTTCGGCGCGCAGCCGGAGCACCCTGTCGTGTTCAAGGAGCCGCAGGCTTCCGACCAATCCAATTCCGGCGAGGCGTCCCCTCCCTCGACCGGTGACGACGCGGACCTCCCCCGTACCGCGTCCGAGGGCGGCGAGTCCTCATCCTCGTCGCCCTCCTCCTCTTCTCCCGTCGAGTGGCTGACCACGTGCGCCCGGATGCTTTGGGCCGCCACGCACTCGACCGGCAACACCGACGACAACCTCGACTTGCTCAACAACCAACGAAAGGCCGTGCCAGTGCCGGAGAACGCCACCCAGGAAGAACGAGACCGCGCCGGATCGATGTACCGCCGCTGCAAGCAGGTCGTGCTTCACGAGATCGACCCGGCGAATGCGATGAAGATGGTCGCCGGCTATGCGGGATGCGACGTCCGCGAGATTGGAGGCGAGTGATGGGCAAGCCGAACCAGTACGCCCGCAAGCTCCCGTCCGACAAGGTCATCATGACAGACCTGGCGCGGGGCATGAGTTACAACGTCATGGCCGAAGCCTATGGCGTTTCCGCTGAAACCGTTCGGCAATATGTCCGACGCAACGGCTGGACCCGGTCGACGGGTGATGCTCCGGCTCAGCTCCCGAACATCGTCACCGAGAGCGCCCGGAAGGTCGTCAACGATCGTGGCGTGTCTCTTCCCCGCATCAAAACGCTGCATGGCGAGTATCGCGAGGTGACGGCATGACCGCGCTCGCCCGCAAGCCTCTCTGGCGCCGAATCCTCGACGCGATCATCTCCGGTTGGTGGGCGATCTGATGGCGCGCACCGTACCAGAATGGATCGGGAAGACCGACGACAGCATGCCGCCGCCGCGCGTCAAGGATCGCATCCGAGAGCGCCAGGGCCATGTCTGCGCCCTCACCGGTGTCCCGCTCGGATCGGACGCCAAGGTCGAATACGACCATATCGTCCCACTCTGGCTGGGCGGCACCAACACCGAACGGAACCTACAGGCGGTCACGTCCGACGCTCACAAGCGCAAGACGGCTACCGAGGCCAAGGTCCGCGCGAAGTGCAACCGTACCCGCAAGAAGCACCTCGGCATCAAGTCGGAAAAGCGCGGCGGCTTCCCCAAGCACCTGAAACGCAAAATGGACGGGACCGTGATCGACACGCGCACCGGCGAGGTTTTGTCGAGATGACTGAGACCCGCACCTCCAAGCAGATAGCCGCCGACAAGCTGGACGAGTTGATCGAGAGGCTGGAGAAGGCAGAAGGGCCGGATCGGGAGCTTGATTCTCGGATCTGGCTTGAGACCAGCCCCGGCGTCACCCGCAGTGTCCAGCACGTCGTGTCCGCAACGGGCGCATGGCCTCCGTACGACATCGACGAGACGAGAGACGAAACCGGGCGGCTCATCACCGTTCCCTCCTTCACCGCATCTCTCGATGCTGCCGTAGAGCTGGCAGAGCGAGTGCTACCGGGGTGTCGCTGGGGCGTTACTCAGGGGGACACCCCGGAAGATGACTTCCAAGGGAATGTCTGGCCCGGAGTGCAACCGTACCAGGCCGATTTTGATGTGTTCGGCTACCACAAATCCGCACCCCTCGCCCTCTGCCTTGCGATCCTCAAGGCCGTCCGCGCCCACATGCACCCCCGAGACCGTGAGGAGACGAACCAGTGAGCACCATTCACAAGCTCAAGACGCTTGCCCACTATTTCGATGCAGTAAAATCCGGCGAGAAGACATTTGAGGTTCGCCTGAACGATCGGGCGTTCCAGACAGGCGATATCTTGGAATTGCAGCGCTGCACAAAAGGTGCGGCCGGCGGCATCTACTACGACACCTTCGAGAAGACCATTCGCAAGCGCATCACCTATCTTTTGCAGGGCGGCCAGTTCGGCATCGAGCCGCGCTATTGCGTACTTGGCCTCGCTGATGTCGACGAGGAGCCCAGCCCATGACCGACAAATACGCGAAGCTGAGAGAAGCCATTAACATGGGACGCCAGCGTTTGGCAGACGACGTTCTGTATCTCTCTGCGGAACAGCAGAAAACGGTCCTTGCGCTGCTCGACGGCCTCGCCGCCGAGAAGGCAAGGGCGGATGGACTGCAAGCCCACTTAGACGCCGAACGCGAGTTAGTGTGGGAACGAGACGGGCAGCTTGCGCTGGAGAAGGCAAGGGCGGATGCGGCGGAAGCGGAGCGGGACACCTGCATCAAGGTCATGGACGCCATTACAGACGACGACGTTAAGCACCTCGCCACCATCTCCACCCTCACCGCTGAGAGGGATGCGCTGATCCGCGAGCGGGACAACGCAGCCTATCTACTGCACTTGATCAGGGAATGGCCGACCGCATCCCACGAACTCACCTACACGAACTACCGTGGCGAAACGTCAGTCCGCGTCCTTCACCTTGTTCGGATTTGGCTCGGCTCGACTGAATGGCACCCAGAGCCGCAGTTGTTGCTGAGCGCCTTCGACACACAGAAGGACGCCTACCGCGACTTCGCCGTCAAGGATTTCGACATACCGGACGCCCGTTCCGCCCTCACTAACGCCAATGCAGCCGAGAGGGAGGGGTGAATGCGCAGCACGCTCGTGAAAGTTCATCGCCGCTCCTGCCCGATGTGCGGATGCCTTGGCTTCGCCAGAACCGGCACGGACTATTTCGGCTCCACCACCTTCGAATGCAACGATTGCCGCCACGAATGGGCGAGTGAGCGAGGCCCGCGCAAGGGCACGTCGCTGGACCGGCGCATAAAAGACGAGAGGGAGGCGTGATGCGCGTCAAGCTCGGAAGATTTCACGACGACTGGCGGGGGAACGGCGTCTTCGTCTCATTTATCGGCGAGGTGGGGCACGTCCTGTTCGCGGCCCGATGGGCTTGGCGCTTCGACTATGTTCACCTCCCTGTCAAGCCTTACCGCAGGCTCTACGTCGGCCCATTCGAAGTGGAATGGTCATCACCCGCCACCCACCGCACCCCGGAGACAAAGCCATGACTGGACCGACAGAGGCAGAGCCATTTCTCAAGCTGATCAATGAGGTTTTTGGCCTCGCTGCGTTTGAGAATGAAATCAGGGAAGTCATCGGCAACACGAACTGGAAAGTTCTTGCCGAGCGGGCACGCGATGCCCGAGCCGCATACCCGGCCCTCACCGCCGCGCTGGCGGTAGAGGCGGGGACGGACGAGGATCGCACCTATGCGAAGCTCGAAACGATTGTGGCCCCTGACAACGGCACGACCGAAGACGTTCTGGCGGCCGTTCTCGCCTGCGCCAACGCATGGGTGCCAGAGGCTCGCATTATCGGCAACGTCAGGGCGGGTGATATCTCTCGGGTCCTCTCCGCCCTCACCACCTCCCCGGCATCGTCGGGGGTGGAGGGGGAAGCTGTGGCGATCTACCGTGGCAATGGCTTGATCGATTGCGGAAACGATGGGCACCACAATATCGAACTGCTGAAGCTGATCCCGGCAAATACCCTCCTCTACGCCCATCCCGCCCCCACGCCTGCCGGGGATGGACTGCTTCGCCTCGCAGTCGCGGCGGTCCTTGAGGCAGACAAGGAATTCCGTTCGAATATGGGGCCATCGTGGGAAGGCGACCCGCTGTCCGACGAACTAGACGGGTTGCGCCGGATCTTCGAAGCTCTCCCCGCCTCCTCCGCCCCACAGACGGAGGGCAGCACAGATGGGTAAGCTGCTACCGCCAGTAGACGAGACAGGGCATGTATGGCACGAGCGCGTCTATTCATCGATGCGAATACTCTGCTGCATGAACTGCGGTTTCATCAAAAATCCCGACAAACCGAACAAGCCATGCCCCGGCCCGATCCGGGTCGAGACCCGCCGCGCCCTATCTGAAGGAGACCGCCCGTGAGACTGCCCTACGAAAACAGCACCTCGGGCCGTTCGGCTATGGACGATATCCGCAAGACCATCATGGCGTTCGGCTGCTCCAAGTTCGCACCTATGGAGGATTTCCAGGCTGGCACGATCGCTATCCAGTTCGAATATCGCGGCCGCGCCGTGCAGGTTACGGCCAGCGCCAAAGGGTACGCCGCCGCATGGCTTCGGCACAATCCGCATTCGTCGCGCATGCGGAGGTCCCGCATCGAGCACGAGCGGTTCGCTCTGGAAAAGGGGCAGATCGCCGTCTGGTCGATCCTGCGCGACTGGATCAAGGGCCAGTTGACCGCCGTCGAAACCGGCATCCTGTCGTTTGAGGGCGCCTTCCTCGGGCAAATCCTGCTGGCGAACGGTGACACCGTGCTTGACCGCATCACATCACAGGGCCTTCTGCCGGGGCCGGAAGGAGACCGACATGACTGACGTGCCGAATGATATCATGGAGGCAAACGTGGTAGCCTTCCGCTGGAAATTCAGCGACGACGGCGAGTGGCATTATGGGAGCAAACGCCCCGGTCCATTCCGTTTCGGCGATCCTGATATTGTCGAGCCGCTGTTCTCCGAAGCCGCCCTCCTCGCCGAGCGCGAGCGCCGCACCCCGGATGTGGTGACGTGGCAGCCGATCGAGACGGCCCCACGGGACAAGACGCACGTTATCGTGGCCGTACCCGACAAGGATCTCGACGGTTACACCGTCGGCGAGGCGTACTTCGATCCCGAAAACTACGGAGATGGCGATTGGTGGTGGGCCGGGACAAGCGTGGCGGATCACTTCGACAGTCCGATGAGCGATTGCATGTGGCACGAGCCGACGTTGTGGCAGCCCTTGCCCGCCGCCCCCTCCCTTTCCTCTGGCACAGGAAGGAGTGAGGAATGACCTGCGACACCTGCCGCGAACTCCTGTCCGAAGGTCTGGACCTATGCGTCCGCGCCCGGAGCATGGACGCAATGGACCGGCGCGCTGCCACATTAGCCGCGTCTAGTCACGCGGAATCATGGGTCGAGAGCGGCCTTTTCGACAAGTACGTCGAACGCCACAACATCGACAGGCCCGACACGCCTATTTCAACCCGTAGCGGCACGGTCGCCCTTTGGCTCGAGGAACAGTATCAAACCGATCTGGCTGCGTGGGAACGCAAATCGCGTCACCACCTGATGCAAGGATGCAGCCATGGTTGATATCGTTGAACGCCTCTTGACCACGCCGACAGCCCGCACATGGGACAGCGTTGGACGAGCCTATGACTATCCCGAGCATCTGCCGAAGGAAGCCGCCGCCGAGATCACGCGCCTTAGAGCGGAGGTGGAAGAACTGCGCGCCGTCATCGCCAAGCCAGCAATTGAACGGGCAGAGACAAGGGAGAGCCTGTTTCCCGAAATGTCGGCGCGTATCGCGGCAGAACGCCAGCAAGCCCGCGCCGAGGCTTTCGAGCGGGCCGCGCAGATTGCGGAGGCCGACGAAGCCACCGCCAAGAGAATGGCACAGCACGCGCCGGGACAGGTCGATGAGGTTTCCGGATCGCAGATCATCGCCATGATGTGCATGGCTCGTTCGATCGCCGCCGCCATCCGCCAGGCAGCTAGCGGGGAAAGCGGGACCGCGCCTGTTGAAACAGTGGAAAGCGGGGATACATGACCAAGCACGCTGTCATTCCAACCGGCTGCTGGCCTGCTGTCCTGCGCGATGAGCTCGCCGCGGCCTATGCTGGCGAGAAGACCGTCGACGCGTTCTTGAGCCGTGTCGGCACGGTGTGGCCTCGGCCATTCATCGACACAGGAACAGGCAAGGGGAAGTTCCGGGCGTGGCGAAAGAGCGATCTGGACAAGGTGATCGATCCAGGAAGCGCCGCCGCCGACCTGGCGGGGTGGTGATGGTCGCCGTCGAGCTGCCGCGCTACACCTCGTTCAAGACGCTCGCGGACGGCAGCACCGGCTACTATTGGACGTGCCCTACCCGCTATCGCAAGCGCAACTGCCCGTATCTGTCGGCCGCGCTTGGCGTCAATCTCTCGCAGAAGGAGTTGAACGCTTCGGCGGAGCTCTGGAACGAGAGACTAAACGGCTGGCTCAAAGAGCAATCGCCGATGGATACCCCCGACACGACGCGGTACGGGACGGTCGAGTGGCTGGTGAACACCTACCTGAAACACGACGCGTTCCTCGAGCGCGTGTCGGAGTTCAGCCGGCCAGATTATCGGCGCGTGCTAGACCGGGTGTGCGCAACAGAGATCATCCGAGACGACATCGGGCTCAAGGCGCGCATAGGCGATGCGAAGATCGCAAACATCACCGTATCGACGGCAACCAAGATCTACGAAATTCTCCACGGCCAGTCTGCACGAACCGGAGAAAAGGTCGTCACCTATTGCAAGGCAATGTGGAAGCGGATGAAACCTCACCATCCCGATCTCTTCCGGCAGGACACGCCCAACCCTTGGGAAGGCGTCACGCTGAAAAAGCGCACGAAGAAGGTCAAGGGCCACGTCGAGCGGGCGACGGTTTACGCATTTGCTGATGGGGCTGTTGCCTTGGGGCGGCCGGAGCTTGCCGCCGCCGCCGTTCTCGCCTTCGAATTCCTGATGCGCCCGTCATCGATCGGCGCCGGCTATGCGGCTTGGAGCGGGTATCGCGGGGAATCGGAACCGGACAAGATCATCATCGGCCACAGGAAGACCGACGAGCGCGCAATGCACCCGCTGGAGTACATCGACGCCGACGGTAGCCTAAAGCTGCTGTACGCCGACGCAGAGCGGATTTTAAAGCAGGTGCCGAAGAACGGTCTTTCGATCGTCTGCCAACGGAACGGGAACCTGTTCGGAGACGGCACCCGGCTATCTCAGGAAGTGACTGACATCGCCAACAAGCTGGCAGACAAGGGAACCCCTGTTCGGGGCTTCACGCTCGACAAGGCGAGGCATGGGGGGATGACTGAGCTGGAGGAACGCGGGCTCACCGAGGGACAGGGCAGAGCTCTGTCGAAGCACCGCACGAGCGGCGCATATCGGGGCTACGCGAAGGACACCGAAAAGCGGGTCCTGGAGGCGACAAAAAAGCGCTTCGGCCATTCTGAACGCGCCGAAAAGGTCAATGAATTCAGTACAGAGAAAAAGGCGAAATAGACTGCAAAAAACGCGTCTTGTTCAGACCGCGCATTGAAAACATTGAAAGATGTTGGGATTTGCAGTCCTCTGCGTCACCACTCCGCCACGAGGCCATCCGTATGCTTAAAAGCGTGTGGTGTCGGGCGTTTAGAACGAATCCATTTTCCGTGCAAGGGGCTATTTCCGAAATATGCCCTCTCGGATTTGTGAAATGAGCTTTCCACAGCCACGGTCATTGCCCGCCTCGTCCCGCGGTTCGCGGGAAAAGGCGCCGCAACCCTTTTGACAGCCGGTTGATCGCGGCAACGGAAAACCCCGGGGGTCGCTTTCCGACCCCCGGGGTATTTGACAACGCCTCTAACCGGGCTGGTCAGGCGACGTTCAGCACCGCTTCCGGGGATACCATCTCGTAGCCCAGCGCGTCTGCGACCGCCTTGTTGGTGATGCGGCCACGGTGGACGTTGAGCCCGGCGCGCAGGTGACGGTCCTCCGCAATCGCTTTGAGCCCCTTGTCGGCCAGTTGCAGGCCATAGTGCAGGGTCGCGTTGTTCAGCGCCTGGGCCGAGGTAATCGGCACCGCGCCCGGCATGTTCGCGACGCAATAGTGGATAACCCCGTCGACCTCGTAGGTAGGATCGGAATGGGTGGTCGCATGCGAGGTTTCGAAGCAGCCGCCCTGGTCAATGGCCACGTCCACGATCACCGAGCCCCTCTTCATGCCCGACAGCATTTCGCGGGTGACGAGCTTCGGTGCCGCAGCACCGGGGATGAGAACGGCACCGATGACGAGGTCGGCGGCGAAAACTTCCTCCTCCAGCGCGTCGATCGTCGAATAGCGCGTATGGACGCGGCCGTTGAAGATGTCGTCCAACTGTCGCAGGCGCGGGATCGAGCGATCGAGGATTGCGACGTCGGCACCAAGCCCGGCCGCCATCCTGGCCGCATGCAGGCCGACTACGCCGCCACCGATCACCGCGACCTTTGCCGGTGGAACACCCGGAACGCCGCCGAGCAGGATGCCGCGGCCGCCATTGGCCTTCTGCAGCGCCGTCGCCCCGGCCTGGATGGAAAGCCGGCCTGCGACCTCCGACATCGGCGCTAGCAGCGGCAGGCCGCCGCGCTCGTCCGTGACGGTCTCGTAGGCGATCGCGGTCACGCCGGACGCCAGCAGGCCCTCGGTCTGTTCGGGATCAGGCGCAAGATGAAGATAGGTGTAGAGAATCTGTCCGTCGCGAAGCTGCGCCCATTCGGCGGGCTGCGGCTCCTTGACCTTTACGACCATGTCGGCCTTTTCGAAAATGTCCTTCGCGCTGGGGACGATCCTTGCGCCGGCAGCGCGGTAGGCATCGTCGTCCGCGCCGATGCCGGCGCCGGCCTTCGTCTCGACGATCACCTCATGGCCGTGCGCCACGTATTCGCGCACCGAGCCGGGCGTCAGGCCGACACGGTACTCGTGGTTCTTGATTTCCTTCGGGCAACCGACACGCATGCGCGTTCCTCTCTCATCTGATTTGCCAATCTGAAATGCCCGCCACTCCCCGCGGGTCGATCAGAATTGGATCAGAAGTCCCGCGCAATGTCCTTGCGAAGACGGTTGGAATACGAAGCGATTTTCGCGTATCCTTGCTCGACATCCATCAATTTTCGAAGGATATTGCATTGAGTGCACTGGATTCGATAGATGCTGCAATGCTGCGCATCTTGCAGCAGAACGGGCGCATCTCCAATGCGGAACTGGCCGAGCGTGTCGGGCTTTCTCCTTCCGCCTGCTCCCGCCGGCTCGATATCCTGGAGAAGTCCGGCGTTATCAGCGGCTACCACGCGCACCTTTCACAAAAGGCGCTGGACTACCGGATGATCGCGATCGTGCACATTTCGCTGTCGGGGCAGTTCGCCAAGACGCTGGCGGAGTTCGAGGCGGCGGTGAAGCTCTGTCCGAACGTGCTGGTCTGCTACCTGATGTCGGGCGAATACGACTACATCCTGCGGGTGGCGGCAAAGGATCTCGCCGACTACGAGCGCATCCACCGCGACTGGCTTTCCGCCCTGCCCCATGTGGTGAAGATCAATTCGAGCTTTGCCTTACGTGAAATCATCGACAGGCCGAATGTCGGCGTCTGACGGTTCCCAACCGACGACCCGGTCGCGGCCGCGGTGCTTGGCGGCGTAAAGGCGCTGATCGGCCGCCGACAAAAGGCCGTTCAGCGTGCCGCCATCGTGATCGGTGCTGGCCACGCCGATACTGACCGTCACCGGCATACCGTCCGGCAGAACGATGTGTTCGGCCACGGCGCGGCGGATCTGTTCGGCGCGTGCAAGCGCGCCCTCGTGCGAAAGCCCCTCGCACAGGATGACAAATTCCTCGCCGCCGAAGCGGTAGACGCGGTCGCCGGCGCGCAGACCGTCCTGCAACGTCGCAGCCGCCTCCTTGAGCACCCGGTCACCGGCAAGATGGCCGAAGGCATCGTTCACCGCCTTGAAGTGATCGGCATCGACAATCATCAGGCTCGTCACAGCACCCGCCGCATTTGCGGCCTGAAGAAGGCGCGGGCCCTCGAATTCCAGGCGGCTGCGGTCGAGCACGCCGGTCAGCGCATCGTGGCCGGACCGGTCCAGAAGGTCCTCATAGCGTTCGCGGAAGGTCAGGTCGTTGAAGATGTCTGCGATCGGGCGCGACGAAGCGGGAAGGACGGCAAGGCGGGCAAAGCTCAGGTAGGCAGTTGTCAGCACCGCGAAAAGCGCCGCCGCCATCATCTTCGCCAGCCACCCGCCCCACAGGACGGACATCGGGGCATCGTTCAGCAGATTGAGCGCGGCGAAGAAGCCAAGCTGATCGAAGGTGAGGACCGCTGCCCCGGATAAGAACAGGCGAAGCGCCATCGGCATCCGTCTTCCCCGCCCCAGCCGCTCGTAAATCAATATGATGGCCAGCGCATCGACATAGAGCAGCGTCGTGCCCCACAGCATCAGCCAGCCCATCTCGTCGATGAAGGTGAGATCCACCACGCGGCCGGGCACGACGCTGATCGTCTCGTGATACTGCAGGATCCCGGCGAGAATGACGGTCATGAAATTGCCGGCCAGCAGGCCGTAGATCGGCGCACGGACCGTCGCCGCATCCTCCTTGATATAGAGGAGCAGGATCATCATCAGCTTGCCGGAGAAAAGGACCGAGGAACCCGGCGAGAGCACGCCGAACGGCAGTTCGACGTAGAAGACCGCTGCCAGGTAGGTTTCCAGAAAGTGCAGCACGCCAAGTGCGGTGATGAAAACGCCTATCCCGATGCGATGGCGTTGGTGCAGCAGGCCGACCATGAAGGCGAAATAGACCAGCGCCTCCACGAGAAACAGGATGAGATTCTTTGTTTCCATGCACTTGCCTGCAGAAATCGTCCGAAGCGCTCAACGCCGCCGTCCCGAGGCATATCAAGGAACATCTAAGAATTGAACAAGATCAGAGCCTGCACACACGCAGCGTACAAACCGCTTCGTCAAACGGATCGGGACTGTTCGCCGTCGGAGAAGAGCAGCGGCCCATTCTGGTCAACGATCTGCCTGGCCTTGCGGAAGGCGGTGGCGACCGCATCGTCCCGGCTCGTGAAGAGGTCGGCGCGAATGAAGCTGCGCACGAGCACGACATCCCCATCGTACTTCTCGATACGGCCCGCCAGGCGAAACTGCGACCCCTCCTTCATCGGCGCGGCGATGAGGACAAGGTCGTTGTAGATCTCGCGCTCCTCAGGCGTCGCCGCCGGAGAATCGGATTTGCCGGAAAGACCGAAAAGCTTGGAAAAGAACGATGCCATGGCGGAGTGGTAACACAGCATGGCATCGTGTCAACGGTTGCCGAACGAACGGCCCGTCTTTGAGGAGAGCCGGGCGGCGGCCTCGGCTCGGCCAAGGCAGCGTACCCTCCAGCGTGTCTCCTGCGCGCGTGCCTCTCCGATTGGCCTCGAGGAGCGTCAGATGATCAGATTGGACAGGATCTCGTTTTCGGTAATGTCCTGATAGCGCAGACCCACCCGGTCGAAGGCCGCCTTCAGCACGTCGAAGTTTTCTGGCGCCTTGGTCTCGATCCCGATCAGGATAGAGCCGAAATTACGCGCCGATTTCTTCAGGTATTCGAAACGGGAGATATCGTCCTCAGGCCCCAGCAGGTTGAGGAAGTCACGCAGCGCGCCCGGGCGCTGCGCCATGCGCAGGATGAAGTATTTCTTCAGGCCACGGTGCCGCATGGCCCGTTCCTTCACGTCGGGAAGGCGCTCGAAGTCGAAATTGCCGCCGGAGACGACCGCCACGACGGTCTTGCCCTGCAGTTTCTCGCGTCCCATCGCCTCCAGCGCCGTGATCGAAAGCGCACCCGCCGGCTCCAGTACCACGCCCTCGACGTTCAGCATGTCGATGATCGTGACGCAGATCGCGTTTTCCGACAGGAGCATGGCCTGCTCCGGCCGAAACTTCCGGAGACGATCGAAATTCAGGTCGCCGATTCGGCCGACGGCGGCACCGTCGACGAAGTTGTCCACCTGGTCGAGCGTGATCACCTCGCCCGCCTCCAGGCTGCGGCGGAGGCTCGGCGCGCCTTCCGGCTCGCAGAACAGGAAGGCGTCGTCCGGAACGTCCCCTTCGAGATAGCCGGTGACGCCGGCAGCCAGCCCGCCACCGCCAACTGGAAGCACCACCAGGTCGGGACGAACGCCGCTTCCCAGTTGCGCGGCGACCTCGGCTGCGACCGTCGCCTGCCCTTCGATGATGTCCGCGTGGTCGAACGGCGGCACCATGATCGCCCCGCTATCGCGCGCATGGTCCTGCGCTGCGCGGTAGCACTGGTCGAAGATGTCGCCGACCAGACGGATCTTTACGAATTCGCCGCCGAAGATGCGCGTCTTGTCGATCTTCTGCTGCGGCGTCGTCACTGGCATGAAGACCGTTCCCTGGACGCCGAAATGTCGGCAGACGAAGGCGAAGCCCTGGGCGTGGTTGCCGGCCGAGGCGCAGACGAAGCTGTTCCCGGTCCCCTTCTGCGCAATGATCTTGCGGAAGAAGTTGAAGGCGCCGCGAATCTTGTAGGAGCGGACCGGGGAGAGATCCTCGCGCTTGAGATAGACCTGGGCGCCGTAGCGGACGCTCAGATGCTCGTTCAGTTGCAGAGGGGTTTCGGGGAAAAGCGTGCGCAACGCGTCGGTTGCACGCTCGACATCCTGTTTCATGACAAGCCGTCGTCCTTGAGTTTGATTGCGGCTATCGCTATTGCATATCGAAGAAGCGGAGGCCACCCGTCTTTCGAAACAGGGACATGGCAGCGGCCAAGCCAGAACGAGACGCATTTGAACGCCACGATCTATCGCTCCGCCATCAACATCGCGGCCACCTGCGGTCTGTACCTTTCGCTATCGATGCTGCTGCCGATGGCAGTCGATCTCTATTACGGCAGCCCCGACTGGGAAATCTTCGGCATTTCGGCCTTCCTGATGGGCGGGCTTTCGGCGGCAACCGCCATGGCGACGCGCGCCGGTCCTCCGCCCTACACCAAGAAAATGGGCTTTCTCGTCGTCAATTTGCTCTGGCTCGTCTGCTGCCTGCTCGGCGCCGTCCCGTTCTGGATGTCTTCGCTGAACATGGACTTCGCCGAAGCCTTCTTCGAAGCGGTCTCCGCCGTGACCACGACCGGCTCGACGGTCATCGTCGGCCTGGACAACGCGCCACCCGGCATCCTGATGTGGCGATCCCTGCTGCACTGGCTCGGCGGTATCGGTATCCTGGCGCTCGGCCTGTTCATCATGCCGTACCTGCGCGTCGGCGGCCTGTCGTTCTTCAAGCTCGAATCGTCCGACACCAGCGACAAGCCGTTTGCGCGCATGGCTGTCTACACCCGCGCCTTTCTTCTCATATACGTGCTGCTGACGCTCTTCGGCGCAATAACCTACAACGCGCTCGGCATGACCCGCTTCGATGCGCTCAATCATGCGATGTCCACCGTGGCGACCGGCGGGTTTTCGACCCACGACGCCTCCTTCGGCTACTATAAGAACAGCCTGCCACTGCTGTGGGCGGCCTCGTTCTTCATGACGCTCAGCAGCCTGCCGTTCTCTGTGCTCATCCTGTTTCTGGTGCGCGGACGGCTGGATACGCTGAAAGATCCGCAGATCATCGTCTTTCTCGCCTATGTCGCGCTCTTTGCGATCGCAGCCAGCCTCTACCAGCGGCTGGAGAACGGCGTGCCGTTTCACGAGGCGCTGGCCCATGCCTTCTTCACCGTGACCTCCATCCTCTCGACGACCGGGTTTGCCAGCGACGACTATACCCAATGGGGCCATTTCATCGTCATTCTCGCCTTCATTGCCACGTTCATGGGCGGGTGCTCGGGCTCGACGGCCGGCGGAATCAAGGCCTACCGCATCATCATCCTGTTCAACTTCGTCCGATCGGGCCTTTACCGCCTCATCTATCCGAGCGGGATCCACGCGGTGCGCTACGGCCCCATCACCGTAGACGTCGACGTGCAGCGCAACGTGTTTCTGTTCTTCATCAGCTACATGATGATCTGCGTTGCCGGCAGCGTCGTCCTCGGGCTTCTGGGTTACGACGCGCTGACATCGATATCCGCCGCCGCGACAGCCCTTTCCAACGTCGGGCCGGGTGTTACGCCTTCGATTGGGCCGAGTGGCACGTTTGCCGAGATGAGCGATCCGGCGCTCTATCTCCTGTCCTTCCTGATGCTGCTGGGGCGCCTGGAAGTGCTGACCGTCCTCGTCATCCTGACACCGCTCTTCTGGAAAAGCTGAGGTCACTGGGCGCGGCTCAAACACTTTCTTGACTGGCCCTAAGCATCTGCGCATCTTTCGTGGACGATCCGAGGGAGGCCGCATGCCCGCAATGCCGTCTGCATCCGCACTAACGCTTGCCGCAATGCTCGGCCTCTGGGCCTTTCCCGCCGCCGCCGGCATGCTGGTCGACGCCGCCACGAAGGCGGAGCAACTGGCGACGTCGGGCGACCCGGTCGGCGCGCACGACGCCTTGCGGGAAGCCTTCGGCACCTTTTCCTCCACACTGCCCTTCTCGATCGGCAAGGCGACCTTCGTCGCCGATCCGCCCGAGGGTTACGGCATGTACACGCCGCGGCCGAACGCGGTCTACAAGCCCGGCGAATCACTGATTTCCTATGTAGAACCCGTGGGCCTGAGCTGGCGCCCCATCGACGGCGGCAAGGTCGAGGCGCAATTCACCGTCGATCTCGAGCTTCTAAACGACAAGGGCGATACGCTGGCCGAGCAAAAGGCCTTCGGGTCGTTCACATTCCGCGGCTTCGTGCGCAACCAGGAGGTCTTTGCCAAGCTGACGCTCAGCGTCGAAGGGCCACCGGCCGGCGAGTACGTGCTGCGCTATCGGTTCCGCGACGCGATCAGCGGTGCAGTCGCGCTTTCGGACCAGAAATTCTCGATCGTACCCTAGAACGCCGCGGCTCAGACCCGCGTTCATCCAGTAATACCCGGTCATCCGGATTTACCGGTGAGATATATGGCAACGTGGTGCGGACGACGGGGATCGAACCCGTACGGATCACTCCGAGAGATTTTAAGTCTCTTGCGTCTACCAGTTTCGCCACGTCCGCCTGCCCGTGTTCTCAACAACTTGCGCCCAAAAATCAAGGCCATGTTTTCAGCGGCGAAATGAGGGCCTTGAGCGAAATGGCAGGACGGCGTTCCAACTGCGCAACGCGCGCGCCACCGGCGAATGCCTGATGCCAGTGTCAAAATTAATAGACGCATCGGACATAGAAGGCGCACACTTGCCTCATCGCTTCCACATAAAGGGCAGGAGCGACAGGGAGATGGCAGCTTCCGCGCCCCCCAGAGGGAGGAAACTCGTGTCTACATCTTTCTACTACGACGCCGCCGGCTATCCGGTCTTTCCATGCGGTTCCAACTCGAAGGTGTTCAGCCCTGACGACCTGAACCGGATGCAGCACATCTTCGACGACTGCCTCCAGGAATGCACCTTCCCCATCGACAGCCAAGCCGCAGAATCGCTGGGAGTGGCCATCATCCGGCTCTACTCCCAGGGACAGCGCGACGGAACGTTCATCAAGGCAGCGCTTCTGCCGTCGTTCAAGCGGAGAGCATAGCAGCGGCTGCAGGCAGGGGCCGTCGCGGGAACATTGTCTACCACGCGACGTTCTTCTTGCCGTATCAATGCCGGAGGATTCACGATGCGCTTCATTACAACCGCACTTGCCACGATGATGATCGCAGGAGCGGCCTACGCCCAAACGGCCGAGGTCACCAAAACCGAAACGTTCGTCACCGTCCAGCCGACAGATGTGCTCAGCTACAATCTTGTCGGGCTGAACATCACCAACGAGGCAGACGAAGCGATCGGCGAGATCAAGGATATCGTCATCTCTGAAGGGCAGCTTGCCGGCTACGTCGTTTCGGTGGGCGGTTTTCTCGGCATGGGCGAACACTTCGTCATGGTCACTCCGGCCGCCGTGAAAATCACCTATCTGGAAAACGACAAGAAGTGGACGGCAATGATGAACACAACCAAGGATCAGCTCGAAAAGGCGCCCGAATTCAAGTACGAGGGACGCTTCGAGCGCTGATCCCAGAGGCGCGCCCGTATCGGGGCGCTGAGCCTTCAAACGAACCGAGGACTGGCAGGAGGCTGATCTCAAAATTGACCGGCCTGCTGCCTGTCAGTCCCGAAACACCCGCAATATGGCTATCCATGCGTCACCAAGGGATGCGCAGCGCAACCGATTGAACGCGGCCGCGAGCGCGCCGCATCCCGCCGCAAGCGGCCGGATAACGGTTGGCCCACCCCCGCCAAGGCCGGATAAAGGGGAGCGTCAGACGAGTTCCACGTCTACCACGCCGGGGGCAGAACGGAGCGCGGCGGCGATCTCGGGCGAGATACGGTAGCGCTCGTTGAGTTCGACTTCGATCTCGCGTTCGCCGTTGTCCTTGATCACGATGAAGGAAACGAGGCCGTCGCCCCTAGCGTTCAGATGCGCGGCGATCGAGCGCAAGGGGCCGGAATCGCGCAGGAACACGCGCAGCGCCTTCTGCTGCTGCAGGGCCTCCTCCTCCAGCGACCTCAGCGTCTGGATTCGCAGCCCGATGCCCTCCGGGCGCTCTTCTGCCTGCACCGTCATGACCAGCGACTTGCCCGGCTCGAGCAGGTCGCGGTATTGGTGCAGCATTTCCGAAAACAGCACTGCCTCGAACTGGCCGGATGCATCGGAGAAGGCGACGATGCCCATCTTGTTGCCGGTGCGGGTCTTGCGTTCCTGCTTCGACGTGACCGTGCCGGCCAGGCGGCCGGCCGTGGCGCCCTGCTTTACCGAGACGGCGAAGTCGGCGAAATTCTGCACGCGCATCTTTGCCAGTATAGGGCTGTAGGTGTCGAGCGGATGGGCGGACAGGTAGAAGCCCAGCACCTGAAATTCCCGATGCAGCTTCTCCGAGGCGAGCCATGGCGCATAGGAGGGGAACGAGATCACCTCCGGGCCGGTTGCTGCCCCTGCCCCGAACATGTCGCTCTGGCCGCTCGTCTTGTTTTCCTGCGCGCGCTGGGCATAGCCGAGCAGCCGGTCCATGCCGGCAATCAGGGCAGCGCGATCATGGCCGAAGCAATCAAATGCACCGGCGCAGATGAGGCTTTCGAAAATCCGCCGATTGACCAGCTTGGGGTCGATCCGGAGGCAGAAATCCTCGAGGCTCTCGAACGGCCTGTCGCCGCGCACCTCGACGATATGGTGCACGGCCGCTTCGCCCACGCCCTTGATCGCGGCCAGCGCATAATAGATGCAGCCCTCTCCGGTCTCGAAATGCGCATAGGAGGTCTGGATCGACGGCGGAAAGACCTTGATGCCGAGACGGGCCGCATCCTGGCGGAAGTCGTTCAGCTTGTCGGTGTTCGACATATCGTAGGTCATCGACGCGGCCAGGAACTCGACCGGATAATGCGCCTTCAGATAGGCCGTCTGGTAGGAGACGATCGCATAGGCCGCAGCATGGCTCTTGTTGAAGCCGTAGTTGGCGAACTTGGCCAGCAGATCGAAGATCAGGTCGGACTGCGGCTTGGAAACGCCGTTCTTCACCGCACCTTCGACAAAGCGGGCGCGCTGCTTGTCCATCTCCTCCTTGATCTTCTTGCCCATGGCGCGGCGCAGAAGGTCGGCCTCGCCGAGCGAATAGCCGGAGAGCACCTGGGCGATCTGCATCACCTGCTCCTGGTAGACGATGACGCCCTGCGTCTCCTTCAGCAGGTGATCGATCATCGGATGGATCGATTCAATCTCCTCGTCGCCGTGCTTGCGGGCATTGTAGACCGGAATGTTCTCCATCGGGCCCGGGCGATAGAGCGCCACCAGCGCGATGATGTCCTCGATGCAGTCCGGGCGCATGCCGATCAGAGCCTTGCGCATACCGGCACTTTCCACCTGGAACACGCCGACCGTCTCGCCGCGCGACAGCATCTCGTAGGTCAGGCTGTCATCGAGCGGCAGGCCCGCCAGATCGATCTCGATGCCGCGCTTGCGGGCGAAATCGACGGCGGTCTTCAGCACCGTCAGCGTCTTCAGACCGAGGAAGTCGAACTTCACCAGCCCGGCCTGCTCCACCCACTTCATGTTGAACTGGGTGACGGGCATGTCGGAGCGCGGATCACGGTACATCGGCACGAGCTTCGACAGCGGCCGGTCGCCGATCACGATGCCGGCTGCGTGCGTCGAGGCGTGGCGATAGAGGCCCTCGATCTTCTGGGCGATGTCGAGCAGGCGGGCGACAACCGGCTCCTTCTCCGCCTCTTCCTGCAGCTTCGGCTCCTCCTCGATCGCCTTCGACAGCGGCGTCGGGTTGGCCGGGTTGTTCGGCACGAGCTTGCAGATCTTGTCGACCTGGCCGTAGGGCATTTCCAGCACGCGCCCGACGTCGCGCAGCGCCGCACGTGCCTGCAGCGAACCGAAGGTGATGATCTGCGCCACCTGTTCGCGGCCGTACTTGCGCTGGACGTAGCGGATCACCTCTTCGCGGCGGTCCTGGCAGAAGTCGATGTCGAAGTCCGGCATCGAGACACGTTCCGGATTGAGGAAGCGTTCGAACAGCAGCGAGAAGCGGAGCGGATCGACATCGGTGATCGTCAGCGCGTAGGCGACGAGCGAACCGGCACCCGAGCCGCGGCCGGGGCCGACGGGAATGTTCTGCTGCTTGGCCCACTTGATGAAGTCCGCAACGATCAGGAAGTAACCCGGAAACTTCATGCGCTCGATGACGCCAAGCTCGAAGTCGAGCCGCTCGCGATAATCCGCCTCGCTGTAGCCCGGGGACAAGCCGAGCTGCGCCAACCTTCCCTCCAGCCCCTCGACGGCCTGTCGGCGCAGTTCCGCAGCCTCGGCGCGCTCCGCCTCCTCCGCATCATCGGTTGCACCGGTGAAGCGCGGCAGGATGGGGGCGCGGGTCTTGAGCACGAAGGAGCAACGCTTGGCGATCTCCACCGTGTTGTCCAGCGCCTCGGGAAGATCGGCGAACAACGCCGCCATAGCCGAGCGGCTCTTCAGGTAGTGGTCCGGCGACAGGCGGAAGCGGTTGTCGTCGGAAACCATGGCATTGTGCGCCACCGCCATCAGCGCGTCGTGCGCCTCGTAGTCGTCGGGCGCGGGAAAGAACGGTTCGTTGGTCGCAACCAGCGGCACGTCATGCGCATAAGCGAGCTCGATCATCTGCCGCTCGTGCCGGCGGTCGTAGTTGGCGTGACGCTGCAATTCTATGTAGAGCCGGTCGCCGAAGAACCGCTTCAGCTCCAGAAGCCGTGCTTCGGCCATCGCCGGCTGGCCCGCGGCAAACGCCATGTCCACCGGGCCGGTGGACGCGCCCGTCAGCGCGATGAGCCCCTCGGCTCCCTCCTCCAGCCAGGAACGGCAGATATGGACGGAATGCCCGCCCCCTTCGCCATCCAGATAGGCGCGACTGACGAGGTCGACCAGCCGCGCATAGCCGGCATCGGTCGCCGCCAGCAACACGAGTGAAGGGAGCTTTGCGAGCGCTTGTGCGCCGTTGCGGCGCTCGCCCTCGCCGCTGTCTTCCATGTCAATCGAAAGCTGGCATCCGATCAGCGGCTGGATCCCGTCCGAGACCGCCTTCTGTGAAAACTCAAGTGCTGCGAAGAGATTGTTCGTGTCGGTAATGGCGATCGCCGGCTGACTGTCGCTGACCGCCTTACCCAGTATCTTCTTGATCGGCAGCGCACCCTCAAGCAGCGAGAAGGCCGAGTGGACGCGCAGATGAACGAATTGCACGCCCTGCCCCGCCGCTTCTCCGCCAACCGTCACCGCCGCAGCATCCGCCATCTTCACCACTCCTTTTCAGAGCGACCACGATAAGCGGATTCTGGCAGCCAATGTCCAGTCAAAGGTTCTGGACGGGTGCCTTATCCCCGGCTGCCCCAATCCCAGGCACGCCAGGGCCAGCAGGCCGTCAAAGGCCTAGCGCGAGAACCGAGAAGCTCGCAATGAACAATGCAATGGACGCAAAGGCGGCAAGATCACGCATGAATTCGGTCATTTGACGGCTCCAATCTGTTTATGTTTTTATTTTGTTCTATTTTTGTTCATGCGTCAACCACTAAACTGAAAATTGCTGGCCCGCCCCGGCCGCAACGGCGCTCGGCCACCTCTGGACGCTGTTGGGCGGAATGCATATGGTCGCGGTCGACAACTTTTAAGGATCAACCTTCATGAGAACCCTACGGCTGCTTGCACCGAGCCTTCTGTTTTCCGGTCTCGCTGTTGCCGCGTCCGCGCAGGACTTTCTCGCCGAGCGCATCTTTGCCGCAGCCATGGGGGACTGGAACAAGGATGGAAGCCCGGATCTGGTGGTGATCGCAAGGCCGTCGGAGGGCAGCGACGACAACGGGGTCTACATCTACCTCGCCGAGCCCTCGGAAGCCCGGCTGCAGCTGAAGGTCGCCGCGCCGAACAAGGTGTGGGGAAACCTGACTCTGTTCGGCCAGGAACCAGCTGTCGCAGCGCTTGCGAATGGTTCGATCAAGCTGACGTCGCAGAACAGCGCGGTCGGGCGCGACCGCTGGGAACAGAGCCTGGCGATCGCCTATCGCAACGGCCAGTTCGTCGTCGCCGGCTACACCTATTCGTCCTACGATACCCTCGATCCCAACAACACCTCGCAATGCGATCTCAACGTGCTGACCGGCAAGGGGATGGCCAACGGCAAGCCGGTGACGGCAAGGGCCGAAACGGTGACGTTCGAGGCGTGGAGCGATGAGATCGGCCAGAAGGCCTGCGGCTTCTCCGCGCAATAACCGCCCCGGTCGAGGGGGCTGTCTGCGGATGCCGCGTGTGCGAGATACTGCCGTCCACAGCGAGGCAAACGCCCGTCGCTGTATCCGCTAGACTCCAGTTGCGGTCGACGGGACACCTGAGCATGCCGGCGTGTGGCGACCGCAATCACCGTCAGCGAAGTTCGCGGACCTTTCCGTCCTCGATCGTGACCTTGCGATCCATGCGCCCCGCGAGCTCCAAGTTGTGCGTCGCGATCAACGCTGCCAGGCCGGACTGGCGCACGAGCGCCTGCAGCGCCTCAAAGACATAACCCGCCGTCTCCGGATCGAGATTGCCGGTCGGCTCGTCGGCGAGCAGCACGATCGGCGCGTTGGCGACGGCGCGGGCGATCGCCACGCGCTGCTGCTCGCCGCCGGAAAGCTCCGATGGCCGGTGGTCCGCACGGTGGCCGATGCGCATGTAGTCAAGCAACTGCTTTGCCCGCTCCCGCGCCTCGGAGCGAGGCAGGCCGCCGATGAGCTGCGGCATCATGATGTTCTCCAGCGCCGAAAACTCCGGCAGGAGATGATGGAACTGGTAGACGAAGCCGATCTCGTTACGGCGAATGGCCGTCCGCTCCTCGTCGCCGAGCTGCGCACAGGAGTGCCCATTGACGATAACGTCGCCGCCGTCGGGCTTTTCCAGCAGGCCGGCAATATGCAAAAGCGTCGACTTGCCCGTGCCCGACGGTGCCACCAGCGCCACGATCTCTCCGCTCCGCAGGGAGAAATCGGCGCCCTTCAGGATCGTCAGCAGCCTGTCGCCCTGACCATAGTGCCGGTCCACGCCAGCCAGTTGCAACGCCACGCGCGAATTCATCGATCGTTCCGTTTCATTCATACCGCAGGGCCTGTACGGGATCGAGCTTTGACGCCCGCCAAGCCGGGAAAATCGTCGCCAGGAACGACAGCAGCAGCGCCATGATGACGATCGACATCGTTTCGCCGAAGTTCATGTCGGCAGGGAGCTGGCTGAGGAAATAGAGCTCGGGATCGAACAGGGTCTGTCCGGACAGCCAGGAGAAGAACTGCCGGATCGATTCGACGTTCAGGCAGACGATAACACCGAGCAGTACGCCGGCAATGGTGCCGACGGTCCCGATCGCAGCGCCCGTCATGAAGAAGATGCGCATGATCGAGCCCGACGTCGCCCCCATCGTGCGCAGGATGGCGATATCGCTGCCCTTGTCCTTCACCAGCATGATCAAGCCGGAGATGATGTTGAGCGCGGCAACGAGGACGATCAGCGTCAGGATCATGAACATGACGTTGCGCTCGACTTCCAGCGCCGAGAAGAAGGTTCGGTTGCGCTGCCGCCAGTCTGTCACGTAGATCTGCCGCTCGGCTGCCGCCTCGATCGGCTGGCGCAACTGGTCGACCGCGTCGGGATTGTCGACAAACAGCTCGATCGACTGAACCAGTCCGTCGGCATTGAAGTAGAGCTGAGCCTCCTCGAGCGGCATGTAGATGATCGAGGCGTCATACTCTGACATGCCGATCTCGAAGATTGCCGATACCGGGTAGCTCTTCACGCGCGGATTGACACCGAGCGGCGTGACGTCTCCTTCCGGGGAGACGAGCGTAATCGTGTCGCCGGCGGAAATACCGAGCTGCTCGGCCATCCGCGCGCCGATCGCAACCCCGGTACCGGCGGCAAAGCCGGTGAGATCGCCCGAGGTTATGTGGTCGGAAACGGTCTTGAGCCTGGTCAGGTCGTCCGTGCGGATGCCGCGGACCAAAGCCCCCGTACCGGCGCCATCCCTGCCGGAGGCGAGCGTCTGGCCTTCGACCAGCGGGATGGCCAGCCTGACGCCCGGCACCTGCGAAAACTTTTCGGCCAGTTCGGCGTAATTGTTCAGGGGACCGTCGATCGGCTGGACGATCATGTGGCCGTTGATGCCGAGGATGCGCGAAATCAGTTCTGTGCGGAAACCGTTCATCACGGCCATGACGATGATCAGCGTGGCCACGCCCAGCATGATCCCGATGAAGGAAAAGCCGGCGATCACGGAGATGAACGCTTCCTTGCGCCGCGATCGCAGGTAGCGCCAGGCAACCATCCGCTCGAAACCGGAGAACGGACGACTTGCGGGCGCCGCCTTCGCCTTGGCCGCGCTGCCCTCGCCGGTCGTTTCTGCCATGATGCCTCCGGTCGTCTTGCCGGGGCGTATCGGCGACCTGCGGCCGCGAACCATGCCCCACTCCAGCCATGCGCTCCGCGCATCGTCTGCGACGCGCGAAAGCCGAATGTTCAGATCCTGCACGATCCCTTTGCACGGCGCCGGGCCGGCAGGGGAATCATGCAGGAGAAGTCTGCGCACAAAGCCTGTCGAAAATCGATCCCAGCGGATCGAAATCAGGCGGCCACGAGGCGGGCGATCGCAGCCTCGATGGTCAGCGTCTCGCGCTCGCCTGTCTTGCGATCCTTCACCTCGACTTCGCCGGCTGCAACCGAGCGCGGCCCGACGATGACCTGGAACGGGGCTCCGATCAGGTCGGCGGTGGCGAACTTGGTTCCGGCGCGCTCGTCCTTGTCGTCAAGCAGCACGTCGATGCCAGCCTTGCCGAGCGCTGCATAGATCTGTTCGCTAGCGGTGTCGCACGCCGCATCCCCGGCCTTCATGTTGATGATGACAACCTCGAAGGGCGCCACAGAACGCGGCCAGATGATGCCGTTCTCGTCATGAGAGGCCTCGATGATCGCCGGCACGAGCCGCGTCGGACCGATGCCGTAGGAGCCCATGTGCACGGCATGCTCCTTGCCGTCCGGACCCTGCACCTTGGCACCCATCGCCTCGGAGTACTTGGTACCGAAATAGAAGATGTGCCCCACCTCGATACCGCGTGCGGAGAGGCGCTCGCCCTCGGGAATCGCGGCAAATGCGGCCTCGTCGTGCATTTCCGAGGTCGCCGCATAGCGCGACGTCCATTTCTCGAAGATCGTCTTCAGGCCGGCTACGTCCTCGAAATCGGTTTCTATGCCGGGAATATCGAAACCCAGGAAGTCCTTGTGGCAGAAGACTTCCGACTCGCCCGTATCCGCCAGGATGATGAATTCGTGGCTGAGATTGCCGCCGATCGGGCCGGTATCGGCGCGCATGGGGATTGCCCGCAGGCCGAGGCGCGTGAAGGTGCGCAGATAGGCTGCGAACATGCGGTTATAGGCGTGCTCCGCCCCTTCGCGCGTCAGATCGAAGGAATAGGCGTCCTTCATCAGGAACTCGCGCGAACGCATGGTGCCGAAGCGCGGACGGATCTCGTCGCGGAACTTCAGCTGGATGTGATAGAGGTTCAGCGGCAGGTCCTTGTAGGACTTGACGTAGGAGCGGAACACGTCCGTGATCATCTCCTCGTTGGTCGGGCCATAGAGCATGGCACGGTCCTGGCGATCCTTGATGCGCAGCATCTCCTTGCCATAGGCGTCGTAGCGCCCGCTCTCCTGCCAGAGTTCGGCCGACTGAAGCGTCGGCATCAGCAGTTCGATGGCGCCGGAGCGGTTCTGCTCCTCGCGGATAATCGCGTTCACCTTGTCGAGCACGCGCTTGCCCAGCGGCAGCCACGTGTAAATGCCGGCTGACTGCTGCTTGATCATGCCCGTGCGCAGCATCAGGCGATGCGAGACGATTTCCGCCTCCTTGGGATTTTCCTTGAGGATGGGCATGAAAAAGCGGGAAAGGCGCATGGCGGGTTCCAAATTGACACTATTCGCCTAGTGATGGAATCGGGCGAAATGACGTTGAATTCGTGCGTTCATAAACGCTTCGCGAGGCGAAGTGAACCCGCGTGCGCAGGCCCCTCGCCAAATCGGCCGCGGGAACCGCCGGACCGGTTCATCACGGAAAACGGGGGCGGTAATAACGGAAATTTCAATTTCGAAGTCAACGGAAAAATTTTCCGTGACTGTAACAATTATGCAAAAAATCAGATGACAACGCCCAACCTTTGGGCTAGTTTCAGGCCACAAAACAGGCAAGGAGTATAAATTCTTGCCAATTTCGCGGTCAAGTCTTGGGAGGATCAGATCTTTGGCGCGCGCAGACGCTGCCACCGGCGACGGATAAAGATCACGCGATACTTTAAAAACAAGGCTTCTGGCCTTGTTTTTTTTTGGCTTTATGAACGATGCTGTGCCTACACTGTCATCATGACGGCTGGATGACACCAGCCTGCGGCAAACGCGCACATGCGTGAAACAATGCCGAAACAATACGAAAATATGAACGTATCCAGGCCCGCGGGCGGTCGCTCAATCGAACTTCGGATAGAGCTGCGGAATGGCGTCGATGCCATAGCCCAACCTGACCGACAGCACATACCAGCCGAGGTGAATCAAGGCGGCAGCGACTGTGGTAATCAGCACCACCCGCCAGCCCCGGAAACGCGCCGGCGCGCTCTCGACCGTGCCCGGCACCACGTCGTTTTCCTCGGCCTGGGTCCGCAAACCGAACGGCAGCACGGCAAAAAGGGTCACCCACCAGATGATGAAGTACACGGCGAAGAGTGAAAACAGAGGCATGAGCCTATCCCGTCAGGCGCTGACCGGGCGGCGCGGCTCCACGGAACCGAACGCCTGCCGCCAAGCGTATTGATACAAGACCTGGCCTCTCGCCAGAGCATTTCCGGCGTTGATGAAAATGCGCGGCTCGGCCACCTGCCACCTTTAACCCCGACTGCGGAGGAATTCAAACCCGATGGCAGCGGCCAGCTGTCACACTTCTTCCAGCTCGATCAGCGTACCGAAGAAATCCTTCGGATGCAGGAACAGGACGGGCTTGCCGTGGGCGCCGATCTTTGGATTGCCGTCGCCAAGCACGCGCGCGCCGCCGGCGGCAAGCCGATCGCGCGCAGCCAGAATGTCGTCCACCTCGTAGCAGACATGGTGCATGCCGCCGCCTGGCGCCTTCTGCAGGAAGGCAGCAATCGGCGAGGCGTCACCCAGCGGCTCCAGCAGCTCGACCTTGGTGTTCGGCAACTCGACGAAGACAACGGTCACGCCATGCTGAGGCAGCGCCTGCGGCTCGGTCACCCGTGCGCCTAGCACGTCCCGGTACGAAGCGACCGCCGCGGCCAGATCCGGCACGGCGATCGCGATATGATTTACTCGTCCAAGCACGCCTGTCCTCCCAAAGACAAACTCATGACGCGTTCCGGTACGCACTTTACGCGCGGGTTACAAACACCGTCACGACCGGCTTCTTGCCCCAAATTTCATTCGCCATCGCTCGCACGGCGCGGCGAACCGCTTCCCGGATCGTGTCCAGATCCTTGCGGCGCGCCCGCGGAATGCTCTCGACGGCGCCAAGGACCGCATCATAGAGCGTGTCGCCCATGTCTTCGCCCTCGTCGTCGAACTGCGGCAGCCCGAAGGGAACGATCTCCGGGTCGCCCCGAAAGTCGTAGCGGGCATCGAGCACGACGTTCACGGCAACGTGCCCGACGAAGGAGAGCTTGCGGCGGTCGCCGATACCCATTTCCTCATAGTCGCCGATCAGGTTTCCGTCCTTGAAGATGCGGCCGAACGAAACTTCCTCGAGCACCTCCGGAACGCCCGGCGCCAGCCGCAGCATCTGCCCGTCGCGAACACGCGGCACCACGCCGATGCCAGACTGCTCGGCAAGCTCCGCATGCGCCACCAGATGGGCCGCCTCGCCATGGACCGGCACCACGATCTTCGGCCGGGTCCAGGCGTACATCTGCTGCAGTTCGCTGCGGCGCGGATGGCCGGAGACGTGCACCAGCGCCTCGCCGTCGGTGATGACGTGGATACCCTGGTCGACGAGGCCGTTCTTGATGTCGTTGATCGCCTTCTCGTTGCCGGGAATGGCGCGCGAGGAGAAGATGATCGTGTCGCCGGCGGTAAACGCCACGTTGCGCATCTCGTCGCGGGCGATCTTGGCGAGTGCTGCACGCGGCTCGCCCTGGCTTCCGGTCAGGATGACGACGACCTTGTCGCGCGGAATGTAGCCGAACTCGTCTTCGTCGATGAACGGCTTTATGCCTTCCATCAGGCCGATGTCGCGCGCCACCGCTGTCACTCGCTTCATCGAACTGCCGAGCAGCAGCACCTCGCGTCCCGCCGTCTCCGCCGCCTTGGCGATGGAACGAATACGGCCGACATTCGACGAGAAGGTCGTGATGCCCACGCGCCCTTCCGAACTTTCGATGATCTTCGCCAGGCTCTCGCTCACCTCCTCCTCGGACGGGGAGACGCCATCGCGCAGGGCGTTGGTGCTGTCGCAGACGAGCGCCAGAACGCCCTCGTCCCCCAGCTTGCGGAACCGCGTCTCGTCTGTCAGCGGTCCGAGCGATGGGTGCAGGTCGATCTTCCAGTCACCGGTGTGGATCACCGTGCCGAGCGGCGTCTTGATCGCCAGCGACATCGGCTCGGGAATGGAATGGTTGACGCCGATGCCTTCGATTTCGAACGGACCGACATTGATGCGGTCTCCCTGCTTGAAGATCGTCACCGGAATCTCGGTGCGGCTGCGCTCGAAATCGCGCTTGGCTTCCAGCATGCCGGCCGTGAACGGTGAGGCATAGACCGGCACGTTCAACCCCGGCCACAGATCATTCAGGGCGCCGTAGTGATCCTCATGGGCATGGGTGATGATGATGCCCTTGAGGTTCTTGCGCTCTTCGGCGAGGAAACGGATGTCGGGCAGCACGAGATCCACGCCCGGCAGGTCGGGCCCGGGGAACGTCACGCCGCAGTCGACCATGATCCACTTGCGATTGCCCGGTGTGCCGTATCCGTAGAGTGCGAGATTCATACCGATCTCGCCAACCCCGCCGAGCGGCAGGAACACCAGGTCTTCTTGGTTCGCCATATTCTGCAAAAATCCGATTATTCGAAGAAAACATCACCGGCTGCGATCAGGCGCACATCACCCTCGTCAGCCTCAAGCTTCAGCAGACCACTATCATCAATTCCGACGAAGCGCCCGGAAATTGATTGGGTCGGCAAATTGACCGTTATACGTTCACCAATGCCGCCGGCGACCTTTCGCCAGCGGGCCGTGATCTCGCCGATCCCGTTGGCGCTGTCCCAAAGCCGCAATATATCCGCCATCTCCCGGAAGAGATGGGCGAAGAGCTCGGCGGGCCCGACCGTACAGCCATAGTCGGAGAGGCGCGCGACCGGGTAGAGCCCGGTTTCCGGCGCCACTGCCACATTGATACCGCAGCCGATGACGATCGCCTGGCGACCGTCGGCCATCGTTTCCGCCTCGATCAAGATACCGCAGATTTTCCTGCGCTCGATCAGCAGGTCGTTCGGCCACTTGATCTTCACCGGTGGCGCATCGAGAGGCATGATCGACGAAATCGCCGACTGGACCGCCACGGCAACCGCCAAAGGCAGCGAACCGAGGCGCTCCATGGGCGCCGGATCGATTAGCAGCAGCGAGGCATAGAGATTTCCGGCCTCCGACGTCCACGGGCGACCGCGCCGCCCCCTGCCCCCGGTCTGCCGCGCCGCGGTGATCCACAGACCGGAAAGCGCGCCCCTGCGGGCGCGCTCCAAACAATCCGCGTTGGTGGAAGTGGTCTCGACCAGTGCCTCATGCCGGAAATCATCCAGCGTGAGCCGGCCGGTGCCCGTCCGCCCTGTCAAAAGAAGGTCCGCGCGGCCGCTTCGGCCGCTTCGCCGATCGGTCCGCCAATCAGGACGTATCCTGCCACGAACAGGCCGGCGAGACCGAAGACAAGCTTCAGCTCGCCCGGCGTGCGGGCGAACTCGTCCGTCGCCGGATCGAACCACATCACCTTCACGAGACGCAGGTAATAATAGGCGCCTACCACCGAAGACAGCACGCCGATAATGGCAAGCGCATAGAGATGCGCCTCGATCGCCGCCATGAAGACGAAGTACTTGGCAAAGAAGCCTGCCAGCGGCGGAATGCCGGCAAGCGAGAACATCATGACCGTCAGAACGCTGGCCATGAAGGGATTCGTGGTGGAAAGGCCGGCGAGATCGTCGATCGATTCCACGTTGCCGCCTTCACGACGCCGCATGGCGAGAATGCAGGCGAACGTGCCGAGCGTCATCACCATGTAGATCAGCATGTAGAGCGCGACGCCGCGCACACCGGCCATGGAGCCGGCGGCAAGGCCGACGAGCGCATAGCCCATGTGACCGATCGACGAATAGGCCATCAGCCGCTTGATGTTCTTCTGGCCGATCGCGGCGAACGAGCCGAGCAGCATCGAGGCGATCGAGATGAAGACGATGATCTGCTGCCAGTCGGCAACGACCGGCTCGAAGGCATCGATGACGATACGCACGAGCATCGCCATCGCCGCAACCTTCGGTGCTGCGGCAAAGAAGGCGGTCACCGGCGTCGGCGCACCCTCGTAAACGTCCGGCGTCCACATGTGGAACGGAACGGCGGAAATCTTGAAGGCCAGGCCCGCGAGGACGAAGACGAGGCCGAAGACGAGGCCAAGCGAGCGGCCCTCGGCCGACAGGGCGGCTGCGATCTGCTCGAAGTTGGTGTGGCCGGTGAAGCCATAGACCAGCGACATGCCGTAGAGCAGCATGCCGGACGACAGCGCGCCGAGCACGAAATATTTCAGGCCGGCTTCGGTGGAGCGGACGCTGTCTCGGTTGATCGCGGCAACGACATAGAGAGCCAGCGACTGCAGTTCCAGCGCCAGATACAGCGACAGCAGGTCATTTGCCGAGATCATCAGCAGCATGCCGAGCGTCGCCAGCACGATGAGAACGGGAAACTCGAACCGGTCCAGCTGCTGCGAGCGGGCATGGCCGACCGTCATGACCAGCGCCGTGATCGAACCGATCAACGTCAGGATCTTCATGAAGCGGGCGAAGGGATCGGAGACGAAGGCGCCGCCAAAGGCAACGCCTTCGGGGCTCTTCATCACCAGCATGAGACCAGCGATGATCAGCAGAGCTACGGCCAGCCCGGTGACGGTTGTCGCCGAGCGTTCGCCGGAGAACACGCCGATCATCAGGAGAGCCATCGCACCCAGAGCCAGAATGACCTCGGGCGTCGAGAGCTGAAGGCTGGCAAGGAGGAGTTCAGCAGTCATATCCAATGATCCCGTCGTCAGTTCGCCGAGAGCGCAACGGATTGCGCTGCTTCGAGGGCCGCGGTGTAATTGTTCAGGAGGGCATCGACCGAGGCGGCGGTCACGTCAAGGACCGGCATGGGATAGACACCAAAGAAGATCGTCAGCAGCACGAGCGGATAGAGTATGGCCTTCTCGCGCCCCGACAGGTCGAGCAGCGCCTTGAGGCTTTCCTTCTCGAGCGGACCGAAGATCACGCGGCGGTACAGCCACAGCGCATAGGCCGCCGACAGGATGACGCCGGACGTTGCAAAGAACGCTACCCAGGTGTTGGCCCGGAAGGCACCGAGCAGCGTCATGATTTCACCGACGAAGCCGGAGGTGCCGGGCAGACCGACATTGGCCATCGTGAAGATCATGAAGGCGACGGCGTATTTCGGCATGTTGTTGGCAAGCCCGCCATAGGCCGCAATCTCGCGGGTGTGCAGGCGGTCGTAGACGACGCCGACGCAGAGGAAGAGTGCGCCGGACACGATACCGTGTGAGAGCATCTGGAACAGTGCGCCCTGCACGCCCTGCTCGTTGGCCGCAAAAATGCCCATGGTCACGTAGCCCATGTGCGCAACCGACGAATAGGCGATCAGCTTCTTGATGTCTTCCTGCACCAGCGCGACCAGCGAGGTGTAGATGATGGCGACGACCGAGAGCGTGAAGACGAACGGCGCGAAGTAGTCGGATGCCAGCGGGAACATCGGCAGCGAGAAGCGAAGGAAGCCGTAGCCGCCGAGCTTCAAGAGGATGCCGGCCAGGATGACCGAACCTGCCGTCGGCGCCTGAACGTGCGCATCGGGCAACCAGGTGTGGACCGGCCACATCGGCATCTTCACCGCGAACGAGGCGAAGAAGGCAAGCCACAGCCACGTCTGCATCTGCTCCGGGAAGCCGTAGGCGAGCAGTTCGGGAATGCTGGTCGTGCCGGCCTGCCAGTACATCGCCATGATGGCGAGCAGCATCAGCACCGAACCGAGCAACGTATAGAGGAAGAACTTGTAGGACGCATAGACGCGATCCTTGCCGCCCCACACGCCGATGATGATGAACATCGGAATGAGGCCTGCCTCGAAGAAGACGTAGAACAGGACGATGTCGAGCGAGACGAAGACGCCGACCATGAACACTTCCAGGATGAGGAAGGCGATCATGTATTCCTTCAGGCGCTTCTCGACCGAGTTCCAGCTCGCCAGCACGCAAAAAGGCATGAGGAACGTCGACAGGATGACGAACAGCATCGAAATGCCGTCCACGCCCAGATGATAGGCAATGCCGGTGCCGAGCCATTCATGCTTCTCGATCATCTGGAAGCCGGGGTTCGAATAGTCGAAGCCAATCCAGATGAAGACAGACAGGATGAAGGTGAAGACCGTCGTCAGCAGCGAGACGTTCAGGATGTTCCGCCGCCCGTAAGGGCTATCCTCGCGGGTCAGCAGCAGCAGCGCCACGCCAACCAGCGGAAGAAAGGTGACCGCGGAAAGAATCGGCCAATCGGTCATCAGATGGAACTCCCGAGCATCATCCAGGTAACGAGTGCCGCAATTCCGAGCAGCATCGCAAAGGCATAGTGATAAAGGTAACCGGTCTGCAGGCGGACGACGCGGTCGGTAACGTCGAGGACGCGCGCGGCAATCCCGTTCGGGCCGAGCCCGTCGATGACGGCGCCGTCACCGCCCTTCCAGAACACCCGGCCGATCCAGAGCGCCGGGCGCACGAACAGGAAGTCGTACAGTTCGTCGAAGTACCACTTGTTCAACAGGAACTGGTACAGGCCGCGGTGCTGTTCTGCCAGGTACTTCGGCAGGTCCGGACGACGAATGTACATGAACCAGGCGGTGACGAAACCCAGTGCCATCGCGGCGAACGGGCTCCACTTCACCCACAGCGGAACGTGGTGGAACTCTTCCAGGATCTCGTTTTCCGGGCCGGTGAAAAGCGCACCCTGCCAGAATTCGGCATAGTGGTGGCCGAAGAAGTAGTCGTGGAACAGGAAGCCCGCGAACACCGCGCCGGCGGCGAGGATATAGAGCGGAACCAGCATGACGGCGGGCGATTCATGGACGTGGTGCATGACGTCGGAAGAAGCGCGCGGCTTGCCGAAGAACGTCATGAACGCCAGGCGCCAGGAATAGAAGCTCGTGAAGAGCGCTGCGATCACCAGCAGGGTGAAGGCAAAGCCGGCGACCGTGCTGTGCGACGCGAAGGCGGACTCGATGATCGCATCCTTCGAGAAGAAGCCGGCGAAGCCGATGACGGTTCCCGGAATTCCGACGCCCGTCAGCGCCAGCGTACCGATCGTCATCATCCAGAAGGTGACCGGAATGTGCGTGCGCAGGCCGCCCATGTAGCGCATGTCCTGCTCGCCGTCGACGGCATGGATGACCGAGCCGGCGCCAAGGAACAGCAGCGCCTTGAAGAAGGCGTGCGTGAAGAGGTGGAACACCGCGGCACCGTAGGCGCCGACGCCGAGCGCCACGAACATGTAGCCCAGCTGCGAGCAGGTCGAATAGGCGATGACGCGCTTGATGTCGTTCTGCACCAGGCCGACGGTCGCGGCGAAGAAGGCCGTGATCGCACCGATGAAGGTAACCACGGTCAGCGCATCCGGCGACAGTTCGAACAGAGGCGACATGCGGGCGACGAGGAAGACGCCGGCGGTGACCATGGTTGCGGCGTGAATGAGGGCCGAGACCGGGGTCGGGCCTTCCATGGCGTCCGGGAGCCAGGTGTGCAGCAGGAACTGTGCAGACTTGCCCATGGCGCCCATGAAGAGCAGCAGGCAGGCGGCGGTTATCGCATTCGCCTTGTCGAGATGCATGCCGAACAGCGTGATGACCGGCTCTGCGGCATCTGCAGCACCCTCGGCCGGCAGATAGGTCGCAGCCGTGGCGAAGATCGTCTCGAAGCTGACGGAGCCGAACAGATAGAAGACGGTGAAGATGCCGAGCGCGAAGCCGAAGTCACCCACACGGTTGACGATGAAGGCCTTCATGGCGGCCGCGTTCGCCGACGGCTTCTTGAACCAGAAGCCGATGAGCAGATACGACGCCAGGCCCACGCCTTCCCAGCCGAAGAACATTTGCAGCAGATTGTCCGACGTAATTAGCATGAGCATCGCGAATGTGAACAGCGACAGGTAGGCGAAGAAGCGCGGCCGATGCGGGTCATGGTGCATGTAGCCGATGGAGTAGACATGCACGAGCATTGACACGGTGTTGACGACGACGAACATGACCGCCGTCAGCGTGTCGACGCGGAACGCCCATTCGACGTCGAACCCGCCGGACTGCATCCAGCGCATGACCGAAACCTTGATCAGTTCCTCGTGGCCGAGTGCGACCTGGAAGAAGACAACCCAGGAAAGCGCGCACGCGATCACCATGAAACCGCTGGTGACGAATTCGGAAGCCTTGGCGCCGATCGTGTTACCACCGAGACCCGCGATCAGAAAGCCGATCAGCGGAAGGAAGACGATTGCTTTGATGACGGTATCCATGACCGATCAACCCTTCATCACGTTGACGTCTTCCACGGCGATGGAGCCGCGGTTGCGGTAGAAGACGACGAGAATTGCAAGACCGATCGCCGCTTCGGCAGCCGCGACCGTCAGGATGAACAGAGCAAAGACCTGGCCGACGATGTCGTTCAGGAAGGCCGAGAAAGCGACCATGTTGATGTTGACCGCGAGCAGGATCAGCTCGATCGACATCAGGATGACGATGACGTTCTTGCGGTTGATGAAGATGCCGAAGACGCCGAGCGTGAACAGGATCGCGCTGACCGTGAGATAGTGGGAAATACCGATTTCCATGATGCGAATTCCTTAAGTCCAGCGCGCCTCAGAGACCCTGCCCCGGTTTGACCTTGACCACCTCGACGGCGGTAGCCGGCGTACGGGCGACCTGGGCGGAGATGTCCTGCCGCTTGATTCCCTCGCGATGGCGCAGCGTCAGCACGATGGCCCCGATCATCGCCACCAGCAGCACCAGGCCGGCGATCTGGAAGAAGTAGACGTAATCCGTATAGAGCACGTCGCCGAGTGCGGCGGTGTTCGTTCGTTCCGCGATCGGCGGGATCGGGTGCGCCGCGTTACTCGCTATCTCTGGCGAAAGCGTCGAGCCGCCGACGACGATGATCAGCTCAGCCGCCAGCACGAGACCGACCAGCGCGCCTACCGGTGCATGCTCGATGATCCCGGAGCGAAGGGCAGTGAAATCGATGTCCAGCATCATGACGACGAAGAGGAAGAGAACCGCAACCGCGCCGACATAGACGACCAGCAGGATCATCGCCAGGAATTCGGCGCCGGTCAGCAGGAAGAGACCCGCGGCGTTGAAGAACGTGACGATCAGGAACAGCACGGAATAGACCGGGTTCCTCGCCGCGATCACCATGAACGCGGACGCCACCGCCACGAAGGCGAACATATAGAAAAAAAGAGCCTGCAGACCCATTTTGGTGCCTTTTCGTCTTCCCCGGAAAGAACCGCGCCAAGGCCGCCCTTCTCCGTCGAAGCTTGGCGGCCCGTCGCCACCAAGCACTTATCCAGTATTGATGCCCGCCGCCCGTGAGGGCGGCGGTCCCCTTCCCGACCACTTGTCAGCGGTAGGGCGAATCCATTGCGATGTTGCGCGCGATTTCCCGTTCCCAGCGATCGCCGTTCTCGAGAAGCTTCTGCTTGTCGTAGTAGAGCTCTTCGCGCGTTTCCGTAGCGAACTCGAAATTCGGCCCTTCGACGATGGCATCGACCGGGCAGGCTTCCTGGCAGAAGCCGCAATAGATGCACTTCACCATGTCGATGTCGTAGCGCACGGTACGGCGCGTGCCGTCGTTGCGGCGCGGGCCAGCCTCGATCGTGATGGCCTGAGCCGGACAGATCGCCTCGCACAGCTTACACGCAATGCAGCGTTCCTCGCCGTTCGGATAACGGCGCAGCGCGTGCTCGCCGCGGAAGCGCGGGCTTACCGGTCCCTTCTCGAAGGGATAGTTCAACGTCGCCTTCGGCCGGAAGAAATAGCGCATCGACAGGAAGAAAGCGCCGACGAACTCCTTCAGGAACAGCGAATTTACGGCTTGCGAAAGACTAGCCATTACTGAGCTCCAATGCTGCTGAAACGACCGGCCGCCATCAGGCGCCCCAACCGGTGAGCTTCAGCACGAATGCAACGATGATGACCATGGCAAGCGACAGCGGCAGGAAGACCTTCCAGCCCAGCCGCATCAGCTGGTCGTAGCGGTAGCGAGGCACGAATGCCTTGACCATCGCGAACATGAAGAACACGAGGCAGGCCTTCAGGGCAAACCAGACGATGCCCGGAACCCAGTTGAGGAACCAAACGTCGACCGGAGGCAGCCAGCCGCCAAGGAAGAGGATCGTCGTGAGCGCGCACATCAGGCAGATTGCGGCATACTCGCCGAGCATGAACATCATGTAAGGCGTGGAGCCGTATTCCACCATGAAACCGGCGACGAGTTCGGATTCGGCTTCCGGAAGGTCGAAGGGCGGACGGTTCGTCTCGGCGAGCGCGGAGATGAAGAAGATCACGAACATGGGGAACAGCGCCAGCCAGTTCCAGTCAAGGAACGAGCCCGGCAGGCCGATCATCGTACCGAGGCCGTCACGCTGGGCGTTGACGATGTCGGTCAGGTTCAGCGAACCGACCGTCAGGAGGACGGTAACGATGACGAAGCCGATGGAGACTTCATAGGAAACCATCTGGGCTGCCGACCGCAGGGCGCCGAGGAACGGGTACTTCGAGTTCGAGGCCCATCCGCCCATGATGATGCCGTAGACCTCGAGCGAGGAAATGGCGAACACGTAAAGGATGCCGACATTGATGTTGGCGATGACCCAGTTCTCGTTGAGAGGGATGACCGCCCAGGTGGCAAGCGCCAGCGTCACGGAAACGAGCGGCGCCAAAAGGAAGATCGCCTTGTTGGCGGTCGCCGGGATGACCGGTTCCTTGAACACGAACTTCAGAAGGTCGGCAAAAGACTGGAACAGCCCCCAGGGACCGACGACGTTAGGACCGCGACGCAACTGCACGGCCGCCCAGATCTTGCGGTCAGCCAGCAGGATGTAGGCGATGAAAAGGAGCAGCGCGACCAGCAGCAGCAGCGACTGGCCGATCATGATGACCGCAGGCCATACGTAGCTCGAAACAAAAGCGTCCATAATGCTATTCCCTCGCGCTTATTCCGCTGCGGCTTTGAAGTTGTTGCGGGCGAGTGCCGAGCACTCGGCCATGACCGCGGAGGCACGCGCTATCGGGTTCGTCAAATAGAAGTCTTTCACGGGAGACGCAAACCCGGATTTCGTCATCTTCCCGCCTTTTTTCGAAAGAGCGGCCAGTTCGGCGCTGTTGGCGGGGGCGATCTCGTCCACGCCTGCAAAATGCGGGTGCGCCGCATAGAGCCTCGAGCGAAGCTGGGCCAGCGAATCAAACGGCAGCTTCTTGCCGAGCACGTCGGAAAGGGCGCGAAGGATGGCCCAGTCTTCGCGGGCTTCGCCCGGCGCGAAGCCGGCACGGTTGCCCTGCTGGACGCGGCCTTCGGTGTTGACCCAGGTGCCGGACTTTTCAGTGTAGGTCGCGCCCGGCAGGATCACGTCGGCCAGATGCGCCGCGTTGTCGCCATGCGAGCCGATATAGACGGTGAAGGCAGACTTGCCTGCGAAGTCCATCTCGTCAGCACCGAGCAGGAAGAGCACGTCGGTACCGGTCAGCATTTCCGCTGCAGTCTTGCCGCCCTCGCCCGGAACGAAGCCGAGGTCGAGACCGCCGACGCGCGCGGCGGCCGTATGCAGGATGCCGAGACCATTCCATTCGGCGCTGATCGCACCGACCGATTCCGCCAGCTTCACGACGTTTGCCAGAACGGCAACGCCGTCTTCGCGCGACAGCGCGCCCTGGCCGACGATGATCATCGGGTTCTTGGCGTTCTTCAGCGTCTCTGCGAACTTGCCGTTTCCGGCAACGAGTTCGGCGAGAGAATCCGGGCCGGCACCGAGATATTCGTAGCCGTAACGCAGTTCCGCCTGCTCACCAATCAAGGCGATCGGGAAGCCGTCCATGCGCCAGCGCTTGCGGATGCGGGCGTTGAGTACCGCCGCCTCGACGCGCGGATTGGCACCGACGATGAGAAGGGCGTCGGCCTGTTCGATGCCGGCGATCGTCGGATTGAAGAGATAGCTCGCGCGGCCGAACGAGGGATGCAGCGCCGTGCCGTCCTGGCGGCAGTCGATGTTGGCCGAACCCAGCGCCGACATCAGTTCACGCAAGGCGTACATTTCCTCGACCGAAGCGAGATCGCCCGCGATCGCGCCGATCCGGTCGCCCGGCTTGCCGGCGACGGCAGCCTTGATGGCACCGAATGCCTCGGCCCAGCTTGCCGGCTGCAGGCGGCCGTCCTTGCGGACATAGGGGCGATCGAGACGCTGGGTCTTGAGGCCGTCCCAGATGTAGCGGGTCTTGTCGGAGATCCACTCCTCGTTGATCGCTTCATTGACGCGCGGCAGCACGCGCATGACTTCACGTCCGCGGGTGTCGACGCGGATCGCCGAGCCGACGGCGTCCATGACGTCGATCGATTCGGTCTTGTTCAGCTCCCAAGGACGGGCCGTGAAGGCGAAGGGCTTGGAGGTCAGCGCGCCGACGGGGCAGAGGTCGACCACGTTGCCCTGCAGCTCCGAGGTCATCGCCTGCTCGAGATAGGTGGTGATCTCGGCATCCTCGCCGCGACCGATCAGGCCGAGCTCGCTGATGCCGGCCACCTCGGTGGTGAAGCGGACGCAGCGCGTGCAGTGGATGCAGCGGTTCATGATCGTCTTGACGAGCGGACCGATGTACTTGTCCTCGACGGCGCGCTTGTTTTCCTGATAGCGCGAGCTGTCGATGCCGAAGGCCATCGCCTGGTCCTGCAGGTCGCATTCGCCGCCCTGGTCGCAGATCGGGCAGTCCAGCGGATGGTTGATCAGCAGGAACTCCATCACGCCTTCGCGGGCCTTCTTGACCATCGGCGTGGTGGTGAAGACTTCCGGCGGTTCGCCGTTCGGTCCGGGACGCAGGTCGCGAACGCCCATGGCGCAGGATGCCGCCGGCTTCGGCGGGCCGCCCTTCACCTCGACCAGGCACATGCGGCAGTTGCCGGCAACCGACAGCCGCTCGTGGAAACAGAAGCGCGGAACTTCGGCGCCGGCCTCCTCGCACGCCTGCAACAGCGTGAAATGATCCGGAACCTCGATCTCTTTTCCGTCGACTTTCAGTTTTGCCATATCCGTCTTCCCGCTTCCGATGCACCGCTTCCGCCGTGCCAGCGCCATGTCATTCGCGGCCGGTAGCGGCTAACCCGCTTCCCGTCCGCGTCAGTCGTTTTTCGTCGGCCGATTCGCTCCGGGCCTCTCAGCCCTTCGCCCCAGCCAGCGCCCTTGCCTGCTCCACCCAGCCATCGCGGGCAATCCGCCCGTCGAGGCCGAGTTCGGCTTCGATCTTCTCCACGTCGGCGCCGGACCAATGCGCGATATCGGCAAAGCGGAAAATCCCCTTGCCGTTCAGCACCTGTTCCAGCTTTGGCCCGATGCCCGAAATCATCTTCAGGTCGTCGCGCCTGCCTGCCTTCTCGCTGCCCGCATTAGGCCCGGAACCTTTCCGAACCGTTGCCAGCGCCTTCGTCTTCACGGCGGTCGGGCCGGCTTTCGCCTTCGCTTTGCCCGCCGCCATCCCCGTCGTCACCGGCCCTGCCGGCGTCTCGGGGCTTTTCACCTTCGCCGCGGTCGCCTTCCGGCCCTCAGGGCTGGCGCGGCGCGCCTTGCGCTCCGGTTTCGGCGCAGCGGGCGCGATGACTGCATCACCTGCCCCATCTGCGTCCGGCGTCGTTGCCGACACCTCTGCGCCCCGCGCTTTCTCCGCATCCGCTTCGACCGCCTCTTCGAGCAACGCCCTGGCGCGTTCCGCGCTTGACTGCATCGCTCCCAGCATGATCCCGGCCAGATGGCTGGTCATGCCAAAGCCGATCGCGGTTGCGGCAGCCATCGCCGCCATCGGGTGCGCCATCAGCGGCGGTATCGCCATCGACGGCATTTCCTTCAGCCAGGGCGACAAGCCGAACGGATCGTCGCTCTCCGCTGCCGCCGGCGGGAACTGGGTTGCTTCTGCTTCCTGTCCTGCCGGCTTCGTCATCGCCTTACTCCGCTGCCTCGAGCACGGCGCCATGCGCCATGGCATTGTGCGTGTACTGGTCGATCCGCTTTTCCATCTCGGGGCGGAAATGGCGGATCAGACCCTGGATCGGCCAGGCAGCCGCGTCGCCGAGCGCGCAGATGGTGTGGCCCTCGATCTGCTTGCTAACGTCGAAAAGCATGTCGATCTCGCGCTTCTGCGCATTGCCCTTCACCATGCGTTCCATGACGCGCATCATCCAGCCGGTGCCTTCGCGGCACGGCGTGCACTGGCCGCAGCTCTCATGCTTGTAGAAGGCCGCCAGACGCCAGATCGCCTTCACAATGTCGGTGGACTTGTCCATGACGATGACTGCAGCGGTGCCGAGGCCGGAGCCCAGCTCGCGCAGGCCGTCATAATCCATGATCGCGTCCTTCATCTGCGCGCCGGGCACGCAGGGAACGGACGAGCCGCCGGGAATGACGGCGAGAAGATTGTCCCAGCCGCCGCGGATGCCGCCGCAATGGGTCTCGATCAGTTCCTGGAAGGTGATCGACATGGCATCCTCGACCGTGCAGGGACGGTTGACGTGGCCGGAGATCGAGTAAAGCTTGGTGCCGTGGTTGTTCGGGCGGCCGAAGCTCGTGTACCAGCTGGCGCCGCGACGCAGGATCGTCGGCGTCACGGCGATGGATTCGACGTTGTTGACAGTCGTCGGGCAGCCGTAGAGGCCCATGTTGGCCGGGAACGGCGGCTTCAGGCGTGGCTGGCCCTTCTTGCCTTCCAGGCTTTCCAGAAGTGCGGTCTCTTCGCCGCAGATATAGGCACCGGCGCCGTGATGAACGACGATGTCGATGTCGTAGCCGAGCTTGTTGTTCTTGCCGAGCAGGCCGTACTCATAGCACTCGTCGATCGCCGCCTGCAGCGCTTCACGCTCGCGCATGAACTCGCCGCGCACGTAGATGAAGGCATGGTGCGCCCCCATGGCGAAGGACGCGATCACGCAGCCCTCGATCAGCGTATGCGGATCGTGGCGCATGATGTCGCGGTCCTTGCACGTGCCGGGCTCGGATTCGTCCGCGTTGACGACGAGGTAATGCGGGCGGCCGTCGCTTTCCTTCGGCATGAAGGACCATTTCAGGCCGGTCGGGAAGCCTGCGCCGCCGCGGCCGCGCAGGCCGGAAGCCTTGACCTCGTTGATGATCCAGTCGCGGCCCTTTTCCAGAAGCTGCTTGGTACCATCCCAGTGGCCACGCGCCATCGCGCCCTTCAAGGACTTGTCCTTCAGGCCGTAGATGTTGGTGAAGATGCGATCCTGGTCTCTAAGCATGTTTCACCTCTTTACCGCGGCTTCTTGCCGAAGACGCGGACATATTCCGCTTCGCCGCCCTTCGCGAGCGCCTTGGCCTGCTTGACCCAGTCGTCGCGCTCGATGCGGCCTTTGAAATTCAGATAACCGTCCACCCATTCGCGCTCGGCCTTCTTCCACGAGGCGACCTGCGCGTAGGTGAAGATGCCGAGATCGTTGAGCGTGCCGGCGATCTTGGGACCGACGCCCGAAATCAGTGTCAGGTCGTCAGGCGCGTCAGGCCTTGCGACTCCGGCGGGACGGTTCTTGTCCTCCAGCGACGGCTTGCCGCCCTCGGCGCGCGTGTCGCCCTTGACCTTTGCATTTGCTGCCGCTTCCGACTTGGCGGTCGCCGGCGTCTTCAGCGACGGATCGGTTTCCTCGGCGTCGGTCATGGCGCGCGCAGCGTTTGACGGCGGAACGCTGACAGCTTCCTCGGCGCTCTTCCTGGCGCGCGGGGCAGACGGCTTCCCGGCGGCCGCATCCGGCTCGCTGAGCGACGTCAGGCCACCTGCGGGCGCCGAGAAGATGCGGTCGACCTGCGGACCTGGCTTGACGTCGGCGCCACGGCCGGCCTCGAACTGGTCGATGATCTCTTCCAGCCTCTCGGGCGTCAGATCTTCGTAGCTGTCCTTGAAGATCATCACCATCGGCGCATTCACGCAGGCGCCCTGGCATTCGACCTCTTCCCACGACAGCGTGCCACCATCGTTGGTGTGGAACGGCTCGGGATGGATCTTGTGCTTGCAGACCTTGATGAGGTCTTCGGCGCCCCGCAGCATGCAGGGCGTGGTGCCACAGACCTGAACGTGGGCGCGGGTTCCGACCGGCTTGAGCTGGAATTGGGTGTAGAAGGTCGCCACTTCCAGAACGCGGATATAGGCCATGCCAAGCATCTGCGCGATCTTCTCGATCGCAGCCTTGGTGACCCAGCCGTCCTGCTCCTGCGCCCGCATGAGAAGAGGGATCACGGCGGACTGCTCGCGACCTTTCGGATACTTGTTGATCGTTGCCTGAGCCCAGACCGCGTTCTCCTCGGAGAAGGCGAAGCTTGCGGACTGCACGGCCTCATCGGCCAATCGACGAACGGACATTCTTTGGCGCCTTATTCAGTGATCAGGCCGCAGCGCGTCGTCGTCACGGTGACGAACTGACAGGCATAGGCCGTCTTGTCTTTCTGCATGAACACGATGTAGCGGCTGCTGGCCTGAGCGGTGCCCTTGATCTCGTAGCCATCGGCGAGAAGCCGGGCCATCGTCGACTGGGTTGCCCCGCCCTCGCCGCCGGCTTCGGCGTCCTGGGCGTTGGCGATCCCGGTCGAGGCGACCAGTGCGGCAAGGGCGAAGCTCAGTCGAAGCATCAGCGATCCACCTCACCGAAAACGATGTCCAGGGAGCCCAGCACGGCCGAAACGTCGGCAAGCTGGTGTCCCCGACAGAGGAAGTCCATCGCCTGCAGGTGAGCGTAACCGGGAGCGCGGATCTTGCAGCGATACGGCTTGTTGGTACCGTCGGCGACCAGGTAGACGCCGAACTCGCCCTTGGGCGCCTCGACGGCGGCGTAAACTTCGCCGGCCGGTACGTGGTAACCCTCGGTGTAGAGCTTGAAGTGATGGATCAGCGCTTCCATCGAGCGCTTCATCTGGCCGCGCTTCGGCGGCACGATCTTGCCGTCGAGCGAGGAGACAGGTCCGACCTTGGCATCGCCGAGAAGCCGGTCGACGCACTGGCGCATGATCTTCGCCGACTCGCGCATCTCGATCATGCGGATCAGGTATCGATCGTAGCAGTCGCCGTTCTTGCCGATCGGAATGTCGAACTCGAGGTCCGAATAGCATTCGTAGGGCTGCGAGCGGCGCAGGTCCCATGCGGCACCCGAGCCGCGCACCATCACGCCCGAAAAGCCCCAGGCCCAGGCGTCTTCCAGCTTGACCACGCCGATATCGACGTTGCGCTGCTTGAAGATGCGGTTGCCGGTCAGAAGCTCGTCGATGTCATCAAGCGTCTTCAGGAACGGATCGATCCACTTGCCGATATCCTCGACAAGTTGGTCGGGAAGATCCTGGTGGACGCCGCCGGGACGAATATAGGCGGCATGCATGCGCGAACCGCAGGCCCGCTCGTAGAACACCATCAGCTTTTCGCGCTCTTCGAAGCCCCACAGCGGCGGCGTCAGCGCGCCGACGTCCATGGCCTGCGTGGTGACGTTCAGAAGATGCGACAGGATACGGCCGATTTCCGAATAGAGAACGCGGATAAGCTGACCGCGGATCGGCACCTCGGCGCTCAGCAGCTTTTCGACGGCCAGCGCATAGGCATGCTCCTGGTTCATCGGCGCCACGTAGTCGAGGCGATCGAAATAGGGCACGGCCTGCAGGTAGGTCTTGGTCTCGATCAGCTTCTCGGTGCCGCGATGCAGCAGGCCGATATGCGGGTCCACACGCTCGACGATCTCGCCGTCCAGCTCAAGGACGAGACGCAGAACCCCGTGCGCCGCAGGGTGTTGCGGGCCGAAGTTGATGTTAAAGTTGCGGACGTTGTGTTCCGTCATGCCGCTTGCTCCAATGGATGCCGCACCTTTGAGATGCGCACCCCAAAATCAGTTCGTCTTCGCCTTCTCGTCGCCCGGCAGCACATAGTCCGTGCCCTCCCAGGGAGAGAGGAAGTCGAAGTTGCGGAATTCCTGCCTCAACTGCACCGGCTCATACACGACGCGCTTGACCTCGTCGTCATAGCGAACCTCGACGAATCCCGTCGTCGGGAAGTCCTTGCGCAGCGGATAGCCCTCGAAGCCATAATCCGTCAGGATGCGGCGAAGGTCCGGATGGCCGGTGAACAGGATGCCGTACATGTCGTAGGCCTCGCGCTCGAACCAGTCGGCACCCGGATAGACGCTGCACGCGGACGGCACGGGCTCGAATTCCGAGGTCGCGACCTTGACGCGGATGCGAAGGTTCTGCTGCGGCGAAAGCAGGTGGTAGACAACGTCGAAACGCGCCTCTCGGGCCGGCCAGTCGACGCCGCAGACGTCGATCAGGTTCACGAACCGGCACTGCACATCGTCACGCAGGAACGTCAGAAGCGCGATGACGTTTTCGTTCGTCGTCGTCACGTTCAGCTCGCCATAGGCAATCGCCGCCTCGGAAATCAGGTTCCCGCGAACTTCACCGAGATAGGAAGCAAGCTCCTGGAGGGCCTCGCTCATTATATAAGTCCCCTGCCCTTATCGCTCGATCGTGCCGGTGCGGCGGATTTTCTTCTGCAGCAGAAGCACGCCGTAAAGGAGCGCCTCCGCCGTGGGAGGACAGCCCGGCACATAGATGTCGACCGGCACGACGCGGTCGCAGCCGCGCACCACCGAATAGGAATAATGATAGTAGCCGCCGCCGTTGGCGCAGGAGCCCATCGAGATGACGTAGCGCGGCTCCGGCATCTGGTCGTAGACTTTGCGCAGAGCAGGCGCCATCTTGTTGGTCAGCGTGCCGGCAACGATCATCACGTCCGACTGGCGCGGCGAGGCGCGCGGGGCGAAGCCGAAGCGCTCGACGTCATAGCGCGGCATGGAGAGCTGCATCATCTCGACCGCACAACAGGCGAGACCGAAGGTCATCCACATCAGGGAGCCGGTCCGCGCCCAGTTGATCAGTTCGTCGGTCGATGTGACGAGGAAGCCCTTGTCGGCCAGCTCGTTGTTGATCTCGCCGAAAAAGGCATCGTCGCTGCCAACCGGCTTGCCGGTTGCGGGATCGATGATGCCCTTTGCCCTAGGGGCCACGAGCGTGGTGCCGGATGTCAGTTCCATTCCAGCGCTCCCTTCTTCCATTCATAGATGAAGCCGATGGTGAGCACGAAGAGGAACGCCATCATCGACCAGAAACCGAACCAGCCCAGATCGTGGAAAGAAACCGCCCAGGGGAAAAGGAATGCCACCTCGAGATCGAAGATGATGAAGAGGATCGAAACCAGATAAAACCGGATGTCGAACTTCATGCGCGCATCGTCGAACGCATTGAAGCCGCACTCATAGGCAGAGAGTTTTTCCGAATCGGGCGCCTTGTAGGCAACGGCAAACGGCGCGATCAAAAGCGCGATGCCGATCACGAGCGCGATGCCGATGAAGATGGCGATCGGAATGTAGGAGCCAAGAAGTTCAGTCATTTTCGTCCGTCCTGCCTGCATCGGGCGTCGGAGAAACGCCGTTGGGTCGAAAGACCTGCAAGCCGAGAAAGTATGTTGCAACGCCCACGTCGTTAGCGCAGTGAGCGCCCCCGCGCAAGGCTTTGATCGGGCATTCGCCCACTCATTGCGCACATTTCGTACCGTCCGCATCCGGGCACAAAATGTGAACCGTCGCCATCGCTGCGTCCGCGGTCCCGTCTCAAGTTCCACGACAGCCACACGGACGACGGTCGGCGCACCGCCGGGCAGCCCTGCATTCAGCAAGGCGTCAGCTTCAGCCGGCAGAGTGGCACCATCCGCTCCTCATCGAATCGTCACCGGGAAATGAAAAGAGTGAACTTAGGCGTAATACTCGTCGCCGGCCTCATCGCCGCAATCTGCGCCATTCCGCTTGTGCCGCACAAGTCGCCGGCATTGTTGATGTCGGGGCCGCATCTGCAGATGCGCCACTAGCCTGGCGGCAAATACCTTCATCACGTCTTGAGATGGAATGGCGCGAGTGACGGGGCTCGAACCCGCGACCTCCGGCGTGACAGGCCGGCACTCTAACCGACTGAGCTACACCCGCGCATTTGGCCGTTTCGGCCTTGGTACTTTCGAATATCCGGTTTCTGGAAGATGGCGCGAGTGACGGGGCTCGAACCCGCGACCTCCGGCGTGACAGGCCGGCACTCTAACCGACTGAGCTACACCCGCTTTTATCTTCCAAGTCCGGATGCCCGAGGCACCCTCTCGAAGCGGCTGGGCCGTTCGATGAGCGGCTAACTAAGGGGTTCCCTTATGGGTGTCAAGCAGCTTTGAAGACAAAACGATGACGCGGCGCGAAATGTTGAAAACTGTCCCGGAGGCGCCGGGGAGACACGTCGCGTACACGCCCTGCCTTGCCGACGCTTTCACAGTCGATCCACGCCGCTGGGGCAGGAAAGATCGATTCCCGTTTATCCACATTCGGCAATACAGTCATAGTATCGGCGCCGTCCCGGGGAACGTCGCGGTCGCGTGCCGCGCTCCCGTTCGCCTGTTCGGATCAAACCGCGACATGCGACCGGTTGCCGAATTTTTGCCGCCACCACATATCCTCTGCACCGGCGCGCCGCCTCCAGAGGCACACTACGTCCATACGCAGACTATATGTATGGCTGCGCGGACGTTCGACACCGGGCCTGTGGGTCCACAAGCCCTTCCCACGGGGGCCATCTACACCCCCGCTGCAAAATTTTGCGAAAATTATCAAAACGCCTCTTGCGGTTTCGTCCGGTTCCGCATAGATCACGGCCACCAACGCGGCGGGCGATTAGCTCAGTTGGTAGAGCGCCTCGTTTACACCGAGGATGTCGGGAGTTCGAGTCTCTCATCGCCCACCATTTTCCCTAAAAGAAGTGGTTTTTAGGCCCTTCAAGTGCGGGGCTTTTTTACGTTTGCGCGCAATCGGGGCAACGTCGGTCTCCCTGGTACCGCAACCGCCCCTTCCCCGCGTTCCTGATCTCCTTGCCGCGCCGACGGCAATCCCGGCCTCCATATTGAACGCCCCCGGCGGCGCACGTAGGCTCGGTGAAACAGAGACTGAGAAGGAGAGCAGATGGCCCGCGAAATGATGTTCCGAAACGGACGCCTTGCCGACGGGCAATTGGTGGATATCCGCGTTGCCGACGGCGTGATCGGCGCGATCGTGTCCGCCGGCGGCGTATCCGAATCGAGGCCTTCGACCGACCTTTCGGGTCGGCTGGTCGTTCCGGGGTTCATCGAGGGTCATATTCACCTCGATACCAGCTTCTACGGCGACGCCTGGAAGCCGCACCGCCCCTGCACCAACGGCTTCGACGTACGCGAGCGGGTCGCCTTCCAGGCCGATAACATGGCGAACGCCGCTCCGATGGACGTCCGTGCGCGCAGCCAGCTCGAGCTCTGCATCGCCAACGGTGCGACGCACATGCGCAGCCACGTCATGGTGGACGGCTCGGTCGGGCTGGAATCACTCCGCACGATTCTTGCCGTGCGCGAGGAGTATCGCGATCTCATCGATATCCAGATCGTGGCATTCCCGCAGAACGGCATCCTTTCCAGCCCGGGGACGCCCGAACTGTTGGACGAGGCCATCACGCTTGGGGCCGACCTGGTCGGCGGTCTCGATCCCGCCAGTGTCGACCGCGATGTCGAGCGTCACCTGGATTTCGTCTTCGGCGTGGCTGACAAACACGGTGTCGGGGTCGACATCCACCTGCACGACATGGGTACGCTCGGCGTCTTCGAGATCGAGCAGATCTGCGCCCGCGCGCGCGCGCTTGGAATGGAGGGACGGGTGGCAATCAGCCACGCCTACGGGCTGGGCGACGTCCCCGAACCGGTCGCGAGAAAGACAGGCGCGCTGCTTGCACGTTCCGGCGTATCGATCATGACGAATGCGCCGGGGGACCATGCGTTCCCGCCGGTAGCCCTTCTGAGGAGCGAAGGCGTGACCGTCTTTTCCGGCAGCGACAACATCCGTGATTCGTGGTGGCCGTTCGGAGATGGCGACATGCTGAGCCGGGCCGGCGTCATCGCCTACCGGTCCGGCTTCTATACCGACGACATGCTGGCGGCCGCCTTCGATGTGGTGACGCACGCCGGCGCCGCAGCACTCGGAATTGACGACTACGGGCTGCGCGCCGGCGCGCGCGCAGATTTCGTCGTGCTCGATGCACCGCACATTCCACAGGCCGTCGTGGAGGTTCCGAAGTCGCGCGACGTCTACAAGGGCGGCCGTCTGGTGGCCTCCAACGGCAGGATGATGGCGCGATAGAGCAATCTGGCAGAGCCACCAGCGAAGTGCGAATCACTCACGCCCGGACGTGCCCGCTGGCGACTGGCGGTTTCCCGTACGTCAGTCTTTCGTGACGTGCCGAACGCCGCTGAATTCCAAGTCGTCTCAAACGAGAAAGGGCGCGCCATACCGGCCGCGCCCTTCCCCGATTATGCCACCGATGCGTTTCAGCCGGCGATCTTGGCGGCCAGCTTGGCGACGTGCGCGCCCTGGAAGCGGGCGGCATCGAGCTCGACTGCCGAAGGCTGACGGGAGCCGTCGCCGTCGGTGATGGTGGAGGCGCCGTAGGGCGAGCCGCCCTTGATCTCGTCAACGCCCATCTGGCCCTGGAACGCATAGGGGAGGCCTGCGACGACCATGCCGTGGTGCAGCAGCGTCGGGATGAAGCCGAGGATGGTGGATTCCTGGCCGCCGTGCTGGGTCGCCGACGAGGTGAAAACGGAGCCGACCTTGCCGACCAGCTTGCCGTTGAACCAGAGACCACCCGTCTGGTCCCAGAAATTGCGCATCTGCGAGGCAACCGTGCCGAAGCGCGTGCCGGCGCCGACAATGATCGCGTCGTATTCGGCAAGTTCCTCGACCGTCGCGATCGGGGCGGCCTGATCGAGCTTGAAGTGCGACGCCTTGGCGACTTCTTCGGGCACGAGCTCCGGTACGCGCTTGACGACGACGTCCGCGCCGGCGGACTTCGCACCTTCGGCCACGGCATTGGCCATCGTTTCAATATGGCCGTAGGCCGAGTAGTAGAGAACCAGAACTCTTGCCAATTCAAATCTCCTGTCGCGTCTTGATTGCAGCGTTTCCGCTTGATTGCGGTCGGCGCGAAGATGTAGCAGAGAGAGCCATGACGCCAGCGGCTTGCCGAGCAACAGACTGTTCACATTCGATTGACAGTCATTGTGTCGCAGCAGCCGGCCATCCCGCATCAGGAGATTTTTCAATGGGTTCAGCGAAAATCATCACCGCCGCCATGCTTGCCATCGGCGACGAGCTGCTGTCGGGACGAACCAAGGACAAGAACATCGGCCACCTTGCCGACATGCTCTTCCTCGCCGGCATAGACCTCAAGGAAGTGCGCATCGTCGGCGACGAGGAGGAGATGATCGTCGAGGCGCTGAACGCCCTGCGCAGCCGATACGACTACGTCTTCACCTCCGGCGGTATCGGCCCGACGCATGACGACATCACGGCGGACGCGGTCGCAAAGGCCTTCGGCGTGCCCTGCACGCACGACACAGACGCGATGGAACTGCTCGGCGCCATGTATGCCCGCCGTGGCGTCGAATTCAACGAGGCCCGCCAGCGCATGGCGCGGATGCCGGTCGGCGCGCGGCACATCCCCAACAGCGTCTCGACCGCGCCGGGCTTTATCATCGGCAACGTCCACGTCATGGCCGGCGTGCCTCAGGTGTTCGTCGCCATGCTGGACGTGCTGCTGCCCACGCTCGAGACCGGTGCGCCCGTGCTCTCGCGCAGCGTCGCCTCGCCGTTCGGCGAGGGCGATATCGGATCCCGGCTGTCGGCGATCCAGCAGGCGCACCCGGAGACTTCGATCGGCTCCTACCCGCGCTACGACGGAAACCGGTTCTCGACCGAGATCGTCATCCGAAGCCGAAACGAGGCGCCGGCGGCTGCGGCCGAGCGGGACGTGCTCGCCATGATCGCCGATATCGCCGCGGCGAAGGCTGCGGGTTGATCGGCGTCAACGCCGATTGTGCCGGCGCGCCCTAGATTGAATCCACGCGGCCTGACATCGCAGGGTTTTGAACGTTTCGATGGTCACGTCCGCGGATTGCGCTTGAATAAGGGGCGATTTGGGGAAAAGATCATCTCAGAATTTCAAGGCGTTACGGCACCGTGACCGCATGGCCCGGCGCCTTGCAAAAGAACGTGGGTTCGAACCGGAGATCGCCATGACCTACAAGACCATTACTGCTGTGCTCAGCACTGCGGACGACGCGGAAAAGGTGACGCAGCACGCCCTCGCCTTGGCGGAGCGGCACGGCGCCCACGTGATCGGCGTGCATGCGGAGACGCCGATCGTCGTCACCATAGCCGCCCCGATGGAATTTCCCGATCCCAACGCCATCATGGAGCAGCAGGCGCAGGCACAGGCCGTATCGCGCTCGATCGAGACGACCTTCCGCACGCTGGCGCAGCGATCGGGCGTCTCGTATGAATGGCGGCTTTTCACCGGCAGCGCCGGTTATAGTGCCAGCGGCATCATCGACAGCGCGCGCGGCAGCGACATCGTGGTCGCCGTCCAGCTCGATCCAGCAGGCGATGGCCCGTCCCGCGCAGACATCGAAGACCTTCTCTACGAAAGCGGCCGACCGCTGTGCCTGATCTCCGACGCAGTCGCGGGTCCCGAAGCGCCCAGCCGCGTGCTGATCGCCTGGAACGGAACGCGCGAATCGGCGCGCGCCGTCTTCGATGCACTGCCGCTTCTCAAGGAGGCCAGCGAGATCGAGATCTTCACGGTGGACGGCCATGACGATGCCACGCAGCACGCCGCCTTTTCGGGAACCGAGATCGCCTCGACGCTGACGCGTCACGGCCTCAACGTCACCGTGAATTCCGCAAGCTCGAACGGCGACACGGTGGCCCATGTCATCAACCGGCGGGTCTCGGCAACCGGCGCCAACCTGCTCGTGATGGGCGCCTTCAGCCATTCCTGGCTGCGCCATCGCCTGTTCGGCGGCGTAACCAGCGCAATGTTGAAGGATTTGCGTGTTCCGGCGATCATGTCGCGCTGAAATCGCGGAAATTGCGACGTTTCATTGTGGATCGCGCAGGGGGAACGGTTCTGCTCCGTTTCCCTTCGCGCATCTTATGCCCTAGAAAGGCGAAATTATCCGCAATTCTGCCGGCCGCCGGCGATAGGAGCCTGCCATGTCGCTTCCCGACAAAGCCTTTCCCGTCTCCTGGGACCAGTTTCATCGTGACGCCCGCGCGCTGGCCTGGCGCCTTTCCGACAACGACCGCGAATGGAAGGCGATCGTTTGCATCACCCGCGGCGGGCTGGTTCCTGCGGCCATCATCTCGCGCGAGCTAAACATCCGCCTGATCGAGACCGTCTGCGTAGCGTCGTATCACGACTACCTGTCACAGGGCGAAATGCACGTGCTGAAGGGTATCTCGCCGGAGCTTTTGCAGAACGACGGCGAAGGCATCCTCATCGTCGATGACCTGACCGACACCGGCAAGACCGCAGCCCAGGTGCGCTCCATGCTGCCGAAGGCGCATTTTGCCGCCGTCTATGCCAAACCGAAGGGACGCCCGCAGGTGGACACCTTCATCACGGAAGTCAGCCAGGACACCTGGATCTACTTCCCCTGGGACATGGGCTTCACCTACCAGGAACCGATTGCCAAGGGCACGCGCGGCTGACGGCGCACGCACCGCCATTCCCCTGTCCCCTGTCCTGCATCCCTACAGGATGAAGAAGTCGCTGTGAGACAGCGAGAGATGCGGTGCCAGCTTTGCAAACTGGATCGCGCCGCCCTTCGCGGTACCATCGGGATCGTAGAGAAGATCGCCGGTATCGCGCTCGTAGATGATCCGGTCGCGAGCGTCCTGCGCGTTGCCGGAACTATTGCTGGCAAAAGCGCCTGCCGCGAGGATGCCGTGTGGGCCAAGCGCGGCAAAGACGTCACTGTCGAGCCGGAACAGATCCTCGCCTACCGTAAAGTCGAGCACCTTATCGACATTTTTCGCGGCATCCAGCCGGGTGGAGAAGACGAAGTCGTCCCTGCCCGCTCCGCCGATCAGGTGATCGTTGCCAGCGCGGCCGTCGATGATGTTGTCGCTGCCGTTGCCGATGATGCGATTGGACAGCGCATTGCCCGTGGCCTTTGCATCCGCCTCGCCGATCAGGGTCAGGTTCTCGATGCCGGTGTAATGGCCGAGCCAGCGGGTGGTCGTCGAGGTGATCGTATCGCTGCCCGACGTGTCGGTGACCCGGTCCGAGCCGGCGCTCAGCACATAGGTGTCGTTGCCGGCGCCGCCGATCAGATGGTCCCGGCCGCCGGCTCCGTCCAGAAGATTGTTGGCGGAGTTGCCGATAATCGTGTTGTTCGACGTGTTGCCGTGACCATGAGTGTCGCCCTCGCCGAGTAGCCTCAGCTTCTCTATCATCGGATAGGACGTCAGCGAGCGGGATATCGTCGATGTGATCGTGTCCTGCCCCGCGCTGTCCGCGATCCTGTCCTTTTCCGCTCCCAGCACATAGGTATCGTCGCCCGCGCCGCCGATGAGCGTGTCGCGCCCGGCGCCGCCGTCAAGCAGGTCGTTGCCGATATTGCCGGTAATGACATTGTCCAGCGCATTGCCGCGCCCCGTGAGGCCGCCCGTCCCGAGCAGCCGCAGATTCTCGATCGCCGGATGGGCCACCAGCGAGCGGGAAATCATGGAGGTGATCGTGTCGATGCCCGCACTGTCTATCACCGTGTCACGCCCGGCCCCCAGCACATAGGTGTCGTTGCCGGCACCGCCCAAGAGCACATCCTTTCCCGCGCCGCCGTTCAGGATGTCGTCGCCCGCAGCAAGCGTATCAGCTTCGACGGGATTAGGCAGTGTCAGGTTCAGGGTGTAGCTGGCGCCGGCAGGCAGCACACCGTCGCCCGGGTAGAGCGAAACGCGAACGTAGTAGAGCCCCGGCTTCGTCACCGTATAGGAGATGAAGCTCTGAAAGCCGTAGCCCTCGTCACCGGGGTCCGAGGCGGAATCCTCGTTCTGCGTCAGGATGTTGCCTCGGCTGTCAATCAGCTGGAGGTGCGAATCCATCGTCCCGTCGGTATCGAGGATCAACTGTCCCGCCGCGCGCACGGCGAATGAGTAGAAATCCATGCTCCAGTCGCCGGAGCCCGACACCTTGACCGTGGGGTTGGTGTCCGAATGCTGGATATTGGGGTCCTGGCGCATGCCGATCGCCTTGTCCAACGACAGCGCGGATGCGCGCGTGTCATGCCGCAATCCGCCCGGTTCGAAGAAAACGCCAGGGCCGAGATAGGCCTTGCCGGCGCGGTTGTCGCCATAGAGGATGTCGTTGCCGTTGCCGCCGGACAGCCGGTCGTTGCCGGAACGGCCCGTCAGCATGTCGTTGCCGTCATTGCCGTAGAGCCGATTGTTCGCGGCGTTGCCGGCGATGTCATCCTTCGCCGAGCCGCCCCTGGCATTTTCGATCAGGGAGCGGGCGTCCCCAGCGTACTGGAGGGCGTTGTAGACGTTGCCGTTTGCCCGCGCCGTGTAGCCCAGTTGCGCGCGCTGGTACTGGGAGACGAGCGACCAACTGCCTGGTGCGAGGTCAATGAAGGCGTCCTGATCGTAGTTCGAAAAGTCGTAGGTGTCGTTGCCGCCACCGTCCCAGATGGTGAGGAAGACGCGGTTGGCAGCGCCCCCCTTGCCGTCGCCCGGCGCCCCCTGCCCCCTACCGTCGACGAACATCTCGCCGGTTTCGGGTGACCAGCTGTATACGGTGTTGCCGGCATTGGTGGAAAAATTCGCGCCGTAGAGATGCTGGATGGCGGCAATGTCGTTCATCATCAGCGTCTGGGGCGACCCGTACTCCTCGGCCGAATAGGGCGCCACCATGCCCCCGAGGAACGAGCGATAGGTCATCACGGAGAATTCGATGCCGTCGCGATCCTGCGGCAGCGCCAGCTTGAAGCCGTCGATATCCGTTCCGGCATCGTGACCGTGGCTCAAGCCGAGCGCATGGCCGATCTCGTGGATGTGGGTGAGCCAGGCGTAGGTACCGAGCTGCGGCTTGCGGTAATCGCTGAACGTACCGGCATAATCATTGCCGAACCAGAGGTCGCCGTCGGATGTCTTGCCGGTGGTGCCGACGAAGGTCAGCACTTCTGCGGTCGGCAGGTTCGCGCCGTCGATATGGTCCGCCTGCCCGACCATGATATCGGACTTTCCGGCGGGATCCGCAGCGAGCGCCAACTGCACATTGGAGATCTGCGAAAAGGAGCCGTATGTGAACGGCGCGGTGCCGGAGGTCACCTTCCCCTCCAGGATCGACTGGACCGCGTCTTTCTGCTGCTTGCCGACGGCGCTGAAGCCGGTGACCGGGTGGCCGTAGTCTGCCCCGTAGTCCGAAATCGCATCCGGGAAGCTGTAGGTGATCCGGCCGCTCCACTGCGTGCCGTAGAGAATACCGTCGATATATGGATTGCCCGTCGGAACCGACCTGATGCCTGCAGCCATGTAGCCTCCCATTCAGCATGTGAACGGGCCGGCAACTCCAACACAATCCGCACGCCATAGCCGATGCTAGCGCGGCGTGCGCCGCGGTTACAATCGACATACTCCTAATTTAGGTTGTTCTTGCAAAAAGCGGCTTTGTAAAGGCACCCATCGGATATTCGGGCGGGTAGCAGGGCTCAAGGTGTAAGCGGCGGGCCGCCGCAACCACATCCGCTGTCCCATGGCAAGCATGTGACAATCGCGCTGTGGCAGAGAGGTCGCAAACTACCCTTAATTTTGCCCCCTTATTTCTTGGGTTCTCCACAACTGATTGGCGTAAGCTTCAAGCGCGGCACCTCAACCGGCTGGAATTCCAGCATTTACCACATGTCCCCATTTTCCACAGGCAGAGCACACAACATCTAGCGTCCACAAATCCGTCATAAACCACCCCTTGACGGAATCGGGTGCCATGTCGTTAATGGTTTCCACGCTGCAACTGCGGCAGGGCGCGAGAGTTTGTAAGTCCGAGCCCTTCAATCAAAAAAATGCGTTTTGTGACCATGCGTCGAGGTGGATGAAGCACCGGCCGCAGGGGAGGTTTTTGCGCACTATTTTCTGATGGCAGGAGCAGCCAAAAGACTGGCGTAAAGAAGCTGTTAATACTATATTTAGTGTTTGCAGCAATGCTCAGCACAAGATACAGGGTGCCGCGAGAACGGGTTTCCCGAACAGAGTGAAGAATTTGAGCTGGCTGCGAAGAACCGCGGCCGGACGTGGATATTCGCGCCCCGGCCACGGGTGGCGCGACAACCAAAGGGACAACGGACCATGCGCATAGAACGTCGCTTCACCAAGCAGGGCCAATCGGCCTATGCAGAGATCGAATTCCGCAAGGCCACCAGCGAGATCAAGAACCCGGACGGCTCGATCGTCTTCCGGCTCGCCGACATCGACGTCCCCGCGCAGTTCAGCCAGGTCGCAGCCGACATCCTGGCGCAGAAGTATTTCCGCAAGGCAGGCGTGCCGGCCAGGCTGAAGAAGGTCGAGGAGAACGACGTCCCCTCCTTCCTGTGGCGCTCCGTCGCCGACACCGAAGCCCTGAAGGCGCTCCCCGAGGGTGAGCGCTACGGCTCGGAGACCGACGCACGGCAGGTGTTCGACCGTCTCGCCGGGACGTGGACCTACTGGGGCTGGAAGGGCGGATACTTCGCATCCGAAGAAGATGCGTCCGCCTTCAAGGATGAGCTCGCCTACATGCTCGCCACCCAGCGCGTCGCGCCCAACAGCCCGCAGTGGTTCAACACCGGCCTGCACTGGGCCTACGGCATCGACGGTCCCGGCCAGGGCCACTTCTATGTCGACCCGTTCACCGGCAAGCTCACGAAGTCCAAGTCGGCCTACGAGCACCCGCAGCCGCATGCCTGCTTCATCCAGTCGGTCGAGGACGATCTCGTCAACGAGAACGGCATCATGGACCTGTGGGTGCGCGAGGCACGCCTGTTCAAGTACGGCTCCGGCACCGGCTCCAACTTCAGCCACCTGCGTGGCGAAGGCGAGAAGCTTTCCGGCGGCGGCCGCTCCTCCGGCCTGATGAGCTTCCTGAAGATCGGCGACCGCGCGGCCGGCGCGATCAAGTCGGGCGGCACGACGCGCCGCGCGGCCAAGATGGTCGTGGTCGACATCGACCATCCCGACATCGAGGCCTACATCAACTGGAAGGTCAAGGAAGAGCAGAAGGTGGCGGCCCTCGTCACCGGCTCCAAGATCGTCGCCACCCACCTGAAGGCGATCATGAAGGCCTGCATCAATTGCGCCGCCGACAACGACGCCTGCTTCGACCCCAACGAGAACCCGGCGCTGAAGCGCGAGATCCGCGCCGCCAAGAAGGACCAGGTTCCGGAAAACTACATCAAGCGCGTCATCCAGTTCGCCAAGCAGGGCTACAAGGACATCGAGTTCAAGACCTACGACACGGACTGGGATTCGGAAGCCTATCTCACCGTCTCCGGCCAGAACTCCAACAATTCGGTCTCGCTGAAGGACGACTTCCTGCGCGCCGTGGAGAACGACGGCGACTGGAACCTGACCGCGCGCAAGGACGGCAAGGTGATGAAGACGCTCAAGGCGCGCGACCTTTGGGAGCAGATCTCCTACGCCGCCTGGGCATCCGCCGATCCGGGCCTGCACTTCAACACGACGATGAACGACTGGCACACCTGCCCGGCGGCCGGCCCGATCCGCGCCTCCAACCCGTGCTCGGAATACATGTTCCTCGACGACACGGCGTGCAACCTCGCCTCGCTGAACCTTCTGCAATTCAAGGATGCGGCGACGAAGAACATCAACATCGCCGACTACGAGCATGCCGTCCGCCTGTGGACGATCGTGCTGGAAGTCTCGGTGATGATGGCGCAGTTCCCGAGCCGCCAGATCGCCGAACTCTCCTATGAATACCGCACGCTCGGCCTCGGCTACGCCAATATCGGTGGCCTGCTGATGTCGTCGGGCATTCCCTATGATTCGGCAGAGGGCCGGGCGATTGCCGGTGCGCTCACGGCGATCATGACCGGCGTCGCCTATGCGACCTCGGCCGAGATGGCCGGCGAGCTCGGCACCTTCCCGGGCTTTGCGCCAAACCGCGACAACATGCTGCGGGTGATGCGCAACCACCGCCGCGCAGCCTATGGCGAGAGCAGCGGCTACGAGAGGCTGTCGGTCGCCCCGGTGGCTCTCGTCCACGATGATTGCCCCGACCAGGACCTGATCGTCCATGCCATGGCGGCCTGGGACCAGGCCGTGGCCCTCGGTGAAAAGCACGGCTATCGCAATGCCCAGACGACCGTGATCGCGCCGACCGGCACGATCGGCCTCGTGATGGACTGCGACACCACCGGCATCGAGCCCGACTTCGCCCTGGTGAAGTTCAAGAAGCTCGCCGGCGGCGGCTATTTCAAGATCATCAACCGCGCCGTCCCGGAAGCCTTGCGCACGCTCGGCTACTCGGAAGCCCAGATCGCCGAGATCGAGGCCTATGCGGTCGGCCACGGCAACCTGAACCAGGCGCCCGGCATCAACCCCGGCTCGCTGAAGGCCAAGGGCTTCACGGACGAGAAGATCGCCGCCGTCAACGGAGCGCTGAAGGCCGCCTTCGACATCAAGTTCGTCTTCAACCAGTGGACGCTCGGCGCCGACTTCCTCAAGGAGACGCTGAAGGTCACCGACGCCCAGCTTGCCGACATGAGCTTCAACCTGCTCGAGCACATCGGTTTCTCGCGCAAGGACATCGAGGCCGCCAACATCCACGTCTGCGGCGCGATGACGCTGGAGGGCGCACCCTTCCTGAAGGCGGAGCACCTGCCCGTCTTCGATTGCGCCAACCCCTGCGGCAAGATCGGCAAGCGCTACCTCTCGGTCGAAAGCCACATCCGCATGATGGCGGCCGCCCAGCCGTTCATTTCGGGTGCGATCTCCAAGACGATCAACATGCCGAACGAGGCGACCGTCGAGGACTGCAAGAACGCCTACATGCTGTCGTGGAAGCTGGCGCTGAAGGCCAACGCGCTCTACCGCGACGGCTCCAAGCTGTCGCAGCCGCTCAACGCCTCGCTGATCGAGGACGAGGAGGACGAGGATGCGGTCGAGGAACTGGTCGCAGCACCGGCCGCCGCCCAGGCCGTCACCGTGACCGAGAAGATCGTCGAGCGGATCATCGAGCGCGTCACCCGCGAGCGCGAGAAGCTGCCGAACCGCCGCCAGGGCTATACCCAGAAGGCCGTCGTCGGCGGGCACAAGGTTTACTTGCGCACCGGCGAATTCGGTGACGGCCGCCTCGGCGAGATCTTCATCGACATGCACAAGGAGGGTGCTGCCTTCCGGGCGATGATGAACAACTTCGCGATCGCCATCTCGCTCGGCCTGCAATACGGCGTGCCGCTCGAAGAATACGTGGAGGCCTTCACCTTCACCAAGTTCGAACCGGCCGGCATGGTGCAGGGCAACGACGCGATCAAGAACGCGACGTCGATCCTCGACTACGTGTTCCGCGAACTCGCCGTCTCCTATCTCGGCCGCCACGACCTCGCCCATGTCGACACCTCCGACTTCGGCAACACCGCGCTCGGCAAGGGCATCCAGGAGGGCAAGACCAACCTCGTCTCGACCGGCTGGACCCGCGGCTACAAGCCGACGCTCGTCTCCGGCGGCGAGCGTCAGCTCGGCGAACCGAAGGGCGCGGCGACGGCGGCTCCCGCCAAGGCTTCCGGCGGCGGCAACGTCACCGCCTTTGCCGGCAACGCCGCCCGCAAGCTGGAAACGGCCACCGCCATCTCGACCTCGGAAATCGTCGCCTTCAAGCGCGACTACGAGGAACGCGCCGCCGAACTGGCCGAAGAGATTGCGGAAGAGATCTCCGAAGAGGTCGCGACCGAAAGCCAGCAGTCCGTCACCGCCCTCTTCTCCGACAAGGCAGCAGCCGACGCGGCCGCAGCCAAGGCGGAGGCCAAGAAGGTGGAGAACGAACGCCGCATGCGCTCGATCGCGCAAGGGTATACCGGCAACATGTGCTCGGAGTGCCAGAACTTCACGATGGTGCGCAACGGCACCTGCGAGAAGTGCGACACCTGCGGCGCGACGAGCGGGTGCAGCTGAGGACGTCGGCGGGCAGCCAGCAACGTATCTGTCCGTCCTGTGTGCCTGTAGACCGATAACGCCAGGAACTGGCGTCAAGACTTGCCGTAAGCCCGCCGTTTGAGCGGGCTTATTGCATTTTGGGACACGTCAATCGGAGTGTCTGGAATGCGAAGCTTTCCATCTGTCGCACACGTCGGCCGCCACACAACCGACGCCACCGAGGCAGCAATCCATGATTGTCCTCAATTCGTGGAGCACCCTCTCCGAATCACCTAGCGTCACCTCCAGACCAAGAGGAGTTGACCATGGCGACGTGCAAGGATCGGGACGGCGATATCTGGGAAATCTATCAGAGCAACGGAAGGTGGCGCTGGCGCAGGACTGCGGCAAACGGGCGGATCGTCGGGGCCTCGACCGAATCCTACGTGAACCGCAGCGACTGCGTAGACAATGCCCGCCGCAACGGAATGGCCTGCACTCCGGCGTAGCGCGGAACAAGTTCTCCGCTTACAGCCAACCGCCTGAAAATCCGGCGCGTCGCAGGCCCACGACCAGCGGCCCGCAGTGGCGCATGATGTTCCACAGGAGCTCGCTCCTGTAGTTCTCGATCATCAGGACGACGGGCCCCTGGTCGATGCCGAAGTGATAGGGACTGACCCACCAGCCGGTGTGACCGTTTTCCATCGCAAAGGATCGATTGAAGGAAGGCTTGAAGCCGTAGAGGCGTGTCATGCCGAGATCCATGCGCGCGAAGTTGCTGATGGTAGGAATGACGATCTCGGGTGCGAACGGCAGCGAGGCGACGACCGCCCAGGGCGCCACCGTTCCGTCGTCGGGACCGTAGGGAGCGCCGCGGGCGATGTAGTCGAAGAACTCCCTGTCGATGCCATCGACGTTGCGCTTAGTCCAGCCCGGGCCGTCGGACGCCGTGAACCCCCAGCAATGCTCGCCGTAGCCGGCGAAATTCATCGGGTTGCGAATGGCGTATTCCTGCTGGACGAAGGTGGCGTGCCGGCTGTTCAGGAAATAGTCGCTGTTGTGCTCGCGCATGAACGCGTCGCGGATGCCGCGGAAATCGATCCACATGTGCGACAGTTGATGCGTGAAGAGCGGCCCCGAATAAAGCAGTTCGCGACCGTAGATGTTCCGCCACTCATAGCTGTGCGTATAGGCGGCATAGGAGTCGGCCGGCAGCGGATGGGTCGGAGAGCCCAGCCCGAGGATGTAGAGAAGCAGGCCTTCGTCGTAGCCGCGCCAGCGATAGGGAATGAAGCCGTTTTCCGGCCGCCAGCCATGGGTTAGCGTCAGGCCGCCGTCGCGCGCCCAGTTCCAGTCGGCCCGCTCGTACAGCGCGTTTGCGAGACGGCGGATCTCGACTTCTTCCGCCGCTTTCCCATCGAAATAGGCCGCCACCGTCAGGGCGCCGGCAAAGAGGAACGCCGAATCGATCGTCGACAGCTCGCATTCCCAGACCCGGCGTCCGGTCTCGATATCGAGAAAGTGATAGAAGAAGCCCTTGTAGCCTGAAGCATCGGGTTCCGGCCCCTGTGGCAGGTCCAGCAGGAACTCCAGCCGCCGGCGGGCGATCTTGGCGGCAAACTTGCGGATGATGATACCGCGCTCGACGAGGACGGGAATGGTGGCGAGCGCCATGCCGATGGCCGCGATGCTGGCGGGTGCATCGGGTTGGGTCTTGTCGCGGACAAGCCCGTTATCCGGGTTGGTGCAGTGCAGGTAATAGAGAATCGTGGTGAACTGGAGCCGGCCGAGATCCTGTTCGGTCGGCATCCGCTTCAGTTCGGGATCGGTCGACAACAAGTTGGACATGGCCAATCAACTATTAGATGTGCTTTGCGGTTCCCTCCGGCCCGCGCGGGACAATGTCTTCGGCGGAGCGCGATCGGCATTGCGGTGCCCGCAGGCGCCGGGGCAGATGGTCAGGTGTTGTCGCCTTCCGTGGACGTCGCTACGGCCGTCTTCGCACCCGCCTTCACGCCCCACTTCCATCCACTGATCGAAGGCATGTCGTCGCCGTGCTTCTCGATGTATTCGCGATGCTCAATCAGCTTGGCCTGAATGGCCTGCTTGAAATAGGCAGCGCGCGCGCCGAGCTGAGGCAGCCTGTCGATGACGTCGCCGACCAGGTGGAACCGGTCGAGTTCGTTGAGCACCACCATGTCGAAGGGCGTCGTCGTCGTGCCCTCCTCCTTGTAGCCACGCACATGGAGATTGCCGTGGTTCGTCCGGCGATAGGTCAGCCGGTGGATCAGCCAGGGATAGCCGTGGAAAGCGAAGATGATCGGCTTGTCGCGCGTGAACAGCGCGTCGAAATCGCGGTCCGACAGGCCGTGCGGATGCTCCTCCGCCGGCTGCAGCTTCATCAGGTTCACCACATTGATCACCCGCACCTTCAGTTCGGGCAAATGCTCACGCAAGAGCTGGACGGCGGCGAGCGTCTCCAGCGTCGGCACGTCGCCGCAGCAGGCCATCACCACATCCGGCTCCCCGCCCCTGTCGTTGCTCGCCCATTCCCAGATGCCGAGCCCCATGGCGCAATGGCGGACGGCCTCCGGCATCGTCAGCCATTGCGGCGCCGGCTGCTTGCCTGCGATCACCACATTGACGTAATTGCGGCTGCGCAGGCAGTGGTCGGTGACGGAGAGCAACGTATTGGCATCCGGCGGCAGATAGACGCGGACGACCTCGGCCTTCTTGTTGACGACATGGTCGATGAAACCCGGGTCCTGGTGGCTGAAGCCGTTGTGATCCTGTCGCCAGACATGGGAACTGAGGAAATAGTTCAGCGAGGCGATCGGCCGACGCCAGGGGATTTCGTTGCACACCTTCAGCCACTTGGCATGCTGGTTGAACATGGAATCGATGATGTGGATGAAGGCCTCGTAGCACGAAAAGAAGCCGTGCCGGCCGGTGAGCAGGTAGCCCTCCAGCCAGCCCTGGCACTGGTGCTCGCTCAGCACTTCCATGATGCGGCCATCCGGCGAGAGGTGGTCGTCCTCCGGATAGATTTCCGCCATGTAGCAGCGGTCGGTCACCTCCAGCACGTCCTGCCAGCGGTTGGAATTGTTCTCGTCCGGGCTGAACAGGCGGAAATTGCTGTCGCCGAGGTTCAGCTTCATGACATCGCGCAGGAACTTTCCCATCACCCGGGCGGATTCGGCTACCGTAGCGCCGGGACTTGGAACCTCGACCGCGTATTTACGGAAGTCCGGCATCTTCAGGTCGCGCAGCAGAACACCACCATTGGCATGCGGATTGTCGCTCATCCGCCGCCGCCCCACCGGCGCCAGTGCCGCAATTTCCGGCATCAACCGCCCCTCGTCGTCGAACAGTTCCTCCGGGCGATAGCTCTTCATCCACCCTTCGAGAATGCGGATGTGCTCCGGCTTGTCCATGTCGCCCATCGGCACCTGGTGCGAGCGCCAGTAGCCCTCGCATTTCTTGCCGTCGATCTCTTCGGGGCATGTCCAGCCCTTCGGCGTGCGGAAGACGATCATCGGCCATGCGGGCCGCTTGAGGTTGCCGTTTTCGCGCGCGTCGGCCCAGATGGCGCGGATCTCGCTGACGGCCGTGTCCATGACTTCCGCAAGCTGGCGATGGACGTCCTCCGGCTCATGACCTTCCACGAAATGGGGTTTGTAGCCCATGCCCTCGAAGAATTTCTGCAACTCCTCCTTGGGAATGCGGGCAAGGAAACAGGGGTTGGCGATCTTGTATCCGTTCAGGTGCAGGATCGGCAGCACGCAGCCATCCCGGGCCGGGTTCAGGAACTTGTTTCCCTGCCAGCCGGTGGCAAGCGGTCCAGTCTCCGCCTCGCCGTCACCGACGACGCAGGCGACGATCAGGTCAGGATTGTCGAAGGCGGCACCATAGGCGTGGCTCAGCGCGTAGCCGAGTTCGCCGCCTTCATGGATGCTGCCGGGCGTCTCGGGCGCGACATGGCTCGGAATACCGCCGGGAAAGCTGAACTGCTTGAACAGCCGTTGCATCCCCTCCGTATCCTGGCTGATGTTCGGGTAGAACTCGCTGTAGGTGCCTTCCAGATAGGCATGCGCCACAAGCGACGGCCCGCCGTGGCCAGGGCCGATCACATAGATCATGTTCAGGTCGTCGCGCCGAATGAGCCGGTTGAGATGCACGTAGAGCATGTTCAGGCCGGGCGACGTGCCCCAGTGGCCCAGCAGGCGCGGCTTGACGTGCTCGCGCTTGAGCGGTGCTCGCAGCAGCGGATTGTCCAGCAGATAGATCTGGCCGACGGACAGGTAGTTCGACGCCCGCCAGTAGGCATCCATCAGGCGAAGCTCGTCCGCGTCGAGGCCTGCCGCCCGTCCGCCGGCGGCCTGCTCTCTCGTCGCTGCCATCTCAACCGAAGCCATGCCAACCTCCCGATCGCAAAGACATCATTGTTCTTTTAAACTTGCCGTTGCCAGCATAGGCACAGGTTGTGGCAGGCCTGTGATCCTAGCCGGGAAAGGGATCGGGGAAATGCTCGACAACGCCCCTGACGCCGTGGACGCCCTCTGCGACGACCCGTGCGGCCTTGCGGCATTCGGCGGTTTCCACCTTGCCCCAGAGATGCACGGTCCCGTCTGAGACCGAAACTTCAATACCAAGCCCTTCCAGGCCGGTATTCTCGTCAAGCCGGGTGAGAATGCTTCGCCGGATCGCGTCGTCGCCGGTCTGTGTCTCGTCCTGTTTGGCAGCCAGGATTGCCTGCAGCAGATCGGCGCGGCTGACGACGCCGACCAGTTCGCCGTCTCGCAGCACGGGGATGCGCTTCACCCCGCGTTCCTGCATCATCGTCGCGACGCGCGTGATCGAGGCGTCCTCGTCGATGGTGACCGGGGCGGCAGTCATCGCATCCCCGACCTTCCACGAGCTGCGTTTCACATAGGCGGTCGCCCGCGCCTCAGCCGGGGTCGTCGGTTCGGCCGGGCTACCCGCGACGCCGCTGCAGAGCTCGGTGCGCCGAATGAGATCGCCCTCGGTGATGACGCCGACCACATGCCCCTCGTCGTCGACGACCGGAAGACCGCTTACGTGATGGTCGAGCATGAGCCTTGCGGCCTGCCGCACACTGTTGTCGGGTGAAAGCCTGACGACGACCTTCGTCATCACATCCTTGACGCGCATGTGCTCCACCTCCGGCAAAGCCCTGAAACCGTCATCAGTCTCTACCAAATTAAACCCGCTGGGAAGCCGGGACAACCGCTTCCTTCCCGAGCAGTCGACCAGGGCGTCGCCCAGCCCACCGGCAGGGGATCGGCCAATCGGCTTGCGACAGTCTTGCGGCGGCTTTTGTCGCAAAACCGATACATGCCGTCTCTAAAGGCTAGAATGGCTCTAAACCAGGAGTCCGCGACAGCAATTGGAGACCGTCTGATGACCGAACATTTCACTCAAAAGACCTTCCCGACGACGCAACTCGAGGATGCGGACGGCGACGGACATAATCCGAGCCTGAATCCGACGATGGGCGAGATCATCGGCAAGCGGTTTTCGCGCCGCGGCTTCTTGCAGGGTTCGCTCGCCGTCTCGGCGATCGCCGCGACCGTAGGCCCCGTCGCGCTCATGAGCGCCGACAAGGCGCGGGCAGCCGGCGGTTCCGCCTTCTCGTTCACCGAGGTCGAAGCCGGCGTCGATGCAACGCATCATGTGGCGGAGGGCTATGATGCCGACGTGCTGCTGCGCTGGGGCGACGCGCTGTTTGCCGATTCTCCTGCGTTCGACCCGATGGCGCAGACTGCGGCCGCACAGGAACGCCAGTTCGGCTACAACAACGACTATGTCGGCTTCATTCCGCTTGAAGGCTCGTCCGAGCACGGACTGCTCGTGGTCAACCACGAATACACCAATCCCCACCTGATGTTCCCCGGCCTGGTCACCATCGTCGACGGCAAGGTGAAGCAGGGTGCGCTGTCGAAGGACCAGGTCGACGTCGAGATGGCGGCCCACGGCGGCACCGTCGTCGAGATCCGCAAGGTGAACGGCAAGTGGCAGGTGGTGCCGGAAGGCAAGCTGAACCGCCGCATCACCGTCAACACCGAGATGCAGCTGTCCGGTCCCGTCGCCGGCCACGACCGCGTCAAGACCAATGCGGACGCTACCGGCCAGAAGGTGTTCGGCACGCTCAACAACTGTGCCGGCGGGGTGACCCCGTGGGGCACCTACATCATGGCCGAAGAGAACTTCCACGGCTACTTCTCCGGCGAACTGCCGGCCGGCCACGCCGAGGCCGGAAACTACGAGCGCTACGGCGTTCCCGAGGGCGGCTACGAGTGGGCCAACTTCTACGACCGCTTCGACCTTTCCAAGGAGCCGAACGAGCCCAATCGTTTTGGCTGGATCGTCGAAGTGGACGTGATGGACCCGACGTCGGTGCCGAAGAAGCGCACGGCACTCGGCCGCACCAAGCACGAGGGCGCCGAATCGATCGTGGCGGAAAACGGCAAGGTGGTCTTCTATCTCGGCGACGACGAGCGCTTCGACTATGTCTACAAGTTCGTCACCGACGGCACCTACAATCCGGACGACCGCACAGCCAACATGGACCTGCTCGACGCCGGCACGCTCTATGTGGCCAAGTTCAACGAGGACGGCACGATGACCTGGCTGCCGCTCGTGCACGGCCAAGGTCCTCTGACCACCGAGAACGGCTTTGCCAGCCAGGCCGACGTGCTGATCGAGACCCGCCGCGCCGGCGACCTGCTCGGCGCCACCAAGATGGACCGCCCCGAGGATGTCCAGCCCAACGGCGTCAACGGCAAGGTCTACGTGATGCTGACCAACAACACCAAGCGCAAGGCCGACCAGATCGACGCCGCCAACCCGCGCGCGGAGAACGCCTTCGGCCACATCATCGAGATCGAGGAAGACGGCGGCGACTTCACCGCCACCTCGGGCAAGTGGGAGGTGCTTCTGAAGTGCGGCGATCCTTCCGTCGCCGAGGTGGGCGCCACCTTCTCCACGGAAACGACGAAGAACGGCTGGTTCGGCATGCCCGACAACTGTGCCGTCGACGCTGCCGGCCGCCTGTGGGTCTCCACCGACGGCAACTCGAACAAGGCGACGGGCCGCACCGACGGTCTGTGGGCGGTCGATACCGAGGGCGACGCGCGCGCCACCTCCAAGCTGTTCTTCCGCGTGCCTGTGGGTGCGGAAATGTGCGGCCCGCTGTTCACCCCGGACGACGAGACGGCCTTCGTCGCCGTCCAGCACCCGGGCGACGGCGGCGAGGACTGGGACGGCCACGGTCGCCCGTCCTACTACGAGGACCTCTCCACCCGGTGGCCCGACTTCAAGGACGACATGCCGGTTCGTCCGGCCGTCGTTGCGATCACGAAGATCGGCGGCGGCAAGATCGCCGTTTGATCGTTCCGGTTTGTCGCATCTGTCCCAGATTGGCCGGGTATCCCCGGCCAATCGCATTTTTCGGGAATGCGGGAACAAATCACCATCACGGAATATTGTGTCGTAGTTTCAGATCGATAGCGCGCCGTGTCCTCCGTGGAACAGAGGCCGTGGCCAATCCGCCCCCTGCGTTGCCGGTGCCACAGCCGGCGTTTTTGGGCGCCGTAAAGATTGGATTCAGTCTTTTTTGGTAATTCTCCGTTAGCAATTATTCCGAGTGCTTCCCTGGCGGAGTTGCCGCCTTCCGTAGTTGTTTTGCGTAACGGGTCCCCATGCGTCTTTCGGCTGTTCCAGCAATCCTTCTCGTTGGCCTTGCGCTGTCCGGCTGCTCGCGGTCCGGCGCCGACGATCTCCGGGCCGGCCTGACCTCGAAGGAGACGACGAATTCCATCGTCCGTCCCGCAGCCCCCGTTCCTGCCAACGATGTCGGCGAAGCCGACACCGGCCAGACCGCGGCGCATGAACTTGCCTGGGCAGGTCCCGTTCCCGACCAGGACCGGTTCGAGACGCTGACGCGGACGGCAGCGATGCCGACGCAGCGTCCGCTGGAAGCGATAGCGCCGGTCGAACCGGCCATCATGACCAACCCCGGTAAGCGCTCGCGCATCTATAGCCAGCGCTTCCGCGACGCCAAACCGATCAACTTCGGCAAGATCACGCCGCGCCATCATGCGGTGCACGGCGTCGACGTGTCGCGCTGGCAGGCAGACATCGACTGGGCGACGCTGCGGACCCAGGGGGCCAACTTCGCCTTCATCAAGGCCACCGACGGCGGCGACCACCTCGACCCGATGTTCAAGACCAACTGGCGCAAGGCGAAGGAAGCAGGCATCAAGCGGGGTGCCTATCACTTCTTCTACTGGTGCCGGACGGCGGGCGAGCAGGCCGACTGGTTCATCCGCAACGTGCCCAAGGACCCCGACGCGCTGCCCCCTGTCATCGACGTGGAGTACAACGGCGAATCGAAGTGCAAGCGCCGGCTTTCCCGCGCCACCGTCCTGGAGAAGATGCAGGTCTTCATGGACAAGCTCGAGCGCCACTACGGCAAGCGCCCGATCATCTACACCGCCCCGGATTTCTATGCGGACAACCTGACGGGCGAGTTCAAGGACTATCCGTTCTGGCTTCGCTCGGTCGCAGCACACCCCTCCGTGCGTTATCCGAACCGCGAGTGGGTGTTCTGGCAGTATTCCGGCTCCGGCCTGTCGCAGGGTGTCGACGGCAAGATCGACCTGAACGTCTTCCGCGGCAGCAAGGCAGACTGGCACAACTGGGTCGCAGGCCAATCGAGCTGACGCCGCGGCACGTCAGCTTCGGCTGGAAGGGTTCTAGTCGAAGTCGACGACCTCGTTGTTCAGCGGCAACTGGTTGACGTGCTGGCCGGACGGCGTCTTCACGATACTGGCAGGCTCGCCGCGCTGGATCGCCTCGTCAGAGCCGGGCGCAAGCGTGCCCTGGCTGGAAAACCGCTTGAAGACGAAGGGAAGCCCGTTGGCGTCGAGCGGCGACGGCCCGTCCATGACATGAAAGTGCAGGTGCGGCGCCGTGGAGTTTCCGGTATTGCCGAGCAGGCCGATCACCTCGCCCGTCTTGACGCGATCACCAAGCTTCACCTTGAGGCTGCCGCGCTGGAGATGGGCGTAGAAGGCATAGGCGCCGCCGCCGATATCGACCACCAGCATGTTGCCGCCGATGTTTTCGGTGGTGATCCCCTTCGCATCCCCGCCGGGCACCTGCTCGTCGGCCTCGTCATAAAGATTGACGACGATGCCGTCGGCCGCGGCAACAACCGACGTGCCGTAATAGGGATAGCTTTGCAGCCTGGAGACGTCGCCGTCGAACAGCTTACCCTTGTCGTCGAGCTTCACCCAGTCGATCGCAAAGCGCTCAGGAACGCGCAGCCGGCCATTGATCGACATGACCGCTCCGCGATGCGAGGTAATCTCGTCGCAACAGCCGTTGACCGCGACCCAGCCCGATCCCTTGAGCGGCGGCTCCACCGCCACTGCGGGCTTGCCGATGCCGGTGGCGGCGCCGGCAAAGGTGAAGGTTTCCGGTATCGGGCTGTCCTTCGGCAGCGGCTGAGCCTTGCCGTCCGCCCCTGCCGCCATCCGCTTGGCGGTGATCCGTGCGAACAGGTCCGGCGGCAGCGCCTCGCCGACAGCAAGGCTGACATCCATGAAGACCGTCGCAGACCCCCCTGGCGGAATCTCCAATCCGGTTCCGGCGTAGGGCGTGGTCATTTTCGAAAGCGCGTCGCCCTCCATCGACCCGAGCAAGCGACCCTCGGCATCCACGGATTCGACCTTCTCAAGGGTGACAAACAGGCGGCTCGGGTTGACCACCAGAAGCTCATAGGCGAGATGCACCCTGCCGTCCGCACCCGTGACCGGATCGGGGGCGCTGAGCGGTCGCACCGCAATGGAGCTGAAAACCTCGTCGGCCTTCAAGGACTGGGCGTATGACGGCTGTCCCGCAAGGATCGTGGCGACCGCCGCGAGCACGGGCGAAAGAATGCGCATGGACTTCTCCGCTTTCAGGTCGCTGGACGTAGCGGGCATTTTCGGGCCGGCCCCATACGCGCGAGCCTGCCACATCGCCACAACGGCGACCAGCGGCCAGATTTCGCCACAAGGGACCAGATATCCCAGACCAGCTAGAGTATGAAGTCCGTCTCCTTCAGGTTCAGGATGCCTTCCAGCACGATCGCGAAGTCCGCCTTCCGGTCGCCATTCACGTCGGCGGTGACCAGCGTATCGCCGTTCTTGTGCTCGTAGCGCAGTTCCCCGGCCTTCTTGTCGAAGGCCTCCTTGCCGATGAAGACGAACGCGTTGTTGCCGGCAGAACCGATCTTCGCATCGATCAGCTTCAGGTCCATCTTGTCCTGTCCGCGGGTGAAGTCAGAGATCTTGTCGCGCCCTTCCGATTTGGCCGTCGAATCGCCGATCGCACGGAAGACAAACGTGTCCCGTCCGGGACCCCCTCCCATCTTGTCGTGACCGGCACCGCCGATGAGGGTGTCGTTTCCGGCACCGCCGAACAGCTTGTCATTGCCGGTCCCGCCATCCACCTTGTCTTTGCCCGAGCCGCCGTCCATCCGGTCCTTGCCGGTCCCGCCAAGCAGCGTGTCGTTGCCGCCATAGCCGTAGATTCGGTCATTGCCGCTGCCGCCGGAAAGATAGTTGTTGGCCGCATTGCCATTGATGACCTCGTGGATGTCGTCGTCGTTGGCGATCGTCGCACGTCCCGCCGTGATCACATTCTTGACGACGCCTCCTCCTGGCGCCGTCACGAGGAGCGAGAAGGTCTCGTCGCCTTCCAGTCGCTCGTCCTCGACGAGATCGACAGTGACGGCCGCCACGGTCTGTCCGGCCAGAATTGTCACGTTGCCCTTCTTGCCGACATAGTCGCTGCCATTCTTGGCGGTGATGTCCGCGGTCCTGAATGCGAAGGTGAGGTTCTTGTCATAGGCTTGCGAGAGATGGATTTCGAACACGGCTTTCCGATCGCCGTTGTCGCCCTCGTACACCGTCGGGCTGGAAACGAAGGCCGAGAGATTGCTGCCCGTGCCGTTATTGTCCTGGACGACGCCGAGCACCCTTTCGATCTTGTGATTGCCGGCAAAACGCGCATTCGTCGTGCTGGACAGTTCCAGCCAGACCGACTCGTCCACTTCGTCCAGGTAGTCCTGTCGCACTCGCACCGAAACGAACCCGACGCGGCTGCCGGCCGCAATCACCAGCGTTCCCGTTTCCGGCGTGAAATCGCGGTTGTTCGCCGGCGCGTCGGCGGCTGAGCCGACAAGCGTGCGATAGTCGATGCGGACCTCCTCGTCGGTCGCGCGTGACAGGACGACGCGGAACTGCATGGTCCCGCCTTCCGTCTGGTCCGCCCGCTCGACCGAGATGACCGGCTGCGACTTGCTGGTATCGTCATCCAGAACGGACGCCACGCCGCTGCTGCCGGAAAAGCCGTTCCTGATGGCGCTGTTCGGGGTTAGCAGCAGCGAGAAGAACTCGTTGATCTCCGCGACGGTGTCCTCGACGAGATCGATGGCCACGGTCGCCGTCGTTTCGCCGGCGCCGATCTTCACCGTCCCCTGCTTGGCCAGGTAGTCGCTGCCGGCACGCGCCGATCCATCAACGGTCCTGTAGCTGAAATTCATGTCGGTTGCCTGGGCCTCGGAGATGTGTACCTCGAAAATCGCCTTCCTGTTTCCGCCATGCCCCTCGACCACCGTCGGGCTGGACACGAACAGCGCGAGGTTCGAACCAGTCCCGTCGTTGTCCTTCGCCACCCCGAGCGAGCGCAAGACCGCCGGGTTTCCGGCAAATGCGGCACCTTTAGGATTGTACAGCTCGAGCCAGAAGGATTCGTCGGCCTCGTCCTCGTAGTCGTGGCGCACGCGCACAAGGATCTCCGCTTCCGTCTGACCAGCCGGAATGACAAGGGTATCGAGACCGTAGAGCGACGGCACGCCGCGGGAGACCGTAAAGTCCTGCGCATTGAGCGGGGCGCTGCGTGCCGTCCCTTCGATGCCGCGATAGTCAATCCGCACCTCGTCGCTCGTCGGCGCGCTCAGGCGCACCACAAATCGGGCATAGCCGTTCTCCACACTTTCGGCACGCACGATGCTAATCGTAGGAACAGCCATTCTTCTCTCCATGAAAACGAGTAGAGACGAATTCCCCAGCCGGGCACGCGCAGGCGTACCTCGTGCAGCAATTCAGCCAGACGAGCCCTTGAGAGGATTTATATTAGCGAATGCTTTATCACGAAGACGCGGGAGGCGGGATAGCTCTTCTTGTCTAGTCTGCCGGGAATTCCGATAAGTCTTTGGCGGGCGATCAACTTTTCTTGCTTCGATCTTCTGGAAGTTTCGCCTGTTCGGACCCAATATATCCCGGTCGAGGTATGTTTCATTGGCGCGAGGTGCTGCGATGCCGCGTATCGCAAGACTGCTCTGCATTCCCTTGATCCTGTGTTTTGCAACAACCGCAAATGCGGACGAGCGCCCCTTCCTGCGATCGCTTGCCGGCGAATGGAGCGGAAGGGGCACGGTGATCATGCGGATCGGCAAGCCGGCGATCAATGTCAATTGCCGGTTGCGTTCGACCGCCGGGGACGCATCGGTGTCGATGAAGGCGACCTGTCGCGGCATGCTCGTGGTCAACCGAACGATTTCGGCCGATCTCACGGCCCGCGGCAATCGCTACGGTGGCATCTATGTCGGACCCGCCGGCGGGCGATCGGCGCTATCGGGACGCCGCAAGGGCAATGCAATCGATCTTGCGGTCCGCTGGAACAAGCTCGTCAATGGGGATCGCGCAGCCGAGATGATCATCGAAAAGGTCGGTGCGAACGGCCTGAGGCTGCGGACGATTGATCGCGATCCTTCCAGCGGCAAGATGGTGACGACGAGCGACATCGCGCTCAAGCGACAATGACGTCCACCGCTCGCCTTCGGCGCAGCAACTCATGCCCGAACCCTGTCCATTTTCAAAGGCCGCTCTATGATTGAGATCGAGGCCGAGACGTGACACGCTGCATGCATCGCGGGCGTCGCGCAGTTTTCCCGTCCCGCCTCACGATGAAAACATGGTTCGAAGGAAGTCCGCATGAGCCGCAGTCCGTATGAAGTCCTTGAGGTGAGCAAGAACGCGACCCAGAAGGACATCCAGAGCGCCTACAGGAAGCTCGCCAAGAAGCTGCATCCAGACCTCAACCCCGGCGACAAGCAGGCCGAGGAGAAGTTCAAGGCCGTCTCTGCGGCCTACGCGCTGCTCGGCGACGAGGAAAAGCGGGGGAAATACGACCGCGGCGAGATCGACGAAACCGGCGCGGAGACGCCGCCGCGGCAGTACTACCGTGACTACGCGTCGGCCGGCGATACCGCAGGTCGATATGAGAGTGCGCACAGCTTCTCCGACTTCGGCGACACGGACGACATCTTTTCCAGCTTCTTTTCGCAACGCGGGCGCCGTCAGCAGAGCGGCCGCGGGCGCGACGCGCACTTTTCGATGGAGATCGATTTCCTGGAGGCGGCGAACGGGGCGAAAAAGCAGATCAACCTCCCGGACGGGCCGCCGCTCGATCTCACTATCCCGCCAGGCACGCGCGACGGGCAGACGCTGCGGCTGCGCGGCAAGGGCGAGCCCGGCTTCAACGGCGGCACGGCGGGCGACGCACTGATCGAAATCAGCGTGCGGCCGCATCCGTTCTACCGGCAGGACGGGGACGACGTCAGATACGACGTTCCGATCTCGCTGAGCGAAGCCGTTCTTGGCGGCAAGATCCGCGTGCCGACGCTCGACGGTGCCGTCAACGTGACGATTCCCGCAAACTCGAACACCGGCAAGACCCTGCGCCTGAAGGGCAAGGGACTGCACAGGAAGGCTGGCGGGCACGGCGACGCCTATGTCACGCTGCAGGTCGTTCTGCCGCAGGCGCCCGATCCGGACCTGACCGCCTTCGTCGAAGGCTGGGAGACGGGCAAGGCGCACAACCCGCGCCGGCACATGGGAGGCTGACATGAAAGACACCGAACTCTGCCGTTCCCTCGAAATCGAGATCACCATTCTCGACACGTGGATCGAGCATCGCTGGCTGGTCCCGGAAGAACGGGACGGGGCACGGCAGTTCCATGACTCCGACCTCGCCCGTGCACGGCTGATACAGGACCTGATCGGCCCGATGGGGGTCAACGAGGACGGCGTCGACGTCGCCATGCAACTCCTCGACCAGATCCACGGCCTGCGTGGTAGACTGGGCCTGCTGATGCAGGCCATCCGCAGCCAGGACGAAGAGGTCCAGCGGCGCATTCTCGCCCTGATCGACGAGGAACATTGAGCCGCCGCTCTGTCATCATCACGACCAGGAGATTGCCATGCCCACGACCAAGCCCGAAAAGCCTGCCCCGAAGAGCCCGCAGCAAAAGGCCAAGGAGAAGCAGAAGGACGACGAATATCTCGACGAGGCGCTGGAAGAGACGTTTCCGGCCAGCGACCCGATCGCTCCGCCAAAGTTCGACGACAGCAAGAACTGATCCCCCCGCTGGAAAGGCACCGGCGAGATCAAGGAGGGTGACAGCACGCATGCGGCCCTTCCTGCTTCGCAGTCGAGCCGATTGAGGCGGGCCAGGCAGCCTTGCCCGCCCTCCTCCCGCTTCCGCCGACCCTTATGATTTTTTTACGTTCGGCGCGGCCTTTCCCAATCGAAATCCTATCCCAGACCCCTCTAGATTCCCGGCATCGTCAACTGGATACGATGTCATGGCCACCCATCACGAACATGGCGCCCAAACGCCGCTCAGCACCCGGACGATCTTCGCCAAGGCAACAATACGTGCCGCCGAAAGAGCGCGGCGGATGCGCCGCCGACTACCGGAGGCCGGTGGACGTCGGCATCGCGAACGCGAAGGCGCGCGGGTCCGCTTCGGCATCGTACTGGCACTGATCGCTGCCGGCACCGGCTGGCTCATCCTGTTCGGCTGACGGCGAGCTGCGATCATGCCGATACACACCAGCCCGATTGCCCCCTTTCCGACGGGCATGCGCCGTCAACCCGGCGACACCGATGCGGATCGCAACGACGATACGACCGATTCGGTAGCGTCACTGCGCCGCAGGATCTCCGCCGCCCGCGTCCTGCGCGAGCACCTCGTCTGGGAGGCGGTGCGCGTGCTGCCGGGCCTCGCCGGCTTTCGCGAGGCGCGCGACGACTATGCCCGGTTCCGGCAACTGATGGAACGCGATGATCTTGGTGGCGCGATCCTGCTGCTGGCAGCATCCGCGGCGCCTCGGCGCGAACTGCTGGAGCTATCGCAGGTAAGCGGAATCTGGAGCTGCCGGCTTGCAACGGTGGCAGCGCAGCGGGGCCGGCGCCCACGCATTCACGCCGCCCACCATCCGGACCGGGCCGCCGCCCTGCTGGCGGCCCTCGTCGCCTCCGGCTGCACCGACGCCTGAATTTGCCACGGAGTCCCCTATGTCCCCATTCCATTCCCTTCTCCCGCGCGGCGCCGTCTGCGATCTCGTCACCCCCTTTCGCGGCGGTGAACTCGATCGGGTCGGCCTGCTGACCCTGATCGAATGGCAGATCAGGAGCGGAATCAGCGGCCTGGTCGTCTGCGGCGAAGCCGGCGAAGCGCCGACGCTGACGATGGACGAACGCTGCAGCGTCATCCAGACCGCCGTGGAGGTCGCCGAGCGCACCGTGCCGGTCTTCGTCGGCTGCGGCACCAATTCGACCGAATCCACCATCGCGCTGACGGAGCAAGCCAGGGCGCTCGGCGCCCATGCGGCGCTGCTGACCGTACCCTACTACAGCAAGCCGTCGCAGGAAGGCATCTTCCGCCACTTCGAAGCGGTAGCGGCGGCGGTCGATATTCCCCTGATCATCTGCAACGCACCGGCGCGCACCGCCGTCGATCTTACACCCCGCACTGTGGAACGATTGGCGACGATCGGCTCCGTCGTCGCCCTCGTGGATTGCACCGGCGACGTCTCGCGCTTTGCCCAGACGGCGCCCGAGCTGCGAACCCGCCTGCTCCACTACTGTGGCCACGAGGCGGCGGCCTGCCCCTTCAGCCTCTGCGGTGGTGGCGGCGCGTTTTCGATTGCCGCGAACGTCACCCCGCGCCTGACCTCGGCACTTCATAATGCGCTGCGTACAGGCAATGTCGACGTCGCCTATGCCCTGCAGGAGCGGCTGACCCCGCTGTTGACCGCACTGGAGGCGGAAAACGTGGTCGCCTGCACGAAGGACGCGCTGTCGTTTGTCCTCGGGCTTTCGCCCGAAGTGCGGCTGCCGCTGACACCCCCCTCGCTCGAGGTGCAGAAGCATTTGCGCCGTGCCGTCTCCACCTTGCCGGAACGTGCCGAACTCATGAGCCGGACGGCCTAGCCCATGATTAGCCCCGACATCGAACCGGCGGCCACAGAAGCGCCGCTTCCGAAATCCCTTCCGCCCGGCCCGGGACCCGATTCGGCCCAGAGCCCCGGAATGCTGGCTTTGCGCCACATCGGCTTGCGGCTCGGCATCACCATCCTGATTGCCGGCGCCATACAGCTGATCGGCCACTGGTCGGCAGGTTAACACCATCGTCAACAGAGGAAATCTGCATCATGGGTAGTCGAACACACCGCCTGCACGTCTCAACCAGGCCCGCCCGGTTCACGGTCGGGCGCGACCATCACGGTTGGTGGGTCGTGCAGGACAAGCTCGGCAAGGTCGGCGGTCTCTTCGCAAGCGAGGACGCCGCCATGCATTTCGCCAGGGACGAGAGCGACCGCAATCCCGCCGCCGTGTGCCGCGCGCCGGAGGGCCTTTCGGTAGAGCTCGAAAACCTCTCGCGGCGGGCGCAGCGCCCGCGGCAGCGCCAGGTCCGGCGGACGTCAGCCGTCAACCCTGCACGGAGCTGATCCCACCTCTTCCTTTTGGCGCGCCGACGCACCGTCGGTTCCGTTGGCCTTACCGGCGCGCCTCGACTTTCAACGCCCTGCACCAACCGATCCTTAACCGCTGCCATGCATGATGGCGGCGGACCAAGGCAGACAGGACGGCAATGGCTCAGACTTCCATCCCCTATACCCACTACGATCTCCAGGACATCCGCGAGGGTGTCGTCATCGAGATCACGCTTTCGGCCATTGCCAATGTCAGGCTGATGACGCATGCCGATTTCGATCTGTTCAAGAATGCCAGGAATCACAAGTTCCTGGGCGGCGTGGCGAAAAAGTCGCCCATCCGCCTGAAGATCCCGAAAGATGCGCACTGGCACGTGGTCATCGACATGGAAGGCCACAAAGGCACGGTCGAATCGTCCATCCGCGTCGTGCCGAAGCCCAAGGCACCGGCCGGACCCAGATTTTTCCCGCCCTCGCGGCAATCCGCCCAACGCTGAGGGCTGACAACCGGCCCCATGGCATCCAGGCAGGTCAGCCGTTGCGCTCGCGCCTCAGCTTGGCCCACCAGTCGAGACGCTTGCGGATATCGCGCTCGAAGCCGCGCTCCGGCGGATCATAGAAGGTCTGGCGGCCCATCTTCTCCGGAAAATAGTCCTGCCCGGAAAAGGCGTCCGGCTCGTCGTGGTCATAGCGATAGCCTTCGTTGTAGCCCTCGCTCTTCATCAGCTTCGTGGGAGCGTTCAGGATGTGCTTGGGCGGAAGCAGCGAGCCGTTTTCCTTCGCCGCGCGGGTGGCCGCCTTGTAGGCGTTGTAGACGGCGTTCGATTTCGGCGCGGTGGCGATGTAGACGCAGGCCTGCGCGAGCGCCAGTTCCCCTTCCGGCGAACCCAGAAAGTCGTAGGCGTCCTTCGCCGCGTTGCAGATCACGAGCGCCTGCGGATCGGCAAGCCCGATGTCCTCCACCGCCATGCGCACCAGCCGCCGGCCGATGAACAACGGATCCTCGCCGGCGTCCAGCATGCGGCAGAGATAGTATAGGGCTGCATCCGGATCTGAGCCGCGCACCGATTTGTGCAGCGCCGAAATCAGATTGTAGTGGCCGTCCTGAGCCTTGTCGTAGACCGGCGCCCGGCGTTGGACGATGCGAAACAGCGCGTCCTGCCCGAAAATTTCGCCCGGGCGCGCCGCCCGCCAGACCTCTTCGGCCAGGGTCAGCACGGCGCGGCCGTCGCCATCGGCCATGCGGATCAGTGCGGCGCGGGCATCGGCATCCAGCGGAAGCGGCTTTTCCTCCGTCGCCTCGGCACGCTTCAGCAACTCCTCAAGGCTGGTTTCGTCGTGCGACTTGAAAGTCAGCACGCGCGCGCGGGACAGAAGCGCCGCATTCAATTCGAAGGACGGGTTCTCGGTCGTCGCACCGACGAGAATGATCGTACCGTCCTCCATCACGGGGAGGAAACTATCCTGCTGCGCACGGTTGAAGCGATGGATCTCGTCGACGAACAGCAGCGTCTGGCGACCGCCCATGCGACGCTGGCGGGCGGCGTCGAACACCTTCTTCAGGTCCGCCACACCGGAAAAGATCGCGGAAATCTGTTCGAAGGCGAGCCCTGCTTCGCCGGAGAGGAGCCTTGCCACGGTCGTCTTGCCGGTACCTGGCGGTCCCCAGAAGATCATCGAGCCAAGCGAGCCGGACGCAATCATGCGCGACAGCACCCCGTCCTCGCCGGTCAGGTGCTCTTGCCCCGCCACGTCCTTGAGCGACTGCGGGCGCAGCCGGTCGGCCAAGGGCCGCCTGCTTGCCATGCCTGCCGGTTCGGACGGGGCAAAGAGATCGCTCATCGGAAGAACTGCCGGATACGCTGGCCGTCCCGCTCGATCTCTACCCGCCATACGGAGGGATCGTCGGAAACGAGCCCCTCCAGAACCTCCGTCGAGGCGACGGAGGTGCCGTTGAGCTCGATGATGATATCGCGCGGCTGCAGGCCTATGCGGGCGGCGGGCGAACCGCGGTTGACGTCGGTCACGACCACGCCGACCGAGCCCGCCGGCATGCGCAGCTCGTCGGCCACGCGCGGCGACAGATTGGCAACGACGGCGCCGGAGAACGGATTGCGGCCCTCGATCAGCCTTTCGTCGCGCGGCGTGGTTTCCGGCGGGCGGTCGAGTGCGATCGTCAACTGCTCCTGCCTGCCGCCGTCGCTGACCGTCAGCTTGGCCGTTCCGCCGATGCCGACCGTCGCCAGCCGATAGCCGAGCGCATCGGGATGCTCGACAGCGATACCGTTCACCGCTAGCACGACATCGCCCGGCTTCAGCCCGGCCTTCTCCGCAGGGCTTCCCGAAAGGACCTTTGATACGAGCGCGCCGCGGGCCTTGTGCAGGCCAAGTGCCTCGGCCACGTCGGAGGTGACCGCATCGAAGGTCGCGCCGACAAAGGGACGGTCGAAGGTGGTGTTACCGCCGATAGCGCTTGCGACGAAGACCTTCACAAGATTGGCCGGGATCGCAAAACCTACTCCGTTCGATCCGCCCCCACGGGAGAAGATCGCCGTGTTGATGCCGATCAGCTCGCCCTTCATGTCGATCAGGCCGCCGCCGGAATTGCCGGGGTTGATCGAGGCGTCGGTCTGGATGAAGAAGCCGAAGTCCCCGGCCTTGACCTGGTTGCGCGCCAGCGCCGAGACGATGCCGCTCGTGACCGTCTGGCCGACGCCGAAGGGATTGCCGATCGCCAGCACCAGATCGCCGACCTCGACGGCGTCGCTGTCGCCCAGAGGCAGCGCATCGAACGTCTCCCTCGTCTGGATCTTCAGCACGGCGAGATCGACGCGGTCGTCCTTGAGCAACACCGTGCAGGGGTATTCCCGGCCATCGCTCAGCGCAACCTTGATATCGTCGGCGCCTTCGATCACGTGATTGTTGGTCACCACGATCCCGTCCTTGCCGACGATTACACCGGAGCCGAGCGAGGATTGCTTCTGCGTCCGGTTCGGCATGCGCTGGCCGAAGAACTCCTCGAAGAAGGGATCGTTGAACGGCGAACGCCGCTCGACGACGCGCTCCGCATAGACGTTTACCGTCGCGTTGGCGGTTTTTTTCACCAGCGGCGCGAAGGAAAGCTGCATCTCCATCTGCGAGGCGGGAACGGTCTTGTCCTGGGCGACTGCGGGCGAGGTGACGGTGAGCAGCAGGAGGGTTGCGGTGGCTAGGCCTTGGCCGAATTTCATAAAAGATTCTCCCTTTCGTTGCCGCCACGTTCAGATAAGATTTCGCACGAAAAAAGGCAAATGCGCCAACGGTCGCGGGTGCAATTGCCACTCACGGCCGGCACACGAAATTGTGCTCGGCGACGTGGGGGCGCGGCTGTAACTTTGGCGTCATTCCTTACGTACATACACGGTGACTGCACTTGTCAAAGGAACTCACCAATGGCTGCCTATCACCCGCCGAAGATCGCGTCGCATGAAATCACACCGGAAAGCCTGTTCCTGAGCAGGCGCGCCTTCATGGGCGCTGCAGCAGGCAGCATGCTGCTGACATCATCCGCCGGGGCGATTGCCGCCGATCTCACGGCATCACCGTCGTCGTTCAGGGTGGACGAACCGCTCACGCCGGAAAAGGACGTCACGAACTACAACAACTTCTATGAGTTCGGGATGGGAAAAGGCGATCCGGCCGCTAACAGCGGCGACTTCAAGCCGTCTCCCTGGACGATCAAGGTCGACGGCATGGTCGCCAAGCCGAAGGAATTCGGTCTCGACGAGCTGATGGCGATGCCGCTGGAAGAGCGGACCTATCGCATGCGCTGCGTCGAGGCATGGTCCATGGTTGTTCCCTGGATCGGGTTTCCCCTGGCAAGCCTGATCGACAAGGTCGAGCCGCTCGGAAGCGCCAAGTATGTCGCCTTCGAGACGGTGGTGCGGCCGGAACAGATGCCGGGCCAGTCGGGATATTTCCAGCCCCTGCCCTGGCCCTATGTCGAGGGACTGCGTCTTGACGAGGCCCGCCACCCGCTGACGATTCTTTCCGTCGGCCTCTACGGCAAGACGCTGCCAAACCAGAACGGCGCGCCGGTGCGGCTCGTCGTACCGTGGAAGTACGGCTTCAAGGGAATCAAGTCGATCGTCAAGATCACGCTGACCGACAAGCAGCCGCCGACCACCTGGAACCTGTCGGCCCCGAACGAATACGGCTTCTATGCCAACGTGAACCCGGCCGTCGACCATCCGCGCTGGAGCCAGGCGACGGAGAACCGGATCGGCGAAGGCGGCTTCTTTGGCGGCAGCAGGCGCAATACGCTGCCCTTCAACGGTTATGCGGAAGAGGTTGCAAGCCTCTATGCCGGCATGGATCTGGCAGCGAATTTCTGACCATGGCTTCGATCCCTGCCCTGCCCCGCAAGTATCACGGCGCCTCTGTCTGGGCGCTGTACACGCTCGGCTTCATCCCGGCCGTCTCAGCGTTCTATCTCGGCGCGACCGGACAACTGCCGGGAAACGCCATCAAGGAATTCGAACACCTGCTCGGCATCTGGGCCCTGCGGTTCCTGATCGCCACGCTCTGCATTACTCCGATCCGCGACCTCCTCGGCGTCAACTGGATCCGCTACCGCCGGGCGCTCGGGCTTCTAGCGTTCTGGTACGTGGTCATGCACTTTGCGACCTACATGATCCTCGACAAGTATCTGGATTTCGCCTCGATCGTCACCGATATCGCCAGACGCCCCTTCATCACCATCGGCATGGCGGGCCTCGTCATGTTGATCCCGCTGGCGCTGACCTCGAACAACTGGTCGATCCGAAAGCTCGGGCCGCGCTGGATCCGACTGCACAAGCTCGTCTACGTCATCGCGGCGGCAGGTGCGCTACACTTTGCGATGTCGGTGAAGGTGGTCGGGCCGGAGCAGATGATCTATATCGCGCTAGTTGCGGCGCTGCTCGTCTGGCGGCTGTTGCGCTCGCGCTTCAACCAGCGGCGACGCGAACGCGCGCGGCCGAACTTTGGCGCCGCGCGGTAGGACGCCGCCCTCATCCGCATGACGGAGGGAATACAGCCCTTCATCGGCCTGCCGGCACCTTCTCCCCGCGAACGGGGGGAAGGACACACGCCGCGACACTTCCGCCACCCTCGGCTCCAACGCACGCAACGCCCCCTCTTCCCGCCGGCGGGAGAAGGTTGGGGTGAGGGGCTGTATCCGCCAGACACCACAATGAGGGCGACGTTTACGCGTTCCATTCCCGCACCTCGGCTCTTCGGCGTATCGCAAACACGAAAAGGCCGGGCGCTTTCGCACCCGGCCTCCTCAACTCATTCCGCTGCCCGAAAGATCAGGCGGCTTCGGCGGCAGCCTCGGCTTCGACGCGGGCCTTGTCGGCGGCGCCCTTGGCGGCAACGTCACGGTCGACGAACTCGATGACGGCGAGCGGGGCGTTGTCGCCCGTGCGGTAGCCGGCCTTCATGATGCGAAGGTAGCCGCCGTTACGGTTGGCGTAGCGCGAAGCGATCGCGTCGAACAGCTTCGAGACGACGGCGGCGTCGCGAACCTGCGAGATCGCCTGACGGCGGGCATGCAGGTCGCCGCGCTTGCCGAGCGTGACGAGCTTTTCGACGATCGGGCGAATTTCCTTCGCCTTCGGCAGGGTGGTGACGATCTGCTCATGGGTGATGAGCGAGGCAGCCATGTTGGCGAACATCGCCTTGCGGTGGCTGGCGGTACGGTTCAGCTTGCGGCCGGCTTTCTGGTGGCGCATTGCTATTCTCCTTCAATGCAGGGCTCCCGATCTCTCATCGGTCCTGCCGTTTCCTGGCACATACAGGCGACCTGCCTGCTGTCTGACGGGGAAAGGCAGCGGCGTTACCCTGCCTTCGGTTGCTTTCAATCGGCGCGACGTGCGAGCGGCAAGACCGCCCGCACGCTTTCTCGTGCCGCTCAGTACTGGTCTTCGTAGCGCTTGGCGAGATCTTCGATGTTCTCGGGCGGCCATGCCGGCACTTCCATGCCGAGGTGCAGCCCCATGGAAGCGAGAACTTCCTTGATCTCGTTCAGCGACTTGCGACCGAAGTTCGGGGTACGGAGCATTTCCGCTTCCGTCTTCTGGATCAGGTCGCCGATGTAGACGATGTTGTCGTTCTTCAGGCAGTTCGCCGAGCGGACCGAAAGCTCCAGCTCGTCGACCTTCTTGAGAAGCGCCGGGTTGAACGCCAGCTCGGTGACCGACTCTTCCTCGGCTTCCTTCTGCGGCTCGTCGAAGTTGACGAAGACCGACAGCTGGTCCTGAAGAATGCGGGCAGCGAACGCGATCGCGTCTTCACCGGTGACGGAGCCATCGGTCTCGATGGACATCGTCAGCTTGTCATAGTCGAGAACCTGGCCCTCGCGGGTGTTTTCGACCTTGTAGGACACCTTCTTGACCGGCGAGTAGAGGCTGTCGACCGGGATAAGACCGATCGGCGCGTCTTCGGCGCGGTTGCGGTCTGCCGGCACGTAGCCCTTGCCGTTGTTGACGGTGAACTCCATGCGGATCTCGGCCCCCTCGTCGAGCGTGCAGATCACGTGGTCGGGGTTCAGGATCTCGATATCGCCGACCGTCTGGATGTCACCGGCGGTGACGACGCCCGGGCCCTGCTTGCGCACGACCATGCGCTTGGAATCGTCGCCATCCATCTTGATGGCGATTTCCTTGATGTTGAGCACGATGTCGGTCACGTCTTCCCGGACGCCCGGGATCGAGGAGAACTCGTGCAGAACGCCGTCGATCTGTACTGCGGTGACGGCAGCGCCACGCAGCGACGACAGCAGAACGCGGCGAAGCGCGTTGCCGAGGGTCAGGCCGAAGCCGCGCTCCAGCGGTTCCGCGACGAGGCTAACCTTCGTGCGGCCCGACGAGGCGAACTCCACCTTGTTCGGCTTGATCAGTTCCTGCCAGTTTTTCTGGATCATATCTTTTGCCTTCCGTTCGCCACCACCATCCAATCGTGGCGGCCGAGCCTTGAAGAGCCGTCGGCGCGAAAGGCGCGCCGGCCGGCATGACGATTGCGAATGATCAGACGCGGCGCTTCTTGCGCGGACGGCAGCCGTTGTGCGGGATCGGCGTCACGTCGCGGATCGAGGTGATCATGAAGCCGGCAGCCTGCAGGGCGCGCAGAGCCGATTCGCGACCGGAACCTGGGCCGCAGACTTCGACTTCGAGCGACTTCATGCCGTGCTCCTGAGCCTTCTTGGCGCAGTCTTCAGCAGCGATCTGGGCGGCGAACGGGGTCGACTTGCGCGAACCCTTGAAGCCCTTGGCACCGGCAGACGACCAGGCAATAGCATTGCCCTGCGCGTCGGTGATGGTGATCATCGTGTTGTTGAACGACGAATTGACGTGAGCAACACCGGAGGTGATGTTCTTGCGTTCGCGACGGCGGACGCGTGCGGCTTCCTTGGCCATGGGTATTCCTTTCGTTGATCTCGACACCGCCGTAGTTCCAGCGGCTCCACCGGGTGGGAGCGTTACCGCCCCTGCCCTGATTGTTATGTGCACGTCACCTTCGAAGGCTATCGTGCGGCGATATCGTCACTGCCGTAACACCAGCAGCTCCACCGACCGGGACGACCTTGAAAAGCGGTCACCGCAATTGCGGCCAGGGCCCCGTTCGAAACTCAAAAGAGGCCGGCGCAGGCGCCAGCCTCCAAATTCCCCATATAGGGAAATTACTTCTTCTTGCCCGCGATGGCCTTCGCCGGACCCTTGCGGGTACGAGCGTTGGTGTGCGTGCGCTGGCCGCGAACAGGAAGGCCGCGACGGTGACGCAGGCCGCGGTAGCAGCCGAGATCCATCAGACGCTTGATGTTCATCGACGTCTCGCGGCGCAGGTCGCCTTCGACCTGATAGTCGCGGTCGATCGCTTCGCGGATCGCCAGAACCTCGGCGTCGGTCAGCTGATGAACACGACGGTCGGCCGGGATGCCAACCTTCTCGATGATTTCCTGTGCAAACTTCGGACCGATCCCGTGGATGTAGGTCAGCGCGATGACAACGCGCTTTGCAGTCGGGATGTTGACGCCAGCGATACGAGCCACGCCTGTTCTCCTTGCTTCCAGTTGCCATCCGGCAAGTGGGTTTCTTCGTCATGCGACCCTGCGGCCGCGCGTTCAATTTCGAGGTTCGGGACATGTCAAAAGCGACCGCCTCCGGATCTCGTTCTTGTCGAGAAATCCGCGCCGATCGCTAGCTTGTCGCGAGTTGGCGCTCTCTTAAGAGGAATCGGCCGAAAAAGTCAACCCCGGCCGATCCGAATGGCAGATTAATGGCCCTAAGCCAGGATCCTGCCGATCTGTTCCGTCACGACCTTCACGTCGGCCATGCCGTCAACCGTCTTCAGCATTCCGGTCGAGGAATAGTACTCCGACAGCGGCGCCGTCTTCTCGCGGTATTCCGTCAGCCGCCGCTTGAAGGCCTCCGGATTGTCGTCGGAGCGGACGTTGCCGCCGGCCGCGATCGTCTCCGCGACACGGTTCTCCATCCGCCTGACCAGTGCTTCCTCGTCAACCTTGAGCTCGATGACGGCGTCGAGGCGAAGCCCCTTGCCGGCGAGCATCTCATCCAGCGCCTGCGCCTGCGGCACGGTGCGCGGATAGCCGTCGAGAATGAAACCGTTGAGACAATCAGCCGAATCGATTCGGTCGGATACGATTTCGTTGACGATCGCGTCGGAGACGAGCTGGCCGGCATCCATGACCGCCTTCGCCCGCTTGCCGACGTCCGTCTCAGCGGCGACGGCGGCGCGCAGCATGTCGCCGGTGGAGAGCTGGGGAATGCCATGCTTCTCCGTCAGGAGCTTTGCCTGCGTGCCCTTGCCGGCACCCGGCGGCCCCAAGAATATCAGTCTCATCGTCCCCTCTTTCCTCCACGCAGCTTAGACTTCTTGATCAGCCCTTCATATTGCTGGGCGATCAGATGACCCTGAATCTGTGCTACAGTATCAAGGGTCACGCTGACAACAATCAAAAGCGACGTACCACCAAGGTAGAACGGCACGCCGGTCTGCGCGATCAGGATTTCCGGAAGGATGCACACGAATACCAGGTAGATGGCGCCGAGCACCGTGATACGGGTCAGCACGTAGTCGATATATTCCGCGGTACGCTCGCCGGGACGAATGCCCGGAATGAAGCCACCGTGCTTCTTCAGATTATCCGCCGTGTCCTTCGGATTGAAGACGATGGCAGTGTAGAAGAAGGCGAAGAAGGCGATCATCGCGGCATAGAGCGCCATATAGAGCGGCTGGCCGTGACCAAGCGCGGCAATGATCGTGGTCGCCCAGCCGGGCAGCTCGGTCGTGTTGCTAAAGCCGGCAAGCGTCGCAGGCAGCAGCAGGAGCGACGAGGCGAAGATCGCGGGGATAACGCCGGCGGTGTTGAGCTTCAGCGGCAGGTGCGACGTATCGCCCTGGAACATCCGGTTGCCTACCTGGCGCTTCGGATACTGGATCAGCAGGCGGCGCTGGGCGCGCTCGACGAAGACAATCAGCGCGATGACGCCAACGGCCATGACGACGACGGCTGCGATCACGCCGAACGAGAGCGCACCGGTGCGACCGAGCTCGAGCGTACCTGCCATGGCGGTCGGCAAATGCGCGACGATGCCGGCGAAGATGATCAGCGAGATACCGTTACCGATGCCGCGCGAAGTGATCTGCTCACCTAGCCACATCAGGAACATCGTGCCGCCGAGCAGCGAGATCACGGTGGAAATGCGGAAGAACCAGCCCGGGTCGACGACAAGCCCCTCCCCGCCCTCAAGACCAACGGCGATGCCATAGGCCTGCAGAGTGCCGAGCAGCACCGTGCCATAGCGGGTGTACTGGTTGATGATCTTTCGGCCCTGCTCGCCTTCCTTCTTCAGCTGCTCCAGCGCCGGAACGACCGACGTCATCAGCTGAACGATAATGGAGGCGGAGATGTAGGGCATGATGCCGAGCGCGAAGATTGCCATGCGCTCGACCGCACCGCCCGAGAACATGTTGAACAGGCCGAGAATACCGCCGCTCTGGCCCTGGAAGGCACGGGCGAATGCATCGGCGTTCAGGCCGGGAAGCGGAATGTAGGTGCCGAGACGGTAGACCAGCAGCGCGCCCAGCGTGAACCAGAGGCGCTTCTTGAGATCCTCGGCCTTGGCGAAGGTCGAAAAATTGAGATTGGAGGCGAGTTGTTCCGCTGCCGATGCCATGCGTTTCTCCGCGTAACCATGCCCGGGAAGAGGCCGGAGTGCCGGACCCGGGCAATGGCTGAACCGTTGCAGCGCGTGTTCTTGCGGAAGGCCTTCCGTTCAAAGCGCGCGCTCGAAAATTTTCCCCCGGCCCTGCCAGGGCAAAGCAGGCGGCACGGAGGGTAAACCGGGCGAAACCTCGATTGTCAAGCAATCCGACCCCTCGCCCGGTCGAAACTCCCCGGAAACAGACAGCGGATATCTCTCCCGCCCCTGCCGAATTCCTTAAAGCCGATGGGATCTAAGGAATTGGGCAGCGCGCCCTTACCACGTTGCGACCATTTGCCCCCCTCGGGGCAGGTTCACATATGGGAGCGCAAACGCCCGGAGTGAAGCACCCCGGGCGCAGAAAATCCGAATGGATTATTCAGCAGCAGCCGAAAGCAGCTTGATGCTGCCGCCAGCCTGTTCGATCTTCTCGATGGCAGCCTTGGAAGCGCCAGCAACTTCGATCGAGAGCTTCGCCTTCAGCTCGCCGTCGGCGAGGATGCGAACGCCGTCCTTGGGACGACGGATGACGCCGGCAGCCTTCAGGGCAGCAGCATCGACGGTCGCCTTCGGGTCGAGCTTCTTGGCATCGATCGCGGTCTGCAGGCGCGCCAGCGAAACGGTGACGAACTCAGATGCGAAGATGTTGTTGAAGCCGCGCTTCGGCAGGCGACGATAGATCGGCATCTGGCCGCCCTCGAAGCCGTTGATGGCGACGCCCGAACGAGCCTTCTGACCCTTGACACCGCGGCCACCGGTCTTGCCGGAGCCGGAACCGATGCCGCGGCCGACGCGCTTGCGGTTCTGGGTAGAACCTTCGTTGTCCTTGATTTCGTTCAGTTTCATGATCTTATCCCCCTCACTTCTCGTCGACGACGCGAACGAGGTGCTGGACGGCACGGATCATGCCACGAACGGAAGGCGTATCTTCCAGCGTGCTGACCCGGTGCATCTTGTTGAGACCGAGGCCGATCAGCGTCTGGCGCTGAATGGCCGGGCGGCGGATCGGCGAACCGATCTGCTCGACGGAGACCGTCTTCTTTGCAGCTTCTTTCTTAGCCATTGGTCAAGCTCCCTTATTCTTCGGAAGCGACGCCGGCGGAAGCGCGGCGGGCCTGCAGCGTTGCATACTTCAGGCCACGCTGTGCAGCGATGTCCTTGGGATGCATCTGGCTCTTCAGCGCGTCAAACGTCGCACGGATCATGTTGTAGGGGTTCGACGAACCGGTCGACTTGGCGACGACATCGTGGATGCCGAGCGTTTCGAAGACGGCACGCATCGGGCCACCGGCGATGATACCGGTACCGGCCTTGGCCGAACGCAGGAGAACCTTGCCGGCGCCGTGGCGGCCCTGCACGTCGTGGTGCAGCGTGCGGCCCGAACGCAGCGGAACGAAGATCAGTTCGCGCTTGGCAGCTTCGGTTGCCTTGCGGATGGCTTCCGGAACTTCACGGGCCTTCCCGTGACCGAAGCCAACGCGGCCCTTCTGGTCACCAACGACGACGAGGGCTGCAAAGCCGAAACGACGGCCGCCCTTCACCACCTTGGCGACGCGGTTGATTGCTACGAGCTTGTCGACAAACTCGCTGTCGCGCTCTTCGCGGTTCTGGCGGTCTTCACGACCGCGTCTTTCTTGTGCCATTGTCCTTTTCCTTTTTCTTTTCCGGGTGCAATCGGCAGATTGACAAAAGTCGCCTGCCCATTCTTGGGCAAGCGACCGGTACCCACTGATCGAATGTGGCGGGCACGAAGCCCGCCAGGATCAATCAGAAGCTCAGGCCACCTTCACGGGCAGCTTCGGCAAGAGCCTTGATGCGGCCGTGATAGATGAAGGCGCCGCGGTCGAATACCACTTCCTTGACGCCTGCCTTGGTGGCGCGCTCAGCAATGAGCTTGCCGACGGCAGCAGCAGCTGCCGTGTCGGCGCCCGTCTTCAGCGACGAGCGCAGATCGGTGTCGAGCGTGGAGGCGGACGCAAGCGTCTTGCCGGCCACGTCGTCGATAACCTGTACGTAGATGTTCTTCGACGAGCGATGAACCGACAGGCGCGGACGGCCGTTGGCGACCGCCTTGATGGAACGGCGCACGCGGTTGGCGCGGCGCACGAGAGCTTCTTTCCTGCTAGCCATTTCGCGTGATCCTTACTTCTTCTTGCCTTCTTTGCGGACAATCCGCTCTTCGGCATACTTGACGCCCTTGCCCTTGTAGGGCTCGGGGCCACGGTATTCGCGGATCTCCGCAGCGACCTGGCCGACCTGCTGCTTGTTGATGCCGCTGACGATGATTTCCGTCGGCTTGGGAACAGCGATGCTGATCCCGACCGGCGGCTCATAGACCACGTCATGGCTGAAGCCGAGTGCCAGCTGCAGGTTCTTGCCCTGGAGCGACGCGCGGTAACCGACGCCGTTGATTTCGAGCTTGCGCTCGTAGCCGTCCTTGACACCCTTGAAGATGTTCTCGACCATCGTGCGGGACATGCCCCACTTGGAGCGAGCATCCTTGCTGGCGTTGATCGGCTGAACGACAACGGCGTTGTCTTCCAGCTTTACCGACACTTCGTCATTGGCGACGAAGAACAGTTCGCCCTTCGGGCCCTTTGCGGTGACCTTCTGACCATCGACGGTCGCGGTGACACCAGCGGGAACCGGAACGGGCTTCTTACCGATACGAGACATTGTTTTATCCTGTCTGTTCGTTATGGAGATCCCTGCCCTGTCTTAGAAGACAGAGCAAAGAATCTCGCCACCAACGTTCTGTTCGCGTGCCTGGTGATCGGCCATCACGCCCTTCGGGGTCGAAAGGATGGTGATGCCGAGGCCGTTCGCGACCTGCGGAATGGACTTTACCGAGACATAGACCCGGCGGCCCGGCTTGGAGACGCGGTCGATCTTGCGGATCACGGACGCGCCTTCGTAGTACTTCAGTTCGATGTTCAGCTCGGCCTTGCCGTTGTCGAATTCGACCTCGGAGTATCCGCGGATGTAGCCTTCAGCCTGAAGGACATCCAGAACGCGGGCGCGCAGCTTGGAAGCCGGCGTGGAAACGCTGGACTTGCGGCGTGCGGCGCCGTTGCGGATACGGGTGAGCATATCGCCCAAAGGATCAGTCATTGCCATGTACCCGTCTCCTTACCAGCTCGACTTGACGATGCCCGGCACCTTGCCGAGATTGCCCAGTTCGCGAAGCGCGATACGCGACATCTTGAGTTTGCGATAGAATGCGCGCGGACGGCCCGTCACTTCGCAACGGTTGCGAATGCGGGTCTTGGAGCCATTGCGCGGCAGGGCGGCAAGCTTCAGGGTGGCCTTGAACCGGTCCTCGATGGGAAGCGACTGGTTCTGGATGATCGCCTTCAGGGCCGCACGCTTAGCGGCATGATTGGCTACCAGTTTGCGGCGGCGCTTGTTCTTTTCGACTGCGCTCGTTTTCGCCATAACAGTTATCCTTCTTTACGCTTGTCGTTACGGATTACTGGCGGAACGGGAAGTTGAGCTCTTTCAGGAGAGCGCGAGCTTCGTCGTCCGTCTTGGCCGTCGTGCAAACGATGATGTCCATGCCCCACATCTGATCAACCTTGTCGTAGTTGATTTCAGGGAACACAATGTGCTCCTTGATACCCATGGCGAAGTTGCCACGGCCATCGAAGGACTTCGGGTTCAGACCACGGAAGTCGCGCACGCGGGGCAGCGCGATGTTCACGAGGCGATCCAGAAATTCGTACATGCGCACGCCGCGAAGGGTGACCTTGGCGCCGATCGGCATGCCTTCGCGGAGCTTGAAGCCCGCGATGGAGTTGCGGGCACGGGTGATAACCGGCTTCTGGCCGGCAATCGCTGCCAGGTCGGCCGCAGCAACCGAAGGCTTCTTCGAGTCGCCCGTCGATTCGCCGACGCCCATGTTGATGACGATCTTGTCCAGGCGCGGGATCTGCATCTCGTTGGCGTAGGAGAACTGCTCCTTCAGCGCCGCGCGAATGCGCTCGACGTAATCCTTCTTGAGCCGCGGCTCATACTTGGTGTCAGCCATCGATCGACACTCCCGAACGCTTTGCTACACGAACCTTCTTGTCGCCCTCGATCTTGAAACCGACGCGGGTCGGCTTGCCGTCCTTGGGGTCGGCGATCGCGATGTTCGACAGGTGGATCGAAGCTTCCTTGCTGATGATGCCGGCTTCCTGCGACTGGGTCTGGCGCTGGTGGCGCTTGACCACGTTGACGCCACGCACGATCGCGCGATCTTCCTTCGGCATGACCTGAACGACTTCACCGGTACGGCCCTTGTCCTTACCGGTCAAAACGACGACCTTGTCGCCCTTGCGAATCTTCTGCATTGCCATCGCTCCCTTAGAGTACTTCCGGAGCCAGCGAGATGATCTTCATGTGGTTCTTGGCGCGCAGCTCGCGCGGAACCGGTCCGAAGATACGGGTGCCGATGGGCTCTTTCTTGTTGTCGATCAGGACGGCTGCGTTGTTGTCAAAACGAATGACGCTGCCATCTGCACGGCGGATGTCCTTGGCGGTACGAACGACCACCGCCTTCATCACGTCGCCCTTCTTCACGCGGCCACGCGGAATAGCTTCCTTGATCGAGACGACGATGATGTCGCCGACAGAAGCGTACTTGCGCTTGGAGCCGCCCAGCACCTTGATGCACATGACACGACGTGCGCCGGAATTATCCGCGACGTCGAGGTTAGTCTGCATCTGAATCATGTCAGGTCGCCTTCTTGTTGTAACCGGACCGGTTGGGCACAGAAGCCCCCTGTTCCAGCTTATGAGAATCTATGTTTTTCGCGCGGGATGGGTCTTGCCAAGGTGGTTTCCTCGTCGGTTCCGCCTGGCGAAACCCCGGGACCTTCCCTGCGCTCAAAGCAAAAGAACGCCCGATTCCGAGCGTCCTTGCGCTGCTTCATACAGGATTTCGCGCAAAGGGCAACCCCTTGCGCGAAAAGTGCATAAATTAAGCCTGGGCGGAAACGACCGTCCAGCGCTTGTCCTTCGAAATCGGGGCGCATTCCTGGATGGAAACGACGTCGCCGATCTTGTACTGGTTGGCCTCGTCATGCGCCTTGTACTTCTTCGAGCGACGAACGGTCTTCTGAAGAAGCGGGTGTGCAAAGCGGCGTTCGACGCGAACGACAACAGTCTTGTCGTTCTTGTCGCTGACTACAGTGCCCTGCAGAATGCGTTTCGGCATTTTTCTTGGTCCTTAGGCCTTGGCTTCTGCCGCCTTCTGGCGGGCAATGGTTTTCACGCGGGCGATGTCCTTGCGGACTTCGTTGATACGCGAGGACTTTTCGAGCTGGCCGGTCGCCTTCTGGAAGCGCAGGTTGAACTGCTCCTTCTTCAGCTTTGCGAGCTCGTCATTAAGCTGGTCGGCGCTCAGTGCGCGAACATCTACGGCTTTCATGGCTCAATCCTTACTCTGCAATGCGCTGAACGAAGCGCGTCTTGACCGAGAGCTTGGCCGAACCCAGACGAAGAGCTTCGCGAGCGATCTCTTCGCTGACGCCGTCGATCTCGAACATCATACGGCCGGGCTTAACCTTGGCTGCCCAGTATTCCACCGAGCCCTTACCCTTACCCATACGGACTTCGGTGGGCTTTGCGGTTACCGGGGTGTCCGGGAACACGCGGATCCAGACGCGACCTGCACGCTTCATGTAGCGGGTGATCGCGCGGCGGGCCGCCTCGATCTCGCGCGCGTTGACGCGGTTGGGTTCCTGAGCCTTCAAGCCGAACTCGCCGAAGGCGAGGTCCGAGCCGCCCTTGGCGACGCCCTTGATGCGGCCCTTGAACTGCTTGCGGTACTTTGTACGCTTTGGCTGCAACATTTTTCTATTCTCCGATCTGCTCGCCTAAAGCGAATTAAGCGTTTTCACGGCGACGGCGTTCGCCCTGGCCTGCGCCCTGGGCTTCACCTTCGGTCGCGCGGCGCTCGGAGGCCATCGGATCGTGCTCAAGGATTTCGCCCTTGAAGATCCAGACCTTGATGCCGCAAATGCCGAAAGCGGTTTCCGCTTCTGCCGTACCATAGTCGATGTCCGCACGCAGCGTGTGCAGCGGAACGCGGCCTTCACGGTACCATTCGGTACGCGCGATTTCCGCGCCACCCAGACGGCCGGCGCAGGTGATCTTGATGCCTTCGGCGCCAAGACGCATGGCCGACTGAACAGCACGCTTCATCGCACGGCGGAAAGCCACGCGGCGCTCGAGCTGCTGGGCGATCGACTGGGCAACCAGCGTCGCGTCGGTTTCGGGCTTGCGCACCTCGACGATGTTGAGGTGCGTTTCCGAATTGGTCATCTCGGAGAGCTTCTTGCGCAGCTTCTCGATGTCCGCACCCTTCTTGCCGATGATCAGACCCGGGCGAGCCGAGTGGATCGTGACGCGGCACTTCTTGTGCGGGCGCTCGATGACGACCTTGGAGATGCCGGCCTGCTTCAGTTCGGCCATCAGATACTTGCGGATCTTCAGGTCTTCGTGAAGGAGCTGGCCGTATTCGGCGTTGTCGGCAAACCAGCGGCTATCCCAGGTACGGTTGATGCCGAGGCGGAAGCCGATCGGATTGATTTTCTGACCCATTATGCGGCCTCCCCTTTGGCTTCGACTTCGCGGACGACAATCGTCAGGTGCGCGAAGGGCTTTTCGATGCGCGATGCGCGACCACGGCCACGGGCGTGGAAGCGCTTCATGACGATCGACTTGCCAACGAAAGCCTCAGCGACGACGAGCGAGTCGACGTCGAGATCGTGGTTGTTTTCGGCGTTTGCGATTGCCGATTCCAGCGTCTTCCTGACGGTGCCGGCAATGCGCTTGCGGGAGAACTCGAGTTCGGCCAGAGCGCGGTCGACCTTCTTGCCGCGGATCATCGCGGCAACCAGGTTGAGCTTCTGGGGGCTGACGCGGATCGTGCGCGCAACTGCTTGCGCCTCATTATCCTTCAGCCGACGTTCGGCTTTTGCCTTGCCCATCGTTACTTCCTCTTCGCCTTCTTGTCCGCACCGTGACCGTAGTAGGTCCGGGTCGGAGAGAATTCACCGAACTTGTGTCCAACCATGTCTTCGTTGACGCTGACCGGAACGTGCTTGCTGCCGTTGTAGACGCCAAACGTGAGGCCGACGAACTGCGGCAGGATCGTGGAGCGACGGCTCCAGATCTTGATCACTTCGTTGCGGCCGCCCTCGCGCACCTTCTCAGCCTTCTTGAGAAGATAGCCGTCAACAAACGGGCCTTTCCATACTGAACGAGCCATTTCTGACTAACCTCTCTTACTTCTTCTTCAGGTGGCGCGAGCGCATGATGAACTTGTCGGTCGACTTGTTCGAACGGGTGCGCTTGCCCTTGGTCGGCTTGCCCCACGGGGAAACCGGGTGACGACCACCGGACGTGCGGCCTTCACCACCACCGTGCGGGTGGTCGACCGGGTTCATGACGACACCGCGGTTATGCGGGGTCTTGCCGCGCCAACGCGTACGACCGGCCTTGCCGTCGTTGATGTTGCCGTGATCCGGGTTGGAAACCGCGCCGATCGAAGCCAGGCAGGAGCCGTGCACGAGGCGCTGCTCACCCGAGTTCAGACGCAGGATCGCCATGCCCTGGTCGCGGCCGACGAGCTGGACGAAGGTGCCTGCCGAACGGGCGATCTGGCCGCCCTTGCCCGGCTTCATCTCGACGTTGTGAACGATCGAGCCAACCGGGATGTACTGCAGGGGCATCGTGTTGCCAGGCTTGACGTCAACAGCCTTCTCCGAAGCGATGACCTTGTCGCCGGCAGCGAGGCGCTGCGGAGCGAGAATGTAGGCCTGTTCGCCGTCGGCATAGTTGACGAGCGCAATGAACGCGGTGCGGTTCGGGTCGTACTCCAGACGCTCGACGGTGCCTTCGACGTCGAACTTGCGACGCTTGAAGTCAACCAGACGGTAGGTGCGCTTGTGACCGCCACCGATAAAGCGGGCCGTGATGCGACCGAGGTTGTTACGGCCACCGCTCTTGGAGAGACCTTCGGTCAGCGCCTTGACCGGCTTGCCCTTGTAGAGGCCCGAACGGTCGACGATGACCAGCTGACGCTGGCTCGGGGTGGTCGGATTGAAACTTTTCAATGCCATTTTCTTATGTCCTCTTTAGCCGACTGCCCGATTAGAGCCCGGTGGAGACGTCGATCGACTGACCGTCAGCAAGCGTGACGATAGCCTTCTTGACATCTCCCTGCCGGCCGGAGAAGCCGCGGAAACGCTTGACCTTGCCCTTGCGGACGAGCGTGTTCACAGCCGTGACCTTGACGCCGAAGAGCGCTTCGACTGCAGCCTTGATCTCAGGCTTGGAAGCGGTCTTGGCAACGTTGAATACGACCTGGTTATGCTCGGATACCAGCGTCGACTTTTCGGTGATCGCCGGCGAGACGATCACATCGTAGTGGCGAAGATCCGTCATTTGAACCGCTCCTCCAGAGCTTCGACTGCAGCCTTGGAAAGCACGAGCTTGCCGCGACGCAGGATGTCGTACACGTTGATGCCCTGGATCGGCAGAACGTCCACGTTCGGGATGTTCTGGGCTGCGAGCTTGAAGTTGTTGTCGAGCTCAGCGCCGCCGATGAAGAGGGCGTTGGTCAGGCCGAGGCTGGCGAACGAGCCGGCCAGCGCCTTGGTCTTGGCTTCCTTGGCGACGAAGTCATCAACGATGATGATGTCTTCAGCCTTCAGCTTGGCCGAGAGGGCATGACGCAGGCCGAGGGCGCGAACCTTCTTGGGAAGGTCGTGAGCGTGGCTGCGAACGACCGGGCCGTGAGCCTTGCCGCCGCCGCGGAACTGCGGAGCGCGAGCCGAATGGTGACGAGCGCGGCCCGTACCCTTCTGCTTGTACATCTTGGCGCCGGTGCGGGAAACTTCCGCGCGGCCCTTGGACTTATGCGTGCCCTGCTGCTTCTTGGCGAGCTGCCAGCGAACGACGCGGGCAATGATGTCCTCGCGCGGCTCGAGGCCGAAGATCGCGTCGGAGAGGGAAACCTTGCCGGCGTCCTTCCCTTCGAGGGTCGTGACTTTGAGATCCATAACCAGGCTCCCTTACTTAGCTGCAGCGCGGACAGCGGCAGGACGCGGAGCGTCGGCCGGCGTGCCGGACTTGATGGCGTCGCGAACGACGATCCAGGCGCCCTTGGAGCCCGGGACCGCGCCCTTGACGAGGATCAGACCGCGGTCCTCATCGGTCGAAACGACCTCGAGGTTCTGGGTGGTGACGCGCGTCTGGCCCATGTGACCAGCCATGCGCTTGCCCTTCCAGACGCGACCCGGATCCTGGTTGGAGCCGGTCGAACCATGCGAACGGTGCGAGACGGATACGCCGTGCGTGGCGCGCAGGCCACCGAAGTTGTGACGCTTGATCGCGCCGGCAAAGCCCTTACCGATCGTCGTGCCCGTCACGTCGACCAGCTGGCCGGCGATGAAGTGGCTGGCGGAAAGTTCCGCACCGATGTCGATCAGATTGTCCGCGGAAACGCGGAACTCGACGAGCTTCGCCTTCGGCTCGACGCTGGCGGCAGCGAACTGGCCACGGAGCGCCTTCGACGTATTCTTAACCTTCGAGCGGCCGGCACCCAGCTGAACTGCGGTGTAGCCGTTCTTGTCTTCCGTGCGATGAGCGACGACCTGGCAGCCGTCCAATCGCAAAACTGTTACGGGAACGTGCTCTCCTGCGTCGTTGTAGACGCGAGTCATTCCCACTTTCTGTGCAATCACACCTGAACGCATGGTTCATTCCTCTTAGAAGTCCTGTGGGGGCAAGGCCCCTACACGCCTCTTGTTTAAGGATTCCACGGAGGCCATCCGACCTTCGGGTTTCCCGTTCCTAGAAGCCGTTGGCGTCACCGCCACGTACCTTCCTTGTTATTCGGCTTGCGCCGGACTTTCACAAAGTCCTGATTAGAGCTTGATCTCTACGTCGACGCCGGCGGCGAGATCGAGCTTCATCAGGGCGTCGACCGTCTGAGGGGTCGGGTCGACGATATCGAGAAGACGCTTGTGAGTGCGCATCTCGAACTGTTCGCGGCTCTTCTTGTCGATGTGAGGCGACCGGTTGACCGTGAATTTCTCAATACGTGTCGGGAGCGGCACGGGGCCGCGGACACTGGCACCGGTACGCTTGGCCGTCGACACGATTTCGCGCGTGGAGGCATCGAGGATCCGGTGATCAAACGCCTTGAGGCGAATGCGGATGTTCTGGCCGTTCATACGACTTGTCCTTGTTCTTGCTTGTCGCGGCTCCCGTTAGGGAACACGCATTGAACTTCGTTTAATCTTCAGCCAGTCCGCTAACTTTTCAAAGATCGGAGGGACAGGGTTTCCCCTGCCCCTTCCTATTTGAGCGGCCAAGGCTGGCCTTGTTCCTGGCGATCGCACCGGACGAAGCACGGTACAAATCACGCTTGCGCGCCATTTGCACTATTTTCGCGTCGTCGGCAAGCGGTGCGACCGACTAATTCTTTCGTGGCGGCTATGCCCGGACCGCATAGCACCGCGATCCGGGTTCTCCGCTGTTGCGCCGTCGATACCCCGACGATCGAGGCGACGATTCCGGTGCCGCGCGCAGATCGCGCTTGCGCGCCATCTGCACCACTTATCAGCCGTCGGCAGCTTTCGGCCCCGTCGCCTTCGTCGATTACTCGACGATCGAGGCGACGATGCCGGCGCCGCGTGCAGATCGCGCTTGCGCGCCATCTGCACCACTTATCAGCCGTCGGCAGCTTTCGGCCCCGTCGCCCTCGTCGATTACTCGACGATCGA
>NZ_OBQD01000043.1 GCF_900220975.1 Rhizobium subbaraonis | reverse complement strand
TGGCCGGCTTCAAATCGGAATGCTGGCCGGAATGAAATCGGAATGGGTGGCCGGCTTCGTTTCGGAATCAATGGCCGGCTTCATCGGAATACGCATTCAGGCGCGAAGGAAACCACGCTGGACTATATCAAGGACTTTGCCGAGCGGCGCGGGATCGCGGAACAGTTCGGGGTTAGAAGCGAAATCGAACTTGCTCCTGCCTCAAAGGAGCGCCAAGGCCCGCCATCAGAGCGCCAGCATCTTCATGAGGAACGTGCCGGCGATCTGGTCGGCCCTGTTCGCCGCGAGAATCCTCGCAAGGATCTCGCCCCGAATATTGGTGGCGATCGGCAGGACGGTTGGGAAGGGGGGAGGGAGGGTTCTCGTCGCGTCGGGTGGTCAGAGGCCATGTCGCCGGCCAGCGACGGCGAGGGCCGTGCGGCGGCCAGCGATCGGGGCGGAGAGCGCAGCGGATTGCAGCCGGAGTCCGACAAGCCCGCTCCCCTTGTACCGGCGATCACGCGGCACGATCGCAGCATCGAGGACGTTGCCCGCGAAAAGGCGATGTCCGTCATCGAGCAGAGTTTCGACACGGTGGAGTCTATATCGCAGCATGTATTTCGCGATCCGGCTGAGGTGGCCGGCCGGCTACGCACCGCCATCACCGAGAAGGAGGGCAACGGTAAGATCATGGCAAAGTCCATGGCCGAGCAGCCGGAGCGGTTCGGGGAATTACGCGGCAAGTCTGGCATGTTCGGGAACAACAAGGAGCGGAAAGAGGCGCTGCATTATGCCAGGTCGATTTCCGCCCATATCGGCTATGTCTCCGAGGCCTGGGAGCGGCGGCTTGAAGAAGAACGCACGAGTGAACAATGGCAGCGTGAAAAGCGTGACGTGATCGAGGTTCCCGGCCTTACATCGCGTAGCGCCGAAATAATCGCCCAGGTGGAAAAAACGCCGGTCGAGAAACGCGGCCAGTTTATCGCGGAGCTGCGATCGTCCCCGGAGGGTCAGACCGCGCTCGAGGAGGCCAAGCAGGTCGCTAATGCGCTCACGCAGCGATTCGGTAATTCCGATCCTCGCAGTTTCGCCAAGGAGCTTGGGAAGCGTCCAGAGCTGGCGAAGCAGGCCGAGCAGATCAAGACGACCGCACGCATGGTGGAGCGCACGCGCATGGCCGAGCTGACCCATGACCACGTCCTGAAACAGCAACTCACCCGGTCGCAGGGACTTGGGCTGGGCCGGTAGGATGATAATGATCTGAAACACTGATATAGGGCCGCCGAAGCTCGGATTCACCCGCTGGGAAATGAAACCTGATTGCCGGCAAGATCCCCGTTGGCGCGACGAGCCGGCCTCATCGACGATGATTTCCCAAGACCATGGTCGGCGATGCTCGCGGATTTCCGATTATACGTCAGATCGAGGGAGTTATTTCAACATATCCGATCAATTCGGATGAATAACTGCCATCACCATTCGCTGCCCCCTTGTGCTTTAGCTCACGCTGCAAAGTTGGCTCAACGACTCGACCGAACAAATCCGCGCGCTGTTCGGGTTGGAAGGCTGGCGAAGCCGCAAGTCCATGGAGATATTTATCACAAAGACGCTCAACCGCAGGGAAACGCGTTCCGTCCGGATTAATGGCAATTGGCTGCACCACTGTACGACGTTCACCATTCCCTGCAGACGTTTCCACTATCCACAGCGATAGCAGCACTGGTCCTTCAACATCGCCCGATACGGCAATGCCGATCTCCTCCGGGGGCACGGTGCGCCAACGCCCTAACTCATCCTGCACCAGCGGATGGTCTATCCCCATAAGTTGCAGATCATCCTGACTTGTTGCCGCCTCACGATTCAGGGTGAAGCGGGCGAGGTGGGTGCCTTCAGAGGTGACGAGATCGTATGTACTATCATCCACCTTCACAAGCTTCTGTTGGCGATCCGCGACGGCTGCCGTGAAGAAACGCAACAGCCTATCCAAACTGGATGACACGTCCGAAAACGGCTTGTAGTCATCCAAACTGAAACCATCGAGGTCCTGAAAAAGATCGAAGACAACTTGCCTTGCTTCACGAGAATTGGAGAGCGCGGCCTCTAGTTCCACCTCGGTTCGCTTCAATTCTGGATCAGAGAGTGCCTCTTGATACAGGCGATCGTAGTTCAAACGCTCAGATAGCTGCCCAAGAATCTGCGCCCGCATATCCTCCGCAACATTACCCTGCTCATCGACCTTGCCCACTGTCCGCGCGATTTCGGTCAGCTTCTCGTCAAGCAGCAGGAAGATGCGTCCTTCAATTGTGTCCGAGAGAACGAGGTTATAAACTTGTGCCGTGTGGCTCTGTCCATAGCGGTGGATGCGCCCGATGCGCTGTTCCATGTCCATCGGGTTCCACGGCAAGTCGAAGTTAAACAGGATACGCGCGAATTGCAGGTTGATACCTTCACGGCCTGCTGCTGTGCAGACTAGCACGCGAGGTCCATCCTTTTGGCGGAAACGACGCTCTGCCGCCGCCTTGGCTCCATGATCTCCTCCGCGTAGCACCACAACGCCCTGACCGGGGAAGGTCTGCTCGATTTCGCGGGAGATCATGTCCACCGTACCAAGATAGGTGGCGAAGATCACGATCTTCTCGTTCTGGTTTTGGCGCCAAAGCGTCCCTAAGCCGTCGAGCAGCTTCTGCATTTTAGTTTCTCGCTGAGGCGGAAACACGCGCAGAAGATCGCCAATACGCAGGCGCTCTTCCGGCAGGTGCAGATTGACAACCGCGGAAGCGGCCTCTTCTGCGTGCGAGGCTAAATATTCGCTGTCATAGGGATCAGAAGCCATCTCCAAAGCCTCCTCGTCCAGCTTCTTGACCAGCCTATATTTCAAGTCGGCCAGCACGCGATCCACCTCGCTACGCCCAATGCTGTCGCGCGGCAAATTGAATTCCTGGTGGATTAGTTCCCGCGCCTCCTCTGTCAGCCTCTCCCGACCTTCGATGTCCAATTCCTTGTCACGTAGCAACGCCTCATGCAGCGTTAGCATCAACAAGCGTCGCTTTAGCGTGCGGCGCACGGCAGCAAAGCTTGACGCGGCAATCTTCTGGAAGATCGCCATCAGGAACCCAAGTGCCCGCCCCTGGTTGCCCTGGCGGCGCGCGAGATCGAAGCCGTCCTCTAGGTATTCGCGCAGCTTTTCGTAAAATAGACGCTCTTCCTGCGCCATAATGAAGGATTCAGTGTGGACCCAACGCCGAGCGAACAACGGTGAGCCATCCGGTTGGCAAGCGTCGGCTTTAGTACGACGGAACATCACTGTGTTGAGCCGATGGCGATTGTCCACCATCTCTTCGGGGCTGCGGAACAACGTCGGATTCAGCAACTGCGCCAGCATCCAGAACTGAAAATGGTTGCCTTGGTGCGGTGTGGCCGAGAGCAGAAGCAGATCGCGCGAATGATCCTTCAACGCCTCCGCCAGCTTATAGTTCTCTGTCTTCCGAACCTTTCCCCCAGTACGGTAGGCAGTCAGGTGATGCGCTTCGTCGAACACCACCAAATCCCATCGCGGCGCATCTAGTAGCCGCTTGATGCGCGCCGGTCGCTTCAATGTGTCGATGCTGGCGATTAGCCTATCGTGCTTTGCAAAAGCGTTGGTCTTGCGATCAGTTATATCGCCCTCGGAGCCGAAAACCTCGAAATCGAGATTGAACACCTCGTTCAGTTCGCGGTGCCAGTTATTTACGAGGCCAGCGGGAACGACCATCAAAGCGCGGTTTAATTCGCCCCGACTGGCAAGCTCGCGCAGGATCAGTGCGGTTTCGATGGTTTTACCCAAACCCACCTCGTCGGCGATCAGATAACGCCGGGGTGAGGCCGTGGCGATGCGGTGAGTGAGTACAACCTGGTGCGGTAGCAGGTCGATCTTGGCTGAGGTCAGAGCTGCTGCGCTTTCCATTACAGGAAGTGCGTGCGCTTCGTAAGATAGCCACGCCTTGCGAACGCGCTCCGTGCTGCCCGCTACCGCCCGCAGGATGCGTTCGGTGCGCGTTAGCTCATGCCGCAGTGAAGCTATCGGGACACGGCGTTCGCCGACACTGAAGAAGGCCCGTAGATAGCCATCACGAGCCTGCTCAAGAACGACGCCCTGACCATGCTCGTTATGGGTGATGCGCTCACCAGGCTGGAAATGAACCTCTGCCGTCACGCCACCACCTCACGTTATCCGCAGATGGAACAGACCTGCCGGCTTTCCGCCATCGCGAAGTAAGATCTCCTGAGGATATTCGTTGGCCTGTCCCCACAGAACGCGTCCGAAGTCGATCTGATGGCCATGCGGCGCATGGCACAACCAGCTCACCTCATCGGTGGCCGCCTGCGCCTTTATGCGGTTGTGGCCGCTGGGCAACCAGAAGGCCAGCGCGGCGTCGCCTTCGTACTCATCCTGAAAGGAAAGGATCGCGGGTTTGATTGCGTCACCCAGCCATGCCTCTGCATCCGTCGGGGTAAGCAGGTCGAGGCTACCATCCAGCCCCGCAACCACCAGCGTCTTGCCTCCATTGCTTGGCAGATCGTCCGGCCAGTTGCCGACCGCTCGCAGAAACTGCCTCAGGCTCCAAACCTCGCTAGCCGCGCAAATCTGGTTGCGGGCTTCCTCGTCCCACACCCAACTGGCGCCGCGCCGCTGCCATACCGTGTCCAGCAGTTGCCTCATCGCGTATAATCCTCGTCGTCATCAAACAGAGACGCCTGAACGGGCTGAGGCGCTTGGCTGGATTGCCAGGTTTTATAGATCGACACTGCTCGAGAGGCTGCGTTGCGAGTGACTTGGTCTGGGCCGTTGCGATGAAACCATTCCAGAAGCGGTCGCAACGCGACGTGCGGCTTGAAGTTTTCATTCTTCAACGTGTCAGAGGCATTGATCCCGCTGTTGTCGAAGCACGCTCCGATGAGTACCAGCGCCTGGTCCATATCGGATGTCAGGCGACGGCGGTGTTTTCCTGACCATTCCCGCGTGAAATCCAATGGAGCGGCACGCGTGAAAACTTTGTTCTTCTCTGAGCACCAGCCACGCTGCACGAACTCATCCGTTGTGGTGATCGACCCTTTTAGGAATTTCTGCAACTGGTCGCGCTGGAGATCGACTGCGCTGCCGAAGGTGCGCAGAAACTGGCGCGTGATTGGCTCAGCGTTAACTGGCGGCGGTTCCTTGCCCTTGTCAGCATCCTCGTCGATGAGTTGGTTGATGCCGACAAGCGCGTCCTTAACAGAGATGGCTCGCCCTTCATCTACATAGACCTTGCCGTAATGGCGCGAGAAATATTCCAACGCCTTGCCACGCCGGATGACCTGAAGGTCCGCGGCGGGCAGGCCCTCCTTTGCATGGTTTTCTAGCATGGCCTGCAATTGGCGCACGTCGCCCATCACCTCACGCCGCATCCGGCCCCAGCTCACCGGCTTTGGTTCTTCCGTGCGTTTGCGGCAGACGTGGATGATGTCATACTCGATGGTTTTCGAGCCAAACTCGCCGTCGCCCTTGGTCTCGTCCGAACGGATCGGATAGGTTGCTTCGAGGTAGTAGCCGGCGTCAAACAGCGACTCCAGCACCGCAACCCACGGCTCATCTTCGCTATGATGGAAGGTGAAGGCCAGGATACCACTGGGCTTGAGCGCACGGTGGGCCTCTCGCCAGCACTGCGTGAGTAGGCGTTGATAGAAGCCATCTGGGTCTTCCGGTTCGCGCGCCTTATTGGCAACCGCTTCAAGTGATTTTGGCGTGTATTCAGCTTGGAAGTAGTCCGGGTATTTGTCCTTCAACACAAGTCGCAGCCAGACGTAGAAGAAGTCTGACAGCTCCGAATAGTGCAACAAGCCACCGAAGGGTGGATCAGTGATGACCAGATCAAGGCTGGCATCGGAAATATGCGCTAGATCCGTCGAAGATCCTTGATATAACTTTACGTTACCAACGGGATCTCCAGGATATACCTTTTCACTTTTACCCGTAATCTGACTCGAAAGATCCGGGTTGCGACGCTTTAACGATTCAGTACCGACCGCTTCCCATGGATCAAGAGTCCACTCTCGCCCCTCAATAATTCCCTCGATGCAGGAGGCCCAATTGCCTCGACCCAAATTCGGGAACACACAGTTCTCAATCATCGTGGACTTGGGATGAAAATTATTGTTGGCGAACTGGGGTTCCAGCTTGTCTCCCTGCACGTTCCAAAGTGTAAACAGGCTCTGGTTTCGAAGATATTGCTGAAATGCGCCTAATACATACTCCCTAATTTCCCAATCATAATTTCCAGCGTTCACAATTGCTTTTAACAATTGTGCGTGAACGAGTAACTGGCGTGGATTGAACATATCCGACCAGCTAAGATAACCGTGGCGAGGTAGTGGCTGGCGTTGGTGGGTCATATGCCCAAATGGAATGTCGCTCCGAGGCCAATAATCTTTAAGATCGGTTTCTTTGCGTTCTTCCCACTCTGCGAAAGCAGAGTCATACTGATTAGCACTCGCCAAATTTACCGGAGCGAAGAAGCGGCCATTATAGGGCTTACCTGCAGCAGCGCGTTTAGGCGCATAGCCTTGGATGGCGAAAATGCTCGAAGGGGCCGTTTTCTGTGTTGCTTCTATTGAATCAACGATGGGCTGCACTGTACCGCATGCCGCGCAGGCGAAGTTGGCAGGTCTCGGTACAGTACCTTGTCCTGACGCAAAGGTGACGCCCGTTTCCGGGTCAGTCACCTCGTCAGGCAGCTTGCCACGCACTTCCAACAAACGAATATTCGAGGCGCGTACCTTGTCCCAACGGGTGGTCGTCGCCAAATCATCTCGCGTAGAACCGCCGTAAGGACGGCCGCTCGCATCCTGCTTCGCCTCGCCGGCCAACCATTGCGGCTGCAACAAGAGGCTCAGTTGCACCTTTTTGTTCTTGCCTTTACCGAGCTTAATCATCTCGGCATGACCGCAACTTGGGCAGACTACACGCTTCTTTGGATCCAGCACGGAATATGGTGTCTCATCCGGCGCGACATACAGCGGCACATCGGGCGCCATCCGCGCGGCATCTTCCTCGACATGGAAGTCAGTGCCGCACTTGCGGCAGCTATGTTCCCAGTGCTTGACGGTGAGCGTCTTTACCGCCATCACTGGACTGGTCATGATTGGTGTGCGATGGCCGCAGCCCGTTACCTGACACGGCCCATGCTTGGCCCAGAAGGTGTAGATAATCTCCGGGCCCTCATATTTATAGTCTTTTCGTTGATCGCGGGGGATAGAGAGCGGGTCGAAGTCGGCAGGCATCACTTTGTTCGTCGGTAGATGCGTCCAGGTACCTTTTTCATCTTCCGGGCCGTCACAGTAATAGTACGGTATGATCTGCGGCTTAACCTCGGCCTCGATGTCGGCGAGGAGCTTCTTCACTTCATCCAGATCGACGTCGGCTAGTTCCTGCTTGACCACAAACCATGCCACAGGGTTCAGGTCGTTGCCGAGCATTTGCATCCCGAGGCGCGAACCTTCCACTAGTGTCGTGCCGCCACCCATGAAGATATCTGCAACCTTGAGGTTCTTGAACGCTCCCTTCTTTTGGTGATTAGCGTAATAGTTGTCCCACACCAGCTTGGCTGCATGGGAAGGATCTTCCGGCGCCTTGGTCGCTGCGGCAATCAACATGGAGCGGAACACGCTGGAGCGGCGTCGTGCCCACCACTTTGACATTTGGTAGATCGGCTTACCCGCATTGCCTTCGATCACTGCAACCTGGTTGACCGGCAAAATCGGGAAATCGATCTCAAGGCAGGTTTTGGGGCGGTTCGGATCGTTAAAATCGACAGTTTCAAGTGCAACAGCCTTGCCCGCTCCGACAGCTCTGGTGACCTCTTGCGCGAGTATTTCTTTTTTGGTGGCCATCAACCGTAATCCTTACTTGGTCAACTCGACGAAGGGTGACAACACCTCCAACAACGATAGACCGCCATGCGTGAGCGTCGGGTAACCGCCGGGACTGCGCCATTTTCTGCGGCCTAACGCCAACAGGTGCGCGCCGTGCGGGCTGTCGATTTGCAGTGCTACGGGCGGCACGAAGGGGCCGGTATCACCTGCACCAGGCGTGCTGCGCCCGCTGGAAAAGGTTTGTTTTAGAAACTGACCGACCTCGCCGTCCGCATCTGGGAAGTATCCTGTGGCGGCATAGCCGTGGTCGGAGGTGATGACCAATCGCCGCCCGGTAGCAAGGCGTTCCACAAATGCCCAGAAATCATCGCTAGTTAGCTGCTCGGCAGTATTTCGTGTCAATTGCTCCAGCCCCTGGCCGGCGCCCGAGCCATCATGCAGTTTGGCATCGGGCCAATGGTGCCAGAAAATTTGATTTGGCGCATTGCCGATTAGGGCCTCGCAGTCCTTCCACGGCAGATCGACTGTTTCGGTCTGTGCTGGTTGCAGCCGATGAGCTAGACCACCGCCATTGTTCTGGAGCTTGCTGCGGCTGGCAAAGCCGAGAGCACGTGCAAATTGGTCGGTTTCGCCCGGCAGCTCGGAACCATGGGCGCTAACCTCATGAAGCGTAAAGCCGCGCTCCTTGGCCTCCTGCAACAGCCATGGCAATTCACGCAGCGATAGACCATCAAGGATCAGCAGCGCCTTAGCGCTGAAGGGTTCCTCCCACCAGCGTTTTAGTCGATCCGAAGTCCTTTCGACGCTTCCGCCGAAGGCTCGCCACAAATCCCAACCACTGGATGACAGGAACAGATCCAACTCACCGATTTCGCGGTCGCGTCGGACCACCTCGCTAGCCGCATTTGCTATGGCCAGGGGCTTTGATGCCACGTCGACCGCGTGGCCGACAATGATCTTCCAGGCATCAGTTTCCGTGCCTTGCTCAAGAGTGTGCAGAGCGCTGACCGACAGGGCCATTAATCGCCCTCTTTCTCAAGGTTCAGCTCAAAGGTCATACCGTCTGGCAACTTTCTGAGCAATTCCTTGAGCTGCGCGCCGGTGGCGGCCGACACTTTGATTGACACATCGGCAACGCGCGTGGCTGGCCCGATACCCCAACTCTCAATCTTGCCGATCAGGTTCAAGGGCGAGGTAGCCGGATTGGCGAGCGGGATGCGCGATGGAGCGGTGAGGCCGTTACTGCCAAAGATACCGCCCGGCGCAGGATTGGGAGCAGTTGTCATCCCATCGCCACCGGATATAGGCGGTGTGAGGGGTGGCGGCACAGCTGTACCGTCGCCAACAAAAATCCCGCCTCCTACCTCCGTTGGTGGCGATGACTGAGCAGCCCCGCCCGTCACAGAAACGGCGGAGGGCAGCATCACGAATACGTCGTCGAGATGCCTCCCCGTGAGCGAGAGCTTGGGGCGCAGGCGTTGCCATGCCGTATCCTCATCCTCGCCTGGATCGGTTTGCAGATACTCCATCCCGCGCACGTTGAGAGAGATCTTTCCCTTGGCACACAGGCGCAGCAGGCGCTCTTTCATCGCGGTTTCGCCTAACCACGGAATGCAATCCTGCCCAGCAGGGCGGGGCTCTTGCAACTCGCGCAGTAACTTGCCGACCGCTTCGTTGTTGTTGGCGAACTCGATCACCAACTCTTCGAAGTCCTCGGGTACAAAAAGATCGCTGATCAACGCCTCCTCGATTGCCTCGGGGATCTGTGACCCTTGTTTGTCGAGACGTTCAACGCTGAATTTGCATTGCGCTGGGTCAGCGAAATTCCAGCGCGACAGGACCGCAAAGCGATCGAACCGTTTCTTAAGGTTGTCGCGAAGGGTGCTCTCAAATTCCTTATGCAGCTTCCTGTATTCAGGATTTTGGCTACCCCACTCCTGCGCCTTCATTTCAGCCCGGGCAAGAATAAGCAGCTCGCGATCCAGAAACGCATTTGTGCTGCCGGCACGTGGCAACAGAAAACGCACCGTGTTGCGGCGCTTCTGTAATTGATCCTTGAGCCAACGCCCCAATGTCGCATCAAGCTTGTCAGGTTCATCGGGCAGTACAAGAATGGGAAGGCGATCGTCCCATCGGTCAGGATGCTCGGCATCATCGAGCAAGGTCCACGGATTGGTGGCCCAATTTCTAGGCAGAGCGATCACGCGAAAATTCTTGGCAACCTCGTCGCTGCCTGCAATAACGTAGCGGACCTGTTTGGCAAGCTGCGCTTGATCGGATCCATCGGCGAACAGCTTGTCGTTGCGCGCGTAAGCGATCACTTTGGCGCGGGGGTTTTCCTCCTCCCGGAAAAGCAGCTTGGTGCCCTCCTGGTGGATGTTGAAACTGTTCTCAACAATGGTCGCAAGTTCGACTTGAAAAGCGTTGTCATCCACCGGCTTATTGCGGGTGATATCCAGTTGCAGCATGGCTGGTTCCGCTCCGGCAAGATTGCCAACGGCAATTGAACGTAGCCATAACGCGCCGACGATCTCTTGCAGATGCGGCGTAACATTGGCGTGATCGTGCCTCGCTTCCGTCACTGAGATAATATTCTGCTGCGCCTTCTCACGAAGAGTACGATGATGCTGGTTGGCGACAGCTTCTAGCAAAGCGCCGATGCCCGAAGTATCGTCATCGAGCCGGAAATCGGCGGCAGTAAGCAGTGGGGCATTCTCGCCACGGCTCTTGAACAGGTTCGCCAAGATTCGGATTAGATCGCGCGTCTCCTGCGCGTCGGTGGCGATAAGCACCTGCTCCTCGAGCAAGCGTAACAGATGTGGGGCGTAGGGCCACGACTCAGTAAATTCCTGACGTTTGCGCTCTTGTTCGGCTGATGGCACTTCGAGAAGTCGGAAAGACTCGGAAACGTGCTGCGTGATGAGTCCTTCAATAGCGCCATTGGCGATCTGAAGGCGATTATCGAACAAGCGATGCAGCAGCATACGGCGACGATCCTGCTGGATGCGCTCTGCGCTACCGCCCGCTTTGAAATCAATGGCTACCGGGTTTACGCGATGTACCTGCTGATATGCGTCACTGCCGCCATTCCTCACCGAAATCACCAACACCAAAAGGTCAGGGCGTTCTTTGGCAATCTCAGAAAGGATCTGTATAAAATTGAACGCCCAATGCTTCCACGGATATTGTTTGGTGTTCGTCAGGCCATCGTACCATGTCTGAAATTCGTCCAGAAGCAGCATCGTAGGCTTGCGCTCAAGTAGCTCCATGATGAGCTTATCGGATGGAATTTCGGTCTTGGATGTCCCCTGACCTTCCCATTTGCCCTTAATGAAAGAACCGTGGGGATGGTTGTCGAACAATACGTCCCACAGAAACTTGTAGCGTTGACGGTGCAAGCTTTCTCCGATGACGTGCATCCCGTCACGCAGCGCGATGCTGCCGATGTTCGGATCGGCCAGCCTCGTGGCCCACTCCCTGAGCCAGGCCCCTGTTGATGTGGGATCAGTTACCGCATGATAGAGCGCTGCCATCAAGTGCGATTTACCGAGACCACGGTCCCCGATAACCACTACAGGGCGACCTTGGTTGGGGCCTACCGCCTCAATCCCTTTCAGTAAGTCATGAGTGGGATAAGTGATCTCGAGGAACTGCTTAGCAGCAATCTGGGTCGCCCCCGTTTGCTGATCATTTGACAGTTCGATGGCTGTGCCTTTAAGGCGCTTCCCCCGAAATTCCTCTCTTAAAGTTAGCCCTAACATGACCTATACTCCACCTTCCGCGGTTGAAGCACGGAAAGGCTCAACCCTAATTTCATCTGCCCGACGCCTGACCTCCGCCAACTCATGATCGAGTTGCTGCACTAACCAATCGCGGGCTGATCGCCCGAAGGCTTTCTCTAAACGGAGTGCCATCTCGGGCGAGATACCCGAACGCCCATTAAGCAAATTGCTGAGCGTCTGCCGATCCACGCCCAAGACTCGCGCAGCTTCGGTCACGCTCAAGTTATGCTTATCAAGGCAATCTTTCCGGACGAGAGACCCTGGGTGCATTGGCTTAAGAATCCGAGCGACTTCACCGTACGCAGCCATATACTGATAATCGACACTCGACAAGATTACGAGCTAGACCAACTAGGCACCACCAGCAACTATAAGTCGTTCTCATGATGTCGAAGCATTGCCGACCCTCCTCTATATATGATAATGTCCTTTATCATATATAGAGGAGGGAGTGTGAATGGCGATCACTGCGAAGGACGTGCAGCAGCTTAACGAATACGCAAAAGGTGTCATGGACCGAGCCGAGCATCATGCCGGTAATGTCAAGGGATCGGCGCTAACCGTGCTCGGTGGTATAATCTGGCGGGCTGATGCGGATTCGATCCGGATACGCCAATATGCCGGGTCGCCAGCCAATATGCTCTGGATCAAGGTGAACGGGAAAGACTACGCTTTCCGCTATGACCATGCTTCGCAGCAGATTGAGATACGAGACGGCTCCCAAAACGGGACGATCCTTCACGCCATCGACGACGCAGTTCCGATTACTGCGATCGAAACCATTATGCGCGGCCTTTGAAAAGCGGTGCGATGATGACGGATTTTTCCAATAAGAAAGATGCTGAGATCGATCAGTGGATCGCGAACTTTGAAAAGCGCGGCCAGACCGACGCTGCGCTTTACTATGAACTCCTTGAAGAGCGCGGCCGGCGTTCCGGTAAACGTCAGGGGCTAGATCTTGAAAAATCACTTTCCGCCCTGAAGCAGGCGGCTATCTCTGGGATCTGCATTACCTATGGTGACCTGGCAAAGGCAAGTGGTGTCGAATGGAGCAAGGCACGTCACCAGATGAACGGAAAACACGGTCATCTGGATCGGCTTCTGGAAATCTGTCATGCGCGACAACTCCCCCTGTTGACGGCGATCTGCGTCAACCAAAGCGGCCTGCAGGATGGCGAATTGGAAAAAAATGCCCTCTCTGGCTTTGCCGAAGGTTCGAGGCGGATCGGCCGCTCCTTTGCGGATGAGCTGGCGTTTCATCATGCTTGCCGCGAGGAGTGCTGGACCTGGGGCCGGACGCAATGAGCTTGGTGACTGTATCCGATGCTGAGATATTTCCTGTCGCAATTGCGAAAAGCGCAGAACGGGTCCGCACGCGGTTTCTTGAATTCTTCACAGCCCAGATTCGCAATCCGAATACCCGCCGATCATACGTCAAAGCTGCTTCCGAGTTTTTAGGCTGGTGCGATGTGCGTGGCGCACAATCGCTCGACGCGATTACCCCTATTCATGTTGCCGGCTGGGTCGAGGAACTGACTGGATCGCACTCGGCACCAACCGTCAAACAGCGGCTAGCCGCGGTGCGCCACCTGTTCGACTGGCTCGTTATGGGGCAGGCGATGGCGTCCAATCCCGCCCATTCCGTCCGCGGACCGAAGCATTCCCGTAGAAGGGGCAAGACCCCTGTCCTCTCGTCTGAGGAAGCCCGTCAGCTCTTGGACAGCATTTCCACCGATAAGTTGATCGGTAAGCGCGATCGCGCCCTGATCGGGCTCATGACCTACACGTTCGCCCGGATTGGTGCCGCGACGAGCATGGAGGTGCGCGACGTATACAGCCAGAACCGTCGGTTATGGGTTCGGTTGCATGAAAAAGGTGGTAAGCAAGTCGAACTGCCCTGTCATCATTCGCTTGAAGCCTATCTGGACGACTTCATCGAGGCGGCCGGCCTGCAGGGTACGCCCCGAGCGCCGTTGTTTCAGACCATCCGGCGCGGCACTGATCAGTTCTCCGGCAATCCCCTGCCCCAAGCCAACGCCTATGCAATGATTCAACGTCGTGCGGTCGCGGCAGGTATCAGCACTGCCGTGTGCAATCACACCTTTCGGGCAACGGGTATTACCGCTTATCTGAAAAACGGTGGAACGCTAGAGAAGGCAGCCAATATTGCCAATCACTCTTCTACCCGCACTACGCAGCTTTATGATCGCCGGAGCGATGATGTAAGCTTAGATGAAGTCGAGCGAATATTGATTTAGAACAATCGCTTATGGGGTGATTCGAGCGATGACAAAGATTAATCATAATAGACCGACGCTTCGCCTTCTCGACAACTACCGGCGCGAGCTGAGGTCCCAAGCGCACGAATATAGCAGCTCCGAGACGGCTTCGGAAATTTCGGTCAGTGGTAGAAAAAAGAAAATGCCGGGCGTGAGCCAATCGGCGCAGGAAATTATTCTTTCTATGTTTGACGCCGCCGGTCGCTATCTGGATGCTTTCTCAAAAATATTGAAAACCCTGTCGCTCGATGCTGGGAAATCGCTCCGGAAGAAGAGGGCTTCGTTTCAGAAAGAGATGGAGGATGCCAAGTCGGATCTTATAGAGGTATGCGTTAAACTGGTCGTGGAAGCTTTGCGTGAAAAAATTGAAGGCAAGAAAGGTGTCGTAGAGTGGCTAACTTGGTTCCAGAACGAGGCGCAACGTACAAACGATTATGGGCTACTCGATATTCTTGAGGTTGGGATAAAGCCGGCCTTTCAAAGGCTTGACGCTGCCATCGAGGAGGGCGCCTTCCGACAGGCTATTAGCTCTGCAAGTCCATAATGAGAGCGTCAATTTTCTCGCGAATATCGTATTCGACTGAATTGATCGCCATTGCATTCAAGAGATAATCCAGCACATTTTGACGATCGTCGGGGGCAATGTCGGACAATGCCTTCGCTGCTAAGTCGCGGTTCAGAGCAGCAGCCTGGTCAGGGGAAATATAACCGCCATCTTCAAGACTGAGAAAATCTTGCATTGTCATCTTAGGTTCTTTCTACATTCATAGCCACCACGCGGGCGTGGCAAGTTCTATGGTCGCGCCTCATTTGGCGCAAACCTATCCCTTCCGCGATGGGAAAGGCAAAATCGTCGATGCTCCACCACTGGTGCGATCTGTCACGGCTTCGCGAAGCTTCAGCCCGATGACTTCTGCATTTCTTGAGAACCATCCTGGGGGCAGCGCGGTAAGGTTTTCGATGTCGCCGGCCTTCATGGTGAATTCTACGCTCAGGAGGTCGGACTTGCTGCGCACGGCCGAGTCCACGATCAGCTGCATGGCGTTGGCAAGAACTGTCGGCTCCGAGATTGGCCAGTTCTTGTCCAGAGGTTCTTCCCGGCTCCATCCCTTGGCCGAATACAGCTTATACAGTGACGTCGCATGGTCAGCAGGGATGATGTCCAGATCCGAAAGGCGCCGTATCTGCGCTTTTACCGAAACCCGCCAGCGCTCCTTTAGGGACAGCAGAGACGCAAGGGAAGCGCTCTTTACCTCATAGGAATATGTCGTTGCGGGCATCAGGAATGCGCTCGCAAACCGAAACGCCTGGCGCTCGATCTCCTTGAGATCCTTCTTCAGCTCTTCCTCGGTAACGTGGCGATGCAGGATTGCATGACCGAGTTCGTGCGCGGCATCCATCTGCCGGCGCGGGAACGACATCTTGTCCGTCGATAGCAAAATATGCGGCCGATTGCCTCCTTGAGCCCAGCTGCAAAGGCCATCTAGTTTTGAAGTCCCCATCTCAATGGAGCCGACAATACATCCTACGCGCTCAAGCAGCGGCATCATGTCGATGCAGGGGCCATCACCGACGCTCCAATGCGTGCGCAGGTCAGAGGCGATCTGCTCGATATCCTCGTCACGGAGCTGCTTATAGGATGCGCCTTGCAATACGTCCGGAATATCGACCTCTGGGAAATCCACATAATGCTCCACGATGCTGCTGATTTCCTGCAGCCAGTGCATCTGGGATTCCTGGTAATTCAGATCTTTCACCAAGGTCGATGCCAAGGTGCGGTAAAACAGAGGCCGGTCGCTGTTGGCGACCGGTCTAAGAAAAAACTCTCTGCGAACGTGAAGGTGAGCCGCCAACTCGGCTAAGGCATCGGCATCAGGGGCGCTGGTCCCGTCCTCCCAGCGGGTAACGGTGCTGGGGTTGACGCTGATCAGAGTAGCCAATGCCTTCTTGCTTAGAATTCGCCGTGCTGCTCTCGCCTCGATCAATCGTTCAGGGACGAACCCCGGAGTTCCTACACGCATGCATTTCCTTCCCCGGCTTTATCAGCACGGGTCACTTCGTATCTCGGTCGTTGTCATTGTCGCCATCAGGCTGCTCTGGGGGTACAAACGGTTTGATCGTCTTTTTCAAGCTGATGATCGGTGTCTTCGCCCCAGTACCAGACGACGGCGCCGGAGCGATTACCGGTTCATCGGCATAACCTTCAAGGTATTTGTCGAGCGGCTCGTAGAAAAGATATTGCTCATAGGCCGCATCGATCACACCGATGGCGAATTCGCTGATCTTTCCGCCCCGCTCACGGTCACGAGCGACAAGGAACAACACAAAAATGTCACCGATCTTGGGCCCTGTTCCATCAAGGTCGAGGCGTGGCGAGAGGTAGTAGTTGAGCGTTACGCCAGCCTTGCGCGACACGTTTTTCACGGGCAGCGCTTTCGGCTCCGGCATTGCTGCAAGACCGAAGATGATCCCCTGCCCGTTCACCTCGAACCGCATGAAAGGCTGGAAGATCTTCAAATCGGTGAGCGGAATGATGCCGTTCTCGAGCAACTTGCCACCGTGAAGTTCACAGGTTTCTCGAAACGCCTTCTCCATCATGCGAAACCGGGCATGTCCCTCCAGCTCTCGGCTTGGCTTGGGGTCGAGGCCAGCGTGGTCGCGTACCATCGTGAACGCCTTGAGTGCGGAAGCGCTCAACCGGTCTTCCAGATCTAGGAAGAGATTCTTGAACAAGGCCGGCGGGAACCGTCTTTTGATATAGTGCTCCACAGTGCGCTCCGCATCGAATTGCAAAATACAGGATTCATATATTGAAAAATTGCGTAAAGAGCAAGTGGGCAGAATGATCTTCAATTTGGCATCCCTGAAAAACTCATGGGCACGTCTCTCCGTGACCAGGCTCTATTCCGCCGCGGCTGTGCCGCAGCTCCACGAAACCCGTTCCGGGTTTCCGCCGACAAGCGGTAACGATCCTTCGTGCTACCGGCATGCTTGCCGGGAGATGACGCGCGATTGCGCGAGTTCGTTTGTCTGATGGGGGAACCGAGGGCCTTGCCCTTCTCGCCCCCAAAATAGCCTTCCGCCCAGCTTCCTCCACTGCGCTTGCGCTGCGTTCCGTGCAGCCGGTTCCCCGCGAAGGCTATTTTCCCCCTCCATCCCACCGCTCGCGCGGCCCCGGGAAGCAGGACGAGGTCCTTCTTCGCAGTCCAAGGAAAGAAAGGACAAGGGAATGTGCGAACCTACTTTCGAGGAATGGTTTTTCAGCTTTGCGGGCGAACTGGCCCGGCTCAGCGGTGAGCTGCCGGATTTTGATGCCGCCTATGACCGGTATTTCCCGGCCTATGAGAACGGCATTTGCGGCGGCACATGCGCCCGTCAGGTCGCCGGGATCGGCTCGGCCGCCGTCTATGCCGACGAATGGGAGGACGCCGAATGATGCGTTTCGCCCCCTCACGCGATTTCTATATCCCGAAAGGCTCCGTGAAGATCGCCGACAAGGCGGGTGACGGCCTTGTTTACATATAGGGGCTCTGTGGTCATTTCTACATTAATACACGCTAAGGGCATTTTGCAGGTGACGGGAAACACATGATTTCCGCTCACCGTGATCGCGGGGCAA
>NZ_OBQD01000039.1 GCF_900220975.1 Rhizobium subbaraonis | reverse complement strand
CACCAGGCCAAAGCGGCTTAAATCAACCCGCAAACCGAGCCGGAAACTCCATTCTTCCCACGCCCAAAAAGTCTCAAATCATTCGACGACGGACAGGCCGCGCTCACGGCCTACGATACGCGCGTCGCCGAGATCCGCGAACGGATGAAGGATAAGGACCTGACGGTCTCGACCGTCCGGCTCGCGCCCGATCGCTTCGTCGTCTTCGTCGACGGGCCGGACGCCTACGCCCCCTACGCCGTGCTTCATGAGGCGGGCGTGAAGCGCACCGCTTACGAGACCGTCACCGATGGCACGATCGTCAAGCGGCCGGACTGGGAGGAACTCACCAATCTCGACGGCGACGTGCTGCTCTACGTTTCCGCCAGCGGCTTCGAAAGCGGGCCAGACGACGCGCTGGAAAAGCAGGTGACCGAGAACCCGCTCTGGCAATTGCTGCCCGCCGTTCAGGCCGGACGTGCGCACCGGGTCGATCGCGGTCCCTGGCAGAGCTTCCACGGAATCAGCTCGGCGAACCGCATCCTCGACGATGTCGAGCGCTATATCCTGGCGGACGAATGACCGGCCGAGGGGCCAGCCGAACTATGGCGACTGATAGCGGGCGGGCGTTCGCCTGCTTTGCCCTCCTTTGTCTGCTGGTCCTTGCCGCAATGATCGCCATCGCGCTCGGCACGGTGGCAATTCCGCCCTCCACCATCATCTCCGCGATCGTCTCGTTCGATGGTTCGCGAGACCATATTCTGGTGACGAGCATCCGCGTGCCCCGCGTAATTGCGGCGCTGCTCGCGGGCAGCGCGCTGGCCGTCTCGGGCGCCATCATGCAGGCGGTGACGAACAATCCGCTGGCCTCACCCGGCCTGCTCGGCATCAATGCGGGTGCGGCCTTTGCGGTGGTTTCCGTGATGACGCTCTTCGGCGCCGGCGTCGGCGACATCTATGTCTGGTTCGCCTTTCTCGGCGCGGCGATCGCCGCAATAGTTGTCTACGCACTGGGCTCGTGCGGCGCGTTCGGGCGCTCCCCGCTCGGGCTCGTGCTGGCCGGAGCCGTCGTCGCGACCTTCCTCACCTCGCTCACCACCGCCGTCCTGATCTTCGACCAGAGCACGCTCGATGCCGTTCGTCTCTGGACTGCCGGCTCGGTGACGGGGCGAACCATGGCGCAGGCGAGAACCGTCGCGCCCTATATCCTCACCGGCCTCGTCGCGGCCGTCCTTCTCGGCCGGCATCTCACGACGCTCACCCTCGGCGCGGACGCCTCGCGCGCGCTGGGGCAGAACCCGGTCGTCTGGCGCGGCGCATCGGTTGCCATCGTCATCCTGCTTGCGGGCGGCGCCGTTGCGCTCGCCGGACCGATCGGCTTCGTCGGGCTGGTCGCACCGCATATCGCGCGGATGTGCGTCGGCATCGACTATCGCTGGGTCCTTCCTTTCTCGGCGCTCGGCGGTGCACTGCTCGTGGTCGTCGCCGATACTGCCGGGCGGCTGGTGTTCGGAAGCCAGAGCTTCCCGGTCGGCGTGACGATCGCGCTCGTTGGCGCGCCGTTCTTCCTTTATCTTGCCCGCACCCGGCTGAGAGAAGAGACATGAGCCGTATTCTCGCCGCTCTTACAATTCTGCTCGCCCTTCTCGTCGCGGCAAGTCTCGCGCTCGGCGACGTCTCGCTGACCTGGCGGGACATCTACCATGCCACGACCGGAACGGGCGATGCCGATCCGCAGAGCGTGATGATCGTCTTCGACCTTCGCCTGCCGCGCGTCCTTCTCGCCCTCCTCGTTGGCGTGGCGCTTGCGACTGCCGGCACGATCACGCTGGCCATCATGCGCAATCCCCTGGCCGAGCCGGGTGTCCTCGGCATCAACAGTGGTGCTGCGGCAGCAGCCATGGCAGTGATCGTCCTGATCCAGGATCCACCTGTCGCGCTCTTGCAGGCGGCCGGCTTCCTCGGTGCCGCCGCCATGGCGCTTGCGGTCTACGCGCTCGCCTGGCGGGGCAGCACGTCTTCGCTTCGCATCATCCTGATCGGCATCGGCCTTTCCTCGCTCGCAACGGCCGGCACGACCTTCCTCTCCGCCTTCGGCGATATAGGCAGCGTGCAGCGGGCCATGATCTGGCTCGCGGGCAGCGTCTACGATGCCAACATGGTCAAGGTCCGGCTGCTTGCGCTATGGCTCATCATCCCGGTCATGCTCGCGTTCCTTGCCTCGCGCGAACTCGATCTCATCTGCTTCGGCGACAATTACGCCAGGAGCCTCGGTCAGCCGGTCGATCGCGTGCGCGGCATGATGATCGTGCTCGTCACAGTGCTTTCAGGCGCAGCCGTTGCCGTCTCCGGTCTCATCGGTTTCGTCGGCCTTGTCGCACCGCATGTCGCACGCCGGCTGGTCGGGGCCTCGCACGCCCGGATCTTCCCGGTCGCTGCACTCATCGGTGCCTGCCTTGTTGTTGCCGCCGACCTCATCGGCCGCATCGTCCTCCCGCCGCTGCAGCTTCCGGCCGGCATCGTCACCGGGCTCGTCGGCGCCCCCTTCTTTGCCTATCTTCTCTGGGGACGCCGCCATGGCCACGAATAAGGATCCCGCCGCCAAAATCGCCAGCAAGGGCCTCGATATCGCCTATGGACAGCGCCGCATCGTCGGGGGCCTCGATCTCGTCATCCCGGCACAGCGCTTTACGGCGCTGATCGGTCCCAATGGCAGCGGCAAGTCTACGATCCTGCGCACCTTCGCCGCGCTGATGAAGCCCTCGCACGGCAGCATCCTTCTCGATGGCCGTGACTTGAGGGGCCTCTCGACCCGTGATGTCGCCCGAAAGGTGGGCGTCCTGCTGCAGGGGGCCGTGGCGCCGGAGGGCCTGACAGTCGGTGATCTCGTGCGGCAGGGCCGGTATCCACATCGCTCCCTCTTCAGCCGTTGGTCGGCGGAGGATCAGACGGCCGTCGACGAGGCACTCATGCTGACCGGTACGGCGGACCTTGCCGATCGCGCGCTCGACAGTCTCTCCGGTGGTCAGCGCCAGCGCGCCTGGATCGCCATGACGCTGGCGCAGCAGGGTGAGGCGATCCTGCTCGACGAGCCGACAACCTACCTCGATCTCGAGCACCAGGTAGAATTGATGAACCTCATCACCATGCTTGTCGAAAAGCATCGCAAGACGGTCGTCGCCGTCCTGCACGACATCAACCAAGCGGCCCGCTATGCAGAACACATCGTCGTTCTGAAGGATGGGAGGATCACCGCGGCGGGAAAACCGGAAGCTGTGATTACCGCCGAGACGATTGCGGATGTCTTCAAGGTGAAGACGGTTGTCATCCGCGACCCGGTTGCCGGAACGCCACTCTGCATTCCGCTCTGAAGACCGGTGTTCCGTTACCGAAATATCACACCGCATCCCCATTCAACCGAGCTGCGAGGAGACCAAACCGGCTTTGGCCGAATCTGGCAAAATGGATTCACGCAACGAAATCAGGCATAAACATGACTTTTTCAGTCTTGATTTCTTCGACAGTCACTTATACCTTTGAATTGTTCTAACCTATTGCACTTGCACGTATATTTTAGATTGGGTAGCCGTTTGCACAAGAGGGTTCGGCATCCAATGCTAACAACCCTATTCTTGTTTGGGAACTAAGGCCTATGTCGAGCTCCTCCTCGCCTGTCGTCTGGGACGGTGTTGACAGCAACGATCTGCTGAACCGGGCCATGGAATTGCACTATGCCGACATTACCAGGGCGGTCCGCCGCCGCGGCCATCCGCGCTCCACTGCGCGGGATATCGTCCACGACCTCTACGTGAAGCTGGCAGTCAAGCCGGACGTTCTGCAGAACAAGCGCTCGATCAAGGCCTTCCTCTGCCGCGCCGCCATCAATCTTGGAATCGACCGGCAGCGCCGCGAAAGCAGGGAAGCCAGGCTTTTCTCCGGCTCCGAGCGCGAGGCGCTGTCCGTTGCAAGCGTCGGCCCCGCACCAGATATGGCGCTGGAGATCGAAGCGCGGGTGGCGATCCTGCGCGAAGCGATCGCCGAGCTTCCGGAGCGTCGCCGCGCCGTGTTCGTCCTGCACCGGCTGCACCATCTGACGCCGGACCAGATCTGCGTGAAGCTCAACATTTCCAGGAACATGGTGGACCGCCACCTCCGCCGGGCGTTGACCCACTGCCTCGACCGTCTCCTTCAAGTCGAATAAGAGTCCCAAACCGGCGACGTCGAACGTCTTAACGGCAAGAACACGTCTGGAGGCGCACATGGCGGCCAAGGGAGCGATCAGCGCTCAGAAGAAGCGCAACCGCGAGGCGGCCGACTGGCTGCTGCGCAATAGCGACCCAAACCAACCGCCGGCCGACAAGACGCGCTTCAGGGAATGGCTTGAGCGCGATCCGGAAAACTGTCGGACCTACACCGCCGCCGAGAACCTGATGGGTGACGCCCGCCGGGCGATCCAGTCCGATCCCGTCCTCGCCAACACCCAGGTCAAGCCCCGAAGCGCGATAAAGCCGATAACTGCAATCCTGGTTGTCGCCGCCGTTGCCACGGGTGTCTTTCTCGGCCTCGATGGGCCGATGCGGCTGGAGGCGGACGTGATCGCAGGCGCAGACGAGATGCCCGTCCTGACGCTCGCGGACGGATCAGAGGTTCAGCTCAACGCTTCTTCCGCCATCGCCGTAGACTTCACCGACGACCGCCGCACCATCCATCTTCTCCGAGGCCAGGCGTTCTTCCAGGTCGCCCATGCACCAGAACGCCCCTTCACAGTCCTGGCCGGGACGGCGAGCGTGACGGCGCTCGGCACGGCTTTCGACGTACGCTACGGTGAGGACGACACGGAAGTGACCGTGACGGAAAATGCCGTTCGGATCGAACTCGACGGAGATCCCGCTAGCATACTGAACGTTCAGCAAGGCGAGCAGGCGACTTATGACCATGCAAGGAAGGGGGCGGTCGTAACGCCCGTCGAAAGTCTCGTCGCGCTTGCCTGGAGGCGGGGGCAGATCGCGGTGGACAACGCGCCGCTCTCCGATATCGTTGGGGAGATGAACCGCCATTTCCGCGGGCGGATCGTCATCGCCGGTTCCGCGCTTGCCAACCGCCGGGTCAGCGGCACGATCAAGGTCGCCGACACTGATGCGGCGCTTGACTTCCTGACGAAGGTCCTTGGCTTGAAGGCGGTCCGCCTCGGACCTCTGATCGTCATTCGCAGTTAGAAGAGACCGCCACGACGCCGTGGTTGAAGCCCTCACCGAGAGCAGTAGCGGCGGCGAAATCCGCTCCGCGAGCGCAAGAACGTTCACAACACAAAGACTTGGGGAAACGGTCGAATGAAGGAAGGTCTTCAACCAATACGAACCTGCAACCCAGCAGTTGGCGCCGACGGAGAGACGTTATCCGGGGCTATCGATGGCTACGATGAAACGTTCGAGACTAGCCCGTCCAGTCTTCCACCCGTAACCCAGGAACGCTGCTTCAGCCAAACAACTCGACATCACCGGCCTTCAATGGAAGGGGGGTCAAAGGGAATCGCGGACGCGATCCCAGGCATTGAAGAGATGCCGGCCAAGCACTTCGGCGAGCCGTTCCTTGTCGCGCGCTTCGAGCGCGGTGATCATCTCTTCATGCTCGGCCACGGCCGCCGCCCATTTTTCGGGACCTTCATGGCCGATGAAGCGGATGCGCTTCAGCCGGGTTTGCAGCATGATGTGGATATCCCCCAGCGCGGCATTCTGCGAAAGACCGACGATTGCGGAATGGATGTCCTGGTTCAGCTTGTAGTATTGAAGTCGATCGCCGGATTTGTAGCACGCAATCATCTGGTCATGCAGTGCACGAACGCCGACAATGTCCTTGTCGCTCGCGACCTCGCAGGCCAGCTTTCCCGCGAGTTCTTCCAGCGTGCGCAGCACGGTCAGCATGTCCTTCACGTCCTTGGCGCTGAAGCGCTTGACCACGGCGCCACGGCTTGGAACCAACTCCACCAGTCCTTCGCTCGCCAGATACTTGATCGCTTCCCGCAAGGGTGTGCGTGACACGCCAAGCTGCTCGCCAAGCTGGCCTTCATGCAAGCGGGTGCCGGGCTCCAGATCACCCTCGATGATCATGTCGCGGAGATGATTGACGAGCGTGTCGTGCAGCGCGGTGCGGCGGATCGGGCCTGGACCGGTTCCGTCAGGGCGGCGTTGCAAAGCTGAAGTCTCGTCCATGTCTCTAAAACCTGTCCCTTCACCAATCCGCGCTGAATCGCCGCGATTGATAAACCATGACCTTTGGCTGATTTAGGGTCAACAAAAAATGCTGCATACAGAATACAAAAGACTTGATGCAGCATTTTGAATGGCGTATGACGGCAATCACCATAGGAAGCGGAGGACTTTCCCGATGACCCAGAGCGCAAACGACGTGCGCCCCGTAATTGCGCTCGCCATGGGCGACCCGGCCGGAATTAGCCCGGAGCTGACGGCGCGCCTTCTCGCCATGGACGACATCCGCGATACAGCCCATCTCGTCGTCATCGGCGATCGCCGCATTCTCGACGAAGGCGCTGCTTGCGCCGGCCTGGAGCTTGATCTGGCATCGGCTTCGCTTGAGAATTTTGAAGGCGCAGGCAAGGACCGGCATGTGTTCATCGATCTCGGTCATCTTGATCCGGCCGACGTTCAGCGCGGCGAAGCAACGCTTGCCGGCGGCACGTTCGCCACCCGCAACTTCCGCACTGCCCTTGAACTCGCCAATGCGGGTCGTGCAGAAGCCGTATGCTTCACGCCGTTCAACAAGCAGGCAATGCGCTTCGCCTATCCCGGCTATGACGACGAAATCCGCTTCGTTGCCGATGTCATCAACTTCACCGGCAAGGTTCGTGAGTTCAACGTTCTGGAAAAGGTCTGGAACGCCCGCGTGTCCTCGCACATTCCGCTGAAGGACGTGGCGGCGCACCTCTCGGTCGATGGCATCCTCGCCGAGATCGAACTGACCCGTCAGTGCCTGATCGCAGCCGGTCACGCCAATCCGCGCATCGCCGTTGCAGGCCTCAATCCGCATGCCGGCGACGGCGGCAGCTTCGGCATGGAAGAGATCGACATCATCGAGCCGGCCGTGCAGTTTGCCCGCCAGCGCGGCTGGGAGGTCGAAGGCCCGTTCCCGGCCGACACGGTGTTTCTGCGTGCGCTCAAGGAAGGCCACCACGCCGTCCTCACCATGTATCACGACCAGGGCCAGATCGCGATGAAGCTCATGGGCTTCGACAAGGGCGTCACCATGATGGGTGGCCTGCCGTTTGCGCTCTGCACTCCGGCCCATGGCACCGCCTATGACATCGCCGGCAAGGGCATTGCGGACGCCGGCGCCAGCCGTGAAGCCGTGCTGCTTGCAGCCCGCATGGCGAAGAGGAGTGCCGCCCGGGCCGCAGCCTGAATTCCATCGATTTCTGTCGCTACCGGCATGGCGGAGGGCCATGCCGTTCATTCAAAACGGAGGAGTGAAAATGAAGAGCTCAGTATCCATAGCATGCATCATGGCAGCCGCATTCGGCATTGCCGCCCCGGCCATGGCTTTCGAGCCGAACCGCCCCGTCGAATTCGTCGTCACCGCCGGCCCCGGCGGCGGCACGGACATCTTTGCCCGCACCATCCAGTCGATCATCGGCAAGTACGAGCTGATGAAGGCACCGGTCGTCGTCACCAATAAGGGCAGCGCCGGTGGCGCAGAAGGCTTCGTCTACGCGGCCGGCTACAATGGCGACCCTTACAAACTCGCCTTCGGCACCAACAACGCCTATCTCCTGCCGATCCGCGCCAAGGTTCCGTACAAGTCCACGGACCTGACGCCGGTCGCTTCACTCGCAGCCGACGAGTTCATCCTCTGGGTCAACGGCAAGTCAGACTTCAAGACCGCAGCCGACTTCGTCGCCACGGCCAAGGAATCGGCCGACATGAAGGTTGGCGGCAGCCAGTCGAAGGACGTCGACCAGATCCTGACCTCGATGATCAACGACGCAACCGGCACTAAGCTGGGCTACATCCCCTTCAAGAGCGGCGGCGAAGCAGCCGTGCAGCTCGCCGGCGAACATATCGCCGCCAACGTCAACAACCCGAGCGAAAACCTCGGCCAGTGGCAGGCCGGCATGGTCAAGCCGCTTTGCGTATTCAAATCCGAAAAGCTGAAGAACGACGCCAAGGTTGCCGGCGATCAGGGCTGGAGCGATATCCCGACCTGCAAGGAAGCCGGCATCGCCATCGACAACTACTCAATGCCCCGCACCGTCTGGCTGCCGGCCGGCGTCGATCAGGAAGTGATCGATTTCTACGCCGGCGTCCTGAAGAAGGTTTCCGAAACGCCCGAATGGGCAAAGTATCTCGCCGACACCTCCCAGTCCGCAAACTTCATGAGCGGTCCCCAGTTGACGGACTTCATCAAGACCGACGAGGCCTCGGTTTCGGAAGTTCTGAAGCGCGAAGGCTGGCTGGCAAACTGAACCTCCTCCCAAGGTTCTTTGCGGGCGCCATGACGGCGTCCGCACCCCCATCGGAAAGGGTTGGACGATGAGCGAGAGCAGCAACAAGGGCGTGTCCCGGTTTTCCATGGAAATTGTCGTTGCGCTTCTGACGGGCGCCTTCGGCGTTGCCGTCTGCTTCGGGTCCCGCGAGGCGGGCATGGGGTGGACGGACATGGGGCCTGATGCCGGCTATTTCCCCTTCTATATCGGTCTCTTGATCATTCTTGGCAGCCTCGCCAATCTGGTGAGCGCCTTCGTCAAGCATCGCGGCAGCGGCGCGATCTTCGTCGAAACCGAGCGCTTCAAGGCCGTCCTCACCTTCTTCCTACCGCTACTCGCCTTTGCTGCGGTTTCCACCTTCCTCGGCCTCTATATCGGCACTGCCCTCTATATCGCCGGCGCCATGACGCTGCAGGGCAAATACAAATGGTGGTTCGGCCTTCCCGCAGGCATTGCGGTCTCGGCTCTCTTCTTCGTCATCTTCGAAATCGGCTTCAAGGTTCCGCTCCTGAAAGGCCCGGTCGAGGCGTGGTTCGGGATTTACTGATCCCGCCCGGCGTCTAGTCTTTAGGAGGAAAAGACATGGAAAATATCGGTCTCCTGATGGACGGCTTCGGCCACATCCTCAGCTTCAACCACATTCTTCTGATGATGCTCGGCGTGACGCTCGGCATTCTCGTCGGCGTGCTGCCCGGTCTGGGCGCTCCGAACGGCGTTTCGCTGCTACTGCCGCTTACCTTCTCGATGGACCCGATCTCGGCGATCATCCTCTTGTCGTGCATGTATTGGGGCGCGCTCTTCGGTGGCTCGACCACGTCGATCCTCTTCAATATTCCAGGTGAACCCTCGTCCGTCGCCACAACCTTTGACGGCTACCCCATGGCCAAATCCGGCCAGGCGAGCCGGGCGCTGACGCTCGCCTTCGTCTCCGCCGGCATCGGCGCGCTGGCCGGCGTTGTCATGATCACCTTGCTCTCAGGCTGGGTCGCGAATTTCGCCCTGCGCTTCTCGTCGCCGGAATATTTCGCCGTCTACTTCCTCGCCTTCGCAAGCTTCATCTCGATGGGTGCGCAATCGCCGTTCAAGACGCTGGTCTCGATGATGCTCGGCTTTGCGCTGGCATCCGTCGGCATGGACACGATCTCCGGCAACCTGCGCCTGACCTTCGACATTCCGGAACTGATCAAGGGCGTTTCCTTCCTGATCGCCGTCATGGGCCTGTTCGGCATCGGCGAACTGCTGCTGACGACCGAGGAAGGGCTTCGCTTCGAAGGCATCAAGGCGCGCGTCAAGCTGTCCGAAATCGGCCGCACGCTGATGGAAATGCCGCGCTATTGGTTCACCATCCTGCGCTCGACGATCATCGGCATCTGGATGGGCATCACGCCCGCCGGCCCGACCGCCGCCTCCTTCATGAGCTACGGCGTCGCCAGCCGCTCGGCGCGTGACAAGTCGAAGTTCGGCAAGGGCGACCCGCGCGGCATTGTGGCGCCGGAAACGGCCGACCATTCCGCCGGCACCTCGGCGCTCCTGCCCATGCTGGCGCTCGGTGTGCCCGGTTCGGCAACCGCGGCTGTCATGATGGGCGGCTTGATGATCTGGGGACTCACCCCCGGCCCGACGCTGTTTACCGATCGTCCGGATTTCGTCTGGGGCCTGATTGCCTCCATGTATCTCGGCAACATCGTCGCCGTAATCCTGGTTCTCGCCACCGTGCCGCTTTATGCCTCGATCCTGCGCGTGCCTTTCTCGATTATCGGTCCGATCATCGTCGCTGTGATCTTCTCCGGCGCCTATCAGGTGGCCAACAGCGTCACCGATATCTGGCTGGTCATCGCATTCGGTCTTCTCGGCTATGTCTTCAAGAAGCTCGATTATCCGTTGGCGCCGCTGGTTCTGGCCATGGTGCTCGGCGACAAGGCAGAAGACGCTTTCCGCCAGTCGATGCTGATGTCGAACGGCACGCTGTCGATCTTCTGGTCGAACGGCCTCGTGACCAGCTTGATGCTGCTCGGTCTGGCACTTCTGCTTTCCCCGGCTGTCATGTGGGCCGTCGGGCGGGCGCGTGGCCGCAAGGTCGAGATTGTCCCTTCCGTTCCGGACACCCACGACGGCAAGACAGCGGCCTGAGGCCGCTGTCTCCACCTCCATCCCGACTTTTCAAGGAATGCAACCGTGACCGCAGAACCGCGTCGATGGACAAGAGACAATTGGCCGATCGCGGCCGCGATGATCCAGTATCCGAATATCATGGGCGATGGTCGCTCCGTTCAGGATCAATCGGTCGAGGAATGGGCCGAAACGCTGGCTGACGTGGTCGATGCCGGCTTTACCGAGCTTGACCCAACGGACAGCTGGCTACGGCTGGCGGATCTGGCTCCGGTCCGGCTTGAAAGCTTCATCGAGCTCGTTCATTCGCTCGGGCTGACTATTCCCGCGATCTCCACCTCGCGCCGCAGCGTGATCGATGCGGAGAAGGGCGACGAATACCTCGCCTACAGCCATCGGGTTATCGATACGGCAAAAACCATCGGCGCCGGATCGGTTTCCTTCGGCTTCTTCGAACCGCTGACGGAAGCGCAGAAACAGGCGCTCTGGTTCTGGACCGTCGACGGGGCGAAAAATCCGGGTGACTCCGACATCTGGAACAAGGCGGTGCGGCGCATCCGCGAACTTGGCCGCCACGCCGAAGAGCTTGGCATCGAAGTTTCCCTGGAGATGTACGAGGACACTTACCTTGGCACCGCTCAAAGCGCTGTGCGTTTCGTCGAGGAGGTCGGCTTGCCCAATGTCGGCATCAATGCCGATCTCGGCAATCTCATCCGCCTGCATCGCCCGATGGAGCACTGGCAGGAGATGATGGCGAAGGTCGCGCCCTATGCCAAATACTGGCACGTCAAGAATTACACGCGCACCGAAGACCCCGCTTCCGGCGTCATCGTCACCCACCCGGCACCGCTCGAATCCGGCATCATCAACTATCGCGCCGCGATCCGCATGGCGCTGGCCTATGGCTTTTCGAGCCCGTTTCTTTGTGAACATTATGGCGGCGACGGGCTTTCTGTCTGCGCTTCGAACCGAGATTATCTGAGGCGCATCCTGCCTCGCGACCAAGGACATCAGCCATGACCACGATCTTCGACGCCCCGGAGGAATTCGCAACCACCGCTCTCAAGGGCTTTGCCGCGATCTACAGCCGCTATGTCCGGCTCGTGAAGGGCGGCGTGGTTCGCGCGACCAAGGTACCGAAGGGGAAAGTTTCCGTCGTCATCGGCGGTGGTTCCGGCCATTACCCGGCCTTCGCCGGCTATGTCGGCCCGGGCCTTGCGGATGCGGCTGTTGCCGGTGATGTCTTCGCCTCGCCTTCGACGGCTGCCGTCGCGCGCGTCTGCCGCCTTGCGGATCAGGGTGGCGGCATCCTACTGGGCTTCGGCAACTATGCCGGCGACGTCCTGAACTTCGGTGTTGCGGCCGAACGCCTGCGTGCTGAAGGCATAGATGTGCGCATTGTGCCGGTGACGGACGACGTGGCAAGCGCACCGGCCGAGACGGCAGCAAAACGGCGCGGCATTGCCGGCGACCTGATGGTTTTCAAGATCGCCGGTGCCGCGGCTGAAGCCGGTCTCGATCTCGATGAGGTCGAGCGCCTGACCCGCCATGCCAATGACCGCACCGTTTCTTTCGGTGTCGCCTTCAAGGGCTGCACCCTGCCGGGAGCACCCAATCCGCTGTTCACCGTGCCGAAGGGCCAGATGGCGCTCGGCCTCGGCATCCATGGCGAACCCGGCATCAGCGAGGAAGACATCGTTTCCGCGACCGATCTTGCCGCCCTGCTGACAGACAAGCTGCTTGCGGAACGCCCGGCGGGCACCAAGCGCGCCGGCGTCGTCCTGAACGGTCTGGGCGCAACCAAATACGAAGAGCTCTTCGTGCTCTGGACGGCGGTTGCCGCCCGGCTTGAGGCTGCCGGTCTCGAAGCCGTTCTGCCGGAAGCCGGCGAATTCGTCACCAGCCTCGACATGCAGGGCTGCTCGCTGACGCTGCTCTGGCTGGACGATGAACTGGAACCGCTCTGGACGGCCGCCTGCGATACGCCGGTGCTGCGCCGCGGCGCGACGTTTACGACGGAACCAGCCACGGACGCACTCGACGACAGCGACACGCTCGCCAACTTTGCCGAAGCCAGCGACATCTCCAAGGCGGACGGCAAGTGCGTGGCCGGTGTTATCGAGAAGATCGCGCTCGCCCTAAAGGAGGCGGAAGAAGAGCTCGGCCGCATCGATGCTGTCGCCGGCGACGGGGACCATGGTCAGGGCATGCGCCGCGGCTCGGCGGCCGCCCTCGAAGCCGCCAGGGCAGCCGTCGCGGCTGGTGCAGGTGCTGCCAGCGTTCTGGCGGTTGCGGGCGATGCCTGGGCCGACCGTGCCGGTGGGACCTCGGGCGCCATCTGGGGTCTGCTCCTGCGGTCGTGGAGCAATGCCTTGAGCGATACGGCCGCCATAGAAAAGGATGCCGTCGTCCGTGGCGCCCGTCTGGCGCTGGAAGGCGTCACCCGCCTTGGCCGCGCCCGCCCGGGCGACAAGACCCTTGTCGACGCACTCGTGCCCTTCGTCGAGACGCTGGAGAAGGAAGCCGCAGCCGGTAAATCGCTGGTCGAGGCATGGTCCGCCGCGGCCGAGGCGGCAAAGGCCGCCGCCGAGGCGACCGCATCGCTCACTCCGAAACTCGGTCGTGCCCGGCCGCTTTCTGAAAAAAGCATCGGCCACCCGGATGCCGGTGCGATTTCGCTGGCTTTGGTGTCGCAAGTAGCTGGTAACTTTCTCGCCGCGAACAAGGGCGACTATTGACATCACGTCGAACTCAGACCTTGCGTTTCGAACGAAACGCAAGGTGTATCGGGGAACCCCGGCCAATGACGACCTTCTTGGAGGGAGATGCCAAGGAAAACCATAAGTAAGCTCGCAAAAGAGCCCTGCCAAAGCGCGGTGCGAATTTTGCCCATCGCGACTTCGAAAGATTGTCCGCCATTTAGCTGGGCACTGTAAACTTAACCCTGCGAAGGCAATATTTGGGTGTACGGCTTTGGTTCAGGCGGCGTGAAGGCGTGAATAGCCCCGAAATTTGTAGACGCCTTCTTTCCTCGTTCCGGTTGACAAAGTCTGGCCCGGCTATACACGCGGCCATTGTCAGTTCCATATGATATGATCACATGCGGACGTAAAACACCTGCGACCAGCCGAAAGTTCGAGATAGATATGTGGTCAAAGAATCCTCGTAACCTGCTGGATGTGGAAAAGAGCTGAATAAACAGGCTCAACGATCGTTGGTCGGATGAATATTTCGGCGCAATCCAAGTCGGAATGTTCATTGTTGATAACGCTCACACGATCAGGAACGCCGCCCTCGTAGGAGGGAGCGTGAAACCGATTTCCTCCGAGCGTGCCACCGATGGCGACGGGGCCTCAGTAGATGTTACACTCTACGAGGCTGAAACGGGAGATTTCGGCGAACTGGAGTTCAATCGTCTGGACACTAGGCCATTGATCGAACTTCCGAAATTGAGCGCCTAAGCCTGGCTGATAAATGACGGGAGCCACATCCTTACGGACGCGATTGCCAAGAAGGCCGCGAACGATAATTTTGTCTTGTCAAAACGCGTTGCGATCCTCTGGAACTGTTTGAGACGGTTGAACATTCGTTCGATGCGGTTGCGATCCTTGTATGCCTTGAAGTCGCAGGAAGGCGGGTCTTTGCGGTTCGCTTTTGGCGGGAGGACTGGCAAAATGCCATGGATCAGCAACTCCTCGCGGATAGCGTCGCTATCGTAACCCTTGTCGGCGAGAAACAATTTGGGCTTGCCAACCGGCATGGCCAGCAGATCGGAAACAGCATTGTAATCCGAAGCCTCCCCACCGGTCAGGATAAAGCCAAGAGGTCGTACCTGACCGTCCGTTCGGGCGTGGATTTTTGTCGTAAAACCACCGCGTGATCGACCAAGAGCTTCCTTATGAGTCCCCCTTTTGCGCCCGCAGCCTGCGAATGGCTCCGAACCGTAGTGCTATCGACCTTGTGTCGCCAATCATCAGCGAGACCAAGCTCGACGAGCGTTTCCAACAAGGCGTCCCACACGCCTTGTTCCGCCCATCGACGAAAGCGCACATAGACCGAATTCCACCTGCCATATCGTTCGTGCATGTCCCGCCATGGGCAGCCGACGCGCAGAACATGCAGCATCCCATTGAGACATCTTCGATTGTCCAACGACGGACGGGATTTCCGGCCACGCTCAGCTGGCAGAAGTCCGGATATTATCCGCCACTCCGCATCGGTAAGGTCCCCTCGTGCCAAAACCACCTCCTAAAAGGCAGTCTTGAATCATGCTTCGGCCGACTTTAGAATCCACTTTGTCAACAGGACCTGGCGCCGAAGGTCATGGCGCTGACTGCTCAAGGTCGCAGCTATCGCTGGATCGCACGCGATCTAGGCATCAGCAAAAACACGGTCGCTGACATCGTGAAGCGCGAGAGCAGGGATGATGCAGCTGCACCGCCAGCCGGAGTCGGCGTCGTGCTGTTCATCCTGCCCAACTACCGCAAATCGACTGACGAAAAATCAATGTGACAACACCGTCGTGCCTACGTGGTCTCCGTAACCTTCCGCAACAGGGCGGGAGCGTCGGGGTTCTCGCCAAGCGAAACGGATAACCCTTCGACGAAGCGGTAGAAGGTTGCAAGATGGCAAATCGGCGTCAGGACCGGGCTCGGAGACACCACTGTCGGAAGGTTTTCTCCTGTGACGAAAACACGTGCACCAGCCGCCTCCAGCCGACGGGCCGCATCGACAGTGCTCGCGTCGGCGTCATCACCATTGGTGAAGAGCAGCGCCGCGAAGCGGTCACGTGCCAAGGCGATCGGACCGTGGCGAACCTCCGCCGCACTATAGGCCTCAGCATGCAGCCTGCAGGTTTCCTTTAGCTTCAGCGCGGCCTCACCAGCCGCAGCAAGACCAGGACCGCGACCTATCGTATAGAGTGATTGGGCAGCCGCCATGGACGTCTCTGCATGAGACCAATCGCACTCCAGCGCTTTGACGAGCACGCCAGGCAAGCGTTTCAGCGCTGCAAGCAAATCGTCATCTTCACTCCAATGTGCAGCCAGAGAGGCTAAGGCGACGAGCGAAGCGATCAACGATTTCGTCGCCGCGACCGCTCTCTCTTGACCCGCAAACATCGGCAGCACGGTCTCGGCTGCTTTCCCGACCGGAGAATTCGTCGTATTCAACAGTGCGAGTGTGTGGGCTCGCCCTGCACCGGCTGCGGCCTGGAGGCTCACGAGGTCCGGGCTACCGCCCGATTGCGAGACCGTCAAGAAGACCGCGCCCTCGAGATTCAGTTTGGCTTTGTAGACAGAAGCAACGGATGGGCCGATCGAGGCGACAGGAATGCCAAGCCGCGTCTCCAGAAGATATTTGAAGTAGGTGACGGCCTGATCGGAAGAACCACGCGCACATGAAACAACAAACCGGGGTCTATCCCGGCGCATGCGCTCCCCCATCTCGCGATAGATAGTGGCTTCACTGTTAACCTGTCTTTCCACAATGGAAGGGATCTCGCGAATCTCCCGGAGCATATTGGTTTCTGTCATTCCCATCTTCTTCTCGTTGAGACACGTCGCCAGGCAATCAGCTTTGCTGCAGGCCCGTGATCATCGCGATGATCTCGTTCTTGTCGGTCTTCTTGGTCTCACGAACTCCGATCTGCTTGCCACGACGAAGGACGCAGATGCGATCGGAGAGCTTGAAAACCTGATCGAGGCTGTGGCTGATGATGAGGACACCGATGTTGCGGGTCTTCAGCGCAGCGACGATCTCTTCTACTTTGGCGGTTTCGGCGACGCCAAGCGCAGCGGTCGGCTCATCGAGCAGGATCAGCTTGCTGGCCCAATGGGTCGCGCGGGCGATGGCGACGCCCTGGCGCTGGCCGCCGGAAAGGTCGCGGATCGTCGCATGCGCCGAGGGGATGCGCACGTCCAGTTCCTTCACCAGCTTTTCCGTTTCGTCGATCATGCGGCGGCGATCGAGAAGGCCGAAAGCCTTGGTCGGCTCGCGGCCCAAAAACATGTTCATGTAGACGGTCTGCTGGTCGGCGAGCGCAAGATCCTGGTAGACCACCTCGATGCCGTGGGCACGCGCCATCGTCGCGCTCGACATGGCGACGGGCTCGCCCTCGATGGCGATCGAGCCCGAGGTCGGCGGGTGCACGCCTGATATGATCTTGATCAGCGTCGACTTGCCGGCGCCGTTGTCGCCGACGAGGGCGACGATCTCGCCGGGGTGAACCTCCAGCGAGAAATTCTCGATGGCGACGACGCCGCCAAAGGTCTTGCGGATGTCCTTCAATGCCAGGACAGGGCGGCCGGTCATGGCTTCAGCAGTCGCATTCATGCCCCTTTCCTCCTAGATCGGCCAGGCGGCGGTTTCGCCTGATGTGTTCTCGATGGTCTCGACCTTCGGTGCGCCGGACGCAATGCCGGAGACGCCGACGACATAGGCGCGCGTGACGAAGGCCTGGCCGCGGAAACCGAAGACGGCGGCATCCCCGGGTTTTGGCGCGCCCGGACCGGTCGCGTCGATCATCGCGTAATAGTCGATGGCCGAAGGCGGGGGGATTTCGACGCTGCGCAGGGCGCTTGCGGCAACGGTCGGTTCGTCGGAGACGATGGCCTTGACGTCGTAGTCCGGGAAGATCGGATCGATGTAGAAGCCGCCACCGAAACAATAGGCCTTGCCGCCGGAGAGGTGCGAGACCTCGGTGAGGTAGAGCATGGCGGGCAGTTCCGGCAGGTCCTCCACCACATGCAGCGCCGTGGTGCCGTGCAGGCCGTTGCCGGGTTCGCATTGCGTGGCGCCGGCTTCCGCCAGCGCGGCGAGCAGCACGCTGGAGGTCGTGCCGGGGGCGTTGACCTCGATGTCGCGGCGCCCGGCCTTCGCCAGCGCCTCGGCGGCCTTCGTCAGTGTCGCGAGGTTCGGCGTGGGCAGCACCTTGCGCGCCTGGTGGTCGAAGAGCAGCGCGGGGAAGGTGGTGATGCCGGCAAAACCGCCGCCTTCGAGGCCGTCCAGCATATCGGCCACGGCGACGACGTCCTCGGCGTCAAAGCCGCCCTCATGGCCGCGGTAGAAGGTATCGCCTTCCGCATGGATGCGGGCGAGCAGGTTCTGCGTGCGACCGGCCGCCTTGGCGCCGGCGGCGGCTTCGCGCGCTTTTGTCTCGTTGAACACCGTCCAGTAATCCGGCTGGAGCACGCGGGCCGCGCCGTTCGCCTCGTGTCGAGCGACCTGCTGGAGGTGGCCGAGATGGCCGACCTTCAGGCCCGCCCGGTGGGTCGACCTGGCGCAGGCCATGTCGACGGCGACGGAGCGATCGATGCCGCCGGCGAGGATCGCCCGGCAGGCCGAACTCGACCGGCCGAACTGCTTGGTCATGGCGAAGGTCTTCAGGCCGAGCCGCGTCGCCTCATCCTTGATGATCCGTGCGTTGCGCTCGATCATATCGAGGTCGATCACATAGGCATTGGCCGGGATTTTGCCCTCCTGGTGAAGCCTCTGGGCCGCTTCGATGAAGCCGGGATTGCGCCGGCGCAGAACGTCGAGAAACATGCGGGTTCTCCTCAGCGGGATTTTTCGCGCAGCGACACGGCGACTGCGGCAAGGATGATGAGACCGCGAACGATCATCTGGTCGGAAACGGAAAGGCCCATCAGGATGAGGCCGTTGTTGAGCATGCCCATCATCAGCGAGCCGACGAGCGCGCCGATGATCGAGCCCTTGCCGCCATTGAGCAGCGTGCCGCCGACGATGACCGCGGCAATGACCGTCATCAGGTCGGTCTCGCCGAGCGTATATTTTGCCGCCTGGAGACGGCCGGCATAGAGCAGGCCGGCAAGCCCGGCAAGCGCGCCCGAAATCATCAGCACGGCAAGCCGCATCTTCGGCACCGAGATACCGGAGACGCTCGCCGCCCGCGCATTGTCGCCGACCGCCAGCACATGGGCACCGAACCGGGTCTCGCGGTAGAGGATATGGCCGATGGCGACGGCGATCGCCGTCCACCAGATGAGCGAGGGAATGCCGAAGAGCGCGCCGGAGCCGAAGAAGCCGGTGAAGGTTTCGTTGGTGACCGGGATGCTGCGCAGGTCTGTCAGGGAGCGCGAGACACCGGCAAAGAGGCCGAGCGTCGCCAGCGTCACCAGGAAGGACGGCAGCCGCACATAGGCGACAAGCACGCCGTTGACAAGGCCGATCAGCAGGCCGCAGCCAAGGCCCGCGGCAATGCCGGGAACCATGCCGTAGCTCTGCATGGTGACGGCCGCGGCGAGCGCCGCGACAGCCACCGTCGAGCCGATGGAAAGGTCGATCTCGCCCGCCGACATGACGAAGACGAGGCCGATTGCCATGATTGTCGCCGGCGCCGTCTGCAACACGATGTTTGAGAGGTTGCGGACCGTCAGGAAACCGCTGTCCTTCAGCATGATGGCGAAGAACAGGAAGATCGCCAGGAAGCCGAAATAGACGACATATTGTTGCAGGTTGACTCGGCCGGCCAGCCCCGCCGCACGGACCGCGGCACCCTGGTTGGTACTGGACATGATTTACCTCCGTGAATGAGAGCCGACCGGGCTCCGCTTACTTCAAGGCGTCGGTGATAGATTGTGGTACGTCCTTGTTCAGCGACGTTTTCCAGCCTTGAGATTGCAATGGTCAGAAGATGGAAAGGCGGCGGCCTGGCGCCGCCGCCAGACGCTCACTTTGCGGCGTCGAGCACCGATTGCGGCGCGTCGCGGTTCAGAGAGTCTTTCCAGCCTTGGGAGACATTGTCCTTGGTCACGGTCAGTGCCGGAGCGACGACGAACGCCGGCGTCTCCTGGCCGAGCAGCGACTTCATGCCGGCAGCCGCCATGGCGCGGCCGAGTTCGTAGGCCTTGTCGGCGACGAGGGCCGTCACATTGCCACCCTTGACCATGTCGAGCGCGACCGGCTCGGCAAGATCGAGCGTGACGATCTTCGTCTTGGTGTTGCCGGCACCGCGCAGTGCCGCCAGAACGCCGTCAGCCGGCTCCGCCCAGGTGACGTAGATGCCGTCGAGATCGGGATTTTTCAGCAACATCGCATTGGCCAATTCCTCCGCGCGCGCCGGATCGGAAATGCCCTGTTCCGCAACGATCTTGATGTCCGGGTAGTCCTTCTCGATGGTCGACTTGAAGGCCTGGTCACGCTGGTTGGTGACGTAGTAGGTGGCGTCGTGGAAGATGTAGCCGACCGTACCCTTGCCGTCGATCGACTTGGCGAGCGCGTCGGCTGCCTGCTTGCCCATTTGGAAGAGATCGTCGGTCACGATCGCGGCATAGTCCGTGCCGTGCTTGTAGCCCTTTGGCACGTTCGACAGGAAGACCAGCTTGGCGCCATCCGTGACGGCTTGGCGGAAGGCTTCGGCCGAGGTTACCGGATCGAGCGGCAGCGCCAGGATGACGTTCGGCTTGGCGGCCAGCGCCGTCTCGATGTCGCTGCGTTGGCGCGCGGCGTCGAACTGTGCGTCGGTGGTTACGGCGATGTCGATGCCGGCGCGCTTGAACTCATCCGTTGCACCTTGGCCGACCGCGTTGGTGAAATCCGACGAGGTGTGCCAGAGGAGCGCTGCCTTATAGCCCTTGTCCTTCAGCGCCGCGATGTCTGCATCGCTGAGCGTGACTTCAGCGCTCGGCGTTGCCGCTTCGCCGGCCGGACCGACGGTCCGGGCGATGGCGGTTCCGTTACTCATGATAAGTCCCGCGGCCACGGCTCCGGTCAGCCATTTTGTCATTTGCATAGCGTGCTCCCATTTTTTTAGTTGGTGGTTGATGTTTCAGTCAGCTGTTCCGCAAAAACGCGCCATGAAGGCCGCAAAGCCGATGACGCCCGCGAGAAATTCTTCGATCTCGACGTGTTCGTTGTAGGTGTGGCAGTTCCTGATGTCGCCGGGCGCGCAATAGACCGCGGGTATGCCGAGCCGGTTCACGAAGAAAGGCGATTCCGACCAGAAGGGGGCTCCCTGAATGGCCCCACGCCCGGACAGTGCGCCGCCGATCGCCTCCGACAGCATCGCGACCTCAGGGCTGCCCGCGTCGATTTCGGCCGCTGTTCCGCCAAGTACATGATCGCGGCCGGCCGGATAGGAGAATTCCACGGCGATTTCCGGGTCGGTGATGGCCCCGCGCACCGCTTCTTCGATCTCCGCCGCCGCCTGATCGAGAGACTCGCCCGGCAGGAGCTTGCGGATGAGAGACAATTCGCATTTTTCCGGGACGGCGATGTAACCGCCGCCGGAAAGCCCGGTGATCAACAGGAAGGACCTGCCGACTAGCGTATGCTCGGCACGGGCGGAAATCTCGTCAGAGTGCTTCCAGAGCGCGCTCATAGCCGTGTGGCTGGCGCGTAGGGCATCCTTGCCAAGTTCCGGTACGCCGAAATAGGCCGAGCGCCCGGTTATGGTGATGTCCGTAATGAAGAAGCCGATCTGTGCCGGATAGACGGCAAGCTGCGTCGGCTCGACATAGACAACGAAGTCCGGGCGTTCGACTGCACCGGCCTCCATACGTGCCACATAGTCCTTGACGCCTGCCGAGACGCCCATGCCCGGCTGACCGCTCTCCTCGTCGCCGACGAAGGCGAAAGCGACGTCGCCGGCGAGCTTGATGCCTGCCGCGTCGAGCAGCGCCATGGCGGCAAGCGACGATGTGATGCCGGCCTTGAGGTCACCAGCCCCACGGCCCCAGACCGCGCCATCGACGATGGCAGCACCAAAGGGATCTTCGCGCTCCGTGCCAGCCCAGTTCTGGCGCCAGCCGTCAACGTGGACAACGTCCGTATGGCCGATGAAGAGAAGACGCTTGCCGCCGCCGGCACCCTTGCGCTCGCCCCAGACATTCGGGCGTCCGGGGAGGAAATCGGCCGTCGTCAGTCCGGAGAGGCCAAGTTTGCGCATCGCATCGGCGAGATAGGCGACGACATTTGCCTCGTTTCCCGTGACGCTGTCACGCCGGATGGCGCCACGGAGCAATTCGATCGCGGCATCACGGTCGAGCGCCGCTCTTAGACGGGTGAAGAGGTCGTTTTCAACCGTCATTCCACAGCCTCCTGGGGCGGTTCCGTTCCGGTCGGCGGAAGGGAAAGGCCGGCATTCGGCGTTGCGACGCCGAAGAGTGTGTTGTGCAACTGGGTGAGGCCGACGGCTGTGGCTCCCACAAGCGCAGCCCGTGAGCCGAGTTCGCCAGAGGCGATCTCAACCGGATAGGGGAAGCACAGCGGCAGGAAGCGGCGCGCACGCTCGAGGATTTCGGGCCGCAAGCCAATGGAGCCGCCAAGGATGACGAGCTGAGGGTTGGCGATCGCGCAGATTGCGGCAATGCCACAGGCAACCTGGCGTGCCGTATCGTCGAGTACCGCATCGGCGGCCTTGTCACCGGCCGCCGCCCTTTCAAACACGGCGGGGACGTCGACCTTTTCGCCGGTCGCCGCTTCATAGCGTGCGATGATGCCGTATGTTGCAACGGCGCGCTCGTAAGCGCCGACCCTAAGAGATTCCTGCTCAAACGGATCCGCGCCGATCGGCAGAAAGCCCATTTCGCCCGCGGCATTGGCTGCGCCGCGCACAAGGGTTCCCCCAAGGATGAGGCCGCTGCCTATGCCGGTGCCGAGCGCAACATAGGCGAGATTGTCGATCCCCTGTCCCTGTCCCTGCCAACTTTCGCCGAGGGCGGCGAGGTTGACGTCATTCTCAAGCAAGACATCGAAACCGAACGCCTGCCGGAAGGCATCAAGCACGTCCATCTTGTCGAAATCGCGGATGTTTGGCGCCAGCAGAATCCGACCAGTACGGTTGTCCGGCGCGCCAGGAACGCCCACGACAGCAAGCCGCAGCCTTTCACGCGAAACTTTCGCATGTGTGGCCGCGGCAAGCGCCATGTCGGAGATCTGGGTAACAAGGTGCATGCCCCCGCGTGCATCCGTCGGTGCCGCATCCTCGCCAACGATCTGGCCCGCGAGATCGGTCACGGCCACGCGTACCTTCGTGCCTCCGAGATCAACCGCAATAATATAGGCGGCGTCGACGACTAGCTCGTAGGTTACGGCAGTACGGCCGATATGGCCGCTGGTGCGGCCCGTCTCGCGAACCCAGCCGTCCTCCTCAAGGTCACGAACGATCTCCGAGATCGTCTGCTTCGACAAGCCCGTCAGCTTTGCGATGGAAGCCCGAGAGATCGGTCCGCCTTGCACGATGGCCTCCATAACGGAACGCTGGGAGAACTGTCGGGAGATACGGGGGGTGTCAGTCATTGTTGCCTACTTAGTTCGTTCTGTCACCGAACTTATAGAGCAAGTGCGTATGTGTAAAGGGCTTTCGACAACTTCTGCAAGAGCTGCGGTGTTGCGCATGTCATCCTGAGTATGCCGGGCATCAGGAGCAGGGTTGCGCAGTGCGACCGAACTTAGTCGGATGGAAAACGACATACACGTCGATAAACCAAGGCCTAGCTGGTTTTTCTTGAGGCAGAGGGTAGGGAGCTGTCTGCTCTAGCCCGCAGCCTCGTCCACAGTCGTAAGTCGGTCAAAAAGCAATTTACTCTCATTCCGCCCATGGTCGAGGCCTGCTTGAGGTTAGGGAAACTACCAGTCTTTCCAGAAGGTTGAGGATTCGAATGGCGGGTTGATAGTTCACATCCCTTCAAGAGCTTGGAAACTAGTTTCAGTGGCGATCCATGTTGCCGGATCGCCGCTTTATGCCATCGTTACGGTGCCTTCGCCGCGTCTTCGATGACGTCTGCTACCTTTTGGGGCTGCGATGCGAAGACGGCGTGGCTGGATTTGATCTCAGTCACTGTGTTGCCGGCACGCTTCGCCATCTCACGCTCCAGTTCGGGATTGATGGACCGGTCTTCAGTCGCGACGATGGACCAGCTCTGTCTCGTCTTCCAAGCTGGATCGACGATCTTGGCTGAGAAAGCCTCCTTCGCAGCGAAGACCTGCGACCTTGCCAAGAGCGCTGCGTCGTCTTTCGGCAGGTCCGCGGCGAAGTCGTTCGCAAAGGCGGCGGGATCGAGATAGAGGTGCTTTCCGTCCTTCGTCTCGCGGATATTCATGCCGCCAGCAGGCTTCGAACTTGCGAGGCTGAGGAGGCTTTCACCCTTATCCGGCTGGAAAGCCGCGACGTATACGAGGCCTTCAACGACAGGGTTATTGCCTGCTTCAGTGATCACCATACCGCCGTAACTATGACCGACGAGAAGTGTCGGTCCGTCCTGCAAATCGAGCACCCGGTTGGTGGCAGCGATATCGTCGGCGAGCGACGTAATCGGCTGCTGCACGATCGTGACATTGAAACCGCGCTTGACGAGGATATCGGATGCCTTGCGCCAGCCCGAACCGTCGGCAAGTGCGCCATGGACGATGACGATGTTTTTGACTTCCGCGGCCTGCGCCGCAAAGGCGATGATGCTGGTGGCGAAGGCGAGTGCGAGGATCGAGATGGTATGTCGGTTCATGCGTTTTCCTCCTGTTGTCGTGGGTGGTTTTGGTGAGAAGATTGGGTCTCAGCCGAAGGTGAAGGCGTAGGCTTCGACGCCTGAATCGAAGAAGCGGATCTCAAATGTCCGTTCCTCCACGTCGCCGGACTGGCGAACGAGCTGGTAGAGCCTGGTCGATGTCACCGTGCCGTTGCCGTCAGCATCGGCATCCGCGCCACGATCGGACCCCGGCGCCTTGCCGTCGATCGTCACCTGGAAGGGAACAGGTTTGCCCCTGAAGCCGGGTCCGAGGACCAGATGCAGGTCGCGCGCGCTGAAGCGGTAGACGATGCTGCCATCCGGCTTGTCCAGCACGGCCCGTTCAGCGCCGATCGTCCAGGTTCCGGAAAGGCTCCATTCATTCACGCCCGGTTGCGAGATAGAATAGGCGTTGGCGGCGTCGGCACGCAGGCCTTCCGGAGAGACGAAGCCCACGGCGCGCTCATAGCCCAGATAGCTCTCGCCGGAGCGGATGTTCTTGAGGTCGGGGCTCGCCTTCGACGAGGCGATGCAGCAGGTTCAGCACATGCGTCTTAGTCGGAACGCCGGACTTCAGCGCCATGTCGACGGCAGATAGCACTGCCTGTTCGTCGTGCTGAAGGACGAGGGCCAGGATATCGACCATCTCCCGATCACCACCCGGTTTCTTGAGCAGGTATTGCTGCAAGGTCCGGAATGCATCGGGAAGCTCGGCGAAAGGAGCGCCATTACGAAGAGCGCCGGGCTTGCGCTGGACGACAGACAGATAGTGTCGCCAGTCGTAGATGGTCTGGCCCGGCCGATCATGGGAGCGATCGATGACGCGACGGTGCTCGCAAACGATCTGCCCCTCCGCCGCGACGACAATCCGATCCGGGTAGACCCGAAGGCTTACCGGTCGATTGGCGAAGGATGCCGGGACGCTGTAGCGATTGCGCTCCAAATGCACTAGGCAGGTGGGCGTGACCCGCTTCGTGTATTCGACGAACCCGTCGAACGGCCTGGACAGCGGCATGAGAGCCGGAACTTCCTCCGCCCAGATGTCGGCAATAGTGCCACGCATCTGGCCGTGGGGCGTCTGGGCACAGAACTCCTTGCAACGCTGCTCGAGCCAATCATTCAGGGCGTCCAGTGATGGAAAGCGCGGGATCGGTTGAAAGAAGCGGTGACGTGCATCCTGAACGTTCTTCTCGACCTGTCCCTTCTCCCAGCCGGACGCTGGATTGCAGAACTCGGGCTCGAACACATAATGGCTGGCCATCACCATGAAGCGGACGTTGACGTCACGCTCTTTGCCTAGGCCGACCTTGTCGATTGCCGTGCGCATGTTGTCGTAGATGCCGCGACCGGGAATGCCGCCGAAGACACGGAATGCGTGATTGTGGGCATCGAACAGCATCTCGTGCGTCTGCAGGAGGTATGCCCGGACGGTGAAGGCCCTGGAGTAGCTCAGCTTCGTGTGGGCGATCTGAAGCTTGGTGCGCTCATTGCCGATGATCGCCCAATCTTCCGACCAGTCGAACTGGAAGGCCTCGCCTGGCTCGAACGCCAGGGGCACAAATGTCCCTCGGCCCGTCGTCTGCAATTCCCTCTGACGATCATCGCGCCATTCCCGCGCAAATGCCGCCACACGATTGTAGGAGCCCTCATAGCCGAGGCTCATCAGATCGGCGTGAAGCTGCTTCATCGTCCGCTTCTGCTTGCGGCCTTTCTTCGACTCCGTCTTCAGCCAGGCCGATAACCGATCTGCAAACGGATCAAGCTTGCTCGGCCTCTCCGGCACGTTGAACTTCGGCTCCACGCCGCCGGCGCGTAGATATTTGCGGATGGTATTCCGGGATAAGCCGGTCCTGCGGCAAATCTCCCGGATCGATAGATGCTCTCGAAAATGCCAGCGTCGGATTACGCTCAGTAACGCCATGTCGATCACTCCAGAGCCCCGCTGAAAACATGCGAGGGACGGTTGAAACATGGGTCAATTCTCAATGGAAATATCGGGCTGCGCCGGGTCATGTATGGATGCCCCCGTTCATGCAAGCAGTTCTTCGAGCAGTTTTGAACGTGTGATCGGGTGCGGTCATGTATCAGGCCTGTTGT
>NZ_OBQD01000042.1 GCF_900220975.1 Rhizobium subbaraonis | reverse complement strand
TCTTCTCGAAAGTCATGACACGGTTCCTTCTCTGAGTTGCGCAGAATGATCTTAGCATCTCGCGCGACGGGTTCGGAGGGCCGTCCACATCATCAATATGTGCTGCCAAGCCCGACCGACATCATCGCAGCGGCGGTTCAGCGTTTTCCGCAGATTGCGGACGGCCTGTGGATCACCACCTTCGAGGCCCTGTCGGGTTTTTTTGCCGGGTCGGTGATCGGTCTGGCGCTCGCATGCCTTTTTCTGCTGGTTCCGCCGACGAGAGCGCTGCTGCTCCCGCTGGTCGTGGCGCTTAACAATGTTCCATCCATCGCCTTCGTGCCGCTGGCGCTGTTGTGGTTCGGTATGGGGCCTGCTTCGAAAGTTGCAATCGCGGCGCTGGCTGTCAGCTTCGCCGTCCTGCTCGCAGCGCTCGAGGGGTTTTCACGGACGGAGGACGGACAGGTGAACCTGTTGCGCAGCTTCGGCGCGAGCCGGTTTGGGATTCTCTGGCGCCTGCGCCTGCCGGCTGCCATGCCCTCCATCGTCACCGGCCTGCGGATCGGCCTTGCCAGAAGCACGATCGCCGTCATCGTGGCCGAAATGCTGGGGGCCTATAAGGGAATCGGTCAGATCGTCTACCGCGCAACGGCAGAGATGGACTCCCTCACCGTCTGGTCGGCCATCCTCGTGTCATCGGTAACGTCCCTGGTGCTCTACGGTGTGCTGGTGCTGATCGACCGGCGATTGGTCTGGTGGCAATAAGGTGCCAAGGCCGGTCTGCATCCCGCCTTTCCGGAAAACCAGATGCGCGCTCAGACATCGGTGAAGGAGGCAGGCGATGATGCCTCCGGCTCGTGAGCGCGACGCGGGCGGCCTTTTCATGGATTCCTGCCCCGTGCAGCCGCGCTCTGTGATCAAGAGGCTTCGCGTTCCAGGTCCTTCCCTCTCGATTGCCGGTTTCCCGGGCTTGCATTTCGCGCCCATGGCCAATGTCCGTCGATTTCCGCCTCAAGCGAGAAGCTGAGGAAGGTGCGGATCAGGACGATCAAGCCGAGCAGCCCGACGCTCTCCCAGGTCAAGGGTGCAATGATCGTTGCGATAATGTCGGCGCCGATCAGTATTTCGAGCCCCAGCAGAATGCCGCGCCCCAGATTGGCGCGATAGTTTTCATAGGCTACGCCCCTGCTGCCGGAAAACAGATCGCGAATATAGCCGATCGTGGCCGCGACCACGCCGACGAGAATGACGCTTACGCCGAAAAACTCCAGTCCCGTCGCGACCGGCCGCAGCACGGGCGCAATCAGGCTGACCAGTTCCGTGGGGTCGCTACCGATGTCCATGAAAAAATCGCTCCTTGTGTCTGCATGATGGAGCGATATTGGTTGAGAAAACATCACTCGACAATGGAATCGATGTTGATGAATTCATTGCGATTTTCGCAATGATCCGCAGACCCCGGGCACCATCTTCACGCCAAGGAGGCCGAAACGATCGGCGTGCAGTCTGTTTCAGTCCGGTTTTGTGATCACCAACGGTCATCAATCCTCCGTCCAAAGAGGAAGACGCCGGCCGCCGCAAAAACTTTTTCTCTGTCCCTGGGAACACCCTGCTGCCGGGAGCATTACTTCTCTTCCTCGCGGACGCGGGGATTTCACAAAATGAGGAGTATTGTGATGGGAAACCAGGAGCAAGGACGGCCGGACCAGAAGAAGGACCAGCAACAGCAACGGAGCCCGCAACCTCAGGATCAGCAGCAGCAACGCCAGCGTCGGGAGCAGGAAGACCAAAAGGGTCATGAGCGCCGCGACGACCAAGGCAAGCGGTCTCCGCAGGACCGGTAAATCCTCTTGGATGTGATGAGCGGGGAGGCGATCTGGCCTCCCCTTCCACCTTTTTTCGTTTGGTGAGCGTCTCGGGCGTTGTGCGTCCAGTGCGCCCAGCTCCAGGATAGACGGGTGTTCGTTTATCCGCCGTCGTCGTCGCAAGGCGGGTTGTGCCACGGTATGAGGTCGCGCAATCCCAGCAAGTCGAGCGTGAGTTCGCCGCTTTCAATCCGCGCTCGCATCTCTGCCTCCGAGGCGTTTCGTGCCACTGCAGTGTCGCGGATGGCGGCGAGTTGAGCTGACGGGAGGACGACGACACCGTCGGCGTCACCGATCACGGCGTCGCCGGTACGGATCGTGATGTCGCCGATCGTCACCGGTTCGCCCACGCTGCCCGGATCACGCTTGACCGTGCCCCTTATCGAGCATCCTCGTGCAAAAACCGGAAACCCCATCGCGATCAGGCTGTCGCTGTCACGGACGGCGCCGTCGATGACGAGCCCCGCAATGCCGCGCACCCGCGCAGCCAGCGCGAGCACATCCCCGAACGGCCCGTGCGACAGCGTGCCACCGTGGTCGACCACCAGCACATCGCCTGGCCGCGCCAACGCAACGGCGCGGTGCACCGCCAGATTGTCGCCAGCAGGAGCAAAGACCGGCAGCGCTGTTCCCCACAGCCTCATTTTCCGGCTGAGCGGTGCGATTCCTCCCGGCAGGGCGCCGATCCGTCCTGCCGCCTCGTGGAGCGTGGCCGTGCCGAAGCCGGCCACTTCCTCCAGAAGCTCGGGGGGAATCCGCACGCGTTCCGCGGTCCCGCCCACCGCGTCAGGCCGCCGCGCCGATGGCAATTTCGAGCGGTGCGAGGCCTTCGAACGTGGCGACCAGCCGGTCGCCCGGCGTCACTGGCCCGACGCCGTGCGGCGTACCGGTCAGGATGACGTCGCCAGGCTGCAGTTCGAAGAACTCCGACAGACGGGATATGATTTCCGGAATGCGCCAGATCAGCAACGAGACGTCCGACTGCTGCACGACATTGCCGTTGACCTTCAGCTCGATCCTCCCCTTGTCGATCCTGCCGGTCTGCGAGATCGGCGTGATCGCACCGACGGGGAAGGAGTTGTCGAAGGACTTCGCGATTTCCCAAGGCAGCCCGCCACCCTGGATGTCGCGACGGGTCATGTCGAGACCGACGGCATAGCCCCAGATGTGTGATTCCGCCTCGGCCTCGGGAATGTTTCTCCCGCCCTTGCCGATCGCCAGGACCAGTTCGACCTCATGGTGATAGTTCGAGGTCTTGGTGGGATAGGGGATCGTCGCGCCGCTGTTGACGACAGCATCCGTGGGCTTCTGGAAGAACAGTGGAGGATCGCGGTCCGCGTCTCCCCCCATCTCCTCCACATGGGCGACGTAGTTGCGGCCGATGCAGTAGATGCGGCGCACAGGGAAGGTCTTGTCGCTGCCCACAACCGGTATCGTGGCGGTCTGCGGCGCGTCGATCACGTGACTGCTCATGCGGTATGTTCTCCTCCTCAATGAATAATCAATGCCCGGTCTCGATCAGCGCGCAGGGCGCAAGAGGTCCCGGTCACCTCCGCTATTTAGCATGTATGATTTCGCAATCAAACGATATCATACATTATTTACTCATTGACACAAAATAAGGTATGCGGCAGGTTTGGCTTCGTCAGCCGGAAGAGGAGCCGGCGTGACACCGGGCGTGGCGCTGGTGAAGCTTCGCCGGGCCCGGAGATCGTTACAGGCGCGAAGCCTTCAGGGAGGAAGATAATGACTGGAATAAAGCGCATGGGCGCAGCACTTCTGCTTGCGATGAGCATGCTCGCGCCGGCCTCGGCGGAGGTCAAGGAACTGACCATCGTGGTGCCCAATCCCTCGGCCATCAACGTGTATCCGCTGCATGTTGCCGTGGGAGAGGGGTATTTTGCCGAAGAGGGCCTCAGCGTGAAGGTCGAGGCCGTGAATGGTTCCGCCTCCGTGCTGCAGCTGCTCGCCTCCGGCCAGGGCGATATCGGCCAGCCGGGTCCTGCACCGCTCCTGGCAGCGCGCGCACGCGGTGAGGACGTCGTCTTTATCTACAATCATTTCAGCCGCTCGGTCTTCGGCCTCGTCGTCCCCGAGGATTCGCCCGCCAAGACTCCCGCCGATCTCAAGGGCGTGACGATCGGCGTCGGCACGGCGGACGGCGCCGAAGTGGGCTTTACCCGCGGCATCATGAACGATCTGGGCCTGAAGGATGGCGTAGACTATGAGTTTCTCGCCATCGGCGATGGTGGCACTGCGGTAGCAGCCTTCCTCAACAAGGAGGTCGGCGCGTATGCAGCGGCCGTGGCGGATGCGGCCATTATCTCGTCGCGTGGCATTCCGTTGCGGGAGATTACGCCCGAGCCCTACCTCGACTACTTCGGTAATGGTTGGGCTGTGACGCGAAAGTTCCTCGATGAGAACAAGGAGACCGTCGAAGGCTTCGGTCGTGCCCTCGTCAGGGGGACGAAGTTCGGCCTCGATCCGGCAAACCGCGATGCGACTCTGAAGCATGTTGCGGCCGGAAACCCGCAGGAAAGCGAAGATCCGGTGTTCGCGGCGGCATTGCTGACCGCCATCCAGGGCAGGACGCTGCCGGTCGATTCCAAGGATCCCTTCGGCTACATGCCGCCGGCGGCCTGGGTGAAGTGGCAGGAGAGCCTCGTGGCGAGCGGCGGGCTCGAAAAGCCGTTGGACAACATCGAAGAAGCCTACACTAATCAGTTCGTCGAAACGTGGAATGCGGCCAAGTAAGATGATGCAGAGCGCCATCCCCGTGGCGGAGCAACCGGTCGGGCGATCCCTCGCCCGACCGGTCTACCAACTCCGCAATGTCTCCAAGTCCTACGGCTTCGGCAAGATCCGCGCGCTTGATCCCGTAGACCTCGATCTTCGGCAGGGCTCCTTCTCGTCTGTCATCGGTCCATCGGGCTGCGGCAAGTCAACGCTCCTGAAGATCATGGCAGGGGTCACGCCGCCCACCACGGGCAGTGTCATCCTGGAGGGAAAGCCCGTTCTCGGCGCGCGGCGCGAGATCGGGATGATGTATCAGCAGGCGACGCTGTTTCCATGGTTGACCGCGATCGACAACGTGCTGCTGCCGATCAGCATCCGTGACGGCAAGGCGGCGGCAAACGACCGGCGCAGCGAGGCGCAGGCGCTGCTCGAGCTGGTCGGGCTGAAGGGCTTCGACAAGGTCTATCCGCGCCAGCTCTCCGGCGGAATGGCGCAGCGAACCTCGATCTGCCGGATGCTGATCACTGAGCCGCAGGTGCTGCTGCTGGACGAGCCCTTCTCAGCTCTCGACGAACTGGCGCGCGACTTCATGAACATCGAGTTGCAGCGCATCTGCCTGTCGCGCAACGCCACCGCCTTCTTGATCACCCATTCGATCCCCGAGGCAGTGCTGCTCTCCGACGTGGTCTACATCATGTCGCCGCGGCCGGGAAAATTCCTGGAAGCGGTGCCGATCGAACTGCCGCGTCCGCGTACGCTTGAAATGATGACGGCGCCGGAATTCGGCGACTATGTCCGCTACATTCGAAGCCGCCTGGACGAAGGGGCCGTGACCGCATGAAAACCGTCACCACCGATACCGGCCCGCAGGCCCTCGGCCGACCGATCACCGTGGAGCCGGGCACGTTTCCCGAAACGATCTGGAGCGAACAAGTCGCCTGGATCGATCGCGTCCCGCGCGTTGTGGCGATGGCGGCGCTTTTGTTCCTCGTCCTCTTCCTGTGGTGGGCGGTTCACCATTTCGAGGTGGTATCGCGCATCATCCTGCCATCTCCGGCCGAGGTGGGGCGCGACATCGTCGTCGTCGGCACGAACATCCTCTCCGGCGGCTATATGCTCGCCGCACTCTGGATGACCACGAAGGAGGTGCTCTGGGGCTTCGCTTTTGCGATTGCCATCGGCTTCTCGCTCGGCGTCCTGGTGGGCGAAACCTCTTTCGGCGAACGCGCGGTCCTGCCTTATCTGGTCGCGATCGACACCATGCCAAAGGTCGCCTTTGCCCCACTGTTCCTGGCCTGGCTGGGTTTCGGTATCGCGTCGAAGGTGGCGCTGGCGGCGTTCATCGCCACGTTCCCCATCGTGGTCGGCACTGCGGCGGGATTGCATGCCGCGGACGAGAACGCCCGCATGCTCTTCCGCACGCTCGGCGCCAGCCGTTGGCAGACCCTGGTGCGCATGAAGATCCCCACGGGCCTGCCGCAGATTTTCACCGGCCTCAAGATCGGCGCGGTCGGCGTCATGGCCGGCGCGATCACCGCCGAGTTCCTCGGCGGCGGCAAGGGGTTTGGGGAATTGATCCGGGTTGCTGCGAGCCAACTTCAAACGCCTCGTGTCTTCTCGCTGATCCTCTATCTCAGCGTACTCGGTTTCCTGCTATTCTGGAGTGTGATCCTGATCGAACGCAGACTGGTGTTCTGGCATCGCAGTTCGGTTACAGGTATCGATGACCGGCGCTAGCCCGTGGCGTCCTGTTTCGCAGTATGAATAAGAGGAAGTCAAAGCCGATGACGACCCGCACGACCGCACCCCGTCGCGTTGCTCCGCGGCGGGTCGAAAAGGAGACCGCGGCGACAACGGTCTACCATGCCCTGAAGCGAGATATTGTCCACGGCGTGCTGGAACCCGGGCACAAGCTCCTGATCGATCAGATCGCCGAGCGCTATTCCGCCGGCACGAATCCGGTTCGCGAAGCCCTCAACCGGCTCTCCTCCGAACGGCTGGTGGACCGTGAGGATCTTCGCGGGTTCTTCGTGCCGCCGATCTCGCTCGACGACTTCCGCGACATCGTGCGCACGCGCTGCTGGGTCGAGGGCAAGGCCCTCGAGGAATCGATCCGCAATCGAACCGAAGCCTGGGAAGACGCCATCATCCTCGCCAACCACCGTCTGCAGAATACCCCAATCCATTATTACGAACATACCGAGCCCGGCATGCCGCCACCGGACAACAGCCCGTGGGAAGAGCGTCATCGCACCTTTCATCGCGCCCTTATTGCCAATTGCGGTTCTCGCCACCTCCTGCGCTTCGCCGACGAACTGATGCTGCTCGGCGAGCGATATCGTTTCATCTCGATGGCCAACAGCTATCCCCGCCGCCGCAGCGTCGATGAGCATCAGGCGATCGTGGACGCCACGCTGGCAGGTGACACGAAACGAGCTGTCGAAGCGCTCCAGGGGCAGTATCAACTCACACTGAAAATCTATGAAGAAACGATGTCGGGCGAGTGAGCCTGTCTTTCCAGACCGGATTTCCCTATGAATTTTGATATTGAGACACTACTGGCCCTCGGCGGCCTGCTTTTGGTGGCGGGTGCGGCCGTCGGGTTTCTGGCCGGTCTTTTCGGTGTGGGCGGGGGAGCGGTTTCCGTTCCCGTTCTCTACGAGGCCTTTGGCTTTATGGGCATCGATGATGGGGTTCGGATGCCGCTCGCTGTGGGCACCTCGCTTGCATTGATCGTTCCGACTTCGCTGCAATCGGCGCGCAGCCACTATCTGCGCGGCGCGATGGATCTGCATGTCCTTCGGCAATGGGCCGTGCCGATCCTGATCGGCGTCAGCGTCGGTTCCGTCGTGGCGCGTTATGCCGATCCCTGGGTGTTCAAATTGGTGTTCATCGGGGTCGCGGGGCTGGTCTCTGTGCGGATGCTGCGCGGATCCGGCTGGAACGTGGCGGACGCCCTCCCCGGGAAGGGGCTGATGAGCGTGTTCGGTATGATCATCGGCTTCCTTTCCTCGCTGATGGGTATCGGCGGCGGGGCGATCTCCAACCTCATCCTGTCGCTGTTCGGTACACCCATTCACCGCGCGGTGGCGACCTCTGCAGGTGTGGGCGTTCTCATCTCGATCCCGGGCGCCATCGGTTACATCTATGCCGGCTGGGGCAAGGCGGGATTGCCGCCGGACGCGCTCGGTTACGTCTCGATACTCGGTTTCCTGCTGCTTCTGCCGACGTCGTTTCTCACGACACGGTTCGGCGTGCAGGCAGCCCACGCGCTCAAGAAGCGCCAGCTCGAGGTGCTCTTCGGCCTCTTCCTCATGACGGTCTGCCTGCGTTTCATCTACGACATGTTCTTTGCTGGCGCGTCCTGACGGACGGTCCAGGCTGCATTGCATTCCGTTTGCCAGACAGTCAGCCCGGCCCCGATATCGCTAGGGTTGCCGGGCGGCTGGGAGAAGCTTTCGGGCTGCCAGGTTGCGTATCAGGTCGGAAACACTAAAGGCCCAAGGCGCTGCTCGGTCGGTTGGCTGAACGCGGTTCACCAGCGCGCCGAGCTGCGGCGTGCTGATCGTCACCATCGCCCGCCCTGGGGGGAAAGCCGCGGCCCGGTTCGTCACGATCTCGAATCCATGCGGACCACCCACGCGCAGCGACAGCTCCAGCTGCGACGAGGGACGGACAAAGGCCCACGGTGGGGTGATCTGACGGCAATGAGCCACCCATCTGCAGCAAAGCCCAGCAGACCGCTGTATGGTGGGCCACTCGGTCAAGAACCCGATCGGCAGCGCATTTACAGCGCGTCGATCCCATGCCGGATGTCGCCGGCGGCCTTGCTGAGCAGGCTCTGGTCGGAGCCGCATAGGAAGATGGTAAATCCGAGCTTTGCGAAACGTTCGGCTTCGGTGACCCTGCCGATATGGATCGCCAGCCGCATGCCCGCGGCCGTTCCTGCGGCGGCGATCCGGGAGACCGCATCTTCCACCGCCGCCTCATCGATCGTCGATGCGCCGAGCGAGCGCATCAGATCCGCGCGTCCGACGAACAGGGCGTCCACGCCTGCAACGCTGCAGATGGAATTGATGTTGGCCACACCTTCGACATCCTCGATCTGGCACCAGACGCTGACTGCCTCGTCGCTGGCCGCCATGAAGCCGGCGAGCGTCCGTGCGCCGTAGTCCCCGGCCCGGCCCGAGGGCGACAGACCACGACCCCCCGCGAAAAACCGTGCTGCAGCCACCGCATCTGCCGCATTCTCCGCCGACATCACGTGCGGGATGACGATGCCGCTCGCACCCGCATCAAGGCAGGCTCCGATAAATGAGGTCCGCAACTCGGGCACCCGGACGAGCACCGGAAAACCACGTGGATGGGCGGCCGCCAGTACGTCGTCGATCGCTTCGATGCCGAACGGCGCATGCTCGGCATCGAGAACGGCGAAATCGAGCCCGCTGCGGGCCAGTATTTCGCCGACATGGCGGGATGGCGTCTTCTGGAAAGTTCCGGCAACCTTCTCCCCGGCGTGGCAGCGCTGCCGGAACTGCGCGTAGCGATCGAACGCACTTTCCATCTTCTATACCGCCTCGAGAATGGACACGTAGTTGGCGACGCCGCTGCCGCCCATGTTGAAGACGCCGGCAAGATCGGCGTGCGGGAGCTGCAGCGCGCCCGCCTCTCCGACGAGCTGCATTGCGGACAGGACATGCATGGACACCCCGGTTGCACCGACCGGATGTCCCTTCGCCTTCAACCCGCCGGAGCGATTGACCGGCAGGCGGTCGCCCGCGGTCGTCCAGCCCTCGAATACCGCATGCGCGCCCTTGCCGGGGGCGGTCAAGCCCATCGCCTCGTAGGCCAGAAGCTCGGCGATCGTGAAGCAGTCGTGCACCTCGACGAAGGAAAGGTCCGAGATGTCGAGGTTTGCTGCGCCGAGCGCCCTGTTCCAGGCTTCGCTCGCGCCCTCCAGCCGGTACAGGTCCCGTTTGGAGAGCGGCATGTGGTCGTTGACGTGGATCGCGGCGCGGAAGCGAACCGCCCGCCTGAAGCGGGCCGCGTCGTCTCCCGTCGTCATGACGATTGCAGCCGCACCGTCGGATATCGGCGAGCAGTCGGTGCGGCGCAACGGGCCGGCCACGATCGGATTCTTCTCGCTGACGGTATTGCAGAATTCGTAGCCGAGATCCTTGCGCATCTGCGCATAGGGATTGTCGACGCCGTTGCGGTGGTTCTTCGCGGCGATATGGGCGAGTGCTTCGGACTGGTCGCCGTAGCGCTGGAAGTAGGCATCCGCCATGCGGGCAAAGACGCCGGCGAACCCGGCAGGCACCTCCTCTTCCTCCCGCCGGTAGCTGGCACCCAGGAGTGCATCGCCGACGCTCTGCGTGCTGCCTCCGGTCATCTTCTCGACGCCGATCACAAGCACGGTCCGACCACTGCTCGCGCGAATGAAGTTGCGCCCGGCATGGATGGCCGCGCTGCCGGAAGCGCAGGCATTCTCACAGCGTGCCATCGGCTTGAAGCGCAGTTCGGGGACGGACTGCAGCACGAGGCTTGAGGGGAAATCCTGCTTGCCCATGCCGTTGTTGAACATGCCGACAAAGACGCCGTCTATGTCCGCCGGCTGCAGGCCGGCATCCTCGATCGCCGCGCGTGCGACTTCGGCGACGAGCGCCTCGGCATCCTTGTCCTCATGTTTGCCGAACGGCGTGTGGGCCCAGCCCACGATGACCGGATCGCTCATGCATTCCCCCGTTTCTCTGAAATCCGCGGTCGCTGCCGTTAGCGGGCGCGATGGCCCGCATCCATCTCGCGCAGCGTCGTCTTGACGATCTTCCCGTAGTTGTTCTTCGGCAGGGCATCGACGAACACATATTCCTTCGGCCGCTTGAAGCGCGCGATGCGCTCGAGGCAGAGTGTGTCCAGCGCGCCCGGCTCTGCATCGCCGACGACATAGGCGACGACGACCTCGCCCCATTCCGGATCGGGACGCCCGATCACCGACACTTCGCGAATGCCGGGGTGGACCAGCAGGACTTCCTCGACCTCGCGCGGATAGATATTGCTGCCGCCGGAGATGATGACGTCCTTTGAACGGTCCATCAGCGTCAGGTTTCCATCTTCTCCGACGGCGCCGATGTCTCCCGTGTGTAGCCAGCCGTCCTTCAGCGTGGCCGCCGTCGCCGCCTCGTTGTTCCAGTAGCCGCTCATCACGGTCGGACCGCGCACAAGAACTTCGCCGGAAACGCCCGCGGGCAGCGGATTGCCGTCAGTGTCGGCCACGACAACTTCCACCATGCCGAACGGCCTCCCTACACTCCCGAGTGCTGCCCGCCAGTTAGAGCGGTCGCGGCCCGCAATCGCTGCCTTGTCGAGCACGGTGATCGTCATTGGCGTCTCGCCCTGCCCATAGATCTGCGCAAGCCTGGGGCCGAAGACGTCCAGGGCGGCAATGGCGTCTTCGACGTACATCGGGCCGCCGCCGTAGATGATCGTGCGCAACCCGGACGGATCGAAGTCGCCGGCCGCACCGACCATCCGCTTGACCATGGTCGGCGCAGCGAAGAGCGACATGCGTCGCCAATGGGTGGAAAGCTCGAAAACCTCGCCCGCATCGAAGCCGCCGGTTTCAGGCACGACATTGATTGCGCCGCGGAGAATGTGCGCCATCATGTACAGACCGGCGCCATGGCTCATCGGGGCGGCATGCAACGTGCTGTCGCCGGGCGCGGTCGGATCGACCTCCGCGAGATAGGCGTACGACATGGCCGCGAGATTGGCGTGCGACAGGCGGGCACCCTTTGGTCTTCCGGTCGTCCCGCTGGTATAGAACAGCCAGGCCATGTCGTCCGGTCTCCTCGCCGCAGGGGCGACAGGATCGGATGAACCAAGGCTGTTCCATTCGCTGCCGCCGAGGGAAACGACATGGCGCAGGCACTGCGGCGCTATCGCGGCAAGGCTCTCGGCGATGTCTTTGGAAGCGAGGACGACGGCCGCGCCAGCGTCCTCGATCGAGAAGACGATCTCGTGGGCGTGCAGCTTGGCGTTGACAGGCACCGCAACGCCGCCGGCGAACCAAATCGCATAGAGGGCGGCGACGTAGTCCGGATCGTTCTTCGAGGCGATGACGACCCGATCCCCGGGACGCACGCCCAGTCGCGTGGCGAGGCCGCCGGCCAGGCGGGCGGTGCGCTCGGCGAGTTCACCGTAGGTTGCGACGATGCGGCGACCGTGCCCGAGCGCGGGCAGCATCGGATTTGCCTTGCCATTGCGGGCGAGCCAGGATGCGATGTTCATCGCCCTTTCTCCTATACTTATGCGTATTCGGGGCGGCGCGGCGTGAAGACGTCGAGGTTGAGCACGTCCTCATCGCCGACGACCTCTCCCCAATGGACGATGTTCGGCGGTATCACCAAAAGGCCGCCAGGGCCGATGATATGCTCTTCCTCTCCAACGACGAAGCGGATGGTGCCGGCGAGGATGTAGGCGATCTGTTCGTTCTCATGTGCGTGCGGTTTCGGCTCGTGCCCCGGCTTCAGCCGATGCAATGCGAGCGTCGCCCCGTCGCCGGAGAACGCCTTTCGTTCCACGCCGTCGCGCACGGGCGTCCAGGGAATACTGTTCCAGTCGATTTTTCGGATGTCCATGAGGTATCTCGCAGGGGTTTGCTCAGCGGCTGCTTCCGAGGATGCCGGAGGGGCGGATGAAGAGGAAAACGAGAAGGATCGACAGGGCCGCGACGTTCTTGAAGCCCGCCCCGAAGGAGAGGATCGCCACGGCCTGGACCAGCCCGAGCGTGATGCCGCCGAGGAAGGCTCCGAATGGTCGGCCGAAGCCGCCGATGATGGCAGCTATGAAGCCTGAGATGGCGAAAGGCACGCCCATGTTGAATGCGGTATACTGCGTGGGCGTCACAAGAATGCCGGCAAGCGCGCCAAGGATTGCGCTGATCGCAAAGGCCCCCGTCAAAAGTGCGGACACCGGGATTCCTTGCAGCGCGGCCGCCTCCGCATTGATGGAGCAGGCGCGCATCGCCTTGCCAAGCCGGGTACGCTTGAAGAACAGGCCGAGGGCTGCCACGATCAGCAGAGAACCGGCCATGATCCAGAGCGACTGATAGCTGATGGCCACCCCACCGATCATGATTGGCGGCAGGTCGAGGAACACCGGCAGCGTCTTTGGCTGGTCGTCGACGGCGAGATAGGTCAGCCGCTCGATAACGATCTGTGCTGCGAGTGTCGCAAGGATCATCACGAACATTGCCGCGTTACGCTTCCACAACGGCCGCACCACCAGCCGTTCCAGAAGAGCGCCGACAAGTGCCACGAAGGCGATCGCCAGGACGGCCGCGAGCACATAGGGCAGATGGTAATGTTCAAGCAGGACGTAGGTGACCATGCCGCCCAGCATCACAAAGGCGCCCTGCGCGAAATTCACGATGCCGCTGGCATTGTAGATGACGCAGAAGCCGATACCGATCAGGCCATAGACGCAGCCGATGCTGACGCCGCTGATGAGGCTTTGAATCACCAGTCCGAAATTGTCCATCACGTTCTCCTAACCGAGATAGGCCGCGATCACGGCGGGATCCCGGCGCACGGCGTCCGGCGTGCGCTGGGCAATCTTGCGGCCATAGTCGAGGACGACGACCTCGTCAGCGATGTCCATGACCAGCTTCATGTCATGCTCGATGAGCAGCACCGCGACGCCGTCTGCCGCAATCTTGCGCACCGTCCGAGCCAGCCGTTCGCTCTCCTCGGCGTTGAGGCCGGCCGCTGGCTCGTCGAGCAGAAGAACCCGCGGACCGGCGGCCATGGCGCGGGCGATCTCGAGCAGACGCTGCTGGCCATAAGGCAGGGCCGACGCGCTGCTGTCGGCCAATGCCGAAAGGCCGACCAGGTCGAGGAGGGCTTTCGCCTTTTCCTCCACCTCGCGCTCCGCCTGCCGCTGCCAGCGGGGGCGCAGCAGCGCGGCGATCAGTCCGCCGCGGGTGCGCAGATGAAAGCCGACCTTGACATTCTCAAGCGCGGTCAGGTCCTGGAACAGTTTGACGAGCTGGAAGGTGCGCACCAGACCGAGACCGGCGCGGGCTTCCGACGGCAGCGCCGTCACTTCGTTTCCCGAGAGCAGGATTGCGCCCGCGCTGGGGGGCATGCTGCCGGCGATCAGATTGAAAAGCGTCGTCTTTCCGGCGCCGTTCGGGCCGATGACAGCTGTTACGCCACGTTCGGGAACATCGAAGGAAACATCGTCGACGGCGGTCAGTCCGCCAAAGCGGCGCGTGGCACCGCGAACTTCCAGGATCGCGTTCATTGCGACCTCCACATATCGAAGGTTCTTGCGAGCCCCACGAGGCCCTTCGGCGCATAGATCAGGATGACAATCAGCGTCAGCCCGTAGGCCAGGTCCTGGCTCTCGCTCAAGCCACGGAACAGTTCGGGCAGCAGACTGACGATCAGCGCGCCGATGATGGGGCCTGCGACCGTACCTAGTCCGCCGATGTAGATCATGGTGAAGGCGAGCACGACCATGTGAAGTCCGAACACCTCCGGACTGACATAGCCGACGACATGGACGAAGAGCGATCCGGAGATGGAAGCAAGACCTGCCGCCAGCAGGAAGGAAACAAGCTTGTAGCGGGCGACGTTGACGCCGAGTGCGCTTGCCGCCTCCTCGCTTCCGGCAACCGCTGCGAACGCCCGGCCGAGCCGGGATTGGCGAATGCGCGACATCGCGATTGCGACGAGCACCGTCAGCACGGAAAGCGTCAACAGGATTTGCTGGTCGCTCGTCGCTTCAAGGGAGCCGATACCGAGCGGCGGTATGCCTGAAATACCCATGTAACCCTGGGTCACGCCTTCCCATTCGACGGCGATCTCATAGACGATCAGGCCGATGGCAAGCGTGGCCATGGCGAGATAGTGGCCCTTGAGCCGCAGTGTCGGAAAGCCGATGAGGAATGCTGCAACGAGCGCAGCCACGAGGCCGCAAAGCATCGCGGGCAGCGGCGCCCAGCCGTATGTCGTCGTCAGCACCGCCGAACTGTAGCCGCCTATCGCCGCAAACGCGCTCTGTCCGAAAGAGACCTGCGCCGTCAATCCCATGAAGACGTTGAGGCCGGAGACAAAGATCGCGTAAATCAGCGCGAAGGCGACAATCGTCGAGAGATAGCCGCCGAAGACGAGCGCGTAGCCCACGATCGCGGCCGAGGCAACCCAGACGCCGATCGATGCCGCCCTGCTGCCGATGACACCTGAACGGACCGCCATCAACGAGCCCTCAGGCGAAGTAATACTGTGCGAGTTCGTCATGGGATTTCACCTCGCGGGGATCGATGGTCGCAACGATGCGTCCGAGCGAAAGGAGATAGGCGCGGCAGGCGAGCTTCAGCGCCAGCGGCGCCTTCTGCTCGACCAGAATCACCGGAAGCCCTTCGGCAGCGAGCCTGCCAAGCGTCTCCAGAATTTCGCCCGTCACGCGCGGAGCCAGACCTAGCGAAGGCTCGTCCAGCAGCAGCACCTTGGGTTCTGACATCATCGCGCGCCCGACCGCGACCATCTGCTGTTCGCCGCCCGACATGGAGCCGGCGACCTGGGCAAGACGTTCCTTGATGCGCGGAAAGAGATCGAAGACGCGGGCGAACCTTCGCTGCATCTCGGCCTTGTCGCGGACGCGGTAGGCGCCGAGCTCCAGGTTCTCCAGCACCGTCATCGGGCCGAAGATGCCCCTGCCCTCAGGCACGAGCACGACGCCCTTTGCCGCAGCGCCGACCGGATCGCGGCGCGGGAGCCGTGTGCCCATGAAGCGCACCTCGCCCTCGTTTTGCGTCAACCCCATGATCGCCCGCAGCAGCGTCGATTTCCCGGCCCCATTGGGGCCGAGAACGGCGACAAGTTCACCCTTGCCGACCTTAAGGTCGGCGCCCTTGAGCGCCTGGATGTGACCATAGCGCGCGCGAAGCCCCAGAACTTCGAGCACCGGAGTCCCGGGCTGCGCCAGACAAACTGTCATTCGGCAATCCTCACCTTCCCGTCGATGATCTGGCCGATGACGAACGGATTGGCGGAAATGCCCTGGTGCTGTTGCGGGGTGAAGTCGTAGATGCCGGTGGTGCCCTGGAAGCCGGTGATTTTCTCCAGGTTCTCGCGAACCGCGGTACCCTCGAACGACTCCCCCTTCTCGATGGCGGCCACCGTCAGCATGACGCCGTCCCATCCGCGTGAAGCCCAGTTGGGGTCGCGGTCGCCGAACTTCTCCCGCCAGGGATCCAGGAAGGAGGCGATCGCTTGCTTGAGCGGGCCGTCCGGATAGGCGTCGAAGACCTGCGACGGCGACGCAACGAAGAAGAACCTGTCGCCCAGCACCTCTGCCACGGGCTTGAAGACGGCGATATCCTCCAGGCTCGTGAGCAGGAGCATGTTCGAGCCGAGCTGCTTGAGGTTCTTGGCGGCCGTAAGCGTCGTGCCGCCGAGGCCGATCTTGATGATCGCGCCGGCGCCGGCCGCCTGCATCTTGTTGAGCTGGACGCTGAGATCAGCGTCGTCCTGCTTGTAGGCTTCTATGCCGACCAGCTCCATGCCGTACTTGGCGGCAATCTGCTCGGCGACGCCCTTCTGCAACAGCGCGTAAGGGGTCGGATCGTGCAGGACGCCGATCTTGCGGATGTCGGTCTTGTCGCGCAGATACTCCAGGCGCTTCTCGACCTCGAAGCCGGCCGGGGGCAGCGTTGTGAAGGCCCACTCTATCTCCCTCGGCTGCTTGGGCAGGATCGAGCAGAGGATCATCGGCACTTCGCTGCGGGCGGTGATGCTCGCAGCAGCCGCATTTCCGGCCGAGACGCAGCCGCTGATGAAGATGTTCGCCCCGTCCGAGCTCAGCATCTTGCGATAGACCGTAACCGCATCCTGCGGCTGGGAGCGGTTGTCCTCGACCACAACCTCCAGCTTGCGTCCGAGAACGCCGCCCTTCGCATTTACCGCTTCGACGGCGGTTTCGACGCCGTCGCGCCAGGCGCGGTCCACCGTGGCCGCGTAGCCGGTGAGGCCCGCCGAAATGCCGATCTTGTAGACTTCTTCCGATGCCGCAGGTCCCGTGGCAAAAGCACCCAGGATCGTTGCGGCGACTGCCAGTTTCCTCAATCCGTACGACATGAACTCCTCCCGTAGCTCGCTTGTCACTGCATTCGTGTGCCCGTCATGCGGGTGGGCCGAACCCTCCGCCGCCAGGCGTCTCCAGCAACACCCGGTCGTTCGCCTGCATCGTCAATTTGCGGGCCTCGCTGACGGACTGTCCGTTGACCAGGAAACGTCCCGCCTCGCCCGGCAACCCGCCGCCGATGCCTTCCGGGCCCCTGTTGAGTCGGCTCGGCACGGCGTTCAGCAGCCAAGGCACGTTGGTGCGCATGTGGAAGCCTATGGTTTGGCCGTCGCCGCCGCGTGTGCGGCCAGCGCCCCCCGATCCCCGGCGCAACTCCTTGCGGTCGAAGACGATCGGCATGGCCGCTTCGAGGATTTCGATGGGCACGGCGGCAACGCCGGTCGGATAGCAGGTGGCGCTCGGCCCCGGCTTCTCGGCGCGCGCGCCCATTCCGCCCGAATAGTTGAACATGGACGACGTGAAGGGCTGGCCTGCATCGTTGCGGCCCTGGATCTGGATCGTCCACACAGCACCCGAGCCCTCCGCCAGCACCTGCGTCGGTATGACCTGATGCAGCGCCTTGAGGATCGGCATCGGCACATACATCCCGACGACATGGCGCGCATTGACCGGCGCCGGGTAGCTGCAGTTGATGATCGAGCCTTCCGGGGCACGAATCTCGATCGGCGCAAGTGATCCCGAATTGTTGGGCAGGTCCGGGTTCAGGCAGCTGCGGATCGCAAAGGTCGAGTAGGCATGCGTGTAGTTGAGCACCACATTGATGCCGGTCGCGGTCTGCATCGAGCTGCCATCGAAATCGACGATGATGCTGCCCGCAACGGGATCGATCGTGACCGCGGTTTTCAGGGTGATGATCTCGCCGCCGGGAACATCGAACTGGGACTCGCCGTGATACGTGCCGGCTTTCAGCTTCCGGATCGCCGCGCGCGTCGCGTCCTCGGAACGGGCGATGATCTCGTCCGAGAGCATCTCAATATCGTCGACGCCCTGGCGCTCGCAAAGTGCGATCAGATGCTCGGCGGCTGCCTGCCCGCTGGAAACCTGGGCGGCCAGATCGCCGAAGACGGCATCCGGGGTGCGGACATTGCGGCGGATCATCGCCTGCAGTACCGGGTTCATGACACCGCGCTCGTAGAACTTCAGCGGCGGGATCCACAGGCCCTCTTCGTGTACGTCGCGGGCGCCGGCGCCGATGCCGTAGCCGCCGATATCGGTGTGATGGATAGTCGAGCCGATATAGGCGATCAGCCGCTCTCCGTTGAAGATCGGGGTGAGGATCGTGATGTCGAAGAAGTGGCCGGCGGACAGCCACGGATCATTGGTGATGAGGACGTCGCCAGGCTCGCAGCGGCCGGCGAATTCTCGCACCAGATGCTGGCCGGCGAAAGCCAGCGAGTTGATATGGCCCGGCGTGCCGGTATTGGCCTGCGCCACCATGCGTCCGCGCTGGTCGAACAGCGCACAGGCGAGGTCGCCAGCCTCGCGGACGATGGGGCTGAAGGCGATGCGCTGCAGCGCCTTGGCTCGCTCTGTGACGATGCCGATCAGATTGGACCAGAGAATTTCAAGTTCGATGCCGTCCACGGTTATTCCTCCCAACCGCTGCGCTGCCTTGCCCCGCCGTGTTTGGTGGAGCGGAACGAACGCTTAAAAAATCAGGCCTGAGCCGGCGTCCTGGTGGCCACGATGCAGCCGAACGCATCGATGGTGGCGACCCAGTTCGGCGGGATCGCCGTCGTCGTCTCGCGCTCCTCGATGATGACCGGGCCCTCCACGATCTGGCCGACGGCGAGGTCGCGGCGCTCGTACACGGCCACCATCTGGCGGTCCTGCCAGGCATGCACCGCGCGATGACCCTTCGGCTGGCCGGGGGCACTAGCCGGCTGACCGGCGGGATGGAAGTGAACCGCGGGGCCGTTGACCGTAATGCGCCAGCTCACCACTTCGACCGGAACATGGGACGGGTTGACGCCATAGAGGGTGTGATAGGCTTCAGAGAACAGCGCCTCGATCGCCTGGGTATCCCGCGAATTTCTCGGGTCGTGATCGAAGGTGACCGTCACCTCGTGCTGCTGGCCGAAGTAGCGAAGATCCGCGCCGATATGGATTTCCACATCCGATGCCTCGCAGCCGGCTTCCATCAGCGCCAGCCGACCTTCCTTCTCCAGTTCTCCGAGCAGTTTTTCGGTCCGCGTCCAGTCGATTGCATCGAGCCGGACGAGATCGCTGCGTACCAGATCGAGCCGGAGCGGCGTGACGAGGGTGCCGAATGCCGAAAGCACGCTGGAGCGCGGCGGCACGATTACGGAAGAACTCTGCAGCAGTTCCGCCACGCCGCAGGCATGCAGCGGCCCCGCTCCACCGAATGCAAACAATGGCAGGCCGCGATAATCGACGCCGCGATCGGTGGCGTGCGCCCGTGCCGCAGACGCCATCGCTTCGGTGACGACGCGGTATATGCCGCGCGATGCTTGCACCGCGCTCGTGCCGAGACGATCGGCAAGCGACTTCATGGCGTGCTCCGTCGCAGCCCTGTCCAGCCGCATCTCGCCGCCGAGGAAGTTGTCGGCGTCGATCAGGCCGAGCATCAGGTCTGCGTCGGTGACCGTCGCATTCTTGCCGCCGCGGCCGTAGCAGGCGGGACCGGGCTTGGAGCCGGCGCTTTCCGGCCCGACCTTCAGGAGGCCCAGTTCGTCGACATGGGCGATGCTGCCGCCGCCCGCGCCGATCTCGATCAGGTCGATCGACGGAACCGTGACCGGCAGGCCGCTGCCCTCCTTGAAGCGATAGCGGCGGTCGACCTCGAACAGGCCGGTGACGAGGGGTGTGCGGTTCTCGATGAGGCAGGCCTTGGCGGTGGTCCCGCCCATGTCGAAGGACATCAGCCTGTCGATGGGGCTCTGTGGTCATTTCTACATTAATACACGCTAAGGGCATTTTGCAGGTGACGGGAAACACATGATTTCCGCTCACCGTGATCGCGGGGCAA
>NZ_OBQD01000024.1 GCF_900220975.1 Rhizobium subbaraonis | reverse complement strand
TCTCATCTTCGCTTCCTTTGAATGAGCTACGATGAGCCGAAAATCCTCTCTTCTCAATTAAACCAATTCTGTCTCATGGGCGCTGATGTCGGACAGAGCGGGCCGACCCCCGGCACCGTCATAAACCGGCGCGAAACAGTGTCGTCCCGCGCGAGACGGACAAGCAAATCGTCCAACCGACCGAACTGCTCCCGCAGCGATCGCCGCGCCAACAGGAGCGTATCAGCGACTATGTGTAGGTCGCTTCCTGCGATCAGTTCCCGTACTCGCGGCTCGAAATCGCGCGCCGTGACTTTGCCGAGGTGATATCCGAAGTTTCGGATGAGACCACGGATTTCATTTTCAACATCCTGGAGCTTGTTTCGCAGGAGTTGGCGGGCCGTCAGGACGGTCCGAAGGCGCTGGCTTGTCGGCGTCTTGACGTGGACGGGTTTGAAGAGGCCGACGCGCATCATCTGCGCGATTCCGCGCGCATCATGCCGGTCGGTCTTGTTGAGTTGCGCGGAGAGAGCCGCCTTCATGTGCCGGGTCTCTACACACACGATGGGAATGCCGGCTTCGGCTAAATGCCCATAAATGTGCTGAGACAGCATCCCTGCTTCGAGACCGACGCGGACGACTGGAAGCGGGAGCGACAGGATATGCTGCGCAATCTCTTCCGGATTGGATGAAAGCTTTCGTTCATGCGCTACCTGCCCATCGGCGTTGACAACGCAGAGATTGATTGTTCGGGCGGAAACATCCAGCCCAATATAATAGCTTTGAGACATGCCGAACTCCTCCGAATCAAGAGTCGACACGTCTCATAACCAATCTACAGACCATTTTGTAAACTACGACTATTTCAGTCGTTCTCGGGACTAGACTGGCCCTTGGGCCGCGACGAGCCATCACCTATTGCATCGTGCGCCTCCTTCAGGATATTCCAGCCACCCTTGAGCACGATGCCGCCAACCAGCAACCCGATGATTAGGTCAGGCAGCGGGGACGCGAAGAACATGACCGCGGCACCCGACGCGACAATGCCGGCGTTCGCCAGCATATCGTTCGTCGTAAAGATCCAGGACGCTTTGAGATGCACACCTCGATCCCGATGCGACCGCAGCAGTTTTAAGCAAACTACATTAAGCGCGGCATTGGCGAGAGCCGTGACGATCATGGCGAGGCCGATTGGCTCGGCACCCACGAAGAAACGGCGAAGCACCTCCACGAACAATGCAAGTCCAAAGGCGATCAGAAGCAAACCCGAAAGACGCGCCACTCGCACCTTTGCCACGATCGTCCGGCCGACGGCATAAAGGCTGACGGCATAAACGCCGGCATCTCCCAAATTATCCAGGGCGGCACCCAAGAGACCTGTCGAGTCTGCGATAACGCCGACGACACCGGCCACGATCACCTGCAAGAAGTTTATGGCAAGAACCCAGATAAGAGTCCTGCGTTCGGCGGCATTGCTCGCGTCAAGCTCGATTTCACCTTCTTCTTGTTGTTTTTCACTCATACACGTTTCCGATATTTTGCATCTCAAGTGAAATAGCCCAAAGCAACCGCCCAGATGAGTACGATACCGAGAACACCTCGGTAAATAACAAACGGCCAGGCGGAAAAACGCTCGAGAACGCGCATCAGCCCCCAAATCGCACAGAACGCGGAAATAGAAGCCACGACGAGCCCGACAAGAAGTAGTGACCAGCCGTCGGCGGAAAGCTGCACTTTGTGGAGTTCCCAGAGCTCCTTGAAGCCAGCCAGGGCGATTGCCGGCAGGCCAAGAAGGAATGAGAACCGCGCCGCCTCATCTCGCTTCAGGCCGAGGGCGAGCGCCGCAGTCAAAGTCGAGCCTGAACGCGAAACGCCAGGAATCAGCGCTCCGATTTGAGCAATTCCCACGATCATTGCATCGATGGCCGATGTGTTCTCAAGCGTTCGTCGGTGCCGGGCAAAAATCTCCGCGAGCGCCAGGAGGACAGCCATGACGATGCACGCCCAGCCGATGACTTCGAGAGTACGAAGCGGCGAGCCGCACGCGTTCAACGCTCCAGACAAGGAAAGGCCGGCAATACCGATCGGGATCGTGGCAAGGAGAATTCCGACCGAGAAGCGGAAGTGTCGATCTCGGAAATCCCGATTTGCGACGGCACGCAGCGAATTGGTGGCTAGTTGGCTCACGTCGCTCCAGAAATAACTGACGACTGCAGTAAGCGCTGCAAGCTGCATGGCGGCTGAAAAGGCTGAGCCAGGATCCTGCCAACCGAGCAGCGCAGGCACGATCCGCATATGGGCGGTCGAAGAGATCGGTAGCAACTCGGTGATGCCTTGGACAAGTCCGAGCAGGGCGACCTTGCCATAGCCTAGCGCCACGAATCCGGTGTCGACGCCTTGAGTACACGCTCCCGTCATTCTGGCTCCCGGTTGTTGCGCGGCGCGGGCGCGCCCCGATGAATCACGCGCCAAAGTTCGGCGGGGGTTCTGAAGCCGACTGACGAGTCGCAGCAATTCGCGGCAGCCAGCGAGTCCCTCAACCGATCGCTCCCAGCATCGGAAACGTCATCAGCATCCAAATGGCGATCTCCTGCAACCTCCCGGTCATCATCAAAACGCCGACGCCGATCATGACCGCACCACCGCCGATGTTCAGCGCGGCACCGACGCGGCGCATGCGCTTCAATGCGGCTGCCGCGTTTCCCATGAAGAGGGCCGTGAGGAGAAACGGCACACCGAGGCCGAGGCCGTAAGTTCCGAGAAGAATCGCGCCGTTGCCTGATGACGTCGCGGTTACCGTGAGGATGGAGCCCAATACCGGGCCAATGCAGGGCGTCCAGCCGAAGGCAAAGGCGACACCCAGCAGGAAGGCGCCGACCGGTCCATTGACCTGGCGCGGTCCGTTCCATCGGCGGTCGGTCATGAGTATCGGGAGGCGAAGGAGCCCCGTCATCGCCAAACCGAAGACAATGACCAGAGCTCCGCCGATCAGGTTGGTTTCCATCTGGAAGCGTTGGAGAAGGCCGCCGAGGGCCATCGCGCTGACTCCAAGCAGCACGAATATGGTCGTGAACCCGAGCACGAACAGCAGCGCAGGGCGGAAGATGTGAAGCCGGGATACCGCATCACTGCTGCCGGTCGTGCCGGCGCCACCAGCGACATAGGACAGGTAGCCCGGCACGAGCGGCAGGACGCAGGGTGAAAGGAAGGAGATAGCGCCGGCAGCGGCCGCTGTCGCCAGCCCGAGCAACGATATTTCCAGCGCCGCCATGCTCAGCGCTTCCCGTTGCTAAGCGGCTCCTGCGTGCGAAGCACCGGTTGGGTCGAAAAAAGCGATCCAGCCAGGAGCAGCGCGACGCCAATGCTGATTGCAACATCCGCCATGTTGAAGGTCGGCCAATGCCAGTTGCCTATGTGAAAATCGAGAAAGTCTGTCACCGCGCCTTGATGCACGCGGTCAACGATGTTGCCGGCGGCGCCGCCGGCGATCAAACCGAGAGCCGTTGCTTCAATGGTCCTGCGGGTCCGCATTGCCCAAACGAGAAGACCGACCGTGATCGCCACTTTGATCCCGGCCAACACCAACGGATGCTCGAGGAAGACATCTTGGAACATCCCGAAGCTGACTCCGGTGTTGAAGCCGAGCGTCAGGTTGAAAAAGGGCACAACCTCGATCACGCGTGGCGGGACCATGACGGCATTTATGATCAACCACTTCGTAGCAACGTCGAAAAGAAGCGCGGCCACAAATGCGCCGCCAACCCATATCGCGATATTTCTAGCGGGACGTTCGGCCACGATGATTCCTTGTGTTCTTCGGGTTCTGATCGGCATTTCTGTCGTCAGCGGCCGCCCCAATACAGGGCGGCCGCTATTGGCTCAATGCGCAGTTGCAGGGCGAGCCACAGTGGAATGCTGGCGCTCCTGTGCTCGAACCTTTGCGCCGCCGACTGGGCCACCATCTCTCTGGCGCTGTTCCCGATTGAGGAGCCGCAAACCGTTGAGAACGACCAGCAGGGAGGCCCCAACATCGGCGGCGATCGCGCCCCAAAGGGATGCGAGACCGATCACCGTCAGCACTGTGAACAACAGCTTCACGGCGATCGAGAAGGCGATATTCTGCCGAATGACGGCGAGCGTGGCTCGTGAATGGCGCACGAGCCAGGGAAGTCTGGAGAGGTCGTCCGACATCAGGGCGACGTCTGCCGTTTCGATGGCTGCGTCGCTCCCCATTGCGCCCATGGCAATGCCGAGATTGGCGCGGCCCATGGCAGGGGCGTCATTGACCCCGTCACCCACCATGGCGACGACGCCATAGCGCCGAACCAGGTCCTCGACGGCCGTGACCTTGTCGCCGGGCAGAAGTTCCGCGCGAACTTCATCAATGCCGGTCTGCTTGGCAATCGCCTCGGCGGTGGCCCGATTGTCGCCTGTCAGCATCACCACTTTTTCCACGCCCGCCCGATGCAGCGCGGTGACGATATCCTTGGCTTCAGCCCTCACAGCATCGGCAACAGCGATCAGTCCCCAGACTTCCTGGCCGTCGCCAACGGCGACAATGGTCCGGCCAGCGCCGGAAAGTGTGTCGGCGCGTTCCAGGATGGCCGGTGAGCCGACCGCGCGTTCATCGAGGTAGCGGCGTGACCCAAGCCAGACTTCGCGACCGGAGACGCGGCCGGTCATGCCGCGACCCGTGATGGCCTGGACGGCCTCGGCCGGTTGTGCGGCAATGCCGTTTTCTGTTGCCCTCGCCAAAATAGCGCGGGCGATGGGGTGCTCGCTGCGCGCCTCGAGGGCTGCTGCTAACCGAAGAAGGTCATCCTCGTTTCGGCTGCCGAGCGCCAAGATCTCCACGACCTGAGGACGTCCTTCGGTGAGCGTCCCCGTCTTGTCCATGGCGATTGCTTTCAAGCGCGCCGGCGTCTCGAGATGGACGCCGCCTTTCACCAACACGCCCTGCTTCGCAGCTCCCGCAAGGGCAGCCACAATGGTCACGGGCGTCGAGATGACAAGGGCGCAGGGGCAGGCGATCACGAGCAATACGAGGGCGCGATAGAACCAAACCTCCCAGCCACCACCGAGCAACAGCGGCGGCACCAAAAAAACGGCTATCGCGAGCGCCATAACGACGGGCGTATAGACGCGTGCAAATTTCTCGACCCACTGCTCGCTGGGAGCCCGCCGGCCCTGCGCGGAGCCGACCATGCGGATGATCTGCGCGAGCGTGGTATCGCTTGACGCCTTGGTGGTCACGACGTCCAGCGCGCCTTCGCCGTTGATGGTGCCTGCAAAAACGTCGTCTCCTTCCGATTTGAAGACCGGGACGCTTTCGCCGGTGATCGGTGCCTGGTTGACCTCACTCTCTCCGGCGGCCACACGGCCGTCGAGCGGTACTTTATCGCCAGGTCGAATAATGATGTGCGAACCGACACGGACTTCGGCTGCCGGCACGTCTCTCTCCGTGCCGTCTTCAAGCATGATGCGCGCGGTCGGCGGCGCGAGCTCCATCAGGGCCGCCACGGCCCGCCGCGCTCGGCCGAGGCTCCAGGCCTCGAGAGCAAGGGCGAGCGCGAAGAAGAACGAAACCGTTGCGGCTTCGAACCAAGCGCCAATTCCGATCGCACCCACGACGGCGATCACCATCAGGAGGTTCATGTCGGGACGCAGGCGCCTGGCCGCGAGCCAAGCCTTCGGGGCCACGTAACGCACAGCACAAAGCGCGGCGAGCGTATAGAGAATGACGCTTAGCAGCGGCGTTGCACCTGCACCATGTTCGCCTGCCTCGAAGGCCGCGATGATTCCACCTCCGACCCAGGCGTGAACCGCAAATCCGATCGCGACGAACAGGCCGCTCGCAGCAGTCAGCCATGATTGAATGCGTCTGCGCCGCTCTTCTGCCCGTGCCCCTTCGCTGGTGGCGCCCTCGGTCCAGGGCTCCGCCTGCAGGCCGGCGCGTACAACGGCCTTCTCGATCTTGGCCTCCAAGGCGGCGTCAGGCGCCATGTCGATCGACATGCGGCCGTTAAGAAGGTCGAAAGCGAGCTTGTCCTCACCAACGAGCGGGCCGACTTCGCGCTTCAGGGCGGCGATCTCGTCGGCACAATCCATGCCATGGATTCGATAGACAACGCCGCCAGGCAGATTGATCGGCGGCGGGCTGAGGGCTTCCTTCACGTTGGTCGCGCAACCGCACGCGGATCCTGCGGCATCGCAGGTTGCCTGCTCAGCAACGGCCGGCGCTGTCCACAGCTCAGCCCGCATCCCGGTTCGCGCGACCGCCTGTTCGATCTCTTGGAGGGTTGTCCCGCTCTGAGGTGCAATGGTCATCGCACCCTGCGAAGTGTCGAAGGCGAGCTTATCCTCGCCAACGAGCGGTCCCAGTTCCCTGGTCAGAGCAGCCACCTCATTCTTGCAGTCGAGGCCGCGCACACGCAGGAGCATGGTTTCGGCCGAACCATCCTGGATGAGAGAGCCTGACATCCCGGTTCTTGAGATGCCGCTCACGAGTTCGTCGATCGAGGCACGGTGCTGAGGCGCGACCGTCATCAACCCCTTTGCTGTGTCGAAGGCGAGCCAGTCCTCACCGCCAACCAGAGGGCCGATTTCGCGCTTGAGCATCGCGACCTCGTTTTTGCAATCGAGGCCCTCGACCTTGAACAGCCACGCCGACGCGGAGGACTTATCCAGCTCAGCCAGCAATTGTGCCCTCATTCCAGTGGTAGCGACCGCCTGCTCAATGGTATCGAGTGCCGGAGCGGTCAGGCCCGCGACCTCCATGACACCGCCCTTGGTGTCGAACGACAACTTGTCCTCGCCACCGACGACGGGACCGACCGCGGCACGAAGCATCCGAACTTCGTTCTGACAATCCAAGCCCTCAACCTTGAAGCGTAACGTGCCTAAGGTGCTTCTAGCCTCGGCTTCAATAGTCATTGCGGTCTCCTAAATTTGCTTATTCTCTCGAGCCCGGCTCGAATCCTTTCACGCACCATACATTCTGTAGTGGCTACAGGAGCAAGAGGCCTTTCAATCGTTTTTTGCCGTCCAAGCGAGCGACAGACGTCAGCGTCCGGCGGCTATCAGCCCGACCACAATTCCATAGCTCGCGATTATTGAGGCGCCGGTGAGCGCCATGCCAAAAGCCCGGCCTGAGACTCGTTTGGCGTAGCCGAATGCAAAGGTGATGCGGCCAACCAGAAACAGAGCAACCAGCAGCGGTATGAGCACCAGTTCGGTTTCTCGCAGAAGCGCTGCTAGGGTCAGATGTGCGCCAAAAGCCAGTACTGTCTGCTCCAATGAATTCTGCAGCACCGCGGCACGCACGGCGATTGCCGGGCTGGGTTTGCCGAACGCCGAGCCCCGTATATCCGCCGGCGAATAGAACCTGCCTCTGCTCACCGCGCCGACGCAGCCGGCCAGCCAGAGAAACATGAGAATACTCGCCTTCAACGTGAACGCGATCCGCTCACCGAAGTCCATCTCTGGGCTGAGGCCGAACAATTCAGGAGGCAGCCAGGCATAGCCAACCACAAGGACGACCGCCGCGAAGGCGAGCGCGACGGCTGAGGCTCGGACAATGCCCACCTGGTCAGAACTGAGCCTCTTGAACACTGTCCTTGCTCCTTGTCGTCCTCCGCCGCCTGCCTGTGGTGATGAAAGACCGGGGGCGACCACTCATCGCGCGTGGGTTCACACGCCCCGATCATAGGTATATAAATCCTGTAGTAACTACAGAATCAACCCTTGCGAGGGGTCGAGGCCGTGACTGAACCCGGTCGCCGTAACAGCGGTCACGGCCACTTGGTGCCGAGATCGGGCACCGCAAGAACACGAGATGAGACCGGCGGATGAGCTTCTATTCGATTTATCAGCAGGGTTTCGTTCGCGTGGCTGCCTGTACACCGAAATGCGAAGTCGCCGATCCCAGCTACAATGTCGCTGAGACGCTCGCGCTCGCCCGCGACGGTGCGCGCCAGGGTGTTGCGCTGATGGTGTTCCCGGAATTGGGCCTCTGCGGTTACGCGATTGACGATCTTCTCGGCCAAGCCGCGTTGCTGCAGCGGGTGGAACAAGCGATCGAGGAAGTCGCGGCCGCGAGCCGCGAGCTTTCGCCGGTTCTGCTCATCGGCGCGCCGCTGGTGCGGGAAGGACGACTCTACAATTGCGCTGTCGCCGTCCATCGTGGGCGCATTTTGGGTGTTGTTCCCAAAGGACATCTGCCGAATTATCGGGAATTCTACGAAAAGCGTTGGTTCGCTTCGGGCCGAAACTTGAAAGGCGCTACCATCGAGATCGCTGGTCAGTCCGTCCCCTTCGGAATGGATATGATTTTAGCGGCCGAGGATTTGCCAGGCTTCGTCTTCCACGTCGAGCTGTGCGAGGACGTATGGGGACCGGCTCCGCCCAGCGACTTTGCCGCGCTCGCTGGCGCTCTCATCCTTACCAACCTCTCGGCCAGCAACATCACTGTCGGCAAGGCCGAAACCCGCCGGCTGCTCTGCGCAACCCAATCGGCGCGGTGCTGGGCTGCATACATCTATTCCGCGGCCGGTCCGGGCGAGTCGACGACGGACCTCGCTTGGGACGGTCAAGCCTGCATTTATGAACTCGGGCAGCTGCTGGCAGAGACCGAACGGTTCCCGCAGGACTCGCAAATGGCCATCGCCGATGTCGACGTTGATAGGCTCAGACTGGAGCGCCTGCGCACCGGCACCTTCAACGAGGCGGCCATCGCACAAGCTATGCCTGAAGACAGGTTCCGGCGTATCGGCTTCCGGTTCGAGCCGTCGATGACGGACCTCGGGCTGCGCAGGGCCGTCGCGCGCTTCCCCTATGCTCCAGCCGATCCGGCACGCCTCGACCAGGACTGTTATGAGGCCTACAGCATCCAGGTCCAGGGGTTGATGAAGCGCCTTCAGGCGACGGGCATCCGCCGCGTCTGCATCGGGGTCTCCGGTGGTCTGGACTCCACTCACGCGCTGATCGTGGCGGCGAAAGCGTTCGACCGGCTAGGCTGGCCCCGGTCCGACATTCTCGGCTTCACGATGCCGGGCTTCGCGACGGGGGAGGCCACCAAGGCAAATGCCTGGACGCTGATGCGTAGTCTCGGCGTCACCGCCGAGGAGATCGACATCAAGCCGTTGGCGCAGCAGATGCTGGCGTCACTTCAGCATCCGTTCGCGCAAGGCGAGCCGGTTTACGACGTGACGTTCGAGAACGTGCAGGCGGGCCTGCGCACGGACATCTTGTTCCGTGCAGCCAACCAGCGAGGCGCCATGGTGCTTGGCACTGGCGATCTGTCCGAAATCGCGCTCGGCTGGTCGACCTACGGTGTCGGCGACCATATGAGCCACTACAACGTCAACGCGTCGGTGCCGAAAACACTCATCCAGCATTTGATCCGCTGGGTGGCACAGTCAGCCGCCTTCGATGAGGCAACGAACGGCACGTTGCTCTCCATTCTTGACACTGTGATTTCGCCAGAACTCGTGCCGGCCGGCGAAGGCGGCGCCTTACAAAGTACGGAGGAGAAGATTGGGCCTTATGAACTGCAGGATTTTACCCTGTTTTATTTGACGCGCTATGGCCTGAAGCCGTCGAAGATCGCTTTCCTGGCCTTCCATGCCTGGCGTGACGCCACCGCCGGAGCTTGGCCTCCACAGTATCCGGAAGAGCGCCGTCGCGCATATGATCTGCCCACAATCAGATCGTGGATGGAGGTGTTCCTCTATCGCTTCTTCACGATCAGCCAGTTCAAGCGCTCGGCGTCGCCGAACGGCCCCAAAGTCACTGCTGGCGGCTCGCTGTCGCCGCGCGGCGATTGGCGCGCTCCGTCGGATGGCAACGCCCGCCTCTGGTTGGAGGAGTTGCGCGCTCACACGCCGTCGGAATGAACGTGCCCTGAGGGTTGGCGCTCAGCGGCCAACGGCAATCGGCGCACGGATGCCGATGACGCTTCCGCCCAGTTGTTATCCCTACTCGAACCACCGTTACGGAATGAATTCGCCATGATCACCATCGGAGCCTTGTCACAACGGACAGGCGTCAATATCGAGACAATCCGCTACTACGAGCGGATCAATCTCATCCCGCCGCCGCCCCGCACAGAGAGCAGGCGGCGCCTCTATGAAGCAGAGGATGTTCGGCGACTGACGTTCATACGCCATTCCAGGGATCTCGGCTTCGACATCCCGGCTATTAAGACGATGCTCGCTCTGCAGGAAAGGCCAGAGTCCTCTTGTGAGCAGGTGAGCCGAATTGCCACCGATCAGCTCGAAGCCGTCGAGGTGCGGATCCGACGCCTTCTCGGACTTAAGAGCGAGCTCACTCGGATGATCAAATCGTGCGACAATGGGAAAGTCGCATCGTGCCGGATCATAGAAGTTTTAGCTGACTCACCCAACTCGCATGATGCCCCCTGAATCGCTGAGGAATTCAGGAACATCCACGACTTTGTTGGCTAGGGAGTGCCCGAATACCCCATCTATAATAGTCGTTCTTGCCGGCCAAATCCATCCATTATCGCCGTCCAAGCTGCGTCAAGTGGCGGGTGGCATTTTTCTGATTCGGGTTCGTGCGTCTCTGCCGACCGCGTCCGCTGACGCCGGGCCGGAGGCGGCCCGGCGGCGCCCTCACCGGGCGAAGGGGTCCAACTCGTGGACGATGGTGTCCTCGTCGCCGTCATATTCGGTGGCGGGCATCACGCCCATAGTGCCGTCGCCGGCGCGGAAGATGACGATCGAGACCATCAGGGTCGAGGCGAGGCTGAGGGCAAAGGCGTGGGCATCTACAAGCGACATATCCGGCTCCCGTTCTGGTGGCGGGGACCATCCCCGCTCGACAGGCGCCCGATGGGTTTGGTCGCGGCCGCGATCACCCTGGAGGCCAGAGCCGGAAGGGCCGCACGCGCGCGTAGCGGACCCCCTTGCGGGGTTGATCGTGGAAGGCCGGGATTGAAACCAAGGTCAGCCTCCAAGAGCGGGGTGGCGCTGTCATCCAGCCGGAGCTGGATTCCTTGCTGCCGGAGATGCTCACGCCGCTGCGTCATCCTGCCGCATTGATGGGTGATCGGCACTGCCAGCGCCGACCGCGACGTCGCCTTGGCATGACCGCGATTCGACCGAATGGCGATGGTGGCGCCGAGCGGATGTTGGCACGACCGCATGGAGCGCGATGGCAAGGTTCCTCCTGGCGGACCATCCGGTGTGTGCGGAAATATCGGATGCGGCAGCGCGCCTTCTTGTCGAAGCTCGGCCGACCGCCAACATGGGGAAAGGCCCGGCGGCTGGTGCCGCCGGGCCTTTCGTCCTCCGGTCAGAACGGGATATCGTCGTCGAGGACATCGGGGGCCGGATCTTCGTCCTCGCGCTTCGGCCAGGCGAGGAACCTGATACTCTCGGCGACGACCTCGGTGGTGTAGCGGTCCTTCCCGTCGCGGTCCTGCCACTTGTTCGTCCTGTTGCGGCCGATGATGAGGACCATCATGCCCTTCACGCACTTCTCCGCGGACTTGGCCTGGCCGTTGAAGGCGACGACGCGGTGCCATTCGGTTTCCTGTTCGGCGTAGCCGCGTTCGTTGCGAACGATCTTCCCGTCGGAGTAGCGCGGGCGGGAGGTGGCTACGGAGAAGTTCGCGACCTTGCCGCCGCCGTTGGTGTTGCGGATTTCGGGGTCTGCGCCGAGGTTGCCGATGAGGGTGACTTGGTTGAACATCTTCTGTCTCCGGTTTGCTCTCGCCGGAGGGACCGTCCCTCCGACGAGACCCGGATGAAGGCCGTCCGGAGGCACCTGCACTGACGCCCTTGGGCGGCAGCTCGACTCGCAAGGTCCGGGGTGGGGCGGGCAGTCGCGCTCGCGCGGCAACACGGCCCGGAAAGCTTGCGGGTTGCCGGTGGAAACGGAACGGACTTAGGGGATCGTTCAAGGAGGAGGGATTGGTCTTTCCGCGAGAGCAAACCGAAGACCTATGCGTCAACCTGATCCTCGGCGGCTTCCCGGCGACACCGATACCGCAACGCCGACATGGCGACCGCTCCCTTGTCGCAACGAGCAAGCCACCACCCTACTCGTCGCCACGTCGGAATGATCGCGCCGAACGCCTGCGCCGATAATGGCTGGAACCGTCACCGCGTTGTCGGCCCGAACGGCTGGCCTCGAGACGCTGCCAAGCATGAGAGGCATGATGGTTCCCGTCATCGGCCGCAACAGGGCGACCCATGGCTTGCGCCGCAGGGTTAGCGACCGCCACTACGCAGTCGTTTCGCCGAGAGCGTCTGGGGCGTCGCCGCCGACGTCGAACGTCGAAGATCAGGACGGAACTGTCAGACGACCGATCCTGGTCTGACCGGGGGACCGAAATCTGGCGGCATCAGCCTTCGGTCCGGTTTTCCCGGCGGAAGCGGCCGGCCGAGCTTCAACCGGGAGGGGAGGATGGGTTTGGGAAGGAGGTGGAGGGAACCGTCCCTCCTTCCCATGGGTGGGGGTGTTTGAGGGGGCGGGGCAAGGCCCTGCCCCTTCATGGGGAGAGTTGTGAGAGGGGGCGGCACGCCCCCTTTCGCATGTGATGGCGGCCGGTCGATCCTGCCGTCATTGCACTGACATCAAAGCAAAGGCGACAGGCGGCCGAAGCCGCCTGTCGCTGGCCTAACCTTATCAGTCCGGGCCGTGCAGCAGTTCGTAGTCGCTTTCCGGGTCGATCCCGTCTATCCGGGCAAGCGCGTAGATCACCGCGCGGACCTTCCAGTCGCCGATGCAGGTGCGGCGCTGCGCGATGAGGATGCTCACCGCCGTCTCATTGGCTTCGATCGCCGCGATCGCTTCATCCACCCTGTCGAAAGGTGCGAGATTCTCGACGGGTTCGTAGTCGCCGTATTCGTCGTCCCACCTGCCGGCGATATACATCCGCTCGTCCCTCAGGTTTTCGATGGCTTCCTCGGCCTCGCGGATGAGCCGGAAGCCTTCCTTTCGGTCCTGCCAATATTGCGCGCTGCCGCCGTCGATGGTGATGATCTTGCGATAGGTCATGGAGTTCTCCTTTCGTTTCTGACGAAAGGTGGGCCACGCTGTTGGCCAGAGGTGTCAAGGACCGCGCAAGCGGCCGCCTCGCGGGGATCGGAGGTGCCGATTTTTTGGAGTCGGCCAAGGGCCGGCGGAGGAAAATTGGAGGTGCCGATCATCCTTTACACCGGATGGCCTGGCGTAAAATAGGACGTCAGAGAGAGAGGTAGCCCGCGGCCCCGACGAGGGGCCGCGACTGCATTGGAACGGGGAAGGTCTGGAAGGGGGTGTTACACCCCTTTCCAGGGGAGGATGTTTGAAGGAGGGGCCATGCCCTTCCTTCATGGGGGTGAGCTTTGCGAGGGGCGGCTTGCCCCCCTTTTTCTGCACCAAGCCGATGGTCGTCTCCGGCTTGCCCGGCGTTCCGCGATGATAAAGGAAGGCAGGCATGGCCTGCCCTCCATCGGTTCAGACGCGGGCGGCGATGAAGGTGACGCGGGTTTTCTGCCGGATCGCCTCGAGCAGCGCGGGCAATTCGCCCAGCTCGGCGGCCGGAACCTCGGTATAGTTCAGGTCGATGAGGCAAGCGTCATCTTCGATACGGGCAAAGATGGTGATTTCGTCCAGCACCGAAATCGGGCCGTGCTCGATCCATCTGCGCTCGAAGGGTGTGCAGATATAGTAGAAATAGAACCACGACTCGCCAGCCTCGGACGCCTTTCGGTCGTGGTCCAGTTCCTCGAAGGTTGCGATCTCGTCGACAAGATCGGCGGCCATCAGATTGAGCTTGTCGAGTAGCTGGCCATAGAGGTTGCGCATGAAGGTGGTCGTGCTGTCGTCGCGGCCGAGCAGCGCCCTATGGCGCAGACGCTTGACGGATTGCAGAAGCGCGATGGGATTGAAATCGGTCATGTCGAAGTCCTCTCGATGGCGAAGCCGGGTCTTTCTGCGGAAGCAGGCGCCCGCTCCTGCTTCCGAGTTCGCGCGGAGCAGCGGGTGAGAGGGGGGCAAGGCCGGGACCGCGGAGGGGGATCACCCGCCCTGCACAAGCGCAGCGCGGAAGGTCGGGGATACCGGGGGCACGGCCTTGCTGGGGAGAGAGGGCGGAGTCGTCTTTCCCCGGAGATGGAGAGCATGACGATCGCCGAAGGCGATCCCCGATGATCGGGGGAAGGTCTGGAAGGGGGTGTGACACCCCTTTCCACGGGAGGATGGTGGAAGGAGGGGCGCGCCCTTCCTTCCGAGGCGACGGCGGCCGGTCGATCCGAACGGCCGTCGCCATCTCGACAGCAGAAAGGCGGCAGGCGGCTTTCGCCGCCTGCCGCCTTACCGGCGCTATCGGTAGGTGATGCTGCCGAGGGGCTTCTCGTAGATCTCAGGATCGAGATCGGCTGCGCCCTCCGGCCCGATGCAATCGTAGTAGAGGTAAGTGGTGAAGCGGATGCCGGTATCTGCCGCGATCCGCTCGATGATCGCGCCGAGTCCGCAGAGATGTTCGTCGCTCACGGTCATCGACGCCGGGATGGGGCGATAGGTCGGCATCCGCGCAGCGGGGTCGATGTAACCGCCGCAGCCTGGATCGGGATCAATGGCGTCCAGCAGGTGCCAGGGATAGGTGCCGCCGCCGCCACTTTCGAGATCGCCGACGCAGAAGCTGAGTTTGTCTTCGAGGGCCTCGCGCGCGTCCTCATCCGTCTCGGCCAGCAGTAACCGCTCGATCTCGACGGCTTGCCGGCACGATCCGGCATGGCGCTCCAGCGCCTCGATCAGCCGGTCATGAACGACCTGTGCGAAGCGCGTTTCGCATCTGGTGCGGTTTTCCCGAACCTCGCGGGCGTAGGCATCGAACTTCGTGAGGAAGTCGCTGAAGACGAGTTTAGGCATGTCATGTCTCCTTTCGTGATGACGAAAGGTGGGCCACGTTGTAGCCCAGAGGTGTCGAGGACCGTTTCAGCGGCCGCCGTGCGGCAAGCGGAGGAACCGATTTTCTGCTTTGACCATCTTCGGGCGAAGCTGAAAATTGGAGGTGCCGCGAAGTCCTTTACACCGGATGGGCTGACGTAAAATGGGAAGTCAGAGAGAGGAGCAACCACGGCGTCGACCAGACGCCGTGTCCGCATTGGGATGGGGATGGTTTGGAAGGGGGTGATACCCCCTTCCATGGGTGGGGGTCGAAGGGGGCGGGGCTCTGCCCTGCACCCTTGGGGAGAGCTTGAGAGGGGCGGCCCTGCCACCCTTTCATCGCGGGAGCATCGGACCAAAAAGTGGATTCCGGTTTTTGGACCGATCCGATGCTCTGACAGGAATGTGGGATTGCCGCGCGCCCTAGCGCGGCGGTTCCGCCGATAATTCCTTACCGGCGGGGCGCCCGGCCGAAGGCCCGCGCCGCCGCCTAGCGGGACAGCGCCGCCTCGCCGAGCGCGTTGAGGTTGACAATCGCCGCGATGGCGATCACGACACCGGCGAAGATCCCGAAGGAATTGAGCATGAGCGCGGAATCGGTGCCGTGCTTGAGGATTCCATAGACCAGGGCATAGCCCGCGATGAAGGCCGGCACGGCGAAGACGGCAAGCGCCACCAGGCGCAGCGCAAGGTTCTTCGCCAGCCCGACGACAGCGATGACCAGCACCACGGAGGCCAGCGCCGCACCGAGAGCGGCAAGGCCCGACCAGACGAAGCCGGCCTCGGCGGCATAGACCCACTGGAAGGCGGTCAGCCCGACCATGAACGGCAGGGCATAGATCGCCAGGTGCCACGCGATCACGCAGAAGGTGATGGTGCCGGAAATAGCAAGCAGGATAAGCGTCATGAAAGCCTCCTCGGGTCGATGATGGTCGTATCTCGACAGGCCGTCTCTACGCTGCGCACCGCCTGGATTTGACTATTTCGCCGGGTTTACGGCTCCTATTTGAGCCGTAAGACGGCGCTGCAGTCAAGTCTTTGCAGCCATTCTGCGCAGGGACGAGGCGGCCGACCGAGCCGCCTCGCCGTGGTGAAGGTGGCGCTCACGCGCCACCTTCATACATCCTGGCAGGGATGCCGAGCTTGCGAGCCTTGTCGTAGAGGTTCGCCTGAATCCCGCCGGTGCCGAAGACGAGGACGCCGACCGGAAGGATTTCGAGCATCGCATCGTTGCGCTTGTAGGGCGCTTGCTTCGCCGGATACTTCTTGAAATCCGGCTTGAGCGGGAACTGCTTCACCTTGCGGCTATCTGCCCAGCGGGCGGCGATCTTCTCGGCGCCGCGCTCGGAGCCGCCGTGCAGCAGCACCATGTCCGGTCGCTTCCCAAGGGCCTGGTCGAGCTTCGCCCAGATGAGGGCGTGATCGTTGAAGTCGGTGCCGCCGGAGACTGCGACCACCGGACCGGAGGGCAGCATCAGCTCGGTTTCCGCCCGGCGTCTGGCCGCCAGGAAGTCCCGGCTGTCAATCACCGCCGCCGTCATGTTGCGATGGTTGACCAACGAGCCGGTGCGGGGCCGCCAGGGCGTGCCGGTCTGGTGCTCGAAGTGATCGCCGGCCTGGTCGCGCATCAGCTCGAAAGCGTTCCGCCGCTCGATCAGCGTCTGGCCCTCGGCCGTGAGGCGCTCCAGCTCGGTCGACTTCACCTCGGAGCCGTCCTGTTCCCGCTGGAGGCGGCGCTGTGCCTGCTCATTGTCGTCAAGCTCGCGTTCGATCCGGCTGGCGGCGCGATGGAACAGATTGACCGTTCCCCAGAGCAACTCGTCGAGGTCGGGTTCGAGGCGGGTATCGCCAAGCGTGGCGACCAGGGCGTCGAAGATGTCGGCGATGGCGCCTGCGACCGCGTTGCCTTCGGGCAGCGGACGAGGATCGAGTTCATCCTCGAAGGGGCGGTAGCCGTAAAGCTGCAATTCGGTGAGGACGTGATCGGTGGGGGACGAGGTGTGGACCGGCTCGAAATCGTCGTCGTGATGGGTCATCCCGTTGCTCCTTGTTCGGGAAGCCGCGACCGTCGCGGCCTTCATGGCGACGAAAGCCCACGGGCGGGACGGCCTGGCAGCCCTCGCCTCTTGCGAGGGCCTCGATGGCCGGGTCCGGCTAATTTGTTTTCGCGATGCAAAGGCGGGGCTCGCCCCGCCGGCGGAAATTAGCCGGTCGCGGCCATTGCCTGGCTGGCCGGTTTGTGGGCCGCTCGCCCTCTCAGAAGGCCAAGGTCGCCGGCCTTTCCGGCACACGGAGACCGGGTCTCCATGACCCGACGACGATTTCGCGCCGGTCGCATCGCCCGGCCCCGATCACGCTCACTCAACGGCTCAGGAAACGGCCCGCATCGTCGGGGTGAAGCTGGTCCTTCAGCAACGCCATGAGGGCGTCGAGGCCGCTGTCACGCAGATCGTCGTTGAAGTCGCCGCCATGCGGGGCGAGGCCGATCGCCTCGATTCCGACCGCCGTTGCCCTGGCGATCAAGATGTCCCGCGCGCGGTTTCCAGCCGGATCTCGATCGCGGACGACATAGAGCCGGCGCAGCTCCGTCGGGAACAGGACGGCGGCGAGGTGAGCCGCCGAGAGCGCCGCGATCATCGGCATGCGGGGCAGACCCGAGCGGACCGACAGCACGGTCTCGATGCCTTCGCCGGCCGCCATCACGTCGCCCGACCGGCCGAACCGCACACCGTTGCCGAGGAGGCCGCCCATCGCCCGGCGCGGTGTTTCGACATTCGAGCTCCAGACACCGCCCGGCGGGAGCCAAGTGCGATGCGCCCCGGTCACGGCGTCGGCGAGGTCGGTGACGGCTGCGATCATCGCCGGAAGCGCCTGGGTGACGCTGGACCCTCTGGGACGATAGTAGCAGCCGGGATGGAAATGGAGGCTGCCGAGATCATGCAGCGCCGTGATGCCGCGACTGCGCAGATAGGTTTCCGCAATCGTGCCGCGGATCGTCTGCGAGATGGCAAGGAGCCGGCGCGCTGCCTCGCGCGATCCAGATGGCGTCGGTTTCCGGCCATGAGCCGTCCCCTCCAGCGGTCCGGGATCGGGTTCCGACAGGAAGCGTCGTGCCTCGGCCGCAATGGAGCGGAAGTCGGAGCGCCCGATCGCCGCCGCGATCACGTCGAGCAGGTCGCCATGGGCGTCGGGGACCGCAGCATCGGTCCATTTACCCGCTGCGCCCTTGCCGGTCTCCGGGCCGGTCAGGCGCACATACATGGAACGGCCCGGCGTGTTGTTGACATCACCGACCAGCCAATAATGGCCTTCACGGCGACCATTGGAGAGATATTGGCGACAAACCGCCTCGGCCCTTCGGCCGAGACGGATAGCAAGTTCCGAGGCGTCGAGCCGAGACATTAAGCCGTCTCCCGTTCGCCGATGCGCTCGACCGGCCAGCGGTCGAGGATGCGGGTAAGCACGTCGACGGCCGACGCATCGGTTGGAACGAACATGCGCAGCTTCCACGAGATGATTTCATGGAAGAGACCGTAGGCCGTCAGGCGCTCGCGCATCGTGTCGGTGAAACCGGACAGCTCGATGCGATGCGCGCCCATGACGCGGACCCGCCGAAGCTGAAGCCCCTCGGCAAGATCAAGGACGGTGCGGCCGTCCATGAGCGCCGTGAAGGCATCCGAAGGCGCAAGCGCCGTGGTGCCGGTCTCGGTCGCCTGCGCGGCCCAGGCCGGGGAGACGCGGCGGCCGATCACGCGCTCACCGGCATCCGTCTGGAGCCGATAGACGCGGGTGGATTCGTTCGGCAGCCGTTTCCAGATCGGCAGCAGCAAGCCCGTCACCATATGCAGCGTGCCGGTCGAGAACTCCGGCACCTCCGCGACCTCGGCGCTCCAGGCCGAAGCGAAGGCGTCGCTGTCGGCCTCGACCCATTGGGTTCCGCCCATCAGCCGGATGGGGATGTTATGCGCCTCCATCGGCCGGATCAGCCGCACGCGGCGGTCGACCTCGCCATCGTCGAGCATGACGCTGGTGGTCGGAATCTGCACGGCGGCGCGGCCCGACCGCTCGTTGATGAGGAGCTTCGCGCGCGGATCGTCGAGTTCGGCAAGGGCGGCGGCGAGCGTGACCGGCCGGTTGCGCTTGCGCTCGTCGATGGTCAGCAGGCGGGTTTCCGCGCCGGTGCGCGGATGGGTGTAGATCGTCTGCCGTTCGGTGACGACGAAGCTCTCCGCGCGCAGGGTTTCGAGTCCCGCGTCATAGGTGCCGGATGCGATCGCGCCCTCGATCTTGGCGGCAAGGAGCTGCTCGAAGGCGGTGAAGAGAACGCCCTGAAGCTCGATCGTCAGCGCGAGCAGCCGGTTGAGGAAGGTCGTGATCGGCGGCAGCTCGTCCTTGATGCCGGTGGAGTCCATTAGCTTCAGGCCGGTCGCGGCCTCGAACCGTTCGAGCGAGCAGCCCTCGACCTTGCCGCGAACGAGCAGGAGATAGAGCTGGCGCAGCGCGTCGCGCGCGTAGTGCGATTCTAGATTGTCCTCGGGTCGGAACAGCCCTTGGCCGCCCGTCTGCCTCTGACCGCGCGTCATTGCGCCCAGCGTGTCGAGCCGGCGGGCGATAGTCGAGAGGAACCGCTTCTCGGCCTTCACATTGGTCGAGATCGGCCGGAAGAGCGGCGGTTGCTTCTGGTTGGTCCGGTGGGTGCGGCCAAGTCCCTGAATGGCGGTGTCGGCCTTCCAGCCGGCTTCGAGCAGATAGTGGACGCGCAGCCGCGTGTTCTTCGCCGACAGCTCGGCATGGTAGGAGCGGCCGGTTCCGCCGGCGTCGCTGAACACCAGGGCGCGCTTGGCGTCGTCCATGAACGCCTGGGTCTCGGCAAGGTTCGCCGAGGCGGCGCGGGTCTCGACCACGAGCCGGTCGACCGTGACGCCGTTACCGGCTTTGCGGACGATGCGGCGGGAGCGCCCGGTCACCTCGGCCACGGTGTCGGTGCCGAAGTGCTGAATGAGCTGGTCGAGCGCGCCGGGGACCGGTGGCAGGCTGGCGAGCTTGGCGATGAGCGCGTCTCGGCGGGCGACCGCCTCGCGGCTTTCGACCGGCTGGCCGTCGCGTGTGACGGCCCGCGACGACAGGTTGCCTTCCGAGTCGGTGAACGGTTCGTAGAGCTGCACCGGGAAGGAATGGGCGAGGTAGTCGAGGACGTATTCTCGCGGCGTGATGTCGACGCGGACATCGTTCCATTCCTCGGTCGGTAGCTCGGCCAGCCGGCGCTCCATCAGGGCCTCGCCGGTCGAGACGATCTGGATGACGGCTGAATGGCCCGCCTCCAGATCGGCGGCGATCGAGCGCAGCAGGGTTGGCGCTTTCATGCTGCACAACAAATGGCCAAAGAACCTCTGCTTGGCGGACTCGAAGGCGCTGCGCGCCGCCGACTTCGCCTGCCGGTTCAAGGTGCCGGAGGAGCCGGTGATGTTCGACGCCTCCATCGCCGCATCCAGATTGTTATGGATGACGGTGAAAGCGCCGGCATAGGCGTTGTAGATGCGCCTCTGCTCGGGCGTCAGCTCGTGCTCGACCAACTCGTATTCGACGCCGGCGAAGGAGAGCGAGCGAGCGGTGTATAGGCCGAGCGCGCGTAGGTCACGGGCGAGAACCTCCATGGCCGCGACGCCGCCGGCCTCAATCGCTTCGACGAATTCGGCGCGCGTCGAGAATGGGAAATCCTCGCCGCCCCAGAGGCCAAGCCGCTGCGCGTAGGCGAGATTATGCACTGTGGTCGCGCCGGTGGCCGAGACGTAAACGATGCGGGCATTGGGCAACGCGTGTTGCAGGCGAAGGCCGGCGCGACCCTGTTGGGACGGGCTGACGTCACCGCGTTCTCCCTTGCCGCCGGCAGCGTTCTGCATGGCGTGCGCCTCGTCGAAAATGACCACTCCATCGAAGTCTTTTCCCAACCATTGGACGATCTGCTCGACCCTGGAAACCCTCTCCCCGCGGGTGTCGGAGCGCAGCGTGGCATAGGTGGTAAATAGGATGCCCTCACCGAGCGTGATCGGCTTGCCCTGCGGAAATTGCGACAGCGACACGAGCAGAAAAGGCTCCATGCCGAGCGCGCGCCAATCGCGTTGCGCGTCCTCCAGGAGCTTGTCGGACTTCGAGATCCAGACGGCCTTCCGCCTCCCCTGCATCCAGTTGTCGAGAATGATCGCCGCCGACTCGCGACCCTTGCCGACGCCGGTGCCGTCGCCGATCATGAAGCCCTGGCGGAACAGCACCGCGTCCTTGGCGTCCTCGGGCGCGGCCGAGACGACATCGAGCGTTTCGTCCACCGTCCAGGCGCCGGGGATGTGGTCCGAATGGGCCTCGCCGGCATAGATGACGGTTTCGAGCTGCGCGTCCGACAGCAGGCTACGGATGGTCTTCGGCAGATGCGGCCGATAGCTGGGTTTGGGCGGCGCGACGCTGGCCATGGCCGCCGACTGCACAAGCTGCGTCGGATGGGCCTGAGCGCCGGGAATGCGGATGACCTGAAGGCGGTAGTCCTCGTAGATCGCATCGCTGATGTGACTGCCCTCGGCGGCCTGCCAGTCCTGGGTCTCGTAGTCGAGCGGCTCAGCCTCGGGCTCGGCGGGCGTGATGGGGCGTGCGAGTCGGGTGTTGCGGTTGACATAGCCGCGCACGGTCCGAGGCGCGGCCGAGGTCGGCGTGGCGGCAGGCAGGCCGGGCAGCTCGACGGGGAGCCGGGCCGGAACATGTTCCGTGACCCAACCCATCAGCGTGGCGACATCCGGCGCGACGCCCGGAGCGGCCGGGAAAATCGCGGGATCGTCGGCCGGCAGCTTGTCGATGACGGTCAGCCGCGTGGCGATCGTCGTGCCGTGCTTGGCATAGACGGAAACGTCGATCGCGGCCGAGAGGACGACGCGGCCGCGCTCCTGCATGCGGGTGAAGGCGTCGGTCCACGCCGGATTGTCGGACGCGAAGTTCGCGCCGGTGATCGCCACCAGCCGGCCGCCGGGCGCCAGGCGCGCAAGCGCTGAGGCGACATGGCGGTAAACTGCGTCGGCCATGCGGGTATCGACATTCGCCAGCGCCGAGAACGGCGGGTTCATCAGCACCACGGACGGGACGAGGGCCGGATCAAGATGATCGTCGATCTGGGCTGCGTCGAGGCGGGTGACGGATAGGGCCGGAAAGAGGGAGGAGAGAAGACTAGCCCGCATGTCGGCCAGCTCGTTGAGGACGAGTCCGCCGCCGGCGATCTCGGCGAGAATGGCGAGGAGGCCGGTGCCGGCCGAGGGTTCGAGCACGCGGTCGGTCGGCGTGATGGCGGCGGCGGTCGCGGCGACCAGGCCGAGCGGGATCGGGGTCGAGAACTGCTGGAAGGTCTGCGCTTCCTCCGAGCGGCGGGTATGCGTCGGCAGGAGCCCGGCAATCTTGGTCAGCATCGGCAGGCCATGCGCGGCCGACCCGGCTTTGCGGATAAGCGTCTTTCCGTATTTGCGCAGAAACAGGACTGTGGCGGCCTCGCACGCCTCGTAGGCGGTCTTCCAGTCCCAGGCGCCGGCCGCGTCGGAAGCGCCGAAGGCCGCTTCCATCGCACCGCGAAGTGTGGCGGCGTCGATCCGCTGGCCGCGTTCGACATGGGGAAGCAGCAGGCCCGCTGCGGCGAAGACGCGGGCGGCAGTATCGGTTTCGAGGGCAAGGGGAAGCGGCGCGGTGGCGGATGCCGCCGCGGATGCGGAAATCATGGACATGGTGGGAACCTCGGAAGAGCGGAAAGGGTGAGAGCCCGTACGGCGCTCTCTCTCGACCGCACGGACTCGACCCCTCCCGGCCTTCCTCTCCCTCTCCAGACGCAACCTTGATCGGCGGGTCGATGCGCGCTATCTTACGTTTGTCTTACATCGAGAAGGATCAGGCCAATGGCCGCCCCGGAAAAGTTCACGACCACCGTCTCCACCAAGGGGCAGATCATCCTGCCTACCGGGCTGCGGCAGCGGCGCGAATGGAGCGCCGGCACAAAACTGACGGTCGAGGAAGCGGACGGCGGCGTGCTGCTGAAGCCGGCGCCGGCCTTCGCCGAGACGCGGCCTGAAGATGTCTTCGGTGTGCTACCTCATAAGGGTAGGCCGAAGACGATCGCCGAGATGGATGCGGGTGTCCTGGCCGAAGCAAAGCGCCGACATGCTGGCGATTGATACCAACCTCGTTATCCGCTACCTGACCAACGATCACCCGAAGCAGTCGCCCCGCGCGCGGGCATTGATCGACGGCGAGGCCGTGTTCGTTGCCGTCACCGTGATGCTCGAAGTGGAATGGGTGCTGCGCAGCACCTATGAATATCGGCCGGCGGATGTGGCCCGCGCAATGCGTTCGTTCGCGGGTCTCCCGACCGTCACGGTCGAGGACGGCGCGGTTGTGGCGACCGCGCTCGACCTGGCCGAGCGCGGCATGGATTTCGCTGATGCGTTGCATCTGGGAAAGGCGGCGCATTGCTCGGGAATGGCGAGCTTCGACCGCAAATTCGTGAAGGCGGCGAAGGCAGCCGGCTACAACACCGTGCGGGAAGCCTGAAGGCCGGTCAACGGGGGCCGCGCCTGTCCGTCTCGGCCCGTCTGTCGAATTGGCCGCGCCAAGCATTGCCTGAACTGGCTGACTCGGCCTGGCGGGTCGAGGCTGGCTGGTCCGAGTCCGCAGGGTGGTCGTGCGGGAGTCTCCAGATCAAGCTGGGCATAACGCTTGACGTCGATGGCTGTAAGGCCCAGTGGCCCATGGAGTGGCGAATGTGCTGGGTGCGGTCTTGGTGAATCGATCGGGCAGTATCGATGCCTCCGTCAAACCTTGGCTAATCCCCTACAGGAGGATAGGATAGCGACATGGATCAGCTATCGCATCTTCATCAAACTCACTCTGCGATCGTCAAGCGCCTGAAGCGCGCCGATGGCCATCTGCGCGGCGTAATCGAGATGATCGAGGCAGGTAGGCCATGCCTCGACGTCGCTCAGCAGCTCCATGCCGTTGAGAAAGCTATAGCACAGGCCAAGAAGACGCTAATTCAGGATCACCTCGACCATTGCCTTGAGGAAGTGGTCGGTCCGCTCACCCGCGACAGGCGGCGGTCGATTGATGAGTTCAAGGAAATCGCGAAGTATCTGTGATGTTGACGATCCTCAAGAACCGAACCTATCGCCACCTCTTTCTCGCACAGGTTATCGCACTTGTTGGAACCGGCCTTGCCACGGTCGCGCTTGGCCTGCTCGCCTTCGATCTGGCCGGAGCCGATGCAGGGGCGGTGCTTGGGACCGCGTTGGCCATCAAGATGATCGCCTATGTCGGCGTTGCGCCGATCGCATCGGCCTTCGCGGAACGCGTGCCGCGCCGCGCCATGCTGGTAGCGCTCGATCTCGTGCATGCTGCCGTGGCCGTGTTGCTGCCCTTCGTCACCGAAATCTGGCAGGTCTATGTGCTGATCTTCGCGCTGCAATCGGCTTCGGCCGCCTTCACGCCGACCTTCCAGGCGACGATCCCCGACATTCTGCCCGAAGAGAAGGAATACACGCGCGCCCTGTCGCTCTCGCGGCTGGCCTATGATCTGGAAAGCGTCGTCAGCCCGATGCTGGCGGCCGCACTTCTCGCCTTCATCTCCTTCCACAATTTGTTCGCCGGCACGGTGACCGGCTTCCTGATCTCTGCGGCGCTGGTCGTGTCGGTCGTGTTGCCGAGCCCCAAGCCGTCGCAGCCGCGTGGCATCTATGATCGCACGACGCGCGGCATCCGCATCTACATGGCGACGCCGCGCCTGCGCGGGCTGCTGGCGATTAACCTCGCCGTCGCCTCGGCCGGCGCGCTGGTGATCGTCAACACGGTGGTCTATGTGCAGGCAGCCTACGGCCTCGACCACCAGGCGACCGCATTGGCGCTCGCCTGCTTCGGCGGGGGATCGATGGTCGCGGCGCTCGTCCTGCCGAAGCTGCTTGAGTCCGTGCCCGACCGGACCGCCATGCTGGCGGGCGCGTCGCTGTTGGTGGCGGGAACGCTGACGGCAGCAGCGCTACCCGGTTACGGCTGGCTGCTGCCACTCTGGTTCGTGCTCGGCCTTGGTTATTCGACGGCGCAGACACCATCGGGCCGACTGCTCCGGCGCTCGGCCAACCCCGAGGACCGCCCAGCACTGTTTGCCGCGCAATTCGCGCTGTCCCATGCCTGCTGGCTGATCGCCTATCCGCTCGCCGGATGGGCAGGTGCCACACTGGGCTTGCCGACGACGGCCGCCATTCTCGCGGCCGTGGCCGCTGCAGCCATCGGCATCGGCTTTGCGGTCTGGCCGGCTGACGATCCCGAGGTCGTCGAACATAGCCATAACGACCTCCCGGCGAACCATCCGCATCTTGCGCTGGCCGGGCATGGGCATCGCCACGCCCATGCCTATGTGATCGACGATATGCACCTCGCATGGCCACGCGAGCGCTGACCGGAAACGTGGAAGACCTGTTCTCGCTCGCCGGGCTGTTCGCCGTCGCGTTCGTCGCCGCCACGATCCTGCCGGCTCAATCGGAAGCCGCCCTGGTCGGGCTGCTGGTCCTCGGCAAACAGTCGCCCGTCCTGCTGGTGGTGGTCGCGACCATCGGCAATGTGCTTGGTTCCGTCGTCAACTGGCTGCTCGGCGGCTGGATCGAGAACTACCGTCATCGACGCTGGTTCCCTGTCAGCGAACAGGCGCTCGACCGCGCGACGGGCTGGTATCGGCGGTGGGGCCGCTGGAGCTTGTTGCTCTCTTGGGCGCCGGTCGGCGGCGATGCGCTCACCGTGGCCGCCGGGGTGCTGCGCGAGCCGTTCTGGAGTTTCCTGCTGCTCGTAATCATCGCAAAGGCAGGCCGCTACATCTTGCTGGTGCTGGTGACGATGGAGTTCCTATGATGGAGGATATGGCCTCGATCCAGCGGCCGAACAGCGCATTGAGCCGATAAAAGGTGCTTTCGATGTTCTCAGGCGTCGGGATCACCTCCGTCGAGAATCCCGGCCAGCCAGCCGTCGGTATAGGTCCAGGCCACGGTCTCCCCTGTGGCGAGATCGAGGACATGCGCGCCCCCGCCGAAGCCATTGACGCGCGGCTGCGAGCAGGTGTTGGCATATTGGAAGCCCCATCGGCCGGTCAAGCCGAAGGTGGCGGCGCAGAGCTTGACGAAGTGGATCAGGCGCTCGGGATCGCCGGTCTCGTCGTCGCGCATCCACAACGTTGTGCCGCCATGCTCGGGCTGGATCGAGAGCAGGAAGCCTTCCGAGGGTGGGTCTTCGGACGCGCCCTCCTCGGAAAGCCGGTTGTAGAGGTTGAGGGCCTTGGCAGCATTGTCGGGCGTCCCGACATCGAGCAGGCACGAAAAATGGGTGTAGTAGTTGGCCATGTCAGGCTCCTGAAACGAGAAGTCCCGGCGCGATGGCCAGGACGTCGGGGGGAAGAGGAGATCGGGGTCAGTGCAGGGTGGGGCTGATGCCACGCTGCGCTCGGGCATGGCAGCGCAGCATCTCACGGTAGAACCTCCGTCGAACCAGCCGGCGGCATGGGTCGCGCCGCACCCAGATGGGCAGCCGCTTCACCGCCGCGCGGAGAACTGCGCGATCGGTGTCGAGCGGGGTCACGTTGAGATCGGTATAGATCGAGTGCATCATTGACCGCCTCCCGCATTGTCGCCGGCGGGCGCCTGGGCTTCGGAGTCGACGGCGCGGGCAGAGTCGTCATATGCCGGTCGATCAGGATCGCGCGCCCCGGCCAGGATTGCCTCGCCGCGAGCGACTGCCCAGATGGCGTGTTCGATCCACTGATCTGACGATGGACGGACAGCCTGGATGTCCGCGAGGAGCATCTTCAGAAGGCCAAGGAGGATCTCGAAATGCCCGGCCTTGCGCTGAAGGGATTCCTCGAATTGCGAGGGGACTGGAACCGGCGTGCCGGAATAGGCGGCATTGGCGCCATGCCAGATGCCGGAGACATAGATCTCGATGGCGCCTTCGTGGTCGACCTTTTCCTTGCCTGACCAACTGTTCTCGATGGCGAGGCGGCAGGCGTCCGCAACGGTGTCAGCCTCATAGGTGCGCTGCCGATAGGCGGCCGGGTGATAAGTGGTTTCAATGGTGTATTCGGGCATGTCAGGCTCCTGAAACGAGAAAGCCCGGCGCGAGGCCGGGCAGGATTGGGGGATTGCGGTGCTGGCGGCATCAGCGGTGGAACAAGCCGGTCAGCCTCTTGAACTCGGAATGGTGGCGGAGCATCGCGCGGTAGTAGCTCCTGCGCGCCTCCCGCAAAGCAGGATCGCAGAGGTTCGATGGAACGAGCTTGCGGCGCGCGATACGGATGAGGGCGCGATCGCTGCCCCACGGCAGGATGCCGAGGCGCACATAGGCGGCCTTCATCGCCACGTCCCACACGTCGAATCGTTTACATATGGTCTTGAGCGCGATGAGGTCGAAGCCGCCATGCTCCTCTGCTTGGTTGAAGGTGGTCTGTTGGTCATCGTTCATTGGGCGAACTCCTCGACGGACGGCGGGAAACTCTCTCTCGCCTTGTAAGCCGTCACGGCCTGACGGGCTTCCTCTCCCTCTCGTCGCCGACGACGCAGGCATTGCCCGCATGAAAATACCCGGCGCTATGGCCGGGCCGGATCAATAAGGATGCGATGGCGCGCCGCCGCCCGAGGCGGCGGCTCGACTACATGCCGGCGTCCTATACGTTGAGGCGTTCGCAGAGGGCGTCGATCTGGGTGAGGTCGAGGCCGGCATGCGCGCCGTCATTCGTGACGATGCTCCCGAGCGCCGGGTCGATGTCAGCGCGCGCAAGGGTGAGCTGAAGGAGCCGCAGGCCCGCCAGCACGGCGTCGCGCTCCTGGGCGGTGACGGCGAGCGAGACGAACGCCTCGACGGTCTCGCCGTCTTCGAGCAGGCGGACGCCGCTATACTCGTCGATTTCGTAGTCGTCGAACTCCTGCACGTAGCCGGTGGCGAGCCATTCGCCATCGTAATAGACGCTTTCGGCGCGGCCTCGCGCCTGTTCGGGCGTGTCGGCCTCAACGACGGTTTCGTAATAGGCGAAGGCGTCGTGACCTTTGCTGACGACAAATTTCGGCATGGGAAACTCCATTGGGTAAGCGCCCGGAACGCCGCCGGGCCGATAGGTGGAAATCGGAGGTGAGATCACGCGGCCTGCGGCAGCCGCAGAAGTTCGGCGACGGTCTCCCGCCAGATGGGATCGACCAGCCTGGCCTCGAGCAACGCGGCGGATTCGCGAAACTCGCGGGCCGATGCGTGCTCGCCGCGATCGGCGGCGGCAAAGGCGCGGCCGCGCAGCCGGCTCGCGTCGGTGACGACGCGGCGCGCCTCGGCATTGGAGGAAACCGGCTCTTGCCACACGATGATGCCGGCCCGGACCGCGCCGGCGAGGACCATGCCGTGTTCGCGGTCGATGATGACGGCGAAGCGGGGCTGGAAGCGCAGCGCCTCATCGGCGCTAATGCGAATATCGCAGCGCGAGACACGCTGGCTGGCGAGGCACATTGCGTCCTCCGGCGTCGGGGCTTCGCCGATGGCGACCGTACGGTCGAAGCTGTCGGCTTCGTTGCAGCCGTCGAAGCCGGCAACGCCGATGAAGGTCACGCGCAGCGGCGTTCGTGCGGCGCGATACAGGTCCGGCATGACCTGCCGCGCGAGAACGTCGCCGATCGACGTGAAGGTGGTCTGGGGGTCTCGGTTCATGGGGGAAACTCCGTGGAACGGGCGGCGGAAGCCTCTCTCCCGCCTTCAAACCCGTCACGGCCAAACCGGCCCGTCTCTCACTCTCGCCGCCGGCAACGGCGGCACGGCGTGCATGGAAAAAGCGCCCCGCCGTGAGGCAGGACGCTTTGTGTAGGTCAGTCGATTGCAGCGAAGATCGCGGACGATTCGGGATGCCCGTCCGAATAGGCGCGCAGGCGCTGGTAGCCTTCCGCAAAGTGGTCAGACTCGAAACTGAAGGAAAGATGCGACAGGGTGAACAGCGTGGCGATGATGCCGGCGGCCTCCGCGGACACCTCGCCACGAAAATCCGTGAGCCCGCTTTCGATCTGGAAGCACGGTTTCGAGGTCGGGGCGAGGAACAGAGGCCGGCCGCCGCGCTCGTAGAAATTCCAGAAGCCGCCACGATAGTCATAGGGGCTAAGGCCCTGCATGATCTTATAGACGGTGCTTTCGGCTACGATCATGTACCGAAGTCCGAACAGGGTCGGCAGGAATTTCTCGCGGCGATCCTCGGTAACGAGGGTGGCGGACCGGCGCGTGGTGAGGTCGATCGACATGGCTTTGGATCTCCAGAGAGATTGAAGGGCAAGCCCGAGCAGCGCTCTCTCGTCATCCGCCCGAGCCTGCCTCCGGCCCGTCAGCCCTCTTTCTCTCTCAGGCCCTCCAGACGCTGACGATCTCGCGGGCGAGCATGGCTCGCGCCTTCGACATCACGTCCTTTCCTGACGTTTCAGGATGGCGGAAGAAGCGCGCGTCGGGACCGTTTGCGGTCCAGTCCGCGTAGGTGCAATAAGCGCGATCGGTCAGCCGAAACGCTGTTATGTCTTCGGCCCAATGCGGTTTCGGCTCCACGACGACAGTGACGCCGCCGCGCGTTTCCTCCCATGGAAGCGATCGCTCGACGGGAGGGTAGCGGCGGTCGTCGGCAAAGATTTCGTCCACGCTCCTCATGGCGAGCCTCCGTCGTCGGAGTTCGGGATGAAGGTGTCCGGATCGCGGGGATCTGGCGGCAGATAGGCGTCGTAGGGGTTGCCGTCGGCCAGATGGCCGAACGGCGTCATGAGATAGTCGCCATTGTCCGCGCGGCCGATGGCGCAAAGGACATAGCGACGCTCGCCGGTGACGGCATCCTGGCACTCCATGAGCGCGAGATTGCCGTCGCCGGCGGCGCGCAGCAGCGTGTTGAAATTGGTGCGGGCATGATCGGGAATGGCCATGGTGGGCTCCTGAAAGAAAAGCCCGGCACAGGGCCGGGCTGGTTAGACGAGAGGAAAGAGGACAGCGCTAGGGGTCGCGGGGCGGCGTCGGCTCATTGGAAGCAGGAAGGCCGCCTTCGATTTCGCATACCTGCATCGAGAAAAACTCGTCGCGCTCAAGCATGCGCTCGAAATATTCCTCGCCGATCACATCGTCCGGCGGCGGGGGTTCGTCGAAGGCGTTGCGCCACCAGTCCTTGGCCAGGGCTGTGCGCCAGCGCGTGGCCCGTTCCGCGTCGGTGAAGACGCGAATATCCGCGCCATGCCGATGCTCGTAGATGGCGACACAGACCTGTTGCGGGGTTGGCGGGAGGCATGCGGATTCGGTCGTCATGATGATCTCCAGAACCGAGAAGGCCCGCCGCGCTGCGACGGCGGGCCGGATGGATCGGAAGGGATGTCAAGCTGCGGCGCGGCCTTCGACCGCATCCGCGCCGACCTCGTCAGCCGTGACCTCATCGAGCCGGGCACGCGCATAGCCGGCTTTCGCCAGCCAGAGTTCTGCGGCCTCGCGGTTGTTGGCAAGGTGCAACAGCTCGACGTTATCTCCGACATTTTGGAGCACGCGGACCTGACCCACCTTCGGCCGCTCGACCACGCGAAAGCGAAGATCGCTGTCGATGCCGTAGGTGCGCGTCACCATGACGAGTATGATGCCGCCCGAGCTGAAGTCGCCTTCATGCAGCGTGAAGCATGGCGGGGAGGAATAGGTCGGACGCTCGCGGCCCGGCTCCTTGCGCACGAGGCGGCCGACGCCGTTGTTGCGCTCCCAGGCGGCGAGCTTCTTGGTGAAGCGGGCGGGCGGCTTGGGAGTGCCATCCGAATAGGCGACGAGCGAGCCGAGCGGCGCACAGTCGAATATGAGGGATGCGGACATGGAAGGTATCTCCTGAAACGAAAGCGGCCCGGCGGGATGCCGGGCCGTGTGATGGAAGGGGAAGGATGGCGAGGCGGCCGGAGCCAGCCCGCCGGGGCGTGTCATTCGGCGGCGACGAGAACCGTCGGATCGTCATCGGCCTCGGCCGCGACCTCCTCCTCATCGCCGGCGAGGAAGTCCGGCAGCGCGACGTCCGGCTCGTCCTCCTCGGCCGCAGTCTCGACGGCCGGCTCCTCGACGTAGAGGCGCAGCGGTTCCGGCAGCCAGCCGGTGTTGGCCAGTCGCTCCTCCGCCACGGCCGCCATCTCCATCTTGTCCTTCTTCTGGAGGTCGAGGAGATTGGCGATGTTGTCGCCGACGCCTTCGGCGATGGCTTCGAGGATGCGCTTCTTGGTCACGCGACCGAAATAGTTCGCGACAGTGGGCCGGAACCCGGCTTCCGCCATGTCAAGATCGGTCACGCGGGCCAGGCGATCGGCTTCCGCCATGCGCGCCTGGAGCTGCTTTTCGGAGATGCCGCTGGCGCTGAAGGGATTGGGCCGCTCGTAGAGCGCGTTGATCCCGAGAGACATGCAATGGGCCAGCAGCGCCATGCGGCTTTCGTCGTCGAGGGCAACGAGCCAATCCCAGAGCTGGTCGTCGTCGGTTGGCACCTTGGCCTTCCAGTCGGCGTGCCGCTTGTCCACGGCCTTGGCGTAGGGCGTGGTCTTGAGGTCGGGTCCCTGACCGCTGCAATAGACCTCGTGAACCGAGACCTGAACGGTCGCGCCGCGCGTGGACCGCCTGAAAGCGTCACGGACCAACTTGTGCAGCAGCGCCGTCATGGCGATGTGCGGATTATCGCCGACCGCATTGCGCAGCGCGATGGTGCGATGCGCGGACAGCTCGATCACCAGCTTTTCGGGGAGAGGCTTGATGACCTCCATCTCCTCCTCGGGCTCGGCCGGCTGACCGTTGACGGTGACGACGGTGCGCAGCGCGTCAGGCGCGATGTCATCCTCGTCATCACCGTCGATACCGGCCCCCGGCTCGACGCCTTCGGTCTCCTCGCCCTCGACGGTCTCGACCGGCTCGTCCTCGGGACGCACCCAGCCGCGATCGACCACAAGCTCGCCGTCCTCGTCGACCGTGACGAAGGCGCCGCCGATGGCGATCTCGGCCGGATCGAAAACGATCGGGCGACGCTCGAAGGCTTCGAGCTGCTTTTCGATCTCGCCAAGGCGCCGATCGATTTCCTCGGGCAGCTCCTCATTGTTGGGATACTTGGCCTCGAGACGCTCCTGTTCCTTGCGCAGAGCCTCGCGCTGCCGGCGTTCCTTCTTGGACAGTTCGGCCGATGTGCCGACGATGCCGCGCAGGTCATGGTCGTAGCCATAGGGAAGTTCGAGGTCGGCCGCGATCCACTTCCAGCCCTCCGCCGCCACCTCGGCGGCGGCGGCCTTCAGCTTCTCGGCGACCATCCGGTCGAGAAGCCCCACGTCGTCCATCCAGCCCTCCTCGTCATCCTCGAAGAGGTAGCGCGGCAGGACCGGGCCGCCTGCCGCCAGATAGGCGTCGACGCCGACGAAACGCGCGCGCTTGTCCGAGAAGGGAACCGTGGTCTCGGTAAGCATGTCCCGGATCTGCCATGGCTCCTTGCGGTGCGAGTGCTGGACGGCCTCCCAGACCTGCTCCTGCCGCGCGTGACTCGGGTGCGCGGTGAACGCCTCCAGCATGCGCAGCGTCATGCCGTTTTCGGCATAGACCTCATGCAGCTTCGGGGAGACGTCGGCGAGCGCAAGACGCTGCTCGACGTATTGCGTGGTGGTGAAGTAGGCGCTGGCGACCTCCTCGGTGCCCATGCCGCCATCGACCATGCGCTTGAACGCCTTGAACTGATCAAGCGGATGCAGCGCCAGCCGGAACGTGTTCTCGGCGAGCGAGTCGTCGACGGCCGAGGTCTTGGCGTTGGCCTTCTTGACGATGCAGGGGACCAGACCGTCCGCTGGGAAACGACCCGCTTCTACCAGGCGCGAGATCGCCCGGTATCGACGGCCGCCCGCAGGGGTCTCGTAGTCGCCGGACTCGTTGCCATCTGCGTCGAGGACGGCGCGGACATTGATGCCCTGGATCAGATCCTCACGCCGGTCGATGTCGAAGGCGAGTTCGTCGAGGCCGACTTCGACGTCGACCTCCCGCACATTGTCGTTGGACAGGCGGATGCGGTTGAAAGGAATATCGCGCGCCCGCGAAAACTCGATCAGTTCGAGGGCGGGCTTCTTCTTGGCGCGTGCCATGGCGGTTTCTCCGTGACGGGCGCCGAGAGCCTCTCTCTCGACCCTAAACCCGTCACGAAAAACAGCGCCGCCCTCTTACTCGAAGAGAGCAGCGCTGCAGGGGAATGATCAGGAGCGTCGAAATCCGGCATCTCCATCCCGGTCAGTCGGCGTCGACGACATCCCGCACGCGCGGGAAATCGCGGCGGTCGAAGACGGCGATCGGCCCGCGTTCCAAACGTTGGACCGCTCCCTCGATAAATGAGTGCTGCGGATTGAACCGATCCTGAAAGACGTTGACGGCGGCATCGTCATCTTCCGCTTCGACCTTCTGGACGAAGCAGACCCACATCGCGCGGCGCTGGCGGACAAGATAGCGGTTCGTCGGGGGGACGCACTCGAACACGTCGTTGATCTCACCGTCGATCCCGGCGCTCTCGAACTGCTCGACGGCATGGTCACGATCGTCGGCCTTGCAGAGCCAGAACCCGTTTTCGGAGCCGTAGCAGACGAGGTAGGTTTTCAGGCGCTCATGCGATAGGACGGTGCTCATCCGGTTATCTCCACGACGGGCGGCCGAGACCCTCTCTCGACCTTTCGACCCGTCACGAAAACCCCATCCCCTCTCTCGCTCTCGAACGCCGCCGCCCACGCCACGTCACCACGCGGGGAGCCGCGGCCGCGCCTCGTTCACCCCGTATTTCCGGCGGAGCGCCTTGATCGCCGCGTCCTGCCGGTCGATCCGGCGGCGCAGACGTTCGAGGTCAGGCCCGACCCTCTCCAGCAGCTCGCCCAGAACGCGGTGGTATTCCGCCTCGTCGGCGCCGGTCCATCGGCTCATATCGCCTCGGTCTCGGCGCGGCGGCGCAGGGCGTCCTCGGCTAAGCCGAGATTGCGCCGGGTTTCGGCGAGGGCTTGTTCCATGCGCGCAAGGGCCGCGCGTAGCGCGTCGCGGGTCATCATGGCAATCTCCATCATGGCTGGTCGCCGGGGCGGCTGGGCCGGCGGCGCGGTTAGGGGGAAGCGTTGCGGGAACGCTTTCAGCACTCGTCGGGATCGGCATCACGATCGCGGAAGCGCGGCGGTATCTCGTCCTCCGGCCCTTTCCAGAGGATGCGATCGCCTTCCCAGATCGTGACGAAGCCGCCGCCCTTCGATGGCGGCTTGGGCGGCGCGGGCTCGAAGTTGCGGCAACTGAAATTCGCGGCCGTGGCCGAGAAGGCCGGGATGTTGGAATTGCCGAGCAGCACGCGGTCGCATGTGCCGGTCGGGCGCTTGACGCGGCGGCGCGAGAGGCCGAGCCGGAAGAACTCGTGATCGCGTTCGAGATTTTCCGGCGGCGGCGTCCAGTGGCGGCAGTCGCGGCAGCGGCCCGGCCTGTCCGGCGCGGGATCGTCGAGCGGAGGCCCGCCATTGTGGCCGGGCGGAGGGGAACGGTCAGCCATAACGCAGCCTTCCCCGGCGCGGCGAGCACGGTGCGGAAGGTGTCCGGCAGGAACACGTTCGCGGGCAATCCGGCGAACATCGGCGCGATCTGCTCCGGGCGATAGCCGGCCAGGCCGTAGCCGATCGGCGTGACCTCGAAACGCAGGTCCGGCCGGCGTCGGGCGTAGCCGAGGAAGTCGGCGACATGGCCGTGGATCACCTCAAGCGGCAGGACGCGCAGATGACGATCCTTCGTCGGGATCGCATAGGCGTTGCCCTGGGGGCCGACGCCGCGGCCGTGGATCGCGCCACGGTGCTGGCGCGCCCACAGCGCCGCGCCCTTGCCGTGGCGGCCCGCGAGGTTGGACCCGAAGACGAAGACGGATGGGGTGGAAGTCGGGACAGGCATGGGAAGCTCCTGGCTGTTGCCGCTCGCCGTGAGCGGTAGGGCTCCGAGGGACCGCCGGAATCCCGGACAGTCACCAGAGCGGGCGCCCGCGGGCGGCTGCGATGGGGAACGGCAAGGCCGTTGACTTTGCGGGGGCTGCGGCGGCACGCCGGGAGAACAACGCGCATGGCGCGCGACAGCGGCCGGCAGGCCGATCGGGAGCGTCATGCCGCCCTCCCGCTCGTCGTCCGTCCGGGCCGTGCCGCCCGCCGAACGACGACGGGCCGCGTGTCGGCCGCCTGGGCGATGCGCTCGATCGTGGCGAGATCCGCGTCCGAGCAGCCGCCCGTCACCTCGATCTCGAAGTAGTGGCCGCCGCTGCCGACCTTGGAGTCGCGCAGGCGATGGTTCGACGAGGTGTAGAAGCTCTCGTGCCGCTCGACGAGACGGACGCGCGAGCGCAGGAAGAGGATGCCGGAGCCAAGATTGCCGCAGAACAGCAGCTCGTCGGCCTCCGTCGTCTTCGGGCCGCCGCCGACCTTGCGCTGGCCGATCTGGCGGAAAGCTGCGTCGAAGCTTGACGGGTCCGGCGTCGTCCGCGCCTTCAGCGCCGCATGGAACTTCCAGGGCGGCCGGTGCGGATCGACGCGGCCGACGTCGATCTGATGGAGCAGGTCCGCGAAACAGGCGGGATCGGCCGGATATGGGCAATCGCGCCAGATCTCGCGTACCGTGCGCCGCAGCGCGTCGGGCAGCGCGAAGAGGCGGGCGCGGGCCTTGCGCCAGGTCTCCGCCCACATGCGGCGGCGCTCCCGCTCGGCCTCGTCCCACCAGACGGCGCGGCGGGCCATTTCCTCGTCGACGCCGCGCTGGCCGGCGGCGATCTGATCGGCGAAGAGGGGCAGCGCCTCGCGTTCGAGGCGCTGCTTGCGGAGGAACGCCGCGCGCTTGCGCGACGTGTCATTGTAGGGTTCCGGCCTGTGCCAGCGGCGGAAGCGCATCACGAGCCCTCCCGCGCCGCGCGGCGGGCGCGATAGAGAATGCGTTCCGCCGCCCGGATGCTGCCGACCTCGATGGCGGCCTCGGCCCAGACCGAAAGCGGATAGTCGCCGGTAAAGAGGATGTCGCGCTCGATCCCCATGCTCCACGGCAGGTCCAGCGAGGTCATCTCCGAGAGCGAGAACGATCCGATCTCGGGCTCCCCGAAGTCGGCGAGGCCGTAGAGAAGGTCGCCGTCTTCATCCAGCTCGGTCGCCAGCCAGACGCCTTCGCCGAGCGGGTTGAAGAGTTTGACCACCGGCACATGGTCGGCGCCGTGGTCGCGGCCATTGGCCAGGAGCTGCGCCCGCTGTTCGTCGGTCAGAAGAATCATGCCGCCCTCCTGTCGATCTCGGCCGCGCCGATGTCGGCGTCGTCGCCGTCCTCGACATCGCCGGGGTCCGGCAGGAAGCCGAGCAGCCAGTCGGCGGCCTTGCTCGCCTGCGAGGCGGCGCGCACGATGGCGCGGTTGTCCTCGCGCAGCACGTCCAGCCAGGAGCCGATATAATCGGCATGGCGAACCGTCGGCACGATGCCGAGCGTCGCGCAGCAGAACGCGGCGGTGATCTCCGCGACTTATCTGAACAGTCAAGCTGTCTCAGCGGACTTTCATCAGCCGAAACCAGCCGATCTGGCGGCGTTGCGCGGTTTTAGAACGGGTGAGACACTCGGGAGTATCTGGAGGGCTGCTCTTCGCATTGCGGTTCGTGGTTTTTACGACTGCTCAGCGAACCGAATGCGACTGGTGAAGGGATTTCTTTCGTGCAGACTGCTCCGCGGCCGTACCGGTCGACCACCTCACTTACGCTCAAAGCATCTCGCCGATATCTGACGCGCCGCTGGGATATGCGAACATGGTGGTCTTCAACTGCTCTGCCGTCAGCCCTTGCCTGATCGCCAGTGCAAAGATGTTGATCACTTCGTCAGCGTGCGGACCGACAAGATGGGCGCCGAGGATGCGGTCAGTGTCCGCGTCGACCAACGTTTTGAAGCCATACACCGTCTCGGCCTGCTGGCGTGCGGTGAACCAGCCGTCCACGCGCTCGGTCTTTACGCGAACGTTCAGGCCTTTCTCACGCGCCTTGGCTTCGCTCATGCCGACGGCTGCGATCGGCGGGATGGTGAAGGCGACACTCGGAACGCCTGTGTATTCAGGCCTGACCGTGTTGCCGTTGAGCAGGTTCGCCGAGACTACCTTCGCGTCATGGCTTGATACCGGAGTGAGCGGCGGTCCTAGGCCGGCGGCATCACCTGCTGCGTAGACCGCGGGGTTGGAGACGCTTTGCAAAAATCCGTTCAACGCCAGCCGCCCGTTATGGTGCTTTACGCTCCCGGCATCGAGATCGAGCGTCGCGAGCGCCGGCGCCCGACCCGCGGCATGGACGACCAGATCTGCGTCCATATCGAGTTCGCCGTCAGGACAGTCCGCCCGGACGCGATAGCCGTCTGATACCTTCTCAATGGCGGTCACCCCTGCCTGTGTGCGGACATTGATGCCGCGCTCGCTGAACTTGTCCATCAGCCAGCCGACGAGATCGGGGTCGAATTGCTTGAGCATTCGCTTCCCGTGCTGAAGAATTGTGACCTGTGCTCCGGCGCGCGCCGCGATGTGCGAAAACTCGGCCGCGATATAACCGCCGCCGACAAGGACGATGCGTTCAGGCAGGCTCTCCAGTTCCAGGAAGCCTTCATTGGTGATCAGGTGCTGCTCGCCCGGAATGCCGAGCGGCACGGCCTCGGCGCCGGCGGCGATCACGATACGGTCCGCCTCGATCCTCTCTCCTCCGAACTCGAGCGCATTCGGGCCGATAAAGCGAACGTGACCGTGGAAGGCGTGAATCCCTTTGTCGGCAAAGGCTTTCTCACGCTTCTGCGGTACCGGATCGGTGAAGCTGCGCTTGAAGGCCATCAGTCCCGTCCAATCGAGCGTCGCGTCCCCTTCGATTCCACGTCCGCTCATGCGCCAGGCGTGATCAGCCGCCTCGGCGCCGCCGACCATCATCTTCTTCGGATCGCAACCGCGCAAGGCGCAGGTGCCCCCGAAGGGCCGGAAGTCCGCGACGGCGACGCTCCAGCCAGCCGCACGAACCCTGTGTGCTGTTACGATCGCAGCCGTTCCCGTGCCGATGATCGCAAGGTCATATCTCTTCGCCACTAGATCTCCTCCAACATTGTCACGTTCGACATCCGAGCCTTCACGGCTCAGCCGGCGCAGCATGAGAGCTTCGCCACGTCCTTGTCGAAGGCAAGAGCCGCGAGCTTCAGGCCCTCAACGGTGGTGAGATACGGAAAGAGCGTATCCGCGAGGTCGTCGACGGTGAGGCCGTGCCGGATTGCCAGGGCCGCCGTCTGGATGCTGTCGGCTCCCTCCGGTGCGAGGATATGCGCCCCGAGCAGCCGGCCGCTGCCAGCGTCGGCGACGAGCTTGATGAGCCCGCGTGTGTCTCGGGCGGCAATCGCGCGCGGCACCTGGTCGAGACCGATCGTGGAGACACGGACGGCGTGGCCGGCGGTCCGCGCAGCCGCCTCTGTCAGCCCGACGCTCGCCACCTGCGGATCGGTGAAGACGATGGCCGGCATGGCACTGTTGTCGTAGCGCAGGCTGTCGCCGTTGAGGGCGTTCTTCGCCGCGAGCTTGGCACCGTAGGCGGCCATGTAGACGAACTGATCGTGACCGGTGACGTCGCCGGCAGCGTACACGCCCGATCTTGTCGTGCGCATGCGGTCATCGACGAAGATGCCGCCCTTCGGCGAGAGAGCGATCCCATGCTCGGCGAGCCCGAGACCTTCGATATTGGGCGCGCGGCCCGTCGCCACGAGCACCTGATCGGCGTCGATCGTGACGTCCTTGCCGTCGCGATGGACAGTGAGTGCAACACCGTCCGCGGTCTTGCGGATCGTCCGGTACGTGATGCCGGAAATCACCGCGATGCTCTCGTCCATGAAATACCCCGTCAGCGCCGTGCCGATCTCGGGTTCGGCCTCCGGAAGGAGACGCGAGCGGCACACCAGCGTCACCTCGACGCCGGCGCGGGCGAACATCTGGGCGAGTTCGGCCCCGATATAGCCGCCGCCGATCACGAGCAGAGATCGGGGCAGCGCCTCGAGATCAAGCGCCGTCGTGCTCGTCAGGTATGGCACGGTCTCGATGCCGGGGATGACAGGGACGGCCGGTCGCGCGCCGGTCGCGATGATGATCTTGCCGGCTGAGACAAACGTGCCGTCCACCTGGACGCCGCCGTCCACGATGCGCGCCGGCCCTTCGCGATAGGCGATGCCGTTGTAAGCCGGGAGCAGGTCGGCGTACTTGGCCTGACGTAGCTCCGAAACCAGCGCGTCCTTCTGACGGACGGTTCCGCCCCAGTCGGTCAGTTCGGCCTCGGCCGTGATGCCGGCGAAACGTGCCGCGGCTCGGGCATTGTGGAGCGTCTCGGCGGCGCGGATCAGCGTCTTCGACGGCACGCAACCGATATTGACGCAGGTGCCGCCGATGGTGCCGCTGCCGATGAGGGCCACCTGGGCGCCCTGATCGGCTGCCGTGATCGCGGCCGAGAAGCCGGCCGAGCCGGCGCCGATGATGGCAAGGTCGTAGGAACCATTGTTGCGGCCATTCGTGCCAAGGCGCCGATGCGTCACGGGCCTGTCCGGCGATGCCGTATCGCCCGACGATTGAGGCTCACCTTGTGTCTCGGCCGCGTTGTTGCCGTGGCCGGCGATTGTGCCGATTCCGGCAAGGCTGGGCCCGAAGATCGCCCGACCTGCTTCGAGAGCTTCCTCGATCGACAGCCGGAATCCCGGCTCGTCTGCAGGACGCTGCCGGCGCCACGCGGCGAGGTGATCGTCGGAACAGAAGAAGGATGTTGCAGTGCACAGCGAGTTCGCAGCGCATCCGCCTTCGTAATGGACGCTGAGCCATACGACGGCCGTCGTCGGCTCAACGTCGGCCAGAGCCCGGCCCCGTTCCTGCGTGGTGATCCGGACCGGCGCGCCGCAGTGGCGGCAGCGCGAGACGATCGAGATGTCTTGGTCGGTCATAGCGCCGATGCCGAGCGCGTCGACCGCGCACATCGCAGTAAGAGTGCGTCCGTCCAGTGTGACCCGGTGGCCGGTGTCGCGGTCGGTGAAGGGATACGCGCCGACAATCATGTCGCCATCGAGTACGACGAGGTCGCGACGGCGGAGCTCTTCGAGCAGCGCACGGACGGCTTCCTCGCTCAGCCCCGCACGCTTGGCAAGCGCGCTTGGGGTCGGGGCTCGCCCGTGTTCGGCGTAGAGCTGTAGCAACGCAACGCGCACGCGATCCGTGGCCGCCTCGTAGCCGCTCCAGCGGTTGAGCACATGGTCGGAGCCGACCATGGCCAGCAGGGCCTCCTTCACCACGGGTGACGAAACCACCGACCAGTCCGGAAACGTCACACCCGGCCGCACGGCCAAGCTCGGCACCGTTGCGGATGTAGAAACCGTCGCCTTGTCGCGGGACGCGGAGGATGTGCAGCAATCGTTCATGGCTTCAGGCCTTCATTCAGAATCTTCGTGTTGGAACAGACGACCTTTGCACGGCGATGATGGATGCCGCAGGCGACAAGCCCGAGGCCCGCGGCGATCAGGGAAAGCACGACCAGACCCGAACCCGTCAACCACGCGCCGAGGCCGGCCAGCGGCGGGGGCACGGCAAGGAGTGGCGCCGCGCAGCAGATCGCAACGACAATGGCGCCTGCGGCGCCGGTGCGGATCAGGGCGCGGTCATGCATGTCAACTGCCTTGCTCCTGCGTCGGGCGGGCCGGATAGCCGGCATTCATGCTGGCGGCCGCGATGGCATCCGGGGTCGTCTGCGCGTCGTCGAAGGTCACGGTCGCGGTCTTGGCTTCGAACGAGACGGCCACCGTCGAGACCCCGGGGACCGCCGCCATCGAGGTCTTCACGATGTAGGGGCAGGAGGCGCAGGTCATGTTGTCGATGGCGAAGGTGACTGTGCGTTCGGTAGCGAACACGGCAGGCGCGGTCATCACCGACATGATCAAAGCAAGAGCACTCAAACTCTTCTTCATGGGACGGGTCTCCTCTTGGTGTCAGGCGGAAAGCAGCAGCGGGGCGACGTAGTCGAATGCGAAGGCGGCCGCGACGAGCACCGTCGCAAACCAGAGCGCGATCTGGACAATGCGGCTGGGGATCGGGCGCGCGCAGGCAGCATCCTCGGCGCAGGCCCGCCTCGGCTTCCAGTAGACGAGATAGAAGCCGTAGCCGAGAACGCCCGTCGTCCCGGCGACGAAGAGCGGCTTGTAGGGCGCGAGCGCCGTCAGATTGCCGATCCAGGCGCCACCAATGCCTAGGCTAAACAGGATGAGCGGGACGATGCAGCACGAGGAGGCGGCAAGCGCGCCGAGAATGCCGCCGACGGCGACCAGGCGCTGCCGTCCGACTTCGGCTCGGTCCGACGCGAGCACGTCGGTCGTGGCGGACGTCATGCCCGCCGTGCTGGGTCGCGATATATCCATGTCCGATCTCGCTTTCCTTGCCGAAATCCTCATTGCGCAGTACCATGCGGTCTGTAGCAACTACAGGGTCAAGAGGGATTTTTGCGATGCGCGATCACGCTGGCGTGAAGGGCCTGCAGCGGGCTGAGCTCGCCCGGCGGACGGGCAGCAATCTGGAGACTGTGCGCTACTACGAGAAGGTCGGGCTCCTGCCCGAGCCACCGCGCACGGCGGCCGGCTACCGCAGCTACGACACGACGCACGAGCGGCGCCTTCGCTTTGTGCTGCGGGCACGCGAGCTCGGCTTCTCACTCGACGAAATCCGCGAGCTGTTGCGCCTGGTCGACGAACGCGACCAGCCCTGCGCCGAGGCAAGCGCGGTCGCCGCCGCGCATCTCGACGATGTGCGGGCGAAGATCGCTGACCTGAAGCGCATGGAGCGGGTGCTCAAGGACGTCGTCGCGCAATGCGCCGACGGCACGCGGCCGGAATGTCCGCTGATTGAGGCGCTGTTCCGGGAGCGAACTGTCAACTGATCGGGTCGAGGAGCGCCTATGCGGCGCCCCTGACGTCGTTCCGGCAAGCGTTGCCCTGCTGGGCGTGCAGCCAGTCGGCGATCTGCTGCGCCTTGGCTGCGGCGGTGAAGATCGCGCGCTTGTCGGAGCGAAGCACCTCGAGCCAGGAGGCGATATAGCTGGCGTGGTCGGGCCGCGGCTCGACGCTGAGATGGAGGTCGGCGCAGATCATGGCGCTCAGGAGCTCGACCGTGCATTCCTCCATAGCATAGGCGGCCGAGCCGAACCGTCCGGAGAGATCACGGTCGAGGCGATGCCTGGCGCCGGAGGCGTGCCCGCATTCGTGGAGCAGCACGGCGTAATAGGCTGCGGCATCGCGGAAGCAGGCGAAGTCGGGCATCTGCACGTGGTCGGTGGATGGGCGGTAACAGGCCTGCGATCCGCCGTGGCGGATGTCGATGCCGAGCGCTGCGCAGAACCGTTCGGCCCGCTCGATGCGCTCGGCCTCGGGTAGCACCGGTATCTCGGGCGGCGTGTAGCCGTCGACCTGCGCGCAGTTGAAGACCGTGTAGCCGCGGGCGAACATGCGCCGGGCGGGCTCGTCGCGATCCTCGTCGCCGTCCTGTACGTCTGCCTTGCCGTGGCGATCGACGGTCTTCCAGAACACGACGAGGTGCCCGCGCTCGCCCTTGCGGACCTGGGCGCCGAGCGCCTGCCACTGGCGATAGGTGCCCCAGATGCCGGCGGGAAAGCCGGCGGCGTGCGCGGCGGCCCAGAGTGCGATGACGTTGACGCCACGATAGGCCTTGCGCGAGGCGACGTTGACGGGCGTAGTGATGGCCGATCCGTCGTGGTGCCAGGGCATCCGGTACTGGTCGGCGCCGGCCTCGATGGCGGCGATGATCTGGCTGGTGACACGCTCGTAGATGTCGTTCCGGGGCTGGGGTGTGCGATCGGTGGTCATGGCTGCCTCCTGTGTTCGCCCTCTCCGTCGAGGGCGAGGCGGCAGGGGCAGACGCGGGAAGCCGGGCCGTCACACCCTGTTCTCGGTGCTGGTGCGGAACAGGGTTGATGGGCCGGCAGCGTCTGCCACAACCCGAGCCCTGCCTCGACGGGCGAGCACGGGAGGCAGCCATGACCGGCGAGCGGCGCCTGGACCGGTCAGGATGAAGCGCGGCTGTCAGCCGGTGCCGTCCAGAGGCGGACGCCGCAACGGGACGACCCTGGCGTCCACGGATCGAGACAGCTCCGCTCGCAGACCTTCGATGACGGCATCTCGCTCGGCGAGCTGCAACGTCAGCATCTGGATGTGCTGCGCGAGCGTCCGGGTGAGCGCCCGCAGCTCCGCCATCTCGGCACCACGCACGGCGCGTAGTTCCGCTTCCAGAGCATGGATGCGTTCCTTGAGGGCCCTGGGCGACGATCGCCGCAGGCGGGCTTCGGCCGCGCGGAGCTCGGCGAGAAGATCGCCGGCCCGGTTCGCCGTCGCTCGGCTGACGCCGGCCTCGCGCGCCAGGTTGGCGACGGTCAGCGCCCCGTCGGTGCGTTCAGGGCGGCCGTCGAGCAACCGCTTCATGGCAGCCCTTAGCGCCGCTTGGCTCTTCGGCCCGAGCGCGGTCATGCGTCACCGTCCATGAGAGGCGCGATCAGCCGGCACTTGCGCTCGTTGTCCCGCAGGATCGCCGTGCGCTGCAGCGGCGATAGACGCCGGTCGGCCAGAAGCGCTTCGCCCTCGACGATCGAGGCATGCCACGGTTCGCGGTGCCGGGCGGTCAGGCAGGCGTTCGGGCACCGGTCGGGGCTGCAGCGCGATAGGGCCGGCGCCGTCCGCTCGGCATCTGGCGCGCCGGTGAGGCAGAGCGCGGTCGCTGCATCGAACAGGCAGTCGTTGAGGAAACCGACATGCAGGGTCCGCCCGAGATGGGCAACCATGGTGCGCAGCCGCTTGCGGTCCAAGATCCGGCCGGGAAGATCGCCAAGTTCCTCCTGCACGCGGCCGAACTCGCGTCGCAGTCGCGCAGCACCCGGTCCCGCCGGGCCTTCACGGCGAAGATAGGCCTCGTAATGGGCGACAATGTCGTCGAGCTGGCCGAGTGCACGTTCGCGCTCGATCGCCAAGCGGAAGTCGGCCTGCGCCGATCCGGCATAGCCTTCGAACATGGCGACCGAGGCGTGCTTGTACTGGATCTTGCCGGCGACCGTGCCGAACGGCCGGTTGGCGATGTACCAGGCGATCGTGCGTCGGAGCTGCCGGGTCGTAAACTTCCAAGGCTCGTCGCCGATGCGCGGAATCGCCGGCGCGGCCTCCGAGCGCGTGTCGAGGCCCTCGCGGAAAAGGTTGAGTGTCGGCGTTGCACCCATCCCGAGATGATCGTTGCTCCAGGGCCAGTCCTTCAGCGCCACCCACAAGGATGACAGTTCCTTCTCTCGGCGATTGCGTGCCGAGAGAACCTCCATCACCGCGACGGCGCGAGCGACGGGCTCGATCGTGATCCAGTCGGCCGTGACGCCGCGCGCGCCATGGCGCTTGTACACCGTGCTGCGCAGCCGGTACCGCTCGACCAGGCCGTCGGCGCTGCGCACCGGCGACACGCAACCCGGCTGCATCGCCTGCACCTCGCTGTCGCGCATGCCGGTGAGGTAGGCGCAGACGAGATAGCAGGCGCCCTGCAACATCCGTTCTTCGCGGGCGAGGCTGAGGCCGTCGAAGCGCTCGCGCCATGGCAGTCCGGTGTCCGGATCGATCGAGATCGGCGTATCGAGCCCGCCGATCTCGGTTCCGAGCTCGGCGGCTGCCTTCTCGATCAGTCGTGCAGTCGGCTCGGACTGGCTGATGCGGCCGCTCTGCGGAGCGCCGGCGTGAAGGCGCATCAGATGGAGATTGTAGGGCGGGGTCTCTTCGCCGGTGAGCGGGTCGATGCGGCGGGCCACATTGGGCGCGTGCTCCCAGATCGGCACGCCTCGGCCCATGGCCCGGCGCACGTCGAGCCACTTGGCCACGCGGGCGCGATAGTTCTTGGCCACGGCCCGTCCGGCCCGCGCGTCCCGCGCCATCAATCGGGCGCAGCGGGCTTCGAGAGCGTCAAGCTCGGCCCGCGCCGCGAGGATATCGGGCGCATAGACCTCGACATACTTGAGCGCCCAGCGCAGCATGGCGCCGATGACCGGCTCGGGAATGCGCGGCGTGGCGTTCTCGGCGGGCGCTGGCGGCCGGCCGGCAACGCGGTGCGCCGCACGTCCACGCCACGGCAGGAAACCGATGCCGCCGCCGGTTAGCCATGGCGCCAGGTGATGCAGGTCGATCGGCACCTCGACATACTTCACCGTCTCGTGAGGCGTTCGCCGTCCGCCGTCACGGGCATACGCCAGATAGGCGTCGAGCAGCGCCTGATCGATCCGGCTGAGATCGACGGCGCCAGTCCTTGCGCGGAGGAACGCGGCGAAATGCTGGATGTAGCGCAGCAGGCGGATCGCCGAGGTCGCGCCGCAGGGCGCCCGATATCCCGGCACATGGATGCGCAGGCGGGCGATCACGTACTCCTTCGCCAGCCGCCGCGTGACGGGATCGGCGATGCGGGCGAGGTTCAGCCGGTAATTGCTGTAGCGGGCGTTCACCCGGAAAATGGCGGCGCCCAGGTCCCAAAGATCGTCACCGAAGCGCGGAAGTCGCGTGCGGTCGGCATCGTCCCTGACCGCCACGCCGGCAAGCACGGGCTCGTCGTTGCCATAAATGGCCGAAGGCAGCGACGCGTGCTGCGGCAGCTTGATCGGTGCCGGCATCATGGCGCTCTCGCTTCGGGCGGCAGGTAGAGGAGCGCGGGGTCCGATGACCCAATCCGACGGGCTTCCTCGATCTCGGCGTCGGCGAACCGGGGCAGAATCTGTTCGGCGATGCGTCCGTGAACCCGGCCGAACTTGGCGATCCAGTCGGCTTCGCTCAGCACCTGCCGCTGCGCCCGGATGAAGTTGAGGAAGGCCAGGAGCGCGGGCACCTTGCGGGCGGTGACCACGGCATTGCTGCATTCGAGACACCCCCAGAAGGGGGACGGACAGGCCTCTCCCTCCGAGCCGAACGGGCTGTTGTAGAAGCCGCCGCAACTGGCGAGCCAGACGTCCTGCTCGCCGCCGAACAGCGCCTTGACCGCGGCGGCGCCGACAACGGGAAGGCCGGTCGCCTTGTCGGGATCGGTCTGGACGGCCGCTTCCTCCTCCGACGACAGGACACAGGGGGGGAACGCGGCGTCGAGCGCATCGGTCATGGCGTCGGCAATTGTCGCCTCGTGCAGATGACGAAGCGCGGGAATGTCGGCGTAGTGGTCGGCCGCGACCGCGACAGTGTGGCCGACGGCGAAGCGGTCGAGCTGGCCGCCCGTGCGCCGGTACCATGCCGCCTTATGCGTCTTGCGCAGGCGCGTCAGATTGAGGCGAAGGCGTTGGCCCCGCTCATCAAGGATGCCGTGCCGGCGCGTCCATGAAGCCGCGAGCTCCTTCATGCTGAGCACCCGAGGGGTCAGGCGGCCCCAGGCACAGTGCGCCCAGAGCGTGTCGGCGCCGAGCCGGCTTCTCGCCGGACCGGTCCACTGCAGCGCCTTGCGGATCAAGCCGCCCGGCGTCGAGGAACCGCCGTCGCGCACACGCAGCCGCTTCCACTCGGCGCCGCGCGCCCGACGCTTGCAATACTCGATCTCGACATAGCCGCCCGCCGGGTTCTTCAGGCAGTCCGCTCGCAAGCCCTTGATCGCTTCGATCTCCATGCCGGTGTCGAGCGAGATAAGCACGATGAGCGGCACGAGATCGGCGGCGATGAGATGCCGGCGGCCATGCAGATCGTGGATCAGGCGATCGTTCGGCAGGCCACTCTCGCGGCGGAGCGTGTAGAGTCGCTTGAAGAGAGGGTGCCTGTGCCCGATGACGCCTTCCGCGTCGATCACTTCCATTACCTGTTTGTGGGTTGCTGCCAGCGCCTTGCTCCGATCGGAATCCTCGACCGCCGGAATACGATCGGCCTCGCCCAAGCGGCGGATGATGGCGGCGAGATCGGTGCGCGCCGCCTTCCGCAATGCCGCGGCGACATCATCGCCATAGGCATCGCGCGGCCTGGCGCGCACGCCGGGCCGATCGCTCGTGTACATCAGCCGGCGTGAGGCATCGGGCGGCAGGTGGCTGGGCTCCGCGGCCTCGGCAAGCCGCAGCAGGTTGAGCACCTTGCTCATGCGGTGCAGGCGGTGATTGGGATGCAGGCCGCTCCCCTCCATCCAGGAATCGAAGCCGTCGATGCAGACGGCACTGACGTCGGAGAGACGGGCGACGTGCGATCCGGCGGAATCGAGATAGCGCCAAAATGTCTTGAGCGCATTGGCATAGGCGTAGGCCGTCGAGATCGAGCCGGCCGGACCACCGACCTGGCAGGCGCGCCAGAGCGCGCCGGCAAAGGTCCGCGCCAATGCCTTGCGGCCGGCGAGCATCGTCAGGTCGATCGTCTTGCTGCGATCCGCCAGCGTGACGGTAAAGCGCAGCGATGCGATCGCAGCGGCGGCCTCGCCCTCGGGATCGGGCAGCGCCTCGGGAAAGAGGGCGCGGCGACCCGGCCGCCGCACCGATGGAGCCGCCGCGGCGGTCATGCCGCGCCGCCAGCCGTGTCTTCGGCCCAGCGATCCGCGGCGGCCTCGACCAGCTCCTGCGCCTCGGCGAGGCTGTCGAGATAGATGTAGGTGCTGGTGATACTCGCATGCCCCAGCAGGTGCTGGAGCTTCTGCAGAGGATCGCCGAGAATCCGCCGATAGGCTGCGCCGTGCTGGTCCTGCGGATCGAACACGGATCCGATCTGCTCGCGGATCAGCATGGAGAGCATGTTGACGGCGAAGGTGTGCCGCAGCGTGTGTGGCGTCACCTCGACCTCGATGCCGAAACGGCGGCAGCGGGTGCAGGCCCGCCGAAAGGCAGCTTCCCAAGTCGCCGAGGGCACGGGCTTGCCGCCTTCAGTCAGCCAGAGCAAGGCATGCTGCGCCTGGCCGGGCGTGCCGACCAGCACGCGGCGGCGTTCGCCCAGCGTCAGACGGTCGAGCCGGACACGCTTGCCCGCCGCGTCTGTTGCCTTCCCGTCCTCCAGCATCAGCCAGAGCGGATCGGACACCGAAGGCTCTGAGCGCGCGGCAGAGACCGTGCGCTCGAGATCGACATAGTCGCCGATCAATCTCAGTACCCGGCGGGGAACGCGGATGCGCCGTGGTCGTCCGCCCTTGGCGATCGGACCGGGGAGATCGAACGGCACCGAGCGCGATTCGGGATCGGTCAGGCGCGGCAGCTCACTCAGCAGCAGACTGCCGGCCTCTGTCAGCCGCAGGCCGGTCGTGACGAGAAGCTCGGCAAACAACGCATTGCGCTCGCCGTTGCGGCCGCGCCACGTCGCGTCCTCCGAGCCGTCGGGAAGCCGGCCGCGCAATCCCACCTCGCGGAACAGCAGGTAGCGGCCAAGATCGATGTAACGGGTATCGTGGCGCCGCGCGGCGCGCTCGCGGGCACGGTTCGTCGTCACAGCGAGCACTGCGCGGCTACCGCCGGCCCTGCGAAGGGTGGCGCCGTAGCTGAAGGGCGAGATCGCAATGATTCCTTCCTCGACAGCCCAGCGATAGAGCTTGTCGAGCGCGGCAACGCTCCGGTTCCAGCTCGCAGCCGAGATGCGGTAGGGAGCTGCCGACAGCCGACGCGCCCGGTGAAAGGCCAGGACATCGTCGCGGCCGGCCTGCCAGACCGTCTTGCCGCCGCGCCGTTCGACAAGAAAGCGCGCCCAGACGAGAATGTCGCGGGCGTAGGAGCGCCACGTGTTCGGCGATCGCGCTCCCATAGCAGGACAGGCACGAAAGAACCGGTTGAGAGCGAGATCGTAGCTGCCGTCATCCATCAGGATGAACGGCATGCCGTGAATCAGCCCGGTGCGCTCGACCGCGTCGAGCGCACCGGGCGCGAGGCTCACTGCAAGGTCATCAAGGAAAAGCGGACGCGAAATAGTGTCAAGATCGGTAAAATACAAATGCACGCACGATACCCAAGCGGAGCGCCTTCGGCGCAACTTCATTGTTTAGAATGCGAGGGGTTCCCCTCGCGCTCTCCCGCTCGCCGCGTGGCAGGGGTGCAGGACTTAGCCTGCACCCCATGAACAGCTTGTCGTGCCGCCGCCGCGTCAAGCGTTGTCCTCGCTACGCTGCGGGAACGCTTGACCCGGACGTCTGAAGAGCTTCACCGGAGCCGTGGTGAGGCGCCTCCAATGCATGATTCTGAGACAGGATCACAGAGTCAGGATAAGGCCACCAGTTCCTCGAAGGCGTATTTCTTGGTGCCGAAGGAGCCGGAGAAATCGCGGGCGAGGCGCGAGGGATGGCCCGTCGCGTGGCCCATCTCGTGCAGGGCCGTGCGATGCCAGTTGATCGGCTCGTGATAGGCTTGCGGCGGCGGGACCATCACGAAGTCCTGCGAGGGGACATAGAAGGCGCGGTTGCCGCCGATGCGGAAGTCGATGCCGGTCGCCCGGATCAGCGCCTCGACGGTCGGCTCGATCAGGCCGGGAGGGGGTGGCGGCGCGACGGCGGCGATCTCCTCGGGCAGACCCTCGCACTGGGCCGCGTTGAACACCGTGAACCTTTTCAGGAAGGGGATGGCGTGGGCTTCCTCGCCGGTTTCGCGGGCGCGCCGCTTTTCGTCCTCGGGGGTGAAGCGGTCGGCATAGACGACGGTGATGCCGCGTTCGCCCTTCATCACGTTGCCGCCGAGCGACAGCGCCTGGCGAAAGGTGAGCCAGCTTTGTCCTGGGAAGCCGCGCTCGATCACGGCGCCCCAGAGGATCAGGACATTGATGCCGGAATAGCGCCGGCCGGTGGCGGCGTTCTGCGGCATGGCGAGCGGTGCGCCGGCGGCGGGCGTTCCCCAGGGCTGGACCCAGGGAAAGCGGCCCGCCTCGAGATCGGCGATGATCTTGCCGGTGATGTCGTCGTAAAGGTTGGTCCGGTCCTTGGCCGGACGTGGGGCGCGGTCGTGTCTGGACATCGCGGTTCTCCGCGACGGGCGCCGGAGACCTCTTCTCCAGCCCTCAACCCGTCACGGCCAATCGGCCCGCACTCTCACTCTCAGGGGGCGTTGCGGGGCAGGCTGTGCAGAAACTCGGCGACAATTCAGTGCGGGCGCGATGACGCGAGCTGAATCGAGCGGGGCTCTTAGCCCCGCGACATCAGCGCCCCGGTCCCGAAGGCGTTCGAAGCGCGGATGATGTTGAATGCCAGGACCGAGAGGGCAGCTTCGGCTTTCACCCGCCGCAAACCGCGGGTCAGGAAGCGGCCTCCGCCAGACATTCGCTTGATGGTGCCGAAGGGATGCTCCACCGTGCAGCGCCGGATCGTCATGAGATCAGGGTTCTCGTGAAGCCGACGCTCCATCCGATCGAGCGCGCCCTGATCCACGAGCCTGTGAATGGTGCGCTGATTTCCTGGCGTACACTGCGGCTTGATGTGGCAAGTCTGGCACGCGGGCGTTCTGTAACGGATCGCCCGATTTCGGGTATGCTTGCCCTTGGGATACATGGTTTCACCAGCAGGGCAGCGGATCGTGTCGGTCTGCTCGTCATGGACGAATTGCACGGGGCGGAAGTATTGCGCGCTCATGGCCCCGCGCTTGATCGGCGCTGCCACGCGGACACCGTCCTGTTCGCAACGCGCGACTTCCTGCGCGTTCGAGTAGCCCCCGTCCGCCAGCACTTCTAGCTGGTCAACGTCGAGCACTTCTTTTGCCGCTATCGCCATTGGATGCAGCAGCTGGCTGTCGTTGGCTTCGTTGGCGACATCGTTGTGAATGATCAGGCCGCTTTCGATATCGACGACACTCTGGAGATTATAGGCTGGGAACTTCGGAGCCCGGCCATATCCCATTGGTCGTGCATCCGGTTCTCCGAAGACCACGACGTTGGTATCATGCTCAGCAAGTTCGGCCTGCCGCTTTTCCAAGCGCTGCTTACGGCGTTCGAGTGACGCGATCGCGCTGGCAAACGCCGCGCGATTGACCGTCTGATCGCGCGCGCCCGCCGAGTGTTGATCTGCTATGTTGAGGCGGTCGAGATAGTAGGCGATTTCTGTTTCGGTATGAGCAATGTCGCGTGCCAGACGATCCGCTCCTGCAATATTCTTCGCGCTGGCAACCGCCCGCATCTTTGTTCCGTCCAGCGCCACCTTGCCAGGAGTGATCAAGCCGTTCTCGCGACAGAAACTGATGAATGCGGCCCCCGTGCGGATGATCGCTTCGGGGTTATCGTGCCGGAACGCCGCAATGGTCCGATAGTCCGGGGTCATGCGCCGCATCAGCCAGATGGCCTCCAGATCGCGCTGGCAGGCGCGCTCCAATTGGCGCGATGAACGCAACTGGTTCAGGTAGCCCCAGATGTAGAGCCGCAGCATGTCGCCGGGGTGATAGCCGGGTCGCCCCGTCGCGGCGGAGACAGTGCGCTCAAAGCCGAGCGCCGTGAGATCGAGCGTTTCGACGAAGGCATCTACGACTCGGACGAGAGATTCCTGCGACACGTAATCTTCAACATAGGCGGGCAGCAGTAACGGCTGGCTGCGATCATATCCCTCAATAAAACGTCCCATTTTGCCCCGTCCAGCAAGTAATGGAGTATAGCATCCGCGGGCGAATAACCCCAGTAAATGCTTGGCAATACATGCAATTTCTACTGTGGCAAGCTTCAGAACATATTGCTCGCATCAGTCTGGTGATAGACAAGGAGGCTTCGGGGAACGCGCGCGCTGCCGCACGCTCGGGATGCCGACCATGATGAGGTTCAGGCAAGGTGGAATTGGATGCGCTCTGGCTCGCGGTAGCCTTCTTCCTCATCGCGCTGATCTATGCATCGGTCGGTCAGGCCGGGGCATCCGGCTACATCGCGATCATGGCACTGCTCGGCTTTGCGCCGCTGGCCATGAAGACGACCGCGCTCGCTCTCAATTTTTTGGTTGCGGCAATCGGGACAGCCATGTTCCTGAAGTCTGGAAGGCTGTCATGGCGAAGCGTATGGCCTTTTGCGATCCTTGGCTTCCCATTCTCTCTGCTCGGCGGCGCTGTCCAGCTACCGGCGGATATCTATTACCCGGTCGTCGGGGTGGTTCTCGTCCTTTCGGCCGCTCAGATGGCGAGGACGGCCCTTCGTAGATCTGGAGTATCTGCGGACCTGCCAACCGATCCGCCGTTCATACCGGCGCTGGCCACGGGTGCGATCATCGGCTTCATATCCGGCACGACAGGGACCGGAGGGGGTGTATTTCTTGCGCCGGTGATCCTCGCGATGAACTGGGGAACAGCGCGCCAGACTGCCGCGACAACCGCCGTCTATAACCTGATGAACTCGGCGGCCGCACTGCTCGGAGCCTATGCCTGGTGGGATCAGATTCCGAGTGCGCTACCCGGCTGGCTGATCGCCGTCGCTGTTGGCGGCTCGCTCGGGGCCTTCATCGGCAGCCGTTACCTGCCCGAACTATGGCTGCGCATTATTCTGGCTGTAATCCTTTTTGCCTCAGGGGTAAGGCTGCTGTTCGGGTGACAGCCAGTTTGCCTGTCGCGACCGAGTTTCAGTGATGTCCCCGCCGTCGCGCAATTATCGCGGTTACCCGACGAGGCGGAAACTACGGACCATTGCCACCTAGACTTAAACCCATATGTCGATTAGTCTCGACATATGGAATCAGATAACGCCATCCTCGCTTTCGCCGCGCTCGCGCAACCGACCCGCCTCGACGTGTTCCGTCTGCTGATGGAGCATGAGCCGGATGGGTTGCCCGCAGGTGAGATCGCCCGCAGGTTGGATGTCCCCCACAATACCATGTCGACGCATCTGGCGACGCTGACGCGCGCCGGCCTGATCGAGCCGGAGCGGCACAGTCGGTCGATCATCTACCGGGCAAGGCTCGATGCCGTGCGCGCGCTCGCCAGCTTTCTAGTCAAGGATTGCTGCGGCGGCCGACCCGAGATCTGCGCGCCGCTGATCGCTGATTTTTCCCCTTGCTGCCCACCGCAAACCCTCGCCGCCAAGGAGGCTGCCCATGACTGACCGCATCTTCAACGTTCTGTTCCTCTGCACCGGCAACTCGGCGCGCTCGATCCTCGCAGAAAGCATCCTGAACAAGGATGGCGAAGGCCGCTTTCGCGCCTTCTCTGCCGGGTCGCAGCCGAAGGGCGCGGTCAATCCCTTCGCGCTGAAGGTATTGCGGAGCTTCGACTATCCTTCTGAAGATTTCCGCTCGAAGGGTTGGGAGGAGTTTGCCGGCCCTGGCGCGCCTGTCATGGATTTCGTTTTCACTGTCTGCGACAACGCCGCCGGCGAAGCCTGCCCGGTTTGGCCAGGTCAGCCGATGACCGCCCATTGGGGGATCGAAGACCCTGCTGCCGTCGATGGGCCAGATATCCAGAAGGAAGCCGCTTTCGTTGCAGCCTTCCGCTACATGAAGAACCGCCTCTCGGCGTTCACGTCCCTGCCGGTCGCCAGTCTCGACAAGGCGTCGCTGAGCACGAAGCTGACCGAGATCGGCCAGTCTGATGGCGCGTCGTCTCCACGCAACAGCGCAGCGTGAGGCCGGCCATGGACGTCATCATCTATCACAACCCGGATTGTGGCACCTCGCGCAACACGCTGGCGATGATCCGCAATGCGGGCGTCGAGCCGCATGTCATCGAATATCTGAAGACACCGCCGTCGCGCGAGATGCTGACCCGACTTATTGCGCGCATGGGCATATCGGTGCGGGAACTGCTGCGCGAGAAGGGCACTCCATATGCGGAACTGGGCCTTGGCGACCCGGCTTTGAGTGACGCGCAATTGCTCGACGCGATGATGGCGCATCCCATCCTGATCAACCGGCCCATCGTCGTTAGCCCGAAGGGCGTGAGGCTCTGCCGGCCGTCCGAGGAAGTGCTCGACCTGTTGCCCCCGCAGCGCGGCGAGTTCGTCAAGGAAGACGGCGAGCGAGTGATCGACGAACACGGCCAGCGTGTCGCAACGGCCTGAGGGAATTCCATGTCTACCTTCGAACGCTCCCTCACCCTCTGGGTCGCGCTGTGCATCGTGGTCGGCATCGCGCTCGGCCATTTTCTGCCGGGTGCATTTCATGCCATCGCGGCAATGGAAATTGCCAAGGTCAACATGCCGGTGGCGGTGCTGATCTGGCTGATGGTCATCCCCATGCTGCTCAAGATCGACTTCGCCGCACTGGGCGAGGTCGGCCGCCACTGGCGCGGCGTCGGCGTGACACTGTTCATCAACTGGGCAGTAAAACCGTTCTCGATGGCGCTGCTGGGATGGTTGTTCATCGGCTGGCTGTTCCGGCCCTATCTGCCGGCGGATCAGATCGACAGCTATATCGCCGGCCTCATCATCCTCGCCGCAGCACCTTGCACGGCCATGGTGTTCGTCTGGTCGAACCTGACCAAGGGCGAGCCGCATTTCACCTTGAGCCAGGTCGCCCTCAACGACGCCATCATGGTTGTCGCCTTCGCGCCTATTGTCGGGCTGTTGCTGGGCCTGTCGGCCATCACGGTGCCATGGGGCACGCTGGTTCTGTCGGTCGTGCTCTATATCGTCATTCCCGTCATTATCGCGCAGATCATCCGTCGCCGGATGCTGGCCAGTGGCGGGCAGGCAGCTCTTGACCGACTTCTTGCAAAGCTCGGCCCGGCCTCCCTCGTTGCCCTGCTGGCGACGCTGGTTCTGCTGTTCGGCTTTCAGGGCGAGCAGATCATCGCGCAGCCGGCAATCATTGGCCTGCTCGCTGTGCCGATCCTGATTCAGGTCTATTTCAACTCCGGGCTTGCCTATCTGCTCAACCGGATGGCCGGCGAGCAGCATTGCGTGGCCGGCCCCTCGGCGCTGATCGGTGCGTCGAATTTCTTCGAGCTGGCGGTTGCTGCGGCCATCAGCCTGTTCGGCTTCCACTCAGGCGCGGCCCTCGCCACGGTCGTCGGGGTGCTGATTGAAGTGCCGGTGATGCTCTCGGTCGTCTGGATCGTGAACCGCTCCAAAGGCTGGTATGAGCGCGGCGGCAAAGTTTCAAAGCTGGCGGAAGCACAGCGCTGATGCCGCACGATCTTCCCAATCTTTATGCCGGCTGCGTTGATACTCCCAGCCTTGGTCGGCTGCGCGTAGCCGCCCCGTCTACCCATCCGCCGCGTATCCTGCTGCTTTACGGCTCGCTCCGTGAGCGATCCTACAGCCGCTTGCTGACATTCGAGGCCGAGCGTCTGCTCAAACACTTCGGGGCAGAAACGCGCATCTTCGATCCGTCCGGCCTACCGCTGCCGGATGGGGCTGACGTCAATCATTCCAAGGTGCAGGAGCTTCGCGAACTCTCGCTCTGGTCGGAAGGTCAGGTCTGGACCAGCCCGGAGCGTCACGGTGCGATGAGTGCGGTGATGAAGGCGCAGATCGACTGGATTCCCCTTTCGGTCGGAGCGGTAAGGCCGACGCAGGGCCGGACACTCGCCGTCATGCAGGTCTCAGGCGGCTCGCAGAGCTTCAACGCCGTCAACCAGATGCGGGTGCTCGGCCGCTGGATGCGGATGGTGACGATCCCCAACCAGTCGTCCGTCGCCAAAGCATATCAGGAGTTCGATGAAGCAGGCCGGATGAGACCATCGTCATATTATGATCGAGTGGTCGACGTTATGGAAGAGTTGGTGAAGTTCACGCTGCTAACGCGCGATATCTCACCCTACCTGACCGACCGCTATTCCGAACGCAAGGAGAGTGGCGAGGCCCTTATGAAGCGGGTCAATCTGACGGCTGCAACCTGAGAATCTATCCTGCGCCGATCACACGTCACCGCTCGCAACAATGCCCGAACCAACGAGGTCTCATGAATGGATCAAAGCCACCAGCAGTCAAAGGCCAGCGTCGCCGAAGTTTTCCGCGTTTTCCTGAAGCTGGGGCTCACCTCATTCGGTGGACCGATCGCGCATCTGGGCTATTTCCGGGACGAGCTGGTGACGCGGCGAAAATGGCTGAGCGAAAGCGCCTATGCCGATCTGGTGGCGCTATGCCAGTTCCTGCCCGGTCCGGCCTCAAGCCAGGTTGGCTTTGCGCTTGGTTTGACGCGAGCGGGATGGCTCGGCGCGCTTGCGGCTTTCCTCGCCTTCACACTTCCATCGGCTCTGGTCCTTCTCGCGCTCGCCATGACGGCTACGCGGCTGGAAAGCCCGCTTGCGCTCGGCGTCCTGCATGGTCTGAAGATCGTGGCCGTCGCCATTGTGGCGCAAGCTGTGTGGGGCATGGCGAAGAACCTCTGCCCCGATAAGGAGCGCGCTACGATCGCGGCCGTTGCCGTGCTTCTGCTTGCCTGGGCGCCGGGCGCCATTGGAATGATGACCGCCATACTCCTTGGCGCAATCGCCGGGCTGGTTCTCATCAATGGACAGGTCGCGGTCGGCGACCATCTGCCGGTCCCGGTTTCACGGACAGCCGGACTGACGGCCTTTGCGCTGTTCGCTGCCTTGCTGATCGGTCTCCCGCTCGTCGCCGGACAGGCGCAGGGATGGGCGCTGGCCGATAGCTTCTACCGCGCCGGCTCGTTGGTTTTCGGCGGCGGGCATGTGGTGCTGCCGCTTTTGCAGGCCGAAACCGTCACGCCGGGATGGGTGTCGGATGACGCCTTTCTCGCGGGCTATGGCGCGGCGCAGGCAGTGCCGGGGCCACTGTTCACATTCGCGGCCTGGCTCGGGGCGGTCATGGGACCGCAGCCGAACGGCGTAGCCGGTGCCGCAATCACTCTTGCCGCACTTTTCCTGCCGGGCTTCCTGATCCTGATCGGGGCGCTGCCCTTCTGGGATCAGTTGCGCCGCACGACATGGGCGCAGTCGGCCATGCAGGGCGCCAATGCTGCGGTCGTCGGCATTCTCGGCGCGGCCCTCTATACGCCGGTCTTCACCAGCGCGATCGGAGGCATGCCGGATTTCGCACTGGCCTTGATTTGTTTCGTGGCGCTGATCGCCTGGAAAGCTCCGCCATGGGTTGTCGTATTGTTGGCGGCCGTGGGCGGAGTTGCCCTTGGCTTGGTGACGTAAGGCGGTTTCGAAAAACTATCGGGCTCACTCTGTCAAACCCGAGGTGGCACGATGCTGAATTGTGTCGCGCCGCGCCACCGCTAGCGGGCGAGATCCAAGCCCAGCGACATCAGAGCGAGTTTCTGCACAGCCTGGGGGTCTCTCCGCAGAAGGGGGTGTGCCGGCAACCCCGGCGCCGGCCAGGGGGAAGGCTTTCCCCCGCAAAATCGCAAACCCGCAAATACGGATATCAGGGTTTCAGAAGTTAGACCCGCTGCACGTTTCGAGCTTCCCGCGAAGCTACTTCGCGCTACAATTGGTGCCGATTCTGCGGGCAATACATGGGGCTACATGGTAACGCTGCAACAGGACATTGCGAAGAAGTTCATTTCAGCTCTTGAGGAGGGGAAAGAACTCGATTCCGACAAGGTTGAAGAGATCAGGAAGCTGCTGTCGGACGATAAGAAGATCAAGGCTGACGACTTCGTAAAAATCTTCTCGACGCCGGTTGGCGGTGATGTGAAGTGATCAAACTCGAAACCGCTCACGTCGAAGAGTTCCGCGGAATTCGCAAGCTCGACATCAACTTCGGAAAGGGAACCTTCGCGATCTCCGGCCCGAATGGAACCGGCAAGAGCGGTGTCATTGACGCGATAGAGTTCGGCCTTACCGGAGAGATCGGGCGTCTGACTGGGCGGGGTACGAAAAGCCTTTCGGTTTCAGAACACGGCCCGCATGTCGACAAGGTGAAGTTCCCGGACGCTGCCTTCGTGGAGTTGAGGGTTTTCATTTCCGCTCTCGGCAAGTCGGCGACGATCACGCGGAAGGTATCTGCTCCAGGCAAGCCGAAGATTGTGCCTCCCGACGCAGATGTGAAAGCGGCACTCGCCGAGATCGCGGATCATCCGGAAATCACGCTCGCACGGCGTGACATTCTTCGTTTCATTCTGGTGGAGCCGACAAAACGCTCGGAGGAAATCCAGGCGATTCTGAAGCTGGACGGCATCGGACAGACTCGCGCCGCGCTCAATACCGCGCAGAATAAGCTACAGACCGGATTCAAGGCTGCAACAAGCCAAGTGCAGTCAAGCCGCGATACGTTGCAGCGGCATCTACAGATCACTACGTTCGGCGCCGCGGAGTTGCTGGCCTCGGTCAACCCAAAGCGAGAATCGGTTGGCCTGCCAAAGATCGAAACGCTGACATCCGACACGCAGATCGATGCAGGTCTTTCCGACGCCGACAAGCTGTCTGAGTTCAACAAGCAATCCGCACTGCGTGATCTCCAGGCGTTGTCGGATATGCTCGGCTCCCTTGCGGACATGGGGAAGGAGGAAGCAGCGGCAATCCTTTCCGGCATCGCGACGCTGGAGGGCGATCCCGCCCTGCTCCAAGCTTTGCAGCGGCGTTCGCTGGTGGAAAAGGGGCTTGAACTTGTCGATGGACCCGAGTGCCCGCTATGCGATCACCCTTGGCCTGACGAGAACCATCTGCTCGCACACCTCAAGGCCAAGCTCTCAAAATCCGAGGACGCCGGCAAACTGCAGACGTCTCTTCTTTCGAACGGCGGCAACCTCGCCGCCCATGCGGAAAACTTGCTCGGCCTTCTCAGGCAGGCTCTGAGGATCGCAAAAGAGGAAGACGACGCGGTCGGAGCCGATATCATAACCGCATGGGGGACTGACCTTCAGGAATTGAAGGGGCAACTTGGGAATTTCGACGGGCTGATCGGTTTGAAAGAGCGGTTGGGCAGTGGATGGCCCAAAATGCCTGAAGCTACTCCTTCTAGGCTTGCCGCCCTCACGGCCAAGGTCCACGCGAAACCTGACCAGAGCGCGGCCATCGAAGCGCAGACGTTTCTCACGACAGCGCAGCTTCGCCTCAATGACTACCGCGACGCCATGCGGAGGAACGAGGCCGCGAAGGCCGCCAGCAATGCGGCTAGGGCAACCTACGAGGCCTATTGTCGCGTCATGGAACAGGAGCTGAATGCTCTCTATGACGACGTTCAGGACGATTTCAGCACTTTCTACCGTCTGATCAATGAGGACGATGAGGCGAAGTTCACGGCGAAGCTGACACCCAGCGAGGGGCGGCTCGATTTCGACGTGAATTTCTACGAGCGCGGTCTTTTCCCGCCCGGCGCTTATCACAGCGAGGGGCATCAAGACGGCATGGGGGTATGTCTTTACCTCGCCTTGATGAAGCGCCTTTTCGCGAAGAGCTTCACGATCGCACTGCTGGACGATGTGGTGATGTCCGTCGACTCGGGCCATCGCTACCAGTTTTGCAAGTTGCTGAAAACGCATTTCCCCGACACGCAGTTCATCATAACGACGCATGATCGCCTATGGGCGGAGCAAATGAAGTCAGCGGGGCTTGTTACCGCGAAGACGTCGCTGGCGTTCCATAGCTGGACTGTGGATACAGGTCCGCTTGTCGAGTCAAACGCGGATATCTGGGATGAGATCGCTACGGCTCTCGCCAAGGGTAAGGTCGAGACAGCCGCCCACGGGCTACGGCACCATCTGGAATACGCATCACGCCAGCTCGCGGACCAACTTGGCGCGCGGCCGATTTTTCGGGCGGATGGCAACTATGACCTCGGCGAATTGCTACCCAACGTCCTCTCGCGCGCGAAGGATGTCTATGGAAAGGCCGCTGATGCAGCTCAGTCGTGGGGCAATGCCGCCGCAAAGGAAGCCGCGCTTGAGCGCAAGGCAACACTCTCCAGCTCTAGCGGGGCGAGCAATGTCGAGCAGTGGGCTGTCAACAAGGCCGTGCATTACAATGAGTGGGCCAACTTCGGGAAGAAGGATTTCGAGCCTGTGGTGACGGCATTCAAGGAATTGCTGGAGTGTCTGCGGTGCAAGGACTGCCAATCGTGGTTATACGTGTCTCCGCGGGGTGGTTCTCCTGATTCTCTGCGTTGCCAATGCAGCACCGTGAGCCTGAATCTCAAGGCAAAACCAAAGTGACCCTGAACGCCGATGAAACGGCCAACTCTGATGCGTTTCACAAGGGGGGTAGCAACTCCGACAGGTATACTGAAGATTGATGTTTACCGTCTCGCGACAGACGCAATCCGGAGCTGGGTCAGTTCTTACCCTTTATTCCTTTCCGGTTCGAACTCGCACTTAGAAACATTGGAAAAAAGCTACGCTGGTTTTTCACTTTGATGATGTCGTCGGCCGCGATCGTATTCGCCTTTCGTCGTTCACCGCCGGCAGGCGTAATTACCTCAAGATCCGGATTCTCGATGATTGCGGCATGAACGTCATCAGCATGAGCCGGTGTGATGTTGTAGATGCTCTCATAGAACTCCATAACGGACATGGCGTCTCCCGCGTCGCTCACCAGGCGGGGAATGTCTCCCATGAGCTGCTCCTTGGCAGAGGCTCGTCCATTATTATCGAACAGGTATAGTCTGCCTTCGTCATCACGCGGATCGTAGGAGAGCATGTTGAGACCCGAGCGGCCAAAATGCGCTTGGAGGGTCGCGTTGTCATGGAGGATATTATTGTAAACCTGCCGTGCTCGGCAGGCATTGGCGAAATGAATAAACCAATAGCGCCAGCCATCAGGATTGTTGATCGAGAACGGGCTCACAAATGGCGCACATCGATGGAAGACCTCGAAGACCATCTTCTCCGCCGTTCCGAGCCAGTCGTTCTTGCTCATAAGGTCGTTCCGGGACGTGATGTCGGTGCCCTTGATACCAAGGTAATCAAGCCGCTTCGTTAGCTGGTCCGGCTGGTCCTTCTTGAGGAAGGCCAACAAAGAGCTGATCATGAAGGTGTAGAAAATCTCCGCCGATGCATACGAGCGCATGATGTCAATAATCGTTTCGCGATTGACGTGACTGTCACCGCACTGGTCGAGATTAAACAGGACATTTTTATATCGGCCCTGTTCAAGAAGGCCCTTGATCCGGGGATAGGCGACTTCAAAGAACTCGTTGAGGTATTCGACGCGCAGATGCAGCCTCGGGCACGTTGCGGCGATGTCAGCCTGCATCGGCGCGACATGCCCCTTCAGAAGCTCGACGGCATCAAGGCTGGCGTCGTTGAAGATCAGCAGGCATTCGACCTCAATCATGCCGAGGCCCTGCACCGTGCGATGAGTGTTTACTGCTTCCACTGCGCGCTTCAATTCTTCGATGAAGATCAACGGCGAGCCAGGGGAGCCGCATTGGTAGCGGCCACCGCCTGCGAAACCGTCGACGATAGCAAGCCGAAAGCGTTCGCGCTGGGGAAGCTTGCAGCGAACAGTCAGATAGTCGAAGACGTATTCACGCAGGATCTTATGCTTGCGTTTGGAGTGGTCTTCCAGTTTTGCGCCATCCGGCCATTCGTACTGTTTCCTCGTCATTTCGCCCCCAAGTCCCCTGTTCTTATGCGGCCGGCTGAGGCGCTATCGGCATCTCATCCCAAGTTCGGCCTCGATACTCGCGTCCGTTTGCCTTTTTTGACCGCTTTTTGTTGTCCTTGCCCCATGTACCCCACTGCTTGAAGAAGAACGCCGTCCCTGCCGTTTGGCAATTGGTGTAGATTTCATCGATCCATTCTTCACGGATGGGACGAGCGGATTTCCCACTTTCACCGCCCACGATTGCCCAATGGATTTCACTGAGGTCGATGGTGCCGACGGCGTCGATCAGAGGCTCGAATGATATGAAGCGGATCGCAGCAGGCGCTTTCCGCAGATGCTCGATCCGTTCGGCTACAGCAGCGTTTTCGATGCTGGTCCCAAGCCACACGTTGGGCAGAACCTCGCCTATCTTGCTGGCCACCAGATCGGCCATTCTCTCTGGCCGTTTCGTGAGTATCTGATAGTTGTGGTGCGGCGTCTCGCGCATGATTTGCCATACATCGAGAATGAAGTCGTCGCTGACCTGTTCGTGGAACAGATCGCTCATGGAATTGACGAAGATCTTGCGCGGCTTGCGCCACCGAAGTGGTATGGATAACGCCTCGCGGTCTTCGCGCACCACCCCGTTCCAAACGGTGCGTCGGCCAGTTTTGCGGGTCAGCCCCGCATATTTCTCGACGCCCATCGCCTCCAGGCGCTTGGCCATTTCCATTGCATAGCAGTGCGTGCAGCCGGCCGTTACAATCGAACACCCGGCGACAGGATTCCAGGTGGCGTCGGTCCACTCGATCTGGGTTTCAGCCACATTTTCCTCCCGAGCATTTTGCTCTCTGCCGCAGCATCAAACGAAGCCTCGCATGGGGTTGATGAACTGGATACCGGCGAAGTCCTTTTCGTTGTCCGTGATCACAACGCAATCGTTTGCGCCTGCCGTCGCCGCGATGATCATGTCGAGCCCGCTGCGAGGGCGTCCAGCGGCCTTGCCGTCCGCCATCAATCGCGACCAGATCAACCCGGCCTTGTCGTCGAATGGCAGTATGCGCCCCGCAAAAAGAGCCTGCGGTCCCTCCGGTCCTGTGAACCACGTATCGAGAACCTCTCGTTTCTTGCCACGTGGTTTTTCTAAAATGCCGCGGCGTATTTCAGCTATAGTCAGAGACGCGACGAACAGGTCTTGATCGCTCTGCTCGCTCCACCATGCCAGCAGCGATTCCGAGGGCTGCGGCTTGACGGTGTTACTGATGATGTTGGTGTCAAGGAGATAGCGCGTCACAGATCGACCCGTCGCCCTTCCTCGCGCGGGCGCGACAGATCGAGATCGGCGCCGACCAAAGGCGAGCGGCGCAGGGCCGACAGAATGCCGCTGGATTTCGAAGGCTCACCCGAAACAAGAGCCCTCACCGTCTGTCGGGCTTGCTCTGCCTCTGGTCCTTCTTCGGCCAGTTGACGGGCGAGCGATCGGATTAGATCGCGATCGGATTCCAGCGCAAGAACCTCAAAGCGCTTGAAGCCGCGCTGTGTCAGGCGCGCCCGGTAATTCTCGATCGCTCTCTTCTGCGCAGCATTGCTCATGGCTGGCCTCCGTGGTATATATCCTGACATATAGCCGATTTCTGCGTTGCAAACAAGGGATGTCAGCGATGGCCCTGGACGCTCACCACAGAGCAGTAATGCACGAGAATACTGCGCGTTCACGTCAGTATTTTCCATATGCTGTAGCACGAAGGATTGCGCCGCGCTTCGCCGATGCCGCCGGGGGCATACTTTCCGCCGCCAACTATACGCGTGTTATTTCAATTGCTTATGCTGATCTTCGGGTGAATGCTTGGATGTATGACTTTACGATCAACCCATTCACCGGCGAAGATGACAAGCAACGAGCGCGAAGAGTTGCTCGAATCCCTGCTCATCGACGAGCCGGACCTGACCTTTACGCCGAGGGGCGATCCCGATCCGCGGCTTTTGCTTCTGGTCGACTTTCTGGCGCGACAGGCAGCACGGGAATGCTACGCGGAAGAAGTCAGGATGACGAGGCGACGGGGGAAGCGCACCTCCTGATGCCGAAAGGAGAGGTGCATTGAAGGTCGCGATCTACGCCCGCTATTCCTCCGACAATCAACGCGACGCCTCGATCGCCGACCAGCTCCGCATGTGCCGGCTTCATGCCGAGAAGCAGGGCTGGCAGATCGTCGAGGAATATTCCGACCACGCGATCTCCGGCTCGTCGCTGCTCCGCCCCGGCATCCAGGCCCTGATTTCCGACGCGACACGCGGGTGCTTCAACCTGATCCTCGCCGAAGCCATGGATCGGCTTTCACGCGATCAGGAGGACATAGCGGGCCTCTTCAAGCGCATGTCCTATTCGGGCGTGAAGATGTTCACCCTCTCCGAGGGTGAAGTCTCGCATCTGCATGTCGGCCTGAAAGGCACGATGAACGCGCTGTTCCTGAAGGATCTGGCCGACAAGACCCGGCGCGGGCAACGCGGCCGGGTCGAGGCGGGCAAGTCGGGCGCCGGCAACTCCTACGGCTATGACGTGGTGAAGAAGCTGGACGCTAACGGCGAACCGATCCGCGGCGATCGCACGATCAACGAAGCTCAAGCCGAGGTCGTGCGCCGCATCTTCCGCGACTATGCCGCCGGCAAGTCGGCCAAGACCATCGCCTTCTCCCTGAACAGGGATGGCATTGCCGCCCCGTCTGGCGGCGATTGGGGCTTCAGCACGATCAACGGCAATCCGAAGCGTGGCAACGGCATCCTCAACAACGAGATGTATGTGGGCAAGATCGTCTGGAATCGTCAGCGCTTCGTCAAAGACCCGGATACCGGCAAGCGGCAGGCCCGGCCCAACCCGGAATCCGAATGGGTCATTCAGGAAGCGCCGGAACTGCGCATCCTCGATGACGATCTCTGGAACGCCGTGAAGGCGAGGCAGGGCGAGAACCGCACCGAACGCGACGAAAGCGGCATTGCGGATGTCCGGAAGATGAACCATCGGCGCCGGCCAAAATATCTGTTCTCTGGACTGACCAAATGCGCCTGCTGCGGTGGCGGTTATTCCGCGATCTCGGCGACGCTGATCGGCTGCTCGACAGCGCGCAACAAGGGCACCTGCGACAACCGGGTGAACATCCGCCGCGACGAGTTGGAGGCGCGCGTTCTGAACGCCTTGCGTACCAAACTTGTCGATCCCGAGATGTTCGCTCGCTTCTGCGAGGTATTCACACAGGAGATGAATCGCCTACGCATGGAAGGCCGTGCGGGCATTGCCTCGGCGGAAGCCGAGATCGAAAAGACCGAGCACGAACTGGCGAAGCTATTGACCGCCATTAAGGCTGGCGGGCCGATTGAAGCCATCGTAGAGGACATGAAGCGGCTGGAAGCTCGGAAATCGGAGCTGAGGACGTTCCTGGCCGAGGCCGAGGAACCCCCTCCCCTGCTGCACCCTTCAATGGCGCTCCAATACCGCAAGCGGGTCCAGCAGCTCTATGAAGCCCTGCAGGACGAAGAGGAAGAGAAGCGGATCGAGGCGGCGGACATCCTTCGCTCGCTGGTGAACCAGATCGTTCTGACCCCCGTGGACGGCAAGGTGGAGATCGACGTTCAGGGCGATCTCGCTGGAATCCTTATAATTTCCGCACAAACGAAAAACCCCGCCGGAGGGCGGGGTGGATCGCAAGTAAAGATGGTTGCGGGGGCAGGATTTGAACCTGCGGCCTTCAGGTTATGAGCCTGACGAGCTACCGGGCTGCTCCACCCCGCGTTATTCCGGTTATGTATT
>NZ_OBQD01000066.1 GCF_900220975.1 Rhizobium subbaraonis | reverse complement strand
CGGCCGGTAATTGATTGGAATAGTGGCCGGCTTCAAATCGGAACGGTGGCCGGTAATTAATCGGAATGCCGGCCGGCTTCAGACCGGAATCCGCAACCTCGATAAGCGGGACGCCGCTTTTAACAGAGAAACTGCTGATGTGGCCGAGGCGCTCGTTCAATCCGTCCCCTGGCGCGAATCCGGGATAACCCGCTGCGGTCAATACGTCGCCAATAACGTATGTCGTATTCGTCATCTCGAGTTCGTAAAATTCGTTCGAAGGAATACTATGTTCCAACAGAGCGAGGCCCCGTATTATATGGTGCTTCTTCACTTTTACCTTGAAGATGTTTGCGGGCTTAGTTGGATGGTAGACATCGATCTCCTCGCCGATTGCATCCTGGACGCAATGCGCAGCGGTCACTAGGCCGACGTCTTTGAGAAAAAACGCGCTCCCCTGCGCCCACTCTCCGTGGGCGTGTTCCAGTATCCAGACCGCCCTTCTCCTGATCTCTGTGCGCGTCGGCAGGACCATGATCGGCTGCGTTGGGAACGATGCGTTGAAACGCGTAGCGATACTTCGGTAAACTGGGTCTGATTGCCCCTTCACATTTCCGATCCAAGAAATCCTACCCCGCAGAAACCGCGCGATATCGCGTCGTCCGCCGTAGTGATCGTCAAACTTTTTCTGAGCGGCCGCTAAGCCGGTTGTCTCGATTGAAAATAGTGTGCTGCGAACATTTCGGACGAACCGTCGATCAACATTCAACGACCTTGAGACCCGTTACGATCCTGCGGCTATGCCTGTCGCCGTAGTGTGTCTTGTCCGGATGAACCTTGAAGCCATTGTTCGTAAAGGCTGCTAGCAACTGGGGAGCCAACAAATCAGGGGCAAAATTCCCCGTTGATGGCACCCCGGCCGCGAACAAAGCGCTAAGGGGCTGGTAGCTTGAGAACGTGATGTCGTCTGCATAGCGCGTGTAGATGCAATGCGCGGCCTTGGCGATGACCTGCATTTCCTTGTCCAGCCTGAAACAGATCATGTTTGAAAGGACGGGACTCGTTGGGGCTCCTTGGGGGAGAGTTCCCTGGTTCGAACAAAGGCGGGCGATGATCGAAGAGACATCCTCGTCGACACCCAGGGCCTTGAGGAGACCTACCACACGGTTTTCAGATATAGATGGAAAAAAGCGTTCAATATCGAGATTGATCACGAACTTGCTTTTCAGATGAGAAGCGGCGTTCGTGATCACGGATCGATCCCTAACAAAACCATGCACTGGTTTCCTTGGGCTGTAAATTTCGCCCAGTAGCGGTACCAACGCTCTCTGGAGCATTTTCAGCCGTCGATCTGGAGCGCTGATCAGCCTGCTCTTGCCAGGCCTAACGGAAATGTTGAAGTCCTTGTACATCCGACTTCGAAACCACCATATCTTGCGGAGTTCCGCCTCTGAAAGACAGAGGTACTGAAGAAGATCGGCCTTGCTCGCCATCTCCGGCGGGATTTTTACACGAAGGCTCACGCGTCCGAACACGTTCAGTGGATGTGGCACGAGGTCTCCCTCCAATCACGCCAGGCCCACATAGTCACGTGGCGCGCACGATATTGTAGAAGCATTCGCTCTTACGCCGCAGTTACGACAGCGCGTATGCGAGGGGAGACCTCGTATCTCGGGTCTAGCAAACGACGCGAGGAGCTGACAGTGATCAAGGCGACTACCAACGGATATCAACATGCTTTTTGATTAGTTTTCAGGTGCTCGGTGCACTTCCCGTCGACACGAGGTTTCTTGCTTCCGATGATTCATTCTTGTCATCGGACATCGCCGGCAAACTCAACCGCTCGCGGTGGGCAGCGTACTCGGCCAGAACCTGGCTGTCCGCAGGCCGTTAGGGCTGTCATCGTTTGTCCGATTAGGCAAATCGGACACCCATCCAATTGCAAGTCCGGACGGGTGTTCGGATGCGTGTTGAAGGTAGTGGGCGAATTCCCCCGCTTACGACCTTGGTCGGACCGCGTGGTACACAGCGGAAGAACCGTCCTTGCCAACCGCGAAGACGTCGTAGGACGCGCCTGGATCGTCCCCCATACCCAGGGAGCCGGAGGGCATACCGGGAACGGCCAGCCCGGCGATGTTCGGACGCTCGGCAAGCAGCCTGGTTATGGCGTCGAGCGGGACGTGGCCCTCGATGAAATAGCCCGCCAAGCTCGCCGTGTGGCACCCTTGCAGGTCCACCGGTACGGCGAAACGTTTCTTGACCGCTTCAAGATCGTCGACGTCTTCGGAAACAACGGAAAAGCCTGCATTTTGCATGGCCTTTGCCCATTCATGGCAACAACCGCAACTCGGGTCCTTGTAGACAACCATTCTTTCACCTGTTGCCAAGGCGGGATGGGTCATCAACACCGAACTGATGGCAACGCCGCATAGCAGAAAGTCTCTTCTCTTCATCTTTTTCTCTCCTGATAGATTGGCGGCGACGCTGATTGAAAGGCGAGGTCCAGCTCGCTTTTTGGCAGCAGTTGCCAGCCCTTGACGGCCGCATAAACAGCGGGAATGACGACAAGGGTAAGGATGGTGGAGGACGCCATGCCTCCGATCATGGGTACGGCGATACGCTGCATGATTTCAGACCCGGCCCCAGTGCTCCAAAGGATCGGCAAAAGGCCTGCCATGATTGCGACGACCGTCATCATCTTCGGGCGTACACGTTCTACCGCTCCGACAATTATCGCATGGTTGAGGTCGGAACGGGTAAAATTACGCCCCTCCGCTGCGCATACTGCCTGGCGTTCCCTGAGCGCCTGATCAAGGTAGATAAGCATGATGACGCCGGTCTCGGCGGCGACTCCTGCGAGAGCAATGAACCCCACCACGACGGCAACCGAGGCATTGAACCCAAGCCACCACATCAGCCAAATACCCCCGACGAGGGCGAAGGGCAGCGACAGCATCACGATCAGCGTTTCGGTAATCGCCTTGAAGTTCAGGTAGAGGAGCAGAAAGATCAGCCCGAGGGTCAACGGCACCACGATCGCCAGACGCGCTTTCGCCCGTTCGAGATATTCGTACTGGCCGCTCCAGGCGACCGAATACCCCGGCGGCATCTTCACGCTACCGGCAACCGCCTGCCGCGCTTCCGCGACATAGCCACCGAGATCGCGACCAGCGATATCGACGAACACGTAGACGGCAAGCTGGCCGTTCTCGGTGCGGATCGTCGTGGCACCGCGCGTCAACTTAACCTCGGCGACCACTCCCAATGGTACCGTCCCGCCGCCAGGCAGAGCAACCTGGACGTCACGGGCTATCGTTTGGGGATCGCTGCGCAAGGCACGGGGGTATCGCACTGCCACGCCATACCGCTCGCGTCCCTCAACCGTCGAGGTCACCACCTCGGAACCCAAAGCCGTGCCCACAACGTCCTGAACGTCGTCGACGCTTAGGCCGTAGCGCCCGAGCGCTATGCGGTCAGGAACAATGTCCAGATAGTAGCCGCCGATCACCCGTTCCGCGTAAGCGCTCGATGTGCCAGAGATGGTCTTCAGGACAGTCTCGACGTCGCGGGCGATCCGCTCCATCTCCTTGAGGTCCGTCCCGAATACCTTGACCCCGACGGGTGTCCTGATGCCTGTCGACAGCATATCGATGCGGGCTCGGATCGGCATCGTCCAGGCGTTAGACACGCCGGGAAACTGCAGCGTCGCGTCCATTTCCTGCTTCAGGCTGTCGATGGTCACGCCTGGCCGCCATTCGGATTTCGGCTTCAGCGTGATGATCGTCTCGAACATCTCCGTCGGAGCCGGATCGGTCGCGGTCAGCGCCCTGCCCGCTTTGCCGAAGACCGTTTCGACCTCCGGGAAGGACTTGATAATGCGGTCCTGGGTCTGCATCAGATCGGCTGCCTTCGTCACCGACAGGCCGGGCAAGGTCGTCGGCATGTACATCAGCGTGCCTTCGTTCAAAGTCGGCATGAATTCGCTGCCGATCTGGCGGGCGGGCCAGACCGTTACCGCCAAGGCTGCCACGGCGAGCAGGATCGTCAGCGTCTTCTCCCGAAGCACCCCGGAAATGACTGGACGATAAATCCAGATCAGGAAACGGTTGAGCGGGTTTCTGTGCTCCGGGACGATCCTCCCACGTACGAATACCACCATCAGCGCCGGAACGAGGGTAACCGACAGCAGGGCGGCTGCCGCCATAGCAAAGGTCTTGGTGAAGGCGAGCGGTCCGAAGAGACGGCCTTCCTGCGATTCTAAGGTGAAGATCGGCAGGAATGACACGGTGATGATCAGCAGACTGAAGAACAGCGCTGGTCCGACCTCGCTCGCCGCCTTGATCAGTATCTCGGTTCGCGGCTTGTCCGGCGGGGCGCGCTCCAAATGTTTGTGAGCGTTTTCGATCATCACGATTGTCCGTCGTCGAATAATTTGAGACTTTTGGGGCTCTGGAAGAATGGAGTTTCCGGCTCGGTTTGCGGATTGATTTAAGCTGCTTTGGCCTGGTG
>NZ_OBQD01000041.1 GCF_900220975.1 Rhizobium subbaraonis | reverse complement strand
GCCTCGCCAAAACGGACCGGCATCAACGCCAGCGGTGGCCAGCAGGCCAAGCATGCACTAACATTCCAACCGGATCACCCCATGGGGGCAGGCCATACACAAGGTGTAATGCTTAACGGTAACTTCCGCCGCGTTCTCACAACGCGCCGCGACGGGCGCATTCTCTTGCGTATATCACCATATGGGTCAAGTATTCAAACGGGAGTGTAGGCGTCCGTGCGCGCTGACAAGATTCGCCGCAAAATCTCATATGCGCTCCTTCTTGGGGTGATGGTTTCCACGCCGGCTAGCAATATCGGGGTGGGTAATAAGTAATCAGAATCCATTCAATTTCCTATTGCGTCTCATCAAATAATAGATTTTTTGCACAACAAAAGGAATTTCAATGGCTCTGGTAAAATCGCTGTCCGTTGGTAACGGAGACATGTTTTACATTCGGCATAACAGCGACAACTTCACAATCATCGATTGCTGTCTGACGCATGAAAACCAGGAGGAAATTGTCGCCGAGATCAAAGCTGAAGCAGGCAAAAAGGGCATCACGCGCTTTATCTCTACTCATCCGGACGAGGACCATTTTCAGGGTCTTCCGTATCTCGATGACCAGATCAAGATCAGTAATTTCTACTGCGTGGAGAATGAAGCGACGAAGGACGTCGTAACCGAGTCATTCGAGCGCTATTGTGAACTTCGCGATGATTCTAAGAAAGCATACTACGTCTATAAGGGCTGCAAGCGCCGATGGATGAACCAGTCCAATGATGAGCGGAAGACAGCGGGTATTGCTGTTCTATGGCCTGATCGCGAAAACGCAGACTTCAAGCAAGCCCTGCAGGACGCCGCTGACGGAATTGCCTTTAACAACATTTCACTCGTATGTAGGTATTCGATCGAGGATGGCGCCAGCTTCTTGTGGATCGGAGATCTTGAAACGGAATTCATGGAATCTATCGTGGATGACATTGAACTCACCAAGACTACGGTGGTTTTCGCGCCGCACCATGGCCGCAATTCCGGTAAAATCCCGGACTCGTGGTTAGTTAAGCTCGACCCTCAAGTTATCGTTATCGGCGAAGCGCCTTCTCGCCATCTAAACTATTATACCGGATACGAGAAAATTACGCAGAATAAGGCGTGGGACATTACTTTCGATGCGGTGGATAACAAAGTGCATATGTACGTTTCAAATCCGAATTATGGTACCCGCTTCGATGTCTTCGATAACGAGTACCAGGATGGATACGACTACTATATTGGTTCGATTACCGTTGAGACGGAATACACTCTTTAGGAATTGAGGGGCGCGGCGGCCATCGGAAGGATCCGTTTTGGGCTAACCCTAAGGTCATACATTTCTTCGAAATGCTGAGCAGTCGGGAAATTGGCCCGTCGTTACATGAATGATACATGGAGTGCTGCTCGGATAAATCAAACACGTAAATCTTTGAAATCATGGTGCTGCTAGGCAGGATTGAACTGCCGACCTCGTCATTACCAACCGGAAAAGGCGCTATTTCGAGAATTCGGTACAAAGTGTAATATCCTGTATTTCTGTCATTTTTTGAAGATTTATGCAGATCATTTATTTGCATTCCATGTAACATTTGATGTAAATTCATTACATGGAAGTTACATGGAATGCCAAATGTATTTTTAACTGACGACATCGTTTTGTCGGCCAATTGCCCGGCCGGAAAAGATCAGGAAATTTACTGGGACCACCCTGTCGGGGCCGATGGTCGTATTCGCAACAACTCCGTTTCCGGGTTGGGGCTCCGGGTAACGAAACTCGGGCGCAAGGCATTTGTTCATGCCTACCAACTGAATGGCCAGCGCTATCGGAAGGTCGTTGGTTCGACCGTCCTTCATAATGTTGCATCCGCGCGGATGGAGGTCGTTAGCCGCAAGCGGCAGCTAGAGGGTGGAGCTGACCCCGAGGCCGACCGGGTAAACCCGCGACGGAAACACTTCCTGACGGTGCATGACGTCATCGGTCAATACTGGGAAAGCCATATCAGCGGGTTATCGAATGTGTCGCAGGGTGCCTTCGTCAGATTAGTAGCGGGACGCCTGCGACAAGCTCCAAGCAACGTCTCCCGTCGCGGTCACAACAAGAAGAAAGCCTATTCCGATTTCGGTAAGATGTTTGGCGATCGGGCTTTTGCCGCCATCAAGCCGTCCGATATCGAGCAATTCCAGCGGCAGTTTGCTTCCTCTCCCTGTAACCACAACAGCGCCCTTTCCCGCGTGTCCTCCCTTTTCAATTGGGCTATCCGTATGCAACTGGTCGATATGCGCAACCCGTGCACGCCGATCCGCATGCAAAAGGTGATGCGCCACCGCCGGGACTATTCCACAGAGCAAATTCGGAAGATTGCGACCTACATCTTCTATCCGGTGATGGAGGTGCCGCCGGAGACCGACCATCTGGACGGGTTCGCCAAGCGGGACATGGCGCTCGTCAGGGCGCGGGTACTGACCGCCAACGACCAGATGCAGGAACTTTGCAACTACATGGGCATCCTGTTCCTGACGATGGCCCGCCCCAGCGATCTCAACAACGCCGAATTCGGGCACTTCGACCTGGAGAAGCTGGTTTGGCATAAGCACAACACCAAGGGCATCAAACTCTCGCGTTCCATCTATGAGTATTCCTTCCGCTCGGTGCCCATCCATCCGAAGGTCGCCGCGATGGTGCGGGCGCAACGCGCGCGCTGGCCGGAAAGCAAGCTGCTGTTCCCGTCGCACACCGACCAGACGCAGCCCCGCGACAACTTCCGCAAGGGGCTGGACCGCTTCAAGGCGTTGGAGGGCGTCCCGGCGCATTTCCAGTTGTACGACCTGAAGCGGATAGCCATTTCCCTCATGCTGACTGGACAAGGCGTCTCGCACGACGCCCTTTCCCACTACGTCGATCACAAGGGCAACCTCGCCACCACGGCTATCTACGACCTCGGCCTGGTGGACCCGTTGCGGCCGGTGACGGAACGCCTTGGTGTGCTTCTCGGACTTGGTGTGACCGTTGACGATAGCCACGACGTCATCGACGCGGTGGCGGCTTGACGTCATTTGCAGGCCGTGTCGGAATGGCGTTGCGGCGACATTCAGCCGCAAAATCCCATCAACGAAAGCCATGCCCATGGAAGCCCTACAGGCCCTTGTGCTGACCAACGCCCAATTGCGCGAGATACTGACCGAAGCGGCCCGCCAGGGTGCCGCGCTGGCCGTCGCGGACCTGCGCGCGGAACTCCACCAGACGCCGGACGATGCCACGGTGCGGCAACTCCGTGCCTACCTCACCGATCCCAGCACGATTTCCAATCCGGAGGACCAATGGGCGCATAGCGGCCTGATCCGCCAGATTGAACTCACGCCGCGCGGCAAGCCAAAATCCGCCGCGTGGTTTATGAAATTCCAGCGGGAAACCGGCCTTGTTGACTGCTTCACCCGCCCAAGTCCGTCCTTCGGCCGTCGCCGCGAATGGACCTTCTACGACATTCGCCTAGCATGGAACGCCTACTACCGTAAGCAATAGCGGCGGAACGCCGATATCTGTCCATTTGCCCTTCCCAAGCCAACGGCAGGTTCCGGCGGCAGGGTCAAGGCCGAAGCCGCACAGCGGGGCCGCAGGCAGCCTTGATGCTGTTGATGGAGCCTGCCATCTTGTTGACGGGCAATGGACTACTCCCTGCAGGGCGTTGTTAAGCGGAGATATCCAGGCCCAAAAAGAGCCAGCGTTCATTCTACGTGGCATTATACGTGGGAGTAGGCAGTAGGATTAAATCGTGTCGCATGCTATAAGGGACCATCAACGAAAGCGATCGCCATGCGCACAACCCAATCCCTCAGCATCACCCTTCCGATAGAAATGGCCGAAATGGTCAAGGCCAAGGTGGCCTCAGGTGAGTACGCCACCGAAAGCGAAGTTATCCGCGACGGCCTGCGCACGCTCGCCGCACGGGATGCCGTGGTGGAACGCTGGCTGCGCGATGAAGTCGCCCCGGCTTACGACGCCCACAAGGCCGATCCCACGCGTGCCGTACCGCTGGAGCAAGGGATGGCGAATGTGCGGGCGCGGATTGCCAAGGCCAAAGCCCGGTGAAGCATTATACCGTTCGCCTGTCACCGGAAGCGGAGACGGACCTGGTGCATATCCATGGCTTTGTGGAAAGGCGTTCCGCCTCGACAGTCACCGCCGATCGCTACATCGAGCGCATCGATGGCTTCCTCGCCTCATTCGAGGTGTTTCCCGAGCGCGGCACGGTACGCGATGAAATCCGTCCCGGTTTGCGTGTCGTCGGTTTCGAACGCAGCGTCAGCATCGCGTTTGTCGTCGAGGACGACGACGTAGTCATCCTGCGCATTCTCGCAGGCGGACGAGAGTTTTCCGCCGACGAATAGGGCCACCGTTCTACGTGGGCGGCGACATCCGCCCACAAATCTCCACGCGATCCGAAGACCCGTGCAAGTACGACGGCGTAAACGTGATGCCGTAATTCCGGCTCTCCGGCAGGGGGCCGAACCACGAGGCGGAGCCAGGAGCCTTGTATTCCGGGGCGTCCATGGCGGGGAAACGCTCTGGGTTGTCCATGGTGACGCTGACATAGGCGCCAGCCCGGAAGCGCCCGACAAAGTCAAACGCCGTGCCACTGTACCGGAAACACCCATCCTCCGGATCAAGGCTGAACGCCTGCTGTTCAAGCGGCGGGTGCAGCGGCTCCTCTTGCCCAGACGCTGTCGTTGCCAAGAAGCTGGCAACGACAGGAGCAATAAAGCGCCTCACGTGCTTGGCTTGCATATGTTCGCTTTAAAGTAGGTCACGGTTTCGTCCATCTGAGCCTGCCTGCTCTCGGTCTCGTGCTCGCGAAAATCATAGCGCCACCGCCACTCACCCGTGACAGCGGTGTCGGCGTTGAAGAACTCGCAAAAGCCCTCGTCGCTATCCACGCATTGGATTTTCGCGCCGTCTAGGTACGCAAAGACCTTGCCATTTGAAACGGTGTCCAAGCGGACAGCGGAAAGGCCGCTAAAATCGACCGCGAATGTGCCTCGCTTGAAGTCAGGGCTACGGGTTGTATCCTTGACGGTGGTCGTGAACCGGCATCCGTCCGACATATTCACTGCCGTCTCCACCAGATCAAACCTCGCCGCCTTGTTTTGTGCAGCCAGCACCATGTGTAGCGGCTTCGCGTTCCTGACCGCCATCATCATCGTTCCGCCTGTCACCTCCCACTGATCCTCCTCCATGCCAAAAAGGATGTATGCGGCAATTTCCTCGGGGCTCTTGTCTTCGAGGGAGTTTGCCTCGCTTGAGCAGGCAGGAAGTATGGATGCGGCCAATGCCGCCGCGAGTAGCTTTGATTTCATGGGTTACCCCTGATGGGATTGAGTTCGGGAATAACTGAGATATAGGAAGCGTTGGTAAGTCCGCCGAGGATCATACACGCGTGAGCTGCATGGCATAGTCGCAGCCAGTCACGCGCAGGCTGGAGCCATCAAGCTTGTAGTCGCAGACCGCTGCGGATACGCCGAGAACGCCGGGACCGGGTTCAAGCTTCAGGCGATTGCCGTCATAGGTTGCCCATTTCCAGATGGCCTGCGTTCCGTTGATCACGAAGACGGCTGTCCCGTCCTCAAGAAAATTAACGGTGTTACCCTTCGGATCGCGATACTTTCCATCGATGCCGGACCCGGAGCAGGCCGCAAGGAGGAGAGCAACAGCGCCGACAGTGGCTGCCTTAAATCGAGGTTGAATCATGTTGAGCGTGAATTGCATCGTTGGTCCCCGTAGTGATGCAACCGAAGCGGAGTCCATGCCGGATCTGAACGGCCTGAACCGCCGTCCGGCTTTGCCGTTGGCAAAATCTGGATATCAAAAATCACGACATATGACGGAGGCATGCCCGCGCGCTTGGCAGATGTCCGAAAGCTGAATCTCAAGGTAATTTAGGTGTTGTGAATGTAGTCTAGCAGGTGCATTTTGCCGTTCAGATACTCTTGCAAAAGTTGTAATTTATGACAGCGGCAAGCAAGAGTTAAAGACAATTTCTTTAATCAGTTGAAAGCTTTGCATTTGCCTTCGTCGTTTGCTGCCGCCCCCGGCAAGGTGCGGCCATGATCTATGGCTATGCGCGCGTATCCACCGAAACCCAAGACCTTGCCTATCAGCTCGACAGGCTGCAAAAGGCCGGTTGCGAGCAGATTTTCCATGAGAAGCGCAGCGGGAAGAATACCGCCGATCGCCTAGAACTCAGAAGGCTCCTGGCCCACCTGGAAAGAGGGGACGTGATGCTCGCCACAGCGAGTGACCGGGTGGCGCGTGATCCACTCGACCTGGTGCAAATCCTTAACACCGTCAAAGCCGCAGGCGCGGGCCTGCGACTGCTGGACGAACCGTTCATCGACACCACGTCGGAGATGGCCGACCTCATCGCTTTCATGGTCGGCTGGGCGGCGCGTTGGCACCGGCGGCGAATATTGGAGAATACCGCGCAGGGCCGGGAACTGGCGCGGCAGCGCGGGGTGAAGTTTGGGCGCAAACCGAAGCTCGACCTTTCCGCCCGCAAGATTGCAATAGAGCGCCGGGCCAATGGCGAAGGCTGCGCGGAGATAGCAGTGGATTTCGGCGTCAGCGAAAGCACGATCAGGCGCCTCGCGTAATACCCATCGATTTTCGTCTGAGCGTGGTTATGCTGGTTGCATGGACACAGCGCTCACCACTGCCACTACAGTTCGCATACGTGACATTCTGACGGCGATTAGACCGCTGGCTGCGGAATATTATCGGCTTACCGGCAAGCCGCTGGGCGTCACCGGCGAGATTGCGGAAGCCGCTGCTGCGGATTTGTTGGGATTGGAACTCGCGCCCGCGCGAACCGCTGGTTATGACGCGATCCGCCATCACCCGGATGGACGCAAGGAACACATTCAGATCAAGGGCCGCGCGTTCGGGGAACAAAGCAAGCCGGGCCAAAGGTTGGGCATGCTCAAACGCGATGCCGTGTGCGACACGGTGATGGTGGTTTTACTTGATAATGCGACGCTCGACCCGCAAGAAATCTGGGAGGCCCCGTATTCGTTGGTGATCGACCGCTTAGCACGGCCCGGCTCAAAGGCGCGCGAACGCGGCGCGCTGGGGGTGCGTGAATTCAAGCGCATGGCCGCGTGCGTGTGGTCAGCTCCTCATGTGTGAGGCCGCTCCCCAAGGCGTGCCCGTGCGATATCGGCATGTTGTGCATCCAGTTCAATGCCGACATAGCGGCGCGTGCATTCCCGTGCGGCAACCAGCGTCGAACCGGAACCGCAAAACGGATCAAGCACCAGCCCACCCACTGGGCAATACGTCCGGATAAGCGGCTCCAGCACCTCGACCGGCTTTTGGGTCGGGTGCAGCTTATTACCGGTGTAGACCCAGCCCGACACATCGGAGGCGGGATGCGCGGGCATCGGCGGACGGCCTTTCGCCAGTACATAGGCGCTTTCGTGTGACGACCGGAACAGTCCGGTGCGCGACGCATAGGGTTTGCAGAACACCAGATGCCCAACTCGGCGGAACCCGGCCGCCTGCCAGGCGGCCAGGAATGCCTCCGTCGCGGTCCAGCCGTAGAAGCTGATGCATAGGGTATCCGGTTTCATCAGGCGGTAGATCTCGCGGAACGCCGGTTCCAGCCAGTCGGCACAGGTATCGTTGGCGATCGTGCGGCCCTGCCGGTCACGATAGCCGCAGATATACGGCGGATCGGTCAACACGAAATCCACGGATGCGGCGGGCATTCCAGCCATGACCTGCACGCAGTCACCGTGAATGACGGTGTTTTCCGGCATGGCCACCTCCGGGAAATGGAGGTGGCCGTCGCGGACGCGATAGGACGCGGGCATCATTGCCCGCGTCCTCTGCGGCGGGTGGTTTCACCTGCCTTGGCGGTGCGGATAACCACGCGGCCATCGAGGGGCAGCAGGGTCAACGTGATGTTGAGGCCGTTGCCATCGGCATGCTGCCATGCGGCTCCGATTTTGGTCCAGAAGGCGGTGTCGCCTTTGCCTTCGACCACGTAGACGTGATGCGTCGGCGTGGTGTTGGTGGTGTCTTTGCTCATATTGGGATGCTCCCGTTGGTTGGTCCGGTCACGCCCTTCGCGACCGGTCGGGTGCCCCGCAGACGCCGCGCATACGCCTGCCCGCAATGGAGGGTCCGGCCGAGGCTCCCTCGGGATACGGCTGGATGCCTTGCGGGCGGGGCGGGCGGTGTCACACCCGACCACACCGGTTGCGACGGGCGTGACCGGCCTCAACGGACAGCTCCGGCAAAACACCACCCATGCCATGCCGACAGCGGCATGGCGCTGTGGCCGAGGCTGCGTTCCGGCGTCGGGCAGAGCCGCATCAAGAAGGAAGTCGGACGTATGTCGTCCGTCCATGCGGAAGACCGGAGGTCCGTCACTCGCCAACAGGTTGGGGAGTGACGGACCGCGCCGAACCCTCGGTGGCAAAGAGCTTTCCGCAAACATCGCCGCGTGACACGCAAATGACGCTGCGCTCCGCTCGGCGTCGGACATATCATTTCCAGCGCAACGTGCTGGCCATTAACGGGCGACCGCGTTCACTATCGCGGCAGGTCAAGCGAATGCCTGATCCATCTCACCCGACCTTTTCCCCAACTATAGGAGAGCAACATGCATGCTCATCTCATCCGAGCGCCGCCGCGGCGGCCGACATTCTGGTGCCCGCCGTGCGGGTTCCGGACGCCCAACAGGGCAAACCACATCGGCCAGCCGCCCGGCTGGCTCTGGAGGCTAATACCGTAAGAAGGACTACGCATTCCGGCCCTGCCGCGAATGATTTCGCGGGGTGACCTGATCCAAGGACAGGCATCAGCCATCAACACTCAGCTCTAAAGGAAGCGAGCAAGATGGACGACCTGACTATGGACCTGGTGCGACTGTGTCAACGCAATAGGGATGGATCCTATGGCACACGAAGCAATCGCAAACGCGGACTGTCCGCTATGGCCAACGAACTGCGCGATCTCGGCTATAAACTGCCGAACGCCGGTTCGCTCAAGCCCAAGCACGTCGAGGCTTTGGTCGAACGATGGCTGGATGCGGACACGACAGAAGCGAGCATCCGCAACCGCCTGACCTGGCTTCGTTGGTGGGCCGAGAAGGTCAGCAAGCCGAACGTGGTCAGTCGTGACAACGCCACCTACGGGGTTGCCGAACGCGGCGGCGCGATCCGCAATCGCGCACAAAAGCTCGACGGCGCAAAGTTTCGGGCCATCGAGTGCCCCTACATAAAGGCAACCATCCTGTTGCAGGTCGCGTTCGGTCTCCGACGTGAGGAGGCCATGAAATTCCAACCCCAGGCTGCGATCCGCACCGACGTTATCATGTTGCAGGCCAGTTGGACCAAAGGGGGTAGGGCACGTACGATCCCCATCACCACCCTGGAGCAGCGGCAAGTCCTCGAACACATCGTCCGTTTCATGCCAGGCCGGGGCTCGCTCATCCCCGCGCAGTTAAGCTATGTCGAACACCTCAAGCGGTTCGAATACCACACTCTCAAGTCGGGACTGCGGAACACCCACGGGTTCCGCCACGCCTATGCCCAGCAGCGCTATGCCGCGCTAACCGGACAAGCCTGCCCGCTCGCGGGCGGCAAGCTCTGGGAGGATATGACGGCGAAAGAACGCGAAGCTGACCGCTCGGCCCGCCGCCAGATATCCGCCGAGCTGGGGCACGGTCGCCTCAAAATCACGGACACCTATCTGGGGAGGGCCTTTCAATGAAGCGCGCGGAAGGCAATTACATGATGGCGACCAACGTTCGGACGAAGTACGCCAACAAGATCTTCAAGCCTGCAACGGTAGCCACCGCCATCGACGAAGCGGCCTTCCTCGGCCACCGCCACTACCGCATCATGCAGGAACACCCGTTCGACCTCTCAGATACCGACGCCGCAAAAGCGTTGGAAGAGTGGCTGGATGGCGAGCAATTCCATTACATTTGGCGGCCGACGTTCTTCGAACAGGATGCTATTCGGCCATCCATCGTGACGGAGTATCCAGAACTGGTAATAACCTGGTGATGCAGGCGTGGTGATTGCAGCATGATCACTTGCAGGAAGTGCTAAAGCAATTTAAGGCTGTATTTCCTCGACATTGGAAGCCGACTCGCGGCCCATTTCTCCATCCCATGGATGAGCTAAGGCTGAGATCCCATTGATACCATATCGACACGGGGCTGGTAATGATCAAGATTGCGTATGCGGGTATGTTTCTCTTGGGGCTTTGCTCGTCAGTTTCGGCTGGTCCGCAGCAGAATTTCGATTTCGCGAAGTCCGCTTGCGCTTCCAAGGCAAATGGATTCGAGAAGGCGATAGCCATTCGCGTGTTTCCGCATCTTACAGAGAAAGGCGGGTTTGGCCTTCGTGATGGCAAAACGGATTGGGAAGCATCGTTCGGGCTTCAAAGTCCAGACGCCATTTTCGACTATGTGTCTCGCGCAACCTTCGACGGCTGGGCCGTCTACCAACTGCATAGCGGGGACGATCCGACGCGCTTCACTGTCCAGTACATGTTTGGTGACGTGAACCCGGCTCCGCACGATTGCATACTCGTGCCGGAATCTCCCGAGTTGGTCTCCCTCAACGACATGCCAGCAATGGCGCTGCATATGTACCTTTCCAGGCTGACCGGCGACGGCAGCGGCTCTCCGGATCAGATGCGCTCTCGGCTGCGCCAAGCGCTCGGTCTGCCGGAGGAGGCTCCTGCTACTGTTCTTCAGGTCGCGCCGCCAGGTGCGGTCGATGCAGCTCCGGTGGCCGCTGGCACGACAATTGCCAACGCTTGCGGCGTACCCGTTAACAGTGCTCTCGTCGAGATCGGCAGCCATCAACCGCCAAAGGTTTTCACGCCAGAGACCATCAATGGTCATTGGGAGTTCAACTATCTCTTCGAGGCCGATGAGCCTTTGACCGCCATGTGCTTCCGCACCAAAGAAGAGAGTAGCCTGTTTCGTGTCCCCCTTCCTACTGGCCTGTCACGATGCCGGTTCGAAGCCGGAGCGTTGTCGTGTTCGGCGGATGCCAAGTCTGGCGCAGTGCAAGGGGGCGATGCCAACCGGATCATTCAAGGGGCCGGTGGCAAGCGCAGTGGGGCCCAGCCTACCTATACGGGTGAGCGTCCATCCCTCGCCGGGCTTCCCGCAGCAGTAGCGCGGGAGTTTATTGCGTGGGATCAGGTCTGCGGAGAGGACGCGATTGGGAGTTTCACCGAAGACTATCTGACCGTCACTGACATCGACCAGGATGGTGATCAGGACTTCATCTTGAACGGCGATGGAGCAAGCTGCGTACAGAACGGCAAAATTGTCACCATGGCTGGAGGCAATGGCGGCACTGGTCTCAAAGTGTTCACCGGGCAAGAGGGCGAGGTCTCAAAGGCACTCGACATCTTCACAACGGGAGCTGAAATTCGCTCTCACGAAGGTTTCGCGATCGTTATTGCGAGCCAACGAAAATACAAACTTGCCGATGGCAATGCTACAGAGACATCAAAGATCCCCAAAGGGGGAGATGCTGTTTACGCCCTTGGCCGCTAGTCTTGTGGGCGGTAGGAGATTCGCAGAGAGATTTTGCGACTTGCGCTTGTTGTTGAATACCAATATCAATCTTACATGGTACGATTCTTCATAAAAAGCGCGTCCGCACTTGTAGTAGCCATGTGGGCCACAAACGCTATTGGACAAAGCAACAACGACCTTCAATCACAAGGTAGAATTCCAGCAAATCCAGGATTTATAAATGCCGTCTCTGACGCTGTATTTGTTGGAATAAACGCATCAATCTATTCTGACAACATAGAACAAGGACGTCCAGTCTTATCATATGATCAGTCGCGCGCAGTGGCGCAGATCCTTTTACAGGGATCTACTATTAGTAAATACTCATATAATAAAAAAGACTATTATTTGCTATATAACCCATCCTCTGATTTGTTTATTTCGGCGAAATCCGTAGATGGATTAAAGTATGACGCAGGACTCCTGCCTGGCCGATCTGTGTCAGAGGATCTCTATAAAATGGAGGAATCGAAATCATACTTCGAAAACATGTTGGGAGGACGGCCTGCCGTCGTAGAACGAATTGAACAAGATTTCCTGAAGTCAACACACGTCCCGGATGTGTTTATTAAGAAATATAAATATGATCGCGATACCGCGCTGCTGGTACAAAAAAATCTCGAGGCGTTCATCAAACTCTCCAAACGTACGTTGACGGAGTCATGTTTCTCGACCCTGAAGACGCTGAAGCCAGCCCAAATAGGACTTAGCTATTCTGACAAACCAATTTTTACTATCTCGTTTTCAACGGATGCGGAAAACGTGTTTGCATTTCGCAGCAAGGACAATCCTAGGTTAGGAGGCTATGTCATGCTCACTAAGAAGGATAACGACTGCTCAGTCTCGAAAGTGATTATGAACAATTTCGTCGCACCTTTCTAAACGGATAACCGGTGTCTAATCAGAATAGCATCAGAGCACTTCTGGTATCAGTTCTAAGTTCCGCGCCGTCAGGCTCTTTCGCTGATGATGCGGCGACAGCCGCTATGCTGGGAATAGACCTCATTGAAAAGGGCACGGTTGGCGATAGCGGGCTCTCTAAAGCTACGAAACTACTCGGAATGACTATTGGCGGCGTCGGAGCAATTATTGATACAAAAGACGGCGTTCAAAACCTTGCGCAAAAATGGCGAAGTGGTGAGGCGGCAACCGACACGGACTTTTTGTTCTTTGTCCCAGCTGCCAAGACGGCTCATGACGTGGGAAAAATAGCGTACGACAACCGCCACGAAATTGTAGAATTTGGCCGTGATACGCTAAGAAAACTCAGTCCGTTCGTTGAGGAGCCTTCGTACATCCAAGAATGGGCTGAGCTTGAAAAGCAAAAAATAGCGACGTCGGAGAATCTCAATATCCAAAAATATCACCAAATGCAGGAAACTATTAACGCCGCCAGAGAAACGTCATTTGATAGGTCGTTTACAGATGCTGGTTTCTATCGGAATGAAGGAAGCATAACTGGGGAATTAGGGAATATAGAGCAGTATAATTTGGCGCCGGATACTCCGGAGGAAATAAGAACCAAGGCACCTGAGAGCGAGCGAGTGATTGACTCCGAGAGCAGCTTCCGGCCGCGTGATTTTGATGATTATTCCCAGAGCGAGGTCGAAAGTTCGGCAGAGTTCACCTCTTCGCGCGATCCCAACTATGGCCCACCGCCGGACACCACGGCAAAGTCTCGGCCAACAAGGACGCCGCAGGTCTATTCGCGTCCTTGCGACCCCGGCGAAGTCAACTTCACAACACCGTTCCCAGTTCCCGGAAGATGCTAACTAGATAGGGGTATCATGAAGCATATGAAAATGGTTCTGCTGCTGTGTGCGGCAGTTGGCTTGTCGTCGTGTGAGACAAGCGGGCCAAAGCAACAATCGGGCGCGGTGATTGGCGCTGTTACCGGCGGGCTCATTGGCTCTCAATTCGGTAGTGGCGGTGGACGTGTTGCCGCTGGGGTGCTCGGTGCGGCAGTTGGCGGATTTATCGGCGGCAGCATTGGCGCGCAGCTTGATGCGCAGGACCGTGCCCGCCTGAAAGAGATCACAACAGCTTCCATCAAGAGCGGTCAAAGCAAGTCGTTCCGAAATGCTAAGACAGGTGTGAGCGGAAAAACCAAGGTCGTCCGCGAGAGTAACGCTGGGGGCAAGCAATGCCGAACGGTCCAGCAGAATGTCACCCTGGCAAACGGTCAGGTCTCCCAGGATACGGTCACCGGTTGCAAAGGTCCGAATGGATGGTCGGTCTAACGCGATTCCTTTCGCTTGTTTTACCTCTTGTGATCACAGCAGGGGCAGCGAACGCTGCACCCGCTCCCTTTGGTACATCAAAGGCCTTGCCGGTCTCGTTCCAGGTCGATGGGGGAAGTGGTTGGTGTGACAGGGGCGTGACAGTCCGGTTGAGAGCCGCCTCCGCAAACGTTCTGACCGATGGTTCCGAGCAGTTCCAGCAGATGCTGGGGCGGATTCGGGCGATAATCGAAGGCGACTGCCAGAAAGTACGCAATATCGGGTTCTACGGCCGCACCAAGGGCGGTGAGGTGTCCGTCGGTGAAAGTTCCAAGCTGACTGACTGGGTTTATGTTCCGTTTAAGCTTCACGGGAGCCCCGCAGTCTGCAAAGGGCCGAGCAATGACGATCTATGTGGCCAGCGCTGGCGAGTGTTCCATGATATTCGAGGACTTTTTCTGAAAGGGGCGTTCTCCGAGGCCGTTCTCACCCGTTACCTGTCCACGGATGAAGGAGCCGACGCCGAATTTGTGTCGGGCGACGCTCGGGGGCGAGTCGCCTTTGTTCCACTTACGACCGGCATCCCATTCGCGGATGCTGCGACGTTCCTCCAGCAGCAGATTCAGCAACAGTCCCAGCGCTGCAAGGGGGGCTACACCCAGGGCGAGTTGACGCCTCTTGGCAACGATGCGGCCTCCCAAGGCGGGACCTGTCGTACCACCGACAGGACCACGCATTCGCATTTCGTCATCTCGAAGGCACCCGACGGCTTTGAAGTCATCGCTTTTTCGGATTTCACCGAGAAAGGCATGTCTGGGCGTCGGCTTGCGGCCGAGCTCAATGCCGTCCTGTCGGGAACGGAACTGGCCTGGTCGGACATAAAGCACGAAAGTCGGAATGACGGGACGCCGGGCTTCACTGGTTCGGCCTGCTCGTCCGCCGCACAGGAGTTCGCACTACTGGGATCTCGCCCGGTCGCCATCCGGCTTGTATCTGAAAGAACGGACGAACCGGGCCAATGGGCCTTGCGCACCGCTACAAATGCGCGAGGGGAGACCTCCAGAGATGCCTGGCAAATGCGGATCCGCAATCTTACCGACGCGGAGTACGCCACCGTTCAACGAGGTGACAAGTTCGGTTACTGGCTGCTCTACCGGCTTGCCGAGGATCGGCGGGGGATACAGTTCGAGAGCCAGCTGTATGTCGGGCAATCGAGCACAGAATGCGTCCCATTCCGCGCACCAAGGGCGGTGAGCGCCGAAAGCCTGCCCAACCACATAGCTGAACTGTATGCCGACAATCTCGATCTGCATTCGGGCGATGACAGCCTCAAAGGCAAGCGCGCAGCATTGCAGCAATGGATTGCAGACCGAGCCCGCGCGAACGCCGACCACGACGCTGCGCTCCAGGGCGAGGTAGCAAAGCTGCAACAGATGACGGAGGCCTATCCGGTTCCTCTCATGTTGGCCCTATCCGATTTCAGCGCCGCATGCTTCGCACTCGACAGCAATTACTCGGTGACTTTCACGGATGATTTCGTCACCCGGATCGATATCGATGGCGATGGGGACCTCGACTATATTGCCACTGGTGATGGGGTGGTCTGTCAGGACTCTGGCGGCGTCGCGCATTTGCGGGGCAGTGACAATAGCGGCTTGCGCGTTCTCATTCTAACCAATGCAAGCAGCGGACCAGCGCTGGCACTTGACGCCAAGGTTTCGGGTGGCACAGTCCAACGACACAACGGGTTTGCGGTTCTGGATGGCGGAAGCGGCGCCGTTTATCAGATCGCCGATGGAAAATCGCAACCGCTTCAGACTTCACCCGAAGGTGGCGAGATCGTTTACTCGCTAGGCAAGCCCGTCGCTATCGGGAAATGGTAATGGTGTGGTAGTTGGAATCGATAACCAGATCTGTGAACCCTTTCAGCAACGATTTGGCGCATTGATTCTCACCATAGTAGACCCGCTTAAACCGGGCCGATTCCACACACAGCTTGCGATCCTTGCCGGCCCATTCCCGACCTGCACCGTTATTTGCGTAGAATGCAAAATCCCCCTTGGCCATGTCGGTGAGTTCGGTACATGAGTTTTTCGTGGCATCAAACCAGCCCATGACAACGTACTCGTCATCAGCGACGAGATTGTTATATTTGCTATAAAAGGCGAGTTTTAGATCGCGGTTTGTTTTGTTGCACACATTCAGTGTAAAATTTTCGCGAACCTCTAGCTGGCGAAATGCGCTGTCGACAAAATGTTTCATCTCTGTACCGGCAGATATACCGCTCTTCTTGGCATAGCCTTCTTCTATGCCATCGTCAGCCGTAGCGATTTCTACCCCAGCGACACCGAGTAACAATCCAAGGAATCCCACAACCAATCTGCTCGGCATCCACAGTCCCACCTGACGCATCTTTCACAAACTACCACTTGGCGCAGGATGGGGCGTCTGCCAAAGCACGCGCTTTTCCTGTCCATTTCCGATTGCGATCTGCCATCGGGAAAATCCTGCTCGGAAATCGCCAGCGTCCGTCAACCCTTCGTGTAGGGTCACTGCAGCCCCGCCATCAAACGAACGCTCGCGTTTAGCCCGAACAACGAGCCGAGTATCCATTCTTGCAACAGATCCGAGAATTGCGCCGCCAGAGCTGGGCTCAAAAAGACTCGCCTCGTCCACCTCAATGCGAACATTAGGGACGATAAGGCCCTTCCAGCTTGTATTGCCTGAGCTTTCGAAGAAATGGAATGCGAACTGACCAGACAGAAACACCGCCGCCGGTCCTTGCTCGACGCGACCAATCAACACTGTTTCTTCGTATGGTGTGCGGGGCAGTATCAAACTCAACGGCGCGGCATCCGCCAATGTGCCAACTGTGAATTCATCGGGAGAAAGCATCTCGGTTTCCTAGTTCGCGCCTTGAAGGGGACTTATCAGGATGTCCCAGAGGAGTTCGGCCGCACCTTCCTGGGACAGTTTCTGGTCGCGATCTCGCCCAAACGACGCCATGCCCATACTCGTGAGGTACAGTGTTTGGTCGTCGGCCGCGATGTCGAGCGATTCATTCAAGCTATTGCTGCTGGTAGTCTCCCCCTGCACATAGTTGATGCTTCGACCCCAGGTGTCCCCGCCCAAGTAGACGGTACCGCGCGCCACATCTTTGCCGTCGCGATAAATGGTCGCGAAGAAGCGATTAGCGTCGACGCGTCGAAATACACCATCAAAGCCCGGATTTCTGCGCCCCAATTCCCCGAGTGAATTCTCAAAGAAGCGCGCTATATATTCAAAGGTGTCGTGCTTGAACTGGTCTTTATCTCGTTGCGTGAATGTTTTGGCGACCCTCAGATTACTCGATCGCGGGCCATCGTGTGGAGGTGACCTTGGGGGGGCTGCAGCAGACGACATGGACCGCTGCGTACCCGGGGCGGATGCACGAACGTGTGTAGTACGCTCAGCGGCCTCACGGACGGCCTTAGCCACCTGCAGGAAGGCGTCGTCGATATCAGGCCACTGTGTGATCGGCTTACCGTCTAAGGGCACGGCCTTTAGTTTGCCGAACGGCGCATGGTGCCAATCGCACGCGCGAAGGATGACCGGAATGACGATAGCCTCGCCTTTGTCGTGACGTTCCATCGCGCGTTGCATCTCGATATCATAGCAATAGTCGGATGCGATAAAGTCGGCACTGATAAGCAGTAGGATAATGTTGTCCGTATTGATGTGATCGTCGATCGCGCGATGAATCTCTTCGCCCGCACCAATACGTCGATCATGCCAAGTCTCGATAACACCTTGCCGCTTCAGCATAGACAGCTGCTTTTCGAGCTGATCCCTGTGACCTTCGTCCGCATGCGAGTAAGAAAAGAAAACGCTTGGCATATTTCCCCCTTCTTTTCCCGACTATGAGATGCTTCGGGTCTGGCTGACAAGAGTTGCAATCCGCTCTGGCCAAATTATCAACGGTGGCAATGCTGCCGATTCAAACGCGAAGGCTAGGGCAGGCGCATAGGTATTGTGTTTCTCGCGATGGTTGTTATGCTCGCCTAAGTTGGGCTGAGGCGACAATGTGACCAATAAGTTCGATCCCTTCGGAGATCTGGAGCGCAGCTTTGCGCTGATGATGAAGTCCGGCAGCTGGGGTCTTAAGCTTGGAAGACACCTGAAAGCCCGACGTTTCCGCCATGGCGTTGAAGCAACCTACGGTCCCGAAGTCGCCGACGCAGTCGAAGCCGCCATCCGATCCGGCCGCGACCCGTCCCCCATCCTTGAGCGTGCGAGACGAGACCTCGAAGCCCGCACACTCCGCGACAGCCACCTGGCCGACCCCCCGCCGCTTTACGGCTCCGCCCGCTGGCCGACCTCCGCTGACCTCCAACGCTACCTCCGTCCCAAGAATGCCTTCAGCGATCCGCGTTCCATCCTGCTCGGCACCTTCAGCGATGAAGGGGAGGGCAAGCCCGCCGGTTACGTCCATTGGGACGGCGACGGCCATCTCCTGACAATCGCGCCGACGCGCTCGGGCAAGGGCAAAACCACCATTATTCCCAACCTCCTCCGCTACCAGGGGAGCTGCGTGGTGCTGGACCCCAAGGGTGAGCTGTTCGAGGCCACCTCGCAATGGCGCAGCACCCTCGGGCCGGTCTATCGCATTGCACCGCTCGATGACGGTTCCGGCAAGCCGGTTCATCGCTTCGATCCCGTCAGCCGGGTAAAGCGCGAGGCCGAAGCGCGCGCCATCGCGCAGCAGATGTTCCCGCAAGACCCCAGGTCTTCCGCGTTCTTCGCGGACGATGCAGTGGGCATCATGACGGGGTTCATCATGTACGTCCGTTACAAGGCCCCGCCGCATCGCCGGACGCTGGCAACAGTGTGCCAGATGGCGATGCTTAAGGGGAGCAGCTTGCTCAAGGTCGCCAGAGAGATGGCGACGTTTCCGCCTTCGGCCGACGCGGGCAAGGTGATCCTGGAAAAGGACGCCCAGCGCGGGCTGAAGGTCTTGCAGGAAACCCTGTCCAGCAAGCTTTACGAGTGGAAGGACCGCGACATCCAGCGCAGCGTCAGCGGCAGCGACGTAGCCTTCGAAAGCCTGAAGGATGGACCTGCCACGGTCTATATCGAAATCCCGTTCGATATGATGAAGACGTTTTCGGGTTGGCTCCGCATGATCCTTAAGGCCGCGCTGGACGCCATGCTCGCCAATCCGCGCGTCCCCGACATCCCCGTTCTGTTCGTGCTGGATGAATTCCTCAACATCGGCGCCTTTCCGGAGTACCGCGATGCCATCCGCACGCATGCCGGGGCCGGTGTCCGGCTGTGGTTCTTCCTTCAGGACATCTATTCCATCGAGGAGTACTACCCGAACAACAGCTGGCGGCCGTTCCTCAACTGCGCGGTCAAACAGTTCTTTGGGGTCAACGACGACGAAACCGCGAAGATGATTGGCAGCTATCTCGGCCACAAGACCCACGCCGTCCGCAACACGACCGCTACCGCAAGCGTGTCCTCGCACCTGGGCGGATGGGATGACACTGCTTCCGCCAATTCCGGTTTCTCGATGAGCGAGAGTATCCAGTTCCTCGGGCGCCCGCTGCTGACCAGCGACGAGGTGCGGGAACTGCTCGGCGGATGGCAGAGCGACGGCTGGCGCTACGGCATCACCGACATTGCAGGCACCCGACCGTTCAAGACGCAGCTCGTGGTGCACGAGAAAAGCGAGAATTGCAGACAGCGGATCGGCATGATGCACAGGGGGAATGGGGATGACGGAAGCGAATATCGACCACCGGGCAATTCAGCATAGCACCTTCCCGACCTGGCTCGGCCTGGTGGGCGGCAGTTGGGTTGGCCTCATCTGGGGCAGCCTTATTACCGCGCCGGTCGGGATCGGCCTTGGTGTAGCGGCGGGCACCCTGCTGGGAGGCCTATGGGCGGTTCCCCTCTGGGGAACGGTGTGGGGGTTTATCGGACTCGGGCGGCAGCGGGCCAACGCGGTTCGCGAGCACGGGATTGCGCTTCTCAAGGAGGATGACCCGCTGGCACTGCGTGTCCATGCGCTTGCGGCCAGACTCGGATTGCGGACCCGACCTTGGGTCGGGACCATGCCGCACAACAACGCCTACGCAATAGGCGCAAATGCCGACAATGCGTTGGTCGTGATCGGGCAACCGCTGATCGATAACCTCAGTGAAGCCGAAGTGGATGCCATCATTGGCCACGAACTCGGGCACGTCGTGAGCAACGACATGCGCCGCATGGGCCTGGCGCGCTCGTTCCAGAACGCGCTGGTATGGTATTTGGGCTTCTCCAGAACGCTGCAGCGCTGGGGGCGCTGGATATTGACGTGGCTGTCCGAGCTTTATGTGCTGCGCTTGTCGCGCAAACGCGAGTATTGGGCGGATGCCGTGGGTGCGGCACTTACCAGCAAAGAAGATATGATCACCGCTCTGGAGAAGCTGCATCAACTTCCGGACCTGAGCCGTTTTGAACGGCAGCATGCGCGACTCATGGTTCGGGGCCAAGTTGGCGGTACGCTACTATCCACGCACCCCACATTGCAGGAAAGGCGGAGCGCCCTGCAATCAGAGACCTACATGCGACGGCTTCCGACTATACCGATGCCAGAACTTCCTGCGCACAGCCGTCAGTCCGAACCACCCAGAGGCGAGGATGTTGCATACGCCCGGCGATAGGGGATCCGCGCTATCGAAACGACGCAACATAATTCCTGGTTTCGTTGAGGACGCGCGCATCGTGATGCAAATCAGGGGTTCCCCATTCCTTTGGCCTAGCCCACTGGGGTTCGCGTTTGCAATCATTTGGGCAGTTATAGGCCATGATGGTTCTTCTCCGTGCCGCACTATCCATATAGCCGTGACCGTACGGAAATGGCGTGCTTGTCGGATCTGCTTCCGGATTATGTCTTGCTCCCTGTAGGTGCCCAATCTCATGTGCGAACGAATAATACCCGGTCGCGCAGTCATGATAGACTATTGCGAACGCGCTTTCCTTCGAACCCAAAATGTCCGATGCGAGGCCGCAGAATGAATCGTCGTCTACAAGCAAAACAACGATATCTGCTTTCGACGTGTTCCTCATCTCGTGAAGGTCGTCCATAATATTATCGTTCTTGCTCTTGAGGTTAGCAAGGTCATCGTCCATGCTCCCTGACTCTGTGTACGCTACTTCGATCGGCGCCGGTGTCGCGGGAACAGCTTTGATGTGAACTCCTGATAGCTGGTATGAGCTATTTGTCTCTAAGAAAGCTAGAGAAACCAATCCCGTAACATCAAACAATTTCGATCTAACAGCAGGCGTATATGCGACGAGAATATTCAAATCGACTACGTTGCTATCGACGTTCTCCGCAAAAGGAGGAAGGTCGCGATTCTCACTGCGTCTTTCGTTGAACGATCCCGGATGCTCGGGAGGAAATGCGCCAACCTTTACTAAGGCATGGGCGCCGCCACCTATTGGCCGTATTCTGTAAAGGCCGGTGTCGGTTTGAATTGATCCCGTGACCGCGTCTCCGTTGACCGCAAATGTCGATGTTTCCTCGGGGCCACCGCCAAACGCGAGGCCACCAACGGTTTGAGTGCGCCCTGCAACGGCGAAGTTCCCTTCACCCAGCGATGTGCGCGTATCTGCCGCTACCACCACCGAATCCCTATCTGGGAGAGGTATCGTGACTTCGGGCTGCTCACGAAGAATCGATGGATTGACACGTACTACCTGCACGTCTTCCGTCGAGGGAAGTTGTCTCAACTGCGCCAGAGCTTCTGTTTGCTGAGGTGTAAGGTCTTGCGTTTGCATGAGTGTAATGAATGCGTTTTCCTGGGATAGGGCGCTGCTTCCATTGATGGCATATGCTAAGAGCGCACTCATGAAGAAGTATTGTCGCATGACATCCCCCTTTTTCTGTGGATCCTCTTTCGAAATATGTAGTGTTTCATAACTATGATGGCGTAGGTGCTAAATTTTAAATAATATTATATCGTGGAGAATTTTTATTCAAATATTTTATTTCATATGGTGTTGCGAATCATCGCTGTGCGTATGAATAATTGGTTCTAGTGCGGTCGCGGGATCTGTGAGGTTGCTAGATATGCGAGTGGACAGGGTCGTTATTGGTATATCTCTTATTTTATCAAGTTGCGCCGGGGTGGATGTTCGCCGCGTTACGTCAGAAAATCAGGCTGGAATACGCTACTGGAGGCCTGCTCCTTACTTGGCGTTCGTTGAAGTGAAAGATGACAAGAGCGTTCGTTGCGAGCTCAATAAATTCGAACTTCCAGATAAAACTGAAGAGTACGCCATTACCATGCGAGCTGGCATGGGAACGGTAAAGGCGACACCGACACTTGTTGATGGATGGCAATTGACCGGCTTTGACGTCCAAATTGACAGTAAGACGCCGGAAAATCTGACCGCGATCGCAACCTTACTGAAATCCATTCCTCAGCCGGCTGCACCGGCTGGAGCAGACACAAGGCCCGCTCGAAGCGCAGCCTCTTCATGTCAGGGCGTCTATAAGGTGAACTATGACAATGCCGGGAATTTTTCAGGCTTCCAGCGCGTTCTTTAACGGCGCTTCATGAATAGATAATTGTCCTCGCGAGACGTTTTTCGTGGAGCTAACATGTGTCTCTCCTGCCGGATATCGAGAAGACAGTTTGCATGGCTGTCAATTGTGTCCATTGGTAGCGGATTGTCCAAGGGATTCGCAGCAGATAGTTCGCGCTCTATCAGTCTAACCGGCCCTGTGTGCAATTATTTCGATGATGCACCAGTGAAGCAGTTCGTGGCTTACGATGCAACTCAAGAAGCTCGTGATGTTGTTGTTAGCGTGTGCGATTCTATTGGTTTGCCCGCGAATTTTACAATTGTTTCAGTCAGAGATAGACGCGTTAACGCCTATGCGACCTTGAAGGATTCTGAGAGACTAATTGTCTACGAGGAGAATTTCATGCGTAGCATAGCCGATGCTAATAGCAAAAATTGGACGGGATTGACGATCCTCGCGCATGAAATCGGGCACCATTTGTGCGGACATACACTAGACACTATCGGTTCTAGGCCTCCAAGAGAACTGGAAGCTGATCATTTTGCCGGTTTTGCTGTATCGAGACTTGGAGGGTCTTTGGAGCAAGCGCAGGTGGTGTTTGCGCGGCTATCGCAGAGAGGATCAATCACGCATCCTCCACGAGATGAGCGTTTAGAGGCGGTCAAAGCTGGTTGGAATAAGGGAACGGTGACCGGCACGGAGGAGCGTCAGAATATAGTTTCCCATGTGAAGCACGGAGACAACTGGGAGCCTATGATTGTGGAGTTTGTTGGAAAGAACGGAGCATGGAGAGAGCGTTCACCGTTCGCGGAGTATGATTTTCAAGAGCGCTCTCGCAACGGAGATTCTATTTTCCTATTCGATTCGTCACGAAATATTTGGGTTAAGTTAGATAAATCTAAAAGCGGCGGGTTTGCAACCGGTTACTGGGCTACTGCTGTAAGCGACAATGTTGTGCCTGAGGCGTGGATTGCTCTAGATCCTCGTGATTGGCGTTGACGGTAGAGGACTGTATAATCGCGGGCAATGCTCGCGATTGTCGCCTTTTCTCGCGGATACAGTTGGATAGGCAGCGAAAATACTATTGCCAAGCCGCGATTTATTCCTGTCTGGCCAAACGTCAAACTACCGCTTCCACCAATCCAAATAATCCTCCGGCTCCCGGTCCTGTCGGTGCATTTCGGCCAGCATGCGGTCCTCGGCGTCATAGTGCGGATGCCGTTCGGCAAATTGCTCATGCTCCGTGACATCGAGGGTAGGGCGAAGCCAATCCAGATGGTCCTCATCGGCAACTGGAGCGCGCTCTTCCCATTCCATGGCCGATTGGCGTTCTTCCGGGCGCTCCTCCTGCTCCCTGATACGGTTCTCAAAATCCTCGATCTGGGCGGTCACTTTGCCAAGCTCGAACATCAATCCCGCCTGATCGTTCCGGCGGCTTTCCAGGACCGATAGGGCATGACCCACATCAGATGTGCCGGCGGCAACGGCGTGCATCGCCTTCTCAATCTGATAGTCGATATCCTGAATCGTATCCTCAAGCGTCAACGCGCGCTCGCGGAGTGCTTCCAATTGGGTCGTCATGTCCATTGCAGCCTCCGGTGGACAGGGTCGTCAATGCGCGTAGTGGTAAGCGGGTTGATGTTCAGGCTGTTCGATCAGTTCGGCTACGAGGTAGGCCCGCAGTCGCTCCCCGGATGCCACCAGCTCGGTGGCGCGGGCATGGAAATGCAGCGTCTTGCGGCGTAGCTCATCAGGAATATCCATCGTCTCCGCCTGCGCCTTCCGCATCGTCCAATATGCCAACCGCTTACGCCGCCGGATCAGGTCGGTTTCCAGCCACGCCAATTCCGCCCGCGCAGCCTCGCGCTGCCGCTCCGTGAGTTCACGGATACCAAGGACAGAACCGGTGTAGATTGCGCTCATGTTCGGATGATGGGGCGGGTTGTTCGGTTTCGCAAGTTCTACCTGTGGTCTCGATCCGGTTCCTGCCACTGTCCGTCCTCGGACGGCCTGGGACGCTCGTTGGCCGTGTCCAGCCAGTCGAGGTGGTTTTCCCAGCGGTCAAGCGCCTGAACGTCCTCGCGCGTCGTACCGTCGCCCAGCCAGTCCAGCATATTTTCCGGTGCCAGTCGGTAGGCGGCCGCCTCATCCTCTGTCATATCGCGGCTGTTCTGCCGTGCAATGGCCGCGTGCGCGGCGTGAAGATCGCCGTTCGGCTCTTGAACAACGGGAGGTTCCTCCCGATGGACTTCGTCCAGCATCCGCCGTTCGGCGGCTTCCAATTCCTTCGGATGGATCGGCGACCCGTCCGGGTCGGGTACGGGCAAATCGCTCTCATGCTGCATGGTCAGCTCCCTCTCGCGCTGGCGGTCCCTGCGTGCGCGTCGTTCGTCGGGGTTTGGGCCGCGATGCTGGCCCGGCTCCTTGTCCAGGTTGCGTTTGGCATAGCTGCGGCTGTCGATCGCCACGGCGACGCCCGCCGTGCGCAAGGCCTCGTTGGCAATCCGCTCCCAGAGGGTACGCGCCTCGGTCACGAACTGCCGCCCGTCCGCGCTGCGGATTTTCGGGCCAAACCCTTCGGCCGTCACCACGCGCGTGGTCAGCAGGATATGGACATGGGGATTGTGTTGGGTACCATCATCATGGATGGCAAGGTCAGCCGCAAAACCCTGCGCCGCGTACGCATCGGCCATCGCCCGCGCCACCGGAAGCCACATGGCACGCGGCAACTGGCGCGGCAGGGCGAACTCCACTTCTTTTGCCAGACGTGCATCTTTACGCTTTTCCGCCGTCTCGACGGCGTTCCACAGGCGCATGCGGTCGGCCATCCAGTCCGGCGCACTTTCCGGCAACCGGACGTCCGTGGCCACCACATCGCGCCGTCCACCGAAGTCGGACAAGCGTTCTTCAGCTTCATTGGGAAGAACGGCACCCGCCCGATACGCTTGGCCTGCCCCCATGGGGTGATCCGGTTGGAATGTTAGTGCATGCTTGGCCTGCTGGCCACCGCTGGCGTTGATGCCGGTCCGTTTTGGCGAGGC
>NZ_OBQD01000064.1 GCF_900220975.1 Rhizobium subbaraonis | reverse complement strand
CACCAGGCCAAAGCGGCTTAAATCAACCCGCAAACCGAGCCGGAAACTCCATTCTTCCCACGCCCAAAAAGTCTCAAATCATTCGACGACGGACACCAAGGCCAAGACAGACGGCGAAAGCCACAGCACCCGGCAGCCAAGCGCCCGAAAGCCCGAGAATCAGAGCTCCGAGGACCATGAGTGCCGCGGACACAATCGCCAGTACGGGCGGCGACAGGCTCTTTCCAAAGACCATGTTGATCAGTCGGCTCATGACCTGGGCCGGACCGAACAGGGAGCCGATCACGACCGCCGCACTGCCAAGTCCGATCGCGCCGAGCATCGGCACCATGTGGGCAAGGATCGCGGCGAGAGTGAAGCCCGAGAGCGAGAAGGCAAAGGAGACCAGCAGCATGCCGCGGCGGCGCGCCTGCGGCTCGAGAGCGCCGATGACGACCTCGCGGGCTCTGGTCTTGTCGAGTTTGGAGCCGCTGCGTCCGTCACGCATGATCCAGTAGTGCAGGGGCATGCAGACGAGAAGGTTCAGGGCGGCGAACACCAGATAGATTTCCCGCCAGGACAGGTATCCGGTCAGTGTCGCGGCGATCGGCCAGAAGATGGTGGAGGCAAAGCCGCCGATGAGTGTCAGGTAGGTGATGCTGCGGGAGGCCGTGCGAGGTTCGCTTTCGACCAGCGTTGCAAAGGCCGCCTGGTACTGGACCATCCCGGAGGACACCTCCAGCAGGACGATCGCAAGCGCGAAGAGCGATATGGACGGCGACCATGCGCACAGCGCCAGGGTGAGCGCCGCGAGGGCCGATCCCAGCGTCATCACCGTCGCCGCACCGATCCTGTCCATGTGTCTGCCGATGAACGGAGCAGACAGGCCGCCGATGAACAGCGAGACCGAGAAGACGGCGAAGACCCGTTCCAGGCTGATGCCGAGGTCCTTGGCCATTCCGGGGGCGAGGATTGAGAAGGAGTAGTAGAGAGTGCCGTAGCCGATGATCTGCGTGACACCCAGAGCGGAGACGGTCCCCGCCGGAACCTTGATCGTATGCAATGACGTGTTCCTCGGCCACCTATGCTTCGCTTGAACAGCAACTAGCGGATCGCTCGACGGACCCACGGATGCCGGGATGCCCCGCGCAGCAGTCTTCCATCAGGAACGTCACGAGGTCGGCCAGTGTGTCGTAGCTTGCGCTGTAGAGGATCGAACGCGACTCCCTGCGCTGGGAGATCAATCCCGACCGTTCGAGTTCCTTGAGGTGGAACGAGACGTTCGATGGAGAGACGCCCATGCGATCCGCAATCGCGCCGGCGGCCAGACCCTCAGGGCCGGCGACGACCAGGGTCCTTACGATGGAGAGCCGGGTCTCCTGGGAAAGCGCGGCGAAGGAAGAGAGGGCTTGACGATCATCCATATTTCAATAATCCTTGAATCATTGAAATTGAGGATAGCCGCAAATGAGCACGATCGACAATAGCCAATCAAACAAAACCGACATCTCGCTCGGGGAGTTGCTCGGCAGAGCCGCAGAAGCACCAGACCTGAAACTGGTCTTCCTGTACGACGGAAAGCCCGTGAAGCCAGGCTATCACGTGACCGAGGTCAAGGCCGGCCAGTTCTCCGCCCTCGATTGTGGGGCTAATCTGGAAGCCTGGTCGGAAATCTTCGTGCAGCTTTGGGACATTGACGAGGGCGAGCGGACCCATATGGCGGCCGGGAAGTTCTCGGCCATCGTCCGCAAGGTTTCCGAATACGTCCGCCTCGACGGCTCAGCCAAGCTGACCTTCGAAGTCAGCGATGGCGTCCGCCCGATGCAGTTGTACTGCGCGAACGAACCTGTGACGGAGGACGGCGCTCTCCACGTCGCGTTGACGCCACGTCCCGCGAGTTGCAAGCCGCGGGACCGCTGGTTGGCCGAGCAAGCCGCTACGGAAGCTTCGTGCTGTGGTTCATCCGCTTCCAAGTGCTGTGGCTGAGGTGGGTACAAACAGTTCCCCAAGGCGATGCCCAGACGCAGTCGCGAGGCGACGATCCCGCTGAGTGCGTCCGTCGGTCGCAACTTTCCGTAACGGACTTCCAATGAGCGCCGCCGTGTGCCAGCATACGAGCATGTTCTACCTTGTCGGGCTTCGGCGTCTCATGTTCGCGCTTGCATTGCTCGGGATCGTTGTCGGTCCCGTGGGCGTGAGCACGTCTGCCAGCGCCATGGCGGCTTCGTCCGACATGCAGACGGCAGTCATGCCGGATATGGATATGGCAAGCGCCGATGAAATGCCGTGCTGCCCGGATGAACAGCCTGCCCCTCAAAAGAAGGTCTGCGGACCCGCATGCCCCCTGGCGCTGTTGTGTTCCACGACGATCTTGGCACAGAAGGACAACGGCGCGGGTTGGCGGGTCGATCTGACGTTGCTGGCTCTATCCCTTGACCTCCTTCAGGAAGACCATCTGCCTTCTGCCATCGTCGAACCGCCGGCGCGACCACCCAAAGCCTGATCTCACTCGCTGATTAAACCGGACGGCCGCTTTCCAGACTGAGCGCGTCGTTCCGACCGTAGCTGTTTCATGGACCCGGCCCGCAGCGCCGGTCCTGGGTGAGATTCATATGACCACAAGCTTTTTTTCTCCGAGGGCGACCCTCGGCGCGGTTGCCATCATTTTGGCTGCAACCACCACATCCTTCGCCGCCGCAACGGACTACGAGTTCCAGCTCGTCCGATCAGAAGTCCCGCACGGTCCCGAGGCGACCGTCGCGGTGCGCCTGATCAACAAGAGGACGTCAAAACCTGTGCCGGACGCGATCATCTTCAGCACGAGGATGGACATGGCACCGGAGGGAATGGAGGCGATGACCACCCCGGTCGAAGCCCTGCCGCCAACGGAAGCCGGCGTCTATACGTTCAAGACCAACCTCAGCATGGAGGGCGGCTGGCGCTTCAAGCTGGCGGCCAAGGTCCAGGGAGAGACCGACACGGTCCAGGGCGAACTGGTTCTGCAGGCACAGCCGTGACCACGTCCAGATTTCTGCTCTTCGTCAGCTCCCTCGCCATCGCCGGCGGGGGAGGTTACGCGGCTGGCACACGTGGCCTTGCCCCGGAACTCAGCGCATATTTCTCCGAGCCGGCGCTCGGGGAAACTGTCGTGCCTCGCCCTGTGCCGACGGGCGAGGTCATATACTACCAGCACCCGGACGGGCTGCCAGAGTATTCCGCCAAGCCGAAAAAGACGTCTGACGGCCGACCTTTCAGGGCAGTGCGACAAAGCGAAGACGTGAGCTTCGAGCCCGTGAAGGCCACCGCCGAGCACTCCAGTGCCGCAGGGTCCGCCGACGGCCGCAAGATACTTTATTACCGGAACCCCATGGGCCTTCCCGACACCTCGAAGGTGCCGAAGAAGGACTCGATGGGCATGGACTATATCCCGGTTTACGAGGGCGAAGAGGCGAACAGTTCCGTCGTCAAAGTCTCTCTGGGCAAGTTGCAGCGTACGGGGGTGAAGACTGCTATGGCGGAGCGAACCGTGATTGCCCGTGCGGTGCGGGTGCCAGGGACAATCGCCATCGACGAGCGGCTGATCCGGATCGTCTCGATGCGGACGGACTCCTTCGTCGAAGACGTCGCGAACGTCACTACGGGCGATGTCGTCAGGAAGGGGGACGACCTCTTCCACTTCTATTCCAAGGATGTCGCGAAAGCGGGCGCGGAATACGCCACCGAACTGCGGGGCGGCGGCAAGCCGGGACTGGACGTCGGCGGCGCGCTGCAACTGCGTAACCTCGGGGTGCAGGAAGAGGCGATCAGTTCGATCGCCAAGAACCGCGCGGTGCCTCGTAGCATTCCCTATCTGTCGCCAAGCGACGGCGTGGTTCTCGAGCGCAACGCGACGACAGGTATGATGGCGGAGGCGGGCGACGTCCTGTTCCGGATCGCCGACATGTCGAAGGTATGGGTGATCGCCGACGTGCCCGAATTCGAGGCCACGACCATCCGGCAAGGCGCGCATGCGACGGTCAAGGTGAGGAACCTGCCCGGTAAGACATTCGATGGTACGATCAATTTGATCTACCCCGAGCTTCAGTCGCAGACGCGGACGGCGAGGGTGCGGATCGAACTTTCCAACGCCGACGGCCTGCTTCTAGCGAACATGTATGCGGAGGTGGAGATCGCCTCGGGTGATGCCACCCCGGTCGTCGCGGTGCCCAACAGTGCGGTCATCGACACGGGCGACCGACAGGTGGTGTTCGTCGACAAGGGCGAAGGCCGTTTCGAACCGCGTGACGTCGCGCTCGGAGTGCGCGGCGACGACCGGACGGAAATCAGGAAAGGGGTCGAAGCCGGTGAGAAGATCGTCGTTTCCGCGAACTTCCTGCTTGACGCCGAAAGCAACCTCAATGCGGCGCTTAACGCGCTCACTGCGGGCGAGGTGCAGCCATGATCTCGAACATCATAGCCTGGTCCGCCCGCAATCTCGTGCTGATCATCGTCGCAGCCGCGCTCTCGATCGCCGCGGGTATCTACTGTCCGACATCAGCGCCCATGAGACAGACCTGGCTTAGTTGAGAAGAGAGGATTTTCGGCTCATCGTAGCTCATTCACAGGAAGCGAAGATGAGA
>NZ_OBQD01000038.1 GCF_900220975.1 Rhizobium subbaraonis | reverse complement strand
CAAAGCCTAGGTTCCCCCAGAGCCTTGAGCTCGACAAATTGATTGGCTCTCCATCCGCGGACTTCATCAGGGCCAGTGGCTACAATGCCACGATAAAAGGCCGGACACATGACTGAACCTGACCGATCCCATCGATACAGAGTCTTGCATTCCACGGGCCGTCCACACATGGGGGGAACCGCTCATCCTTGAGGCCGGTATCGCAGCTTGGCACAATCGTTCATTCTGAGCAGCTTCTCCCCCTCACCGTATGCCACCAAAAAAGCCGGACCTGGCTCGATGCCGGGTCCGGCTTTGACTTCTCGGCTGAGGAGAAGGCCCCGCCGGTGGCGGAGCCTCGTAATCTCAATCAGTCCCTGTTCGGGCGGGACCAGATGAGCTGGAGGCCTTCCTCGCCTTCAACCTCGGCGAGCGTTGCGTAGATCGGGGCCGGGAAGCTCGGATCATCGAGCTTGACCGAGAGGTAGTCGCGCCCCTGCTCGGAGGTCTTCTGCCAGGCAGCGCCGAGTTCAACGCTTCCCGCGTAGACGCGGAACTGCGGGCCCTTGTCGGAGGGGTTCTCGACCCGGGCGATGCGGGCCTTGACGTTGAGGGCGAGCGTGCGGATGGAGCCGGTAAAGCCGTTTTCTGTGGAGGTGAATGTGCCGATAGTTGCCATTGTCGTATTCCTTTTCTCGTGTTCGGGCCGCGCCCATCGCGGCCTCGATGGCAGTCGACAAGACCGGAGACGATCGGACCGCACCCCATAGGGCCGCAATGCAATGAAGGGCGGCAAGTCGCAGATTTGTTAGCGGGCGAGGAGGAAGGAGCAGCCTTCCGGGGTAAGAAATCTGAGCCTTGTCGTTGCGGGAAGACGATCGAGGCGCAGCCGGACTCCGGTCAGACATGCCTCATCGAGCCCGCAGATGGGCTGCCTGAAAACTCTGACGTGAGGGATATGGCAAGGGTGTTCCGACGCACTCGCCCGGGCACTAATGTTCTTGCGCCATCCCCCACTTCTGCCGTCGTTGCTTTTTTCAGTCGGGGACTGGAAGCCCTCACATGGTAGACCCGCTTGCCCAGCTTACACTGTGCGATATCGTTGCACTCGCGAATCGCAGCCTGGAGGATCAATGCGCCAGCAGACAAAGCCGTTCATCATTGAGCGCAAGCCATCCCGCAAACCTAAACTCGACGCTCAAAAACCGTCAATCTGGGGAAGGCTGGGCGGTGACTTCGCACAAGGTCTCAAGGACGAACGTGATGAGGAGCACGCGGTCGCCACAGGCGGTGACGACCGCGCCTGAGCGTCAGGCCGCAGCCTTCACCTCCGATTCCGGCTGTAGGGAATGCAGGAAACTAACCGCGCGCTGCGCATGGGCTGCCGCCTGGAAGATCACTCGCTTGTCGTTGGCCAGCACCGATAGCCAGGACTGCAGGTAGGACGCGTGATCGGGCCGCGGCTCGAGCTCTGGCGCAATGCCGAGATCGGCGCAAAGGAAGCAACTTCCAAGCTCGGCAATCAGTTCCTCGCGCGCGCGCTCCGTCCGATCTTTCGCATAGCGCGACAGATCACGTCCGATACGGTGTTCCGCCGCTGTCCAGTGGGTTGCCTCATGGCTGAGGACGGCCGCGTAGCCGGCCGCATCGCGAAACGCCTCAAAGGGCGGCATCTGGATGTTATCCAGACCCGGTGAATAATAAGCCTGGCTACCGCCATGGCGGATGACGGCGCCGGTGTTACGAAAGAAGCGGTCGGCGCTCTCGATCCGCACAATCGGGTCGAGCACTTTTGCCGGCGGTGTATAATAGCTGTCCGGCAAACCCTCGATTTGCTCGACGTTGAAAACTGAATAGGCCTTGAGGAACGGAATTTCTCGATCCACCTCGTTGCCGTTGGCATCGGCTTGCGCCTTGGTGAAACGACTGGCGAAGACCACCGTCGAGCCCGTTTCGCCCTTTCGCACGGCTCCGCCCAGTTCGAGAGCCTGCTTGAATGTCATCCACATCGAGGAGGAGAAGCCGCGCGACAGTTGCTCCGACCACAACAGGAGCACGTTCATACCGGAGTAGGGCAGGCCGTTATGGCGCATCGGCCGAGTGATACGACCATTGGTGTTGGCGGCGCTCCACGGCTTCATCCACGGACGCACGCCCCGTCCGAGATCCTCGACGATCCGGTCGGTGATCCGCGCGTAGATGTCGATGCGATCCGCTTCCGTTTTCCTGGTCATGACTTCTTCTCCTTTTCTGAAGACCGCGCCTGTCGCGGTCCGTCACGGAGGTCCGAAGCCAGGAGCCGATGGTGCGCCTATGCACCGGAACGGCCGCAACAGCGTGGAGGACGGCAAAGCCGTTGCATGGGCGCCCGGCTCCTGCAGGACCGCCGAGCGGGACGGGCCGCGACAGGCGCATCTCCAGGCCTGCTCTTCGACATGAAAAAAGGCCGGCGCGCGCAGGCGCCGGCCAGTCAGGGAAGGAAAAGGCGGGGGGCGCCCCCGCCGATCATGTCAGCCGAAAGCGGCCATCTGAGCCTCGGCTGCCTTGCGGTCGAGCGAGGCGCCTGGGTTTTCAACCGGTCGGTCGAAGGGCTTCCAGGTCTCGCCGACGACCTGCTCGTAGGCCGCCACCGCACCCTCGGCCGCCATGCGCAGCGCATGGGACTGGACGCCCATGTCGGCCGCGAATTCCCGCTTGCGCTGGGCGCCGCTGTCATAGCCGACCGGGCCATCGAGATCCTCGTCGCGGGCATCGTTCGATGCTTTGGCGGTTGCGTCGCGCGCCTCGGTTACAGCGCGGGAGTAGAACTGTCCGGCGCCATGCGCCGATCCGACGAAGGCCCCGACGATCCTTTGCAGATGGATCTGCATGGCCTTTTCGCCCAGGCCTTCGGAGAGGCTGTCGGCGGTCTCAACGATCAGCCGCTCATGCAGGCTGCGGATGCCATCGCTGTCAACGACCGTTGTGCCGAAGCTTTCGGCGATCTTGAGTGCCTGGACGGCGTCGGGGCAGGAGAGGCGGACCATTTCGAGGGTCGTCCCTCGGCGGGATTGCTGCGACCTGGCGTTGGAGCGATTGGAGGTAGCGGGCTTGGCCATGTCTGTTCCTTCCGTGGCTGCCGAAGCGGTTCCGGCCCGTGCCGGTCTGCCCTTCGATGCGGACGACCAGAACCGGCAAGGGACGGGCGGCTTCACAGGTCCGATCCGACTGAGCCAGCGGGACAGGTTTGCGGGCCAGCAGGTTTTGACCTGCTTGGGACCGCGGGCCTGCCCTCGCGCAGTGAGGTTGGATCGGCCGCCCCGCGGCGCGCAAGCGGCCTTGAAACGACCGGCCGCCGGTTCAGACCGCAACGAAAAGAAGGGCAGTCCGACACGGGTCCGATATCAAACGCCAGCTGCAGGGAGGCGACATGGCCAAGCCCGACATGCTTCGGGGCCGCGTGATGGTGACAAAGCGCCTCGCCGCTCACTCGGTTTCAGGGCCGCCCATCCGGTGCGAGGCAAAACAGGTGCATCGCCGCTTTGCTCGAGCGCGTCGATGATCTCTTCCTGCACGACCAGCCTGCATGCGAGCGTGTCGAGTTCGACCCAGCGTTCAAAGGCCAGACGATCGGCAAGCTCCTGATGATAGAGACGAGGGCCGGATCGGCGACGCGCCCGGCTCCGGACCTTCACCGTAATTGCCTGCCGTCCGGCACGCGCCGCAATCTGCCGGGTCAAACAATCAAGATGCCGCTGGGTCTCTCGCCGTGCGATGACTGCCTTCGCCAGCGGTCTCGAAGCCAGGATATCGATCATGGCACATCCCCCCGACCTCGCAAGCCGACGAAGGAGGACGGCCCATGATACTCGGCATGACGGGCGAGATCGATGACGAAGCCGAACCTACCGCGCCCGGCATACTCGTCGCTCGACACCAGGAAGCGACGCTCATCGTTATCGGATTTGCGGTTACCGCCGACGACCGCCACGACCTCGGTCATTCCGGGGTTCTGGTCGGAGAAGATCGCAGACATGACAATGTAGTCCGCCGCATGGCGTCGATCGAACGCTCTGCGATCCTTGGCCCAGCTTTCACCCTCGGCCAGTTCGCAGCTGTGGATCGTCTCCCAGACATCCGGCCAGGTATTGCGGATGATCTTTTCGGCCATCGATCGCTCATATCCGGTGAATAGCTCCGGAAAGCTGAGCGCCACGATCGCCCATTCGCAATCTTCCTCGTACCATGGGCTGTCCTTCCGCAGCAGCGGATGGACTTTGGCATTGCGAGCGGGAGAAAGATGGAAGCCTTCGTGGCCGGCCGTACTGTGGGCGACGACACCGTCGGCATAGATGACCGCCATTTGCGATCCGCCCCAGGGCGTGCTGGCCGACATGCGGGTCTGGACGCGGTTCAACTTCGCCAGATCACGTTTGTGACCGGCCGTCTCGGCGACACGCGCCCGGAATTCGGTCTCGTCGGCCACCCGACCATCGTGCCCGATGAAGTCGGCGCGGGTGAGGTCGGCAAGCGGCCGGCGAACGAAGACTGCGCTCCCAAGGAATGCAAAGCCGCTCGGCGCCGTGACCATTGCGAGGACCAGGTCATCGATGCGGGCGACGGGAAAGCCGTCCGCGCTGGTGGCAAACTCCACCCCCGAAAGATCGGGGGTGGGTGTTGCGATTTTCGTCTGAAGAGCGGCGGTCATGCGGCCGCCCTCTGATCGAAATCCTGGTCGTGCTCGTCTTCCGAGCCGAGATCGACGTCCCGCGGATCGTCGTGATCCCCTTCTTCGCCGGCGTGGCCCTCCTGCTCCTCACCGAGGTCCTCATCATGACCGTCGTCATCCTGGTGCCCGCCCGAGCCGATGACGTCAGTGGCAGCACCTGCGCGGATCCAGTCGAGCAGTTCGTCGGCCGGCGGCGCGAAGCGGCCGGCGGGATGGACGAAATGCTGAGTTGCGAAATGCTCGACGAGCGCTGCGCGGGTTTCGCGCACCTTCTGCCGCGGCTGGACAGCCGCTTCGGCGCATGACGCTTCCAGCGCCTGGCGCGACAGGCACAAGAGAAAATCCTCCGAGCCCATGTTCGGAAGGAATTCGTCGGCGCCGATCGCGTCGCCGGCGATGCGCGAGATCATCCCGCTGTTGGACATGCCGCGGCGGCACGAGAGAACGTCGATCAGTACGGAGCGGACGGCGACCCGGAGCTGATCCTGATCGAAGGCGAGCTTGCCATGCTCGTCGAACAGTCCCACCACATGGCGCGTGAAGCGCTTGCCGCCATAGAATGTCCCATCGGCGCCGGAGTCGACGCGGACATTCTGCCCGGCGAAGGCCAGCACGAGCAACGCCATCAGCATGTCGTCCTCGATCGGCGCGCGACCGAGTGCGTCGTGCAGCGCATCGGTGCGGAAATCGCCGATCATGTCATGGCCCTTCTGGGTCACATCAGGCCGGGCCTTCGGCGCCGCGATCGCATCGGCGTCATCACTGCCTGCGGCCGATCCCTCGCCAGCAGCACCCTTGGGCTTCGCCGCCTCGGGCATGCGGTAATGGACTGTCTGCACTTTGCCTTCACGATCAAGATAAAGCCCCACGTGATCAGACTTCGACGGCTTGCCGTACACCTGGGACGCTTTCTTGGGCAATTCTGGCTGTCCGTAATTGCTGACCTCCAAGATCCCGCCGCGCTTCGGCAGATTGCTGGTCATCCATTCATGCTGGGCGCCGAGGAAGCCCTCAACATTCGTCGTGTAGCGGCCATCCTGGTCGGCCGGCGCGAAGAGATCCTCCACCCATTCGATCCCATAGGCCTGGGCCAGATCATCGCCAAAGCTCGCATCCCTGGCATACATGCGCTTCTTGGTCAGCGAATTGGCGATCGACCACCACGCTGCGGTGTCGCCCTTCTTCGGCTTGTGCGCCTTCCAGACCTCCTTCTGGTCGACCTGGCCGGCCGCCGCAATGATGCGCAGCTGTTGCTCGTTCGGCATATCGCCCAGCGCCATCTGCTCGAGCATCCCCGGCAAAATATTGGCGAGGAGCCGGAGCTTGCGGATCTGGCGGACGGGGAGGGCGAGAGCGACCGCAATCGCTTCCTCGGCCCAGCCGAGAGCAACGAGCCGTTCAATTCCGCGCCATTGATCGACCGGGTTGAGAGGTTCGCGAACCGAGTTTTCGACCATTGAGCGCATCGCGCCATTGTCGTTGGCAGCGTCTGCCACGAGGATCTCGATTTCTTCGAGACCTGCGGCAATCGCGAGCCGGACGCGACGATGACCGGCGTCGATGATATAGCCGTTACCACCGTCGGCTTCCGGCGCGACGACAGGCGGTTGGACGATGCCGACGGCCTTGATCGTGGCCAGCATCAGCGCGTCTGCCTGCGGCGACGACTTCGACTGGCGCATCCGGTCGGGATTTTCCTTCAGGGCGCGCGGGTCAACTTTGATGATCTGCATGGGATCTGTCCTTTCGGGAGCGTTCCGGGCCGGCGCCTTGCCAGCCCTTCCTGTCTTCATTTTTCTCGAAGACACCTCCCGGACCGCCGAGCGGTCGGACTGACGCAACCGCAACCGAGCATCCCTGCCGCGAAGAACAAGCGGGGCTTTTGGGCCCTGCGAAGGCCGAGTGGCCGGGATGGCGCAGGTGGCGGTTGAGCGACAGCGGCGGTTGAAGGACCGATCGGCGACCGGTTCCTTCCTCTTCCCTTTCGTCCGCTTCTCTCTTGAAATCCCGGCGCGCGCACGCTTTCGACAAAACGGCGCGTGAGAATCTTGGCTGGAAGCAGAAACGCAAAAAGGGCGCTCAACCCGCGAGGGGAGCGCCCTTTGCTGATCCCGGACGACATCGAAAGCCACAGCGATTGCGGCGGCAGGACATCATCTGAACGGGAAGTGATCCTCAGATATGATCGAGGGTCAGGGATTTCAAGTATAGGCCACCGCCATCCGGCGAAGGCTATGGCGGGAGCAGGACCAAACCGCAGGGCCGGCCTGGGTTCACGTTTGTCAAGCGGCGATCTGGTCTGCTGCAGCAATGGCGGAAGCAGCCAGTTGATCTTCGATCTCGCGAAGCTGCTTCCTTTTCGCGCCGAGCTCCTCTGCGAACTGGAAGGCGCCACCGATGCGCGATTGATAGGAATCCAGCCGACGCGCGGCCTCATCGAGCCTCCGGCGAAATTGCCGCTGCTCTTCGTCGAAGCCATCAAGCCCATGCTCCAGCCGTGAGATCGCGCCAAGAGGCGTCACTGTAATGGCAAGGTCGATCTCGTAATCGGCGCCGGTGCGCTGCAGCAGCGTCTCGAAACGATAGCCATCACCCTTACCGAAGCGCTCACCCTCATAGACGAGGTCGAAACCACCGATCGTCGCCAGATGCACCTCGCCCTCCTTCTGCAGCTGTAGAAGTGTGAGGATCTCCTTCATCAGCGCCCGACCAGCCTCCTTGCGCTCGGTATGAGTCTGGCCGAGCACCGTCATCGTGAAGGCATCGCCCGTGGTTGGCCGCAGCCGCTTGATGTCCTCGCCAATTTCACCGATGCGGCGGGTCGCCGTCTCGATCTCGCGCTCGGCGTCGCGCATCTGTCGACGTACGGCATATTGGTCGTCCTCGTGGACAGCGCGCAGGCGTTCGAGCCGAGCAATATCGGCCTCGAGCCCAGCTTTCTGCATCAATCTCTCATCGCCAGACGCGATGGCCTTGGCCATGGCGAACTGGTTGGCGGCGCCTTCGCCGACATCCTCCAGTCGGCGGATCGACGTGTCGCCGGACAGCGCGGCGGCAATGAACCGGGCCTTGCGCTCGTTGTTCTGCCACATCGAGGCATCGAGACTTCCCTCGGTGGCATAGGCGAAGATATCGACCTCGTCATGCTGGTTGCCCTGGCGAACGATCCGGCCTTCCCGTTGCTCGATCTGCGACGGCAGCCTTGGGACATCGAGATGGTGGAGAGCCTTGAGCCTCAGCTGTGCATTGACGCCGGTTCCCATCGTCTCGGAACTCCCGATCAGGAAGCGCACCTTGCCGGCTCGGACATCGCCGAACAGACGCTGCTTGGCTTCGGTCTTCTTGTAATCCTGCATGAAGGCGATCTGCGACGGCGGCACGCCCATGCGAATGAGCTCGTCGCGGATCCAGCGATAGGCAGAAAACCCCCTTGTCTTCTCGACATTGATCGTGCCGAGATCGGAGAAGATCATCTGGGCGGCGCCCGGCAGATCGAACTCCTTGCCGTCGGGGCGGCGATAGATTGCGTCATCGGTTTCCTGCCATATTCGGTGGGCATTGCGTACGAGCAGATTGAGCTTGTTGTCCGTCTCGTTTTCGGCCGCCGGCATGACGAAACGCAGGTCGATCGCCGCGTGACGACCATCGGTAATGACCGACAGCAGGATGTCGTCCCCGGGCTTTGCTGGACCCTCGCGCTTCTCGATCGCCTTGATCCGGCCATCGAGCATCTGCTGATAGGTCTTGAACAGCGCCGTCGGCTTGGCCGTCAGGATCTGCCGGCGCCCGGTCGAGATGTTCGGCACCTTCACATACTGCCTGAGATCGTCGGGCATGACGACATCGGCGAACGATCGGAACATCGCGATCAGTTCGGGCACGTTGACGAATGAGGCGAAGCGGCTGACAGGCTTGTATTTGCCGGACGGCTGGATTTCGAGTTCTGTCGTCGTATCGCCAAAGCATGACGCCCAGGCATCGAACTCGTGCAGCCCGCGCTCAGTAAGTGCGGCATGTCCGAGCACGCGCTGAATCGAGAACATCTCGCCCAGTGTATTGGTAATCGGTGTGCCGGAGGCGAGAACCAGCGCCCGGCCGGGGTTGCGCGTCTCGATATAGCGGGATTTGACATAGAGATCCCAGGCGCGTTGCGACCCGTTGGGATCGATGCCCTTCAGCGTCGACATGTTGGTGGCGAAGGAGAGTTTTCGGAATTCCTGCGCTTCGTCGACGACGATCTGGTCGACGCCGATCTCCGAGATTGTCAGCAAGTCATCCTTGCGGGTGGCAAGACCCTCCAGTCGCTCCTGCAAACCTTCCTTGAGCCGCTCGAGGCGCTTGCGCGAGACGCGGTCTTCGCTGTCGACCTTGATCAGCAGATCCTCGTAAAGCTGCAACTCGTCCTGGATCATCTGCTGTTCGAAGGCCGACGGCACGGCGATGAAGCGAAACGCGGAATGGGTGATGATGATCGCGTCCCAGGTGGCGGTCGCCGCGCGCGACAGGAAACGGGCACGCTTGTCCTTGGTGAAATTGGTCTCGTCGGCGACCAGAATGCGGGCATCGGGATAGAGCGCGAGGAATTCGCGGGCTGCCTGTGCCAGGCAATGGCCGGGCACGACGAGCATGGCCTTGGCGATCAGGCCGAGCCGGCGCTGTTCCATGACGGCTGCTGCCATGGTCATCGTCTTGCCGGCGCCGACGGCGTGGGCGAGATAAGTGGAGCCATCGGCGATGATCCGCCATATGCCGCGTTTCTGGTGCCCATAGAGAGCAAGCGCGCAGCAAGCGCCCGGAAGTTTGAGATGGGAACCGTCGAATTTGCGCGGCGCGATATTGTTGAACCGATCGTTATAGTCCCGCACCAGCCGGTCGGTGCGATCGGGGTCCGTCCAGACCCAGTCCTGAAACGCCTGCTTGATCCTCTGCAGCTTATCGCGGGCCGCTTCCGTATCGACGACATTCAGCACCCGGCGCTCGCCGCCTGTATCCTTGATCGTGTCGAAGATCTGCGGCACCCGGGAATTCAGCGCATCGCCGAGCAATTCGCCGGCATGGCGGCGGCTGGTGCCCCATTCCGATGTGCCGGCGGCCGAATAGCCCAGTTGCCAAGCCTCGACCGTCCATGATCCCAGTTCCGGCATATGATGAATGCGGATCTCCGCCCCCATCATCTCCTTGACGAAGGCGACGACATCGGACGGCGGAATCCACGGTGCGCCCAGGCGAGCGGTAATATCCGAGGGACGCAGATCGGCGGGCTGGACTTGCCTGAGTGCCACGACGTTACGTTGGAAGACGGGATCGAGCGCGGCAGCCGCTTCCGCAGCTGCGAGTTTCGTGCGGACCGAGCCGGAGAGATAGGCGTCGGACGTTTGCCACGAACCGTCGGTCGGATCGCAAAAGATCGTATCACCGAGTTCGGCAATAACCGCTTGCGCGTCACGTTGCAGGAGTTCGGCGATATGGTCGACGTCGACGCGGCCGCGCTCGTTGAGCACCACGGCCAAGGCATCGGCCGCCGATGTAATCACCGGGTCGGCCGGCGGCGAGATCACCCGTTCGGAAAAGATCGGACCGGGACGGGCGGTATCGGTCTCGAGGTCATAGTCCTCAATCGATGCGACCAGCCAGCAGTCAGGATCATCGCGGAAGGGCTGAAGGTTTGGCTGGCGATGGGTTTCGCGCACCTCGCCGGTCTCGGCATCCTCCGAGATCGACACCTTCGTGTGGTTGATTGGGCCGAAGTCGCGAACGAATGACGACCAGGCAATGCGCAGCCGTACCTGTAGCTCCTTCCACGGGCGATCCTGCTCCTGGGCCTTCAGCACCTCGCGCACTGCATCGCGAACCGGGATCAGCTTGCGGATAGTGCGGACATGCTTTTCGCTCAGGCCTTCGCCGCCGCGGCCCTTGCTCATCTTGATCTGGACCGGGGAGCCGTCGACCACTTGCATGAGACCATGCCTGGCGTCGATGAAGAAGCTTCCTTCGCGGACCTTTTCAGATTGGGGACGGAGATCGACGATCTCGCCGAGTTCGTCCTCCAGGTCGATGTCGATTTCGTTCGGCTCGCCGTCGTAGCGATCTTCCGGCAGGAGCGAGATGACGGCCTTCAGTGCCGTTTCGAGCTCGACGCCGGCACGGGCGCGGCACGTATAGGTCTCGCCGAACGGGCCCGACATCAGCGCGTGGTCGCCAAGCACGAAATCAGGATGCCGTGCGAACCACCTGTTCACGCGGATAGCGCCTTCGTCTTCTGTTGCAGGACGAACTTCCTCCAGATCGAGCCATGTCTGATCGCCCTCTCCTTCTCCAGCCTTGCGCTTGCGGAAGAACAGGATGTCAACGACGACGTCCGTGCCGGCATCGTGCCGAAAACTACCTTCAGGCAGGCGGATGGCCGCTATCAGCTCGGCCGACTTGGCGATATGCTCACGGGCTGTCGCATCCGCCTTGTCCATCGTACCGGAACTGGTGACGAAGGCCGCGAAGGCACCGGGCTTTAGCAGATCGATTGACCTCGCGATGAAGTAGTCGTGCAGTCTGAGGCCAAGTGACCGATATTGCCGGTCCGAGCGCACGGTGCGATCGGAAAACGGTGGATTGCCGATGGCGAGATCGTAGATCGGCGGGAGTTCAGTGCGCGCGAAATCCCCTTGGATAATCCGCGCCTTTGGCTGAAGCAGCCGGACAATGCGCGCTGTCACCGGATCGAGTTCGACGCCAGTCACGTAAGCCTTGTCGCGATATTCTGCCGGCATCAACGCCGGAAACAGGCCCGTGCCGATGCCCGGCTCCAGCACGCGACCGCCGCGCCAACCCATGCGCTGCAAACCCGCCCAGATCGCCCGGATGATAAACTCCGGCGTGAAATGCGCATACTGGGTGCAGCGGGCGAGCGAGGCGTATTCCGCTTCGGAGACGGCTGTTTGGAGCGAAGAGCCGAGATCATCCCAGCCCTGCCGGAAATCGACCTCCCCCGGACGGCGGAACATCCCGTTGGCCAGTTCGCCGGCGCCGAAGCCGGTGAAGCGGATCAGCTGCGCCTGCTCCTTCGGCGTCGCCGGCCGATCTTGCTTCGCAATGCCGTCGGCGACGAGAATCGCCGCAACATTGGCGCGGGCGCGATCCTTCCAGGTGGCGCCCAGTTCGCGGTCTCCGTCGAGGTAGAAGTTTGCCCGAAGTCCTGCCCGCCGCATAGGTGCGGCAATGACGGGGAGGGCAGGGGCTGGTGCGGTCGGAGTGGGATCCGGATCGTCATCATTGGCAGCATCAGGAGAGAAGCCGCCAAACGCGGTGACTCCGAGCCCAAGACCTGACGAAAGCGCGCCCGAACCGAACATGTTGAAGGTGCCAACTCTATCGAGTGAAAATGATTCGTTGCTCATGAAAATCTCCGTGGAAAGCAGGCGAGCGCCGTCGTCCGGCCGAGGATTCGACCGGCTGCAGGCAGGTTTTGCGATGATGAGATCTGGCTTAGGCCGCCAGAACCGTGGGGAGGTGGCGCAGATGCACCGGCAGCTTGGCGGCGATCTCGTCGTCGGTCAGGGTGCCGAGCAGCTTCAGAACGGTGCCTTCCTTGCCACCATAGAGCATGATCGTGCGATTGCCCTGCGTCGGCTTCGGCCATAGATCTCCGGCATAACCGCGATAGTCATCCGCGGTCGTGCTCCAGATATGCTTGAGCCGTTCTTGGCGGCTCATCGCCCGAAGCGGCCGGGTTTCGCGGTCAAGGATCGCCGAGCGCATCGCCTCGACCGAGTTTGGATCGGAGAGGTCGCAGTAGGTGTGGAAATAGCGGACGGTGTCATCGATCTGGATTGCGTAGAAGACCGAGGTTACGGAACCGGTCATGAACTCGCGCATCGCAAATATCGGACCGCGCATCCAGAGGGGTGGAAGGATGTCGCGCATGTAGGTGTATGAGGTCTCGTCGATCTCAAACCATTCTCCAGCAAAGGTGCCCGACTGATGACCATCAAATCGATCTGGGCGCTTGGCGTGCCGGTCGAACATCCGGAACATCTCGGCTCGTTTGGCAACACCTTGAAACACTTTGCGGGGAAGGGATATCGAGGTCATTGTCTTGATCCTTTCGGGGTTTGGGGACCGAAGGCAGCACTGTCGTTTCGACCTCACTATCCTCTTCAGTCCTTCATGACCCCTCCCGCGTTGCTGCGTCCGTGTCCGGACGGGTCAAGGGCCGGCTCTTGCCGGGCGAAGCCTCCCTTGATGCGGCCGGCGCGCATGCGGCAGGCCTCCTCTTCTTCTCCATTTTCCTTTTCCGTCTCTCCTTATCCTTGGCTTTCAGGACTTCGTTCCAGTCCTCTGCCGGCGGACGTAGCCTCTGCCAATCGCAGCTGGACGCCTCGGCGAGCTTACGCAAACGCGCTGCGTAGCTGTCTCCTTGGGAATTGCCATCCGTCGCGGCCACCAGTGTCAGCCCCGGCCGGAGGGCGAGTTCGCAGAGCGCTGCATCTGTCGCCGGTGACCACCCGCCTCCTGAACTGAGATAGAGCGTGCCCTCACGTGAACCCTCGAGCGCTGCGAGGCTCATCGCGTCGATCGCGGCCTCGGTGACGCAAATGCGATTGGCATCACTCGGACCCAATCGGAACAGAAGCTTTGATCCCCTGGTCGAAAATCCGCGCCATTCGGGTCCTCGTTCTTCCCAGCCGACCACTCGGCCATGGCTATCAACATGCGCCGCCCACATGCTGCCAAAAGGTCCTTCCCGCAGGACGTCTTCCCGAATGGCCTGCCGGATTATGGCAGGCGGGATCAAGCGCTGCCAAGATAGATAGCGCCACGCGCCCGATCCCGGCGAAGGCGAGCGCCGGCATCGCCAACGCTCAGCAATGGCCTCGTCTGACACTGCAGACCGCGCCGGACGCCATTCCGGCCGGGAAAGCTGAAAACCGACCAGCGCTGCGACGGCGTCCACGGCGACCGGGAACGTGGTGCTTCCCAGAAACATTGCAAGGCCGAAGACGTCGCCCTTCTCATCGCTGAACGGATCGAACCAGCCCCGACCGTCATGGGTCACAATAATGATATTGGCGTCGCGCCGGTATTTGACAGCACGGGGCGTGCTTTCTTTCAGATCGATCGCGTATCCGGCGCCCTCGAGCATGGCTTCGCAACTGACCTTGGCGCGTAGCGCCTCTAACTCTTCTCGTTTCATGTTTTCCTCGGCCGCATAGCGGCCGCTCCTTCTTCATTCCCGCAATCTGCGGGCCACCTCCGTCCCGCCGCGAAGAACGGAGGGTGCAAGGGCGCAGCACGCAACTGACAAAAGTTGCAGCTAAGCGCTGCGGCGCAGCTTCCCTTGCGGCCGACAGGTCGCCAGCGGCAGTGACAGGCGGGTCTCAATGAGACCCGCGCGGGAAGTATTCATGCACGATCTCAAGATCGTCTTCGTCATCGAGTTCGTCGGACGGAAGGACGCCGAATTCGTCACCGGATTTGAACAGGGTGATCGGGACCATCAGGTTGTTGCAGAGGTGGAAGGCGTGAGACTGGGCGAGAGAAAGATCGTGTGCCATCTTGAGGTGCTCCATCGGAAGCGGGCCAATTCCCGCTGATGGCTCCTCAAAGGAACAGGGACGGTCGCGATCACCGCGGAGACGAAGACGGAGCGGCGGCAGCTTGCTAGCCGACCCCTTGAGGGTTGATCGACGGAGATCCGGACCTGGTCCAGGACGCCATCACAAGAAGCGGGGTTGGTCTGCTTTCAATGGAGCGAGATCTCGGCGCTAGACTTTCGACGTTCGGGTGTCTCAACAGTTGGCAGACGAAAACGAGTAGAGGACACCATCCCGGGTCAGCGAGGACTTTTCTTGTTTATTTTCCGTTAGATAGCTGAAATTGCATAGTAACAATTATGGAACAACACCTTGTAATCCTGCTCGGCAGCCTCACGATAAACACATATGCCCCAAGCCTTCCTCCTGCTTTGCTCATGTTGGGTGAAAACGCGACGGAGATAAATTCGACCTAAATCATCAAAGCCTCCGGCGATTGGCGATGCAGTCCATTCAAAATCCTTATTTCCTGGCTCTTTGCGTCGCTTGAAGCCAAATGTCTCGCAGCGCTGCTGCACTCAAGCTTGGGCTTGTGGTTCGACCTTAAGGTTCCCTTAAGCCACACGCGGATTATGACGATGCGGGCATTTTCGGTGCTCTGATCGGATCGAGCTTCGGCAAGATGATAGACGGGCAAAACTGCTCGTTCTGTTCGCCGTGCTGATGCTTGTGGTCGGCGTGCTGATGTTCCGCAAGCGCGGCGCTGTCGGAAACCCGGGCGCCCAGTGTTCGCGCGAAAACATTCACAAGGTCGCGGGCTTTGGTGGCCTCACGGGCATCTTCTCCGGCTTCTTTGGCATTGGTGGGGGCTTCCTGATCGTGCCGGGATTGATCGCCTCCACCGGCATGCCGATCCTCTATGCAATCGGATCGTCGCTTGTGGCCGTGACGGCCTTTGGACTGACGACGGCGCTCAACTATGCGCTGTCGGGCTATGTCGATTTGCTGCTTGCCGCAATTTTTATCGGCGGCGGTGTCATTGGCGGCCTGGTCGGCGCCTATTCCGCCAAACGGTTGTCGGCCCGCAAGGGTATGCTCAACACCCTCTTCGCGACGCTCATTTTTGTGGTTGCTGCTTACATGCTGTACCGCAGCGCAGGCCAATTTTTACCTGCGTGAACCAGATACGCTGCATTTCCATTCAGGCGCAGCTGGTCTGGTTCGCATACAGCGGCGCGCCTTTCTAAACGGCCCAGTCGGGCGCAATCCTTACAGGAGATAATCTCATGAGTATTCATATTGGCGACGTAGGACCGAATTTTACGGCTGACAGAACGACCGGAACGCTCGATTTTCACGAATGGGTTGGTGGTGACTGGGTATTCTTCTTCAGCCATCCCGGCGACTTCACGCCGGTCTGCACGACTGAGATAGGTCGCACCGCGCAGCTCGCCGAGAGTCCGACTCTAAGGCTCTACTGCTTGTTCCGCGCTTTTAGGCCGCTTAGCTTCAAATACATTGAGATATCATTGGGATCGTCCTAAAAGGTCATGCATTTGTTCGAACCGTCGCTTTTCTTCACCTTCGTTGCTTTCTGGCGAGTAGCAGGTGCGGGAAACGCAAAAACGCGAGAGCTCGTATGGTGGTTGCGCCGATTTGAATTCGCATTCGAAAACATCTGACATCTCGTCTTTTGGCGTGTCAGGCCTTCGAGAATAAGACATCCGAACACCTGGCGGGATTAGCGCCGGAAAAGATTGGGCCACCCCGACGTTCAGCTTCTCGGTCAAAAAGAAATTTTTGGCAACAGTCTTGCACGCATCTTCGATTGGTTGAGATTGAGCAAAAGCAGGCGTTGCAAGAAATAGAAACAAAAAAGAACAGTTTCTCAACTTTACCTCCTATGATATTGCATCACAAAAACTCGCCGTTTCATTTCGGGGTCGTACGTTTTCACGTCGGCAGATTTTCATAAAGTGAACAGCTTAGATGCCCCCGGCTTGGGACTTCGTGTCATTTTTCTCAAGCTTGGCAACGGCTGGCTTTCAACGATGATCTTAGCGTTATGGAGCCTTTGGAAGTTGACTTGGGTGGCGCCCGAACACCTGAGAACTCACGCTCTTCAAGCATCAAGCACAGACGGTTTCAACGGAACGCGATATTTTGCATGGCCGATAAATGGCCTAACGCCGCAAATTAGGGCGATAGGTTAAGCAGATTCTTTTCGCAAATCTAATCGAAACTAAAACTGTTTACGCAAGCCGATCGTGACCGCTTTGCTCCGGAAATCTGTGGAGGACCGAGTACCATCACGCGCTGTTAATTCGAAGTCGTCCGCTCCGGTGAAACGGTAGCCGATATCGAGTGTCGTATTTTCAAGTAGCGAAGTATTCGAAAACATCCCGATCTCCTGCAACTTGATCCCGACGCCAGCGTCGAGATGGTAAGCGAAATTCGTGTCGTTGTCGTCCATCAGAGTAGCGACCCCCGCTACGCCTTGCTTGCGGAGTTCAAGGTTCATAAAGCCCGCACCACCTCCAACGTACGGGGTAACAGCGCTCATAAGTCCGCTGCTCGCCAACGGAACGTCGATATATCCGTTTACGTATCCCTGCAGTGTGCGGATGTCTCCAAACGAATCGATGCCACCGACCGCGCCGACACCGGAAACAGTGTGTGTGTCGACCGACGAAGTACCATAGCCCAACTCAAGTTCAAGGCGCGGCGAAACATAGCCTATCGCACCAAAATCATAGCCAACGCGAAAAGCGCTGTAGAAGCCCGCGTCATAATCGGTTGAAATTGACGTTCCACCGGAACCAAAACTTGTGTCATCCAAGAAATTGACCGAGCTCAATGAGCCAAAATAGAAGCCCGAAGTTTCCGCTGCCACCAATGGCTGCTCGCTTGGCAGAAGGTCCGCTGACATCACCGGAGTTGCGAGCGCGCCCGAGATGGTGCCCAGAAGTACCAATTTCTGAAATATATACATGGGAATTTTCCTTCCATATGAGGGCGACACTTAAGGTGCGGCGCTATCCGAGCGATCTTTGAGGGCGTTGGATTCAATTCTATCTTCTCTTACGATAAGACCGATATATCCTCCTGGCGAGCTTCGTAAAGGTACCAAAAAGTATATTTTATGCACCGATGCCAATCCGCCACACTCCGAGTTGCCAAAAATTAGACTTAGACGCGGCATCCTCCAGATCACCTCCTCTTCCCCGATCTTGCTAGGAGGCGATACGCATCGTGCGTTGATAGGTTTCGTTTGTTATCGACGGCCACAGTTGTGGAGAGCTGAACCTGCATTAGCGCTCCTCATATACCAGCAGGCAACCGGAGCATTTGTTCCAAAATTCCCCGGTGGTCGTCAGCGCGGTTCACGACCTTCGCAACAGCACCATTCTTCACCTCGATCTGAGATTCATTGAGCCTTACCAGGAGGGGCATCAACATGCGCAGTAGAGCAAACAGGAAAGCCGTGCCGGCGTGATCGCCACCGCACCGCCCTCCACATTTGGCCAGATAAACCGACCGCGCTCCTATTTTCGTGAACAGGCAGGCGCCTTGGCCATCATGCCAGATCATTTTATCAGATCAGCGCGGCGGCCCCGGAAGCAACAGATGAACTCCCAGCGGGATGCTTCAAAATTCCCTGCACCCGAAGTGCCAAGGAAGGAAAGCCGCACCGCATGTCAGTATTCCGGTCGACGGGCAAACTTTGACATCCCTTCCCATCGGAAACGGGTTCATCGCAGCGTTTCCAGACCACGCATGATCCGAAGCAATGAGTCCACATCGACATCCTGGCCGACGATCACACACCGGCCGTTCACACCACCACCTCCATGCGACCCCCGTCGGTGATGGGCGGTGGCACGGCCACAGCCGCCGCGGGCGGCGTGGTCGCAACAACCGGCTCGGCAACGATGATCGCCGGAACAAACTCGTTCGTCGAGCGGTGGACAAGCCGTCCTTACCGCGCGCCCTGCGCCAGGCATTCAACTGCCAGCGCGTGATCCCGTGACGCTGCGCGGTCGCGGTGACCTGCCGAGGAGCGGAGAGGCTCTCTGCGACAATCGCAAGCTTCGCTTCGTCACTGAACTGGCGGCGGCGACCGCTGTCTACAACCTCCAGGCGGCTGACCCGTTCACGGTCTCTGAGAATATTCAAGGCTGCGACACTGTCTATATTGACGTCGATATAGCCAGTACTCTTCCATAATGCACATCCGAACAAGGCGGCCCTGCTCGGATGCGCAGTCTCCGTCAGCCTAAGTTATCAGTTCAAGCGGGCAAAGCATTCCACTTACTTCATATCCGGTGGCCAATGCGAGATTATTTGACGTTTTCGTGCGCACGATAAAAACCACTGCAACCGTGTAAAAACAGACGGACGAGTTGCTCGGGCGGCTCAGTTGGCGCAGGTTTGCCCACGATATTATGGTGGATTGCCCTCAGTGCCACTAGTCCGAGGAACTGGTCCGAAAGGAATGTTAGTTCCTCTATTACCGCGCCGGTAAAATGCGCCTCCAGGAGGGTTCTTACAACCTTTTTACCGGGTTGCCACGCAGCTTCCTCCATGACGGAACGGAGCTCGGGAAACCTGCGCCCGTCCTGGACGATGAGGCGATGGAGCTGGTACATCTCTTCGCTGGATGCATAGGACCGAATAATCGCTGTGATGAGACATAGTTGCTGCTCCAATGAAGCCGCCGGATCGATGGAAATGCGGATTTGTTCAAGACGCTCTTCGACGAAAGACTGCACAAACGAGGAGAACAGGGCAAGTTTCGAGGGGAAGCTGAGATAAAGCGTGCGTTTGGAGCAGCCGGCCTTCTGTGCCACCTCCGACATATTAGCCTGCTCATAACCCGCACGGAGAAAGACCTCAGACGCTGCCGCAAGAATTCTCGGCGCAATCGTCCCAACTTCCGATTTCGGCGGGCGTCCTCGTCTGGATTTCTTGCTCTCCGCTATAACCACTCAGGTTCATACCTATCGACTGAATTTTAATACAGGCTCGTGCTGATCGACGTATTCGAAAAAAAAGAAACCCGCCAGTTTACTTTTCCAGAGCCCCTATTTAAATGTCTGAATTAGAGTCTCTAGGCTAGGCCGTCTATCACCAGTGCAGTGCATAACATGAGTTCCCAATGAGCGTGGTGACATTGATCAAAAACAAGCCAACGTTCAAGTCTGCACTTTCGATAGCGGCATCGCTTGTTATGCTGCTGACGCTTGCGGCTTGCGGTACCCGTCCCAGCTCTGCTGTTTTGCAGACGGTTGCAGTCGCTGGGCCTGCTGGGCGAACTGTAACGGTCTACGTCACAACAACCCGCTCACCCGAGCCTGAAGGGCTTGGTTACAGCGGCGGGAAAGCGCGTAAAACGCGGTATTTGGAATACAAAATATCGATTCCGCAAAACCACAAGCCTGGCAGGATCGAATATCCCGACATAGAACCAGATCCGCAAAACAGCTTCGTCGTTGTTGGGATGCGGGAGATTGAGCGTCAGCCATTTCTCGCCGGGATTGCCGCAAACAGGCACAAAGATGTTGGAGTCTTTGTGCACGGCTTCAATTACTCCTTCCAGGAATCGCTTTTTCGCCTGGCTCAAATGTCAGCCGATGCTCAATTTGATGGAGTTCCTATACTATTTTCTTGGCCATCAAGTGCGACCGTTACCGGCTATATAGCCGACAAGGAGGCTGCAGCATATTCGCGGGATGCTCTTACATTGTTGCTCTCTGACTTGGCAAGCAAACGTTTTCCAAACACGACTGTGTTTGGCCACAGCATGGGCGGCTGGCTAACAGTAGAGTCGCTTCGGCAGCTTAAACTATCGGACCAGAAAGATGTTCTAGACCGTCTCACGGTTATTTTAGCTGCGCCAGACATTGATATAGATGTCTTTCGAAAAAATATCGAAACGATCGGGACTCTGCGGACGCCGATGACTATTCTCGTCTCGAGCGATGACCGAGCGTTGCAAATTTCCAGGCTGCTGTCGGGTGACGACCGCGTTGGCTCGCTCGACGTAAGGGATCCGGCAGTCGCTGCGGCTGCCCGCGAATTCAAAATTGCAATAGTCGATATTTCCGAACTACCGTCCAGCGACGGGATAAATCATAGCCGTTTCGTGAATCTGGCGTCGAATTATGGTCAGTTGGCCGCCAACGGACAACCTTCCGGCTTGAGGCGCGCTGGCGCCTTCGTCTTCGACGCCGTCGGCACCACTGTGTCGACCCCGTTTGCTCTTGTCTCCAACGCAATATCAGGGAATCGCTGATTCGGAATGGATTCCTCGGATGAAACCATGATGCCTCTGGAAGTGGGTTTCATCTGCGCGGCCGGTCAGTTCGAAGGCGATAATGTCTCCCGAACGATCCAAATTGCCGTGGATTTGGGTTGTGAAACCGCCGCGTGTCGTCCCACCGCCTGGCCTTTTTGCGCCCTTTTGCTCCGGCCGCCGAGACTCGCGCGAACAATGGTCGAATCGAACATCTGAATCAGGTGCGCCCATGGGCGCCAAGGTTTCAAAAAAGGCCTCGACACGCCGGCCTTGCTCAGCGGATCGAAGCGCTCCCCGACCGAGTTCCATTTGCTCTGATCGACGGGATGCTGGTGGATTGGGCATATCGATCCGATGGGCCTGCAAGGTCCTGAGGTTCGACACCTCGACATACCACTACAAGTCCCGCCGCACCGGACAGGCCCCACTCGAAAGACGCATAAAGGAATATGTGAGACACGCGTGCGGTATGGCTACCGCCGTGCGCATGGTCACTTGCGCCGCGATGGATGGAAGATCAACGATCAACATGAAGATGCGGCGGTTTCGGCTTTTCATCGACCGCTGCTGCTTATACGTGGCTGACAGCCCCAAAAAACTGCAAATTTTGCTGCAAATAAATTCGTCTGAATGCCGAAGTGCTGACGTCGCTTTTGTGCACTTCAAGCGGTCGATCCATACTGCGATGCAGACACTTTCTGGAGAGAGTTCCGGCCTGTATCAGTGCTTCTTAAGGGCAGATACTGATTACATTTTACCTAGAGACATTTATCAGCGGACGCGAAGCCCATTGTGACAATCTGGAATAATCGATGCGCTGACCCTGGCGGAGCACTCTCGACGAGTACCAGATATGCAATCTAGTAGACCCTATCAACGGCCAGTGAAGACTGCAGCAGCATGCTTCCTGATTTCGTTTAATCTTCTGCAGGCAGACACAACCTCGCCTTGAAACTTAATGCTAGTCATGCTAGCCGTTGGAAGTTCAATTAGCATACTAACGATTGGCGCACAATGAACCCATCAACTGTCACGGCAGAGTTTTTGGAATCGCTGACGAAGGCGAGTCAAAAAATTCGCACGGCATTCAACCAGCAAGTCTCTGCACATGGGCTGACCTATCCGCGCGCACGGACATTGTTCTACCTTGCAAAGAAGCAAAATATTACCCAGAGCGAGCTCGCCAGCGTTCTTGAGCTAGAACAGGCGACAATGGTTCGCCTCCTCGACCGGATGGCGGAAAACGGCCTTATTAAACGCCAGGCAGATGTAAAGGACCGCCGCACTAACCTTATTGTGCTGACGCCTCATGGTGAGGAGCAGGCCGCCCTCGTAGAATCCATAGCGGCGGACCTACGCAGTCAGATATTTGCCAATATAGACCCCTTTGAGCTGCGATGCAGTATTGCGCTCCTGGAAAGGATTTCGGCTAACGTGACAGAACTGAGCGATATCCATGTCCCCGCGTGAAGCCACAACAAGACGCGAAGACACGACGATCATACGTCCGGTCTTCGACAGACAAGTGGGTCTGAGCGACGCCGAGGATCCGCGCGAAACGCCGCCGGTTCAAGATCCACCCCCTGCCCCCACGGCGCCAGCACCAGTTGCGCCCGCCGCCTTCGTGCCCAAGTCACCGACAATGACGATCGCCTATATCCTGGCCGGCATAGTGGTTGCCCTGACCCAGGGGCTCGGCATGAGCTTCATCTCCACCAACCTGCAGCAGATCGCCGGGCCGATGGGGCTAACGCAAGTCGAGGCTGTCTGGCTGATGGCCGCCTATTTCTTCCCGAATGCCAGCCTGACGCTGTTGCTCTTCAAAGTGCGCGCCCAGTATGGCCTGAGGAATTTTGCTGAAGTGGCGATCGTCGCCTATGTGCTCGTGTGCCTCGCGCATTTCTGGGTGGATAGCTATGAGAGCGCCTTGTTGCTGCGCTTCTTCGCGGGCGTTGCCGCTGCACCCATGACCTCGCTTGGCTTCCTTTATATTCTGGAGAGCATGCCGCCGGCCAAAAAAATGAACATCGGGCTCTGCATCGCGCTGACAGCTCTCGCCATTCCGGCCCCCGTCACCGGCCTTATTTCACCGTCGCTGATGGACATTGGGGACTATCATACCCTTTATGTGATTGAGTTGGGGCTGGCGATGATCTCGCTCGGTCTGGTCTATGTTTTGCCGCTTGCCTCCCCTGCGAGGGCAAAAGTGATCAGCAGTCTCGACGTTGTCAGCTATATCTTCCTCGCGCTTGCACTCGGCTGCTTCGCCGTGGCTCTCACTGTCGGCAGGCTCTACTGGTGGACCGAAGCGGTATGGCTCGCCTGGATTTTCATCGGAGGGATCGCAGCCGCGGCTGTCCACGCAATGATCGAGCTCAACCGGAAGAATCATCTGATCGATATCCGCTGGCTTACCTCGCGAGAAATCCTGCATTTAACCGGTGCTTTGATGGTGTCTCGCCTGGTTCTATCGGAACAGACGAGCGGTGCAGTCAATTTCTTACGCAATGCCGGAATGCTGAACGAGCAATTGGCCGGTCTCTACTGGGTCATCCTTGCGGGCGCGATCGTCTCCGGCGTGGTCTGTGCCGTTTTCATGAAGCCAGGCCGAGAATCCACGATCCACGCCGTCTCTCTGCTCCTGGTGGCAGTCGGCAGCTACATGGATAGCCAGTCAACTGTTCTGACCCGGCCGGAACAGATGTATCTTAGTCAGTTCATGGTGAGTTTCGCGGGCGGCCTCTTCCTGCCCCCGGCGCTGACAATGGGCCTTGGCGCGGCGTTGAAACGCGGCCCCAGCTATATGCTCTCCTTCATCGTCGTCTTTCTCGCCACGCAGAAGATCGGTGGTTATCTGGGCAGCGCCCTCTATGGCACTTTCGTCCAGTGGCGCGAACAATTTCATTCCTTTCGGCTGGTCTCGCGGCTCACATCTACCGATCCTCTCGTCGCGGCTCGTCTGAAGCAGATTGGCGGGGCTTATGGGAAGGTGCTGACCGACCCCAACCAGCAGACTGCCCAAGCGACCTCGCTCTTCGCCAAGCAGGTACAGCAGCAAGCCTATGCCCTTGCCTACAACGATTCCTTTCTGTTCACGACATGGCTCTCGCTAACAGCTTTGGCAATCCTTCTTATACATGTCGGATGGCGCAACCGCCGACGTCTTTTCCCAGATGCCAATCCGACGCCCGCGACCGCCTGACAGATCTAGAACACCAAACAGGAACAACAGAAAAAAGCCATGTCCAATCTCTTCCGTTCTGTCGCAACCTACGTGGCCCTTCTTGTCGGTGTCGCCGGTGCTTTCGTGGTTCTTTATGCCTGGAACCTCCCACCGTTCCATGGCTCGGTCGAAGTGACCAATGACGCCTATGTGCGTGGCCAGGTAACGATCATTAGCCCACAGCTTACGGGCTATCTTGTCGACGTCCCAGTGCAAGATTATCAAAAAATCAGAAAGGGCGATTTGATAGCCAGAATTGACGACCGCATCTACGCCCAGAAGGTGGAACAAGCCAAGGCAGCGCTCGCCGCGGCAGAAGCCTCGCTTGCCAATTCAGAGCAGAGCCGCAAATCTGCCGAAGCAAAGATTCAGTCCGCCCAGGCGGCCGTGGAAAGCGCTAATGCCGCCTTTGAGACTGCTCGGATGACTTACGAACGCACAGAAGGGCTTCTGGAAAAGAACATTGCCAGCAAAAGCGAGGCTGAAAAAAACCGTGGTGTCTTTCACCAAGCCCAGGCCGCCGTGCACCAGGCTGAAGCGGCAGAAAGGGTTGCCGAGCAGGATCTGAACATAGTGTTGGTTAGCCGCCGTTCGCTGGAGGCCAACGTGGAAGGTGCCAAAGCCACAGTGAGACTTGCAGAGATCGATCTGGCGAATACCCGCGTTACGGCGTCGCAAGCTGGCACACTCGGCGAGGTAACCGGTCGAATAGGCCAGTATGTCTCGGCTGGCACGCAGATTGGTTCCATAGTGCCTGACCATGTTTGGGTGGTCGCCAATTTCAAGGAGACCCAGCTTGTCGGCATGACGGCCGGCCAGGCGGTTACGTTCACCGTCGACGCGCTCGGGCATGAGAAATTCACCGGCCGGATTGAGCGTTTCGCGCCGGCCACGGGTTCGGAGTTCTCAGTCATCAAGGCTGATAACGCCACCGGTAACTTTACCAAGGTAGCCCAGCGCATTCCGGTTCGTATCGCCATCGACATTGAACAGCCGCTCATCACCAACAGGCTCGTCCCCGGCATGTCTGTGATTGCCAGCGTGGACCTCGCACAAACAGCGAGGGCGAATTAACCTGTTGGAGGGATCCTCAATCGGTTCCTATCGACCCGCTGGCATCGGTTCCTATCGACTCGCTGGCGTGTCATTTTCTCGCTTGACAACGACGGAAGAACCGGCCCCGGTCGGCGTCGACACCAGAGATCCGGGCCGGGTGATTTCATATTCCATGGCTCACCGGGGATGCTGAGTTGATGCTTCAGAGGCTTGTTGGAGTGCGTCCGGAGAGGATGTCCCATGGGAGCCGGCGCTATGCTCTCAGGGATCGAACCGATCGGTTTGGCGAAATTGACGTAGAGCGCATTTCGGCGCATGTTAAGGCTGATCGAACCGCATGGTTTGTATAGCTAAGAAGAAGAAAATGACCGAGGAAGGACTCCAGGATCGTCGTTTGCCAAGGCACCCCCAGGGCCGCTTTGCCGCTGGCCAGGACCCTTTGAAGCGGGGGCAAATAGTTGAAGGTGCGAAGCGCGTCTTCATGAGGCTAGGCTTCGATGCGGCGAGCATCAACGAGGTTTGCCGCGAGGCTGGCGTCTCTAAGGGTACGATCTACGTGTACTTTGAGAACAAGGAAGATCTGTTAGGTGCCATAGTCGAGCAGGAAATTCAGAGATTTGCGTTTGAGTTGGAGATCACCCTTGCGGACCGTGAAAAAGTAGAGGACTGGCTGTATCGCTTCGGTATAAACTTTGTGACCCACATAACCTCGCCACAGACCATCAATGTGATGCGCACGCTAATCGGCGTAAACACGCGAATGCCGAAGCTATGCAGGCGGTACTTCCATTCTCCTGCAAATGTCCGCTCCGTCCTTGAAGACTTAATCAAGCGGCACGTTGCCCTAGGCGATCTCGTTGTGGAGGATACCCATCTCGCTGCGCGTCAATTCATAGAGCTTGTTAGCGGAACGTTCGTCAAGGCCCGCCTCATAGGTGATTTGGACGATGTGCCCTCGCAAGACGAGCTCGATGACGTCGTACAAAGTGCTATCTGGGTCTTCATGTCCGCCTATGGTAGCCCAGAAAACCGCCCAACAGGCCAAAGCCCAGATGCCGCGCTATAATTCCATTCCAGGCTGCCCAACGGCATCTGCAGTGTGACCTGCTGCCGGTTTCATGGACATCGAGTTAAGGTGTTCCTCCTGAACCGGAGAGTATGAATGCAAACACGAATATTCAGCCGCGAGTATAAGCTCGAAGCGGTGAAGCTGGTCAGGGAATGTTGGGGCACTGTTGCCCAGGCGGCCCGTGACCTCTATGTCCACCAGAATGTGGTGCGCAACCGGGTTCGGGAATACGGCGACGATCCCAGCCAGTCTTTTCCCGGAAAAGGCCAGATGAAGCCGGAGCAGCTTGAGATCGAGCGGCTCCGTCGTGAAGTTGCCGCGCTGAAGGCGGAGCGCGATATCCTTAAAAAGGCCGCAGCTGCTTTGCCAGGGACGCGATATGAAGTTCGCGTCAGCGCATCTTCATAAGCTTCGGGTGGTTCGAATAAAACGGCACGCGATTGCTCATCGAGAAACGCCATCAGCCACGGTCACTCGTCAAACTACGGT
>NZ_OBQD01000037.1 GCF_900220975.1 Rhizobium subbaraonis | reverse complement strand
ATCGCCGCCGTCAGCGACGTCTTGCCATGGTCAACGTGGCCGATCGTGCCAATGTTTACGTGAGGCTTGTTGCGCTCAAACTTACCTTTTGCCATTTCCGGCTCTCCATTTTCTGTCCCCTATGCGGGGAATAGGTCAAATCTTCTCGGATCTGGGTATTCCGGTCACTTCTGACCGGAATACTTTGCCTGGATTTCCTGTGCGACGTTCGACGGAACCGGTGAATAGTGGTCGAACACCATCGAGTACTGTGCGCGACCCTGCGACATGGAGCGCAGGTTGTCGACGTACTTGAACATGTTCGCCAGCGGCACGTTGGCCGAGATCACGACGGCGACGCCGCGCGATTCCTGGCCCTGGATCTGGCCGCGGCGGGAGTTCAGGTCGCCGATCACGTCGCCGACGTAGTCTTCCGGCGTCACAACCTCGACCTTCATCATCGGCTCGAGGAGCTGGGCGCCAGCCTCGCGGGAAGCTTCACGGAAGCATGCACGCGATGCGATTTCGAAGGCGAGGACCGACGAGTCGACGTCGTGGAAGGCGCCGTCGATGAGCGTCGCCTTGACGCCGAGCATCGGGAAGCCTGCGAGCGGACCCGAGGACAGGACGCTTTCGATGCCCTTCTGAACGCCCGGGATGTATTCCTTCGGAACAGCACCGCCGACGATCTTGGATTCGAAGACGAAATCTTCGCCGTCCGGATTCGGTTCGAAAACGAGCTTTACGCGGGCGAACTGGCCGGTACCACCGGTCTGCTTCTTGTGCGTATAGTCCTTTTCGGTCTTACGCGTGATCGTCTCACGGTAAGCAACCTGCGGCGCGCCGACGTTGGCCTCGACCTTGAACTCGCGACGCATGCGGTCGACGATGATGTCCAGGTGCAGTTCGCCCATGCCGGCGATGATCGTCTGGCCGGATTCTTCGTCGGTCTTGACGCGGAAGGACGGATCTTCGGCAGCCAGGCGGTTGAGCGCGAGGCCCATCTTTTCCTGGTCGTTCTTCGTCTTCGGCTCGATAGCGATCTGGATAACCGGCTCGGGGAACTCCATGCGCTCGAGAACGACCGGCTTAAGCGGGTCGCAGAGCGTGTCGCCCGTCGTGGTGTCCTTCAGGCCTGCAAGAGCAACGATGTCGCCCGCATAGGCTTCTTCGATGTCTTCACGCGAGTTGGAGTGCATCTGCAGCATGCGGCCGACGCGCTCGCGCTTATCCTTGACCGTGTTCATGACCGACGTACCCTTTTCGAGCTTGCCGGAATAGATGCGGGCGAAGGTGAGCGAACCGACGAAGGGGTCGTTCATGATCTTGAAGGCGAGCATGGAGAGCGGCTCCGAGTCGTCGGCGTGACGCTCGATCTCGGCTTCCGTCTTCACGTCGATGCCCTTGATCGCCGGGATGTCTGCCGGGGACGGCAGGTAGTCGACGACCGCGTCGAGCAGCGGCTGGACGCCCTTGTTCTTGAACGCCGTACCGCAGAACATCGGGTGGAACTTCACGTCGATGGTGCCGCGGCGAACGAGTTCGCGGATCTTGTCGTTGTCGGGATAGTTGCCCTCGAGGTAGGCTTCCATCGCGGCTTCGTCGATCTCGACGACCGTCTCGATCAGCTTCTCGCGATATTCTTCAGCCTTTTCCTTCAGGTCTTCCGGAATCTCGACGACGTCCCACTGGGCGCCGAGCGATTCGTCGCGCCAGACAAGAGCATTCATCTCGATCAGGTCGACGACGCCCTTGAAGTCGCTTTCAGCGCCGATCGGCAGCTGCATGACGACGGCGGTGGCGCCGAGGCGGGTCTTGATCATCTCGACCGAGCGATAGAAGTCCGCGCCGGTCTTGTCCATCTTGTTGCAGAAGATCATGCGCGGAACATGATACTTCTCGGCCTGACGCCAGACGGTTTCGGTCTGCGGCTCAACGCCGGCGTTGGCGTCGAGCAGCGCGATGGCGCCGTCGAGAACGCGCAGCGAACGCTCGACTTCGATGGTGAAGTCGACGTGGCCGGGGGTGTCGATGATGTTGAAGCGGCGGGTCTTGCCGTCACGGCCCTTCCAGAAGGTCGTGGTGGCAGCCGACGTGATCGTGATGCCACGTTCCTGCTCCTGCTCCATCCAGTCCATCGTCGCGGCGCCGTCGTGGACTTCGCCGATCTTGTGGGACTTGCCGGTGTAGTAAAGGATACGCTCGGTTGTCGTCGTCTTGCCGGCGTCGATGTGCGCCATGATACCGAAGTTACGGTAGTCTTCGATCTTGTATTCGCGTGCCATAATGGACTGCCTTTTCGAGATTACCAGCGGTAGTGCGAGAACGCACGGTTGGCGTCAGCCATCTTGTGCGTGTCTTCGCGCTTCTTGACGGCGCTGCCGCGGTTGTTTGCTGCGTCCATGAGTTCGCCGGAGAGGCGCTCGACCATGGTGGTTTCGTTCCGCTTGCGGGCCGCTGCGATGAGCCAACGGATAGCGAGAGCCTGACGGCGCTCCGGACGAACGTCGACCGGGACCTGATAGGTTGCACCACCGACGCGGCGCGAACGAACTTCAACGTGCGGCGCAACGTTGTCGAGGGCCGAATGGAACACGCCGAGCGGGTCCGCCTTGGCCTTGCCCTGAACAACATCGAATGCGCCGTAAACGATGGTTTCGGCGACGGACTTCTTGCCGTCGAGCATGATGGCGTTCATGAACTTCGTTACTACGAGGTCGCCGAACTTCGGGTCCGGATTGATCTCGCGCTTTTCTGCTTTATGACGTCGGGACATACTTTTCGTCTCTCAACTAAATTGGGTTCCAGCGAAATGGCGCCGGTTACTGGTTACTTCGGACGCTTCGCGCCGTACTTGGAGCGGCGCTGCTTGCGGTTCTTGACACCCTGGGTATCGAGAACGCCGCGGATGATGTGATAACGCACACCCGGAAGGTCCTTCACGCGGCCGCCGCGGATCATGACCACGGAGTGTTCCTGAAGGTTGTGGCCTTCGCCCGGGATGTAACCAATGACTTCGAAGCCGTTGGTCAGGCGGATCTTGGCGACCTTACGCAGAGCCGAGTTCGGCTTCTTCGGCGTGGTCGTGTAGACGCGGGTGCATACGCCGCGCTTCTGCGGGTTCTCCTGAAGAGCGGGAACCTTGTTACGCTTTACCTGTGCCTGACGCGGCTTACGGATCAGCTGGTTTACGGTAGGCATTCAACCATCCCTTAAATCTTGTCTCGTTACCCTTTCGGGCGGAACTTGCCGTTGCCGGCGACGCCACACGCCTTCTTTTCATGCGCAAAACAGGACCGATCCGCCTCAGCGAATGGCCCTCCAAAAGGCAGAGGACGCGGTATACCCGCGTCATGCGTGCAGCAATCATGTCTTCACGTGCGATGGATCCCTGTTTGAGGCGAACTCCAGAACGAGTCGTACTGAACCAGCCAGCCTCACATAGGCTCCGATGGCGGTCGCTCTACTGGCTTACGTCCCGCGCGTCAAGGGGAGCGGCGAAATATTCTTGCTCAACCCATGCGCCAAACCCTGATATCCGAGGCATTCGCGCTCAATTGCCTAGCGCGGGCTACGGCCGGGAGGCGCGTTCAGGACGCCGCTAATGTCACGCAAACGTTAATGAAGACTGAACGGAGAATCAACCATGCTGCCGCTTTCGTCCCCTGCGCGGCGATTCTCCGTCCCCAATGCGTCGTACTTTTCATTCCGGCGGGAACGGCGTAAGGACGTTTCCAGACGAATGTGAAGGAAAGCCCATGTCAATCTCCCCCGACAACGACAACACTTCCGAAGACGCCATGGTCTTCATTATCATCGGAAAGGCCTATGAGCGCGACGGCGACGAGGACGGCATCGACATCCACGTCATGCTCCGCGCACCGGATGACGACAGCGCCGTTCGCGAGGCCCTGAACGCGCTGGCCGAGGAAGGCTTCCTCGAAGCGGATCTGGACCAGATCGGCACGCTGAACGAAGCCCCGATCGACGAGCCGCACGCCTCTGCCTACCAGGGCGCACTCGAAGGTGAAGTCGCGATCATCCGTTTCGCTTGAATATCGAGGCGCAGACTACCTGCCGGGTCGCAGCCTCGGAAATGGCGTCGCCTAGGAGCGCTCCCTGAGGCGCATTTGGCGACGCCCGCCTTCAGAGCTCCCAGGCGAGAAAGGCGCTTCCATCCCGGTCGAGGAACGTCGCCCCCGTCACCGTTCCCTTTATCGCTACATCTCCGTCATACTCGAACCCGCTGCCCCTCAGCAGGATCTGTCCGCCCTTGCCGTCAATGTAGACCGCAGACGTCGGTGACCGTGAGATCAACGTATGCGGCTTGCCGTCCAGTGCTTGCGCCAGCGAGGTTTCCTTTGTGTGCGGTGGGCGGGTGTTATCTGCTGCCATCGGTGTCCCCTTTTGGAAGTTGGTACATTCCGATAGTCGTAGGTGTAGAAACAACCCGCCACCACCATTTGGGGTATGAGGCTGCAATTTTTACTACCCATGCGGTAGGCCGGATGCATACCTCCACCACCGCATCCGAAGCGACCACCTGCGCCGCCACACTGGCCAGACCCCACGGATGCCTCCCTCACGTATCACGACGATCGCACCGTGGCCCGCATGCCGCGCCCTCCCCGCCGCGCCCTCACCGCCATACATAAAGCCGCCCGGAAAGTTCCGGGCGGCTTCCTTATTCGGATTGCTCTTGAAGGTCGCAGCGCGACGCCGCGTGACCTTACTCGCCTGCCGGCACGCTCTCGCCTTCGGCGAAATCCGCGAGCATCGGAGTTGCTGCGGCAGCACCCGTCGACTTGCGGCGCTCGTCGAGGATCATCTCGTCGCGGGCCGTCGCGATACGGCGGATCTGCGTCATGGTCCCGCCGGTACCGGCCGGGATCAGACGACCGACGATGACGTTCTCCTTCAGGCCCTGCAGACCGTCTGTCTTGCCGGCGATCGCAGCTTCCGTGAGAACCTTGGTGGTCTCCTGGAACGAAGCGGCCGAGATGAAGGACGGGGTCTGCAACGACGCCTTGGTGATGCCGAGCAGAACAGGATCACCAAAGGCCGGCTTCTTGCCTTCCTCGATCAGGCGGTCATTGACGTCCTCCAGCTCGATCCGGTCGACGTTGTCGCCGACGATGTAGGTCGAGTCGCCCGCATCGGTGATTTCCACCTTCTGGAGCATCTGGCGAACGATCACCTCGATGTGCTTGTCGTTGATGACAACGCCCTGCAGACGGTAGACTTCCTGGATCTCGTTGACGAGATAGGAAGCCAGTGCTTCCACGCCCTTGATCGCCAGGATGTCATGCGGCGCCGGGTTGCCGTCGAGGATGTAGTCGCCCTTCTCGATGTAGTCGCCATCCTGAAGATGGAAGGGCTTGCCCTTCGGGATCAGGTACTCGACCGGATCGACGCCATCTTCCGCCGGCTCGATGGTGATACGGCGCTTGTTCTTGTAGTCGCGGCCGAAGCGGATCGTGCCATCGATCTCGGCGATGATGGCGTGATCCTTCGGACGACGAGCCTCGAACAGCTCGGCAACGCGCGGCAGACCACCGGTGATGTCCTTGGTCTTGGCGCTTTCGAGCGGCGAACGGGCAAGAACGTCACCCTGGGAGACCTGCTGCCCCGGCTCGACCGAAAGAATCGCGTCGACCGAGAGCAGGAACCGGGCTTCGCCACCACGGGACAGCTTGGCGACGGCGCCGCTTCTGTCCTTGATCACGATCGCCGGCTTCAGGTCGGAGCCGCGCGGCGTCGAACGCCAGTCGATGATCTGGCGCTTGGTGATGCCGGTGACTTCGTCCGTCTCTTCCTTCGCCGAGATGCCGTTGACGACGTCCTCGAATTCGACGACGCCGTCGACTTCGGTCATCATCGGACGGGTGTAGGGGTCCCACTCGGCCAGACGCTGGCCGCGCTTTACCTTGTCTCCGTCGTCCACGAAGATCTTCGAGCCGTAGGCAACGCGCTGCGAGGAACGCTCGACTCCACGCTCGTCCAGGATCGTCACCGCCATGTTGCGGCCCATGGCAATGAGATTGCCTTCGGAGTTGCGCAGCATGTTGCGGTTCTTGATCTGGATCGTGCCCTCGTAGGACGCTTCCAGGAACGACTGGTCGACCACGTTCGCCGTACCACCAAGGTGGAACGTACGCATCGTGAGCTGGGTGCCCGGCTCGCCGATCGACTGCGCGGCGATGACACCCACGGCCTCGCCCATGTTGACCGGCGTACCACGAGCAAGGTCGCGACCGTAGCAGACCGAGCAGACGCCCGTCTGCACTTCGCAGGTCAGTGCGGAGCGAATGCGGATCGACTGGATACCAGCCTTCTCGATCTCGATGACGTCCGGCTCGAGGATCATCTTGCCGGCATCGACGATACGCTCACCGGTGACCGGATGATCGATGTTGTCGAGGGCTGTACGACCCAGGATACGTGCGCCCAGCGAAGCCACGACCTGACCGGCGTCGACGATGGCGGTCATCGTCAGGCCGTTCTCGGTGCCGCAATCGACCAGGTTGACGATGCAGTCCTGCGCGACGTCGACGAGACGACGGGTAAGGTAACCCGAGTTCGCCGTCTTCAGAGCGGTGTCCGCAAGGCCCTTACGGGCGCCGTGGGTCGAGTTGAAGTACTCGTTAACGGTCAGACCTTCCTTGAAGTTCGAGATGATCGGCGTCTCGATGATTTCACCCGACGGCTTGGCCATCAGGCCACGCATGCCGCCCAGCTGGCGCATCTGGTTCGGAGAACCGCGGGCGCCCGAGTGGGACATCATGTAGATCGCGTTCATCGGCTTCTGGCGACCGGTCTCGGGGTCGAACTCGACGGCCTTGATACGGGCCATCATGTCTTCCGCGACCTTCTCGGTGGCCTTGCCCCAGGCGTCGACGACCTTGTTGTACTTCTCGCCCTGAGTGATCAGGCCGTCGTTGTACTGCTGCTCGTATTCCTTCACGAGCGCTTCGGTGTCGCCGACGATCTTCGCCTTCGTGTCCGGGATCACCATGTCGTCCTTGCCGAACGAGATGCCGGCGCGGCAGGCATGGGCGAAGCCGAGCTGCATGATCCGGTCGCAGAAGATGACCGTGTCCTTCTGACCGCAATGACGGTAGACCGTGTCGATCATCTTGGAGATGTTCTTCTTGGTCATTTCCTGGTTGCAGATGTCGAAGGGAACGTTGGCGTTCTTCGGCAGCAGTTCGCCGATCATGAGGCGACCGGGGGTCGTCTCGTAGATCTTGGAAACAGGCTTGCCGTCGGCATCGACCGACTTGAAGCGGCCCTTGATCTTGGCGTGCAGCGTCACGGACTTGGTTTCAAGCGCATGCTGGAGCTCGCCGAGATCCGAGAAGGCCATGCCTTCGCCCGGCTCGTTCTGGTTCATGATCGACAGGTAGTACAGGCCGAGAACCATGTCCTGCGAGGGAACGATGATCGGTGCGCCGTTTGCCGGATGCAGGATGTTGTTCGTAGACATCATCAGCACGCGGGCTTCGAGCTGGGCTTCGAGCGACAGCGGCACGTGAACGGCCATCTGGTCGCCGTCGAAGTCGGCGTTGAAGGCGGTGCAGACGAGCGGGTGCAGCTGGATCGCCTTGCCTTCGACCAGGATCGGTTCGAAGGCCTGGATGCCCAGGCGGTGCAGCGTCGGTGCGCGGTTGAGCAGGACCGGATGCTCGCGGATGACCTCGTCGAGGATATCCCAGACTTCCGGCTTTTCCTTCTCGACGAGCTTCTTGGCCTGCTTGACGGTCGAGGAGAAACCCTTTGCGTCGAGGCGGGCGTAGATGAACGGCTTGAACAGCTCGAGCGCCATCTTCTTCGGCAGGCCGCACTGGTGCAGCTTGAGCTCCGGACCGGTCACGATGACGGAGCGGCCGGAATAGTCGACGCGCTTGCCGAGCAGGTTCTGACGGAAGCGGCCCTGCTTGCCCTTGAGCATGTCGGAGAGCGACTTCAGCGGACGCTTGTTGGCGCCGGTGATGACGCGGCCGCGACGGCCGTTGTCGAACAGCGCGTCCACAGATTCCTGCAGCATGCGCTTTTCGTTGCGGATGATGATGCCCGGCGCGCGCAGTTCGATCAGGCGCTTCAGACGGTTGTTACGGTTGATGACGCGGCGGTAGAGATCGTTCAGGTCCGACGTCGCAAAGCGGCCGCCGTCGAGCGGAACCAGCGGACGCAGGTCCGGCGGGATCACGGGGACGACCTTCATGATCATCCATTCCGGGCGGTTGCCGGATTCCATGAAGTTCTCGACGATCTTCAGGCGCTTCATCAGCTTCTTCTGCTTGAGGTCCGACGTGGTGTCGGCAAGCTCGGAGCGCAGGTCGCCCGCGATCTTCTCAAGGTTCATCGAAGCCAGCATCTCGTAGATGGCCTCGGCGCCGATCATGGCGGTGAACTGGTCCTCGCCATATTCGTCGACCGCGATCATGTACTCCTCTTCGGAGAGGAGCTGGTTTTCCTTCAGCGCCGTCAGACCCGGCTCGGTGACGATGTAGTTCTCGAAATAGAGAACGCGCTCGACATCCTTCAGCGTCATGTCGAGCAGGGTCGAGATACGCGAGGGAAGCGACTTCAGGAACCAGATGTGGGCGACGGGCGCTGCGAGCTCGATGTGGCCCATGCGCTCGCGGCGAACGCGCGACAGCGTGACTTCGACGCCGCACTTTTCGCAGATGATGCCCTTGTACTTCATGCGCTTGTACTTGCCGCACAGGCACTCGTAGTCCTTGATCGGCCCGAAGATGCGCGCGCAGAAGAGACCGTCGCGTTCAGGCTTGAACGTACGGTAGTTGATCGTCTCCGGCTTCTTGATCTCGCCATAAGACCAGGAAAGAATCTTCTCCGGCGACGCAATCGAAATCCGGATGGAATCGAAGGTCTGTGCAGGCACCTGCGGATTGAAAAGATTCATGACCTCTTGGTTCATGCCTGTCTCCTTTGTGGGCCTGAGGCCCTCAGCTTAGCGGGCGAATGCGGCGATACCCGGGTGCCGCAATGCCGCTTGAAACGGAAAATGCCGCCTTGCGAGGCGACGAAGCCCCCGCCTCGCCCGACCTGGGCAATACGGGAGCGGGTGCGCGCCGGATCGGCGCGCACCTCCTGACCTTTACTCGGCTGCGTCCGGCAGCGGGGCTTCGGCGGTCGGATCGACCTTCGAATTCTCCAGCTCCACCGACAGGCCCAGCGAGCGCATTTCCTTGACGAGAACGTTGAAGCTCTCCGGAATGCCCGCCTCGAAGGTGTCGTCACCGCGGACGATCGCCTCGTAGACCTTGGTACGGCCAGCCACGTCGTCCGACTTCACCGTCAGCATTTCCTGCAGGGTGTAGGCGGCGCCGTAGGCCTCGAGCGCCCAGACCTCCATTTCCCCGAAGCGCTGACCGCCGAACTGCGCCTTGCCGCCCAGCGGTTGCTGGGTCACGAGCGAGTACGGGCCGATCGAACGGGCGTGGATCTTGTCGTCCACCAGGTGGTTCAGCTTCAGCATGTAGATGTAGCCGACGGTAACCTGACGGTCGAACTGATCGCCGGTACGGCCGTCATAGAGCGTCGATTGGCCGGTGACCTTCAGGCCTGCCTGCTGGAGCATCTCGTTGACGTCGGCTTCGACGGCGCCGTCAAAGACCGGCGTCGCGATAGACACGCCGCGGCGGGTCTGCTCGGCCAGACGGACGATCGAGTCGTCGTCATAGTCCTTGATCGGCTCACCCTTCGGGCCTGTACCGATGACGCTGTCGATGGTGTCACGCAGCGGCTTGATCTCGCCGCCCGCCTTGTAGGCGTCCAGCATCTCGCCGATCTGCTTGCCCATGCCGGCGCAAGCCCAACCAAGGTGCGTCTCGAGGATCTGGCCGACGTTCATGCGCGAAGGCACGCCCAGCGGGTTCAGAACGATGTCGACATGCGTGCCGTCCTCGAGGAACGGCATGTCCTCGACCGGAACGATGCGCGAAACGACGCCCTTGTTTCCGTGACGGCCAGCCATCTTGTCGCCGGGCTGGATCTTGCGCTTAACGGCAACGAAGACCTTGACCATCTTCATCACGCCCGGAGGCATCTCGTCGCCGCGCTGGACCTTTTCGACCTTGTCCATGAAGCGCTGCTCAAGGCGCGACTTGGATTCGTCGTACTGGCCACGAAGCGCCTCGATCTCGCCCTGCGCCTTTTCGTCCTCGACGGCGAACATCCACCACTGCGAGCGAGGATATTCCGAAACGACGGCGTTGGAGAGCTCGGTGCCCTTCTTGAAGCCCTTCGGGCCGGCGACGGCCACGTGGCCGCGCAGCATGTCGACCAAACGGCCGTAGACGTTGCGGTCCAGGATCGCCTGCTCGTCGTCGCGGTCCTTGGCGAGGCGTTCGATTTCCTCGCGCTCGATCGCCATCGCGCGCTCGTCCTTCTCCACGCCGTGGCGGTTGAAGACGCGAACTTCGACGACGGTGCCGAAGGTGCCCGGAGGCATGCGCATCGAGGTATCGCGAACGTCGGACGCCTTCTCGCCGAAGATGGCGCGCAGAAGCTTTTCTTCCGGCGTCATCGGGCTTTCGCCCTTCGGCGTGATCTTGCCGACGAGGATATCGCCCGGCTGAACTTCCGCACCGATGTAGACGATGCCCGCTTCGTCGAGGTTCTTCAGCGCTTCTTCCGAAACGTTCGGAATGTCACGCGTGATTTCTTCCGGACCAAGCTTGGTGTCACGCGCCATCACTTCGAATTCCTCGATGTGGATGGAGGTGAACACGTCGTCGGACACGATGCGCTCGGAGAGCAGGATCGAGTCTTCGTAGTTGTAGCCGTTCCAGGGCATGAACGCCACGAGCGCGTTGCGGCCGAGTGCCAGGTCGCCGAGGTCCGTCGACGGGCCGTCGGCAATGATGTCGCCCTTGTTCAGAACGTCGCCAACGGTAACCAGCGGTCGCTGGTTGACGCAGGTGTTCTGGTTCGAACGCTGGAACTTCTGCAGGCGATAGATATCGACGCCGGACTTGCCCGGATCGAGATCCTCGGTGGCGCGGATAACGATACGCGTCGCGTCGACCTGGTCGACGACGCCGCCGCGGCGGGCCGCGATCGCAGCACCCGAATCGCGTGCGACGACCGGCTCCATGCCGGTGCCGACGAACGGTGCTTCCGCCCGCAGGAGCGGAACGGCCTGACGCTGCATGTTGGAGCCCATGAGCGCGCGGTTCGCGTCGTCGTTCTCGAGGAACGGAATGAGCGCGGCCGCAACCGAGACGAGCTGCTTCGGCGAAACGTCCATCAGGTTGATCTGGTCGCGCGGGGCGAGCATGACTTCGCCGGCGTGACGGCAAACGACGAATTCTTCTTCGAACTCGCCCTCAGCGTTCAGCACCGAGTTCGCCTGGGCGACGTGGTACTTGGCCTCTTCCATCGCCGACAGGTAGACGACGTCGGTCGTCACCTTGCCGTCCACGATCTTGCGGTACGGGCTTTCGATGAAGCCGTACTTGTTGACGCGGGCGAAGGTGGCAAGCGAGTTGATCAGACCGATGTTCGGGCCTTCCGGCGTCTCAATCGGGCAAATACGGCCGTAGTGGGTCGGGTGAACGTCGCGGACTTCGAAGCCGGCGCGCTCACGGGTCAGACCACCCGGGCCAAGAGCCGAGAGACGGCGCTTGTGGGTGATTTCCGAAAGCGGGTTCACCTGGTCCATGAACTGCGACAGCTGCGAGGAACCGAAGAACTCACGAACGGCGGCGGCTGCCGGCTTCGCGTTGATCAGGTCCTGCGGCATCACGGTATCGATCTCGATCGAGGACATACGTTCCTTGATCGCGCGCTCCATGCGCAGCAGGCCGAGACGGTACTGGTTCTCCATCAGCTCGCCGACCGAACGGACGCGGCGGTTGCCGAGGTTGTCGATGTCGTCGATCTCGCCCTTGCCGTCACGCAGCTCGACCAGCATCTTGACCACGGCCAGGATGTCGTCCTTGCGCAGAACGCGAACGGTATCCGGGCAATCGAGGTCGAGACGCATGTTCATCTTTACGCGACCGACGGCCGAAAGGTCGTAGCGCTCGGCGTCGAAGAACAGCGACTGGAACATAGCCTCAGCCGATTCCATCGTCGGCGGCTCGCCCGGACGCATGACGCGGTAGATGTCGAACAGCGCGTCCTGGCGATTCTCGTTCTTGTCCACGGTCAGAGTGTTGCGGATGTAGGCGCCGACATTGATGTGGTCGATGTCGAGGACCGGGATCTCGTCGAAGCCGGCAGCCAGGATGACCGGCAGGGTCTTCTCGTCGATCTCGTCGCCGGCTTCCAGGTAGATTTCACCGGTGCCGTAGTTGACGACGTCCTCTGCAAGGTAGTTGCCGTACAGGTCGTCATCGGTCGCCTTCAGCGCCTTGAGGCCCTTTTCCGTCAACTGCTTGAGCAGGCGCGGGGTCAGCTTCTTGCCGGCTTCGACAACAACCTCGCCGGTGTCGGCGTCGATCATGTCGGAAACGGCCTTCTGGCCCTTCAGCGCCTCGGGGTGGAACGGCACGCGCCAGCCCTCGCCGTCGCGCTGGTAGAGCGACTTCGTGTAGAAGGTCTCGAGGATTTCCTCGCCGTCCATGCCGAGTGCCATCAGCAGCGACGACACCGGGATCTTGCGGCGGCGGTCGATACGCGCATGCACGATATCCTTGGCGTCGAACTCGATGTCGAGCCAGGAACCGCGGTACGGGATGACACGGGCTGCAAAGAGCAGCTTGCCGGAAGAATGGCTCTTGCCCTTGTCGTGATCGAAGAACACGCCCGGCGAACGGTGCATCTGCGAAACGATGACGCGCTCGGTGCCGTTGACGATGAAGGTACCGTTGTCGGTCATGAGCGGCATGTCGCCCATGTAGACGTTCTGTTCCTTGATGTCCTTGATTGACTTCGCGCCGGTATCCTCGTCGATATCGAACACGATCAGGCGCAGCGTCACCTTGAGAGGTGCTGCGTAGGTGAGGTCGCGCTGGCGGCATTCCTCGACGTCGAACTTCGGCTGCTCGAACTCATAGGAGACGAACTCCAGCATGGACGCGCCGGAGAAATCGGTGATCGGGAAAACCGACTTGAATACGGCCTGCAGGCCATCGTCCGGACGACCGCCCTGGGGCTCGTCCACCATCAAAAACTGATCATAGGATGCCTTCTGAACCTCGATCAGGTTCGGCATCTCTGCTACTTCGGGAATTTTACCAAAAAACTTGCGTACGCGCCTGCGACCGTTAAACGAAAGGGTCTGAGCCATCGTCGCTCCTTCAAACTTGTGCATCCGGGCCTGCAACGGACGGGGTTCGCTGGCCAGTCGATCCCGTCAATCAATGGATTTCTCAATCTCGTCCCGTTACCAAAGCCGCCGGCCGGATTGCCTGAAAACGGTTCGGTTTGGGACCATCCTCTTGAGAACCCATTACCCAAGAGCCGATTTCCGCGGCTCTTGGGTAATCAGTTCCAGGAGAAATGACCGGGAGAGGCAAGCCTCCCCCGGCACATTCCGATATTACTTGACGTCGACCTTGGCGCCGGCTTCCTCAAGCTTCTTCTTGAGATCAGCAGCTTCGCCCTTGGAGACGGCTTCCTTGACCGGCTTCGGAGCGCCTTCGACGAGGTCCTTGGCTTCCTTGAGGCCGAGGCCGGTGATGGCGCGGACTTCCTTGATGACGTTGATCTTGTTGGCGCCAGCGTCAACGAGGATAACGTCGAATTCGGTCTTCTCTTCTTCAACAGCAGCAGCAGCAGCAGCGCCGCCAACAGCAGCAACAGCTACCGGAGCAGCAGCCGAAACGCCCCACTTCTCTTCGAGCAGCTTGGAAAGCTCAGCAGCTTCCAGAACGGTCAGCGAGGAGAGGTCTTCAACGATCTTTGCGAGATCAGCCATTTTCATATTTCCTTTTGTTCGGTTCGAACTGGTGTTTTTGATTTACAGCGAAAAACCGCCTTACGCGGCTTCGTCCTTCTTGGCGTAGGCTGCGAACACGCGGGCAAGCTGGCTTGCCGGTGCTGCAACGACCGTAGCGACGCGGGTAGCCGGGGCATTCAGCAGGCCCAGCAGCTTTGCGCGCAGCTCGTCCAGCGAAGGCAGGGTCGCAAGCGACTTGACTGCATCTGCGCTGAGCGTGGTCGCACCCATGGCGCCGCCGAGAACAACGAGCTTGTCGTTGGTCTTGGCGAAATCCATGGCAACCTTCGGAGCGATCATCGGGTCATTGGCGTATGCAATGAGCGTCTGACCCTGGAAGAGATCAGACATCCCCTCCGACTCCGTACCCTGAAGGGCAATTTTGGCCAGGCGGTTCTTCGCGACTTTGACGGTTCCGCCGGCAGCGCGCATCTTCGTACGAAGATCGTTCATCTGCGCAACGGTGATACCGGCATAGCGGGCCACGACAACCGAACCGGAAGCCTTGAAGACTTCGTTCAGCTCCGTGACGAATTCGCGTTTTTCCGCTCTTTCCACTGCCTATCTCCAGTTGACGGGGCTACGATTATCGCAGTCCCCATCGGGTTTGCCTTTGCCGCCAGGGATCGTCTGTCGATGATCCCGAGCGACGCTCGAGGATCCTGTCCCCTCGCGCTCGACCATTCGGCCGGGGCACAAGGCAAGGTAGGTTCGAACCGAATTCTTCCGCGCATCGCTGCGGGGTGAAATCCAGGTCTTACCCGTCTCATGCAGGCAAAGTGATTAAGGGATAACCACCTGCAATCTCGGACAGGAGTTCCGGGTTGCCCCGGAAATTCCCGGCCAGACATGACCGGGAATCTTGGTTGGATCCGGCACGCGGCCGGACCGAAATTATGCGACCGTCAGCGTCGACGGGTCGATCTTGACGCCCGGACCCATCGTCGAAGAGATGGCTACGCGCTTGACGTAGCTGCCCTTCGCGCCGGCCGGCTTGGCCTTGATGACGGCGTCAGCGAAGGCCTTGATGTTCTCTTCGAGCGCCTTGGCGTCGAAGGAAGCCTTGCCGATGCCGGCGTGGACGATACCAGCCTTCTCGACGCGGAACTCGACGGCGCCGCCCTTGGAAGCCTTGACGGCACCGGTGACGTCCATCGTGACCGTACCGACCTTCGGGTTCGGCATCATGCCACGCGGGCCGAGAACCTTGCCGAGGCGGCCGACGAGCGGCATCATGTCCGGGGTCGCGATGCAGCGATCGAAATCGATCTTGCCGCCCTGGACGATCTCCAGCAGGTCTTCGGCGCCAACGATGTCTGCGCCGGCGGCCTTGGCTTCGTCAGCCTTGGCGCCACGAGCGAAGACGGCGACGCGGACGTCACGGCCGGTGCCGTTCGGCAGATTGACGACGCCGCGGACCATCTGGTCGGCGTGGCGCGGGTCAACGCCGAGGTTCATGGCGACTTCGACGGTTTCATCGAACTTGGCGACAGCCCGTTCCTTGACCATGCCGATGGCGAGGTCGAGAGCGTAGAGCTTGGTGGGATCAACACCTTCGTTGATCTTCTTGGTGCGCTTACCAGCCATTGTCTTAACCTACCACTTCCAGGCCCATGGCGCGGGCGGAGCCCTCGATCATGGCCATTGCGCCTTCGATGTCGGCAGCGTTGAGATCCTTCATCTTGGCTTCTGCGATCGTCTTGACCTGAGCCTTGGTGATGGAGCCAGCCTTCGTCTTGCCCGGAAGCTTGGAGCCGGACGCGATCTTTGCTTCCTTCTTGAGGAAGTAGCTGACCGGCGGCTGCTTCATGACGAAGGTGAAGGACTTGTCCTGGTAGTAGGTGATGACGACCGGGATCGGCATACCCTTTTCCAGTTCCTGCGTAGCCGCGTTGAACGACTTGCAGAATTCCATGATGTTAATGCCACGCTGACCAAGTGCCGGGCCGATTGGCGGAGACGGGTTTGCCGATCCTGCCTTGACCTGCAGCTTGAGCTGGCCTGCAACTTTCTTAGCCATTTCTCTCTGCCTTTCAGAATGCGGCCGGTTTCCCGGCCTCCTTGCCGCGAACCCTTCAAGGAGCGCGGCGGCTGCGGTTGCGTGGTGCGGGCGATGGCGCCCGGCTTGATGAGACGCCTGCCCTTCCACGCGATTTGCGGGTCACCCCGCGCCGGCACCAAACCAGGCGCCGGAACTCGTTATGCGCCGCAGGACCCAAAGCCCGGCGGCGCCGATAATCAGATTTTCTCGACCTGGCCGTATTCCAGCTCGACCGGGGTGGCGCGACCGAAGATCGACACCTCCACCTTGAGGCGCGAACGCTCCTCATCGACGTCCTGAACCGTTCCATTGAACGAAGCGAACGGGCCATCGGAAACACGCACCTGCTCGCCGATCTCGAAGGAGATCGAAGGCTTGGGACGATCGACACCGTCCTGAACCTGACCAAGGATGCGTTCCGCCTCGTGATCGGGGATCGGAACCGGCTTGTTGTCGGATCCGAGGAAGCCGGTCACCTTCGGCGTGTTCTTGATGAGGTGATAAGCCTCATCCGTCAGGTTGGCGCGCACGAGCACGTAGCCCGGAAAGAACTTCCGCTCGGCATCGACCTTGCGGCCGCGACGCACTTCAACGACCTTTTCGGTCGGGACCAGGATCTTCTCGAAAAGATGCTCAAGCCCCTTCTGGCGAGCCTTCTCCTCGATCGATTCGGCAACCTTCTTCTCGAAATTCGAGTAGGCGTGGACGATGTACCAACGCGAAGCCATATTCATCTCCACCCGATTCAGACGCTGGCGTTCAGGATGAGGCCGATCAGCCAACCCATCAGCTGATCCGCCGCAAAGAAAAAGATCGCAGCGAGAAAGACCATGACAAATACCATGACGGTCGAGATCGTCGTCTCGCGCCGCGAAGGCCAAGTCACTTTAGACGCTTCGGAGCGGACTTGCTGCAGAAACGTTATCGGGTTCGTTTTGGATGCCATTGAATGCCCACGCCATTACGGCGCGTAAAGCTGAATAATCAGCCCCACGCACCGCGTGTCTGTTTTACCCTACATAAAGCGCGATTCTCGTTTTCACAAGAGGCAAACGCGCTTTTCGTGAAATTGGACCGTGAGGTCCGTCGCGTTCCAATGTCGCTGCACGTTTCCTGCGCTGACATTCGAACGACAGGCCCGAAGGAAGCCAGAGACGACGGAACTCGCCTGCCGCAGCCCGCCGACAGGCCTGCATGTAGCACGTCGTTCCAGGCCGTTTCAAGAAATTTCATTTTTTGTTTTCACATCACCGAAGGCGATGCGCACGATCACAGCGACTGAAACCTGCGCCAGAGAGGGAGGGGTTCGCCCCTCCCCCTGCGTTCCCCTCAAGAACATTGACGCGCTGGCAAGCCGCTACGTTGCCTTGACCGTGATCTTCCGGTCCGTCTTCTGACGTTCGGGCGTCTTCGGCAACGTGATCTTGAGAACGCCGTTGGAGAAGCTTGCGGCTATGTTTTCGCTGTCGACACCACGCGGCAGCTCCAGGCTTCTCAAGAATGTGCCGTAGCGGCGTTCGGAGAGATAGTAGCCCTTGTCCTTCTCTTCCTTCGCCTCGTTCTTTTCACCTCTGATCGTTAGGATTCCTTCAGCGAGCGTCACCTCGAGATCCTTGGCATCAACACCTGGAAGCTCCGCGGACAGCTCAAAGGCCTTGTCGGACTCTGTCAGGTCCACCGCAGGAACTCCGCGCGAAAACGACACCGGCATCCTGCCGAATGCCCGGTCGAAGATCGAATTTCCTCCAAAATCCTGGAAGACGCGGTCGATCTCTGAACGCAGGCTTTCGAGAGGCCGCAAACGATCGATCGGCGCCGGCGCCTTTTCCCCGCCCTCTGCTGGAATTTTGGTTACTGGGTCTGCCATTGCCATTCTCCTCCATTTAAATGCCGTCGTTGAGTGGCGGCGACCGGATCATTCAACAACCGTCGCGGCGAGTGGTCTTTGATTCCTGTCAAAGCCGGCCTCTTGAGCACCGGCAATCGCAACGGCCTTAGTCGATCGTCACCGCGATGCGGCCGCTCACCGACGTGACCGCGACGCCATAGAAGACATGCGGCGATTGATTGAGCATCGGCAGTTCATACGGCTTCATCGCGCCGATTTCCCACCAGTCCGGATGCATCTTCAGAAGCGACCAGGCGTGCAGCCTTTCGCTTTTCCATGTGTCGTTGTCAGGAAACTCCTCGAATTGGCCGTCGGCGACAACGCTCGTCCATCCGCCTGACACAAGCTGCTCGGCATGAAGGCAAACCTTGTTGTTCGCGCGCATCCAATCCAGCTTCTTGCCGGGCATCGAGAAGCTGTAGGCGACGCTTCCGGAGAAGGCAAAATAGATGGCTGCGATATACGGCCGGCCATCGCGGCAGCACGCAATATGCCCGAAGCGCGTGCTCTCCAGAAAATGGTAGCATTCCGCGGGCCTCATCTCGGAGATCTTCACTGTCATGGTGCTGCCCTCTTTTTCCATAAGGCTGCCGTCAGGAGAGAAGGCGTCGAGCGGACGCACAGCAGGCTCTCGATCCTGACAAAGCGTGGAGTAGGTTCACGGCACGTCGCTCCTCAAGGATGCTAACGGCTCAGGAAAAGCGGCACCTTGCTCGTTTCCAGCATCGAGCGGGTCACCCCGCCGAACACCCTCTCGCGGAGGCGGGAGTGGCTGTAGGCGCCCATAACCAACAAGCCGGCCCCTGCATCCATCGCATGCTGCTTCAATACATCCGCAACGGGCCTGCCGCCGCTGGCCATCACTTCGACCGTGACCGTTGCCCCTTGCCGCGCGAGATATGCCGCGATGTCCGCACCCGGATCTTCACCACCGGATGACTGGCTGGCGACCGGATCGACAAGCACGACCCTCACGTCCCCCGCCTGTCGCAGAACAGGCAGAGCCTGCTGCACCGCGCGTGCTGCCTCCATGCGGGAATCCCAGGCGACGAGAACGGTCTGCGGGCGCATGTCGAATGCCCGCTCCGTCGGATTGACGAGCACCGGGGCGACCGCCTCGAACAATGCTCCATCCACGATCTTCCGGCAGAGCATATTGTCGCTCATGGCACCGCGTCCGACGAGCGTAAGATCGGTGTATAGCGCCCGCCTCGCTATGTCGTCGTCGGCCCGGGCGAACTCGGCGTACAGGTCCTGAACATCGAAGGACAGGCCCGAGGCAACCAGCTGATCCTGCGCGCGACGCGTCTGCCCTTCCAGCCTGTCAATGTCGCCTTGCCTCTCTTCGAGCCACGCCGGAGAAATTGCCTCCGCATAAGCGCCGATCGGCGGCGGTGCGGCCATTGCAATGACCATGACCGACAGGTGAGCGTCGACGGCCTGTGCCATGGCGATCGCATTTGCGAGATCCTCCCGGTTGTCGTTGACCCCGATTACGGACAGAACTGTTTTGTATCTCATGACAGGACCTCCCGGTGACCTTTTCCAGAATACCCTGCAAATCAACCTGCGCTTTGACGCGCATCAAGGCGGCGAATACTGCCGGCGGCCACGGATGACGGCGTGCATGGCCGCTTCCGCGCCCGGAGGGGCATGGCAGACTGTCATGCACACCGTGGCATCGGGAGACGCGAATTTGCGCTAAACTCCGCTTCTGCCATTCGCTCCACCTCCCGAGGCGTAGCGGATTGCTGCAAGGGAGATTGAGCCAATGAACCATACTCCCGCTGTTGCCGACGCCCGGGCACAGACCAGCCCCTCCTCCGACGCCGGGCTGCGCCCAGCTTCAAGCCGGCGGGCGAGCAGCTATCTCAATCTCTTTGCGGCGGGACTGATCCTGCCTTTGCTTCTCTTCGCTGTCGTCCTTGCCTGGTACTACGTCACTTCGGAACGGCAAGGAACGATCGATCGCGCCCGGGCGGCATCCCGGGAGATGGCAACCACGGTGGACCAGATGCTCTCGCGGTCGCTCCTGGTGCTGCAGCAACTGGCGACGTCGACTGCCATTCGTCAAGGAAACATCGCTGGTTTCCGCGAAGACCTGTCGCACGCAGCCGGGCTGCTGGGGCATGACATCGTCGTCATCCGTCCGGGGCAGACGCGACCGGTGATGAGCTCTGCGGCGCCTGAGGCGTCCCTGCTGCCGGAGCTCGACCGCGCCAGCCAAACCGACGAGGCGCGGGCCGCCACCGCCAGGTCGCCGGTCATCAGCAACCTGATCAGGCGCGAGGGCTCAGACGTCGTCGCACTTTATGTTCCGGTCCTGCGGGGAACCGAAACCGTCTACGTGCTTTCGACCGACCTGCCGGCATCACAGTTTCTTGCCACTTTGTCCCAGGTGGAACTCGAACCGGGATGGGTTGCGGGACTTGCCGATGGCAACGGGCGCCTGATCGCCCGCACGCAGCAACACGCGACGTTCGTGGGCGATCCGGCCCCCTCCGGATGGCATTCCGAGACGAAAGACGCCGAGGGGGTTTGGATCGGGAAGAACATCGCGGGAGCCGATGTGGCGGCCGCCTATGTGCGTTTCGCCGACACGGATTGGACCATGGCAGTCACGGTACCCCTGTCGATCCTGAATGCGCCCGTTTGGCGTACATTGTCTGTGATACTGGCGATCGGCGGCATGCTGACCGCCTGCGCCATAGCATTCGCGTCGTGGATGGGATCGCGCCTCTCAAGCGCCCTCTCCACCCTCCAAGGTGCGGCGGCGCAGTTGGCGGGCAATGCGGAAGTCCCGCCGGTTCGGACGCCGGTGGAAGAGATCAACGAGGTGGGGGCGGCGATTTCGTTCGCTGCAGGCACGGCGCTTCGTCGTGAAGCGCATCTGATCTCGATCCTCGAAACCGTCCCGAGCGCGATGGTGGTGATCGACAGCCACGGCACGATCCGATCCTTCAGTGCGACGGCGGAGCGGCTTTTCGGCTACGAGGCGGACGAGGTCGCGGGAAGAAACGTGGCGCTCCTGATGCCCGAACCGTATCACAGCGCGCACGACGGCTACATCGGACACTATCTCCGCACCGGCGAACGGCGCATCATGGGCAGGAGCCGTATCGTCACCGGCCTGAAGAAGGATGGCACGCAGTTTCCGCTGGAACTTCATGTCGGCGAAGCCGAAGTGGAAGGCGAGAAGGTTTTCACCGGCTTCATGCAGGATCAAACGGAGAAGCAGCGGATCGAACAGGAACTTCGGCAGACCCAGAAGATCGAAGCGATCGGCAAGCTGACCGGCGGCGTCGCCCATGACTTCAACAACCTCCTGACCGTCATCAACGGCAACCTGGAAATGCTGGACGCAAGACTGGGCGGTCGGCACAGGCAACTGATCGCGGACGCCCAGGAGGCATCCAACCTTGCTGCGCGCCTAACGGCGAGCCTGCTGGCATTCGGTCGCAAGATGCCGCTCAATCCTGTCCATTCGGATGTCGGCCAGATCGTGGCGGCGACGGCGGAAATGCTGGGCCGCACACTCGGCGAGACCATCGAGATCAAGACCGCCGTAAAGGCAGGTTGCCGAACGGTGGTGGACGCGCCGCAGCTTCAAAACGCCCTGCTCAATCTTGGGATAAACGCCCGCGACGCCATGCCCAAGGGCGGCAGGCTGACGATGGAAGTGTCACATGCCGAACTCGATGCGGATTATGCGGCGACCTACCCCGAGGTCCGCCCCGGCCGCCATGTCCTGATCGCGGTGAGCGATACCGGCGTCGGCATGTCACCCGAAACGATCGAAAGAGCGTTCGAACCGTTCTATACGACCAAGCCGTATGGGGCCGGAACCGGGCTTGGCCTCAGCTCCGTTTATGGCTTCGTCAAGCAGTCCGGCGGCCACGTGGCCATCTGCAGCGAAGAGCAACGCGGGACGACGGTGCGGATCTATCTGCCTGCCGCCTCCGACGTGATGAGCGGCAGGCAAGAGACCGCCAGGCGGGTCGCCGATCCGCTGCCAACAGGAAGAGGCGAACGAATTCTCGTCGTCGAGGACGACGACCGGGTGCGGCATGTCGCCATGACCAGACTGAAGTCTCTTGGATACAGCGTGCTTGAGGCGGCGAACGGACAGACCGCGCTGGAGCTCCTGGACCGGGAAAGAGGCGTCGATCTCCTCTTCACGGACATGGTCATGCCCGGCATGTCGGGCGCCGAGCTTGTCCTGGAGGTGCGGCGACGCTGGCCACTGCTTCCCGTGCTGTTCACGTCGGGCTATGCGGAACCGGATGCACTCAGGAATGTCGGCGTCGGACGGGAGGAGTGGCTGACGAAGCCGTATTCGACCGCCGACCTTGCCATACGTCTCGATATGATCTTCAGAGGATGAGGCCGTCGGCGGCGCACTAGTGGCCAACGGCCGGCTTTGCGAACACTGAGCGTGCTCAAGGCAAACCTCCGCCAACGGGGTATCGTCACGCCCCCGATCGCGGGGTTGCCTACCCGGCGCCGCCAATTGGGACCGCCACGGCCTCATCACGGGCGCGCGGCAGAAAAAGTCGCACCGTTGTCCCCTGCTCCGGCGCACTGTCGAGACGGACGTGGCCCGCCGATTGCCTGGCAAATCCATACACCATGCTCAGGCCGAGCCCTTCTCCGGCGCTGGAGGGTTTGGTCGTGAAGAAAGGCTCGAATGCCCTTTCGCGCACGTTCGCCGGCATACCGACGCCGTTGTCGGTCAAGGAGATCACGATGTACCTGCCCGGCTGCAGGCGCGGATATATATCAGAATAGTCGTCAGCGACCTCCAGACCGGACAACTCTACGGTCAGGCGACCGCCGTTTGGCATCGCATCCCTCGCGTTGGTCGCCAGGTTGAGGAGCACTGTCTGAAGCTGCGCCTTGTCGACAACCGCGCGGAGGCGCCGTCCCGTCACCACGATCCTGAGTTCCACCGCATCCCCCACTCTGCGTTGCAGGATGCCGGAAAACTCAGCAACCAGCTTGCCAACGTCGACTGCCCGCGGTGCAAGCACCGGCCGGCGTCCGAAAGCCAGCAACTGGGAGGTCAGCCTGACGCCGTCTTCGGCGGCCGACCGTGCCTCGCGCACAAGGCCGAGGTCCTCAGAAGCCAGAAGACGGCTTTCCAGCATTTCAAGATTTCCGCCGATGACTGCCAGAAGATTGTTGAAGTCGTGGACGATCAGGTTCATCCCGTCGATGAGACACACGAACCTTTCAAGGTCGCCTTCCCCGAACCCGTCGCTTTCCATGCCGCCCTCCCGCGGCCTTCTTTCATCGCAGAAGGCGCTGCGCCTCACCTTTGTGGTCGTCATTCTCATTGGCCTCATTCGCGTGCCGGGCCAGCGCGGACCTGCTCACCACCCTGAAATGATGCTTCTCGGCGGGCAATATGATGCCCTTGAGAACGAGTTTCGTAAGGGTGCGCGAGACTGTTTCGATGGTCATGCCCAAGTAGTCGGCTATGTCCGATCTTATCATCGGAAGGCTGACGATACCGGGCGTGCCGGTCCTGTCGAGACGGTCCAGAAGGAACGTGCAGACCCGCTCCTCGGCATTCTTTTGAGAAAGCAGAAGCATGTGATCCTGCGATGCGGTGATCTCATCGCGCAGATGCGACAGCATTTGGGAGCGATGTTCGGGCGCCAATTGCAGTTCCTCCTCGAACAGCCGCTTGTTCATTCGTCTGAAAGCCACCCGGTCGATCGCTTCCGCGCCGAACATGTAACGGCTGCGGAAGGACAAGCCGACCAGATCGCCGGCACAGAGAAAGCCGATGATAAACCGGTGGCCGTCTGGGAGGAATCGGCAAACGCGCACGTTGCCGCTGATCAGATGGAAGACATGGCACGCCGGGTCGCCCTCGAAGAAGAGCGCGGCTCCCGGTTCGGCGGTCTCGCCCGGCTGACGAAGGAACAGCGCGCGAAGCCCGTCTTCGTCGCACGGACGGGCCTCAGAAACTACGCGAAGACTTCCGATTGCTGACATTCCGAATTCCCCCTGCGCTCGATGCACGCAGTTGACGAAAGACGAGTGGCAACAGAATGCCTCCGGCGTTAAATTTGGTGCAAATGCGTGACAATTTGTGACAATCGCGGATGAAGCCATGGCTGGAACCCGGACATGCAAGCGAATCCTCGTCGTGGACGACGATGTCCTCATGCGACGCATGCTGAAGCAGTACTTCACGGACGAGGGTTTCGAGGTCGTCGGGGCCGCGAACGGAAGCGAGATGCGGGCCGCGATGGCGACGCGTACGTTCGACATCGTCCTGCTCGATCTTGTCCTGCCCGGCGAGACCGCCGGGCTTGATCTTGCGCGCGAAATCCGTGCGACTTCGGACGTGCCTCTTGTCATGCTAACGGGCAAGGACGACGTGCTGGACAAGGTAATCGGCCTTGAGGTCGGCGCCGACGACTACATCTGCAAACCCTTTCATCTTCGCGAAGTTCACGCGCGGCTGAACGCGATCCTGCGACGCAGGCGAGCCGGCACCGCGCCGGCTGCAGAAAGCGCTGCCGTGACGACGTTCGAAGGCTGGCGGCTCGACCATGAGCGGCGACGTCTCTGGAACCCGCTGGGAACCGAAGTGGAGCTTTCGACGGGCGAGTTCGACATGCTCCATGTCTTCGTCACCCATCCGGGGCGGGTCCTCACGCGCGACATGCTCATGGATTTGACGCGCAATCGCAGCCGCGAAGGTTTCGACCGCACGATCGACACGCAGATCGTTCGCCTGCGGCGAAAGATCGAGAACGATCCCAAGAAGCCCATCCTGATAAAATCGGTTCGCGGCGTCGGCTATATCTTCACAGCAAAGCCGGCGGCGCCTTCGATTGGACCCGATAGATGAGCCCGTGGTCCCACCGGGCAAAGGCATCTTCGTCCTGCATGTATGCCAATGCCTTCGGAATGGCGCTCCAGACCCTGATGTAACTGCAGCGCGACGCCCTGTTGCGAAGCCATTCGAAGGCCTGCTCGGCAATTCCTGCGTCATCGGCGACGCTCGCCGCGATGAAAATGGGAACATCCATCAGGTCTCCGGCGACCGGATGCCTCCGGGTGCGGTAAACTGCGAGCCCTCGGATGTATCCTTGCTGATCCTGCGCCACGACGCAGGTCCATCCGCTTCCCGCTGCTGCGAGCGCATCCCAGTCTTCAACCGGAAAGGAAGGCTCGACCAGATGCAGCAAAGCAAATGCCGAGAGCGCCGTTTGCTGCGCGAGAGTTTCAATGCGATAGTCGGATTTCATCATGAAACTCCCCTTCGTAATGGGGAGTAGCTTCGACCGATCTCGCCAAAGCGGCTTTGTTCCAGATCAAAGCGGGGCGGCTTGCCTGCTGCAAAGATCACCAGCTTGCGAACCGCCAGTTCATTGCGGGGGGATTCGATGTCAGCATCTGCCAATCGGCATCTGGCCAGAGACGTCAATCCGGACGAGCGCGGATACGTCGACGGACAGAAGAATTCCCGTCAAGCGGTCCTTTTTCCCATCCTGCTCGCAGGGATCGTAGTTGCAGGCGGCACCTATGTGCTCGGTTTCGGCGGTGTATCCACGCACGTGCTGGCGTCCTGCGCCGCCTTGGCGCTTGCGTCTCTTGCCATCGATGTCGCTCGGAAGCTTGCCCAGAAGGAACTAGGGCTCGATTTCATTGCCGCGCTCGCCATGGCCTCGGGACTTTTGCTCGGGGAATACCTGGCCAGCGCAATCGTCGCGATCATGTATGCCGGAGGCCAATTCCTCGAGGCTCACGCCCAGAGGCAAGCCGGAGCGGGAATGTCCGCGCTGCTCGCCAAAGTGCCGCACACCGCATTCAGAGTGGCCGAGAACGGCATCCGCGAAGTACAGGTTTCCGACATCGCAGTGGGCGATATCCTGCTGATCCGAAAAGGCGACATCCTTCCCGCCGATGGCATCCTGAACAGCGATCTGGCCGTCGTGAGCCAAGCGCTGCTGACGGGCGAGTCCCTGCCGCTTCGCAAAGACCGCGGAGCGATGCTGATGAGCGGTGCGGTGAACTTTGGCGAAGCCATCGAACTTCGCGTGGCCCGCACGCCGCAGGACAGCGCCTATGCCGGTATCGTGAGCCTCGTGGAGGCCGCCCGGCGATCGAAGGCAAGGATGGCGCGATTGGCGGATCGCTACGCGCTCGCATTTCTTCTTTTGACCATCGTGGTCGCCGGGGCGTCGGCAATCGCTTTCCAGGACATCCGTCGTGTCGTCGCCGTCCTCGTGGTTGCAACCCCCTGTCCCCTGATCCTGGCCGTGCCGGTCGCCCTTGTGGCAGGAACCTCCAAGGCGGCGCGCGCAGGCGTGCTGGTCAAGGGTGCTGCGGCCCTGGAAGCGCTGGCGGGCATATCGATCGTCGTCTTCGACAAGACTGGCACGCTGACGACGGGCACGCCGGTCGTCAGCCATATCGAGGGCACGGCAAGTGCGGATGAAATCCTGCGGCTGGCAGCTTCGCTCGATCAGGCCTCTGGACACATCGTGGCCCATGCCCTCGCCGGGGAGGCACAGAGGCGGGGCCTTACACTCAGCCGACCGACGCAGGTCAGCGAGCTGCCGGGCGCCGGCATACGCGGGCTGGTCGACGGCGTTCCCGTCAGCCTGGGCGGCGACAGCTACTTCGGGCTCAGTGGCGGCGAGGAGCCCCCGGCCCCGGAGGAAACATCGACGATAAAAGTCCGCGTATTTGTCGATGGGGCCGCCTTCGGCGTCATCACCCTGGAGGACAGACTGCGAGACGAAATCACCGCGACGATCAACTCGCTGCGCGCGATGGGCATCAACCGTCTGATCCTTGCGTCGGGGGACAACTGGACGGCTGCAAAATCGATCGCCGCCAAGCTGGGCTTCGATGAGGTCAGGGCGCGATTGACGCCCGGCGGCAAAGTGGATGTTCTCAAGGAGCAACGATCCCGCGGTCGCGTTCTGATGGTCGGCGACGGCGTGAACGACGCCCCGGCTCTTGCGGCCGCGGATGTGGGAATGGCAGTCGGTTCGTCCAACCTTGCCGCGGCTGCGGAAGCGGCCGACGTCGTGCTGGTTCGGGACGATCTTCGTTGTGTCGTGACCGCGATTGAAATCGCGCGCCGCTCCCGCTCGATCGCGCTGCAAAGCGCCTTTGCCGGCATGGGGCTCTCGGTGGCGGCAATGGCAGCTGCCGGCCTGGGCTATCTCCCGCCGGTCGCCGGGGCGCTGCTGCAGGAGCTGATCGACGTGGTCGTCGTGCTAAACGCACTTCGCGCCCGGATCTGAGGCAGATCAAGACCTGTCAACTTCGTGTATGGAATGACGATAAGTCTTTGGAAAAAATGGCAGGGGCAGAGGGGCTCGAACCCCCGACCTGCGGTTTTGGAGACCGCCGCTCTACCAACTGAGCTATACCCCTTCACACCTCCTGCTTGCACTCGCCCACCGGGCGCGCAGCAGTACAAAAGGCATGGCGCACCCTTTAGGACGGGACGAAACGATTGGCAAGTGCGATTTTTGACTTTTCCAGCGCGTCACTTGAATACCGGCGGACGGCGGAGATCAGCCAATAGGCTCCCGTCAATCCAACGTTATGATCGTTCAAGGACGCTATACTGAAAGGCCTGCCGGGAGCCCCATGGCGTCGTGTGGAGGCACCTGCGCTCGTCGACAAGGCGGAACGGCGCTCCGATCGTTTCCGCAAGCGTCGCCGGATCATAGCGGACCACCGGCAGGCCGCTGCACCGTTCCGGCCCATCGGGAGCAAAGGTCGCGATGATCGCGTGTCCGCCGGGGCTCAGGGCCATTCGAAGGCGTTCGATATAGGCCTCCCGCGCCTTCGGTTCGGTCAGGAAGTGAAAGGCGGCGCGATCGTGCCAGATGTCGTAGCTTCGCATCGGCTCCCATGTGGTTACGTCCGCAACGATCCATTCCACCTTCCCGGCATCGGCTCCGAGGCGACGACGCGAAGCCTCCAGTGCAGCGGCCGACAGATCGAGAACGGTGACCGCATCGAACCCGTCTTCGAGCAGGCTGTCCACCAGATGCGACGCGCCGCCGCCGATATCCGCCAGCGGGGCGGCGACCGATCCGGCGTGACGGCGTATGAGGTCGAGCGATGCCGTCGGGGTCGGCTCGAACCAGCTCACCCCCGCCTCGCCCTTCGACAGGTAGACGTGATCCCAATGCGCCCGCCTGTTCTCGCCGATCATCGTCGCCCATGCTCCCTTGGTCGTCCGCCTCCATTATCGCACTCGCAGATGACCGAAAGCCAATGGAATGGACGTGGCAACGAAAAAGCCTCGCGGTTTCCCGCGAGGCTCCAGGTCTCATTGAGCGATGAAAGCCCGGTCGATACCTCGACGATCGAGGCGACGATGCCGGCGCCGCGTGCAGATCGCGCTTGCGCGCCATCTGCACCACTTATCAGCCGTCGGCAGCTTTCGGCCCCGTCGCCCTCGTCGATACCTCGACGATCGAGGCGACGATGCCGGTGCCGCGTGCAGATCGCGCTTGCGCGCCATCTGCACCACTTATCAGCCGTCGGCAGCTTTCGGCCCCGTCGCCCTCGTCGATTACTCGACGATCGA
>NZ_OBQD01000012.1 GCF_900220975.1 Rhizobium subbaraonis | reverse complement strand
TGGCCGGCTTCAAATCGGAATGCTGGCCGGAATGAAATCGGAATGGGTGGCCGGCTTCGTTTCGGAATCAATGGCCGGCTTCATCGGAATACGCATCCAAGCAGCAACGGTAGCCTTCCCACCGCCGTATTCAGTCGGAAGGTCAACTTCCGGATAGAGGTGAGCCAAGCGCTCCAACGCCCTCTCGCGCATCCATTCGCCATAGTATTTGACGTCCTCTGCGAGCCCCTCGGCATTGCGATAGAACTGCCGGTCCTTGGCGCCCGGATGGATGGGCTGCCGGTCCTTGAACTTGGGCGGGATCTCGATCATCGCCTTGCCGATCATCACCGCGACCGGGTTCAAGTCCGAACCGTAAGCGGGCAGACCGAGACGCTGCGCCTCCAGCGGGATCGACCCACCGCCCGAGAACGGATCATAGACCGGCGGCAACTCGCCGCCGCAGCTCCTGCGAATTTCAGCGCGGGCGCGCTCGAGCACTTCCTCGTTGGTCGAGTTCTCCCACTTCACCAGGTCCTCGATGATGGCGAACAACCGCTTGCGTTCGGCCTCCTGCGCCTCGGGCGTGGGGAAGTTTTTCGGGTCGCTTGACGGATCATCCACGAGTTGGGCGAACAGCACGGCCCGGCACGCAGCCAGCGGTCGCCGCGCCCACCACAGATGTAGGGTGCTGGGGTGCCCATGCCGGATCGACTTTTCGCGCACCGACGCCGCATTGATCGCCTCCAGAGGGATCGCGACTTCAATGAGCTTTTTCTTGTACTTATTCTCGGACATCGGATTCTTTCTTACTTAAGTCGCGCGAGTATCGAGGTGTGATGGCAGCCAACCGACCAGAACATGCTGGTCTTCGTCCAACCACGTGAAATAGAGCCTGAAACAGAAGCGCTCTTCGCGGCTGTTGCCCTTTTTGAGATGGCGATCGAGCAGGAGCCGACTTTTGCCCCATCGCACCAGGTAGGTGTCACCATGTTCACCCCAGCCTGCGCCTGCGAAAGACGGTTGCTCGTCGATCCCCAAATGCATGCACTTCGCGTCATAGGCCGCTTTAGCGGCGTCACCGCCGTCCCGACGCATCGGCACGTAGAAGTCCCGTAGCAACAGCAGAGATTGATAGATCAGAGGGACATCGTCCAACTGCGACTTCTTTATCCCTTGGAATGCCCGGCTATGGAGCTCGACTGAACCCGACAGATGCTCACGACACCAAACCTCGAAGCCATCGAGGGTGTCCGGAAGTTCTGGTTCAGGCTGCGCGGATTGAGCCAGACGACTTTCGAGCAAGGAAATCCGATGCCGCAAAAACAGATTGCTCTGGCGCTGCTGCTCGGCTTGCTGTTGTGCTTCCTCACGCTCCTGATCAGCAAGAACAATATAGCTCTCTTGCTCTTCCTTGATCTGCTCAAGCGACGAGGTCAGATCACGAATTTCCTGTTCGGCGAGTGCCAACAGGTCGCGGTCCGACTCACCCTCGATGCGCGCGGTTTGACGTCGCAGTTCGCCCGCAACCCGCTTCGCTTCCAGGAACGGTGGCAATTGCCGCTGGCTGTCACCTCCACTTACCGTGCGGTTCAGCGTTTGGTTGATTAGGAATGCACTGTAGGCCTGTGGGCCACCTGCCCAATTGGCAATCCTGTTGGGCAAACCGAGAGGGTGCGCTGCCGCCTCGTCGAGCGCGGGATCAAAGCCTGGTCGATATGTCCTCACCGCCTGCCGGTAAACGGACAGAGCCTTGCCCACCTGATCGGTCAGCCGAAAACTCGCAGCTTGGGAGACTATCGCAACGTGTGCAGCTCCCGCGAGACGACGCGCAACGTCACGAGCTGGGATGATCGTATCCGCCCAGTTGGTAGAATTCTCTGGCAGCGAAAACACGATGACGTCGCTTCGACGCTGCCCATTCCAAAGCAACTTGCAAAGTTCATCCGCGTCATCCTCCGATTCGACCAGCATCGGTTCAGCGGAAATATTGATGCCATCGAGCCAAGCTCGACCCGATTCCACGACCTCCCTCACAAAACTGGGAACGGAAGCGTCGAACTCAACAAATTGCCCACGTGACACGCATTGCAGCCTCGTACCGAAAAGCACTCGCCCGTCGGCTTGTGGCGCCAAGGCGATTTCGGTCGTCCATGTGCGTTGCGGGACATTCTTGTCCGCATCATCGATGCGCGCAGCCCAATAGCGCGGCGTATCGATTGATATGGCTTCAGTTCGCTGCGACCCAATATCATCGATCACGAAGGATTTTCCGTCGTGGGCGGGTCCTGGTAGCGCTCGCCCTGAACGCCGCTCCATCCATCCGAGTATGGATTGCATCAGATCATTGAATGCTGAAGAATTTGATCCAGCATCGACCAGCAACGTACACTGGCTTACTGGCTGGATTGCCGGTCGCGGCAACCGGCTAGCAGTTAATCGCTGCAGCAATGACTCCCCCATGATCCTCTCCCCGGTAAGTTTCATCTTGGAGCTTCCGCACGTTCGAGCAGCCGCGGCAGGTGAAACTGGATTGCGGTTTCAAGGAACGACGGTTCCCGTTCCACAAGCGGGCCACGCACATAGCGTGGCGCGTGGGCGAAGCCTGCGTTGACGGAGACGATTGCCAGAATGAACTTCTCCGGCTCGTGTAGCGAAGTAATGACCTCCTGGCGCGTGACCATCACGCTGTCCGCGCCGTCGATGCGCCCCTTGACCTCGATGAAGCGTAGATGCCCCGACCTCGGATCATGGGACGCGATGTCGTAGCCGATCTTCTGGGCGGAGACGTCGGCCGGCTCGTTGCCCAGCGCGCGCTCGGCCGCCATGACAGCGGCCATCGCCGCAAGCTCGATCTCGCGGCGCGCGGCCGGGTCTTCCGCAAAATGGTTCGGAATGCTCGGCGCCTGGCGTTGTTGCAGCAGACCCCGGGGGATGACGACCATGCCGCCCCGCACACGCGGGGGCTGCGACGAAATGAAACGCTCCCGCTCAAGCTGGTCCATGCGGCGCTTCTGCCGATCCGCCAGGTCTTCGGCCCGGCGCTGCGCGTTCTGCCAGTTCACCCGCGTCTTCTTGCCAGCGCGCTCCTCCTCCTTCAGCTCGAAGGCGCGAGAGTCCCAGTAATTGATCTCCTTTTTGAGGCGGGCGCGCACCTCCTGCTCGACCTTCTCGATCTCGGGCAGACGCCGAGCCTTGACCTCAGCGACATGACCCTGGGCCAATTCGACTGTCGCAAACCGGATCGCGGCTTTCTCCAGATCAGTGGTCAGCCAACTCTCGTCCAGAAGGTCGCGCACGATGGCGACCTCTTCCGGCTTGGCCGGCCGCAAGTTCAAATGCGGCGCGATGCCGGCGTTGACGGTGTTCCCGGCCTTGTCGATCGCGGCGAACTGGAGGCGCTGCGAGATCACATGCGGTTTGCCTGCGCTGGTGACGCGCCCGTCCTGGACCGTATGCTCCAGCAGGAAAATCGCCGACAGCGCATCACCCGCATCGGTGTCGTCCACAAGGATCGCGCCCTGCCGCATGATCTGCTCATACTGCTCGCGGATCAGGCTGATCACGGCGTCGAGCAGCGGGTGGCCTGGACAAACGAAGGCGGCAACCGGCTGCTGGTTGATCTTGTCCTTCTCGAAGCAGATGCGCTCGTACTGTGTCTGGAGCGGCGCGCCGGTTCCGATCTGACGATCCCGCTCGCGGATGCGCACCGGGACATGCGTGACCTCCCAACGCCCTTCCTCCCGGCGTTTGATCTTGCCACCCAGATGCTGGAACGCTTCGACGAAGAAGCTCTGGATGTGGTGGGGCTGTAGGCGCAGCGCCTCGGCGCGCTCCATTTCGAGCCGCAATTCCTCGACCCTCGCTTCCGGCATGGTGTCGTTGGTCAGGGCGCGGCGGCGTAGCAGCTCGAGCAAGTGCGCCTGATCGACCGCACCATCGACCTGCTGGAAAAGACGCGCTTTCACGTCCTCCTGCTCGCCATACTGGATCGCCTCGAACAACAGATCCTTCAGCGCCACGCCGTCGAACAATTCGCCGAGCACGTCATAGACACGGCCACCCAGCGCCTCGCGCGCAGCTTCCAGTTTCTCCAGCAGCCGCGCGTAAACCTCGCCTTCGCGCGTATCGGCCGCGACGAGATTCCAGAGGTGGCAGACCTCCATCTGGCCGATGCGGTGGATGCGGCCGAACCGCTGCTCGATCTTGTTCGGGTTCCACGGCAGGTCGTAATTGACCATGAGATGGCCGCGCTGGAGGTTCACGCCTTCGCCTGCCGCGTCGTTGGCGATCAGGACCAGCATGTCCTTGTCCTGCATGAAGCGCTCGACGACCTTTCGCCGCTCTTCACGCGACACGCCGCCGTGGATCACCTCGACGGCCTCGGGGTTGCCAAGCCGCGCCCGGACCTTGTCGAGCAGGTAGTGCAGCGTGTCCTTGGGCTCGGTGAAGATGATCAGCTTGCGGCGATTGCCGGCCGCGTCGATCATCAAATCGTCGTCGAGGATACGATTGAGCTGACTCCACTTCGTGTCCACGCCCGAGCGTAGAACGCCGAGCGCCATCGTCTCCAGCCCCTTCAGGGTCTCGACTTCCAGGGCGAGTTGCTCGACCGTCTCGGCCGTCGTCGCGCCTGTCGAGATCAGGTCCTCAAGCTCGTCGATCTCCTCCTGGCCATACTCCTCGATGTTCCGCAGCATGTCGGCGTTGATCGCGGATTCCGATGCGCCGGCCCGGCGGCCCTTGGCGGCAAGGCGCGCTTCGCCCAGCTCGTTTTCCAGCCGCTCGCGGCGGCGCTTGAGGGACTGGTAGATGGCGGCCGGAGACGAGGCGAGACGCCGCTGAAGAATCTGCAAGGCGAAACCGACATTGTTGCGCTTCTTCCCATCGCCCTCGGCGAAGCGCTGCACGCGGTTCATCTCGGTGCGCACATACTCGGTGACAGCGGTATAGAGTGCGGCCTCCCCTTCCGAGAGCTGATACTTGACCGTGCGCGCCCGCCGCTCGGGGAACAGCGGCCGACCATCGAACTTGAGCAGTTCCTCCTTGGTCAACCGCCGCATCATGTCTTCGGTGTCGGCATAGTGGACACCGTCGCGGAACCGGCCCTCGAACCGATCGCCATCGAGGAGCGCCATGAAGAGCTGGAAATCCTCTTCCTTGCCGTTGTGCGGCGTCGCCGACATCAACAGCAGATGGCGGCAGACCTGGCCGAGCTTCTGGCCGACCTGATAGCGCCGCGTATATTTGACCTCCCCGCCGAAATAGGTGGCCGACATGCGGTGAGCTTCGTCGCAGATAATCAGGTCCCATTCGCGCGCGCTCATGAGCTTCTCCTGAAGCTCCTCGTTGCGCGCCAACACGTCGAGACGCACGATCAGCCGATCCCGATCGCTGAATGGATTGCCCGACCGCGAGTTCTCGATCATGTCGCGGGAAAGGATGTCGAACTCGAGATTGAACTTCTGGCCGAGTTCGTCCTGCCACTGCTCAACCAGGCTGCCCGGCGCAACGACGAGGCAGCGTTCCAGATCGCTGCGGGCGATCAGTTCCTTCATCAGCAACCCAGCCATAATGGTCTTGCCGGCGCCGGGATCATCGGCAAGGAGGAAGCGCAGCGGCTGGCGCGGCAGCATCTCGCCATAGACCGCCGAGATCTGGTGCGGCAGCGGATCGACCAGACTCGTGTGAATCGCCAGATACGGGTCAAAATAATGCGCCAGCTTGATGCGGTTGGCTTCCGTCACCAGGCGCAGCAACGCGCCGTCAGCATCGAACGACCACGGTCGGCCGTTCTGCTCGACCTCGAGGCGGTGCTCATCGTCGCGGTAAAGAACAGCCTCGGCCACAGCGCCGTTATGATCGCGGAAAACGACATTGATCGCCTGGTCGCCGATCCAGTCGACCGAAATCACATGCACAGGCTGCGCCGAAGCGACACCGCGCACGGACGCGCCGTTCTTTACCTCCTCAAGCCTTGCCGCCATTGCTCGGCTCCCCCCAGTCCTTCATAGCTGAAGCTCCGCCTTCTCAAGCGCCGCTTCAGTTTCCTTGCGGTTTATTGTTACGATGTGCTGTGTATGTGCGCTCTGTTTCGCAGCGTCACCAAGCAAACCCAGGCGCTTCAAAACATAAAAGAGCATGGCGTAGCGAACCGAGAGCACGCCATTTCCCTGGTCCAGCCCATAATCCTTGGCGACGACCTTCTTCTGGCTCGCCGTAAGCCCCGGATGGGGGCCGATGATGACATCGAAATAATTGTTCCAGAGCCAATCCCGATCCCCGGCCTCGCCGGGCTCGCCCTTCACACCGACGTCGAGGATGCGCGGCAGCAGGAAATCCTTAAACTTGTGTTCGAGGTGGCAATAGGCCCGCGCGTGCCAGCGGAAACCATCGTACCCGAAGGCATGCGGCGTGATCCGCCGCCAAGTGGGTTCAGGCCGCAACTTGTTCATCGACTGGTAGAAGACGTCGACTGAGGCGCCCTCCCGGCTCGCGTCGAGAACCTTCCGCAGAACCTTGATGTCGATGTCCCGCCTGGGGGTCAGCGCCACATCGGCGCTGGGAAGCGCCGCGATCCACGAGTCGCTCGCGGGCACAGCCCCTTCGGCAACCGAGCGTAGCTGCGACAGATAGATGTAGGGGTCCGGCTCAAGGAACCGCAGCACGAATTTTTCGGCGGCGACGTAGCGCTTGGCGCGGGTGTCGTACTCCATGTTGCCGGGCGCCCGCTCCTGATAGAGCGTCAAATCCTTGGAAGCCTGCGGAACCGACACGCCGAACACCTCGACAAGGTCGGCCCGGTTGATCGAGCCCTCCCAGAACAGCCGAAACTCGATGAACTCGAGTCGGCGTCCCACCCCCCACTTCAGCGCTGTCGCGGCTTCCGCCATGTGCCTTGCCTCGCCATAATGAGGATAAAAACTATATGGACAACCCATCGCAGTCCGTGTAATTAGTATTCCCATAAGGGGGATTCGTCAATGGTCTATCGGTCACAACCATCGGTGCAAAGCGTGCAGCGGCACAGCTTGATGGATCGGACCTCTGGCGCAGCGCACACCCGCGCCCGCGAGCTTCTCGTCCTCCCCCGCCTCGACACCACGCCGTCGAAATCGGCATGGATCGGTCTCGTCGATCTATCGCTCGCCGATCTTCCCAGCCTCGATGTCTCGCATCTGCCCGCCAGCCTCACGGCCGCGCGCACGGGAGTGGACAACGCCCAGACACGCGCGATCTTCGCCGCCGAAGCTGAAATCATCGCTGCTGCGCAGACGCGGCTGACCTGGCTTGCACCCAGCCGCGATGAAAGCGCCGCCGGGACCGTGCTCCGGGAAGAGGAGGCGTCCCTCTGGACCGGCTCGGCTGACGACCAGCCCCCCGAACTGGACGTCGTCGCCCCGGTGCAAGGAGGCCGGGAGCGCGGACTGATCCTCCACAAGCTCATCGAAGAGGTGCTGACCGGGGAAACCCCGGAAGCCGAGGCGGCGCTGATTGAGCGGGCGGCCGATCTCATCCGCTCGCTTGGCCGGTCGCCTGTCTCCGATCCAGCCACAGGGCTGTCGGCCGACGAACTGGCGGCCTGTGTCGCTCGCACTTTGGCCCTGCCTGACATCGCGGCCTTGCGACCCGGTCTCCTGGCCGAATTTCCCGTCTATGCCGCCCAGGCGAATGACGGCTTGGAAACCGCGACGGCCGGGATCGCCGACGCGCTGACAGTTGGAAAAGGTGGCCAGCCAGTCGTGGTGGTCGACTGGAAGAGCGACGTGAACCCCGACGCTCAGACGCTCGATCATTATCATGCGCAGGTGCGCGCCTATCTGAACATGACGGGCGCCGAGCGCGGACTGATCGTGCTGATGACGAGGGGAACGGTGATTGCCGTCTCGCCTTCGCCGCAGACCGTGTCGGCCTGACGGAAGGCGACCCGATGGCCTCCCGCACGCGTTCCAACGGCCCCAACCAGGACGACCTTTTCAATCCCGAGGTCGAACTGCTCTTGCCGGCTCGGCTTGTCATCGACGGCAAGGTGCTGGGGAGCCCGGTTCGTCAGTTGGCCGTTCCTGCGCGCCGGGTGCGTTGCCGGCTTCGCCCCTTCGCTATCCGCCGTGTCAAAGGTTACGAGACAACCCTGGAATCCGGCGAAATTCTAAAGGTCATCAGCGCAAAGACGGCCACGCCGCTGGAGGCCGATCTCATTCTGCTCGTGCCCGGCGCAACGGAGCCGGAACAGATCGTCGAAGCACTCGAACTGGGTGCAGGCCGGTGGATGAATGCTTTGCCGATCGGCATCGACACGCTGGATCGTTCCGCGCGCGTCGAGCGGCTCCAGGCGGTTTCTGCCTCCTGGATCGACGCCATTCATTTGCGCGAAGGACGGGCTGCGGCCGATGGTGTGCCGGCGCAGCCTGGCTTGCGGCGGCCCCAGATCGGCGCGCTTCATGCCGCGCTTGCTCATGCGACGCGATCGACGGACCCTGCCACCATCGTCATGCCGACGGGTACGGGCAAGACCGAGACTATGCTGGCGCTCAACGCCAACCGGCGGTTCGAGCGCCTGCTGGTGGTGGTCCCCACCGATGCTCTACGCGAGCAGATCGCAGGCAAGTTCGAGACCTTCGGCGTCCTGAAACAGCAGAAATGTCTCGATGAGACCGCAGCCTTTCCGTTGGTCATGCGGCTCTCGCACATTCCGGCGAGCGAAGCCGAAGTCGATGAAATCTTCGACAGCGCCAATGTCGTCGTCACCACGATGCAGATCGCGGGCCGCGCCGAGGCGCCGGTGCAGGAACGGATGGCGGCCCGTGCCTCCGCACTTTTTATCGACGAGGCGCATCACATCGGGGCACGGACGTGGAAGTCCTTTCGCGGGCTCTTCGCCGAGCACGAGCCGCCCATTCCGGTAATCCAGTTTACCGCCACTCCGTTTCGTGAGGATGGCGGCCGCGTCGATGGGGAGTTCATCTACACCTACCCGCTGAAGAAGGCGCAGCAGGAAGGCTATTTCAAGCCGATCCGCTTCGAGGCCGTATTCGGGCTGGATCAAGCCGACGCCGACCGGGCAATCATCGACAAGCTCGGCGAAGTGCTCGCCTCGGACGTGGACGCCAGCCTCAACCATCTGGCGATGGCCCGTTGCAGCACCATCGAACGCGCCAAACACCTGCATAGCCTCTATGCGGCGGCCTATCCGGACTACCGGCCTGTCATCGTCCACAGCCAGCAATCGCTGAAGGAGCGGCGCGAAAATCTGGCAGCGTTACGCCGCTTTGAGAGCCGGATCATCGTATGCGTCGATATGCTCGGCGAGGGCTTCGACCTGCCCGAGCTGAAGATCGCTGCTTTGCACGATCATCACAAGAGCGTGGCGGTGACAATCCAGTTCGTCGGCCGCTTCACCCGCCAGGATCCGACCCTGGGTGATGCGACGGTGATCGCCAATACCGGCATCGACGATGTCGATCGCGCGCTGGCCAAGCTCTACGCCGAGGACGCCGACTGGAACGCGCTGGTGGAGGCGCTCAGTTCGGCAACGATCGAACGGCAGGTTCGCCGCGCCGAGATGTTCAAAGGCTTTTCGGGGGATCTAAGCGACATTCCGCTCCAGACCCTCGAGCCGAAAATGAACGCGGTCCTCTACCGAACGTCCTGTGACGCCTGGGATCCGTTCCGTGCGGAGGAACTCTACAATCCCGGCGTCTATCTCGGTATGAAACTGAACCCGCATCAACGGGTCGCGATCTTCGTGACTCGGGCTGAGGAACAGGCGCGCTGGACCTCGGCGCAGCAGGCAGTGAACGTCACCTGGGATCTGCACATGCTCCACTGGGATCAGGCCAGTGGCCTGCTCTATATCAGCAGTTCCGCCAAGGGACCGTTCGACCGCCTGGCAAAGGCGGTTTGCGGCGATACGACGCGCCGCGTGGAAGGCGAGGAGGTGTTCCGCAGCCTCCACGGTTTCAAGCGACTCATCCTGCGCAACCTCGGCCTCACCCACCATCAGGGGCGCGGCGTCCGCTATTCGATGTATATGGGCGTGGACGTCGCCGACGGCCTCGACAGCGCAAAATCCCAGTCGCGGATCAAGAACAACATCTTCGCCACCGGCTTTCTCGACGGCGTGCCGGCCTCACGCGGCTGCTCGGCGAAGGGCAAGTTCTGGTCCAGCGCCAAGGTCCATGACCTGACCGACTGGGTGGACTGGTGTCAGGATGTCGGCCGCACGGTGAACGATCCCAGCATCACGACCGACGGCGTCTTCAAAAGCGCGATGCGCCCCCACCAGATCAGCCAGCGCCCGGCTGTTCCGCCTGTGGCGATCCATTGGCCTGAATCTTTGATCACCCAGTTCGAGGAGCGGATCGAGATCTCGTTCGGCGATGAGCCCGTAACCTTCGCGGAATGTGATATCGAGTTGCTCGATAACGCTCGTTCGGGACCACTGCGCTTCGCCGTGCGGAGCGATGAGCACGCGGCCGAGTTCGAGATCGTCTTCAGCGACGGGCATGCCCGCTACCCCCAGCGCGCCGGCCCCAAGGCGACGATCAAGATAGGCAGCAAGGTGCAGACGCTTTCGGAATCCTTCGGTGAGGATTCGCCACAGATCGACTTCGGCGATGGCTCGCTGCTCATCTACAGCCATCTCTACACCCTGCCCGAAGGCGAAACGATCGAGCCATACCCGTCCGACAAGATCGAAGCCTGGGATTGGTCGAAGGCCAATATCCGCGTCGAGTCGCAAGGCACGAGCAAGCGCCCAGACTCAGTCCAACGTCTCGTCATCGACGCGCTGTTGGCGGACCCCGATCCCTATGATGTGATCTTCGACGATGATGGCAAAGGCGAGATCGCTGATGTCGTGGCGCTGCGAATAACCGACAGCGTCGTTTCCGTGACCCTGTATCACTGCAAGTATTCGGGCGCGGATACACCAGGCGCGCGACTCAGCGACCTCTACGAGGTTTGCGGCCAGGCTCAGAAGTCTGCTCGGTGGCGCGACCGGCCAGGCCGCATGCTTCAACACATGTTGAGGCGCGAAAAGATACGCCGGGACCGTGGTCTCAGCTCTCGGATTGAACAAGGCTCAGCCGCCGCGATCAAGAAACTCAAGGTCGGGTGGCAAGATCACCGCTTCGAGTTCGACGTCCGCATGGTGCAACCTGGACTATCCCGGCAAGCAATCGGTGAAGAAGGCTTGCACCTGCTTGCGGGAGTCGAGACCTATTTGCTCGAAACCCGCGCCATGAGGCTGAAAATTATTGGTAGTGAATGATGCCGTAGGGCATCGGCAATATTGTTGAGATGTAAGTTTTTATCACGCCGTGGGGGCAGGCTTCGTGTCATCTTTTGGGTTCACCTTTTTGTCGCGCAAGGCGCTGGGCCAGGCTGAGCAGATGATGTTCGGCGGCGCAGCGGGGGTGCGCGATGAGGTCGGATTCCTCATCGTCCACCAGCGCTATGCCGATCACTTCTTCCCCGGCACGTCGGTTCTGCACACACGGCTGCGCTACGCGCTTCTCATCCCCTGGCTTTACCAAAGCCTTCGGACGAAGCGCCCTGTCCCCAAGGACTTTGGCCAAGCCTTCTCCGATCTCGAACATGAGCTGACCGGCCGCCTCAAATATATCGATGGGGTGGGCGGTGAGAAAGATGGCGTGATCGGAGGCGAAGTCTTCCCCCGCGTGATCAGCCAGCCGCCAGCCTATGTCTATTGGACGGCTCTCGCTAAATGGGGACTGATCAGCGCCCGCCCTGATGGCCGGCCGTGGAGCCGCCCGGATATGGCGAAGCTCCTGGCAGCCTCCGGCAAACGCGCCCTCCATGACGATGACGGGAAGCCCTTCGAGACAGTGGCCTGGCCAATCTCGGGGTTGATCGATGCCCCCGGCGACTGGGATGGCGGAGGAAAGCTTACACTCGACCTTTTGCCGCCGGAGCAGATCTATCTCGCAACCAAGCTGCGCGCCGTTCGCTCGCCGACTGATCCGGGCGAGCCATCGCTCTTGTCGAAGCTGGTCGGAAAGCCTCTCGGCGAGGCCGATCACTGCTGGGACAGCGAAATTCTCGCACTTGCCGGTAAGGAGGCCGCCATGCTGAAGCGGGCCGGCCAGGCGGCGGCGCTGTCCGCGATTGGCAGGGCAATTTATGCGGCTCAGGTCGAGACACTCAAGGAAACACGCGACAAGCGACCACAGCCAAATTTGCACCGCGCCGCGCTGAAAGACGCAGTCGAGCAATGGGGCTGGCTGGCCGCCCGGCTGGATATGGACCTGTTTCTCGCCGAAATCGGGCACCTCCCGCCTGCGGTTGAGGGCGTTTTGAAAGAAACTTCGGCCTGGGTTCGGGCAAATAGCAAGGATCCGATGCCGCTGCTCGACGTGTATGCGCGGGCGGAGGTCAGCAGGAAGGATGATCGCGCGCGTCTCGCCAGCAACCAGTTCGGCGTCGATCGGCGCATGGAATGGCAAGGCGAGCGCCATGGTCGCGCAGAGCCGCTCCATTATCGCTGGGGGAATGTGAAACGGCTCCTGCGTGACCTGGAAGCTGTTGCATGAGCGATCGGCAAGCTTGGCACGGCCAACCCTACCTCGACGAACTGCGGCCCGGGCGATTGGAGACGGTCAAGCTCGCGTTGTTCGCGACCTACTCGGTCGACCTGTCTGCGGTCGCCGCGGCGTTGCTCGCCCTGATTGGTCGTAACAATGACAAGGGCAGTGGAACGGCCGTCGATTTTGCCGAAGCGATCGACAGGCTGCGCGATCACGTCAAGATCATCATCCAGCGCGGGCGGATCGCGCGCCCGGTCGCTCTCCCCCGGATCGCGGGCATCCTCGATCAGTTCATCGTTGAGCAACCCTACGATGAACACGAGCGTAGCTGGCATCCGAAGATTGCTTTGGTTGCCTATAACTGCCCCAAAGGGGAAACCCGCTGGAAGCTCTGGATTGGCAGCCGGAACCTCACGCGATCTCAGGATCTCGACGCCGGCGTTTTGCTGGACGGCAGCGAAAAGCGCGCGAAGGGGCGGGTTCGGCTCCCTGGCGTCGGTGCTCTCGGGAGCACTCTCGCACGCTGCGCATCGCGCGAGGATGCCGATGACATCTCGGAGCAACTGGAGGCGATCTGGTGGGATGCGCCAGACGGTTTTCGCCTACTCGGCCTCCTAAATGGGCTGGATGAAGGTGTTCCCTTGCCAGCGGGGCCGCCATCCGGCGCGGTCGATGGCATAACGATCATCAGCCCGTTCCTGTCGCCCGACTTTCTGAAAAAGGCGGGTAACTGGGGGGCGGCTGGTTCCAGGACGCTGATTTCGTCGATGCCGGCTCTCGCCGAAATAGCCAGCCGATCCAGAACCTCGCTGACGGATTTCTCGAAAATCCTGGCCTATGCGGCGCCCGACGTGCTTGCTGACGAGTCCACGCTCGCTCTGCCCGGCACCGAACCTGTGGCCGAAGATGATGTGGAGCCGGCGCCCCTTGCGCTCCATGCAAAGATCTTCTGCTTCCACTCGGGCGAGAAGACCATCTTGAGGGTCGGGAGCGCCAATGCGACCGAAAGGGCGTGGTCGGGGCGCAACTCGGAAATCATGGTCGAACTCGAGGCGGGCGAAGCGTTCGCTTCCGGCCTGGCGTTCCTGGTCGGTAAAGCGACGCCTGTCACCATAGAGGAACTCGCCGCCACGGACCTGCGCAGCACAAGTGCCGCCGATGCTCTGGAAGAGTCGCGCAAGATGCTCATGGCCTCCTGGGATCCGGTTCTGCGCCGCGATGGGGATTGCTTCTCTATCGACGCGCGAGCGGTTCCTTCGCTCGCCTACCCCGACCATGTGCTGCATGCCGGATCTGCAAATGGCGATCTGCTGCCTTGGCCGACCGATGCCTTCAACCTCGGTCTTGGATCGATCCCGTTGTCACTCCAGTCTGCCTTCATTCAGGTCCGGATAAGCGGCCCAGACGGCGCTTTACGATGGATGCAGCGCGTCACCGTCGATCCGCCTCTCGAAGAGCAGCGGGATCTAGCCGCGCTGGCCAGCCACATGGGGCTTCGCGCGTTTCATGACTGGATGCGTGCGATGCTCGGCGGCGACACGCTTCCGGTCGGTGGCGGTGCATGGGATGAAGATGTCGGATCGCGGGGCAACCGCCCCCAAAGCCTGGGTTATGACCGCCTCACATTGGAGGATATTCTCACGGCTTGGGCACGCGACCGAAAAGCCTTCGGCCGGGTCGATCGCCATTTTGCGCCCTATGTGGATGCGCTTCTCGCCCACGGCGAAAATCTGAGCGAAGCGGAGAGAGCTGACTTGAACGAACTCGCTCAGATCTGGGCCATCGCGCGCACCCGGCTTGCCTCATGAGCGCAAGATCGAAACCCTTCCAGGCCGCGACGGTCAGGGCTGCAACTGTCGCCCTGTCGGGAGGCAACCCGCTGCGCCGGTTCCTTGTCGCGGACGAAGTCGGCCTCGGGAAAACCGTCGTCGCCCGAGACACACTTGCGGCGCTGGCGAGCACAGCGCGCAAGTTTACCGTCTACTATATTACGAGCGGGCTCAAAGTCGCGGACCAGAACAAGGTCGAACTGCTGCGCTTCCTCGAGAAGGACGAAGCCAAGGACGCACTCTCCGTCATCGACCGCGTCGGTCTCATTCCGTTCGAGGAAAAGCGCAAGGGAAAGCTGCGGCTTTATGCCTTTACGCCGACCACATCATTCTCCAGCTCGCAGCGCCTTTACGGCGGAAAGGCAGTCGAGCGCGCGTTCATCAAGCTCCTGTTGGACGAACTATACCCCGGCCTGACCGCCGCCTTTCCTGAAGGCTATGTCGAATATGGCGCAACGTCCGGCTGGCGATGGGCGTGCGAGGAGGCTCAGGGCAAATTCGACAATGTCTCCGCCCTCTTCAAGGCGGCCTATGGCCGAGCGTTGCGCGCGGAATTTGGCAAGCCGGCCCGCGAAAACATTCTGCACGCGATCGATACGAGCAAACATGGTCAGAGCTTGGGCCGGATGCGGAAGGCGCTCGCTCAAGCCGCTCTGGATTCCGCCCCGCCCGATCTCGTAATTTTCGACGAGTTCCAATGCTATCGCGAACTGCTCAATGCAGGTGCCGATAATCCCCTGGCGCGTCAACTGCTGGCGGGAACAGATGGCGGGACGCCGCCGCCGATCCTCCTCCTGTCCGCCACGCCCTACCGTTTCTATGCCGAGCGCTGGGAAAGCGGCGCTGGGGCTGCCCCTCATGTCGAATTTTTCGAGATTATCGAATTTCTGGGCGGGTCGGCTGTACGCGCCGAGGCCGAATCCCAATTTCGTCGTTTTGGCGATCTGTTGCATTTGATCGGCCACCTGCCGCCCGATAGCCGCACGGCGGCGATCGAAGAGGCCCAAGCGCTCAAGCACCATCTCGAGGCGCTTCTCACTCCACTCATGTCGCGGACCGAGCGTCCGGTTTCCGACCATGCCGGAGAGCCTGCGCCGCCGTCCGTAAGGATCGAGCCCCACGATCTCGACGTCTATCGCCATTTCACCGACCATGTGTCGCCCAAGCTCGCAGGTAGCGCGATCGCCTACTGGCTGTCAGTGCCACTCCCTGCGCAAGCGTTGGGGGACCGATACCAGATTTCTCGCGACATAGATTTTCCGGCCACGCGTAGCGTCCCCCGGCTCGGAGTCACCAATTGCTTCAAGCCGCCCAAAGAGGGTTGGGGAAGCGCCAAGCTCCGTGCCCTCAACGGCCTTGTGCCAACGGAGGCCCTTGCCCTCCCGTGGGTGTTGCCGTCGCTGACTTGGTGGGCGCCTTCCGGGCCATGGGCAAAGGTAACGCAATCGCCCAAGATGCTGATCTTCAGCCGGTTCAGGGCCACACCGCAAAGCCTGGCAGCCCTTGTCAGCCTTGAGGTCGAGCGCAAATGCGTGGCGAAAAGCAATCTTCCCTACGCTGCCGCGTGGAAGAAACGCCACCTGAACCCGAAGCCGAACCAAGGCCCCACGCTCGCCCTGTTTCACCCGAGCCCTTTCCTGATCCGCGCTGTCGATCCCCTAGATGTGAAGGGCAAGGCTGCGATCAAGCAGATCCGGGCCAGGGCGCGGCAGCAGATCATTCAGGCGCTGCCCCCGTCCATCGCGCCGGAGGCTCCGAATGCGCGAAGCAACCGACGGCGCAAACCGGCGTGGGCGATCCTCGCGGCCATTGAGCGCGCGCAAAAGGCGCCGCTGGCTCGGGAGTTCGCGGCGGTCCAGAAGAACTGGGGTCGAGTCGCCCCGAAGGATGCAACACTTCAAACCTTGCTCAAGCAGCGCCAAGAGGCCGAGGCGATCACCTGGCTAAGCCGGTGGGAGATGGACGCTCTGGTGGATATGGCTCTCGGCGCCCCTGGCGTCGTGACGGGCCGAGCACTCTATCGCCACCTTCCTGAGCTTTTCGATTACCAGGAGCAGCATTTCGCGCGGCTTGTGCGCTTCTGCTGGACGAGGCTGCGCACCTATCTGGATCGCCCCGTTTTCTGGTCGATCTTGCCCGGTGACGACGCCACGCAGAAATATCAGAGTGCGTGCGTTGATGGCTGCCTGGAAGCCGTCCTCGACGAACATTTCTGGCTGCGCAAATCCAAGGTCAATCCTGATGGACTGATCGAGGATCTGTCGGCGGCGCTCGCAGCGAACGTGGGCACTTTCGGGTTCAAGGGCGCGAAGAAAAAGGACAAGATCCGTATCCGTTGTCACGCTGCGGTGCCGTTTGGGGGCACTGAGACAGAGACGCATCGGCAGGATCATGACGTCAATGAACCGCCACCGGCGCGCTCTGAGGAAATCCGCAGCGCGTTCAATACGCCGTTCTGGCCCCATGTCCTGGCAACGACCTCTGTCGGACAGGAAGGCCTCGACTTCCATAGCTGGTGCGACCGGCTGGGCCACTGGGATCTTTGTTCCAGCCCGGTTGACCTGGAGCAACGAGAAGGTCGCGTCCAGCGCTTCGGCGGACTGACTGTCCGACAACCGCTCGCCCGAAAACTAGGCGAGCAAGCGTTGGCGCAGGCACGCGGCCAAGCATCGTCGCCGTGGGATATTATCGCGCGCGACGCCGACAAGGCGTTCGCGGACGACAAAACCGGCCTCAGCCCCTGGTGGGCGATGAAAGGTGCGGAACTGAAGCGACATTTGTTCGCGCTTCCCCAAAGTCGCGATATTGATCGATTCGCAAAGTTGAGGACGCAGAGGCTGCTCTATCGCCTTGCTTTGGGGCAGCCGGACCAGGAGGATCTTGTTGATCTCCTGACCCATCACGACGTGGAAACGACGCGGTCGCTGCAAGCATTGACCCTCGATCTGTCGGCATTCTCACGACAGAAGCACCGCGATGAATAACGTGCGTGCCGGCCGGCGCGTCCGGCACGCACGTCCTGCTCATGCGGGGCAAGCGCCCCCTCATGCGGCTGGCTATATGTGGACCAGCCTGGTGGGCTTCATGCGGGTTCGCCGCCATTCCCACCACCATGCTTGATCCGCCCCACGGTGCGGCTTCTCCCATGGTCCCCGCGCTTATCGGGTTCGGGTCCCCATATCTGACTCAGGCGCCCGGCGTTTCCGCGATCGGGCCGAGCGTGTCGATCTCGGCGATCTTCTGAAACTCGCCGAGATAGTCCTGTTGATGGGTCGCCAGCCAGCGAACCACCCGGTTGTTCGCCAGTAGCTTGGCGACATAGCCGCGGGCGACGGTCAGATGCAGATTGTCGATGCCGTAGGTTTCCTCGACAGACTTCACCTGGGTCTGGAGCGCGGCCAACTCGCGTTCCATGCGGGCGATCTGCTGGCCCGAGGGCGTTGGCTTGCCTCCCCCTTTTCCTTTGCGGGCGGCGGCGAGTTGGTTCTCGGACGTCGCCGCACGCAGCGCGCGTGCAAACATGACCGTGAAGTTGTTCTGACCGATCATCAGGTCTGCGGCTTCGATCTGCCTGACCGACGTCATCTGGCGCAGGATGTCGAACACCTTCATCGAGCAGGGCGTATCCTTCAACATCTCGGCCGCCTCGGGGCTGATCCCTTCCAGAAGCCGGAAACGCCGCAGCACAGACTCGACCTGAAGGTTCAAGGCTGCGGCGATGTCGGTCGATGACACGCCCCGGTCCATTGCCCGCACGATCATCCGATGCTCCTGGATCGGCGGGATGCGATTGACGCGCTTGTTGTAGGTGTAGGTGTCGTCGTCAGCCGCAAGCAGGCACTCGACCTCGGAGATGCCGAGTTCCTTCAGCGCCTCAAGCCGCAGATGACCATCGAGGAGAAACCAGGTTCCGACATTCTTTTCGTCTGCCATGACGACGGGCGCTTCGATCAGACCGATCGCTTTGATCGAACTCAGCACCTGCGAATAGGATCGGCTCTCCCTGGCGCCGGGCGGCAACGTCTTCAGCGGAACGATCGCCGCGACGGGGATCGTCAGAAAATCGCGGTCGAAGCCAAAATGGATACGACCGTCATCCCGATCCTTCGGTTCTTCAGTCATGATCGTCTCCCGACACACGGGCCTTGAGCGCGCGTGGCATGGTCGCCAGCCCCTCCGCCCTCAACAGATTGATGAAGCCGTCATTGCCGAGCAGATCCTTCAGCGCCTCGACGACGAACAGCAGCCGGGTCTGGGTGAAGTCCGACTTTTTGACCAGCAGACGCTGCTTTTCCGCCTCCCGCTGATAGACCTGCATGAGATCGGCGGCCGTCATCCGACGGACGCCGGTGCCCTTTCGGCCCAACCGCCCGACAGGCAATCCACCCTTGCGCTGGCTGCGCATCCGCATTTCCAGCAGACGTCGAACCGCGGCGAGTTTCTTGCCCCGAAGCTTGCCGGTCTCGTAGGCGTCGAGGAGCAGGTTCTGCGCCTCTTCCGTTTCGGCTTTGGAAATCTCCATTGCCAAGGTGATCGGAATGAGCCCGGTTTCTACGGCGGACACCAGCCGTTCCTCGCCACGCTCGAGTAGCGACGCGATCATGTTCACCCAGGATGCCCCGACACCGATCTTCTCCGCGATGGCAGCGTCATTGTAACCGCGAGATCGTAGCGCGCCGATCTCCTTCATGAGATCGATGGGCCGCGGCGTGCGCCGGGCGATATTCTCGACCAGGCTCATGACGAGGCACTCGCTTTCGCTGGCCTCGATCACCACGGCCGGAATCTCGGTCTGACCAAGCATCTGGAAGGCTTCCAACCGGCCCTCACCACAGACGAGATCATATCTCGGCCCGCCTGCGCCATCGCGGCGGCTCACCGTGATCGGCCTCTTCAAGCCGATGGCTTCGATGTTGTTCACGATCTCCCGATGCTGGCGCTTGTTGCGTGCGCGAGGGTTCAGAACCGTGATCCGGGAGATAGGGATCATTTCGATCTTGTTCGGTCGAACAGCAGGCATCAGGCGGCCTCCCCAAAAGGAACAGGCGCGGCGATGTCATAGAGAAGCTCAAGGTCGTCGAAGCGGTAGGCATCGAGCGCGAGCGCATTCTCCTCTCCTAGCCGCAGCTTTTCGGAGAGCATGTCAATGCGGGGGAACAGATTGGACTTGTAACGGTTTTGTGCCGGTCACTTGAGAGTTTAAGGCTCGTTCAAGGAGACCGACGAGATGATCAAGCATAGTGAAGAGTTCAAGCAGGAGGCGGTGCGTATTGCGCTGACAAGCGGGTTGCCGCGCGAACGGGTCGCATCGGATCTGGGGGTCGGCAAGTCGACGCTGAACAAATGGGTTTCGCATTATCGTCCGTCTGACCTTGTGGCAGCGCCGCAGGCAGATCTGGCGCGAGAGAATGAACGGCTTCGCCTTGAGAACCGTGTGCTCCGGGAGGAGAGGGAAGTCCTAAAAAAGGCCACTCAGTTCTTCGCGAGCCAAAGGCCGTGAGGTTCGCCTTTGTGCACAGCTGGCGGCATCGTTGGCCGGTGGAGTTGATGTGCCGTGTCTTGCACGTCAGCGAACGTGGCTATCGGTCCTGGCGTTCGCGTCCGATCAGTCGCCGGGAGCGGACGGACATGAAGGTGCTGGCGCATATCCGGGAGCAATATAGCCTGAGCCTTGGCAGCTACGGTCGCCCGAGAATGACGATGGAGTTGAAGGAAGCTGGGCTCAACGTCGGCGAACGCCGCGTCGGGCGGTTGATGCGGATCAACGGGATCAAACCCGTTCGCACACGCAGGCACAAGGTTACGACAGACAGCCATCATCGCTTTGGTGTCGCGGCAAATTGGCTGGACGGCGATTTTGCCGCCGACGCCCCCAACCGTAAATGGGCGGGCGACATCACCTATGTCTGGACGTCGGAAGGCTGGCTCTACCTCGCCGTTATTCTCGACCTGCATAGCCGCCGGGTCGTTGGCTGGGCTGTCAGCGACAGAATGAAGAAGGATCTGGCGATCAGGGCGCTGGATATGGCGGTGCGGCTGCGTCAGCCGCCTGAGGGCTGCATTTTCCACTCCGATCGCGGTAGCCAATATTGCTCCTACGCCTATCAAAAGAAGCTGCAGGCCTATGGCCTGCATCCATCAATGAGCGGCAAGGGTAATTGCTACGACAACTCCGCCGTCGAGACCTTCTTTAAATCCCTGAAGGCAGAAATGATCTGGCGGCGGCGCTGGCCAACCCGGCGGCAAGCTGAAGCTGCCATCTTCCAGTACATCAACGGCTTCTACAATTCCCGGCGGCGCCATTCATACCTGGGGGGCATCAGCCCGCTCGCATTTGAGGCCAAGGTGGCATAATGAGATAGGTGACCGGCGCAAAACCGTTACAAGTCCAGAACGCCCGGTAGATTTCGCGAACCAGATCGACTTCCTCGGCCGGGCCGAGTGTCAGAATCACGCGGTCAGTCTGGAGACTCTTCTGCTCGCCGCGTTCAAGACACCCCTTGATAGCGCCGTGCTCATCGATGAGCGTTCGCCGTAGTCCAAAACCCGCCGGGCCTCCCTGACGATACCCTTTCTCGATCAGGCGCCCCTGGCCGGCGAAAACCTTGACGGAAAGCTCACGGCTATATTCCCCGGCCATGGCGCTCTTCACGCCCTTGATGATGGCCGCGATCGGGCTTCCGTCATTCTCGAACTGTTCGGCGCAGTATTGGACACGAACGCCGGCGCGCTTGCAGATATATTCGTAGTAGGCGCTTTCGTCGGTGTCCTGGAAGCGCCCCCAGCGGCTCACGTCGTAGACGAGAATCATCTCAAAGTCGGCGCGGCCTTCCACGACGTCCGCGATCAGCCGCTTGAACGCATCACGACCATCGACGCTGAGCCCGCTCTTTCCTTCGTCGGCGTAGGTACAGACGATCTCGATTCCGCGCGCCTCGGCATAGTGCTTGATCGCGTCGGATTGGTTTTCCGTCGAATACTTCTGATGATCCGTCGACATGCGGACGTATTCGGCAGCCCGAAGAGGACGTTCGGGCTGCTCTGACCGATCATTATCGTAGTCTCTCCGGCTCATCACATTACGCCTCACGAACTTGCCTGCGGCGGTCCGGGCGACCTACCGCCGCAGCGCATGACGGGCCTCTGCCGTCACTCCGCACTGGAACAGTTTAGCTGCGGAGAAAACGGAAGATGTTGCCGAAAACGGGCAGGAAATTACCCCTATGGACAGGCGTTCTTGGCGGACGCGAAGTCTATGCGCGGACCATCGCTGAGCTGCTACGCAAAGAGCATGGCGACAGTCGCCGCGCGATTAAGCAGCTCATGCGCCAGACGGACGCAAGCGAGCGAACCGTCAAGCACTGGCTCTCAGGCCAGCACGGGCCGGACAGCGTCTATTTCCTGCGGCTGGTGGTCTCGTCCCCAGTCATCAGGGCCTTCGTTCTCGGCCTGATTGATGGGCCGGCAGCCATCCCGCTGACCGGGCCAGTGGATCGCATTTCCCTGGTCAGAGCGCGCGAAGCCTATGCCGCCGGGGAAGCCGCAGGGGGACGATCGGCAACGGGCGCGCGGAAAAATGTCCCTGAACGTGTCCCTGAACGCGACCCTATAAATGTCCCTGATCGGGCCGAACTCAACGAGCGGCAGCACTGGTTTCTCGACCGAGTCGCGGCAGGTCGAAGTGACGCACGGGATATTGTGGCAATGTGGGCGGTTAGCCTGAAAACCGCGCGTCGGGACATCGCCGCGCTCAAGGTGGCTGGTCTCATATGCTACGTCGGCTCACGCCGGAAGGGCCGGTATCGACGATCATCCAAATGAACCGATTGGAGGTCTGGCTGGGCGCGGCGATGGCCGCGCCTTATCCGATATGCACGCCAGAGCGCGATACTGTTCTACGCCCCTCAATCCGGGCTTTCTTTCAACGTCGTCTATCGACTTCTATCCGTCGAACCCAATGGCTGACGGAGTCCTCTGATGAAATCACAAGAACCTCTCGCCGTGACACGGACCATCCGGCGCCATGAGCTTCGGCAAATCGTCCCGTTGGCCGACACGACCATCTACGACATGGAGCAGCGCGGTGAATTTCCGCAGCGCTTCTATCTTACGTCTCGCTGCGTGGTCTGGGACCTCGCCGAAGTAGAAGCCTGGCTCGAGGAGCGCCGCCGCGCCTCGCGCGCGAAAACCGTGAAACGCGCACCCATGCCCGATGTCCAGCTTCGCAAGACCCGCCCCATCAAACATCCGGCTCGGGCGTAAGCAGGTCCATTGTCGGCGGATAAAGGGTAGGCGTGTATTTCTCCCCCACGACCCAAGCGTCCACGATGTTGGACCATTCCTGAATCATGTGCCGGCGCTGATGCTCATATTCCGCCTTGTTGTAGATGCCCCGTGAGGATCGGCCATCCTCGTGCGCCAAGCACTTCTCGATCCAGTCGCTGTTGAAGCCCAGTTCGTTCAGCAGAGTCGAGCCGGTGCGTCGGAGATCGTGAACCGTAAAGGACTCCAGCGGCATTCCTTCCTTCTTGGCCCGCACCACCACCGCCGTCGTGACCCGATTGAACGTGGCCCGCGACATCGGCGCGTCAGCATCGTAGCGCGACGGCAGGACGTATTTCGAGTTACCGGCGCAGGTCTTGAGAGCGATGAAGATGTCGAGCATTTGCTGCGATAGATAGACGTTGTGCGCCTTCGAGCGCTTCATTCGCTCCTTGGGGATCGACCAGACGGCGTTCTCAAAATCGACCTCGTCCCAGACTGCATCCTGCAATTCGCTCTTTCGCACCATCGAGAGCAGAATCAGCTTTATCCCGAGACGGATCGTCGGCAGCGTCGGGACATGCTCAAGCTGTCCGAGCATGATGCGGATCTCCGCAGGAGATAGCGACCTGTCCTTCGGCACGAAGGTCGCGATCGACGATGGGCCAACCTCGTCGGCCGGGTTGGCGACCTTCTCCCCGTGCAGGATGGCGAAGGCGAAAACCAACTTCACAATGTCTCTGACGTGGACCGCTGTTGCCGGCGCCCCGCGTTCCTTTACCTTCGCGCACAACCCGCGCAGATCCTCTGGCAGGATCTCGGTTAGCAGTCGATTGCGAAACGCCGGGAGGATGTCGCGCTCGAAGATCGACCGCCGCATCGCGCGTGTACTGTCCGCCATCCTCGCTTCCTGAAGCCAGCGTTCACCGAACTGGCCGAAGCTCTTGGCTTCCTTGATCCTCCGCTTCTCGCGCTGCTTTTCCTGCGCCGGCGAGCGACCCTCGGAAATGGCGCGCTTGGCATCAATCAGCTTCTCACGCGCCCGGGCCAGAGACAGACCCGCCGGGCCATAACGACCCAACGTCAAGGTCTCCCGACGGCCGTTGAGCCGGTAGTCCAAGCGGAACACGATTGAACCCGAAGGTTGGACCACGACGTACATACCGTCACGATCCACAACCTTGTATAATTTATCTTTTGGTTTCAGTGCCTTGATAGCGGTGTCGGTCAGCATCTGCACCCTCCAGACCGGTCAAAAAATGCAGGAGAGCAACCAATTATACCGTCAGGCCAAAATTGCGCCACCTGACAGGATTTTATTTAGCACTTACAGTTGCTTAGGCCAAAAAATATACCGTCAGAAGCTCTCTTGCCCCTGACGGTATATGCGTTTTTCGGTTGAGACAAGACGCGCCATACCGCCGGCCATACCGTCAAACGGGAGGCTAACCCGGCGATAGATGCTGAAAGTCTCGGAGAGATTTTTTCAGCTTTTTCATTGTCTTATGTCGTATTATAGCGCAATTTCGGATACGCTCGGAGGGGCAAAAATTATTCCCACTCGATCGTGCCCGGCGGCTTGCTGGTCACGTCGTAGACGACGCGGTTGATGCCGCGGACCTCGTTGATGATGCGGGTCGCCGCACGGCCGAGGAAATTCATGTCGTAGTGGTAGAAGTCGGCGGTCATGCCGTCCACCGAGGTCACGGCGCGCAGCGCGCAGACGAACTCGTAGGTGCGCCCGTCGCCCATGACGCCGACCGTCTGGACCGGCAGCAGCACGGCGAACGCCTGCCAGATCTTGTCATAGAGGCCGGCCTTGCGGATCTCGTCGAGATAGATGGCGTCGGCTTCGCGGAGAATCTCCAGCTTGTCGCGGGTGATGCCGCCCGGGCAGCGGATGGCAAGTCCTGGACCCGGGAAGGGGTGGCGGCCGATGAAGCTCTCCGGCAGGCCGAGCTCGCGGCCGAGCACGCGCACCTCGTCCTTGAACAGCTCTCGCAGCGGTTCGACGAGCTGCATGTTCATGCGCTCGGGCAGACCGCCGACATTGTGATGCGACTTGATGGTCACAGAAGGCCCGCCGGTGAAGGAGACACTTTCGATGACGTCGGGATAGAGCGTGCCCTGGGCTAGGAACTCCGCACCGCCGAGCTTCTTGGCCTCGTCTTCGAACACTTCGATGAAGAGGCGACCAATGATCTTGCGCTTGGTTTCCGGGTCGGAAACGCCCTCCAGCTCGCCGACGAAGCGATCGACCGCATCGACGTGGATCAGGTGCAGGTTGTAGTGCTCGCGGAACATGGCAACGACATCGGCCGCCTCGTTCTTGCGCATCAGGCCGTGGTCGACGAGGATGCAGGTCAGTTGCTCGCCGACCGCTTCATGGATCAGGAGCGCCGCGACGGAGCTGTCGACGCCGCCCGACAGCGCGCAGATGACGCGCTTGTCGCCGACCTGCTCGCGGATGGCTTCCACTGCGCGGGCGCGATAAGCGGACATCGACCAGTCGCCCTTGATGCCGGCGATCTTGTGCACGAAGTTGGACAGGAGCTTGGCGCCGTCAGGCGTGTGCACCACTTCCGGGTGGAACATCGTGGTGTAGTAGCGCTTCGCCTCGTTGACGCAGATGGCGAAGGGGGCGTTCTCGGAGGTGCCGATGATCTCGAAGCCTTCGGGCGCCACGGTGACGCGGTCGCCATGGCTCATCCAGACCGGATACTTCTTGCCGACTTCCCAGAAGCCTTCGAACAGCGGGCTGTCCTTCAGGATCTCGACGTCGGCGCGGCCGAATTCGCGGGCGTGGCCGCCCTCGACCTTGCCGCCCAGCTGGGTCGCCAGTGTCTGCTGCCCGTAGCAGATGGCGAGGATCGGCAGGCCGGAATCGAAAGCCACCTGCGGCGCGCGCGGGCTGCCCTGGTCCAGAACCGATGCCGGACCGCCGGAGAAGATGATCGCCTTCGGCTTCATCCGGTGGAAGGCCTCTTCGGCCGACTGAAACGGGATGATCTCGCAATAGACGCCTGCTTCGCGCACGCGCCGGCCGATGAGCTGCGTCACCTGGCTGCCGAAATCGATGATGAGAACGCTGTCGGGATGAGCTGTCTGGGTCATGGCGAGCCTTTAATGAAATTTGCCGCACTGCGCAACGGGGATCGCGGCAGATTCCGGGCTCAGAGCGCGATCGTGCCGTCGGCGATCGCCTGCTCCAGCCGCCCGACCGCATCCGCCAGCTTTTCGTCGACGACATGCAGGTATTCCGTCCAGTCGCCGACATGCTTCAGTTCCGCTTTTCCGTCGGAAATTCCCCGCAAGCCGATGAGCGGAACCTCGAAGGCGTTGCAGGCGCGCAGGATCGCAAAGGTCTCCATATCCACCATGTCGGCATCGATCGCCTGATAGGCAGCGCCAGAAACGATGTTTGCTCCCGTCGAAAGCCGCGCTTCGGCGATGCCGGGCACACGCAGCGCCAGCGGTACGGCGATCGGCAGATCGAGAAAAGGCGTCGCACCCTTGGCAAAGCCGAGCGGGGAGGCGTCCATGTCGCGATAGGACACGCTCGTCGCCTGATAGATCCCGGCCTGCTCCAGCGTCGCCGAACCCGCCGAACCGAGCGAGACGACGAGGTCCGGCAGGCTGTCGCGCGCCTGCAGATGCGCAAGCGCGCAGGTCAGTTGCACGGCGGCCTCGACCGGGCCGACGCCCGTCATCAGCGGCGATATCCGGCTTCTGAGGTGCTCGCCGTATTCCGCATCGACGGCCATCACGTAGAGCAGGCTCTTGTCTGCGACTTGTTTCAGTTCGTAGCTCATCCCGCGACATCCTGGCGTCCGCGCACCACCATCATGGTGCCGGTCATCGAGGCGATCAGCTTCGCCGGTCCGTCGGTGATGGAATAGGCCCGTCCGTCGGCAACGATGATATTCGAGCCGGGCTTCGTCACCTCGCCGCGAAACAGGAACCAGTCGCCGCGCCCCGGAGACATCAGGTTGACCTTGAACTCGATCGTCAGGATCGAGGCGTCGGCGTCGATCACAGTGTAGGCGGCGTAGCCGCAGGCGGAATCGAGGGCGGCGGAGATGACGCCGGCATGCAGGAAACCGTGCTGCTGGGTCAGCTTTTCGTCGAACGGCAGTTCGATCTCCACCGTTCCGTGCTCGACGCGGGTCAGTTGCGCCCCGATCAGCCCCATGGCGCGCTGACGCCCGAAGCTTCTGGTGATGCGTTCGCGGAAATCCGCCGGCGGAAGGTCTGTCATGAGGCTCGTCTTGCTTCAGCGGGCTTGTCGCAAAAGTCCGCGCCCGTTTTCGGTCGAAACCCTCGCACGCGCGCCCGCGCGCTGCAAGACGTCAATTGAGCGCCACGATCGCGCCGTTGAGGACGGCTGCAAACGACGTCCAGGCGAGATAGGGAAGGAACAGAAGGGCCGAAGGCCGATCCTGCTTCCAGCTGGACAGAATGTAGAGCAGGACGCTCACCACAAGCCCGATGACGACGATGAGCGCCAGCGCGGGCTCGCGGAGGCCGAAGAACAGTGGCGACCAGGCGAAGTTCAAGGCGAGCGCGGCCCACCATATCCGCATGGCCGAGGTCTTACGGAAACCGATGAAGGTACGCGCACCCGCGACGGCAATCATCGCATAGAGCAGCGTCCAGACCGGCCCAAAGACCCAGTCCGGTGGATTGAAGGCGGGCTTTGCCAGGGATCGATACCAGGCGTCAGGCAGGTTGAAGAGGCCGATGAGCAGGCCGCCGCCGACGACGAGCACGAGAAAGGAGAGGTAGGTCAAGGCTTTGCTGTTCATGGCGCTCAGTTAGGGCGCGGTCTCCCCCGTGTCCAGTCTGCCGGTGCGCGCCATTGCACGGATCGCAAGCCGCCCTACATCTTTTCCATGGATCACGCGATCGAGATCAGGCCGGGACGCACCGCCGACGTCTTCGCGATCGGTAGGGTGCTGGTGGAAACCTGGAGGGCGACCTTTCGGGGCTTGCTTGACGATGCTTTCCTTCAGGGCATGTCGCCGGCCGAGCAGGCCGTTCGCCATATGGGCCGCCGGAACGCGGTGGGCGTCGGCCATTTCGTGGCGATCGAGAGAAAAACCGGCAATCTGGTCGGCTTCGTCAACTATGGTCCGGCCCGTTATGCGACGCCGACCCCCGTAGGCGAGATCTACGCGCTCTATGTGTTGCCGGCCTACCAGGGCCGAGGCGTCGGCGTCGAACTCGTGCGCAGCGTGGCCCGTTACATGGTCGAGGGTGGCGCAATGACGCTCTGCGCGTGGGTGCTCGCCACCAATCCCAACCGGCTCTTCTACGAGCGTCTCGGCGCGTCTGCCGTCGAAACCGGCACCATCACGCTCGGCGGACATCGCTACGAACAGGTCGCCTATGCCTGGCGCGATCTGCACATCCTGATCGCCCGCGACGCCGGGGCAGCCTGAAGCCCGTCCGATCAAGACGCGTCGTCTCCGCGGCGGAGCGGCCGGCCACGCCCGAGACACGACAAAGACACGACAGCTTCAAAGCTTTCCGAAGCGGACGATGTGCTGGTCCCAGGAAAGACCAGCCCTCTGGTCGTCAAAGCGACCGTCATAGGAGGAGACGGTAAAGCCGCGCCTGGAAGCCGCGATGCCGGCCGCATCGGCAATGCGGTCCTCGCGGATGACGCGGCCTGTGGCTGCGTCGATCGTCACGGCCGTGCCGCCCTTGGGCGATGTCAGGCCGACGAGCCCCTGGCTCCGGTTGACCGCGATCGCGCCGACATAGTTGGCGAGCCCATGCGTGGTTTCTGCGGGAAGTTCCAGGAAGGTGATGTCCTCGCCCTTGGCGAAGTGCCCGGCGAGCGGCGGCAGATCGTTGCGCGGCCCCTCGTACTGGCAGGCGAACCAGACGCGCCCCCTGCCGTCGATATCGACATGCCGGGTCGAGAGTTGGCGCAACGCCGGAGGCATCGCATGGCGCTCGATCAGCATGCCGGTGGCGGCATCGATCAATGCCAGCGACGGTTCCATATGGTCGAGGTTCAGCTTGGTGCGGCCGAAATCCGGATGCGTCTCGATGCCGCCATTGGCCACGACCAGCATGCGCCCGTCGTCGGAGACGGTCATGTCGTGCGTGCCTATGCCGTGGGTGTCGAATTCGCCGACGCGGCGGTAGCGGTCGGTTGCGTCGTAAAGCCCGATCACGCCGCGGCTCCCGTCGAAGTCGTTCTCGCTGGCATAGAGGAGGCGTCCGTCCGGTGAAAAGCTGCCGTGCCCGAAGAAATGCCGTCCCTCGCCGGCATGGATCGTCACCGGCTCCGCCTGCCGGCGCGTATCGAAGATCAGGGCGAAGGTGCCCGGGCGCCTTGCGAAGGCTGCGGTATGGCCGCTCTCAGCGCTATAGGCCATGCCGTGGCTTCGCGCGGGAAGCGACACCGTGTCGATGATCGTCCCGTCCTCGGAGAGCGTGGCAACGCCGAAACCGCCATCGCGCGCCATGAAGCCGGAGGCGAACACGGCGTCGCTGCGCTCGAGCGCGTATAGCGCCGAGGGGGCGAGCGTCGCCGTCCAGGCGGCGCCCGCCATCTTCATGAAGCTGCGGCGGTCGAGAAGCGGTGTGCGCATGCTTTCCTCTGTCGTTCGGCGCGGGTCAAAGCCATCCCCGATGCTTGAAATAGAGATACGGCAGCAGGCTGGAAAGCACCATCAGTGCCAGCGCGCCCGGATAGCCCAGATCCCATTGCAATTCCGGCATCATCTGGAAGTTCATGCCGTAGATCGAGGCGACCAGCGTCGGCGGCAGAAACACCACGGATGCGACCGAGAAGATCTTGATGATTTGGTTCTGCTCCAGGTTGATCAGCCCCAGAGTTGCGTCCAGCAGGAAGTTTATCTTGTTGGACAGGAACTCCGCATGCTCGCCAAGCGAGGCGGCGTCACGCTGGATGAGCTTCAGGCGCTGCCGCGTTTCCTTCGGCGCACGCCGGCCGCCACGATCTTCAACCGCGGTGTGATAGGCGATCAGCCGGCCGATGCTGACGAGGCTTTCGCGAACGGCGGTCAAAAGGTCGCCCTTCAGCCCGATCCGGTCGATCAGCGACTGCAGATCGCGTGTCGTCTTCGTCGCGCTGGCGCTCTTCTTACGAAAGACCTCCCGCGAAATCCCGTCGATTTCGAGGCCGGCATGCTCCAGCGCGTCCGCGGTCCGGTCGATCATCGCTTCGATCAGACCCAGCATTGCCGCCTCGCCGGAGCTGCAGGGCGCTCCGTTCGGCTTCTGGCTGCGGGCGGTGAAGGTGGAGAACGGCCGCGGGCTGGCATGCCGGACGGTCACGAGCGTCGGCCCCTTGAGGATGAACGTCACCGGCACCTTGGCGGGCACCTCGCTGTCGAGCGCGGCGACGGCGGTCATCGTCATGAATTGCGCGCCCGCCTCCTGATAGAGGCGATCGGACAGTTCGATCTCCTGCATCTCGTCCCGTGTGGGGATCTCGATGCCGAGATTGTGCTCCACGAGGCGCGTTTCCTCGCCTGTGGGGCTCAGCAGATCGCACCAGATGGCGGGCTGCAATTCTGCGTCGCCGAAGGTATCGACGCGAACGAGGTGGTTGTCGCGATTTTGGAAGATGGACAGCATAGCAGGCTCCATGCGGCGAGTCGGACGACCGCCGGAGCCCTTTGGATCAGGACCTGACGATCGAGAGTTCTGCGACTCGACTTCGACTGTCGGGGTTCATCGGGTTGGTCCTTTTGTCACGTGCCGCAAGTGTCCGGCACGAAAGCCATCTGCGCCTTTGGGGCGCCGTTGTCAAAACCTTTCGCTCAGTCGCCGTCCGAGAAGGAGAAGCCGGCGCCGAGCCCGATCGCGCCGCCGAAATCGTTGCTGAGCCGGAGCACGAGATCGCGCGCATTGATGATCAGGAAGTCGATCTTCTTGCGCTCGGTCGGTTCCGTGACAGCCTTTTCGATGTCGCTGTCGATCTTCGGCGCTGTCCGCTCCAGAGATTTCATCACGAACTCGACCGATCCTGCGATCGAGGCCTCGCCGGGATCCAGCAGCTCTTCCATTCCGGACCTGCGAAAAAGCGTATTCAGCCCGTCCAGATTGCCTTCGATCGATTTCCAGGTGTTGCCGGAGCGCCAGTAGACGGCCGATTTCGGCCGCGGCGGCGTGTCCTCGCCTTTGTAGAAGGATTCGATGCGCTGGTCGCGAATGGTCTCCGCTCCGTGGACGAGAACGCCGAGCAGCGCTGTGATCGCCTCCTTGCCGTCGCGGAAGACCGGGTTGTCGGGGCCGGGATGCTTCCAGTCCTTCTGGACGCCGTCCGGCTTTTCCCACTCGGCGCTGAGCGCGTTTGCCGTGGCGGCGATGTTCTCGGCCACCGCCGCACCGAAACGGCAGCGGAAGCTGTCCTTGCCCGTGTCGAGCGCGTCTGATCCCGTGCCGTAGAGGACGTATTCCAGCGCTCCCAGGCCTTGGACCGCAACGCTCTTTCCGGGAAGCGCGGCAGCGTCGGTGTCCTTTTCGTCCGCCTTTGCAAGGAGCGATTGCACCTGCTTTAGCCCCGTGCTCTTGCGGTCGGGGTAGAAGAGGATGCGTTCGAACCTGTTCTGCTGCAGCACCGGCCCATCGCGAACGATCTCGATGAACGACCATTTCGCGACCGTATCGTCGAAGGCAGCATGCGCCGCAGCCCGGGTGTCGGGCGAGGGGGCCGCGCAGTAGGCTGCAACGGCCTGCGAAAGCCTCGTTGCGGATGTGCTGAGGTCGCGATAGCCGGGGCGGATCACCTCGTCCACCGCGCGTTCCATCACCGGCAGGATCGCCGCATCGGTCAGCTCGGCCGGGGGGATCGGATTGGCGTCCTGCGCCAAGGCTGGCAGCGAGAAGGCTGCGGCAGCAAGACCGAGAAGGGCGCTACGGAGGCGGGGGGCGCGAAGGGGCAGCATCAAAGAGACTCCAGGAATGTAAGCAGAGCGTCACGATCGGCCTTTTCGAGGTCGATGAAGCGTTCGCGGGCGGCCTGCGCCTCGCCGCCGTGCCAGAGGATCGCCTCCGTCAGGTTGCGGGCGCGTCCGTCGTGCAGGAAGAAGGTGTGGCCGCTGACGGTCTTCGTCAGGCCGATACCCCATAGCGGCGGCGTGCGCCACTCCCGGCCGTTCGCCAATCCGACCGTTTGGCCGTCGGCGAGCCCATCGCCCATGTCGTGCAGGAGAAAATCGGAATAAGGCCAGATCAGCTGGAACGCCTGCGCCGTGTCGCGGGCATCGCGACGGGTGACAAATTTCGGCGTGTGGCAGGCAATGCAGCCAATGTCGTAGAACGCCTTCTTGCCCGCAAGCGTCGGCGCGAAGCTCGCCTTGCGGCGGGCGGGAACGGCCAGGTTCTCGGAGTAGAAGGTGACGAGGTCCAGCACCGGGTCGGGCGCCTCGGTGTCGCCCAACCGCTTCTGCACGCCGTCCGGCATGGCGAGGCAGGCCGTCTGTGCCGGTGTGCAGTCGCCCTGGGCGGCGGGTGCCAGCGGGTTGGAAATGCCGATGTCGCCGGCGAAAGCTTCGGCGCTCTGCTTGCGCACGCTGGCGTTCTGCGCTTTCCAGCCGAAGCGGCCGAGCACCAGCCTTCCGCTTTCCTTGTCGCGCACCAGCGCCGCCTTGCCGCTGATGCCGTCGCCGTCACCGTCGTCGGGATCGGCGAGCGCCATGATGTCGGCCTCGTGGATCGCCTCGATCAGCCCAAGCCCGATCATCGGCGGCGTCATGCGCGGCGACAGAGTCGTGGTGGGATCCATCGCGCCGTAGCCGAGATCGGTCACGGAGTAATGCGGCCGGCGCAGCGATACCTTTTCTCCGCCCTTCAGCGTTACGGTCTCTTCGGTGTATTCCACTTGCATCCGCCCTTCGGCGGCAAGCCCCGGAACGGCAAAGTCCTGAAGCTGGCCGCCGTAGACCGGGTCAGGGAAGTTCAGAACCTTCAACGCATCGAGCTGCGCGCGTTCGGCATCGTCAGCGGGCGGCCGGGCCAGCCGGAAGAACGTCGTGCTCGTTGTCGCGCCGGGCTCTGGCGGGCGCCCGCGCCCGTCCTTGAGGTGGCAGTTCTGGCAGGCGCGCGAATTGAACAGAGGGCCGAGGCCGTCGGACGCATGCGTGGAGGAGGGGGAGGACACCCAGACCTTCCGAAACAGCGCGTTTCCGAGCTTGAAGCCCTCTTCCTGCTGAAAGGTGAGATTTTCGGAAAAATGCGAGAAGCTGTCGGCGTTGATGGCCGCGGTCGACGTCGCCGCGCCGCCCGACATAGCCTCGTAGCGTTCGGCTTTCGAGAAATTCCGCGTCGGTCGGGTGATTGTCGCCACCCGCGCCTTGTCGGCTTCGGACAGGTCGGCGCGCCCTCCCGATCCCGGCAACTCGTCGAAGCCGACGGCTGCACCGGCTGCGAGCGACAGCAGCAGCGCGCCGAGGACGGCATGCGGGCGGTTGAAGGGTGCGGCGCTCATTTTGGGATCGGGCCGCACCTATGGGATGCGGCCCGCCTTTTGCATCTTATTGGAAGACGGCGTTAGGATTGTCCAGGCTGTCGGAACCTTCAAGCTCAATCTGGCCGAGGTCCAGCGCCGAGATCACGCGCTCGATCGTCTTCGTCTGGTTCACGAGACCGTCGATGGCGGCCTGCACGACGGCGTTGCCTTCCGCGTTGCCCTCGCCGATCATCTGGTCGTAGGCCTCGACTGTTTCGGCCCGCTTCACCATCGCCTGCATCGCGGCAATCGTCGTGTCGAGCTGCGCCTTCATTTCCTTGTCGAGCGCCGGGTCCTTCGCGGCAACCAGTTCGGAGAGCGACGGACCGGTCATCTTCGTGCCGTCAGCACGCACGTACTCACCGGTATAGGCGCTCTGGATCCCGAGCGCGTCATAGTAGTGAGAGTTGTGGGTGTTGTCGGAGAAGCAATCGTGCTCTTCCTCCGGATCGTGCAGCAGCAGGCCGAGCTTCATCCGCTCGCCGGCGAGTTCGCCATAGGAGAGCGATCCCATGCCGGTCAGGATGGCGCTGACGCCGCTCTTCGGATCGGCGCTGACGGCCTTGGTGGCCTCGCCCTCCGGGGCCCACTTGTCGACCATCTCCTGCAGGTCGGCGACAAGAAGCTCCGTTGCCGACTTCAGGTAGGCGGCGCGGCGGTCACAATTGCCGCCTGTGCAGTTCTTCGTATCGAAGTCGGTTGCCGGTCGGTTGCCGGCGCCCGGCCCGTTGCCGTTCAGGTCCTGGCCCCAGAGCAGGAATTCGACGGCGTGGTAGCCGGTGGCGACTTTCGCCTCCACGCCACCTGCTTCCTGCAGCGTTCCTGCCAGGAATTCGGGCGTCAGGTTGGTGGCGTCCACGTCCTTGCCGTCGATCTTGATCTTCGGGTTGGCGATCACGTTGGCAACGAACAGCGCGTTTTCGTCGCTTTCCGTGCCGTAGTTGGCGTCGACATAGTCGATCAGGCCTTCGTCGAGCGGCCAGGCGTTGACCTTGCCTTCCCATTCGTCGACGACGGCGTTGCCAAAGCGGTAGACTTCCGTCTGCTGGTAGGGAACGCGTGCCTTGATCCAGGCCTCGCGTGCTGCCTTCAGCGTTTCGTCTTTCGGGTCTGCGATCAACGCATCGACGGCGGTCGAAAGCGCCTTGGCCGTCGCAAGCGCGTCGGAGAACTTGGCATGGGCGACATCGACATAGTGCTTGACGACGGCGGCATCGTCGGTTGCGGCAAACGCCGGCTGGAAGGCGAGTGCGGAGGTCGCCGTCAAAAGCGCCAGCACTGCCGTGCGGAGGAAGGACGTCTTCATGTTTTCTCCTGGGGTCCCGTTAAAGGTCTGGTTCCTTCCCGGCGCCCCTCCCCGTGCGGGCGAACGATGTGCCGGGACCTCGCCCGTGGCCGGGCGATGGATAGTATCAGGTGGACTTCTATTCGCTCAAAAATAAACTTGTGTCAAAGTGTATAGTTTAGAACAATTCAACACTCGCTCAGTGCTGCGCATGAGACGCGCAGCGCCTCATGGAACGCAGTATAGATGCGGGGGAATCGTTCAGGCCTTGCGGCCCATGGCGCAGAAGAAGAAGCCGTCCGTTTCGGTCGAGGCCGGGGTAAGGGTGACCGTCTTCATGTCGGCGGACCACGGTTGCGGCTTGTCGGTGCCGAACAGCTCTTCCCAGGCGCCCGCCGCCGACAGGATCTCGAATTCCGGGTTGTCCTCGCAGAAGCTGTAGACCTGGTTTTCGTTCTCCTCAGGCAGAACCGAACACGTCACATAGACAAGGGTGCCGCCCGGGCGAACGAAGGTCGCTGCACTTGCCAGCGCCTCCTCCTGCTGGGCCAGTCTTTCCTCGAGGTTCTTCTCGGTCAACCGCCATTTCGTGTCTGGCCGCCGGCGCCAGGTGCCGGTGCCGGTGCATGGCGCATCGACAAGGACACGGTCGAAGCGTTCGGCAAACGGCGCAAGCGAGGCGAGGTCCTCGTGAACCTGGACGTTGCGGGTGCCGGCGCGCTTCAGCCGCTCGATGATCGGCGCCAAGCGCTTGCGGTCGGCGTCGTAGGCGTGCACCTGGCCCTTGTTGTTCATCGCCGCCGACATGGCGAGCGTCTTGCCGCCGCCGCCGGCGCAATAGTCCAGCACCTGCTCGCCCTCCCGGGCGAGGACGAGATCGGCGACGATCTGCGAGCCCTCGTCTTGGACTTCGAACCAGCCTTTCTGGAAGGAAAGTTCGGCGGTGACGTTCGGCAATCTCGACGGGCCTTCGCCGGCCGGAATGCGGATACCCTGACGCGCGATCCTGGCAGGCTCTGCCCCGCTGCGCTCCAGTGCCCTCAGGACTTTCTCCCGGGTGGCCTTCAAGGTGTTGACGCGCAGATCGAGGGTCGGGCGCCCGGTGAGGGCCTTCGCCTCTTCGAGCCAGTCCTCGGAGAAGTTTTCCTCGAACGAGGGCTGGACCCATTCTGGAATGTCGCCCTGTACGTGCAGCGGCGCATTCTCGAGCCTGCGGCTCGCAAAGGCCTTCAGGCGGTCGGCGGGAAGTTCGGGAGCGAATTTGTCGCCTTCCAGCTCGCGCGCAAGGCTTTCCGGCGTCAGGCCCCATTGCCGCAGCATCACGCCGAGGCCGAGCGAGGCAGCGCTGTCGTCATCCATCAGGTAGGCGTGCGACAGCTTCATCCGGAGCGCGTCGTAGACGATGTTGCCGATCGCCGCCCGGTCGCCGGAGCCGGCGAAACGATGGGCGAGGCCCCAGTCCTTCAGCGCATCGGCGACGGGACGCTTGCGCGCCTCGATATCCGCCAAAACCTCGATGGCTCCCGAAAGCCGTCCGCCCAATCGCATTGCTCAACTCCGTTTTGCCGCCGTGGTAGCGGCGAAGCGCGGCGAGAGCAAGCCGTGGGCGCCGAATTGTGCCGGAACCATCTTTACGGCGTAACCGCACCGGGTGCGCGGCCACGCCGTCATTCAGTCGACCGGGTCGCCGGAGGCGAAGCCGGTCTGACTGTCAGCTTGCGCTGACGATCTGATAACAGACGCTCGCGTGTCCCGCACCGATCATGCCGATCTGCGAGGCGGCCGCCTTGGAAAGATCGAGGACGCGGCCGCGTATGAAGGGACCACGGTCGTTGATGCGAACGACGACGCTGCGGCCGTTTTTGGCGTTGGTGACCTTGACCTTCGTGCCGAAGCGCAGGGTCTTGTGGGCGGCGGTAAGCTTGGCCGGATTCATGCGCTCGCCGGAGGCGGTCTTCGAGGTGAGCGCGTACCAGGATGCACGGCCACAGCCGGCAGCCTCCGCCGTGGATGCGAAGGTAACGGGCGCAGCGATAATCAATGCGGCGAGTGCCACAGTAGAGGACTTGATAGACATGTTGACCCCTCAGTGCTGGTGTCCAGTATCTTCTGACAGGTCTGTCTATTGGGGCGAAAAATGGCGAAAAATGGCCTCGGCCCGTCCGGACTACTTGCCGATGATCTTCGAGAGAATTTGCATAGAATGCTGTCTATCCTTCCGGATTTCGACAACGGTTCCTAAAATGCCTTTAGAATCAGTGCGAATCTCGAAGTGTTGACAAAAGTGGAATTTCCTGCCGACCTCGGCCGAGAAAACTGGAAAAAAGTTGCACATCAGCCGAATTTGGTACGCCAATCCGAAACTTTTTTCTGGTTTGCTCTATCCTTGGTTGCAAAAAAGAGGCCAAACTTGGGCGGGTCAAAGCACTTTTCGGTAATCGTCTGTTAACGAAGTCGTTGGTTCAGCCGCGCCAGCTGTCGTCGTTGCGCATCTGGGCAAGCGACATGCGGTAGTCGGGATAGCGGAAGCGGAAGCCGAGTGCCCGCATCCTGGCATTGGAGACGCGCTTGTTCTCGCCGTAGAAGGAGCGGGCCATGGGCGAAAGCTCGGCCGTCTCGACGGGAACCTCGGGGGGGATTTCCACCCCCAGCAGGCGCGCGGCCTCGGCCACCACGTCCTGCGGCGGACCGGGCTTGTTGTCTGTAATGTTGAACACACCCGAATGCCCGTGCTCGGCCAGAAACAACGCCGCCGCGCCAATATCTTCCACGCGGATGCGGTTGAACACCTGGTCCTTCTTCACCAGTCGCCGCGCCGTGCCCTCCGCGACGTTCCGAAGCGCGTTTCGCCCCGGGCCGTAGATGCCGGCAAGGCGCAGGATCGCGACCGGGACCCCGCTTGCCTGCGAATATGCGAGCCAGCGGTTTTCTGCGTCCACGCGCTCGATCGAGCGGGCGGAGACGGGGTGCAGAGGCGTGTCCTCGTCCACCCACGCGCCCTTGTGATCGCCGTAGACGCCCACGGTGGAAAGATAGCCCGCCCACAGCAGCTTTGGCATCAGCTCGCCGATCGGCGGGACGCCGTCACGAAACAGTGGATCTCCGCTCTTGCCAGGCGCAATCGACTGCACGAGGTGCGTGGTCTCGCCCATGGCCTGGAACAGTGTGTCGGAGATCGCCTCGCCGTCGTAGATTATGGCGTCCATCCCTAGGGCGGCGAGGGCGTCCGCCTTCTCTTTGGAACGCGTTGTGCCGGTCGCGCCATATCCTGCGGCCTGGAAAGCCTGCGCGATCGCACGGCCGGAGAAGCCTGCTCCCAACACCAGAAGACGCATGATCAGACCTCCGTCGCTGCCTCGTATTCCGCCCGTACCTCCGGGTCGGTCTCGTCGGCTGCTCTTCTAGCAAACTTCTCGAAGCTGTCTCTAGCCAGCAATTGCCGAAGCGCCCAGACGGCCATGCCGCGGACGGTCGGGGAGGGGTCGCTTGCCAACGTCGCGCATATCGGTGCGAGCGCGGCATCGCCGCTGTTGCCCGCCGCGATCAGGACGTTGCGCACGAAGCGGTCGCGGCCGATGCGCTTGACGGGAGATCCGGAAAAGCGTGTCCGGAAGGCGGCATCGTCGAGCGTCAGAAGCTCGGCAAGCTTCGGCGCGCGCAGGTCGTCGCGCGCGTGAAACTTCATTTCCGCCGCAACGGCTGCGAACTTGTTCCAGGGGCAGGCGGCGAGGCAGTCGTCGCATCCGTAGATGCGGTTTCCGAGCAGGGGGCGCAGTTCGCGTTCTATCGTCCCCTTGTGCTCGATGGTCAGGTAGGAGATACAGCGGCGGGCGTCGATCCTGTAGGGTGCGGGAAAGGCGCTTGTCGGACAGGCATCCAGGCATGCCCGGCAGGAGCCGCAATGGTCGCGCTCCGGGTCGTCGGCGATGAGCTCGGCGGTGGTGAACATACTGCCGAGGAAGAGCCAGGAGCCGAAATCGCGGCTTACGAGGTTCGTGTGCTTGCCCTGCCAGCCAAGTCCTGCCTGCATGGCAAGCGGCTTTTCCATCACAGGCGCGGTATCGACGAACACCTTAACGTCCTCGCCGGCGCGTGCGGCAAAGCGGGTGGCGACCTCTTTCAGCTTGCCCTTTATGACGTCGTGGTAGTCTCGGTTCTTCGCATACACCGAGATTGCCGCACTGTTCTTCATCGCGAGCACATCGCGCGGGTCCTCGTCGGGCCCGTAGTTCATCCCGAACAGCACGACTGAACGCACCTCGCTCCAGAGCGCGCGGGGATCGGCGCGGCGATCACGCGTCTCCGCCATCCAGTCCATCGTGCCGTGATACCCGGCGGCGAGAAAGTCATCGAGGCGGGCAGGCGCGTCGGGAATGGAATCCGGGCGCGCCACGCGACAGACGTCGAAGCCCTTGTCGGCCGCCTCGGCAAGGAGGAAGGCCTTGAGCTTGTTGCGCTGCCGCTCGATCCGGTCCGCGCTGGTCGCCGCGCCGGCCATGGCCATCGTCGCCCTAGAAGTCGAGGTCCGCGTAGTGCGAGACCGGGGTTACGCCGCGCACGCGCTCGGCAAGCAGCGGCCGGAACGACGGGCGCGACTTGATGCGCTGGTACCAGTCCTTTGCCTGCGGAGCATCCTGCCAGTTGATCTCGCCCATATAGTCGAGCACCGAGACGGCTGCTGCGGCCGCAAGATCGGCGTAGCTCAGCCGGTCGCCGGCGAGATAGGTACGCGAACCGGCAAGCCAGGACAGATACTTCATGTGCTGGCGGACGTTGGCGCGCGAATTGCGCAGGATCTTGCTGTCCGGCGGCCCGCCGCCTTGGTCTGGCGTCATCTGCAGCTTGAAGATCCGCTCACGCACGAGCGGCCTGGTCACATCCTGCTCCATCTTCTGCAGAAACCATTCCACCAGGCGGCGGATCTCGGCCCGCTGGAACGGGTCCTCCGCCAGAAGCCGCCTGTCGCGCTTCAGCACGCCGTGCGTCTCGTCCACATACTCGGAAATGACCGTGGCGCCACAGAGCGCGCGCATGCTGTCGTCGACATAGACGGGCAGCGTCCCTGCCGGGTTCAAAGTCAGGAAGTCGCGCCGGTTTTCCCAGGGCTGCTCCTCGGCGAGATCGGTCTGATATCCGTATTCGGACAGAACCAGCCGGATGAAACGGGAGGAGGAGGACATCGGGTGATGATAGAGGGTCGGCATAAGGCTTTTCTTTTGATGATTGTCGGAGGAAGCGGACCGGCCATCGGCCGGGAAATGCGATTGCGCTGTTCACGACTCCTGACACAAAGCTATAGGAAGATGACAACGCAAACACAAGCGAATCAGTTTTTGATGATCGCTCGCGACATCATCTCTTCAAGGATTTTCCATGGCCGACCAGTCGATTGTCAGCGCCCTCGTTCTCGGAGTGATCGAAGGCCTGACAGAGTTCATACCCGTGTCCTCGACAGCCCACGTCCTGCTCGCAGGCCACTTCATGGGCTTCAAGTCCCCGGGGAACACCTTCGCCGTCCTGATCCAGCTCGGCGCTATCCTGGCGATCCTTGCCGTCTATGCGGCCAAACTCATCCACATCGCACTGGCCCTGCCGACCAGCGCCCAGGCGAGGCGCTTCGTATTCTGCGTCCTGCTTGCCTTCCTGCCGGCCGCGGTCATCGGTGTCTTTGCCCATGATTTCATCAAGACGGTCCTGTTCGAGACGCCGCAGCTCATCTGCATCGTGCTGATCCTCGGGGGTATCGTGCTCTACGTCATCGATCGGCTGCCGTTGAAGCCGCGCTATAAGGACGTGATGGACTATCCGCCGTCGCTGGCGCTCAAGATCGGCTTCTTCCAGTGCCTCGCCATGATTCCCGGCACCTCCCGTTCGGGCGCCACGATCGCCGGTGCACTCCTGATGGGCGCCGACAAGCGCTCGGCTGCGGAGTTCTCGTTCTTCCTCGCCATGCCGACGATGCTCGGCGCGTTCACGCTCGACCTTTACAAGAACCGCGATGCACTGAGCTTCGATGACGGCATCGTGATCGGCATCGGCTTCGTTGCCGCATTCTTCTCAGCGCTGCTTGTCGTCCGCTCGCTGCTGGACTTCGTCTCGCGCCGCGGTTTCGCGCCCTTTGCGATCTGGCGCATCGTCATCGGTGTCGCTGGCCTTATCGGCCTGGCGCTCTGGGGGTAGGGGATTTCGCGAACCCGACCGGTTCGCGACGATGCAGGCGCCTTCGGGCGCAGATATCAGGGGCCGGGCGTTCGTCGTCCGGCCTTTCTTCGTTCAACGCTGGATCGACGAGGTCGTGCAGGGGTCGACGCCATAGGCCGGGGCGCAGCCGTGCTTGCCGGCGGCGACGGTGCTCGGTGCCATGAAGGAGCCTGCCAGGATCACCAGCGCCGCGCAGCCGAAGAAAAGTGCAATTGCCTTGCCCATGTCGAAGAAGTCCTTGAGGAAAGATGTACGCGGGTCTCGCCGGTCCGGCCCCTTGCGCGAGGCGGTGTGTATTCGCCGCCCTGCGAAACATCAATAACCGAACATGTTGAATGCCACGTAAATGCTGTGCTGATTTTCGACAGTGCGGCACAACTGCAACGCTTGGTCCCGGCACTGCGCGCTGCCGTTCACAGAGCCTGCGCGAATGTCCCTCGGACAGCTTCTGACGTCCAAGGAAAACGCCGCCCTATGCCGGGCGGCGGTCATCGTTTGCGCGATGCGCTTGATATGCTGGAAGGCCTCAGGCGGTTCCGCGCGTGAACTGGCCCTGCGGGCGGTACCGGACCAGATAGGACGGCAGGATCGCCTCGGCGAGCACCGGCGCTATGCCGAGCGCCTGGAGGGTACGCCCTTCCTTCTTCGCCTCGTCGGAGACGATGTTGTCCGAACGCAGCAACCGCACCTGGTCCGGCGTCAGCGGCGGCTCGACGAAGGGGACGAGCGAGGCGAACGAGCCGATCATCGAGGCGATGCCGAAGGGCAGCGAGACGAAAGGACGCTTGCGGTCGATGACGTCGAGCATCAGTTCCAGACACTGGCGGAAGGTCAGGATTTCCGGGCCGCCCAGTTCGTAGGTCGCGCCCCTGGTGGCGTGTCCGTCGACGGAGCGCGCCACGGCTTCGGCCACGTCGGCGACGTAGACCGGCTGGAACTTCGTGTGGCCGCCGCCGATCAGCGGCAGGACGGGTGCGAAGCGCGACATGTTGGCGAACTTGTTGAAGAAGCCGTCTTCCGGTCCGAAGACGATCGACGGACGCAGGATCACGGCTTCCGGCAGCACCTCGCGGATACCCAGTTCGCCACGGCCCTTGGACCGGGCGTAGTCGGAAGCCGAGTTGGCGTCAGCGCCGATTGCCGAGATGTGCGTCAGCGTGGCGCCGCGGGCGCGGGCTGCCTCGGCAACGGCGCGTGCGCCGAAATCCTGCAAGGCGTCGAAGCGCTGGCGTCCCTTCTCGAACAGGATGCCGACGCAGTTGACGACGTGGTCGGCATCGTGAACCGCGCGGTCGATCGAGTCGCGGTAGCGCAGGTTCGTCTGAACGAAGGAGATCTGCCCGAGCCCGCCGATCGGCTGCAGGAAACCCGCCAGATCCGGCCGCCGCACGGCAACGCGGATGCGGTAGCCGCGCCTTGCGAGCGCACGCACCACATGACGGCCGACAAATCCGGAACCACCGAATACGGTGACCTGCGGCGGAAGGTTGGAGAGGGTCATGCGGGAAGCTCCTGGAATAGGCGAAGGTAGGTGAGGCCTACATAGCCCAAACCACCGGGGAGGTGAAGGCTTGTCTGCACGTGCCTGGCTGCAACTTGCGCGCCTTAGCTGTCAGTGCGTCAGACCCCTTCGACGACCACCATCTCCGCGTCCGCGACTTCCTGGCGGATGGCGGCGGCGACTTGATATTCGGGGGAGTTGTAGCAGTCGATCGCCGCCTGCAGCGAAGGGAATTCGATCACGACGTTGCGGGCGCGAACCTGTCCTTCAAGCTTCTCGAAGGCGCCGCCGCGGGCGAGGAAATTGGCGCCGTACCTTTCGAAGGCCGGCTTGGCGGCCGCCACATAGTCCTTATAGCGTTCGGCGTCGCGAACATCCACGCGTGCGATCCAGTATCCCTTGGCCATTTTGTCTCTCCCTTGATTATGCTTTGAGCGCGTCCGTCATCTCGGCCAGGATGGCCTCTGCTGCCGCGCGCGGATCGGCGGCCTTGACGATCGGCCGCGCCACGACGAGATGGCTCGATCCGGCCTTCAGGGCTTCTGCCGGCGTCATCACCCGCTTCTGGTCTCCCTTCTCCGCACCGGCCGGGCGAATGCCCGGCGTGACGATCGCCATGCCCGGACCGACAATGCCGCGCACGGCGGCAGCCTCCTCGGCCGAGCAGACGATGCCGCCCATACCGGCGGCGCGCGCCTGTTCGGCCCGGCGCCGCACCAGTGCCTGCGGGGTGTCGTTGTATCCCGCCTCGATCAGGTCTTCAGCATCCATGGAGGTCAGCACGGTGACGCCGAGCAGGCACAGGCCGGAGCCGGCTGCCGCCTCCACCGCTGCGCGCATCGCCTTCGGATAGGCGTGCAGCGTCAGCATCGACATGCCCATCTTCGCGATGTTCTCGACGCCCTTCGCTACCGTGTTGTCGATGTCCAGCAGTTTCATGTCGAGGAAGACCTTCTTGCCGTCCCTGGCAAGATCGCGGGCGAACTCGAGCCCGCCTGCGAAGACCAGCTGGTAGCCGATCTTGTAGAAGACCACGCTGTCGCTGAGCGCGCGGACCTTCTCCTCGGCCTCCGCCACGGTCGGAACATCCAGCCCGACGATCAGTCGTTCGCGCGCTTCCATCCCTAAAACCCCTTCCATGTTTCCATCGCTGTCCAGTCGCATGCGCCGGAGCGATCTTCAAGCCGGAAGGCGAAAAGATTGCCGCCGTCACCGGGCTGGTCGTGACGCCGGGCGATCGGCAGGCCGAAAAGATGGCACTTGAGCAGCGTTCCCACGCCGCCATGCCCGACAAAGGCGATCGGCCCTGCGGTGCCGTGGTCGTTCAGGATGGCCTCCACCCGGGCGACGATCCGTGCCTGCGCGTCGACGGCCCGCTCCCAGCCGCGAAAGCTCTCCGTCGGATGGGCGAAGAACCAGTCGGCAGCCTCCTGGAAGCGCTCTGGTGGGAGAAAGCCGGTGGCGGAGCGGTCGTTCTCGCCCATTCCGTCCACCACCTCGACGGTGAGGCCGCTCGCCTGCGCAAGGATTTCAGCCGTCTCGACCGCCTTCGTCTCGTCACTGGAGATGATACGTTTCAGCGTGCGTGCCCAATCGGCTTGCGCCGCCTGGGTCGCGCGCTCGCGCCCTTTCGCGGAAAGACCCCATCGCGGGACCGGCACGTCCGGTTCTATCCGCACCTGCGGATGGGTGATGTAGAGCGCCAGCATCGGCCTCGCTCAGTGTGACTTGCGATAGGTCCACAGCTGCGCCGGCGGGATGTTGCGCACGACGAAATCGAGATGGCTGATCTGGTATCGGTCCGGCATGGCGGTGACGGGCGACACCGGTCCATAGGAAATCTGCACGACGGGTCTTCCCGCCGGGATGCGCCGCAACAGGTCCTCGATCAGCGAAACGCGCCGGTGCATGGGGAAGTTAAGCAGGGGCACGGCCGAGATCACGCTGTCGAACTGCTGGTCCTTGAGCGCGCCAAGCGTCCGGTCGAGGTCGAAGGCATCGCCGTTGATGAAGTGCACGCCGTCGAAGCGTTCCACCAGGTGATTGTAGAAATCGTTCGAGTATTCGATCGAGACGATCTTGTCGGGCGCCACGCCCCTTTCCAGGATCGCCTTGGTAATCGCTCCCGTTCCGGGACCGAGTTCCAGCACCGGCAGGCCGGAATGCGGGTTGATGACACCGGCCATGCGCCGCGCGGTGAACGAAGACGTCGGGATGATGGATCCGACGGCGCGCGTGTTGCTGATCCAACCCTTGAAGAAGCGGATCTCCTCGTCAAATTTCTTGCCGAGCCGTTCCTTCACCTTCACCCGCAAACTCATTTTGTTTCCCCGGTTGTGGCCGTCAAGGAACTGCTCCGCCACCCCTGCAGCGCAGATGCCTCGAACCGTGTCGATTCTCTGCGCCACTATGTGTGGCTATTTGCGTCAAAAACAAGTCTGATCGCGCCGGATCAACAGTTTGACTTGTAAAGAAAAAGGCGAGCCTTTCGACCCGCCTTCAAGCATTCAGCCTCGATGCGCCTCAAACGCGCATCGGCATCAGCACATAGAGGGCATCGTCGCCCGCAAGATCGCGCACCAATGTCGGTGAACCCGGATCGGCCAGCATGAACACCGCTTCCTCGCCGGAAAGCTGCGAGGTGATGTCGAGCAGGTATTTCGCGTTGAAGCCGATCTCGAGCGGGTCGCTGTCGTAGCCGACTGGCAATTCCTCGGTGGCGCTGCCTGAATCGGGGTTGTTAACCGTCAGTGTCATCTGGCCGTCGCCGATCGCGAGCTTCACCGCGCGTCCGCGTTCGGAGGAGATGGTGGACACGCGATCGACCGCCTGTGCGAAGGACTGGCAGTCGATCTTCAGTTCCTTGTCGTTGTTGGTCGGAATGACGCGCTGGTAGTCGGGGAACGTGCCGTCGATCAGCTTGGACGTGAGCACGACGGAGCCGAGCGTGAAGCGGATCTTCGCGTCCGAAACCTCGATGGTGACGATGAGTTCCGGATTGTCGACCAGCTTCTGCAGTTCGCCGACGGTCTTGCGCGGGATAATGATGCCCGGCATGCCTTCCGACCCCGAAGGTGCCTCCACGTCGGCGCGCGCCAGCCGGTGACCGTCGGTTGCGACGGCGCGCAGCTTCAGTTTGCCGGCGCTTTCGATCGTGTGCATGAAGATGCCGTTGAGGTAGTAGCGGGTCTCTTCCGTCGAGATCGCAAACTGCGTTCTGTCGATCAGCATCTTCAGGTCTGTCGCCTTCAGGCGGAAGGTGTGGCTGAAGCTGCCGGCCGTCAGGTCGGGGAAATCGGACTGCGGCAGGCACTGCAGCGAGAACTTCGAGCGGCCGGAGGCGACCGTCATCGCGCCGCCGTCCGGCGTGTTGGCCAGCAGCACTTCGGAGCCGTCGGGCAGCTTGCGGACAATGTCATAGAGCAGATGTGCCGGAACGGTCGTGGCACCCGCCTGCTCGATCTGCGCGGGCGTCGCTTCGGTGATTTCCAGGTCGAGGTCGGTCGCCTTCATCTCAAGGCCCGCGCCTTCGGAACGCAGCAGCACGTTCGAAAGGATCGGTATCGTGTTGCGGCGTTCGACCACGCGATGGACATGGTTGAGCGACTTCAGGAGATTGGACCGTTCGATTGTGATGCGCATTGGAGTACCGCTTTCGACCGCTCTGCCCGCCGGTCATGCCGGCGCGACGTCTTCTTGTTTGCCGGCTGGCGCCGGAAGGATGTGGACGGGCAAATTGGCAGATTTATCCGTCCAATTGCAAGAGGCATGGCGATTGCCATAGGGGATAGAACCGTCCCCCACCGTTCCCGCGCCCTTGCGGCCCGTCCCGGTCTCGCCCATAAGGAAGCTAGCCCGCCTCGACCGGGACGAAAAGCAGGAACATGACGTCTCGCATGCATGAACAGCCGCAGAGGGAGGCAGCGCCGGCTGCCCGTCACTATCGCGTCCACGGCGCGCTCGTGCCCGCGCGGCCGCTCGAGCCTGCGCTCTATCTGGTTGCGACCCCGATCGGCAATCTCGGCGACATCACGCTGCGGGCGCTGGAGACCATTGCCGGCGCCGATGTACTGGCTTGCGAGGACACCCGCGTCACGCGCGTTCTGCTCGACCGCTACGGCATTGTGACGCGTCCTTACGCCTATCACGAGCATAATGCCGACGAGGTCGGCCCGAAGCTCATCGCCGCGTTGGACGAAGGGCGCTCGGTGGCGCTGGTCTCCGACGCCGGCACGCCGCTCGTCTCCGATCCCGGTTATCGCCTCGGCCAGCTCGCGCTTGCCGCCGGCCATAAGGTCGTGCCGATCCCCGGTCCGTCGGCCCCGCTTGCAGCGCTCGTCGGCTCGGGCCTGCCCAACGATGCTTTCCTGTTTGCGGGCTTCCTGCCGGTGAAGGACAAGTCGCGCCGCGATCGCCTGGGCGAACTCGGCCGCGTGCCGTCGACGCTGATCTTCTTTGAATCGCCGCACCGGATCGGGGCGACGCTCGCCGCTGCCGCGGATGTTCTCGGCGGCGCGAGACAGGCCTGCATCTGCCGCGAACTGACCAAGACGTTCGAAGAATTCCGCCGCGGCTCGCTTGAAGACCTTGCCGCCCACTATGCGGAGAACCCCCAGGTGAAGGGCGAGATCGTGCTCGTCATCGCGCCGCCGGCGGAAGAGCCGCCGCCGGAAGCAGCCGACGTCGATGCACTGCTTGCCGGGCTCATGGCCGACATGCCGGCCGGGAAGGCGGCGACCGAGGCCGCGCGCCAGACGGGACTGCCCCGGCGCGACCTCTACCAGCGCCTGCTCGAACTGAAGGCCGAGCATGGGCGATGAGGCGGGCAGAAAGCTCCGCCGCAAGGCCTTTCGCCGCGGGCATCTCGCGGAATACATCGCCGCCCTCTACCTGATCGCCAGGGGGTATCGCATCATGGCGATCCGCCACCGAACCAGGCTTGGCGAGATAGACATCATCGCGCGAAAGGGCGACCTGGTCGCCTGCGTCGAGGTCAAGGCGCGGGCGAGCGAGGAAAGCGCGATCTTCGCGGTGACGGCCGCATCCCAGCATCGCATCCGCGCGGCAAGCGACATCTGGCTGTCGCGCCAGCCCGACGCACATCGCCTGTCGATCCGCTACGATATCGTCGCCGTCCTGCCGTGGCGTCTGCCCCGCCATCTGCCGGGAGCCTTTTGAAGTAAAAACGAAATCAGTTCGAAAGGTATGTGAAATGTAATCGAACTGACATACTCCTGTTAAGCGATCGTCACGGAAGGGCAATAGGCACTCGCACACCGATGCAACCGGTGGAGAGGATCCTTCCATGATCAAGCAGTTTTCGCTCGCAGCAATTTCGATCGCCCTGACCGCGACCTCGTCGCTCGCCGCGACCAACATCACCTGGTGGCACGGCATGGCCGGCCGCAATGGCGAGGTCATCAACGAGGTGGCCCAGAAGTTCAACGCCGCGCAGACCGCCTGCGCGCTGACGCCCGTCTCCAAAGGCACCTACGAGGAGGCTCTTGCCTCCGGCATCGCCGCCTTCCGCTCCGGCGAGCAGCCGAACATCCTGCAGGTTTTTGACGCCGGCGCGGCCACCATCATCAACGCCAAGGGCGCCGTTGTGCCGGCCGAGGACCTGATCAAGGAAGCGGGCTATGATTTCGACCGCAACGCCTTCATCGAGGGTGTTCGCTACTTCTACGCCGACAGCGACGGCAAGTTCGTCGGCATGCCGTTCAATTCCTCCGCGCCGATCATGTACATCAACGACGAGGCGTTGAAGAAGGCCGGCGTCGAGGCGCCGAAGACCTGGGAAGAGTTCGAGGCAGCCGCGCCGAAGCTGAAGGAAGCCGGCTACATCCCGCTGGTCCAGGCGCAGCTGACCTGGCAGTTCACCGAAAACTTCTTCTCCCGCAACAACATCCAGTTCGCCACCAACAACAACGGCTACGACAGCGTCGTCGACACCAAGCTCAAGGTCACAGACCCGAACCTCGTGATGATGTTCGACAAGCTGAAGTCCTGGGCCGACGAGGGGTATTTCGCCTATTACGGCGCCGGCTGGAACGACAACCAGAAGCCGTTCGAAGAGAACAAGGTCGCCCTCTGGATCGGTTCGTCAGGCTCCTTCGGCGGCCTGCAGAAGACGGCCCAGATGCCGTTCTCGGCCACCTTCCTGCCCTATTGGGGTTCGATCGCCGGCGCCGGCACAAATTCCTTCATCGGCGGTGCGGCCCTCTTCGCCATGGCCGGCAAGCCGGCCGAGGAGAACAAGTGCGTTGCCGACTTCTTCCAGTTCCTGACCTCGCCGGAAATCCAGAAGTTCTACCACCAGGCCACCGGCTACGTCGCGATCACCACCGCCGCCTACGAGCTGACCAAGTCGGAAGGCTACTATGAGAAGACCCCGGTCGCCGAAGTCGGCATCAAGCAGCTGATGCTGCCGGCCGGCGAGTGGTCGAAGGGCTACCGTCTCGGCTTCTATCCGCAGATCCGCGAGATCATGGAGCGCGAATACGGCCGCATCTTCTCCGGCGAGACCACGGTGAAGGACGCCTTCGACACGATCGAGCGCGAGGGCAACGAACTGCTCGCCCGCTTCGCCAAGACGGCGGGTTGAGGCAGCGCCGCTGCCGGCTGGCGGTGCGCCAATGATGGAGTGCATCGGCGTGAACGCTGCAAGCCCACGCGTCATGCGGCCCCCCTCATCCGGCCTGCCGGCCACCTTCTCCCCGCAAGCGGGGAGAAGGACCACTCGCCGCAACGTCTTCATCTCCCTCGCCCCGCTTGCGGGGAGAGGGCTGGGGTGAGGGGCTCTCATCCAAGAGGCGCCCATTGCCCCATCCGCTCGAAGGTTTTCATGAAGCGCGTCCAGTTCTCCTCGCCGCTGCTGCCCTATCTGTTCCTGGCGCCGCAGTTGGCCGTGATCGTCATCTTCTTCTACTGGCCGTCGGTGCGGGCGATCCAGTCCTCCTTCTATCTGGAGGACCCCTTCGGCTTCGGCTCGACCTTCGTCGGTTTCGACAACTATCTGGGCGTGCTGCTCAGTCCCGAATATCTGTCCATCGCGCGCTTCACGGCTCTCTTTACCGCGCTCGTCACCTTCTTTTCGCTGGCGCTCGGCCTGCTGCTCGCCGTCAAGGCGGATGCGGTGATCCGCGGCAATGCCGCCTACAAGACGCTGCTGATCTCCGTCTATGCCATCGCCCCGCCGGTCGCCGGCCTGATCGGCATGATGTTCTTCGACCAGCACATCGGCCCCTTCGTCAAGATCGCCGCCTTTTTCGGCTGGGAGATGAAGGTGGGCCTCAGCTATTTTGACACCGCCTTTGCCATGATCTTCGTCGCCGTCTGGAAGCAGATCCCCTACAATTTCATCTTCTTCCTCTCCGGCCTGCAGGCGCTGCCGGCGTCCGTGCGCGAGGCGGCCGCCATCGATTGCCGCTCCGGCATCAAGCGTTTCTGGACAGTGATCTTCCCGCTACTCGCGCCGACCGCCTTCTTCCTGCTGATCATCAACGTCACCTACGCGCTGTTCGACACCTTCGGCGTCATCGACGTGATGGTGAAGGACAAGGCGGCGAACAACCCGATCACGCTGGTCTACAAGGTCTACATGGACGGCTTTCGCGGCAACGACATCGGCGGCTCGTCGGCCCAGTCGGTGATCCTGATGATCGTCGTCTTCGTGCTCACCGTGCTGCAGTTCCGCTTCATCGAGCGGCGCATCCACTACACCTGAGGCGCCCATGCACCGAACCCGCATCCTCGACCATGCCGTCCTGATCCTCGGCGCCCTGTTCCTGACGCTTCCGGTGGTCGTCGCCTTCATGACCTCGACGCACGAGGCGGCCGCGATCCACTCCACGGGGCTGATGCTCTCGCCCGGCGGCCATCTCGTCGAGACCTACGAGACGGTGCTGACGCGAAAGGGCGGCTTCACCGGCCAGGTGACCGGCGCGCGGATGATGATGAATTCCTTCATTCTCGGCATCGGCTTCGCGGTCGGAAAGATCGCGCTTTCGATGCTCGCCGCCTATGCGATCGTCTATTTCCGCTTCCGGTTTGCAACGCTCGCCTTCTGGGTGATCTTCACCACGCTGCTTTTGCCGCTCGAAGTCCGCATCATGCCCTCCTACGAGGTAATGAGCAGCCTCGGCCTGATCAACAGCTATACCGGCCTGATCGTCCCGCTGCTCGCATCCGCGACCGGCACCTTCTATTTCCGCCAGTTCTTCAAGTCGGTGCCGGAGGAGTTGCTGGAGGCCGCCCGCATCGACGGCGCCGGGCCGTTCAAGTTCTTTATCGACGTGCTCGTGCCGCTGTCGAAGACGATGATCGCGGCGATCTTCATCATCATGTTCGTCTATGGCTGGAACCAGTATCTCTGGCCGATGCTGATGACCACCGACGAGCGCTTCTTCACCCTGATGCGCGGCATCAAGCAGATCCTCCAGGTCTGGATCGGCTCGCAGATCCCCGACTACAACGAGGCCTTTGCACTGGCGGTCCTCGCCATGCTGCCGCCGGTCCTCATGGTGGTGCTCTTTCAGAGCTGGTTCATCAAGGGCCTCACCGAAAGCGACAAGTAAGGATAAGTCGATGGCAACGATCGAGATCGACAAGGTATCGAAGGTCTATCATGGCAACGTGCCGGCGGTGAGCGAGGTCGATATCAAGATCACCGACGGCGAGTTCATCGTCCTGGTCGGCCCCTCCGGCTGCGGCAAGTCGACTCTCTTGCGCATGGTGGCGGGGTTGGAGAACATCTCCAGCGGCACAGTGCGTATCGGCGGCCGCATCGTCAACGACGTCGAGCCGGCCGACCGCGACATCGCCATGGTGTTCCAGAACTACGCGCTCTACCCGCACATGACCGTGCGTGAGAACCTCGCCTACGGGCTGAAGAACCGCCGCACGCCCAAGCCGGAGATCGAGGCGCGTGTCGCCGAGGCCGCCCGCATGCTGGAGCTCGGCCCCTATCTCGACCGCAAGCCGCGCGCGCTCTCCGGCGGCCAGCGCCAGCGTGTCGCCATGGGCCGCGCCATCGTCCGCCACCCCTCCGCCTTCCTGTTCGACGAGCCCCTGTCCAACCTCGACGCCAAGCTGCGCGTGTCCATGCGCGGCGAGATCAAGCGCCTGCAGCGCCGCGTCGGCACCACCTCGCTGTACGTTACCCACGACCAGCTGGAGGCGATGACGCTGGCCGACCGGCTCGTCGTCCTCAACGGCGGCCGGATCGAGCAGATCGGCCGGCCGCTCGACGTCTACCACGCGCCCGCCTCCACCTTCGTCGCAAGCTTCATCGGCTCGCCGGCGATGAACCTCGTTCAGGGTGAACTGCACGGCAGCAAGCTTGCGATCGGGCCTGCACTGATCGACCTTGGCGACACGCTGCCCACACAAGGCGCCGTCACCGTCGGCTTCCGTGCCGAGGACCTGCAGGCGGTCGGCGCCCCCGTCGACGCAAGCGCCCAGATCGGCTCCGCCACGATGCCGCTGCGCGTCGACTATGTCGAGGAGCTGGGTTCGCAGCGCCTCGTGCATGGCACGCTCGGCGATCAAACCATCACGGTCGCGATGTCCTCCGACGCGCCGCTGACCAGTGAGATGCAGGTCGCGGTTCCGCTCGGCCGGCTGCACTTCTTTGATGCCGAGAGCGGACGCCGCCTTGTCTGGTCGTCGGTCGAGCCGAACCGCTCGACCACGGCCGCAGACCTTCTGGAGACCGCCCGATGATCCGCACGACCGTTCCGGCACTCGTGGGCGTGCCCGAAGAGGCGCGCTTGCAGGTCGCTGCCCTGCCGCGCACCGTCGAAGCCCATGACGACAAGATGGCGTCGCTGCCCTTCATGAACGCGATCGAGACCGGTGGCAGTGCCGTTTCCGCCGGCCCGCTCGCCCTTCCCTTCGAGGTCGGCGCCTGGAACCTGGAACGCTGCCTGTTTCCCGAAGCGACCGCAGGCCTGCTCCGGCGGGCGACGCCGGCACCCGTCGTGCTCGTCTCGGAAATGGACAGCGGCATGGCCCGCACCGGCCAGCGCAACACCACGGCTGAACTCGCCGGCCATCTTGGCATGGCCTATGCCTACGGCGTCGAGTTCCTCGAGCTTGGCCTCGGTTCGCAGACCGAGCGAGATTTCTGCCGGGACGATTTCAATCTGCACGGCTTCCACGGCAACGGCCTGATGGCAGCCGTGCCGCTGACGCAGCCCTTCATGCTTCGCCTCGAAGGCGGGCGGCTGTGGTTCGTCGACGGCGGCGACCAGCCGCGGCTCGGAGAGCGCATGGCGATCGGCGCGATCATCGAGACGGAAGCCGGCCCCTTCGTCGCCGTTTCCGTTCATCTCGAAAGCGCTGCCACTGCCGCCTATCGCGAACGCCAGGTGGTGGCCCTGATCGACGCTCTGGATCACGCCTTTCCCGGCCTGCCGGTCCTGATTGGCGGCGATCTCAACACCGGCAACCACACGGGCGGCGACTTCGAGGCCGAGGGCCTGTTCCGGGAGGCCGCCCTCCGCGGCTTCTCCCGCCACGGCGGCCCGCTGGACCAGATGACCACCCGGCCGAGCCTGATCACCCGGTGGCCGGACCGGGCGATGAAGCTCGACTGGTTCCTGGCCCGCGGCCTGGTCATTGGCGGGGCCTGGATCGTCCCCTCGCTCGACGAGACCGGGCGGCCGCTCTCCGACCACGACCTCATCGTCTGCACCGTCGAGGGGTTCGCATAGGTCTTGCTCGCTCTTCGCGGCCGCCTTTGGTGATCTCTGCCCGGTCGCTGCCGTGCGGGACGCGGTCGGGCGTCGGCCTGCGGGCGGGCGCGCGATCGATGCGGTGTCCTTGCAGGGGGCTATCGGAAGCCAGTTACGAGAACACCTTCCGTCCCGTCACGCCAAATCCGCACGATTGCTAAAATTGTAGCAAGCGCATGAACCCACCTCGAACCTTCTTGTCCTATGGTCGCGCGAATGGCGGAGAGGGGACTTCGATGGTTCTGAAACTGATGCTCGCAAGCGCGATCGGCATGGCGGTACGCACGATTCCGGCAAGGGCGCTGCCTCCGAGGCCGTTGATCGCGGCCTCCATGGACGAGATGGAGATGGTGGACGCGCCGATCGAGCCGTCCTGGATCCTCGAGGGCGCTCCGCGCGCGCGTCTCGCCCTGCATTCGCGCGGCCACGACGACCAGTCGACAACCGCGGTCTGGGATTGCACCGCCGGCGCCTTTCGCTGGTATTTCGGCTGGGATGAGACGGTGATGATCCTGAACGGCGAGGTGCACGTCACCACCGAGGACGGCGTCGAGCGGACGCTGCGCGCCGGCGACATCGCCTATTTCGCCGGCAAGACCTGGGCAACCTGGCGCGTCGATGACTATGTCCGCAAGATCGCCTTCTGCCGCAAGCCGTTCCCTGCGCCCGTGGCTGCCGCATTCCGCCTGCGCGACATGATGCGCCCCGGTGCCGCACGCGGCGGCCTCGCCGCCTGAGCGCCTGTCGACGGCGGGCGATCCGACCTGCCGGATCTGCGCGGATGGCGCGTTCCTGCCCTGAGCGAGCGCTGCCCTCGTAGACCGCGCGCGGGGTCATCTGCGAAAGTGGGTCAAAGACGTGTCTGCATGCCATGCCCGCCCGTTGCGTTTGCCGGGCCGCAGCCCTAAATGTGACGGGCAAATTCCTGAGGGCAATTACATGGCGAAGATCAAGAACGTCGCGGTCCAGATGGACCATGTGTCCACCGTCAATATCGCGGGCGATTCCACCTTCGCGATGAGCCTGGAAGCCCAGGCGCGCGGCTACAATCTCTTCCACTACACGCCTGAAAAGCTCAGCCTGCGCGACGGCAAGGTCTTTGCCACCGTCGAGCCGATGACCCTTCGCGACATCAAGGGCGATCACTACGAGCTCGGCGAGCCCGAGCGTATCGACCTCTCCACCATGGACGTGGTGCTGCTGCGCCAGGATCCGCCTTTCGACATGGCCTACATCACCTCCACCCACCTTCTGGAGCGCATCCATCCGAAGACGCTGGTGGTCAACGATCCGGCCTGGGTACGCAACTCGCCCGAGAAGATCTTCGTCACCGAATTTGCCGACCTGATGCCGGCAACGCTGATCACCCGCGACCCGGCGGAAATTCGCCGTTTTCGCGAGGAGATGGGCGATATCATCCTCAAGCCGCTCTACGGCAACGGCGGTGCCGGCGTTTTCCACTCCACCCGCGACGACCGCAATCTCTCCTCCCTCCTGGAAATGTTCGGCCAGATGTTCCGCGAGCCCTTCATTGCGCAGCAGTACCTGCCGGACGTGCGCAAGGGCGACAAGCGCATCATCCTCGTCGACGGCGAGCCGGTCGGCGCGATCAACCGCGTTCCCGCCGAGCACGACAGCCGCTCCAACATGCATGTCGGCGGCCGCGCCGAGGCGACCGCGCTGACGAAGCGCGAGGAGGAAATCTGCGCCCGCATCGGGCCTGCCCTGAAGGCTCGCGGCTTCCTGCTCGTCGGCATCGACGTCATCGGCGACTACATGACCGAGATCAACGTCACCTCGCCGACCGGCATCCGCGAGGTGAAGAAGTTCGGCGGCGCCGACATCGCAAGCCTGCTGTGGGACGCGATCGAAACCAAGCGGTAGGCAATCGCGCCGATATTCCAAGCGGCGGTCGCGCCCGAGCGTTCAGCCGGCGCCCGCAATGCCGGGCGCAGGTACGGATGATGGACAAGGGTCGACCATCGTTCCTGCGTTCCGCTTCCTTCCGTTGATACCCGCGCGTGCACATGTGCCCGTGGACATCATCCGTCGGCGGGCAGGGGCCCCGTGACGCAGAAGGAAACGGACCGTGTGTTCTCCCATTGCAACCTGATGCAGCCTGAGCGGGAAAAATACGCGCGTTTGTTCGATAATTGTTCTTGTTATATTCCGCGTCCCGTGTAATCGTGTCAACCGCAACTTGAAGATTGGTTGTGGTGGGCGGATGCAATTGTGGGAAGCCGCAAGCTCGCTTCCCGTCATGCGCACTTCTTTCGCCAGCACGTTCGGCGGCATGAGGCCGCCGCAGGGGGCATTCATGGTGGCACGGGTCAGTACGGTTGCATTTCAGGGCATCGACGGCGTTCCCGTCGATGTCCAGGTGATGGTGGCGCCCGGCAAGGTCGGCATGCAGATCGTCGGCCTTCCGGACAAGGCGGTGGCGGAAAGCCGCGAACGAGTCCAGGCCGCCCTTCATGCCTCGGGGCTGTCGCTGCCGGCCAAGCGCGTGACGGTTAATCTCGCGCCTGCCGACCTGCCGAAGGAGGGCAGCCACTTTGATCTCCCCATCGCCCTGGGCCTGATGGCTGCGCTCGGCGCCATTCCCGCCGATGCCCTGGAGGGCTATGTCGTGATCGGCGAACTCAATCTCGACGGCACGATTGCCGCCATCGCCGGAGCGCTGCCGGCCGCGATCGGCGCCAACGCCCTCGGCAAGGGATTGATATGCCCCGCCGACAGCGGCGCGGAAGCGGCGTGGGCGGGGAGCGAGCTCGACATCCTCGCGCCGCGAAGCCTGATCGCGCTGGCGAACCATTTTCGCGGCACCCAGGTGCTGTCGCGTCCCGAACCCGCAATTCGCGCAGCGCCCGCGAACCTGCCCGATCTCGCTGACATCAAGGGCCAGGAAAGCGCCAAGCGTGCGCTGGAGGTCGCCGCCGCCGGCGGACACAACCTCTTGATGGTGGGGCCCCCGGGATCCGGCAAGTCGATGCTCGCTGCGCGCCTGCCGTCGATACTGCCGCCACTGGCGCCTGCCGAACTTCTCGAAGTCTCGATGATCCATTCCATCGCCGGCCAGCTGGCCGGCGGGCGTCTGTCCGACCGCCGCCCCTATCGCGCGCCGCACCATTCGGCGACCATGGCAGCTCTCGTCGGCGGCGGTTTTCGCGCTCGCCCCGGCGAGGCGTCGCTGGCCCATCACGGCGTTCTGTTCCTTGACGAGTTCCCGGAGTTTTCTCCTCAGGTTCTGGATGCGTTGCGCCAGCCGCTCGAAACCGGCGAATGCGTCATTGCGCGTGCCAATCATCGGGTCAGCTATCCCGCCGCAATCCAGCTGGTCGCTGCGATGAACCCGTGCCGTTGCGGCATGGCGGGCGAGCCGGGGCAGACCTGCGCGCGCGGTCCGCGCTGCATGGCCGACTACCAGTCCCGTATCTCCGCGCCGTTGATGGACCGTATCGACATCCGCATCGATGTGCCGGCTGTCTCGGCGAGCGATCTGATCCGGCCGATGGCGGCGGAGGCCAGTGCCGCGGTGGCCGCACGCGTGGCGCGGGCGCGTGAGGCGCAGCGTGACCGGTTTCTAGCCCTCGGCCACTCCGGGATTTCCACAAATGCCCGGGCGTCGACCGCGCTGATCGAGCGTATCGTCGAACCCGATCCCGGCGGTCTGCAATTGCTGCGGGACGCGGCCGAAAAGATGCGCTTTTCCGCCCGCGGCTATCATCGTGTGCTCAAGGTCGCCCGCACGCTCGCCGATCTCGACGGCAAGGATATCGTCGGCCGCATACATCTCGCCGAAGCGATTTCCTACCGGATTGCAGGGGAGCGTCTGGCCGCGGCGGCCTGAGCGCGAACAACACGCGTCTCGATCCGATCGTCGATCCGCGGGGGCCGTGCGTAGGCCACAAGCCCATCTCCTGAGCCGCGCACGGCTTTGCAGAGTTGCGCCATTCCCCCGCGCGACCGCTCGCTGCGGCGGTAGCGACACTTGAGAGGCGGCGCCGAGCGGGAAAGACGGGGCGCATCCTGGGCGGAGCGCCCGTCTCACGGCAAGCTCGGCGGCTTGGGATCAGCCGCCCAGACCCTCGAACAGTGCGGTTGAGAGATAACGTTCGGCAAAGGAGGGAATGATGACGACGATGGTCTTTCCCGTATTCTCGGGGCGGCTGCCCACCTTGATGGCCGCGGTCAGTGCCGCACCGGAGGAGATGCCGACCGGCACCCCTTCGAGCCGCGCCACCAGCCGGGCGTTCTCGAATGCCTCGTCGTTGCTGACGGTGACGACCTCGTCGTAGATCTTGGTATCGAGGATCGCCGGCGCAAAGCCGGCGCCGATTCCCTGGATCTTGTGCGGTCCGGGATTGCCGCCGGAAAGGACCGGGCTGTCTGCGGGCTCGACCGCGACCACCTTGAGGCCCGGCTTCTTCTGCTTCAGCACCTGACCGGCGCCGGTGATCGTGCCGCCGGTACCGATGCCGGAAACGAGGATGTCGACCTGGCCCTCGGTATCGTTCCAGATCTCCTCGGCCGTCGTCTTGCGGTGAATTTCCGGATTGGCAGGATTTTCGAACTGCTGCGGAATGACGGCATCGGGAAGCGTCGATGCCAGCTCTTCCGCCTTGGCGATTGCCCCCTTCATGCCTTTCGGCCCTTCGGTGAGTACGAGTTCTGCACCCAGCAGCGCCAGCATCTTGCGGCGCTCGATCGACATTGTCTCCGGCATGGTGAGGATCAGCTTGTAACCCTTTGCGGCCGCGGCAAAGGCGAGCGCGATGCCGGTGTTACCCGATGTCGGCTCGATCAGCGTGGTCTTGCCGGGGGTGATTTTGCTCTGTGCCTCCAGCGCCTCGATCATGGCGACGCCGATGCGGTCCTTCACCGAGGCGATCGGGTTGAAGAATTCCAGCTTTGCCAGAAGATTGGCCTTGACGCCCTTCTCCCTTGCGAGCTTGTCGAGGCGCACGATCGGCGTATCGCCGATCGTCTCGGTTATGGAGGCGTAGACGCGGCCGCGGCCGGGCTTGCGGGTCTCAGGCATTTCAATCTCCCTTCAAATCTGCATTGAGGGGAGAATAGGTTTCGACGGCAGCCGAGACCAGTGGGGGATCACCCATGTGTGGCCGACGGAGTGGAAAAAACGCTTCGCAATCCGGTTGAATGGAAATCTTTATTTCAAGCAGCGCGCGTTGCGATGTAGGCCGCGGTGCTGGCAAGGATGCCCGCTGCCACGCGGTTCAACGTACGTAGCGCGCTCGGCTTCTTCAAAAGCGTGCGCGCCCGCGAGGCCAGCGCCATGTAAGGGATCAGCACGACGAGAAGCACGACGAAGGTCGCCCCCAGCAGCAGCCCATAGTCGTTCAGGCCGATCGCGCCGAGATCGATGAGCGTCGGCACGAGCGCCACGTAGAATAGCATCGTCTTCGGATTGCCCAGCGTGACCAGCAGCCCGGAAAGAAACGACATCGCGACGTTCGATGAGCGGCGTGCCTGGATTTCCTGCGGCACGAGGCCCGTGGTCCAGAGCTTCCACGCGATATAGCCGAGATAGAGTGCGCCCGCGATCTTGATGACCATGAAGGCGGTCGTAAACGTCTGTGCGATGAAGGCGAGCCCCAGGATCACCGCCGTGAGGTAGATCATGTCGCCGAGGATCAGCCCCAGTCCCATGAAGAACGTCTCTCGGAAGCCCGAGCCGAGCGCGCGGGCAACGATCGCGGTGATGCCCGGGCCGGGGATCACCGCAGCAATGAAGAGGGCTCCGCTATAGGCAAGAAGGGCGGCAAGGGTCATGTCTGGATCTCTCTTCTGTGTTCTCTCTACGCCTCGGCAGATGGGCTTTCAAGCGCCCGGCAGGGAGCGCGTTTGGCGGCAAAGAAAATCGGGCGCGGCCGGCATGCCGGACAAGGCGCGCGACAGGCCGAAGGCCGTTGAAGATTGCGCCCTTCGCTCTAGCTTTGGTGCGGTCGTCAACCGCCGAAGAGCGGCCCGATTTCGATTTCCCGACGAGCGCCAAGTGCACGTTGCGTCGGTTCATTGCCTTATCTGTCCCAACAAGGAGAGCCCGCATGTCTTCCTCCTCTGCCGAAAAACGCAGGATTGCACCACTCAAGACCCCCTCCGGTTTGCCCTCGAATGCGATCACCGATATCTCGGCCGCGCTCACCACCCTCCTTGCCGACATGTTCGCATTGTACCTCAAGACGAAAAATTTCCACTGGCACGTCTCAGGCCCCCACTTTCGTGATTACCACCTGCTGCTGGACGAACAGGCCGAGCAGATCTTCGCGACGACGGACGACATTGCCGAGCGGGCCCGCAAGATTGGCGGAACAACCCTGCGTTCCATCGGCCATGCGGCACGGCTGCAGCGGATCCCCGACAATGACGCCGACTACGTGACGCCCGGGGACATGCTGGCCGAACTGCTGGAGGACAACAAGCACCTGGTCTCCCTCCTACGTGAAACGCACGACCTGTGCGACGAGCACAACGACGTCGCCACCGCCAGCCTCCTGGAAAACTGGATCGACGAGGCCGAGCGCCGCACCTGGTTCCTGTTCGAGACGACCCGACAGGCGAAGTGAAGAATCCGGTTAACGTCCGGCGTGTTGCCGGACGTTACCCGCCCAGGCGTAGGAATGGATCGGGCCGCACGCCGGCCGGCCAAGCGCCACGCCCGCCGCAGGATGACTGCGGAGCCTGCAAACTGTACCGGCTGCGGGACATGCCGGGGTCCGTTCCACATCTTAAAGTGGATGGTCCAGGAGATGCCGCAATGCGTGGAATGCGGCAAGGTCACCGGTGGCGACCGTTTCAAGGCGCGCATCTTTGCACGCATGGAAGAACTTCGACGGGCTTTTGGCTGGCAGTGCAGAGCGCGCGAAGACCAGCAGGTCGACGGTCGTGCCGACCTCGGCAAAGCGGCGGCTGCCGGGGGCTTAGCCCTTAAATGCGGCTCAGAACTCTGCCATGGGCGAAAGCCGGCAAGGACCATTCGGGGAAAGGCCGGGCTGGCTGCGCAGCATGAAGCGCAGATCGCCGTCTTCGGGAATGCCTTCGCCCTGCCAGCCAAGCTGATCCGGGGCGAACAGAACTTCGACCCTTTCCGGCTGCCTTCCAATGGCCTGCAGGATCTCGCAAAGCGATGGCATGCTGGCAGCCACCACGTCGTGCAGCGTGAAAACGGTGCCCTCTGCGTTTTCGCTCCAGGCAACGACGGCCGAATGCTGCGGCAGGAGGCTGAACGTCACGCCCTGCACGAGCACGGTGTTGAGCAGGAACGTCTGCATGTTCCGGATCACGGCAAGTCGCTGCGAGACCGCAGCGCGGCTTTCCAGTAGGCCGCGAACAAGGGAAACGTCGTCGGCATCGTTCATGTCGAGCGTGCGGAAGGACGGCGATGCCGCGCTCACGGCCGGCGCACCCCCGGCAAAGCGATGTTCCGGCAGGATCCCGAAACCGTAGGGTTCGTAGAGCTGCGGCTTGTCGGTGTAGAGCAAGATCGCTTCGAAGCCCTGCGCGTCGCAGCGCTGCAGCACGCGGCGGACGAGATCGCGGAAGAGGCCACGACCACGATATTGCGGCAGCACTGCACCGGATTGCAGCGCGGCCGCTTTCACCGGGCGCCCATCGATCACGAGCGGCATCGAAAAGGCGGAAAAATTCGCCACGCACCGCGCGCTTTCGTCGAACCAGGCCGACGACATCAGTGTCTGGTCAGGTCCGCCCAGCCGGTCGAGCGGGCTGACATCGACGCCGAAGACGTCGACAAGCAGCGCCTTCACCGCCGCCCAGCCGGCGGGATCGCCGAAATAGTCCTCGCGAAAGATCAGCCCGGCCCGATCGTCAGTCATCTGCCGGTTGTTCCTTAGACCCCGGTCGAACCGAAGCCGCCCGCACCCCGCTCGGTCGCGCCCGCCTCCGTCACCTCGCGCACCTGCGCCTGCACGACCGGCGCGATCACCATCTGGGCGATGCGCATGCCGCGATCGATGACGAAATCCGCCGCACCGAGGTTGACCAGCAGCACCTTCACTTCGCCGCGATAGTCGCTATCGATCGTGCCGGGCGTATTCAGGCAGGTAATGCCGTGCTTGAAGGCGAGGCCGGAGCGTGGGCGGATCTGTGCCTCGTAGCCCTCCGGTATCTCGAAGATGAAGCCGGTCGGCACCAGCGCGCGGCTGCCCGGGGCAAGCACCAGCGTCTCGCCGGTCTCGACCGCGGCGCGCAGGTCCATGCCGGCAGCGCCGGCCGTTTCGTACGCCGGCAGATCGAGGCCGGCGCCATGCGGCAGGCGGACGAGGTTCAGGGTCGGGTGGGGAGCGTGTCGGATGTTCATCCCCCATTTGCGGATCGGCTGCTGTCCGGGTCAAACGCGAATTGAAAGTTTTCCACGGAACCGTTACATAGCGCGCGATCAACAGGATTTTCACGACATGGCAGAAAGTCTCGCCGAGGCGGTCTCCCGCCGCCGCACCTTTGCTATTATCGCCCACCCGGACGCGGGCAAGACGACGCTGACCGAAAAGCTGCTGCTGTTCGGCGGCGCGATCCAGCTCGCCGGCGAGGTCAAGGCCAAGAAGGACCGCATCCAGACCCGCTCGGACTGGATGAAGATCGAGCGCGAGCGCGGCATCTCGGTCGTGACCTCGGTGATGACGTTCGAATATGAAGGCAATGTCTTCAACATTCTCGACACGCCCGGCCACGAGGACTTCGCCGACGACACCTACCGCACGCTGACGGCGGTCGACGCGGCTGTCATGGTCATCGACGCGGCAAAGGGTATCGAGCCGCGGACGCTGAAGCTGTTCGAGGTCTGCCGCATGCGCGACATCCCGATCATCACCTTCGTCAACAAGATGGACCGCGAGAGCCGCGATCCCTTCGAGATCCTGGACGAGGTCGAGGAGAAGCTGGCGCTCGATTGCGCGCCGGTGACCTGGCCGATCGGCCGCTCGAAGACCTTCTGCGGCTCCTACCACCTCTCCACCAACGAGGTGCGCGGCTCGGATACGCAAGAACGCCTGACCCGCGTCAACGATCCGGAGACGGCCTCGCATCGGCTGCCGGAAAACGAGCGCGCGGCGTTTGTCGACGAGCTTTCCCTGGCGATCGAGGCCTGCAAGCCGTTCGATAAGAAGGCTTTCCTCGAAGGCCACCTGACACCCGTTTTCTTCGGCTCGGCCTTGCGCAATTTCGGCGTGCGCGACCTCATCAATGCGCTCGGTGCCTTTGCCCCGCCGCCGCGCGACCAGGTTGCCGACACCCGCACCGTGCATGCTGCCGAAGACAAGATGACTGCCTTCGTGTTCAAGATCCAGGCGAACATGGACCCGAACCACCGCGACCGCATCGCCTTCGCCCGCGTCTGCTCCGGCAAGCTGGAGCGCGGCATGAAGGCGCGGCTGTCGCGCACTGGAAAGCAGCTTGGTCTCACCGCGCCGCAGTTCTTCTTCGCCTCGCAGCGCCAGCTTGCCGATACGGCCTATGCCGGCGACGTGGTCGGCATTCCGAACCACGGCACGCTGCGCATCGGCGATACGCTGACCGAGGGCGAGGCGCTGGTCTTCGAGGGCGTACCGAACTTCTCGCCGGAAATCCTGCGCCGCGTCCGCCTCGAGGACGCGATGAAGGCGAAGAAGCTGAAGGAAGCCCTGCAGCAGATGGCCGAAGAGGGCGTCGTGCAGCTGTTTTCACCGGAGGACGGTTCGCCTGCGATCGTCGGCGTTGTCGGCGCGCTGCAGCTCGACGTGCTGAAGGAGCGCCTGCAGGCGGAATACGGTCTGCCGGTGTCTTTCGAGATGTCGCGCTTCTCCGTCTGCCGCTGGATCTCGGCCGACAGTCCCGTTGACCTGGACAAGTTCGTCACCGCGCGGCGTGGCGACATCGCCCGCGATCTCGACGGCGACCCGGTGTTCCTGGCGCAGGACGCGTTCTCGCTGCGCTACGAGGCCGAGCGCTATCCGGCGATAAAGATGGCAGCGATCAAGGAGTATCACGTCGCCAAGGCGGCGTGAGGCCCCTCATCGCCGCCTTTGTCGGCTGCTCCGGCGTAGTCGAAGGAAGAAGATCGTGGACGCCCGCGTGGTATTTGATCCACGCGGGTGTTTTCATGCCGAGAGCCGCCAGCGACAGCCGCTGCAGCGGTTCCGCGTGCGCCATCCCGCGCAGCATCAGCCATGCGCCGGCGGCTATCAGAACGACGCCAGCGGCGCGGCCCATGCGGTCGCCGCCGGGCAGAAGCTTCTCCGCCAGCACGAAGATTGCGATCACGGCGATCCACAGGATGTTCATCACCCCGCCGACGAACAGCAGCAGCATCAGCGGCCAGCAGCAGCCGACGCAGTAGGCGCCGTGGCGCATGCCCATGAGAAACGCACCGGCCGCATCGCGCCTGAAGCCGCCGGCGGCCTGCAGGAAGGCGGCCGGCGCGCGGCACTTGCCGAGGCATGCGCTCTTCAGCGGTGTCCATTGGTAGAGCCCGGCCGTGATCAGAAGGGCTGCGCTGAGAAGGGGGCTCGCGCTGTCCAGCATCGGCGTGATCAGCACCGCCTGCTCCAATATCCACTGTGCCAGCGTCGCTGCGAGCGAAAACAGGAACCAGACTGCAAGATAGCCGGCGCAGAACACGCCGGTTGCCGCAAAGGGGGCCCCCTTCGCGCTCGCATGGCGCCCCACCCGGGCATAGAGGAGAATCATCGGCGCGGCTGACGGCAGCATCATACCGACCATCATCACGAACCACATGGCGACCACGAGCACCGTATTGTCCGAGTTCCATCCCGCCGGCGCCACGTCGGAGGTCTGCATACCCGACATGTCCATCCCCGGCATATCCTCCATTCCCGGCATGCCTTCCATGGTGCCCGCGCCGTTCACCGGCACGTGGGCCGCGCCCATGGATCGGGCGAGCGAGAGCAGGTAGAGCCAGGCTAGCACCGTCATGACAACCAGGCACACGGCGACGATTGCCCGGTCGCGCTTGAGCAGCCTTTCGAGTGCTGGGTCTCCCATGATGTTTCAGCCGTGGACGACGCCGGCGCCGGTCATGTGCAGCCTGCTGAAATGGGCGTGGCTGTCGGCAAGCGAGAGCTCGATCGGTCCCTTCGTCTCCGCCCAGCCGCGCCCCACCTCGCATGTGTCGTATTCGAACCCGTGCGGCAGGGTGATGCGGGCGCGGTGGTCTTCTCCCGTCACGGGATTGCGGATGGGCTCGCCACGCGTATCCATCCATCCGGGGATGACGATCCGGGCGGTGCGAGCGTCGATGTCCAGATCGAAGTCGATCCGGCTGAAAACCGGGTCGTGTACCGTAGCGAAGGTGGTGGCGAAGACGGCGAAGAAGGTCGCGCCCGGATCGGTGTCCTCTCCGCTCATGATGCGCAAGAGCGCTTCGCGCTGTTGCGGCGTCGCCCGCTCGTCGACGATCGGCACGCATTGGCCGCCGCCCTCGTGGATCGCGCCGGGCCATGCGACGATCATGGCGATCCGCAACCCGTCGAGCCGGGTTTCGCCGTGAAAACCATCTTCGATGTCGATCGCACCGACCGCATAACAAGTGCCGTGCGTCGGCAGCGCGTTGAACTGGCACGGGCATCCGTAGGCGCAATTGCAGTGAATGAACTCGCGTCCCTGAAGCTTCCACTCGACGTTCGCCATGACGCCCTCCGAAGCCGTATTTAATTGATTGCTAATTAAATACCCGCATCTTCACCTTGTCCAGCCAAGTCCGGGTCTCCCGCCATCCCGAAAAGCTGTTGAAGCACACGACAGGCGCCGGCAAAGCCCTCGCCGGGCAAGTACGCCTGAGAGGGGATGTCGCGCGGTGCTCCCGTCGTGACTGGAGGAGCGAACATGGTTTCCGGAAATTTACTTTCGTTAACGCATTTTTACCCATTTTCGATGATTCTGACACCAGCACATGCATGCATTCGTCCCTTCGGCCGCTATGGCCGGCAGCCAAGCGAGTTGAGCCTATGTGCCGTTGGGCAGCCTATCGCGGTGAACCGCTTTTCCTGGAGGAAATCGTCTCCTCGCCGGCGCATTCGCTGATCGTGCAGTCGCATTGCGCCACCCGCGCCAAGACGGCGACGAACGGCGACGGCTTCGGCATCGCTTGGTATGGCGAACGCCCGGAGCCAGGCCGCTACCGCGATATCCTTCCGGCCTGGTCGGACTGCAATCTCAAGAGCATTGCGCGGCAGATCCGCTCAAGACTGTTCCTCGCCCATGTCCGTGCGGCAACCGGCGGCGGCACGCGCCGCGACAATTGCCATCCTTTCGTCCATGGGGTCTGGTCGTTCATGCACAACGGCCAGATCGCCGATTTCGAACATCTGCGCCGGCCGATGGAGACGATGCTCGACAACGATCTCTATGCGGCCCGCACCGGGGCTACGGATTCGGAACTTCTGTTTCTGCTCGCCCTGCAGTTCGGCCTCGCTCACGATCCCCTGACCGCCATCGCAGAGGCGATTTCCTTCGTCGAGCGGCTGGCGCAGCATCTGGAGCGTAAGGTGCTGGTGCGCTTCACGGCCGCCCTTTCCGATGGAAAGACCCTCTACGCGATCCGTTACGCCACCGATGATCGCGCGCCCACGCTCTACGCCGCGCCAATGGGCGGGACGGGTGGCTATTGCCTTGTCTCCGAGCCGCTGAACGACGACACCGAGGCGTGGGTGGAGATTCCGGACGGAAGCGCTGTGGTGCTCGGCGAGGACGGCGTCGACGTCCGACTGTTTTCGCCAGCCGCCCGCCTGGCGCCAAAGACGGCGCAACGGCGACCGGACCTTGCTGTCGTGGGTTGAGCGGGAAGAGGTGAGCCTTTAGGCGAGGGCGCTAGCGAAGCTCCGTCAGCCGTGTTGCAATAAGGTTCGCCAGCCTTTCGGCGACCTCTTGCTTCGACAGCTCGGGCCATGCGTCGATGCCGTCGCTGCTGACGATCTTCACGTTGTTGCGGTCGCCGCCCATGATGCCGGTAGCAGGCGACACGTCGTTGGCGACGATGAGGTCGGCGCCCTTGCGCTTCAGCTTGTCGCGGGCATTCGCCTCGAGGTTCTGGGTCTCAGCGGCAAAGCCGACGACGAGCCTGGGCCGCGCCGCATGGTGGCCGATCGTCTTCAGGATGTCGGGATTTTCTGCCAGTTGCAGCGGCGGCGGCGCCTCGCCGGGCTTCTTCTTGATCTTCTCGCCCGCCGATGCCGCCACGCGCCAGTCGGCGACGGCTGCGACCATCACGGCGATGTCGGCGGGCAGGGCCGCGACAACCGCGTCCAGCATCTCCTCGGCGCGTTCGACGTGGACGACGCGGACGCCTGATGGGTCGGCGATTTCCACCGGACCGGAGACGAGCGTGACCTCGGCCCCGAGCTTCGCAAGGGCTGCTGCGATCGCATGGCCCTGCTTGCCCGAGGAACGGTTGGCGATGTAGCGCACGGGGTCGATCGGCTCGTGCGTCGGTCCTGACGTGACGATCGCGCGCCTGCCTGAAAGCGGCAAAGGCTGGCCGCCTGCGCGGGCATCAAGGAGCCCTTCGACGGCTGCCACGATCTCCAGCGGTTCGGCCATGCGGCCAAGTCCCGCCTCACCGCCTTCGGCCATCTCTCCGGCCTTGGGGCCGACGAAGCGGATGCCGTCGCCGGCAAGCGTTTCGGCATTGCGCAAGGTTGCGGGATGGGACCACATTTTCGGGTTCATCGCCGGCGCGATCAACACCGGCCGGTCGGCGGCGAGCAGCACTGTCGAGGCGAGGTCGTCGGCCAGGCCGTTTGCCATTTTCGCCATCAGGTCGGCAGTTGCCGGCGCGACCAGCACCAGATCGCAGTCCCGTGCCAGCCGGATGTGGCCGACGTCCTGCTCGTCCTCGCGCGAAAAGAGATCGGTGAAGACGTGGCCGGACGAAAGCGCGCCGACCGCAAGCGGCGTCACGAACTGCTGCGCGCCGGCGGTCATGACCGGAATGACCCTGGCGCCGCGCTCGCGCAGGCGGCGGATCAGGTCGAGGCTCTTGTAGGCCGCGATCCCGCCAGAGATGATCAGAAGAATGCGCGTGTCCTTCAGGGTCATCGGCCGTTCCTGTCCTTCAATCGTTCGCCTGCAGCACGATGGGCAGGCGTCACCGTTCCTATCGCCTAAGTCGGCCTTTTCCAAGCACAAGCGCGTCGCCCGAAAGGATAGCCGCGTTTTCGACCGCCGGCGTCACGTGCCCTCGTCGGGAATGTTCAGCACGTGGCCGCAGGCCTTGCAGTGGACCGCGTCTGCGTCATGGCGCTTCAGGCCGCATTGCGGGCAGGGAAAGGGCACCTTGTGCGGCTTGACGATCGTCTGAGCCAGTCGAACGAACAGCGAGATGCCGATGATCATGGTGACGATCGAGGTCAGCTTGCCGAGCGTGCCGGGGAGCGTGATGTCGCCGAAGCCGGTGGTGGTGACAGTGGCGACGGTGAAATACAGCGCATCGACGAAGCCGCTGACGTTCTCGCCATAGAAGAAGGTCGAATAGACGAAGCCGGTGACGAGGAACAGGAAGACCAGGAAATTGACGCAGGCCTGGATCGTATCCTCGTAGTCGGAAAGGCCCTGACGGCGAAGGAGCAGCGAGAACAGCCGGCTCTGGCTGATCGACCAGATGCGCAATGCCCGCAGGAAGGCGAAGTTGGCGAGCTGGTTGGGAAAGAGCAGGGTGGCCAGGATGACGAGGTCGATCCAGGTCATCGGCCGGGCCAGCCAATAGCGCAGGTTTGGCGCCACCAGCATGCGTGCCACGGTCTCTAAGGTGATGATCGCGGCCACGACGTAGTCGACCAGGAGATAGGCATTGCCGGCGCGCAGATAGGGGCCGGCGATGAAGAAGACGATGATGGCGAGGTCGATGACCATCATCGCCAGCTGGAAGGCGAGCGCGCGCGGATCGCTGCCGAAATAAAGGCCGCGCAGGTGCCGGCGCAGCGCCTGCATCGTCGTTACGGGCCCTGCACTGTCGTCTCGCTCTGCCATTTGCTGCAATTTAAGGCGCGCGTTCTCCGGGTCAAGCGGCACAGGCGCGCTGGCCGGTGCGCCCGGCGGAAGTCGCCCCGGTGGGATGTTCCGCCGCCGGCATTGCCGCCCCGCCCGGACGCAAACTGCTAGCCGGGCCGGGCGGCGTGTTACTGCGCGCGGTGCTGCAGCACGTCGTCGAGCATGTTGTTGAGGCCGCCGCGGATGCGCTCGAGATCGAGGTTCTGCTTCAACGCCTCCCTGCGCTTGATGCCGTCGAGCGTCGATTCCATCACGTTGGCGGGATTGAAGCTCGGCGGGAAGGAGCGAGGCGGGAAGTCCTTGAACGTCGCCACGAACGTGAAGACGTCGTCCATCATCCCATAGGCGCTGCCGACGTGGTTGAGCTGCCAATCCCAGAACGTATTGGAGGTGATGTCGGCGCGTTCGAACGGATCCTGATAGAGGTTGAAGATCTTCTGCAGCCGCAGCGTGGTGAAGGGTTCCGCCCAGACCCCCATGGTCCCTTCCTTGCGCTGCTCGGAGAAGACGTACTTGTAGTCGCCGTGCCGCATGGCTACCAGCAGCCCGTCGTCGTCGGAATAGAAGAACTTGTCGCGGGCGCTCTTGACGCCGTTGTTGACGGTCGCCGTCCCGCGTACGGTGCGCAGGAACGTCGACTGGTCGTAGCCGTCCAGGTGTACCTTGTAGTTCAGTCCGTTGGCGGTATAACCCGCCTTCAGCTTTTCGACGATCTGCGGCTCGCCGGCGATCGCGCAGAGCGTCGGCACCCAGTCGTTGTGACTCATCAGTTCGTTCGTCACCGTCCCCGGCTCGATGACGCCCGGCCAGCGCACGAAGCATGGTACGCGGAAGGCGCCTTCCCAGTTGGTGTTCTTCTCCGAGCGGAACCAGGTCATCGCGCCGTCCGGCCAGGTGTTCATGTGCGGGCCGTTGTCGGTGGTGTAGAGGACGAGGGTGTCGTTCGTCACCCCCATGTCGTCCAGCGCCTGCAGCAGCGTGCCGACCGTGTCGTCATGCTCCATCATGCCGTCGATGTATTCGCTGTCGCCGTGCTGGTAGCGGCCGCGGTGGCTGTCGCGCACATGGGTGCGCAGGTGCATCCGCGTGGAATTGAACCAGCAGAAGAAGGGCTGGCCGGCGGTCTGCTGCCGCTTCATGAAATCGATCGCTGCCGCAGAGGTCTCGTCGTCGATCGTCTCCATGCGTTTCTTCGTAAGCGCGCCGGTGTCCTCGATCGTCTGCTTGCCGACGCGGCCGAAGCGCGGATCCTCGGTCGGATCGTCGACGTCGGTCGCCTTGCAGCGCAAGACGCCGCGCGGGCCGAACTTGGCCAGGTAAGCGGGGTCTTTCGGATAGTCCGGCAGTTCCGGCTCCTCCTCGGCGTTGAGGTGATAGAGATTGCCGAAGAATTCGTCGAAGCCGTTCACCGTCGGCAATGTCTCGTTGCGGTCGCCCACATGGTTCTTGCCGAACTGTCCGGTTGCATAGCCGAGGTTCTTCAGCAGCCCGCCGATCGAGGGATCGAGCTGGCTCATGCCCATCGGCGCGCCGGGAAAGCCGACCTTTGTCAGGCCGGTGCGGATGCCGTGCTGTCCGGTCAGGAAGGCCGCCCGGCCCGCCGTGCAGGATTGTTCGGCATAGTAGTGGAGGAACATCAGACCCTCGCTGGCGACGCGGTCGATATTCGGCGTGGGGTAGCCCATCAGGCCGTGCGTGTAGGCGCTGATGTTGGCGATCCCGATGTCGTCGCCGAAGATGACGAGGATGTTGGGCTTGCCGGATGCCGTGGACGGCTGCTGTTGATCCTGTGATTGCGTTTGGGCATTCGCCGCCGAAGGCACCACCAGAGATGCGGCGGTCAGTGCGCTCCCCGCAAGCAGAAGGTCGCGGCGGCTGAGTGCGCGCTCGCTATTGGGTCTGTCGTCGTGATCATTTCGCTGCATAGTCACGTGCTCCATTTCATGATGGGAATCAGTCATGATGCATGCGTGCTGCTGGATCGGTTCTCCTCCCGTCGACGATCGGTTTCGCGTGGCATTAGTCCGCGTAATTGCCGACGATGCAACCGGAATATCGGTTGAACCATTTTGGCACACGCGGAAGGCACCGCGCGTTGCGGTGCAGCGCGGAAGGAGCAAAAAGCGTAAGTTTTTACTAACCTAACGACCAGGCGATGTAGGTCAACGCCGCCGCGATTATCCAAAGTGCCACGCGGCCGGATCGGCCGTGCCGCGCCTCGGACCTGCCGATCGCCTCTGCGGTGGCCTCGTCGAACCGGAACCCCTTGTCCGCCATCGTCGCAAGATCGAGCGAGAGCTTTTCCGCCTTGGCGGCGATCTCCGGTGCGGCCTCGGCAAGACGGAGCGCCGCATGTGCGCCCTCGCGCAGGTCGGCGAGGATGCGCTTCGGCCCGAGATTGTCGCGGATCCAGCCGCCGACGACGGGTTCGGACGCCTTCCACATGTTGAAGCGGGGGTTCAGCGTGCGCGCCACCCCTTCCACGACGACCATCGTCTTCTGCAGCATGACGAGTTCGGTGCGTGTCTCCATGTCGAACAACTCCGTCACCTCGAACAGGAGCGTCAGGAGCTTCGCCATCGAGATCGTCTCGGCCGGCTGGCCATGGATCGGCTCGCCGATGGCGCGGATCGCCTGGGCGAAGCTTGCGACGTCATGGTGCGAGGGGACGTAGCCGGCCTCGAAGTGGACGTTCGCCACGCGCACATAGTCGCGTGTGATGAAGCCGAAGAGTATTTCGGCGAGGAAGCGGCGCTCCTTGCGCCCCAGCCTGCCCACAATGCCCATGTCGACGGCGACGATGTGTCCCTGCGGATCGACGAACAGGTTGCCCTGGTGCATGTCGGCATGGAAGAAGCCGTCGCGCAGCGTATGGCGCAGGAACGACTGTATCAGCGTGTCGGCGAGTGCGTTCAGGTCGTGGCCTGCCGCACGCAGGCCCTCGATGTCCGACATCTTCACGCCGTCGATCCACTCCATGGTGACGACGTCACGGCCGGTGCGCTCCCAGTCGACCTTTGGCACGCGGAAGCCTGGGTCGTTCGCCGTATTCTCCCCGAGTTCGGAGAGGGCGGCGGCCTCCAGCCGCAGGTCCATCTCCACCTTGGTGGTCTGCTCCAGCGTGCGCGTCACTTCCACCGGTTTCAGCCGGCGCGTATGCGGCAGCAATCGCTCCTGCAGGTGCGAGGCGGCATACATGGCCTGGAGGTCATGGACGAAGCGCTGGCGCACGCCAGGGCGGATCACCTTGACGGCGACGCGGCGCTCGCCATCCTTGTCGCGGACGACGGCGGGATGCACTTGGGCGATGGAGGCGGCGGCGATAGGTTCGCCAAAGCTTACATAGAGGTCGCCGATCGAACGCCCCAGCGAGCCCTCGACGGTCACCTTCGCCGCAGCCATCGTGAAGGTTGCCATGCGGTCCTGCAGGGAGGAAAGATCGTCGGCGATCGCCACCCCCACGACATCGGGCCGGGTGGCGAGAAACTGACCCATTTTCACGTAGGACGGGCCGAGCCGCTCGATCGCATGGGCGAGGCGGGCGCTCCGGCCTTCGTCGGGCTTGCGCCTCCGGGCGAAAAGCCCGGCGACGCGGGCGAGAAAGCGCGCGGAGGCCGGCAGATCCTGCAGCGGCAGTTCGGTGACGACGCCCTCGCGCACAAGGACCCATCCGACGCGGGCAAGCCGGAGATAGGCAGCGGGGCTGCTCATGCACGTGCACCGCGGGCGTGCGGGGCGCCAGTGAGAGCGGACGATCTCATGCCAACGGCCGCAGCATCACGCAGGGCGCGCTGGCACACGATCGCGGTATTGAAGCAAGCCTGCATGCGTCAGAGCTTCCAGCCGGAATGCAGTGCCGCGATGCCACCGGTATAGTTGGTAAAGCTGACGCGGGAAAATCCGGCCGTGCGGATCATCTCGGCGAAATCGGCCTGGTTGGGAAACTTGCGAATCGATTCGACCAGGTACTGGTAAGGCTCGGCCTCGCCGGTGACCATCTTGCCGAACTGCGGGATCGCCTTGAACGACCAGGCGTCGTAGAACCGATCCAGCAGCGGCATCTCAACCTCCGAGAACTCCAGCACGAGCAGCCTGCCGCCGCGCTTCAGCACCCGGTAGGCTTCCGACAGCGCCACGTCGATGCGGGGCACGTTACGGATGCCGAAGGCGATCGTATAGGCGTCGAAGGTGTTGTTCTCGAACGGCAGTTCCTCGGCATTGGCCTCGACGAAGTCGAGATTGGCGGAAAGCCCTTTCTTCGCGGCCCGGTCGGCGCCGACGGCCAGCATCGAGCCGTTGATGTCGAGTACGGTGGCGTGCGCCAGCCGGTTCGACGCCTCGACGATGCGGAACGCGATGTCTCCGGTGCCGCCGGCAACGTCCAGCGTGCGGTAGGCGGCGTCCTTGCGCGGGTTGAGGGCTGCAATCATCGCATCCTTCCAGGCCCGGTGCAGGCCGGCAGACATGATGTCGTTCATGATGTCGTAGCGCTTGGCCACCTTGTGGAAGACGTCGTTGACGAGCGCCTGCTTTTCGCCCTCGGCCACCTTCCGGAAGCCGTAGGAGGTTTCCATGCCGCCATTGGCCGAGGTGCGGTCCCGATCGCTCATCATCGTTTCTCCTGCTTTTGCGCGTTGGGGCGCGTGCCGCCCCTTTCGCGCCGCGATTGCAGCACAGAACCCGTAGCGGCATCCCGCCCCGACCTGCGGCATCGTCGCGCTGGTATATAGGATAAAGATGGGCAATAGGGAATTGCCAGCCCGCGGCAAATCCGCCGCAGGGTTAAATCGCACGCGTGAAACAGCATCAGGAGTTTGTGATGCCGGAATTGCCGGAGGTGGAAACGGTCAGGCGCGGACTGGCGCCGGTGATGGAGGGTGCTGTGATCGACCGCGCCGAATTGCGCCGCCCGGACCTGCGCTTCCCCTTTCCCGCCCGTTTCGCAGAGGCGCTTTCGGGCAAGCGCGTCGTCGCACTCGGTCGGCGCGCAAAGTACCTGCTGATCGATCTGGACGGCGGTGACGTCGTCATCGCCCACCTTGGCATGTCCGGCTCGTTCCGGGTTGTGGGGGCGGGGGAAGAGGTCGCGCCCGGTGACTTCCATATGCCGCGGGGAAAGGACGAGCGGCACGACCACGTGGTGCTGCATCTTCAGACCCCGAACGGTGCGTGCCGCGTCGTCTATAATGACCCGCGCCGCTTCGGCTTCATGGACCTTGCCCGCCGCGAAAGCCTTGCCGAGCATCCCTATCTTCGCGAACTCGGCATCGAGCCTACTGGCAACGCTCTCGATCCCGCCTATCTCGGCGCGCGATTCCGTGGCCGAAGCCAGCCGTTGAAGGCCGCCCTGCTGGACCAGAAGACGATTGCCGGCCTCGGCAACATCTATGTATGCGAGGCCTTATGGCGCTCGCATCTCTCGCCGGAGCGGGCGGCAGGCAGTCTCGTGACAGCGGCGGGAAAGCCAAGAAAGGAACTCGTGTTGCTGACGGAGGCGATCCGCACGGTGATCGCCGAAGCGATCGAGGCGGGCGGCTCGACACTGCGCGATCACATCCGAGCAGATGGCTCGCTCGGCTATTTCCAGCATTCCTTTTCCGTCTACGACCGCGAAGGCGGGGCATGCCGCACGCCGGGCTGCGCCGGCACGATCGGCCGTCTTGTCCAGTCTGGCCGTTCGACCTTCCACTGCACCGTGTGCCAGAAGTAGATGATGCGGCAAGGCCGACATCAGGCACGGCTATCTGGCTATAGCTCCTTGGCCTGGAGGCGCCGCCCGGGGCAGGGTGGCTCAAGTGCCGCATTTTGAATCGGTTCGGCGCATTTCGCGTCCCGATTTCTTCAATTTGCGCGTTGACGGGCCGGCCAATTCCCGCTATACGCCGCCCCACAGTTTGGAAAGCCGCTTCCAAGGTTTTCCGAGATTGCTCCCGAATTGCTCAGATGACAGGTCGCAGTGACCCGGCACGGCGAAGGCGGAGTTCGCGTCCGGTTTCTGAAGAGAGGCATCCATGGCCAATACCACTTCGGCGAAAAAGGCGACCCGCAAGATCGCTCGCCGCACCGATATCAACAAGGCTCGCCGTTCGCGCGTTCGTACCTTCGTTCGCAAGGTCGAAGAGGCGCTGGCAGCAGGCGACGCCGCAGCAGCGGCTGCAGCCCTCAAGGCCGCACAGCCCGAACTGATGCGCGCTGCGACCAAGGGCGTTCTTCACGCCAACACCGCGTCCCGCAAGGTTTCGCGACTCGCTCATCGCGTAAAGACGCTCTCTGCCTGATTTGACGGCACGAGCTATGCAATTTTGATGGAGCCCGGCGGTTGCGCCGGGCTTTTTCTTTGCCTTTTTGTCGCCGCTATGGTTAACGTGCAAAGCTGCGCCCATGTCAAAGGCATGACAGGAAAAATCATTTAAAATCAGTTATTTATAAAAGGATGGCCGCGGAGTTGTCGCCATCGCTGGGAGCAATTGGGGCGCCCTTGGAGTCAAGAAAATTATTATTTTTCTCGATTCGCGCGCGCGTTGAAACGACCCCAAAAACAAAGCCATTGATTCATAACGGATTCTTCCGCAGTCCCCCATTTCCGAGGCAAATTGCACAGTGTGAGTCAACGGCTGCGTCTTAATCTCGTGTAAAATTCGCCATTGATCTTACCGGGTGATCCTGCCTAAATGCCTTCCACAGGGGGCGCACACATAAGTGCATACGAGACACCGAACATCAGCCTTACGGGCCGGTGGGAAAGAGTTTCGGCCCTGTGCGGAGCGCATAGCTCCGTTTCATCTGAAATCCGAAGCAGTCGACTGGCCGCCGCAAGGCAAGGGCCGGAGCGGTGAAACTTTCGCCGTTGTTCGACTGCATCCTGCGGAGGCCGCGAGGACGGCGCCGAAGGAAATCGGAGAGGAAGTGAAAGGCAGAAGACGGTCGCGCGATCTGTACGAGGAGTTCGCGTTGTCCGGGCGGCAGGAAGTTGGAGCGGTCGAAAGGCAGGTTCCGGCAGATGGCCCGTTGTGCTGGTCGCGTTCGGAGTGGGGCGTGCGACCGGCAAGGCCGAGATCGTATCGCCGATGGCTCCGGTGATGCGGCCTGGGACGAATGAACATGGGCCCGGCATGACGTGCCGGTGCGTCGAATGAACTTGAAAGGCGGCAAAATGCAAGCAAACACGGCCACGTCTGTCGGTGCATATGCGAATGGGGAAAGCGTACTCAAGGCAGTCCCGGCAAGCAGTGAGAAGCCAGGGGACAAATCCGAGACCAAGCATGACGCCCTCTTTGAACGGGTCAGCACGCGCCTCAAGGCGCAGGTCGGCCAGGACGTCTTTGCGAGCTGGTTCGGCCGGCTCAAGCTCCATTCCTATTCCAAGACCGTCGTCCGGCTCTCAGTGCCGACGACCTTCCTGAAATCCTGGATCAACAACCGCTACCTCGAGCTCATCACCTCGCTGTTCCAGCAGGAAGAGCCAGAGATCCTGAAGGTTGAAATCCTGGTTCGTACGGCGACCCGCGGCGCCCGGCCCGTGGGCGTCGAGGAAACGGCGGCGATCGCCGATGCGGCCCCGGTCGCCCAGGCCCGCCGCTCGACGGGTCCGCAGCCGATCGCACAGGCCGTCAGCGGTCTGACGCCGCCGGCGCCGCTGCGTCAGCCGGCGCAGACGCCGCTCTTCGGTTCGCCGCTCGACGCGCGCTATACCTTCGACAGCTTCGTCGAGGGCTCGTCCAACCGTGTGGCGCTTGCCGCGGCCAAGACGATCGCGGAGGCGGGTGCCGGTGCGGTGCGTTTCAATCCGCTGTTCATCCATTCCAGCGTCGGCCTAGGCAAGACGCACCTGCTGCAGGCAATCGCCAATGCAGCCCTTTCCAGCGCGCGCAGCCCGCGCGTGGTCTATCTGACGGCCGAATACTTCATGTGGCGGTTTGCCACGGCCATCCGCGACAACGATGCGCTGTCGCTGAAGGAGACGCTGCGCAACATCGATCTGCTCGTCATCGACGACATGCAGTTTCTGCAGGGTAACTCGATCCAGAACGAGTTCTGCCATCTGCTCAACATGCTGCTCGATTCCGCCAAGCAAGTCGTGGTCGCTGCAGACCGCGCGCCCTGGGAGCTGGAATCGCTCGATCCGCGCGTCCGCTCCCGTCTTCAGGGCGGCGTGGCGATCGAGATGGAAGGACCGGACTACGAAATGCGTCTCGAGATCCTGCAGCGTCGCCTCGAGGTTGCCAAGCAGGAGGACGGCTCGCTCGACATTCCCGCGGAGATCCTCAGTCACGTCGCGCGCAACATCACCGCCAGCGGTCGCGAACTGGAGGGCGCCTTCAATCAGCTGCTGTTCCGGCGTACCTTCGAGCCGCAGCTGACGGTGGAACGGGTTGACGAGCTGCTCGCCCATCTCGTGGGTGCCGGCGAACCCCGCCGCGTACGTATCGAGGATATCCAGCGCGTCGTCGCAAAGCACTACAACGTCTCGCGCCAGGAACTGGTCTCCAGCCGCCGCACGCGCGTTGTCGTCATGCCGCGCCAGATCGCCATGTATCTGTCCAAAACCCTGACGCCGCGCTCCTTCCCGGAGATCGGGCGTCGGTTCGGCGGACGCGACCATACCACCGTGTTGCACGCCGTGCGCAAGATCGAGGATCTGGTCGCCTCCGATACAAAGCTCAGCCACGAGATTGAGCTTTTGAAGCGCCTGATCAACGAATAGCTGGCATACGCGCCTGGGGGTGCGGCCCTTGAGCCCGGGAGCGCGAGGCCCCGGGCTCTTTTTTTGTGCGGTTGCTGAGCTGGCTATGGATGCGGCCGAAGCTTGCGAATCCGGCTTTCTCGGGTGGTTCGCCGGGGCGAAGGCAGCACGCGTCGGCTTCGGTCAGGGAGACCGTCATGCCTGTCTGTCGATCACAATCGCGGCCGCCTTTCAGGTGTGGACAGCAGGAGGGCATCGGGGTCGGCGGCTACCCCCTCCTGAAGAGCCGGTTCAATCCGGTCGCGAGAAACATCGCCGTCACGACCGGCCGGCACATGGGGCCGGTGGTCGAAGGCAGCGTCTGTTTCAGGCTGGTGTGAGCGTTGCTGCTTGCTGGAACGATCTCGGCCTCAGCAGGCGAGATCCGCCACAACGGCGTCGAGGATCAGCATGCCGGCGGGCGTGCAGCGCAGGCGGGAATTGCCGAGGCGCTCGAGGAAGCCGTGGTCGATGAGGAATTGCTCGCGCGCCGGATCGGGGTCATGGCCCGAAAGCGCCTGCCAGCGGGCGAGATCCACCCCCTCGGTGAGGCGCAGCCCCATCAGGAGCAGTTCGTCGGCCTGTTCCGACAACTCCAGCACCGCCTGATCCACCATGCCGTGCGCATTTTCCTCCACGAGCGAGAGCCAGGTCTCCGGATGGCGCTCGGTGGCCGTCGCTATCTTGGCTCCACCGGTCGACAACCGGCCATGGGCACCGGGGCCGATGCCGACATAGTCGCCGTAGCGCCAGTAGGTGAGGTTGTGCCGGCTTTCGGCGCCGGGGCGGGCATGGTTGGACACCTCGTAGGCGGGCATGCCCTCGCGCGCCGTGATCTCCTGCGTCGCCTCGTAGAGGACGGCCGACTGTTCGCCGTCGGGAACGATCAGTTTGCCGGCCTTGTGCAGCCCGTAGAACGGCGTCCCCTCCTCGATCGTCAGCTGGTAGAGGGAGAGGTGGTCGACGGCATAGGATACAGCCTGCTTCAGCTCGGCATCCCATTCTGCCACCGTCTGGTTCGGCCGGGCATAGATCAGGTCGAAGGACATGCGCGGGAAGATCTCGCGCGCCAGACCGATCGCCTTCAGCGCGTCTTCGACGTCGTGCAGCCGGCCGAGGAATTTCAGATCGCGGTCGTTCAGGGCCTGGACGCCGAGCGAGACGCGGTTGACACCGGCCCCGCGATAGCCGCGGAAGCGCTCGGCCTCGACGCTGGAGGGGTTGGCCTCCATGGTGATCTCGATACCGTCGGGCATATGCCACTGGCGCGCGATCCCCGACAGGATCGCGTCGACCGTCGACGGTCGCATCAGGGAAGGTGTGCCGCCGCCCATGAAGACGCTTGTGACCGTGCGCGGGCCGGTCAGCCGCCGCATCGTCTCCATCTCCTTCAGGAAGGCGGAGACGAACCGGTCCTGGTCGACCGGCTGATGGCGGACATGACTGTTGAAGTCGCAATAGGGGCATTTGGCGGCACAGAACGGCCAGTGCACATAGACGCCGAAGCCGGGGTCCAGCGGATCGTCCGCAATCGGCTGTCTCGGTGCGAAAGGGGTGACCGCCGTCATCTGCTGCTCTACGCTTCCAGGCAGGTTTCGACGAAACGCTTGAAGGCGCGGGCGCGGTGCGACAACGCCTGGGCCTCGCCGGGCTTCCAGCCGTGCTTTTCCTCAGCACTCATCTCGCCAAACGTGACCGTGTGGCCTTCCGGCTGGAAGATCGGATCATAGCCGAAGCCCTGGCTGCCACGCGGCGGCCAGACGACGGTACCGTCGATCTCGCCGCGGAACATCTCGGTATGCCCGTCCGGCCAGGCAAGGCAGAGGACGGATACGAAGCGGGCGGTGCGATCGGCCGGTGCCGTAGCCCCTTTCTCGCCCAGCGCGTTTTCGACTTTCTCCATCGCCATGGCGAAGTCGCGGCTGCCGTCTTCCTTTTCTGCCCAGTTGGCGGTGTAGACGCCGGGTGCGCCGCCGAGCGCATCGATGACGATTCCCGAATCGTCCGAGAGGGCAGGCATGCCGGCAGCCTTGGCCGACGCCAGCGCCTTGATAGCCGCGTTCTCCTCGAATGTCGTGCCCGTCTCGTCCGGTTCGACGAAGTTCAGGTCGGCGGCCGACCTGGCCTCGAAACCGAGCGGGCCGATCAGATCGCGGATTTCGCGGATCTTGCCGGCATTGTGGCTGGCCACGACGATCGTACGGGTATCGAGCTTGCGCATGTCTGTTCCTGTCAGGTCGGGTCGCCAGGGTTGAGGCCCCAGAGGCCGGGTTCGGCGCATTCGAGGCTGTTTCCGGCGGGATCACGGAAATAGATGGAGCGGGCGCCATTCGGCCAGCGGAAATCCGCCTCGATGGCGACATCTGCTTCTTTCAGCTTTTCCACCCAGAAATCAAGCGCCGTGGCCGATGCGCGAAAACAGACATGGCCTTGTCCCGTCATTCCGTGCACGGGCACGGGAAAAGCCTGCGGGGGCGGCGGCACCACGGTCTCCTTCGGATTGAAGATCAGAAGGACGCCGGGCCCGCAGCGGAAGAAGACATGGCGGTTCGCCTGTCGCGTGATTTTCTCAAGGCCAAGCAGGCCGCCATAGAAGGCTTCGGCCGCGTCGAGGTTCTCTGCGTAGAGCGCGGTCTCGAGGATGCCGGCGAGGAGGTTGTCCGGATCGGCCATCTATGTTTCTCCCGCCTCGCGTCTTTCCGGGGAGGCTGAGAGGTGCCGCCGGCGCCTCTCTGCCTCCAAGGGAAAGGGTGCCCGAAGGGCAGGTGAGGGGCAAGGGAGAAGTTCCGCGGCCCTGCGGCATCTCACCCCCGGGTGGGGGCAAGATGCCGCAGGGTCAAGGCAAGAGAGATGCGCTCCGCATGCGCCGCAATCCTCTGGACCCTCACCGCCTCAGCGCTTCTGCCCTCGCGAAGAGGAACTGGGGCCGGCCTCTCAGGCGACTGCCTGCTTCTGCATCTCGACAAGCTCGGCGATGCCGGTCTTGGCAAGACCCATCAGGCTGGCGAACTCTTCTTCCGTGAAGGGCTTGCCCTCGGCCGTGCCTTGGATCTCGACGATGCCGCCCGAGCCGGTGATGACGAAGTTTGCATCGGTTTCGGCAGCCGAATCCTCGAGGTAGTCGAGGTCGATCACCGCCTGGTCGGCAAAGATGCCGCAGGAGATGGCGGCGATATGGTCCTTCAGCACCTTGTCGACCTTGATCATGCTGCGCGTCTCCATCCATTTCAGGCAGTCGTGCAGGGCGATCCAGGCGCCGGTGATCGATGCCGTGCGTGTGCCGCCGTCCGCCTGGATGACGTCGCAGTCGATGGTGATCTGGCGCTCGCCGAGCGCGGTCAGATCGACGATTGCGCGCAGCGACCGGCCGATCAGGCGCTGGATCTCCTGGGTGCGCCCGCCCTGCTTGCCGGCTGCCGCCTCGCGCCTCATGCGCTCGCCGGTGGCGCGCGGCAGCATGCCGTACTCGGCCGTTACCCAGCCTTTGCCGCTGTTGCGCAGCCACGGCGGCGTCTTTTCCTCAAGGCTTGCGGTGCACAGCACATGCGTGTCGCCAAATTTTACCAGACAGGAACCCTCCGCATGCTTGGAAAAATTGCGCTCGAAGGTGACCTTGCGCATCTGGTCGGTCTTTCTGCCTGACGGCCGCATCGCGTACTCCGTTGTTCATCTTTGAGGTCTGCGGTGCTTCTAGCGCATAAGACCGAGAATCGAAATCGATTTCGCGGGCGCTCTTCCACCGCGCTTGCAGGCGAATGTGCTTGTGCGGCACGGTGGGCAGCCCCTATATTGAGGTCAATGAGAAGGTTTGTTCGATCGGCATGGTACTGAGGACTCCCGCGGACACGGACGTATATGCGGCGCTGGACGAGCGCGCCGGCGAGATTTTCCGCCGGATCGTCGAGAGCTATCTGGAGCACGGCGAGCCGCTCGGCTCGCGCAATCTCTCCCGCATCCTGCCGATGTCGCTGTCGCCGGCTTCGGTTCGCAACGTCATGAGCGACCTCGAGGCGCTTGGCCTGATCTATTCTCCGCATGTCAGCGCCGGCCGTCTGCCGACGCAACTGGGCCTACGCTTTTTCGTCGATGCCTTCATGCAGGTCGGCAAGGTCTCCGAGGAGGATCGGGCGTCGATCGACCGGCATGTCCATCGTCCCAGCCACGGCCAGAGCGTCGAGACGATGATGGCCGAGGCGAGCCGCATGCTGTCGGGCATGTCGCGCGGCGCCGGCATCGTCATCACGGCGAAGAACGATACGGTGCTCAAGCACGTGGAGTTCATCCGGCTGGAACCGACCAAGGCGCTGGTCGTGCTCGTCGGCGACCATGACCAGGTGGAGAACCGCATCATCGAGCTGCCAGCGGGAACGACCAACTCGCAGTTGACCGAGGCGGCGAACTTCCTGAACGCCCATCTGGCGGGCAACACGATATTCGAGGCGCGCACCAAGCTCGAAAGGCTGCGCCAGCAGGTGCGCGGCGAGCTGGACGCGCTGTCGCAGGATCTCGTCGAGCGCGGCCTTGCGGTGTGGTCCGGCGGCGATGAGGAGGAAACCAAGCCCACCCGGTTGATCGTTCGCGGCCGCGCAAACCTGCTGGAGGGGCTTGCCGGTGCCGAGGACGTCGATCGGCTTCGGATGCTGTTCGACGACCTGGAAAAGAAGGACAGCCTGATCCAGCTCCTGAACCTCGCCGAAAGCGGGCCGGGCGTCCGCATCTTCATCGGCTCGGAAAACAAGCTGTTTTCGCTTTCGGGCTCGTCGCTGATCGTCGCGCCCTATCGCGACAGCGACGAGCGCATCGTCGGTGCTGTCGGGGTGATTGGCCCGACGCGGCTGAATTATTCGCGGATCGTGCCGATGGTGGACTATACTGCACAGTTGATGTCCCAGCTTTCGCGCTGATGCGCCGCCGACCGGCGGATGAGTTTTCCAATGAGCCTTGATTTTTTCGGTGCGAAGCTCGATATCCGCCTCAACTCCCGTCATTTGCCCGGGCGCCGTTGGGCGGCACGGACCTTGCGGGAACACGTGAGCGCCGCCCAGCCGAGAGGTAGCGGCAGGTCGCTTTGACCCATCAACCCATGCATGGCCGCAGGGCGGGAGCGCTCCGCGACATGTGTGATTTCTCAAGCCGGAGAAACCGATGACCGACGATACGAGCAAGCACGCCCCCGAGGCCCCGAATGACGAGGCCGAAAGCGCCGCTGTGTCGCCCGAAACCAGCCAGACGGAACAGGGCGCCGAAGGCGCGGCCGATCCCGTCGAACTCCTGAAGGCGGAAAATGCCGACCTTCGCGACAGGTATCTGCGCCTGGCGGCCGAGATGGACAATCTGCGCCGGCGTACCGAGCGCGACGTGAAGGATGCGAAGTCTTATGCGATCGCCGGCTTTGCCCGCGACATGCTGGCCGTTTCCGACAACTTGCGCCGCGGCCTGGATGCCATTCCGGCCGAGGCGCGCGAGGCGGCCGATGCCGGCCTCATGGCGCTGATCGAGGGTGTCGAGATGACCGAGCGCTCCATGCTTTCTGCACTCGAGCGTCACGGCGTCCGCAAGCTGGAGCCGATTGGCGAGAAGTTCGATCCGAACTTCCATCAGGCGATGTTCGAGGTGCCCAACACCGAGGTGCCGAATGCGACCGTTCTCCAGGTCGTCCAGGACGGCTACAAGATCGGCGATCGTGTGCTGCGTCCGGCAATGGTCGGCGTGTCCAAGGGTGGCCCGAAGGCCGCCGCCGCAGCGGACAAGCCCGAGCAAGGCTAAGGCACGCTCTATCGGCATTCAAAAAGCCCGGCAGCCACACGCTTGCCGGGCTTTTTCGTCACCGCTAACTGACGCGCTGACCGGAGGTCATCTCGTCTGTCTGGAACGAAGCCCGCCATCGTGCATGAAAAAACCGGCTCGCCACAAGGCTGCCGGTTTTTGCTGTTTCCTTACACGCAGCCGCCGCAAGGCAGGCGGCAGGGTGAGGGCAGAGGCGGATGCACAATAGCGTCAGACAGGGACAAACGCCACGGGCGTTCCCTTGTGCCGGCACGTCGGCCCGAGCCGCGTCAGGCGGCGTTGGACGCCTGTTCCTCGTTCAGGCAGGCATAGATCGCCGTCGCCGAATCCGAGGTCCTGAGCTTTGCCACCATGGCGGGATCGCGCAGCACGCGGGCGATGCGCGACAAGGCCTTGAGATGATCGGCACCCGCTCCTTCGGGCGCCAGCAGCAGGAAAACGAGATCGACCGGCTGGTCGTCCAGGGCCTCGAAGTCCACAGGTGTTTCAAGACGGGCAAAAAGACCGGTGATCTGGTCCAGTTCCTTGAGCTTCCCATGCGGGATGGCGATACCGTTGCCGACCCCCGTCGAGCCGAGACGCTCGCGTTGGAGGATGACGTCGAATATCTCGCGCTCCGGAAGTCCGGTTAATTTCGCCGCTTTTATTGCCAGTTCCTGAAGTAGCTGCTTCTTCGAATTGGCCTTCATAGCCGGGATAATTGCGCTCTGCTGCAGCAAACCTGCCAATGCCATTCTTTTGTCCTCGTGAGCCGCAGTGAAAGGAATGAAGCGGAAAGCGCCCAGCCCCGGGCGCTTTCCCCTGCCACCTTAGCTTTTGATACTGGCTGCATCTATCCAGCCAATATTTCCGTCGTTTCGCCTGTAGACGATATTGAGCTGTTCCTGGCCGACACTACGAAAGAGAAGAACCGGTTCATCCGTCATGTCGAGTGCCATCACGGCACTGGCGACAGACATCGTCTTGAGCGTCTTCGTGCTTTCCGCAACGATGGTCGGCGCATAGTCGGCCGGGAGTTCGTCCGAATCTTCGGGGACGGCGTCCATCACCGTGTAGGCCACTTCCGCATAGGCGTCATGACCATTCCCGTTATGATGATCCTTAAGTTTGCGCTTGTAGCGGCGGAGGCGTTTTTCGATCCGATCGGAAGCCGCATCGAAAGCGACAATCGGATCGTTCGCCTCACCGTTGGCCTGCAGGGCCGCCCCGGTATCGAGGTGAACCTTGCAGTCGGCGCTAAATCGCGAACCGGACTTTTCCACGGTGACCTGGCTCGAATATCCTCCATCGAAATACTTGGTAACCGCCGATCCGATCTGCTCTTCAATTCGCAGTCGGAAGGTTTCACCGATTTCCATATGTTTGCCGGATACACGCACACTCATGGAGTTTCCTCTCTCATTGTGATTTGCGTGTCACAGTCTATTCCAACCGGACCCGTCATCCAAGCACTTCACGCGAGCAACACCCTTTCGCCTGCCGTACCGTGGAAAACGGGGGTTCTGGGACCGGCCTGTCTTCGCTTCGGAATTGGGGCGGGCATCTATCCGTTCCTTTACCGAGAGTCAACAGCGCCGGGTGCAGGACACGCGTCACGTTTTCGTCGGCAGGTATAACGACGCAGGCGAAAAATCGATCCAACCCTGGCATGCCGGGCCGTCGCAGAGTGCCGCGGCGCCCCGCCGCGTGAGGCGGAAAATGCTGTGAGCAGCCGGGCTTAAAGAGGATCGTCACGCCCGGTTCAGGTCGCGTGCACGATTGCGTGAAGTTGCGCTCCTGGCGAGCGATTTGGGTCGAAAGTCTAAAAGCCGGAAGCCTTCGCCAACGCGCGCTTTTCCCGCCGTCTCTGGACGGAGGAGGGGATATTCATCGCCTCGCGGTACTTCGCCACCGTGCGCCGGGCAATGTCGACGCCGCCTTTTTTCAGGATATCGACGATGTCGTCGTCGGAGAGCACGCCGTCGGGCGCTTCCTGGGCGATCATCGTGCGGATGCGGTGGCGCACCGATTCGGCGGAATGCGATTCGCCGCCGCCCGAAGAGCCGATCGATACGGTGAAGAAATACTTCAGCTCGAACAGGCCGCGCGGCGTCAGCATGTACTTGTTCGACGTCACACGGCTGACGGTGGATTCGTGCATCTTGATCGCATCGGCGACCGTCTTCAGGTTCAGCGGCCTGAGGTGATCGACGCCGTGCATCAGGAAGGCGTCCTGCTGGCGTACGATTTCGGTTGCGACCTTCATGATGGTCTTGGCGCGCTGGTCCAGGCTCCGTGTCAGCCAGTTCGCGTTCTGCAGGCATTCGTTGAGAAAGGCATGGTCTTCGCTGGCCCGCTCCGTGCGCCGCGATACGGAGGCGTAGTATTCGTTGTTCACAAGCACGCGCGGCAGGGTCTCCTGGTTGAGCTCGACGTGCCAGCTGCCATCCGGAGCAGCACGGACGATGATATCGGGCACGACCGACTCGGAGACGCCGGGCTGGAAACGGGTGCCTGGCTTCGGGTCCAGCTTGCGAATCTCCGCCAGCATGTCGATGAGGTCCTCCTCGTCGACGCCGCACAGTCGCTTCAGCGTCGCGAAGTCGCGCCGTGCCAGGAGTTCCAGGTTGCCGACCAGTGCGGCCATCGCGGGATCGAAGCGGTTTCGCGCACGCAGCTGGATCGCCAGGCACTCGGCCAGCGAGCGGGCGAACACGCCCGGCGGGTCGAGCTGCTGCAGCGCATCGAGCACCCGCTCGACCTCGGCAAGTGGCTTGCCGAGCTTCAAGGCCGTCTCGGCGATATTGGCCGTCAGATATCCGGCCTCGTCCAGCAGGTCGATCAGGTGGCTTGCGATGAGGCGGTCGACTGGCGAGGCGAGCGTGAAGGGCACCTGTTCGCCCAGATAATCGCGCAGGCTGGTCTGGCCGGCGACGAAGTCGTCGAGATCGTAACCCTCGCCGTCGGCGGCGCCGGGCATCGACTTCCACTGCCCGAGAAGTTCCGGCGCATCGGCCGCGCGCGGCCCTGCATCGTCGGGGAAGACGTTGTCGAGGCTCGCGTCGAGCGTGTCGGAAATGGCCTCGGCCCGGCCGGCCGTCGCGGTATCGTAGAGATCGCTCGCATAGGCGCCGTCGACCGCACCGTCATCGTGGCCGGACCGCTCTTCATTGACGGAATAATAGTCATTGTCCGAGGCCGCTGCCTCGTCGCCGCGCGCTCCGTCGTCGCCTGCGGTGAGCTCGAGAAGCGGATTGCGCTCGACCTCGCTCTCGATGAACTGCGTCAATTCGAGATGCGTCATCTGCAGCAGTTGGATCGACTGCATCAGTTGCGGCGTCATGACCAGAGACTGGCTCTGCCGCAGAAGAAGGCTGGCTGCGAGTGCCATGCGGACGCTTAAACTCCCTGGCGCAACTTCAACGTCGACAGACGCTTAAGGACGCCGCACACAAAAACATGCACCCTCCGGAAATCGAGGTTGATTTTCCCGAGCGGAAGATGCGCAGATTGTTGTTCTACTGCCTCCTCGGAACGTCCTTTTCGGACGTGTGGTGCAGCATACATCCTGGCCGCCGCCCCAAAACCCCCGTCTCGGACAGGTGCGCCAATGCCGGATTTCCAAGCGGCAAGACCGAAATCTTCGCCCTGAATTTCAAGCTGGCCCAAAAATTGCTTTTTTATCCGGTTTGGTCAAGCAGCCGTTGGGCGATAAGGTGAATTTCATTGCCCGCACGGTGCTGGAATTTTGAATTTTTCGTGATTGCGGCCGCGCTTTCGCGCAATTTAGTTGCCCGCCACCCCTGAAATTTGAGTGGCGGGTCCAAAATCAGCAATGTGAGCTTTTGGGCCTAGAGGCTGAAATTGTCGCCAAGATAGAGGCGACGGACGTCGGGATTGGCGACGATGTCGTTAGCGCGGCCATGGGTGAGGACCTCGCCCGCATGGATGATATAGGCGCGGTCGATCAGGCCCAGCGTCTCGCGCACGTTATGGTCGGTGATCAGCACGCCGATCCCGCGCGACGTCAGGTGGCGCACCAGCGCCTGGATGTCGGCAACCGAGATCGGATCGACGCCGGCAAACGGTTCGTCGAGCAGCATGAAGGTTGGATCGGTAGCAAGTGCGCGGGCGATTTCCAGACGTCGGCGCTCGCCGCCGGACAGCGCGATCGCCGCCGATTTCCGCAGGTGCGAGATCGAAAATTCGGCAAGCAGGCTATCGAGCTTGCGCTCCCGGCGCGCCTTGTCGCGGTCGTGCACTTCGAGCACGGCGCGGATATTCTGCTCCACCGTCAGGCCGCGGAAGATAGACGCCTCCTGCGGCAGGTAACCGACGCCGAGGCGGGCGCGGCGATACATCGGCATCGTCGTCACGTCGTTGCCGTTCAGCTCGATCGTGCCCTCGTCCACCGGCACGAGCCCGGTGATCATGTAGAAACATGTGGTCTTGCCGGCGCCGTTGGGCCCCAGCAGGCCGACCGCTTCGCCCCTGCGCACGACGAGCGACACGCCATTGACGACGCGCCGGCCGCCATAGGTCTTCGTAAGGTTGCGGGCGATCAGCGTGCCCTCGTAGCGGGACGTGTCGGCGGTCCGCTTGATGACCGGTTCGGCCTTCTTCACGCGGCGCGACATGCGGGATATGGAAACGAGGGACACGGGCGTCGTCAGTTCGTGGTTTTGCGGGACTTGGGGTCGAGCTGGATCATCACCCGGCCGCCGCAGGCGTCGAGCTTGGCCTCACCGGTGCGCATCAGCACGGTCAGCTGGCATCCCACGAAGACGTTCTTGCCTTCCGAAAGCACGACCTTGTCACCCTTGAGGACAAAAACTTCGTCTACGAGGTTGAACGTGCCGGTGTCGGCGGTCGCTTCCTGCGTTCCGGACTGGAGGAACACCTTTTCGGAAACGTCGATTTTCTCGATGTTGGCGTCGCCGCTCGAGATCGAGCCGCCGCCCTCGGCGCTGTAGTGCACGACCATATTGCCGGCCTGCAGGGTCGTCGTCCCCTGGACGACCTTGACGTTGCCAGTGAACTGGGCGGTGTTCGACTGCTGCTGGATTTCCAGCTTGTCGCTCTGAATCTGGATTGGCTGGTCGTTGGACAGCTGAAGCCCCTTCAGCTGGCTCTTCGTTTCCTGCGCTCCCGCCCCTGTGGCAACCAGCAGAAAGCCGGCGGCGAGAAGCGGGAGAATGGCATGTCTTTGCGCGGGTTCAGAAAATGCGGACATCGTGGCCCTACTTCTCTCGGTTGCGGATGGCGGCGGGATCGACATTCACGACGACGTCTCCCTCGAAGACGACCGTCCGCCCTTTATCTGTCATTCGCAGCGACTGCGCAACAATCGAAGCTTCCTTCGATTGGATGGTCACGGGCTGCTGGGTGGCCATGCGGCCGGCGTTGATGTCGAGATGGGCGTCGCGGAAGGCCGCCTCCAGCCCGGTATTGAGGCGGATGGTGAAGGGTGCGGTCATGTCGAGTATGTTGCGGCCGCGATCGTAGATGCCGGTGACTGCGTCGACCTGCGCGATCATCGTTTCGTTGACCGGCATCTGTGCCCGGATGTTCTCCAACTGGATGATGTCCGGATTCTTCATGTCCTGCAGCGCCCGGTCGGCCTTCATCGAATAGCTGATACCGTCGCGGTTTCGGCCGGCGATTGCGGGGTTCTTCATCACCACCTTGCCGTCCTCGATCGTGGCGCTCTCGACGTCGAGCTGATCGGGTATGTAGGTGCTGATGATGGACACGATCGCGAAGATGGCCGCGATCAGCAGGCCGGCGATTGGAAGGGCGATCTTAAGGAAGCGCACGCGCGCGGAATGCCGCGCCGCCAGACGGTAGGCTTCCGTCGACCGGGCATTCGGTTCGGCATGCATGTCTGCGACTGTTGTCAGCATGTACCTTGTTCGAAGTTCTCGGGCCTGCGGGCCCGCGCCGGCTCAGCCGCCTGTTCCCTGCACCACATTAACGCGCCCCATATGGCGATTATTCCTGAACAAACAATGGATGTCCAAATTTTGGTATAGATGATTTGCCATTTGCCCGGGTAATGCCATATCGATGAGGCACTTGGCAAATGGCCTTGATGCCGTTCGCCACGCTGAATGACCGCACGGGAACCTCGCGATGGACCAGTCTGCCATAGCCGACCGCCGCCAACTGCGCCGGAAACTGACCTTCTGGCGTGTTGCCGCAGTACTTATCGCCGCCATCGCCGCCTTTGCAGCGATAGCATCCAGCTATCCGGCGGCTTCCGGCCAGAATCACGTCGCCCGCGTCTCCATCAGCGGAATCATCCAGGACGACCGTGAACTTCTGGAGCGTCTGGACCGCATCGCCCGGAACGAACACGCCAAGGCGCTCGTCGTCTCCATCACGTCGCCGGGCGGCACGACCTACGGCGGCGAGACGATCTTCAAGGCGCTGCGCCGGGTTGCGGAGAAGAAGCCGGTCGTCTCCGACGTGCGCACCCTTGCCGCCTCTGCCGGCTACATGGTCGCAGCCGCAGGTGACCGGATCGTCGCCGGCGAGAGCTCGATCACCGGCTCTATCGGCGTTATCTTCCAATACCCGCAGGTCAAGGACCTGATGGACAAGGTTGGTGTGTCGCTCGACGAGATCAAGTCGGCGCCGCTCAAGGCCGAGCCCTCGCCCTTCCATCCTCCCAGCGAAGACGCCAAGGCGATGGTCCGGCGCATGGTGGAGGACAGCTTTGCCTGGTTTGTCGATCTCGTCGCCGACCGTCGCAAGTTGCCGCGCGAAGACGTGCTCAAGCTTGCCGACGGCAGCATCTACACCGGTCGCCAGGCGCTTCAGGTCAAGCTTGTCGATGCGCTTGGCGGTGACCCGGAGATCCGCGACTATCTGGAAACGCGCGATGTGGCGCGCACCTTGCCGGTCGTCGACTATGAGCCCCCGCGCCGCACCAGTCTGTTTGGCATCGGCATCGATTCCGCGGACCTTTTGAAGGGCATCTTCGACCTCGGTACCGGCAGTACGGACGCTCTCAAGAAGCTGGGCGGCGAAAAGTTGTTCCTTGACGGTCTTGTTTCGGTTTGGCAGGTTGGACGTGATTGAAAAGACAAGAGTTTTGAGGGGGCAACAGTGATCAAGTCTGAATTGGTACAGATCGTCGCCGCTCGTAATCCGCATCTTTATCATCGTGACGTCGAGAATATCGTCAATGCCGTGCTGGACGAGATTTCCGATGCTCTTGCTGCCGGAAACCGGGTGGAACTGCGCGGCTTCGGCGCCTTTTCCGTCAAGAACCGGCCGTCGCGTTCCGGGCGCAATCCGCGCACGGGCGACAGTGTCTTCGTCGAGGAAAAGTGGGTGCCCTTTTTCAAGACCGGCAAGGAGCTGCGCGAGCGGCTGAACCCCGACCATCTCGATGACGGCGACGCCGACTGACGCACGGTCGCCGACCGGCAGTAAGGCCGCCGATCTGATTCGGCGGCCGTGCCGTTCCCGCTATTTTTGCGGTTCCAGACGCAGCACCCCGCGTGCGCTCTTGGAATTGCTCCAGAGCCAATCCATCGCGTGAGGCGGCCATGCTGAAGAAAATCGTCAATCTCGTCGTGCTCGTGCCGATCGGCATCATCCTGATCGTGCTGTCGGTGGCAAATCGCCAGCCGGTGCGTATGGCGTTGAACCCGTTCCGGCCCGAGGACACGCTGCTGTCGATGACGGCGCCGTTCTTCGTCTTCCTGTTTCTCTCGCTGATCCTCGGCATGATCCTCGGCGCCGTCGCCACCTGGGTCAGCCAGCACAAGTACCGCAAGCGCGCCCGCGTCGAGGCGACCGAAGCCGTCAAGTGGCAGACGGAAGCCGACAAGCAGAAGGCGCGCGCCGAAACGCTCGCCGCTCAGTCGCTGCTGTCGGCGCCGAAATAGGGCCGGGATCTGCGTGGGGCTGGACGGGCGCTGCAATGCGCTTTTGCCCCTCATCCGCCTGCCAGGCGGGGGCAAGGGTGTGAGCCTCACCGTTCCTTATCCCTCTCCCCGCGTGCGGGGAAAGGGTTAGGGCGAGGGCTATCCCCGGAGCGCTGGGAATGAGGTTGGGGGCAGGCTGTCGACACAGGCGAAGTGCGGGAAAAACCTGTAGACCTCAGGCGTTATGCCCGCCGTTGAGCCGTTGTGTCAGATCGGCGAAAAACTGCGAGGCAAGTTTCTTCGAAGTGGAATCGATCAGGCGTGCGCCGAGCTGGGCCAGCTTGCCGCCGATCTCGGCGCGCACGGTGTAGGACAGCAGCGTTTCACTTCCCTCCTCGGTCAGCGTGACGTCCGCGCCGCCCCTGGCAAAACCGGCGATCCCGCCCTTGCCTTCACCCGCGATCGTGTAGCTTTCCGGCGGGTTGAGGTTGGACAGGGTCACTTCGCCGTTGAAGGTGGCGGAGACGGGGCCGACCTTGATCTTCACCGTGGCTTCGAGCTCGGTGGGCGACTTCATCGTCAGTGACTGGCAGCCCGGAATGCAGGCCTTCAAGGTCTCCGGGTCGTTCAGCGCGGCCCATACGGCCTCCCGCGGTGCGGCTATTCGCTCCTCACCTGTCATGTCCATGGCGTCCCTCCTCCTCGACTGCGCAAAGGATTTATCGCAGATCGGAAACCGCTTTGCCAAGTAGGGCAGGGGTGCTATTTGGTCTCGCTTTCGTGCGGATCTTCGTCCGCTTCCTTGAGATCAAGAAACCGGACCGCGACGTGAAGGACAAGAACCGCCGGCAGAAGAAGGGACCCGCCGCGACAGGGCCGGCACGGCCTGGCGAACGCTCGCGCGCATCGGCGCCGCGCACCGGCCAGTCTCGCGAGGGCCAGTCTCGCGAGGGCCAGTCTCCGAAGGGCCAGGCTCCCAAAGACCCCAAAGGCCAGTCTTTCAAGGGCCAGTCTCGCTCCGAACCGAAGGCCGGCGCAACGCACGCAGGCGCTTCCCGCTCCTCTGGTCCAGCCTCGAAGGCCGCCGTATCCCGCGAGATGCAGCCGCGACCGGTCAAGGTGGAGCCGCAGCCGGCCGAGCCGCTGCGCAAGATCGCCGCGCACACCGGCGAAAAGCCGGCCGAGCGGGTCCCGGTCATCCTCGAAACGGCCGGCACGAACGACTATCGCCTGATCGACAGCGGTACCGGCGAGAAGCTTGAACAGTACGGCCCCTACCGCATCGTGCGGCCGGAAGCGCAGGCGCTATGGCCACGTAGTCTGCCGGCGCAGGTCTGGGACAATGCCGATGCCGTCTTTACCGGAGACACTGACGAGGACGGCATGGGGCGCTGGCGCTTTCCGGGCGCGGCACTCGGCGAGACCTGGCCGATGCGGCTTCTGGATACCGACTTCCACGGCCGCTTCACCGCCTTCCGCCACGTCGGCGTGTTCCCCGAGCAGCTTGCGCACTGGAGCTGGATGAAGGCGCGGATCGAGGCGGCCGGCCGGCCGCTGAAGGTGCTGAATCTGTTCGGCTACACCGGCGTCGCATCGCTTGTCGCCGCCCGCGCCGGCGCCGAAGTTACCCATGTGGACGCCTCGAAGAAAGCGATCGGCTGGGCACGCGAGAACCAGGCGCTCGGCCGCGCAGAAAAACTGCCGATCCGCTGGATCTGCGAGGACGCCATGAAGTTCATCCTGCGCGAGGAGCGTCGCGGGAGCCGCTACGACATCATCCTGGCGGATCCGCCGAAGTTCGGTCGCGGACCGAACGGCGAGGTGTGGCAGCTCTTCGAGGGGCTCCCGCTGATGCTGGACATCTGCCGCGAGATTCTCGCGCCAAAAGAGTCTGCCCTTGTGCTGACGGCCTATTCGATCAGGGCGAGCTTCTATTCGATCCACGAGCTGGTGCGCGAGACGATGCGCGGCCGCGGAGGGCTGGTCGAATCCGGCGAGCTTGTCATCCGCGAAGGCGGCCTCGACGGAAGCGTTCGCGGCCGCGCCCTATCCACATCCCTCTTCAGCCGATGGACGTCCGCATGAGTGAGCACCGCGAACACGATGATGGAAAGGGCCGCGAAAAGGGGCCCCATCGCGTTGGCCAGGTCAAGGAAGTGACCAGCCTCGCAAATCCGATCGTCAAGGACATCAAGGCGCTTGCGCAGAAGAAGACGCGCGACGAGACCAGGACCTTCATCGCCGAAGGGCTGAAGCTCGTCATCGACGCGCTCGAACTCGGCTGGACGATCCGCACGCTCGTCTATGCCAAGGCGGCCAAGGGCAAGTCCCAGGTGGAACAGGTCGCCGCCCGCACTTTCGCCAAGGGCGGCCTTGTCCTTGAGGTCAGCGAGAAGGTCATGTCGGCGATCACCCGGCGCGACAATCCGCAGATGGTGATAGGCGTGTTCGAACAGCGCTACCGGCCGCTGAAGGAACTGCGCCCCGGCAGGGGCGAAACCTATGTGGCGCTGGATCGCGTTCGTGATCCCGGCAATCTCGGCACGATCATCCGGACCGCCGATGCGGCCGGAGCCTCCGGCGTCATCCTCGTCGGCGACACGACCGACCCGTTCTCGCTGGAGACCGTGCGGGCGACGATGGGATCGGTCTTTGCCGTGCCCGTGACGAAGACCTCGCTTGCTGATTTTCTGCGCTGGAAGAAGGATGCCGGCGTCCAGGTCGTGGCGACCCACCTCGCCGGCGCTGTCGACTATCGGACCATCGATTATGCCAAAAAGCCCGTGGTTCTGCTGATGGGCAACGAGCAGGCGGGCATTCCCGACGAGCTGGCGCGGGAGGCGGATGCGCTCGCCCGCATTCCCCAGGCAGGTCGTGCCGATTCCCTGAACCTGGCGATCGCCACCGGCATCATGCTGTTCGAGGCGCGGCGCCATCTCCTGTCTCTGGAAGCATCCGAATGACCGATCGCGTCCCGCTGTTTTCGAGGCCCGTCCCGGTGGTCGTCTTCATTGTGCTTGCGATCGCGCTCGACCAGGTGGTCAAGCTGATGGTCGAGGCATGGCTGCCGATGGAGCAGGCGGTCCACGTCGTACCGATGCTGGCGCTTTACCGCACCTACAACTTCGGCGTCGCCTTCTCGATGCTGTCGGGCATGGAGGACTGGTTCATCGTCGGCCTGCGGCTCGTCGTCGTCGCGTTCGTCAGCTGGCTCTGGCGGCAGACGCCCAAGGAACGCGGCCTTGCCCATGCCGGCTACGCGCTGATCATCGCAGGCGCCATCGGCAATCTCATCGATCGCCTGCTGTTCGGCTATGTCATCGACTACATCCTGTTCTACACCGAGACGTGGTCGTTTGCCGTGTTCAACCTGGCCGATACGTTCATCACGCTCGGAGCAGGCTGCATCCTTTTTGACGAGCTGCTCCTGACGCGCCAGCGCAAGAGCGCGCCCGATCGTTAAAATGTGACTGGTTTGCTGAAGCGGATCTGAACGCTTGGCGTGCTATTGCGCACGCATGAGCGAACCAGCCAAGCTACAGGACCGGCTCCGGGCGGAATTCGCTGAGGGGCCTAGACACGAAGGGGATGCGCGCCGGATAAGTGGCGTTGCAGTGGACAGCCCGCGTTCGTCCGCGGCTGCGGCAGACGCACCCACGCCCTTCGATCAGCATTTCGCGTCCGGACTCGTGGCGGGCCTGACTTTGATCTCGGCCTGCCTGGTCCTCGTCTCCGGCATTCTGCAGGAGTTCTACGTGGCCGGCAGCGGCCTGGCGGCCGCCGGCTTCGCAGCCTCGATCCTGCTATGGCGGGGAAGGTTTCGGGCCGAGCACCGTGTTTTGAACCACGCCGAGCGCCACCACGATCGCAATTGGGAGGAGAAGGAGACCGCCGCCGTCACGGCAGCGATCCACGACATCCTGCGCGACATCGTCATGGTGCGTTCGCTCGACGGACGGATCATTCGCGCCAATGCAGTCCTCAGTGATCTGGTCGGCATCGTCGATCCGACCGGACTGTCCTGCAGCGAGCTCGGTCTCGATTTCCGTTCTCAGACGCTGCCCTATCACTACGACGTGGAAATCACGACGCCTGGTGGCATGCGCATCTATGCTTGGCACGACATCACCATTCGCGATCCGGCGACGGGCGATCTCGTGATCCACAGCATCGCCCGCGACGTGACCGAGGAACGCAGGGCGGAGAACGAGCGCGAGATCGCACGCCGCCGCGCCGAGATGGCCAACGAGACAAAGTCGCGCCTGCTGGCCACTGTCAGCCACGAGATCCGCACCCCCTTGTCTGGCATTCTCGGCATGTCACATCTGATCGGCCAGACGCGGCTGACCGCCGAACAGAAGAACTATCTCGCCGGCATACGGCAGTCCGGCCACGCGCTGGTGCAGCTCGTCGACGATCTTCTCGATTTCTCCAGCATCGAGGCCGGGCGCTTCCAGCTGCGGCCCTGCGAGGAACCGGTGCGGCCGCTTCTGGAGAGCGTCGTGGAAATGCTCTCTCCGCGCGCCCATGAGAAGGGCATCGAAATCGGCTCGTTCGTTTCAGTCGAGGTCCCGTCGGTCATGCTGTTCGACGGCCCGCGCCTGCGGCAGGTGCTCTATAACGTGATTGGCAATGCCGTGAAATTCACCTCCAGCGGCGGCGTCTATCTGGAGACCGGGATCGAGGGCGAACAGATCGTGATCCAGGTGAAAGACAGCGGTCCGGGCATGACCGCGGAAGAGCAGGCGCGCGTCTTCGAGGCATTCGAGCAGGCCGGCGGGGCCGCACAGCGCCGCGGCGGAACCGGGCTGGGTCTTGCGATTTCCGCGCGGATCCTGCGCGAGGCGGGTGGGGCGCTGACGCTGTCGAGCGAAGTCGGGCGCGGCTCGACCTTCACCATCCGCATGCCGGCGGCGCTGACGCTGGCGCCGACGAGCCGCCGGGCGGGGCCGCTGCGCGGTTCGACCGTCTTCCTCTATGCGCCTGACGGGCCGGCCTCGAATGCGCTGAAGCGCACCATCGAGACGCTGGGCGGCGCCTGCCGTCACATGTCGGTCCTCAAGGATGCGCTCGAATTCACCCAGAGCACGATCGCATTCCCGCTGACGGACATCATCGTCGACAACCGGCTTTCGGGCGAGTTCCGGCGCGAGCTCGCCCATCTTTCGCCCTTTGCCGATCCGCAGGTCCGGCGCGTCTATCTGGTCAATCCGGAAGAGCGGACCGGCCGGGCCATCGGCAACTGCGAAGGCTATGACGCCTGGCTGATCCGCCCCTTGCGGGAACGTTCGCTTGTCGAGGTGCTGCGCGGGCGCATGAAAGGCATCGAGGTCCGCGACGCCATCAACGACAACCGTCCGATCCTCAAGGAGCCGCCGCAGGAGGAGGAGATCACTGCGCCTGCGGCGCGGGTGCTGCTTGCCGAAGACGATCCGATCAACGCCATGCTGGTGCGGTCCATGTTGTCGAAGGCGGGTTTCGAGGTTCAGGTGGTCGAGGACTTTCCTGCTTTGCTGCAGGCGACGTCAGCAGGCGCCCAGAGCGTGGACGTCATCATCACCGATCTCGGCATGCCGGGAGGCGAGGGGCGCGAGGTCGTGCGCCGTCTCGCCGCCGGAACGGGCTGGCCCCCGGTGATCGTGCTGACGGCCGATCGCCGTCAGGGCTTGCATCAGGAATTGCTGGCCTGCGGCGCCGCTGCCGTACTGGCCAAGCCTGCTGAACCGCCCGCGCTCCTGGCCGAGGTCTCGCGTCTGGCCGCGGCGCGGCAGAGGTAGCGCTGTGCCTTCCGGTTGCGCCTTGGTTTTGCTTGCCCGCGAGGCGGCGTGCCCCTAAGGTCGCAAGGCTCCGGTGTCACTCTCCTGTCGCAGATTCGTGTTTAAAGACACGCACCTGACATGGATGGGAATTGGACGATGACCGTGGAGATCGCTGAACCAAACGTGGTGACCGAAACCGTGCTGTCGACGTGCCGCCTTCCTGCCCGCAGGCCAGCCGAAGTGCTGGGCCGGATCGGCAGCCTCGAGACGAGGCTGGCGGTGACCAACAGCGAGATCGACGCCGCACAGGCCGTGCGTTATCGCGTCTTCGTGGAAGAAATGAACGCGCAAATCGCTCCGGACGCCATGCGCCGGCGGCGCGACATAGATGCCTGGGACATGGTCTGCGATCATCTCCTCGTGCTCGACACCGCGATCGAGGGCGACAGTGAGGAGCAGATCGTCGGAACCTACCGCCTGCTGCGCCAGGACGTGGCGAAGGGGTCGGGCGGATTCTATTCGCAGTCGGAATTCGATGTCGATGCGCTGATCGCCCGCCACGCCGACAAGCAGTTCATGGAGCTCGGGCGGTCCTGCGTGCTTCCCCAGTATCGCACCAAGCGGACGGTGGAATTACTCTGGCAGGGCGCTTGGGCCTATGCCCTCAAGCACGGCATCAGCGCCATGTTCGGCTGCGGTTCGTTCTCGGGTGTCGTGCCGGAAGAACACGCCCTGGCCCTTTCCTTCCTGCACCAGAATGCCCTCGTGCGCGGGGAATGGACCGTCAGCGCGCACGAAGACCAGTATCGCACCATGGACCTGATGCCGAGCGAGGCGGTCAATGCCCGCAAGGCGCTGTTCGCCATGCCGCCGCTGATCAAGGGTTATCTGCGACTCGGCGCAATGATCGGCGACGGCGCCGTCGTCGACCATGCGTTCCGCACCACGGACGTGCTGATCGTGCTGCCGATCGGCAGTATTTCCGGCCGCTACATCAACTACTACGGCGCGGATGCGGGACGGTTCGCAAGCTGAAGGGTCCCACAAGCCGCTCGGCGGAGAGAATTTTTCACTGCGCCGCTGAACGCTTCGACAATGCGGACGATCCCGGACGCAATTTTGCGTCGTGTTGCGAGAAATCGGGGGGCTAGAGCATTTCCGGCGTTTGCTTCGCCGGAAATGCTCAAATGGTCGTTCAGACCCCGGCGTTATACGCCGCCAGCGCCGCCATGTTGACGATGTCGCTGTCCTTTGCGCCCATCGAGACGATCTGGACCGACTTGTCGAGGCCGACGAGCAGCGGGCCGATCACCGTCGAGCCGCCAAGCTCCTGCAGCATCTTCGTCGAGATTGCGGCGGAGTGGAAGGCAGGCATGACCAGCACGTTGCCCGGACCGGAGAGGCGGCAGAACGGGTACTGTTCCATGATCTTGGGGTTCAGCGCCACGTCGGCGGCCATTTCGCCGTCATACTCGAAATCGACGCGCCGCTTGTCGAGGATCTTGACCGCTTCGCGGACGCGCTCGGAGCGTTCGCCCGACGGATTGCCGAAGGTCGAATAGGCCAGCATCGCCACGCGCGGCTCATAGCCGAGCTTGCGGGCGAGGCCTGCTGCTTCCTCGGCGATGTCTGCCAGTTCCTCCGCAGACGGCATGTCGTGTACCGCCGTATCTGCCACGAGCACGGTGCGGCCGCGGCAGAGGGCCAGCGAGGCGCCGATAATGCGGTGGCCGGGCTTGGGGTCGATGCAGCGGCGAACGTCTTCCAGCGCAGTCGAATAGTTACGCGTCAGCCCGGTCACCATCGCATCCGCATCGCCGAGCGCCACCATGCAGGCCGCAAAATGGTTGCGGTCGTTGTTGATCAGGCGCTGGGCGTCGCGGAAGAGGTAGCCCTTCCGCTGGATGCGGGCATACAGGTAGTCCGTATAGGCGTCGTTGCGCTTGGAGATGCGCGCGTTCAGAAGCGCGATGCCGGGGCGGTCGAGGTCGATGCCGGCACGCGCAGCAGTCTCGCGCATGCGGTCCTCGCGGCCGACCAGTATGGCGGTGCCGAGCTGCTGGTTGGCATAGGAGACGGCGGCGCGCATCATCTGTTCCTCCTCGCCTTCGGCGAAGACGACACGCTTGGGATGCCGGCGCACGCGGGCGTAGATGTTCTGAAGCGTCGAGGCGATCGGGTCGCGCCGCGCCTTCAGTTCGCGCGCATAGGCATCAAGGTCGAGCAGCGGCCGGCGGGCAACGCCCGTCTCCATCGCAGCCTGTGCGACGGCAACGGGGATGGCCGAGATAAGCCGCGGGTCGAAGGGGACCGGAATGATGTATTGCGAGCCGAAGCGCGGCCGATTGCCCTGGTAGGCGGCGGCGACGTCGTCCGGCACGTCCTCCTTGGCCAGATTGGCGAGCGCTTCTGCGGCCGCGATCTTCATCGCGTCGTTGATCGTAGTCGCGCGCACGTCCAGCGCGCCGCGGAAGATATAGGGGAAGCCGAGAACGTTGTTGACCTGGTTGGGATAGTCCGAACGTCCCGTTGCCACGATCGCGTCGTCGCGGATGCGGGCCACCTCTTCCGGGGTGATTTCCGGGTCCGGGTTGGCCATCGCGAAGATGATCGGCTGCGGCGCCATCGACTGCACCATCTCGCTGGTCAGCGCGCCCTTCGCCGAAAGGCCGAAGAACACGTCGGCACCGTCCAGCGCTTCCTTCAGCGAGCGCCGGTCGGTCTTGACGGCGTGTGCCGACTTCCACTGGTTCATGCCGTCTTCGCGACCCTGGTAAATCACGCCCTTGGTGTCGCAGAGGATGACGTTCTCCGGGTTGAAGCCCATCGCCTTGATCAGCTCGATACAGGCGATCGCAGCAGCACCCGCGCCGTTGCAGACCAGCTTCGTGGTCTTGAAGTCGCGTCCGGTCAGCGTCAGCGCATTCATCAGTCCGGCCGCGGCGATAATGGCGGTGCCGTGCTGGTCGTCATGGAAGACGGGGATGTCCATCAGCTCGCGCAGGCGCTGCTCGATGATGAAACAATCGGGCGCCTTGATGTCTTCGAGGTTGATGCCGCCGAAGGAGGGGCCGAGATAGCGCACGCAGTTGATGAACTCTTCGACGTTCTCCGTATCGACCTCGAGGTCGATGCTGTCGACGTCGGCGAAGCGCTTGAACAGCACCGACTTGCCTTCCATCACGGGCTTGGAGGCGAGCGCGCCCAGATTGCCGAGGCCGAGGATGGCGGTGCCGTTGGAGATGACAGCGACCATGTTGCCGCGCGAGGTATAGTCATAGGCGCGCGAGGGATCCTCGGCGATCGCCTTGACCGGAGCGGCCACGCCCGGCGAATAGGCCAGCGAAAGGTCGCGCTGCGTCGCCATCGGCTTCGTCGGCGTGATTTCCAGCTTTCCCGGCCGGCCGCGTGCATGGAAATCCAGCGCCTCCTGATCGGTCACGCTTGCAACAGCCCGTTTTGTCTTGCTGGTTTCCGCCATCGGTCCTTCCCACTCCATTCTGGCCAAGCTCCTGTGGGCATCGCGTTCCGCGCGCTCCCAGGGTGTTGTCTTCTATAGCGAGGCGCGGCTAGGGTGACACCTGTTTTTTTGGGATGAACTATCTTTCCGTGGACGACCAAATCCTGCGCAAAAGCGACATACTGACGACAGCCGAACTTGCCAGCGGGGCAAGTCGCGCATCGGCGACGCCGATGATGGAGCAGTATATCGAAATCAAGGCCAATAATCCGGACAGCCTGCTGTTTTACCGGATGGGCGATTTCTACGAGCTGTTTTTCCAGGACGCGGCGGATGCCTCGCGCGCGCTCGGCATCACGCTGACCAAGCGGGGCCAGCACATGGGGCAGGAAATCCCGATGTGCGGCGTGCCGATCCATGCGGCGGACGACTATCTGCAGAAGCTGATCGCGCTCGGCTTCCGCGTTGCCGTCTGCGAGCAGGTGGAGGATCCGGCGGAGGCCAAAAAGCGCGGATCAAAATCGGTCGTCCGCCGCGACGTTGTTCGTCTCGTCACCCCGGGCACGCTGACGGAAGAGAAGCTGCTGTCGCCGTCCGACGCCAACTATCTCATGACGCTGTCGCGCATCCGCGGCGGCGCCGAGCCGGCGCTGGCGCTCGCCTGGATCGATATTTCCACGGGCGTCTTTCGCCTGGCCGAGACGACGCAGCAAAGGCTTCTGGCTGACATCCTGCGCATCGAGCCGCGTGAACTGATCGTTCCGGACACCCTGTTCCATGACCCCGAGTTCCGGCCGGTGGTCGACGTGCTCGGGCGGGTGGTCGTGCCGCAGCCGGCGGTTCTGTTCGACAGCGCCACCGCGGAGGGGCGGATCGCGCGCTATTTCGACGTCGGTACCCTCGATGGCTTCGGCACCTTTTCGCGCGCCGAGCTTTCGGCGGCGTCTGCTGCCATAGCCTATGTTGAAAAGACGCAAATCTCAGAACGCCCGCCGCTCGGGCCGCCGGAGCGCGAAAGCTCAGCCTCCACGCTCTTCATCGATCCTGCCACGCGCGCCAATCTCGAGCTGGTGCGCACGCTTTCCGGCGAACGCAGCGGCACGCTGCTCAAGGCGATCGACCGGACCGTGACCAGCGGCGGCGCGCGGCTGCTCGCCGAACGGCTTATGTCGCCGGTGACCGATCCTGATCCGGTTAACGCGCGGCTGGATTCTATTGCCGCGCTGGCCGATCGTCCCTCCTTTACGTCCGACCTGCGCGACGCATTGAAGCTTCTGCCGGACATGCCCCGCGCCCTGTCCCGGCTGGCGCTCGGCCGCGGCGGCCCGCGCGATCTCGGCGCGCTGCTGCAGGGTATGCGGGCGGCTTCGGCAGTCGCCGGCCTGATGGCGGGCGAGGCGCTCGCCGATGAGCTGGCGGCGGCCCAGCGGGATATCGCAGCGCTTCCGGTCGCGCTGTCGGAACGGCTGAGCGGCATGCTCGCCGATGAGTTGCCGCTCCTGAAGCGCGAAGGCGGCTTCATCCGCGAGGGCGCTGACGCGGAACTCGACGAGATGCGGGCACTGCGCGACCAGTCGCGCCGGGTGATCGCCGGCCTGCAACTGCAATATGCCGAGGAGACCGGCGTCAGGTCGCTGAAGATCAAGCACAACAACGTGCTTGGCTACTTCATCGAGGTTTCGGCCGGCAATGCCGCGGCGCTGACGGAGACGGACGAGGCGAAGGCGCGTTTCATCCACCGGCAGACGATGGCAGGCGCCATGCGCTTTACCACGACCGTGCTTTCCGAGCTGGAGACGAAGATTGCGAACGCCGCCGACCGGGCGCTGTCGATCGAGCTTGCGGCTTTCGACGCCCTGACGGAAGCCGTCGTCGCACAGGCGGATTCCATCAAGGCGGCGGCGCGAGCCCTGTCGGTCATCGACGTTTCGCAAGGGCTTGCAGTGCTGGCCGAGGAACAGGGCTATTGCCGACCGGTGGTCGACCGTTCGAAGATGTTTTCCATCGTTGGCGGGCGCCATCCGGTGGTCGAGCAGGCGCTGCGCAGGCAGGCCGGCAATCCCTTCGTCGCCAACTCTTGCGACCTTTCCCCCGTTGCCGGCAAGGGCGACGGCGCGATCTGGCTGCTGACCGGCCCCAACATGGGCGGTAAGTCGACCTTCCTGCGCCAGAATGCGCTGATCGCCATCCTCGCCCAGATGGGCAGCTACGTTCCCGCCGAAAGCGCCCACATCGGTATCGTCGACCGGCTGTTTTCGCGCGTCGGTGCCTCGGACGACCTCGCCCGCGGCCGGTCGACCTTCATGGTCGAGATGGTCGAGACGGCGGCAATCCTCAACCAGGCGACCGAGCATTCGCTGGTGATCCTCGATGAGATCGGCCGTGGCACCGCCACCTTCGACGGCCTGTCGATTGCCTGGGCCGCAGTCGAGCATCTGCACGAGGCCAACCGCTGCCGCGGCCTCTTCGCCACCCATTTCCACGAGCTGACGGTTCTGTCGGAAAAGCTTGGCCGCCTCTCCAATGCCACCATGCGGGTCAAGGAGTGGGACGGCGAGGTGATCTTCCTGCACGAGGTCGGGCCGGGTGCGGCGGACCGCTCCTACGGCATCCAGGTGGCGCGGCTTGCCGGCCTGCCGGCTTCGGTCGTGGCGCGGGCCAAGGACGTGCTGGCGAAGCTCGAGGATGCCGACCGCAAGAACCCCGCAAGCCAGCTGATAGACGACCTGCCACTGTTCCAGATGGCGGTGCGGCGCGAGGAGACGGCTAAAGCGGCCTCCACCTCGAAGGTGGAGGAAATGCTCACGGGCCTGAACCCCGACGACATGTCGCCCCGCGAAGCGCTTGAAGCGCTCTATGCCCTGAAGAAGGAAGCAGCCGGTCGATAACACGTGACTGTCGCTTGCAGCCAAAAAGGGCTATAGCGCTTCAGCACCGGCGGGTGACGAAGGACAGAAGGGCAGCAGGCGGTCGCAATTTTATGGACAGCAAAGTAACGGTTCCGGCCCATTCCGGCCTGCTCGACGTCGCCACACTCCGGGCAAGGTGCGAATTCATCGCCAGCGCGCATGCCGAATATCGCGACCGCATGCGGGCGGCCCTTCTCGCCGAACTCAAGAGCGCCTATCAGCAGGGGCGGGAGCAGGCCCGCGAGCTTCTGTTTAACGACGGCAGCGGCCTTGCCTGCGCCGCACGGCTTTCCTGGCTGCAGGACCAGATCATCACTGTTCTGCACGATTTCGCGCTGAACCACGTCTTCAGCGCCGCAATGGCTCCGGAGGCCGCCCGCATCACCGTGACCGCCGTCGGCGGCTACGGTCGCGGCACGCTGGCGCCGGGTTCGGATATCGACCTTCTCTTCCTGCTTCCGGCGAGGCCCCAGCCATGGAGCGAGCCGGCGATCGAATTCATGCTTTACGTGCTGTGGGACATGGGCTTCAAGGTCGGCCATGCGACCCGTAGCATCGAGGAATGCATCACGCTCTCAAAGAGCGACATGACGATCCGCACAGCGATCCTCGAGGCGCGTTACCTGTGCGGTTCGCACCTCCTCTTCGACGAGCTGGCCGTGCGCTTCGAGCGCGAGATCATGCGCGGAACCGGCCCCGAGTTCATTGCCGCCAAGCTTGCCGAACGCGACGAGCGCCATCGCAAGGCCGGTGACACGCGCTATCTGGTGGAGCCGAACGTCAAGGAAGGCAAGGGCGGCCTTCGCGACCTGCACACCCTGTTCTGGATAGCCAAATACTACTATCGCATCCGCGACCCCGAGGACCTGATAAAGCTCGGCGTCCTTTCCCGTCACGAATACAAGCTGTTCCAGAAGGCGGACGATTTCCTCTGGGCGGTGCGCTGCCACCTTCATTTCCTCACCGGAAAGGCGGAAGAGCGCCTATCCTTCGACGTCCAATCCGAGATCGCGGCCTGCCTGGGTTACCAGCCGCATCCCGGCCTTTCGGCCGTCGAGCGCTTCATGAAGCACTATTTCCTCGTGGCAAAGGACGTGGGCGACCTGACGCGCATCTTCTGCGCCGCTCTGGAGGACCAGCAGGCCAAAGAGGCGCCGGGCTTCACCGCAGCGATCAGCCGCTTCACCCGGCGCAGCCGCAAGATTGCCGGCACGCTGGATTTCGTCGAGGATCGCGGCCGCATCACGATCGCCAATGCCGATGTGTTCAAGCGCGACCCGGTGAACCTGATCCGGCTTTTCCACATCGCCGACATCAACGAGCTGGAGTTTCATCCCGACGCCCTGAAGCTCGTGACGCGCTCGCTGAGGCTGATCAACAATGCGCTGCGGGAAAACGACGAGGCGAACCGGCTTTTCCTGTCCATCCTCACGTCGCCGCGCGATCCGGCCCTGATCCTCAGGCGGATGAACGAGGCGGGCGTGCTGGGGCGCTTCATCCCCGATTTCGGCAAGATCGTCGCGATGATGCAGTTCAACATGTATCATCACTATACGGTCGACGAGCACCTCATCCGGTCCGTCGGCGTGCTGGCGGCGATCGACCAGGGCCGCGAGACGGAGCTGCATCCGCTGGCCGGCCAGATTATACCGGGGATCGAGGACCGCGTACCGCTCTACGTGGCGGTGCTGCTGCACGACGTCGCCAAGGGCCGGCCGGAGGACCATTCCGTTGCCGGCGCCCGCGTCGCGCGCAAGCTGTGCCAGCGCTTCGGCCTGACGCCGAAGCAGACCGAGCTGGTGGTCTGGCTGATTGAGGAACATCTTGTCATGTCGCTTGTGGCGCAGACACGCGACCTGAACGACCGCAAGACGATCGTCGACTTCGCCGACAAGGTGCGGTCGATGGAGCGGCTGAAGATGCTGCTCGTGCTGACGGTCTGCGATATCCGCGCAGTCGGCCCCGGCGTGTGGAACGGCTGGAAAGGTCAGTTGCTTCGTACCCTTTACTACGAGACCGAGCTTCTGCTGTCTGGCGGCTTTTCGGAAGTGTCGCGCAAGGAGCGCGCCAAGGCTGGCCGTGAACGGCTCTACGAAGCCCTCTCCGACTGGAGCCAGAAGGACCGCAAGGCCTATAGCCGCCTGCACTACGATCCCTATCTGCTCACCGTCTCGCTCGAGGACCAGGTGCGGCATGCGGGCTTCATCCGCGATGCCGACAAGGCGGGGCAGGCGTTGGCGACGATGGTGCGCACCGACTCCTTCCACGCCATAACCGAGATCACGGTGCTGTCGCCGGACCATCCTCGACTTCTGACGGTGATCGCCGGCGCCTGTGCCGCGGCCGGTGCCAACATCGTCGATGCGCAGATCTTCACGACGTCCGACGGGCGCGCGCTGGACACGATCCTCGTCAACCGCGAATTTCCCAACGACGCCGACGAGATGCGCCGCGCCGCCAACATCGGCAAGATGATCGAGGACGTGCTGTCGGGTCGCAAGCGCCTGCCGGAGGTCATTGCCAATCGCACGCGCGGTCGCAAGCGCTCGAAGACCTTTACCGTGCCGCCTGCCGTGACGATCTCCAATACTCTGTCGAACAAGTTCACCGTCATCGAGATCGAGTGCCTCGACCGTCCGGGCCTGCTTTCCGAAGTCACGGCGGTGCTGTCCGACCTTTCGCTGGACATCGCCTCCGCCCACATCACAACCTTCGGCGAGAAGGTGATCGATACGTTCTACGTCAACGACCTGCTTGGCCACAAAATCACTAATGAGAACCGGCAGGGCAACATCGTTGCGCGACTGAAGGCCGTGATGGCCGAAGAGGCGGACGAGGCGCGCGACAGGATGCCGCCGGGCATGGTCGCGCCCTTGGGCGCGCAATCAGGGACCAGGGAATGAGCCTCGTCAGTAAATTCGCCACCGTCGGCGGCGCAACGCTTGGCAGCCGCGTGCTGGGTTTTGCGCGCGAAACGCTGATGGCCGCCGCCCTCGGCACCGGCCCGATGGCCGATGCCTTCTACGCGGCATTCCGCTTTCCCAATCTTTTTCGCAGGCTGTTTGCCGAAGGCGCGTTCAACGCGGCCTTCGTTCCGCTATTTGCCAAGGAGATAGAGGCAGGTGGCATCGACGGCGCCAAGCGTTTTTCCGAAGAGGTGTTCGGTGTCCTCTTCACTGTCCTGATGATCATCACCATCGCCATGGAACTGGCGATGCCGCTGCTGGTTTCATGGATCATCGCACCGGGCTTCGTCGGCGATGCGGAAAAGTTCGATGTGACGGTGGAACTCGCCGTCATCATGTTCCCATACCTGATGTGCATGTCGTTGACGGCGATGCTGTCGGGCATGCTCAATTCGCTGCATCACTATTTCGCCGCCGCGGTCGCGCCCATCTTCCTCAACGTGGTGCTGATCGGCGCCCTCGGTCTCGCCCTGCATTCCGGCGCCTCTCCGCTGGAAACGGCCCGGTATCTCTCCTGGGGCGTGCTTGCCGCGGGCGTCTTGCAGATGGCGGTTCTCTATGCCGGGGTGCTGCATGCGGGCATGCGCATCGGCTTTCGCTGGCCGCGGATCACGCCGAACGTCAAGCGCCTGCTCTGGCTCGCGCTGCCGGCTGCCGTGACGGGCGGCATAACGCAGATCAACCAGATCATCGGACAGATGATCGCCTCCACCAAGGACGGCGCGATCTCGGTCCTCCAGTATGCGGACCGCGTCTACCAGTTGCCGCTCGGCGTCGTCGGCATCGCCGTCGGCGTCGTGCTGCTGCCGGAACTGGCCCGCGCGCTGAAGGCTGGGCACGAGAAGGAAGCGGCCAACCTGCAGAACCGCTCGATGGAATTCGTGCTGTTCCTGACGCTGCCGGCCGCCGGCGCGCTGTGGGTGATATCCGACGAGATCGTGCGCGTCCTCTACGAACGGGGCGCCTTTTCGCCGGAGACGACTTCCGTCGTCGCCGGCACGCTCGCCATCTACGGCCTCGGCCTGCCGGGCTTTGTGATGATCAAGGCGCTCAATCCGGGCTTCTTCGCGCGCGAGGACACCAAGACGCCGATGCGCATCACCATGTGCTCGGTGGTGGTCAACTGCGTCCTCGCCGTCTCGCTCTTTCCCTTCTTCCACGAGCGCGGCATCGCCACGGCGGAGGCGACGTCGGGATGGCTGACGGCGATCTTCCTGTTTGTGACACTGGTGCGCCGGGGGCACTGGCCGCTGGACAAGGCGCTGGCCTGGCGCATCGCCCGGCTTCTGATCGCGACGCTCGTCATGGCCGTCAGCCTGAACTATGCCGCCGATGCCTTGGCTGCCCGGCTCGCGCCGACGGCGTCGCTGCTGGAACAGGTCGCAGCGCTCGGCGCATTGGTGGGGCTGGCCATGGTGATCTATTTCGGCGTGGCCTTTCTTATCGGCGGTGCCGACATCGGCATGATCCGCCGCAACGTCAAGCGCAAGGCCAAGCCCGCGCCGGAGAGCGGAGAATGACCCGCAGGATCGCGCTGGTGACGCTCGTCGTGCCCGACTACGACCGGGCAATCGCCTTCTATTGCGGCGCGCTCCGCTTCGACCTTGTCGAGGATACGCAGCTTCCCGACGGCAAACGCTGGGTGGTCGTGCGTCCGAACGGCGGCGAGGGACCCGGGCTACTTCTGGCCCAGGCGTCCGGCGAGAGGCAGCAGGCGGCCATCGGCAACCAGGCCGGCGGCCGGGTCGGCTTCTTCCTTCACACGGATGACTTCGAACGCGATTTCGCCTCCTTCGTCGCCGCCGGCGTCCGCTTCCTCGAGCAGCCGAGGACCGAGGCTTATGGCAAGGTCGCCGTGTTCGAGGACGTCTTCGGCAACACTTGGGACCTGCTGCAGCCCGCCGGCTGACGCGTACTCAGCGCATCGCAACAACTTTGGCCTTTGCCTGGTGCAGGCGCGCAAGGCCCCGTCCCCGGCCGCTGCAATAGTTCCACCGCCGCTTCGGCCCCACGTCGACATGGACGATGCCGTTGCAATAGGTGCCGATACCGCCGATGCCCGGAGCCGACTTCGCCGCGGCGACAATCCGGCTCACCGAGACGCCGGGGACCCTGATGTCGGCCGCCATGCATTTGCGGTGGTACGAGCCGCGGCGACCGCCCGAGCGATGCCCCGAGGTGACGAGGGGGCGTCGTCCGGTCTGGGCGGCGATGTGCGCGAGGACTGCGTGCAGCCGTCCCGGGAAGCAGCCGTGTCGTACCTTCGACGTCTGCGTCGCATAGGCCAGTGTGATCCGCGCCTTGTCCTTCTTGAAATTCAGCTTCTTTTCGTCGTCGGCCTGCGCATCATCGCTCGTCACGAGCGTCGAGAGCGCGAACAAGCCAGCCAGCAGCATGGAGCATGCTTTCCGCATGATACCTCTCCCTGATCGGACCGGTCAGCAATGCTGATCGGCTAGCCACCATCCCCGGCAGAGAACTGAAATCCTAAAATAGGCTTTTGTGAGGATTTTATTGCTAATATTAGATACCGCTTATGGGGTATGCTGAAAATGCCAGATCGTGTCGGCATTTCACCGGTGGTGTTGCCCATGCCGGTGCTCAATTCCGGCCCTTGATTGTGCCGTGGCCCGCGTGCATAAGCGCCGGCGTGAACCAGTTGCAGCGACCGCTGCTTGGGCCCTCCACCAGCCTCACGAGGACATCATGACCGCGTTCAAGCCGCTCGTCTTTTCCGGCGTCCAGCCGACGGGCAACCTCCATCTCGGAAACTATCTCGGCGCCATACGCAAGTTCGTGGCCCTGCAGGAAAGCAACGACTGCATCTACTGCGTCGTGGACCTGCATTCGATCACCGCTCAGCTCGTTCACGAGGATCTGATCGGCCAGATCCGCTCGATCGCCGCCGCCTTCATCGCCTCTGGCATCGACCCCGAAAAGCACATTGTTTTCAACCAGTCGGCGGTACCGCAGCATGCGGAACTCGCCTGGGTGTTCAATTGCGTCGCCCGCATCGGCTGGATGAACCGGATGACCCAGTTCAAGGACAAGGCCGGCAAGGACCGCGAGAACGCCTCGCTCGGTCTGCTGGCCTATCCGAGCCTGATGGCCGCGGACATCCTCGTCTACCGCGCCACCCATGTGCCGGTCGGCGACGACCAGAAGCAGCATCTGGAGCTCGCCCGCGACATCGCCATGAAGTTCAATCTCGACTTCAAGGAAAAGATCCGCGCCACCGGCACAGGCGTCGACATCGTCGTCGGAGAAGAGCCGGTGCATGCCTATTTCCCGATGGTCGAGCCGATGATCGAGGGCCCGGCGCCGCGCGTCATGTCGCTGCGCGACGGCACGAAGAAAATGTCGAAGTCCGACCCGTCGGATCTGTCCCGCATCAATCTTATGGATGATGCCGAGGCGATCTCGAAGAAGATCCGCAAGGCCAAGACCGATCCGGATGCGCTGCCGAGCGAGGCCGAAGGTCTCAAGGGCCGGCCGGAAGCCGACAATCTCGTCGGCATCTATGCCGCACTTGCCGACACCTCCAAGGCCAACGTTCTGGCGCAGTTCGGCGGTCAGCAGTTCTCTGCCTTCAAGCCCGCCCTCATCGATCTGGCCGTCAGCGTGCTCTCGCCGGTCACGACGGAGATGCGTCGCCTGATGGACGATACCGCCCATATCGACGCGATCCTGCGCAAGGGCGGCGAACGGGCGCGCGCGCGCGCCGAAAAGACGATGGCCGAGGTCGCAGACATCATCGGCTTCCTTCGGTAGGGGCGGCCGGACGCCGGTGCGCTTCGGCCGGAAAGAAGCTTGATCGTCCGCCGGAAGGAGGACGATCAGCCCTGTGGCGACAGGCCGCGCGGGCGGACGTGATGCATCGCGACATCCGCCCTGACCAATTCCCATTGCCGGGATTTGGTATAAGCTGTGGCGTAAACATGGCGAAAGCGAGTGAGCAATGGTATCGACACGACTGTCACGTCTGGAAGGGCATCGCCGCAAGTTCCTGGCGATCGTTGACGAAACGCCCGAATGCCAGCGTGCCACTCACTATGCCGCGGCGCGCGCGAAGAATTCGAATGGCGGCGTGGTTCTGCTCTACATCATCCCGGCGGGCGATTTCCGCGAATGGCTCGGCGTCGAGGAGATCATGCGCGCGGAGGCGCGCGAGGAAGCGGAGGCCGTCGTCGCCAAGGCAGCGCAGAGCATACGGGAAACGCTCGGCATCGAACCCGAGATCGTGATCCGTGAGGGCATCGCGTCCGAGCAGATCAATGCGCAGATCGAGGACGACCGAGACATCGCGATCCTGGTTCTGGCGGCCGGTTCGGCGAAGGAGGGGCCTGGACCGCTCGTCTCTTCGATCGGCGGGCGGGGGGCGGCCTTTCCAATTCCCGTAACCGTCATCCCGGAAAACCTCAGCGACGAGGAGATCGACGCGCTGAGCTGAAGGGTATCGCGCAGCGATGCTTTTTATCCTGCACTTATCCTGCAACGCGGCTTGATGCGGGAGCCGGAAATGCCTATTTTCTTTTGAATAGTTCTAAACAGTTGGCCGCGGAGCCTTGAACCCGACGGTACGGAGACGAGACGATGTTCATTCAGACCGAAACGACGCCGAACCCGGCAACCCTGAAGTTCCTGCCCGGAAAGATCGTGCTGGAAGAGGGCACGGCCGAGTTTCGCGACGCCACCGAAGCGCAGGCCGCTTCGCCGCTCGCTGCACGCCTGTTCGCCGTTCCCGGCGTTACCGGCGTCTTCTTCGGTTACGATTTCATCACGGTGACCAAGGACAGTGCCGACTGGCAGCACCTCAAGCCGGCGATCCTCGGCAACATCATGGAGCATTTCATGTCCGGCCAGCCGATCATGGCGGGTGGGGCGCTCGGCGGCGACGAGAGCGAGGAGGGTGAGTTCTACGATGAGGGCGACGAAGCGATCGTCGCGACGATCAAGGAGCTCTTGGCGACCCGCGTTCGTCCCGCAGTCGCGCAGGACGGCGGCGATATCACCTTCAAGGGCTACCGCGACGGCCGCGTCTATCTCAACATGAAGGGCGCCTGCTCCGGCTGCCCGTCCTCCACCGCCACGCTGAAGCACGGCGTGCAGAACCTGCTGCGCCATTTCGTACCGGAAGTTCAGGAAGTTGAAGCCGTCATGTGAAGACCGGCACCCTTCATGCGGGTGCCCACGATGATCCTGCTGGCCATCGATACGTCCGGCAGCGGCTGCTACGCGGCCATCCATGACAGTGCACGCGACGTCACGCTCGGCATGGCGGGCGAGGATATCGGCCGCGGCCATGCCGAGCGCTTGATGGACTTCGTCGACCAGGCCCTGGCGAATGCCGGGATCGAGATGGGCGCCGTCGAGCGTATTGCCGTCACCGTTGGTCCGGGCTCGTTCACGGGTATCCGCGTCGGCGTTGCTGCCGCGCGCGGGTTGTCGCTCGCGCTCGGCGTCCCCTCCGTCGGCATCTCGACTTTGGCGGCGATCGCCGCCGGATACCGGCAGAGCCACCCGGGCAATCCCGTCTTCGTAGCTGTGGATGCAAAACGCGGCGAGGCTTACTGCCAGGCATTTTCCGCAGACGGCGCGCCGCGCGGCGAGGCGTCCGTTCTGTCGCTGGATGACGCGAAGGCCGCAGCCCTTGCGGCAGGCGGTGCGATCGTCGGTTCGGCAGCTGTCCTGCTCGGTTCGGGCGATGAGGGTGGAGCAAATGATGCTGTCGCCATCGAGATGGTGGCGCGGCTCGGCGCGCTAGCCGATCCCCGGGCCGACAGGCCGAAACCTCTTTACCTGCGCGGCCCGGACGCCAAGCCCCAGGCCGGTTTTGCCATTGCGAGGGCCTGAATTCCGTGTCGCTGACCGATTTTTTCATCCGCAAGCCCGAGTTCGAAATCTTCCCGATCGAATCGGGGGATCGCGGTGTTCTGGCAGGTCTGCACAAGGCACGATTCGCGCGCGCCTGGAGTGACGGCGAGTTTCACGCGCTGTTGTCACAGGAAACCGTCTTTGGCTTCGTGGCCTGGCAGATGAACGCTTCGGGTCGGCCCGCCGGCGGTTTCGTGCTGGCGCGTGCGGCAGCGGGCGAGGCCGAGATCCTTACCATTGGCGTCGATACGCGCTTCGAGCGAACCGGACTTGGCTGGCGTCTGATGCAGGCGGCCCTGCGCGAGGCCCGCATGCGTGGCGCGGACGAAATTTTCCTGGAAGTCGACCAGGGCAATCTGGCAGCGCTTCGGCTCTACGAGAAGCTCGGCTTTGCCAAGGTGGGCGAGCGCAAGGCCTACTATGAGACTGTCGGCGGGCGGTCCACGGCGCTTGTCATGCGGCGCGATCTTCGCTAGTCCCGATGGATGGGATACGCATCGGTGCGTTCCCAGGCATGCGAGACAGGGGAGCCGGCGCGAAATGGGGCAGGTCGAAAAAACGCTGGAAGAGCTCTGCGTCGAGCGCGGCATGCGCATGACCGAGCAGCGCCGCGTGATCGCCCGCGTGCTGGAGAGCTCCGCCGACCATCCGGATGTCGAGGAGCTCTACCGTCGCTCCGCCGAGGTCGATCCTCGCATCTCTATTTCGACGGTCTATCGCACGGTGAAGCTGTTCGAGGACGTCGGGATCATCGAACGCCACGATTTCCGCGATGGCCGTTCGCGGTACGAAACAGTCCCGGAAGAGCATCACGATCACCTGATCGACCTGAAAAGCGGCACGGTGATAGAATTCCACTCGCCCGAAATCGAAGCGTTGCAGGAGAAGATCGCCCGCGAACACGGGTTCAAGCTCGTCGATCACAGACTCGAGCTCTATGGCGTTCCCCTGAAGAAGGAAGACGAGTAGGCCGGCCGTCTGACGGCCGCCTGCTCGCAGGTTCCACTTGATAGCCAAGCTCCGCGTCGCGATCGTGCTGCTCGGTCTGGCGGTGGTCACGCTGATCCTGTTGCCGGCGCAGCTTGTCGGTCTGTGCCTTGACTTGAAGCTTCGCCGCCGCATTCCGCGGCTCTGGCATCGCGCCGCCTGTCGCCTGCTCGGCCTGAGGGTGCGCGTGCACGGCACGCTGGAAAAACGCCGGCCGCTGATGCTGGCGGTCAATCACGCGTCCTGGAAGGACATTCTCGTCCTAGGCTCGGTGGCCGACGTCGTCTACATCGCGAAGTCCGAGGTGCGGGATTGGCCGGTCTTCGGCATCCTCGCCCGCCTGCAGGCGACGATCTTCGTCGTGCGCGAGGAGAAACGGAAGACGGGAGAGCAGGTGGGCGAGATCGCGACGCGGATGGCCGCCGGCGAGATTGTCGTTCTCTTTCCGGAGGGAACCACCTCGGACGGCAACAGGCTATTGCAGGTGAAGACCTCGCTCTTCGGGGCGGCTGCCAGTGCGGCCGCACAGGTGCCGGGAGGGACCGTGCACGTGCAGCCCGTCTCGATCGCCTATACCGGCATTCACGGCATGCCGATGGGGCGCTACCACCGGCCGATTGCCGCATGGCCCGGCGATATCGAGATGCTGCCGCACCTGCTCGGCATCCTTCGCGAGGGGGCCTTCGACGTCGATGTCGATTTCGGCGAGATGATCCCCTACGATGTGAGCGGCAACCGCAAGGCGCTCAGCCGCGAGGTCGAGACGCGCATTCGCGCGATGCTGGGCGACCGGCTGCGCGGGCGAAGGATAGATTGAGGGCGCGGGGCTTCATTCCCGAGCCGTTTTCCACTAAAGAGCCGGCATGAGCGAACAGATTTCCACAAGCGAGACGGCAGGGCAGGCCGCTCCGGCTGCGCGCAACACCCGCAAGGTGTTCGTGAAGACCTACGGCTGTCAGATGAACGTTTACGACAGCGAGCGCATGACCGACGCGCTGTCTAAGGACGGATACGAGGCGACCACGACGCTGGAAGACGCCGACCTCGTGCTTCTCAATACCTGTCACATCCGCGAGAAGGCGGCCGAGAAGGTCTATTCCGAGCTGGGCCGCCTTCGCGACATGAAAAAGGCGCGGGCCAAGGACGGGCGCGAATTCGTCATCGGCGTCACCGGCTGCGTCGCCCAGGCGGAAGGCAGCGAAATCCTTCGCCGGGCGCCGGCCGTGGACCTCGTCATCGGACCGCAGACCTATCACCGCCTTCCCGACGCCCTGAAACGCGCCAAGGCCGGCGAGCGCGTGGTCGACACCGATTATGCGATCGAGGACAAGTTCGAGCACCTTCCCGCACCGAAGAAGGCGCAGACGCGCGCCCGCGGCGTCGCGGCGTTCCTGACGGTGCAGGAGGGCTGCGACAAATTCTGCACCTTCTGCGTGGTGCCTTACACCCGCGGCTCCGAAGTCTCCCGGCCGCTGGCTCAGATCGTGGCCGAGGCCGAGCGTCTGGTCGACGCCGGCGTGCGCGAGATCACGCTGCTTGGTCAGAACGTGAATGCCTGGCACGGCGATGGCGCCGATGGCAGGGCGTTGGGACTCGGCGCGCTGCTCGCCCGGCTTTCGCAGATCGAGGGTTTGGCGCGTATCCGCTACACCACCAGCCATCCGCGCGACATGGACGAGGCGCTGATCGCCGCTCATCGCGACCTGCCTAAGCTGATGCCCTATCTGCACCTGCCGGTGCAGTCCGGCTCCGACCGCATCCTGAAGGCGATGAACCGGCGCCATACGGCCGCCGAATATGTCGCCCTGATCGAACGCATCCGCGCCGTGCAGCCCGATCTCGCCATCTCCGGGGACTTCATCGTCGGATTCCCCGGCGAGACCGACCAGGATTTCGAGGACACGATGGAACTGGTGCGCACGGTCGGCTATGCGCAGGCTTTTTCCTTCAAGTACTCCATCCGTCCGGGCACGCCCGGCGCGGAGATGGACGGACACGTCCCGGAAGGTGTAAAGTCCGAGCGCCTTGAGAGGCTGCAGGCGCTGCTGTTCGAACAGCAGACGGCTTTCGCTGCAGGGTGTGTTGGCAAGGAGATCGAACTTCTGCTGGAGAAGCCGGGCCGCATGCCCGGTCAGCTGGTCGGACGATCCCCCTGGCTGCACCCTGTTAATGTTGATGCAAACGGCTCCGAAATCGGTGACATTATAAGGGTGCGAATCACCGGTGCCGGCCCGAACAGCCTTTTCGCCGAGGCGATTGGTTGACGGGCGGCCAGCAAGGGAGCGTTGCCGCTTGAACGGACACGAATTGATGACGACATCGCCGCGCCAGTCGAAACCACCTGCGACAGACGCAAATCACTTCGTGCTCACCTTCGAAAACAACCGATATGCCAGCGAGCTGTTCGGCCAGTTCGACCAGAACCTGAAGCTTCTGGAGCAGCGGCTGCAGATCGATGCCCGCCCGCGCGGAAATTCGGTGGCAATCACCGGCGACGTGGTGGCGACCAACCAGGCCCGCCGCGCGCTCGACTATCTCTACGGGCGTCTGCAAAGCGGTGGTTCGGTGGAGCTCTCCGACGTCGAGGGGGCGATCCGCATGGCCGTTGCCGCCGACGACCAGCTGCTGCTGCCGACCATGGAGCGCAAGGCCAAGCTGACCATGGCGCAGATTTCCACGCGCAAGAAGACGATCGCCGCGCGCACGCCGATGCAGGATGCCTATATCCGCGCGCTGGAGCGCTCCGAGCTCGTCTTCGGCGTCGGACCCGCCGGCACCGGCAAGACCTACCTCGCCGTCGCCTATGCCGCCCAGCTGCTGGAGCGCGGCGCGGTCGACCGCATCGTGTTGTCGCGGCCCGCCGTCGAGGCCGGCGAGCGGCTCGGCTTTCTTCCCGGCGACATGAAGGAAAAGGTCGATCCCTATCTGCGGCCGCTCTACGATGCGCTCTATGACATGATGCCGGGCGACAAGGTCGAGCGCGCGATTACCGCCGGTGTTATCGAGATCGCCCCACTCGCCTTCATGCGCGGCCGGACGCTCGCGAACGCCGCCGTCATCCTGGACGAGGCCCAGAACACGACATCGATGCAGATGAAGATGTTCCTGACCCGTCTTGGCGAGAATGGCCGCATGATCGTCACCGGCGACCCGAGCCAGATCGACCTGCCGCGCGGCATGAAGTCCGGCCTCGTGGAGGCGTTGCAGATCCTGCGCGGGGTCGAGGGCGTGTCGGTGGTACGCTTCAAGGATGCCGACGTTGTGCGCCACCCGATGGTGGCCCGCATCGTCCGCGCTTACGAATCCCAGACCGCCGTGCAGGACGAAAGCGAGCACATGGACCGCTGAGGCGGTCCATTGCCGACCGAGCGATGACCGAAATCGAAATCCAGATCAGCGTCGAGGAAGGCCCCTGGGCCGACGAAGAGGCGCTGCTTTCCCTGAGCGAGCGCGTGATCGGAGCCGCGGCGCGACATCTCGTGCGCGAAGAGGGCCAGCCTTTTCCGGCCGCCCCGCCAGAGCTGTCTTTGGTCTTCACCGACGATGCCTCGATCCGCGCCGTCAACGCGGAATGGCGTGGACAGGACAAGCCGACCAATGTGCTCTCCTTTCCGGCCTTTCCGGTCGAACCTGGCGACATGCCCGGCCCGATGCTCGGCGATATCATCATGGCGCACGAGACGCTGGCCCGCGAAGCGGTCGAATTGGGCAAGCCTTTCGACGATCACCTGACGCATCTTTTGGTGCATGGATTTCTGCACCTCTTCGGTTATGATCATATGGAAACCGACGAGGCCGAAGAAATGGAGGGGCTGGAGACTCGCATTTTGAGCGAGCTTGGCCTATCTGACCCCTACGGGGATGACCCGGTTTGACAGTTTGGAACGATGAGCGATTTTAAATCACAGCCGCTTTCGGCTGAAGCGAATGAGGCTGATGCCTCGGAACTGGACGACGGGGGCAGTACGCCCAGGCCGGAGCCGCATGCGAATCCGGCAAGGAATCTCTGGTCGCGCGCGATGCGCTTCTTCAGAAGCCCCGACGCCACAAGCCTCCGCCATGATCTTGCCGAGGCCCTGAAGACCTCCGATCCCGAAGGCGATGCCGCCTTCTCGCCCGAAGAAAGGGCGATGTTGCACAACATTCTTCGTTTTCGCGAGGTGCGTGTAGAGGACGTCATGGTCCCGCGCGCTGACATCGAGGCCGTTGAACAGGACGTCACCATCGGCGAACTGATGATGATCTTCGAGGAATCGGGCCATTCGCGCATGCCTGTCTACTACGACAGCCTCGATGATCCCCGCGGTATGGTGCATATCCGCGATCTCCTGGCCTACGTCACCAAGCAGGCGCGCAACAAGCGACGCAATGGGGCAAAGGCGGTAAACGGTTCTCCGGCCGCCCAGGCTGGCGATAAGCCGACCAAGGCGCCGAAGGCGGAATTCGACCTCGCGCGCGTCGATCTCGGAAAGACGGTGGCGGAGGCGGGTATCATCCGGCCGGTCCTCTTCGTTCCTCCGTCGATGCTCGCCTCCGACCTGATGGGGCGCATGCAGGCGGCCCGCACCCAGATGGCGCTGGTGATCGACGAGTATGGCGGCACCGACGGCCTTGCCTCGCTGGAGGACATCGTAGAGATGGTCGTCGGCAACATCGAGGACGAGCACGACGACGACCAGGCGATGATCACGCGCGTTTCCGACGACGTCTTCATTGCCGATGCGCGCGCCGAACTGGAAGAGATCGCCGGAACGATCGGCAGCGACTTCGACGTTCGCGAGCAGCTCGAGGACGTCGATACGCTGGGCGGGCTGATCTTCGGCTCGCTTGGCCGCATTCCTGTCCGCGGCGAGGTCGTCCAGGCGCTGCCGGGCTTCGAGTTCCACGTGCTCGATGCCGATCCCAGGCGCGTCAAGCGGGTGCGCATCACTCGCAAGCGCCCGTCGGCGCCGCGACGTCGTCCGCACAAGGCGGAGGGCGAGGTTCCACCGGCTGAGCATTACCCGGTTCTGACCGAGAACGACGAGACGAAGGGAAACGCCTGATCGCTTCTCCCCCGGTGGCGTCCGTGCCAGCTTGTATCCGGACCTGAAGACCGGCGGGCATGGCAGTCTCATGCATGTGTCTGATCTTCGGCCATGTCTCGCACCGCTTGGCTCGGCACGGTGATCCCTCCTGCACCAACGGGATGGTGGGGCTGTGCCTTCTCGGCTCCGCGCTTGCCCTCTTGCCAGTCTTCCTGCGCCGCGCGACAAGCGGTGCGAATTTTGGAAGACTTGCCGCGCTGATTCGCGGTCGGGTTCGAGAGGGACGGAATGGGGCGACTGGCAGGCAGGGTGATGCTTTTGTCCGGCTGGATGCGTGCGCTGACGGCCTTCGTCGCCGGGCTTTTCGGGGTGCTCGCGCTGCAGCCATACGGATTCTTTGCCGCGCTGTTCGTCTCTTTCACGCTTTTGACCTGGCTGATCGACGGCGCAAGCGGGGATCCCGATGCCGGCTTCGTGCGCCGCCTGGCGCCAGCGTTCCGCATTGGTTGGTGTTTCGGTTTCGGCTATTTCGTCGGCAGTCTTTGGTGGCTTGGAAACGCGATGCTGGTCGATGCCGACGAGTATGCCTGGGCGGTGCCGTTGGCCGTCCTCGGCCTCCCGGCCTTCCTGGCGCTTTACTATGGCTTTGCCGTCGCGCTGGCGCGCCTGTTCTGGTCGGATGGCGTCGGACGGTTGTTCATGCTGGCCGCGGCTTTTGGTATTGCCGAATGGCTTCGCTCGGTCCTGTTTACCGGCTTTCCCTGGAACGCGGTGGCCTATGGGGCCATGCCGATACCGCTGCTGATGCAGGCGGTGCGCCCCATCGGCGTGCTCTGCATGAACGTGCTGGCGGTTTTTGTGTTTGCCGCTCCCGCTTTGTTGTGGACGGGGCGTGGCAAGCGGATCGGCCTTTCGCTGGCCGCTTTCATTCTGGCGTTGCAGGTGGGCTACGGCTTCTACGCTCTACGGGTACTTCCCGAGGCCTCCGACACTGGCGTGACGGTCCGCCTGGTACAACCTTCGATCGACCAGGCGACGAAGTGGGACGATGCCAACCGCACGGCGATTTTCGAGAAGCATCTCGCACTCAGCGCAGCGCCCCCTTCGGGCCAGAAGCGGCCGGATGTCATCGTCTGGCCGGAGACGTCCATACCTTTCATCCTCACCGACAATCCCGATGCGCTCTCGCGCATCGCCGAGGTTCTCGACGACGATCAGGTGCTGATCGCCGGCGCCGTCAGGACAGAGGATGCGGGCGCGGGTCGGGAGCCCCGCTACTACAATTCGATCTATGCGATCGACGGCACGGGCCAGATCCTCGGCGCTGCCGACAAGGTCCACCTGGTGCCGTTCGGCGAGTACATGCCGTTCGAGGATCTGATGAATTCCTGGGGCGTCGCCGCTGTCGCATCGCTTCCGGGCGGCTTCTCGGCGGCGCGCTCGCACGAGTTGCTGAAGCTGCCTTCGGGGCGGTCGTTCTATCCGCTGATCTGCTACGAAGCGATCTTCCCCTACGAAATCGCCCCCACCGCTTTCTCGACCGATGCGCTTCTGAATGTCACCAACGACGCGTGGTTCGGCGACACGCCGGGGCCAAGGCAGCATTTTCACCAGGCGCAGGTCCGCGCGGTGGAGACCGGGCTGCCGCTGATCCGCGCCGCCAATACCGGCATCTCCGCGGTTGTGGACGCGAAGGGGCGTGTCGTATTAGGGCTTCCTTATGATGCGAGCGGATTCGTTGATGCAACTATTCCGGGAAAAAACGCTGCGTTTCATGACAATATGTCACAAAACCTAAGGTTTTGGGCCTTAGTTGCAATCTTTTTTGGAATAGGGGCTATTTCACGCAATGGTTTTATCCGGCGTGCGAATTGACCGAAAACCCCTAAAATTGCATAGTGGCAGTTGCCGGCATCGTTGCCTACTATCAAGTCCGAAGTATTTCGGTTGCAACGTGACGTTAGTGCTTATGATTGATGCCGGGTAGCAAAAGCCATTGCGCGCGTTAGGACAAAGTAACGATGGAAAACAAGAAGAAGCCGAACCCGATCGACATCCATGTCGGTAGCCGGATCCGCCTTCGCCGAACCATGCTTGGTATGAGCCAGGAAAAATTGGGCGAAAATTTGGGGATCACCTTCCAGCAGATCCAGAAATACGAGAAAGGCACGAACCGCGTCGGCGCAAGCCGCCTGCAGAACATTTCCAGCATACTCAACGTGCCGGTTTCGTTCTTCTTCGAAGATGCCCCGGGCGAAAATACCGCCGGCCAGTCCGGCATGGCGGAAGCGTCCAGCTCGAATTACGTGGTCGATTTCCTCTCCTCCTCCGAGGGGCTGCAGTTGAACCGCGCCTTCGTCAAGATCGCCGATCCGAAGGTCCGCCGCAAACTGGTGGATCTCGTCAAGGCGCTCGCCGCCGAGGCGGAAGTGGAATAGCCACCTCGCCTTGCGTTGAAAATCTAGCGCAAGAAAGCGGCTCCTTTTGGAGCCGTTTTTCTTTTGTGCGGCATAAAGGGGAATAATTAGACATAAAGATATGTTTATGTCGTTCTGCGCTTGTTTTTCCCGTCTGAACTGACTAATACGGAAGCGTCTTCATTGAGGGGAATCCCGTATGCGCAGCAACTATCTCTTCACCAGCGAATCCGTGGCCGAGGGACATCCCGACAAGGTCTGCGACCGGATTTCCGACGAGATCGTCGACCTGGTCTATCGTGAGGCCAACAAGACGAATTTCGATCCCTGGACCGTCCGGATTGCCTGCGAAACCCTGGCGACGACCAATCGCGTCGTGATCGCCGGCGAGGTGCGCCTGCCGCCGAGCCTGCTTAAGAAGGACAAGGACGGCAACGACGTCATCAACCCCTCCAAGTTCAAGGCCGCTGCCCGCAAGGCGATCCGTGACATCGGTTACGAGCAGAGCGGCTTCCACTGGAAGAGCGCCAAGATCGACGTGCTGCTGCATGCCCAGTCGGCCGATATCGCCCAGGGCGTCGACAGCGCCGCCGACCAGCAGGGCGACGAGGGTGCCGGTGACCAGGGCATCATGTTCGGCTACGCCTGCCGCGAAACGGCCGAACTGATGCCTGCTCCGATCTATTATTCCCACCGCATCCTCCAGCTCCTCGCCGAGGCGCGCAAGAAGGGTGATGGCGACGTCGCCAAGCTCGGCCCCGACGCCAAGAGCCAGGTGACGGTCAAGTATGTGGACGGCAAGCCGTCCGAGGTCGTATCGATCGTACTGTCGACCCAGCACCTGGATGACAGCTGGGATTCGGCAAAGGTTCGTCAGGTCGTCGAGCCCTACATCCACGAAGCTCTGCACGACATCAAGATCGGGGCGGACTGCAAGTGGTACATCAATCCCACCGGAAAGTTCGTCATCGGCGGACCGGATGGTGATGCGGGCCTCACCGGCCGCAAGATCATCGTGGACACCTACGGTGGCGCTGCCCCGCATGGCGGAGGCGCCTTCTCCGGCAAGGACACGACGAAGGTGGACCGCTCTGCGGCCTATGCCGCGCGCTATCTCGCCAAGAACGTCGTTGCCACCGGGCTGGCCGATCGTTGCACGATCCAGCTGTCCTACGCCATCGGCGTCGCCCAGCCGCTGTCGGTCTATGTCGACCTGCACGGCACGGGCAAGGTGACGGAAGATCAGGTCGAGGCTGCGATCCGCACCGTCATGGACCTGTCGCCCTCCGGCATCCGCCGCCACCTCGACTTGAACAAGCCGATCTACTCCAAAACGGCCGCCTACGGCCACTTCGGCCGCAAGGCCGGGCGCGACGGCTCTTTCTCCTGGGAGAAGCTCGATCTCGTCAAGCCGATCAAGGATGCCTTGAGGGCCGAGACGCTGAAGGCCGCCTGATCGGCCTTTACGGATCGCGCGTGAACACTGTAAAGCGGGTGCCTCGCAAGAGACGCCCGCTTTTATCGTGAGAGATGGAGCCCATGACAGAACAGCCGCATCCGACCCGTGCCACCGAAGCCTTCTTCGGCCGCCGCAAGGGAAAGCCGCTACGCGAGCGGCAGGCGGAAGGCATGGCGACGCTGCTGCCTGCTCTCAAGCTCGACATCGAAACGCCGGTACAGCGGCTGGCGGACCTGTTTCCAGAGCCCGTCGAACGGTTACGGCTGGAGATCGGCTTTGGCGGCGGCGAGCATCTTGTTCACCGAGCGCAGGAGAACCCGACGACCGGGTTCATCGGCGTGGAACCGTTCGTCAACTCCATGGCGAAGCTCCTGTCGCGCGTGGGCGAACTCGGCTTGAACAATGTGCGCGTCTATGACGACGATGCGACCGAGGTTCTGGATTGGTTGCCGGAAGCTTCGCTGGACCAGATCGATCTGCTCTACCCGGACCCCTGGCCGAAGCGGAAGCACTGGAAGCGTCGGTTTGTCTCGGCCGTCAATCTCGACCGTTTCGCGCGGGTGCTGAAGCCAGGCGGGCATTTCTGCTTCGCGTCCGATATCGACACCTACGTCAACTGGACGCTGCTTCATTGTGCAGGCCACCCGGCCCTCGAATGGACGGCCGGGAACGCCTCGGACTGGTTGACGCCCTTTGCCGGCTGGCCGGGCACGCGCTACGAGGCGAAGGCCCGGCGTGAGGGCCGCAGTTCGGCCTATCTCACCTTCCGCCGGGTTTGAACGAGGGCCGGCTCTTCTTCCGAAAGGGAAAGCGGCGGAACACGATGCGCACCGGAGCCTGACGCGTGAGGCGTTTCAGTGCAGGCTGACGGTGCGCAGTTCGTCCTCGGCTGCCTTATAGAAGGTGCTGGAACGGTTGTCCGTCAGAAGGATTGGCGTGCCATCCGCGCCGAACAGAGCCCACAGATCGAGGTTGGGATCGATATCGGGCGCTTCCGGGAAGCAGCGCGACACTTCGTCTGCGCGCATCTTGCGGATGTAGCCGACTTCGCCTGCGCCGAGATGTGCAAGGTCGGTCTTCGATACTTGGGGGGAGATGGTCTTCAGTCCCATGGTTTGCCTCCTGGCAATGTGCCGGATTGGGTGCCGGCCCGCCGGATGCCCGCTGCCATCGTGGCCCGTCGGTGCGTCCGGTTGATCAGTCTGTCGGTGAAGCTCCGGCGGAGGTGCCCGCAGGAACGGCACTTGGCCTAGTCTGGTACGGAAATGTTAATTTTCCTTACCATGCGTTCCGGTTCGGGACGCGCCAGATCGACGGCGAGAAGACCGTTGCGCAGCTCGGCACCCAACACGCGCATTCCGTCCGCAAGGACGAACATGCGTTGGAATTGCCGCGCGGCAATGCCTCGGTAGAGGTAGTCTCTTTCGCCGCTGTCGACTTGCCGGCCGCGAACGATGAGCTGGTTCTCCTCCGTCGTGACCTCGAGCTCTTCTTCGGAGAAGCCTGCCACGGCGAGCGTGATCCGGAGCCGATCGGGAGCGCCGGAAGCGCTGTCGGCGAGAATGCGCTCGATGTTGTAGGGAGGATACCCGTCATTCCCCTTGGCAATCCGTTCAAGGGTCTTTTCCATGGCGTCGAAGCCGAGGAGAAGCGGGCTGGCAAAAGGCGTAATGCGGCTCATTGCGTTAGTCCTTGCTTTCAAGCGACTGTTTCGGGACCCGAATTTCAGCATCCCGACAGAAGGCAATATGGGGATTGCCATACGCACGTGCAAGACGCTTGCAGAGCGCCCCGGGGTAAATATAGTCCCGGTTTCGCCGCGAGAGGCGGTGCAAGAACACGATTCGGAGAAGTGAAGGCCCATGTCGCCGCGAAGAAAGATCATCATAGATACCGACCCGGGCCAGGACGATGCCGCCGCCATCATGCTGGCCTTCGGCAGTCCCGCAGAACTGGATCTGCTCGGCATCACCACCGTTGCCGGAAACGTTCCGCTGAAGCTGACGGCGCGCAATGCGCGTATTCTGTGCGAGTTGTGTGGCCGTCCCGACGTCAAGGTCTTCGCCGGCGCCGACGCGCCGTTGCAGCGCCCGCTGGTCACGGCCGAACACGTCCACGGCAAGACCGGCCTGGATGGTCCCGAACTCGATGAGCCGACCATGCCGCTCCAGGAGCAGCATGCCGTCGATTTCCTGGTGGACACGCTTCGCAGTGAGCCCGCGGGCACGGTGACGCTCTGCGCGCTCGGTCCTTTGACCAATGTCGCGCTTGCACTGCAGAAGGCTCCCGAGATCGCCGGCCGCGTGGCCGAGATCGTCATGATGGGCGGCGGCTTCTTCGAGGGCGGCAACATCACGCCGGCTGCCGAATTCAACATCTATGTCGATCCCGAAGCGGCCGATATTGTCTTCAAGTCCGGCATTCCGATTGTGATGATGCCGCTGGACGTCACCCACAAGGTGCTCACGCTTCGCACCCGGGTGGAAAAACTGAAGGCGATCGGTTCCCGTCCGGCCAAGGCGCTGGTGGCGATGCTGGAGTTCTTCGAGCGGTTCGACGTCGAGAAGTACGGCTCCGACGGCGGCCCGCTGCACGATCCGACGGTGATCGCCTATCTGCTGCGCCCCGAGCTTTTCGGCGGACGCGACTGCAACGTCGAAATCGAGACAGCCTCGCCGCTGACGGCCGGCATGACGGTGGTCGACTGGTGGCAGGTGACTGGGCGCCAGCACAATGCGCGGGTCATGCGCGACATTGATGCAGACGGCTTCTTCGAGCTTTTGACGGAGCGCGTGGCTCGGCTTTGAGCGCAGGGGCATCCGATATGTAAAATGAAAACGGCGCCCGGAAGGGCGCCGTTTCGTTCGTTGCGGGACGCTTGCGCTCAGAATTCTTCCCACTCGTCCTGCGCCAGTGCGGTGTTGCCGACGACTTGCGGGATCGACCGGGAAGGCGCCGGACGCGGTGCCGTTGCGGCGGGTGCCATCGCCTGCGCAGTCCGCTGCGGCTGGGCCGCCATCGCGGTCTGACCCGTGCGGAAGCGGGCGACGAGCGACTGCAGCGTTCGTGCCTCTTCGTTCAGCGCGACGCTGGCCGCGGTGGTTTCCTCCACCATCGCTGCGTTCTGCTGCGTCACCTGGTCCATCTGGTTGACGGCCGAGTTGATCTCCTTCAGGCCGACTGCCTGCTCGGAGGCGGACGAGGAGATCTGGCGGATGAGGCCGTTGATCTGCATGACCTGCTGGGCGATCTTTTCGAGCGCGTTGCCGGCCCGGCCGACGAGGTCCACCCCGTCGCGCACCTGCGTCTCCGAGGCGTTGATGAGGTTCTTGATCTCCTTGGCCGCATTGGCGGAGCGCTGTGCCAGTTCGCGGACCTCCTGGGCGACGACGGCGAAGCCCTTGCCGGCCTCGCCTGCGCGCGCCGCTTCGACGCCGGCATTCAGCGCCAGAAGGTTGGTCTGGAAGGCGATCTCGTCGATCACGCCGATGATGTTTGAGATCTCACCGGAAGACCGCTCGATGCCCTTCATCGCGGCAATGGCCTTCTGAACCACTTCACCGGACTTGGCCGCGTCGTCGCTCGCCGACGAAACGGACTGGGCGGCGACACGGGCATTGTCGGCGCTCGAGTTGACCTGCGAGGTCAGCTCGTCCAGGGCCGCGGCAGTCTCCTCGAGGCTTGCCGCCTGCTGCTCGGTACGGTGCGACAGGTCCGCTGCACCGTTGGAGATCTCGTTGGTGCCGTTGGTGATGCTGTAGACCGAGCTGTTGACGGTCCTGATCGTCTCTTCGAGGCTGCCCATCGCCGAATTGAAATCGCTCTTGAGCTTCGCATATTCGCCGGGGAACTCGCCGGAAAGCCGGTAGGACAGTTCGCCGGAGGAAAGGCGTGCAAGGCCCTCGCCGAGGCGCGAGACGATATCGCGCTGCAGCGCACTGCTTGCCTGGCGCTCCGCTTCCGAACGGCCACGTTCGGTTTCAGTCATCTGCCGCTGTGCGTCGGCCTCGGCTTCAAGGCGCTTCGTATCGGCGAGCTGATGACGGAAACCTTCGAGCGCCTTGGCGACCTCGCCGGTTTCGTCGGTCCGGTCCTGGCCGGAAACCGGCTCGGCATAGTCGCCCCTGCCAAGGCGCGCTACGTCGCCGACGAGGCCGGCGAGTGGCCGCTGGACGTAGTTGCGAACCGCAATCCACAGGCCGAGGAGCACGACGGCGAGGACGATGACGCCGCCCGCGATCATCATGTAGGTCTGGTCCCGCACCGGTGCTCCGATGACCGAACGCGGGACATCGACGAGGACGACCCAGGTTGCGTTCACGTCGGGCAGGGCGACCGGATAGACGATGCGGTCGAAGGGCTCGTTGTCGTCGAAGCTCAGGTCGGCAACGAAGCCGGGCTTGTTCGAAGCGATGGCTTCCTTGACGGTATCCAGGCCTGTGCCCTCATAGTCCTGCATCGCAAGTTCGGGGCGCGGTGGAACCAGCCACTTGCCCGTCTGCGTCAGGAGAAGAACGCGGCCCGATCCGAACGGCTTAATCTGGGCGACGCGCTCGGCGAGCGTCGAAAGCTTGACGTCGGCGCCGGCAACGCCGATCAGCTTGCCGCTCGAATAGACCGGGTAGCCGATGGACGACATCGACGTGCTTTCGCCCGTCGTGCTTTCCTGGTACGGCGGCGTCATGGCGCCCTTGCCGCTCTTTGCGGCGAGCGCATACCAGGCTCCTTCATAGTCCGACTCGAACGGGGTGAACTGGATCGTTCCGGTCTTGTCTTTCGTCCAGTAGGGATTGAACGTCCCGTTCTTGTCGCCGGCGAACTCCTTGTTGCCGACATATTCAGCCGACTTGCCGTCGAAACTGTCTTTCTCCGCGGCGTACCAGCTGCCGTAGGCGGCCGGATTTTGCTCGACGTTGACCTTGAGAAGGTCGATGACCTGCTTGCGGTCGAGCGTTCCGTTCTCATGCGCCTTGCCGATGATGGCGGCGGATGTGCGCGCACTGCTCACCAGTTCGCCGATGGCGCCCGATACGTCCGACGCGATGGACCGCGCCTGACTGTTCGCCTCGTCGAGGATCAGCGACTGAACGCGGTCGCTCGACTGCGAGATCAAAAGATAGTTCGATGCAATGAGAACGAGCGCAATCGTGCCGCCCGTAACTGCGATCAGCTTGGTCGCAAGCGACTTTGGCTGTAGTCTAAACATGCAATCCTCACGAGCTCTGGCAGTCGCCATGGCGCCCATGGAGACGGCGTTCAGTCAAAATGGTGTGGAGGCTCCATCATGGAGAGTGCGGATGCCGACCGGCATCCGGGGCCAGACCCGTTGGATAGGGAGTCTGCGCGTCGATATTCTAGATATCTTCAACATCTTAATGAATTTGTTAAAATGCCTTACTAACTCGCGGAGGGCGCCATGATGAGGCCCCGGGTCCTGTTCGTCGATCGGGCCGATGCCGGTCGCCAGTTGGCGGCCGCACTTTCGGTGCAGCCTATCGATGATCCGGTTGTGCTGGCCGTGCCGAGGGGTGGTGTCGCCGTCGCGGTGGAGGTCGCCCGCGCTCTCGGCGCAAAGCTCGACCTTCTCTTCGTGCGCAAGATCGGCGCGCCGCAGAACCGCGAGGTCGCTATCGGCGCCATTGCAGGGTCGGATGCGCCGCAACTCGTGCTGAACGAGGAACTCGTCGCGTCCTGCGGCGCCAGTCAGGCCTATATCGAAGCGGAAGCCGCCCGGCAGAAGGCGGAGATCGCGCGTCAACGCAAGCGCTATCTTGCCGGCCGGCTGCCGGTGGATCTGAATATGCGACACGTGATCGTCGTCGATGACGGCGTGGCGACCGGCGCAACGCTTGCGGCGGCATTGAAGGCGCTTCGGCTGCAGTCCGTTGCCTCGACAACGCTGGCCATTCCGGTTGCGCCGCCCGAGGCGCTCGAAGCACTCGGCGGCGCGGTAGATCGCATCGTTTGCCTGCACAAGCCCGGTGATTTTTGCGCGGTCGGGCTGTGCTATCGCGATTTTCTGCAGGTCTCTGACGAGGAAGTCATCCGTGCGCTTGCGCCGCCCGATGTTTCCGGCCGGACGACGACCGATGGATCGTAAAAAGGCGGCCCGTCATCGCGAGCCGCCCGATGCCTCTTCACTCCTGGCCGGATCAGCGGACCCAGAGAACCTTGCGCGAGCTTCGCTCGATCAGGACCGGACGCTCGTCGACATAGATGTAGCCGTAGTCCGGACTGTCGGGAACGGCGACAATCTCGACGTCGTCAGGGACCACCGTGCCGGCGGCCACCGGCCCTTCCAGAACGACCGGACCGACCGGGTGGCGCTCGATATAGGTGATGGTTGTTTCCGGTACCGCGGGCGCGATGCTGCCGGTCGTCTGCACGTCTTCAGCATAGATCACCTGCCGGTCACGGGTCCGTACGATGACCGGACGGTTCTCGACATAGACATAGCCGAGATCGGGGTGTTCCGGGATCGGCGTCAGGACGACGTCTTCTCGCAGCCGGGTTTCGGCGGATATGGGACCGTCCAGGACGACCGGTTCCACCGGGTTTTCGATCACGTAGGTGCGTGCTTCTTGCGGAACCGAGGCCGCCGCGCCAAGGGTTGCGCCTGCGACACCGCCGATGGCGGCACCGACAGGGCCGCCGATAAGCGCGCCGGTCAATGCTCCGGTCGCGCCGCCGGTTGCAGCACCTATGGCCGGGTTGGGCTTCTTCTCCTCGGCGTGCGCCATGGCAGTACCTGCGATGACAAGCGCAACACCTGCGATAAGAACCTTCTTCATGCCATTCTCCTTCTGAAACGGTTTCTGAGCCCTTCGGATCACCAAACGTGTTCGGCGCTCCTGTGTTCCCCGATCAGCCCAGGCAAGAAGCTCACGAACTATTACGCAGTGACACTATCGCGCCGCGCGATCTCATAGTCTTCGGTATGTACCTGCAGGCCGTCGGGCGTAACCACGACGATGCCGTAGGCACCCGGCTCATCGACTGATAGCGACGGGTCCGGCGTGTCGAACGGCATTGGCTGCTGGTGGACGGGGCTCTTGAAAATGGAGAACGGAATGCCGCGATGCGAGCCGCCGATCGTTCGGTGCACGTGTCCGGCGAAGATGTGACGCACGTTGCCGTGGCGAAGGATCAGCTCGTAGAAGGCCTGTTCGTTTGTCAGCCGGATCGTGTCCATGCCGGTAAAGCCCGTCTTGTGCGGGGGATGATGCATGAACAGCAGCACGGGCTTGTCCGTCTCCGACAGGCGCCGGTCGAGCCAGCCCAGCCGGCGCTCGCAGAGCAGGCCGGCATGGCTTGCAGGGTATTCGTAGGGCGGGGCGAACAGCGTGTCGAGCAGGATGGCGCGGCAATCGTCGAAATCGATCGACTGCTGGACGAAACCGTTGTCGTCGGCTGCGACATGGTCGAAGATATCAAGGAAACGATCGCGGTTGTCGTGGTTGCCGATGGTGATCGCGGCTGGAGGCGCCAGCGTGCCGAGGAGCGCCTTCAATCGCAGGTAGGAGGCGGTATCAGCGCGATGCGTGAGGTCGCCTGTGAAGACCACCCGGTCGGCGTCCGCGTGATAGCGGTTGACGTGGTCTATTCCTCTGCCGAGGCGCTCGTAAGGATCAAGCCCGATGATGGTGGTGCCCTCGGGCGTCATGTGCAGATCGGTGAAAACGATGAGTTTGGTCATGAAAATCGGCCGTTTGAGAAGGATGCGCGCACTGTTTCCGCGACAATCGCGCCGGTCAAGGCAGAAGGTCGGCCGAACCGGACAAATTGTGTGGGCGGAAAGTGCAAGCTGCGACATCAAACCGATTGGCTTGCCCCGCGCCGTGATGTAGCACCGTCGCCGACGGGCGATGGCGTACGGCAGAGATGCCTGCGTCGCCGCCACAGGCGATTATCCGGTGAAGGAAATGGGAAAAGCGCAGCAACCGTGCATCTTCATGCAACGGTCACGCCGTTTCTCCAACCGCGCCGGCGCGAGGCGGCATCGCCAGCTATCGTCGTCTTCGGCTCGCGCGGTCGGCGCGAGCCGGGTGCGACACATTTCGAAGACGAGTGGAGTCGAAGAGCATGAGATGGAAACGCACGATCCAGTTGCTGGACGTTCATTGCGAGGGCGAGATCGGCAAGGTTGCCATCGGCGGCGTACCTAAGATCCCCGGCAATACGATCGCCGAGCAGCTGCACTACATCAACACCGTGGATGACAGCCTGCGCCGCTTCCTCTGCCTGGAGCCGCGTGCGGCAGCGACCGGCTCGGTGAACCTGCTTCTTCCGGCCAAGCGCCCGGAAGCCGATGCCGGTTTCATCATTCTCCAAGCCGACCAGGCGCATGCATCCTCGGGCTCCAATTCCATCTGCATCACCACGGCACTGCTCGAGAGCGGCATCGTCGAGATGAAGGAGCCGGAAACGGTCGTCGTCCTCGATACCGCCGCGGGCCTGGTCAAGGCCACGGCCACCTGCCGCGACGGTCGCTGCGAGAAGGTAAAGCTGACGATGGTTCCCTCCTTCGTGCAGGAGCTCGACGCCGAGATCGACACGCCGGAGTGGGGGCGTGTGCGCTTTGACATAAGCTATGGCGGCATCTTCTACGCGCTGGTCGACGTCGATCAGATCGGCACGAAGATCGAAAAGGCCAATGCGCGCAAGCTCGTCGATGCCGGCATGGTTCTGAAGGACCTGATCAACCGGCAGATGCCCGTCGTTCATCCGGAGATCCCGGAAATCAACGGCGTGGCCTACGTCATGTTCCGGGATCGGGAGGAAGACGGCACCATCCGCACGGCAACCACGATGTGGCCGGGCCGCGTCGACCGCTCGCCCTGCGGCACTGGCAATTCGGCCAACCTCGCGACCCTGCACGCCCGTGGCAAGGTCAAGGTCGGCGACAGCTTCAAGTCACGCTCCATCATCGGTTCGCAGTTCGAGGTCGGTCTGGAGGCCGAGACCGAGGTGGCCGGCCGCAAGGCGATCATTCCGACGATCACCGGCCGTGGCTGGACCTTCGGCCTGCACCAGATCGCGCTCGATCCCACCGATCCCCTGGCGGACGGCTTCGCCATGACCGACACGTGGGGTCCGCAGGCCGGCGAAATCGTCTGAGGATCGGTGGCCGACAGAGTCAGCGGCTGCCGGTCCCGGCGGCCGCGCCATCCTGGTGCGCGAACTTCGTCTTGAGCGCTGCAACTTCGTAGCCGCCGGAAGCCGCCGTATCGAACCAGAGCGCCGCCTTCCGGGCATCGGCGGGAGCGCCTATGCCGTCGCGATAGGCAAAACCGAGCGCGTAAGCGCCGCCGGGATCGCCAGCTTCCGCCGCACGCCTGTAGAGTGCAAAGGCGCCGCTGGGGTCGCCCTTTTCCTGGAGCATCCGGCCGAGGCGGACCATGGCCGCAGTATGCCCTCGCGTCGCCGCCTCGCGGTAAAGGCCTTGCGCGGCAAGCAGTTGCCCGCCTTGCTCCAGCGCCCGGGCAAGCTGGAAGGTGATGCGCGGCTTGCCGCCGGCCTTGTAGGCTTCGCGGCAGGCGGACAGAGCCATTCCGAGCTTGATGCCACCGTCTTCGACGGGCGCGAAGTCCGTGTTTCGGGTCCTGTCGTCGCGGCTGCCGGCAGCGGCATCGCATTGCGCCTCGATGGGCATGCCATTCCCGCCGGCCTGTGCCTGCGACACCAAGACAGCGCCGGTGAAGAAAAGCGCCATCGCGCCCGTTTTCATTGCATGGACAACATTCTGCAAAGTCCGTCTCCCTTCATGCCCTGAGGATAGACGTCTTTGGGGGGCGTAATTGTTCCGAAGGGGACAGGCGCGGCAACGTCTATGGTAAACGTCGGTGGGCGGGGAGGGTGCGATGTCAGTTGCACGGCAAGGTGTTCCGGTCCGCCGCAGGGCCTTTCTCGCCGCTGCCATCTGGGCGGCTGCGGCCTTTCCCGGACGCACGGCGCGAGCCAGTGCGGTCATCGGTTCGGTCGACGAGGTCCGCGGGAAGGTAAGCCGCAGGAAAGGCGAGGCGCTATCGGCCATTCGCGCCGGTGCCGATATCATGGACCGTGATTTCATCGTCACCGGCGAGGGGAGCTTTGCCGAGATGACGCTGGGTGAGGCGACCAAACTGATGCTTGGAAGCCGGACCGAGTTGCTGGTCGACAGCTTCATCGCTGCCCAGGGTGGCACCATCGAACTCGGCACAGGCGGGATGATCTTCGACCGACCGGATGAGGCGCCGAAGATCGACCTGACCGTACGGACGGCCTTCGGCATGATCGGCGTCCGCGGCACGAAGTTCTTCGCCGGCCCCAATCGCGGTGCGTTCGCCGTTTTCGTCGAACGCGGGCTGGTCCGTTTCGAAGGGGGCGGTGTCGCCCGAGAGGTCGGTGCAGGGCAGGGGATCGATGTGCCGCCGGCGACCGGCATACCGGGCGAGGTGCAGCAATGGGGAGAGGCCCGCATCCGCGAAGCCTATGCCAGCATCGGCGTTCGCTGAGGCGTCGATCTCTAGCCGTCGTCGGCGATCGTGAACAGCGCCAGTGGACCCGCGCCGCGGATCTCATGCACACCAAGCGAGCGCAGGCGTCGCGTGGTTTCGCCTGCCGCCGCGGGGCCGATGCAAATGGCCGTTCCGAAGACCTTGTTGGCTTCCTGCAGACGTGCGGCGATGTTCATCGCCATCCCGTGCGCGGTATAGTCCAGCGTACCGCCGGTGCCCACTTCGCCCAGGATGACGAGACCTGTCTCGATGCCAATGCGCGTCCGGCCGAAACCTTCGGCAGCGAAGTCCGCCCTGCCGCGCATTTCCTCGGTCAGCGCATGGATTTCCCGCGCGCAGTCGATCGCCCGGTCCACATGCCGGTCCAGGTCTTCCGGCGCGTTGAACAGTGCATGCACCGCATCGCCGACCACCTTGTTCACCATCCCGCCGTGGCTGGCCACCAGCGCGTTGACCTCGCGGAAGTAGATGTCGAGCAACGGCACCAGCCTTTGCGGGCCGATACGGCCAGAGAGAGCGGAAAAATCCTCGATGTCCGTGAAGAGCGCAGTCACCTGCCGCTCCTCCGCGGCGACGCGTTCCAGCTTGGGATTGTCGAGATAGCGGGAAACGACGGAGGGCGGGAGATATTGTCCGAAACGGGCGCGAGCCGTCTGTTCGGCGCGGCGGACCTGCGCGAACTGCAGCACGCCGGTGACGAGCAGAACGGTAGTCAGCGCCATCGCAATCGCCGTCGCGTCGAGCAATAATCCGGTTTGTCTATAGACGAAAGCCGCGCCGGCAATCGTGCCGGCGATCGCGATGAGACCGGCGATCGCGGCATATGTCGGACGAAGACGGGTGATGAGGGTTGCGACCCCGATCCCTGCCAGAAACGCGTATCCCGCCTCCCATGGTATCTGGGAGCTCCTGCGATGGGGGATAAAGCCGGTGAGCACAGCGGTCGCCACATCCGCATGGATCTGCATGGAGGGCTCAAGCGGAAGCGACGCGCTGGCTCTCAGGCCGCCGAGCGTCGGAAGGCTGCTCCCCACCAGGACCACCTTGCCGCGGATGCGTTCCGGCAGAGAGACGCCGTTCAGGACGTCGGCGGCGGAGATGGTACGTCGCGCGATGCGACCCGGATGGGCGGCCACGAAACGCAGGTTGCCGTCATCGTCTGGCCATAGCAGTCGCTGGTCCTGGCGGATCCACGGCGGCATGCCGCCGATCACGGAGGCGCCGGCGCCTGCTGCAAGCCGGGCCGCTTCGAGGCCGAGCGCGGGATAGGCCGCATTGCCCAGGATCGCATAGGCCTGGCTGCGCCGCACGACCGCATCGTCGTCGCCGATGAGAAAGGCTGCCGCGGCCGCGGCCGCACGCTCCTGGAAGATCGGGCACGAGGCGTCGGCACCATTGATGAACCACAGCGGCGGAATCGCGATCGGCCGCTGCACCGCCAGTTCGGGCGCCGGGCCTGGTGCTGCACTCGTCTGCTCGCCGATAAGGAAGCCGAGGATCGCAGGCGCACGGCCGAGCGCCTCGGCTAGCGCCCCGTTCGCCGGGTCGCTCAGATCGCAGTCTTTGCTGAAGACGAGGTCGATTGCGACGGCAGCGGGCCGGGCTGTCGCGATCGCCGAGATAAGCGCTGCCGAGTGCGCGCGCGTCCATTCCCCGCTGGCCCACCGTAGCGCCTTGCGATCGATATCGACGACAACGAGGCGGTCGGTTTCCGGGCCGGGAAAGGCCTGCGTTAGCGCGTCGAAGAACAATTCGCGCGGCCGCTCCAGCACGGCTTCGGAAAAGTGGAAGAGGAGGAATGCGCAAACAAGGCTCGTGGCGACGCCGGCCAGAAGCGGCTTGCTGCTAAGCGCTCTGAGCCGGGGCGTCATGGCGGCTACTTGTCTTCGGGCTCCGCGACGGCGAGCAGCCTGCCCGTGTGGCAGAAGATGATGCCGTCCGTACGGCGGATCGCTCCCGCCTCTTCCAGCGCGAGGATGGAGCGGTTGATCTTCGGCCTGCTGGCGCCGACGATGCTGGCGATTTCGGTCTGGCTGAGAGAGAGCTGCAGGTTGGCGCACTCCGGAAGATCGCTGCCATGGATGTTGCGCAGCATGGCGAGAAAGAAGCGCGCGACGCGGGAATCGAGATCGTACAGCGCGATCGTTTCCAGCTGTTCGGTCGTCTCCCTGAGCTTTGTGCAGAGATAATGGATGATCGCCTGGTAGGATTGCGGATTGCGTGACAGGACCTCGAGGAAATCGCGCTTGCTGATCACGTAGCCTTCGGTGGCAACTGCAGCGGTGGCGTCGGCTGAGCGCGGCTGCCCGTCGAGGATCGCCATTTCGCCGAAGATGGAGCCGGCCTCCAGGTGACGTAGGGAAAGCTCCCTGCCTTGGGGCGTGATCAGCGAAATCTTGATGCGACCGGAGATGACCACGATGAGATAGGTCCCGTCGTCGCCGCGCTGGAACAGCACCGTGCCTGCATTCCATTTCCGATAGGTGGCGATATCGGCAATCTCGGCGAGCGTGTCCTTGTTGAAGCCTTCGAAGATCGGAAACGAACGCCAAAAGGCGACACTCCTCGTAACCTCGGTCATCTGTCCGTCCCCGCGCGCCTGGCGCCCCGTGCCTGTCGTCGACGAATTCTTCCTGCACTCCGCCGGTGGTTGCAACCGAAAAGAGTCCGGCAGGGTCTCTGTGCGTTGGTCGGCCGTGCTCGGACGGCGCATCCATCGTGCGCAAAAGGTGAACGATGTGTCCACCCGGTGGCGGACTAGTGTAAACGCAACGTTCTGCTAACAATTAGCGCCAGTGAAACCAACGGCCCAGGAGCCAGCCATGTCTCAGAACCTCGTCGTCCTCGTGGGACGCATTCTTCTTGCCTCAATGTTCATCCTCGCCGGTTACCCGAAGCTGCTCGATCCCTCGGGCACCGCCGGCATGATCGCCGGTGCCGGCCTGCCGGCCGCAACCGCGCTCGCCTACATCGCCGGCCTCTTCGAACTGGTCGCCGGCCTGTTCATTCTTGTCGGCTTCCAGACGAAGATCACCGCGCTGTTGCTCGCCGCATTCTGCGTGTTCACCGCCCTCGTATTCCACAGCGGCCCGATCAACGTTCCTGATTTCCCGGAAGGCGCAAACGGCCTGCTCACCATGTTCAACGGCCTGATGATGATGAAGAACCTGACGATTGCCGGTGGCTTCCTCGTTCTCGCCGCCTTCGGCCCCGGCGCGATCTCGATCGACGCCCGCCGCGGTGCCGTCGCTGCCACCGCCTGATCGACCCGCATAGCCGAAACGTCCTTCGAACCTCCCCGTCCGCGGGGAGTTTTTTTGTTGCGTGTCCGCCAGGTTCGGGTGCCCATCGGCTGGCATCTGGCGCCTTCACCTGCTATGCGCTGCAAAACGGCCAGCAGGGAGAGGCGACAATGTTTTCCAATTCGTTCCCGGAACGCGATACCATGGCGGAGCTGCTCGCCCGCATGCTGTGGGAAATCAAGGCGGTGCACTTCCGGCCGGAGGAGCCCTACAAGCTCGCGTCGGGCATGGCGAGCCCGGTCTACATCGACTGCCGCAAGCTTCTGTCCTATCCGCGCATCCGCTCGGCCGTGATGGAATTCGCCGCCGCCACGATCACGCGCGATGCCGGCTTCGAGCAGTTCGATGTCGTCGCCGGCGGCGAGACTGCGGGCATCCCCTTCGCAGCACTCCTGGCCGATCGTCTGGCTCTGCCGATGGTCTATGTCCGCAAGAAGCCGAAGGGGCATGGCCGGAATGCGCAGATCGAGGGCGAAATGCGGGAAGGCGCGCGCGTGCTCGTCATCGAGGACCTGACGACGGCCGGCGGCTCGATGTTCACCTTCATCGATGCGATCCGGGCCGCAGGCGGCGTCGTCGATCATGGCATGGCCCTGTTCTTCTACGGCATCTTCCCGGAAGCCGAAGCCCGCTTCGCCAACGGCAAGGTCAAGCTCCATCACGTCTCCACCTGGCGCCAGGTTCTGGCCGTCGCGCGGTCGCAGAAGCTGTTCGACGAGGCGACCCTGAGCTCGGTGGAGGCGTTCCTGAATGCGCCCCTGCTCTGGTCGTCGGAGCATGGCGGCGTCAGCGCGTTGCCGACCAGCTGAGCGAAAGCCGCTGGCATTTTCCGCTATGCTCGTTTAAATCGATTGAATGAACGTTCGGAGGAGGCATTCATGATCCTGTGTTGTGGCGAAGCGTTGATCGACATGCTGCCGCGTCAATCGACGCTTGGCGAGGACGCCTACGCGCCCTACGCCGGCGGCGCGATCTTCAATACCGCGATCGCGCTCGGCCGCCTCGGCGTACCCGCCGGCTTTTTTACCGGCCTCTCCGACGACATGATGGGCGACCTGCTGCGTGACACGCTGCGCAGGAGCGACGTCGATTTCAGCTATTGCGCCACGCTTTCCCGACCGACCACCATAGCCTTCGTCAAGCTGGTGGACGGGCATGCAACTTACGCCTTCTATGACGAGAACACTGCAGGCCGGATGATCGGACAGGACGACCTGCCCGTGCTCGGCGAAGAGTGCGAAGCGCTGCACTTCGGCGCGATCAGCCTTATCCCCGAACCTTGCGGCTCCACCTACGAAGCGCTGATGCAGCGCGAGCAGACCGCGCGCGTCATCTCGCTTGACCCGAATATCCGTCCCGGTTTCATCAAGGACAAGGACGCGCATCTGGCCCGTATCCGCCGCATGGCGTCCATGTCAGACATCGTCAAGTTTTCCGACGAGGATCTTGCCTGGTTCGGCCTCGAGGGAGATGAGGAAACGCTGGCGCGGCACTGGCTGCACCAGGGCGCCAAGCTGGTCGTGGTGACCCGCGGCGCGGAGGGGGCGGTGGGTTACACCGAACGCCATAAGGTCACCGTGCCGAGTGAGCGCGTCTCGGTGGTGGACACGGTTGGTGCCGGCGATACTTTCGACGCCGGCATCCTTGCGTCCCTGAAGATGCAGAACCTGTTGACGAAGGCGCAGGTGGCGAGGCTGGACGAGCAGCAGATCGGGAACGCCCTTGCGCTTGGTGCGAAGGCCGCTGCCGTCACTGTCTCGCGCGCCGGCGCAAATCCCCCCTGGGCGAGAGAGATCGGGCTTTAGGCCCGGTCGTTCCGAGACCCGGCTTCTCTCCCCGACAGGCGGGGAGAAAACAAGTCGGAGGTTGGATAGACCTTCTTACTTCGCAGCCTTCAGCAGCGCGGCCACGAGGCCAGCCGTCGAGGAATCGTGCCCGGCGGCACTTTCTTTGCCTTCCACCACCGGCAGCAGGCCGGTCGCCAGCTCCTTGCCGAGCTCCACGCCCCACTGATCGAAGGAGTTGATGTTGAAGAGGGCGCCTTCGACGAAGACGCGGTGCTCGTAGAGCGCGATCAGGCGGCCGAGCGCGAATGGGGTGAGTTCGTCGTAGACCATCGTAATCGACGGGCGGTTGCCCGAAAAGACCCGGTGCGGCGCGATCTTGTCGGCCTTGGCTTCGTCCACGCCCTTGGAGGTCAGCTGCGCCTTTGCTTCGTCGAACGTGCGGCCCTTCATCAGCGCTTCGGACTGGGCCAGGCAGTTGGCGATCAGAAGCTCGTGCTGGTGACGCAGATCCTTCTCGTGGCCGTTGGCGGCGATCATGAATTCGGCCGGGATCAGGTCGGTGCCCTGGTGGATCAGCTGGTAGAAGGCGTGCTGGCCGTTGGTGCCGGGTTCGCCCCAGACGACAGGCCCCGTCTTCCCGTCCACCGGCGTGCTGTCCATTGTTACCGACTTGCCGTTCGATTCCATGTCGAGTTGCTGCAGATAGGCCGGGAAGCGCAGGAGCCGTTGGTCGTAGGGCAGGATTGCGCGAGAGGGGTAGCCGAGCACGTTGCGGTGGTAGAAGCCGATCAGGCCAAGCAGCATGGGAATGTTCTGGCGGAACGGCGCGCTGCGGAAATGGTTGTCGATCGCATGGCCGCCGGCGAGGAACTGGCCAAAGTTTTCCTTGCCAATCGCGATCATCAGCGGCAGCCCGATCGCCGACCAGATCGAGTACCGGCCGCCGACCCAGTCCCAGAAGCCGAACACGCGCTCGCCGGCGATGCCGAAGGCGGCGACCTTGTCGAGTGCGGTGGAGACCGCGCAGAAATGGTGGCCGACGGCTGCTTCGCCCAGCTTGCCGGCGATGAACCTGCGCGCCGTATCGGCGTTGGTCATCGTCTCGATCGTCGTGAAAGTCTTGGAGGCGACGATGAACAGCGTCGTCTCGGCGTCCAGCGTCTTCAGCGTATCGGCGATGTGCGCGCCGTCGATGTTGGAGACGAAATGCAGCCGGGGGCCGTCGTGATAAGGAGCAAGCGCCAGCGTCGCCATCACCGGGCCGAGGTCAGAGCCGCCGATGCCGATGTTGACGACATCGGTGATCTTCTTGCCGGTCGCACCCGCAAGCGCGCCCGAGCGGATACCATCCGCAAAGGCGCCCATAGCCTCCAGCACCGCGTTGACGTCGGGCATCACATCCTTGCCGTCGACAAGGACCGGCACATTGGAGCGGTTTCGCAATGCGGTATGCAGGACGGCGCGATCTTCGGTGATGTTGATTTTCTCGCCCGCAAACATCGCATCGCGCTTCTTCTCGACGCCGCCTTCCTTGGCGAGTGCTTCGAGCCCGTCGAGCACCTTGTCGTTCACCGCGCACTTGGAGAAGTCGAACAGGAAGTCGTCAAGCGAAACGCTGAAGCGGGAGAAGCGTTGCGGGTCGGCGGCGAAGGCGCCGCGAATGTTGGTGGCGTCGGTGTCCGCTACGGTTGCTTTCAGCGTTTCGACAAGCGCGTTCATGGTACTCTCCCTGCATCGCAACATGGCTGGTGCGATAACTAGGCGGTTTGCATGAGGCGAATCAAGGGCAGCCTCTCGCTTTCAGGCGGATGCGGCCGCTTTTCAGACCGTTTTTTAAATCGATTTATATGTCGCCGCTCCGAACTACGGCCGCAACTCCCGGCGGAGGATCTTGCCGACATTGGATTTCGGCAGCTCGTTGCGGAATTCGATGTAGCGCGGGCGCTTGTAGTTGGTCAGGTTGTCTGCGCAATGGGCCCTGACGTCAGCTTCGGTCAGGTTCGGGTCCTTGCGCACGACGAACAGCTTCACGGCCTCGCCGGAATGCTCGTCGGGAACGCCGATCGCAGCGCACTCCAGCACGCCCGCAAGCGTCATCGCCACCTCTTCGACCTCGTTGGGGAAGACGTTGAATCCGGATACCAGGATCATGTCTTTCTTCCGGTCCACGATCTTGATCAGGCCCTGCTCGTTCATGAAGCCGATGTCGCCGGTGCGGAAGAAGCCGTCGGCGGTCATCACCTTGGCGGTCTCGTCGGGACGGTTCCAGTATCCGGCCATCACCTGCGGCCCGCGGATGCAGATTTCACCGATCTCGCCGATCGGCAACGAAGCCCCTTCATCGTTGCGAATGTCCACGTCGGTGGAGGGGATCGGCATGCCGATCGTGCCGGTGAATTCGGATGTGTCCAGCCGGTTTGCGGTCGCAACCGGCGAGGTTTCGGAAAGCCCGTAGCCTTCCGCGATCGGGCAGCCGGTCATTTTTCGCCAGCGTTCGGCGACCGGCCGCTGCACCGACATGCCGCCGCCGAAGGTGAGCGCCAGGTTGGAAAAATCGACTTTCTGAAAATCCGGATTGTTCATCAGCGCGTTGAACAGCGTGTTGAGTCCGGGAAAGACGTTGACCTTGTAAGTGGCCATGTCCTTCACGAGCGAAGGGATGTCGCGCGGGTTGGCGATCAGGATGTTCGTCGCCCCGGTCAGAAGGCCGGCGAGCGAGTTCACCGTCAGTGCGAAGATGTGATAGAGCGGCAGCGCGCAGAGAAAGACCAATTGCTCGGGCCGCTTCTTGCCGATGAAGGCCGTTTCCAGCCACAGGCCCATCTGTTCCATGTTCGACAGCAGGTTGGCGTGCGTGAGCATTGCCCCCTTGGAAACGCCGGTGGTGCCGCCGGTATATTGCAGGAAGGCGATGTCGGTACGGGTAACGTTGGGGGCTGCAAGCGTCTTTCCGGCACCTGCCGCCATCACGGCCTTGAAGGTATGATGGCCCGGCAGCGACCACATGGGCACCAGCTTCTTGATCCGGCGCACCACGAGATTGACCATGTGGCCCTTGAGGCCGAGCATGTCGCCCATGCTGCACACGACGACGTCCTGAACCTGCGTCCTGGCGACGACCTGCTGCACGGTGTGGGCGAAGTTCTCCAGCACGAACAGCACCTTTGCACCGGCATCGTTCAACTGGTGCTCCAGCTCCCGCGGGGTATAGAGCGGGTTGACGTTGACCACGGTGAAGCCGGCACGCAGGATCCCGTAGACGACCACCGGGTTCTGCAAGATGTTCGGCATCATCACCGCCACGCGGTCACCCTTGGAGAGCCCGCGTGACTGCAGCCACGCGCCGATCCTGGCCGATTGCGCTTCGAGGCCGCGAAAGCTCAGGCTCTTGCCCATGCTGATGAAGGCCGGGCGCTCCCCATGGACGGCGCAGAAATGCTCCAGCGCCGCACCGATCGATTCATAGGCCAGCGGAGGAATCTCTGCCGGAAATCCGGAAGGATATGAGGCCAGCCAGATCCTTTCGGGAATGGTGGCGGTCCGACCCTCGACGCTTGCTGACATGAATGCGATTCCTCCCAGTCGTCTGTTCGCCCATGGCCCCATTTATGCGTCCGGGAGCGTTCCTCCAACTTCCCCGACGCCGGCAGCATGATGCCTTTGGACCATGGCTTCAACCCCAATTGCTAGATAACATTGACGTAAACGTCAATATTGTGAATGTCTGTCCGGATTCTGGCCGTGATGCTGCGACACGCTTCGAAGCGGACTGGAAACAGCCGGCCCCGCGTGAGAATATGGATCAGCTGCCCTCGAGGAGTGGCGTCATGGCTCTTTGGTCAAAATCCGCATTCCTGCTTTTCGGCCTGTCGCTTGCGACCGCAGTGCCTGCGGTTGCGATCGATGCCTTGCGCCCGCGCAACGGCCCCGTCGTCGTCGGCCAGGATCCGGTCGATATGTTTGGTGGACGCGACCCCGTGGATGCCCTGCGCAGGCCGCCGCTTTATCGCGGTACGCGCGGCTATGCCACCTATCGCGAAGGCTACTATCGCCACCCCAACGGCTATTGGTATCCGCGCGCCGTGTTCGGCACCGGTGAGATGCTGGGAGACGTGACCGTCGGCCCGCGGGCCCCCGTCTACGGCATGACCGCACAGAGCTGGTGTGCCAACCGTTATCGCAGCTACCGCCTGTCGGACAACACCTACCAGCCGTTCGGCGGCGGACCGCGCGTGATCTGCGTGCCGCGATGACGTCGCCGCCGGTCAGCCGAGGTCGGTCGCTATTATGACGTCCATGGGGATGTCGTGTGCCTGCGGGCGGATCGTGGCGATCTTCTGGCTGCCGTAGCCGACCCCGATCGCAAGCGGCTTTCGCTGCAGTGCCGCCAGCGTACGGTCGAAGAAGCCGCCGCCATAACCGAGCCGGTAGAGGGCAGGGTCGTAGCCGACAAGCGGAGCCACGACGATATCAGGCTCGAGCACCTCTCCCCCGGCGGGTATGGGGATGTCCCATATGCCGCGCGCAAGCGGTTCGCCTGTCCGCCAGCTTCGGAATTGCAACGGTTGCCGCTTTTCAACGACCACCGGAAGAAGCGCCACGCCGCCCGCCTGCCAGAACTCCTCGATCCATGGGCGAAGGTCCGGTTCGCCGCGGAATGGCCAGTAGAGACTGACCCGCCTGCCGTCCATCGCGCCGACCGTCTCGCGCAGGCGCTTGAGGATGACGGAAGACGCCGCAAGCCGACTTTCGGGTGAACCGGACAGGCGTTCGGCGATCAGCCGCGTACGCTCGCTCGTCCGCCAGGCTGCCAATTTGGCAACGCCGTGCGATGTGTACGCGTCAACGCCGGCCATGCCACGGATATGCTCGTCCCGCATCGGGTCCGTTCCCCTTGACGTGCACGAAACCCAAAAAAAAGTCGCACACGCAAGCTTTTCTTTGCGATGACATCAGACACTGTTATCACGATATAAGCCAATGCGTCCCGAGAGTGCGACAAGTGCGGAGCCGCATCGAGAGGAGTTACACGGTGCACGAGCCCCAACTGCGCAATCTTCGTCCGGAACCCCGGCTGCTGGGCGCCGCCCGCGCGTCGGGCGTGGCCCTGATCTCCTCCATCTCCGCCGCCCGCTGGCTGCTGCTGCTCGTCATCGTAGCCGGAATCTATTTCTTCTACGGCTTTGTCGTGCCGGTGCTCGCCGCCCTGGTGATCGCAACGGCCAGCTGGCCGCTGTTCTGCAGGCTTCGCGGAGCGCTCGGCGGGAGGAGGACGCTGGCCGCCGCCATCGCCATCCTGCTGATCCTGACATTCATCGTCGTGCCGATAATGTTTGCGGTCACTTACGCATTCCAGGAGGTGCGCGAGTGGATCGGCTGGGCGGTGGCGATGAACAAGACGGGCGCCCCGGTGCCGGAATGGATCCGGGCGCTGCCTGTCGTCGGCGAGTGGATGGCGAACCGCTGGACACAGCTCCTGGATCACCCCGGCGCAATCGGCGAGCTGAGCCAGATCGTCAGCGGCGCGAACATCGGCAACATCTACCGCGTCGCGCTTGCCGCCGGCGGCGCCGCGTTCCATCTGCTGCTCACCATGCTCTTCATGCTGATCGCTCTGTTCTTCATCTATCGCGACGGAGAGAGCTTCATGCGACAGGTGGATGCGATTGGCGAACGCATCCTGCCGATGCGGTGGGAGCGGATCTCCCGCATCGTTCCAGCCACGATCAGTTCCACCGTGACCGGCATGACGCTGATCGCGATCGGTGAGGGCATCGTGCTCGGCATCGCCTACTGGGTCGCGGGCGTGCCGTCCGCCGTCACGCTGGGCGTGATCACGGGCCTGATGGCGCTCTTTCCCGGCGGCGCGCCCTTGGCGTTTTCGCTCGTGTCGATCTATCTCGTCTCCAGCGGTTCGCCGTTCGCGGGCATAGCACTGTTCTTGTGGGGCTCAATCGAGCTCTTTATTGTCGACAAGACGCTGCGTCCGAAGCTGGTCGGCGGGCCGATCAAGTTGCCTTTCCTGCCGACGTTCTTCGGCCTCATCGGCGGCGTGAAGACGATGGGCTTCCTCGGCCTGTTCATCGGGCCGGTCCTGATGGCGCTTCTGGTCGCCATCTGGCGCGAATGGGTGCGCGAGGTGGAGATGACCGAGGAAAGCCCGATCATCGAGAAGCGGGCGGCCGAGTAAGCCCGAGCGCCTCGAAGGGAAAGGCCTGCAGGATCGGCCTCGTATCGATCTGCACCATAGCGAGATCTGCCGCTTCCAGCGCATCCTCGATCGTCAGGTGAAAGGCGTATTGCGAACGCCCCACGCCCTCGAAATAGTCCACATATTTGAAGATGGGCTCGAAGGCGCTCAGATGCGGACGGCAGGGAACGCCGCAGGCGTCCGCGAAGACCAGACCGTGTAGGGAACTCGATATCACCAGCCGCGCCTGCGCCACCATCGCCGCAACCTCGATGGGAGCTGCCGTCGGCGACACCAGCGTCACGCCCTCGGGCAAATGAGAAAAGCGCTCGGGCAGCAGGCTCTCGTCGTTCAGGTTCGGAATGTAGATGACGTCCGCCTTGCCGTACTTCCTGCTCACCGTCTCGCCGGCCTGCGCGATCTCGTCGCGAAAGAGCTCGGGAAAGAGGAGACCCGGATCTCCGAAAACGGCAGGGACCTCGAACCCGAAGCGTTGGAGCGCGCGCCGCGTCAGCGGGCCGCGCACGGCGGCGACGTGCAGGCTGTCGATCGTCTTCAGACGGCGTGGCCAGCTCTTGCCGTTGATGCCGGCCCCCCATACGACATCACCTTCGCGTGCCTGCTGCAGCACCGAGCCGACCGCCAAGAGTTTCGGCCCATCGCCGGATGGTTGGAGGGCGATATCGGCAAGACCGCTGCGGTCCAGTATGCGCCGCACCAGCAAGGGCGCCAGCTCGTCGCCGAAATTGGTCTGGCCCGCCTCCCGCGGCGTCCAGTGATAGAGGCTCACTGTCTTTCCATCGAATGAGCCGAGGGGCGAAATCCGTGACTTTTCCGACTTCTTGGCAGCGGGTCGGGGAGCGGTCGTCTGGGGGGTGGGTTGAGAGATGCTTTTGTTGCCCTTGAGGAAACTCCCGAAAATCATAGACCGAACCTCGCCTTCAGTCGTTTGTGCAAAGGAAGACCTTTCTTCCTGGCAATGTTGGCAATGTAAAGTTCGCGGTGCTTCGCAGCGATGCGAGGCCATGCGAGAACCGTGGCGCTGTAGTCCAGGATGCGTTCACGCAGCCGCTCGCGCGCCTCCTGTTGCATCGACAGGGCCTTGCGGATCGCCGCGGCGGCCGTCGAACAGTCCCCCGGCGTGTAGACCATGCCGCCGAACTTTCGGCTCATCTCGCCGATCACGCCTTCGTCGGGAGCAACCACGGGAACGCCGAACGTAAACGCCAGCGGCACCACACCGGAGTTCAGCCGGCCGGAGCGCGGAATGAAGACGGCCCGGCAGCTCTTGAACAGGGGCGCGATGAGATTGTCCGGTATCCGCCTGTGCAGCCGGGTAACGCTTTTGTCCGGATTGGGAAGGTTCTTGCGCACTTCGGCCGGAAACGCCTGCGGGGACAGCGCCCCCGCGAAGACCAGGCGCGACGTCGTTACGTTGGCTTTGGCGAACGCTTCGCGTGCCAGCGCTTCCTCGTGGACACTCCGCAGCGCTCCGAACACAAGCAGTCGCTTCTCCTTCGTCAGGAGCGCGGGGGGTAGGCCGGCTTCCGGCGGCTTGAACGTCTTGTAGAAGTCATAGTTGCCATGCGGGATGACGACATGGACTGCCCGCCCGGCCCAGTCATCCCCGGAATGCGCCTGGCGAAACGTATCGCGCGAACGCTTGCCGAGATGGACGAAGACGTCGGTGTGGCGAAAGACCGTGGCGTAGAGCGCCCCTCCGAGTTCGCCGCTGTCTTCGTCGGGGACATGATTGTGAACGGTGTGGACGATCAGCGCGCGGGCGGCGAGCCGCGACAGGGCGACGTCGATGTCTTCTATGGTGATCTCGCGTTCGTCCTTCCAGCCGATCAGCGCATCCGGCCACTGGATATGGACGACATCCCAGTCACAGTTGCCGTGGAAGAGATGAATGGGACCGTGCGCAACGAGCTCGACCATCGGATCTTGCAGCAAAGCCTGCATGAGTTGCAGCACATAAGGATTGCGCGGGTACATCGTGGACATGTCCGCGGGCAGCAGAATTCTGAGTTTCAACCCGGTCCCTCCGAAACATGCCCGCAAAAAGCGATAATGAATTTAGGCGGTTGAACCGAAACGAGAAAAGTATGGTTAAGGATGGAGCAGGCTCAGCAATTGATCTGGGCGGCTCATATGATTGCACCGCCGCTTGCCCGTTCGAATAGGCGGGGCGACCGGGCTCAATCTTAGGTATGCTTCCGGCTACCTCCGAAAACGGTAGCCGTCGCTGATATAGGCCAGCCCCGTCACGGCGCGCCATGGTTTCATCATACACCCGAAGCGTCGAGCATGAAATCGCAACGATGATCGGTTTCGGCCGCGTCGTGCCGAAGGTCGCTCATTCCGCCTCCGGCATGTCCTTGTCGGTGCTGGGAAACGAGGACCGCAGCGCCGTCGCGTCGAAGCGCAGCTGAAGGTCGGGGACCTCATCACGCATCGAGGCGGTAATATCGTGGTAGTGCGACAGGTCGAGTGCGTGCTGTTCGGGCATCTGGACGGAGAGGAAATAGTCGAGGAACTTCGTCCCGTCGCCGCTGATTGCAGCCCCGTCACTGAAGGTGCACCAGCGCGCGGGAATGCCGTAGGCATGCGCCACGATCAGGCCGTGCAGCGAGGTGGAGAGGATCATCTCGCATTCGCAAAGTTCATCGATAAACGCCTCGATCTCTTCATACCCGCAGCGGACGATGGAGATTTCCTTGACGCCGGGCCCGAAATTGCGTTCGCCGCGATGGACTACATGCTGAATGACGCCAAGTCGGTATTTCTTCTCGACCTTGCGGGGCGTGTAGAGCTGCGGCAGCAGCAGGGCTGGATCGCCGAAGACCTCGGGGCATTCGCCGCCGGACTTCAGCACGAGTTCGCGCGTCAGCGGCCCGCGCACGGCGAGATAGCGGGCGTCGGGCGCCAGAACATCCGTCATGCGCGGCGTTCCGGTGCCCCAGACGATGGTACCCGTCGTTGCGAACTTGATCACGCTGCCGATGCAGAGCATGCCCTTGCCGCGCGGCGCATAGCGCGGCGGGATGCCGGTCAGCTTCTCGATCAGATAGGGGTTCAGGATATCGCCGAAATTACCGGGATAGGGTGTCTTCATCCACCAGATACGCTGGCGCTGCGACGGTCTCAGCTTGCGCTCGAACGCGCGCTTCTCCAGGTCGAGGTCGAACTGCAGAGATTTGCCGTGGTCGCGCCACGCCTCGTTGTCGCTGTGGAGCAGTTCGTCGACGGCTTGTCGCGCCTTCTCGAACTTCCGCGCCTGTACCGCGATCGAGATCCGCTTCTGCCGCACATCCATGGAATCCGGGTTCTGTTCGACCGCCTGATCCAGGAAGTCGAGAGCGTCCTCCTTGCGGTTCAGCAGTTTCAGGGTCTCGGCGTAGTGGGCAACGATACGCGTATTGGTGGGGTCGAGCAGGTTTGCTTCCCGGTAGAGCCACAAGGCGCGCTTGAGATCGCCTTCCTTGCGAATGTTCGACGCCACTTCGCTGAGCACGGTCGCCTGGTGGCTGGGCATGCGGCGCGGCACGTCGTGCTGGATCACCTGGCTGCGCCACTCGGTGACGTTGCCGCTGGAGCCGAAGAGAATGGAGGACCGCTCGTTGACGTCGTCTGGCGTACGCGCCACGGTCTCCGGCCGGAGCATGCCGACGCTCAACTGTTCCTCGAACTGAAGCCAGGCTTCCTGCAGCACATAGTCGTCGGTGACATTGCCGGGCGCTTCGGCCTCGATCTTGCCCATCAGTTCGACGAAGCGAACGACCTTTTCGTTGTAGTTGAAGAAGAGGATGCTGGGTGTCCAGAAGCGGGAGTTGGAAAGCGGATCGAAGTCGCGGACATAGCGAAACGCGCGCACATATCCTGCGATGTCGAAGGCGCAGGCTCGCAACTCCTCCGGCAGCGACCGGATGCGGCAATCCACGTCGACCCAGAAGATCGGCCGCTTGTGCTTCTTCAGCATCTCCTGGAAGAAGGCCACCTTCAGCTTGCAGATCTGCGCCCAGTTGAAATCCTTCGGGATGGTGAGTTCGGAGATATCGTAGTCGATGCCGGCCTGCCGGCAGTCCGCGCGTAGCAGCTCCGCCGCGTCATAGTAATAGGTATCGCCGCAGTAGAAGCTGACGAGTATCGGTTTGAAGCCGGATGCGCCCTCCGCGGTGTCCTGCGCTGCGCCTTCCGGCGCCTGGATGTTCAAGCCTTGCATCGTTCCTCGATCGTTGTTTCCGGCATGGGAAAGACGGCGGCCCTGCCGACGCGGTCGTCGTGCGTTCGCTCTCGCAGCGAAGATAGCAGCTTTTGCTATTTTTCTAATGTAGCTCTGTCAACTTAACTCGATTTGACGGCTTTGCGAACAACGATACCCTTTAGAACCGGCATCCGATCGGCCGTCAGGTCGAAAGGGGTGAGGATCACGTTCAGTCGATGCAACGTCGTTTCCATTTCTGAGCGTTCGCGTCGGAGGCTGCAGCAGCCACGTCATATAGTCCGGCCTCATTGATGAGGACTGCCTAATGGACGTGCAATGCGATATTGATATGGCGACGTTGTGTTCGCAAATGGGATTGCGGCTTGGAGGCTCGACTTGAGTTCCAGATCCAGAAGGCTTGCCGATCTGATCTTTTTCAATCGCTACGCGCGCCCGCTTTCCGAAAAGCTCGCCGATTACCTCGTCACGAAAGGCCGCCACAGGAAAGAGCGCGACGCCGACAAGCGCCGTTTGGCGGCCTTAAGCAGCAAGCTGGAACAGTTGCAGCAGAAAATCGGCAATCTCTCCTTGCGCAACAAGACCTTGAAAGAGGGGCTTGCTGCGGAGCGCCAACACGCTCAGGAGCAATATGCCAGGCAGTCGGAAGCCATCGATAGACTGGAGCGGCGGCACGAAGCGCTGGAGCAGTTGCGTTCGGAACTGCACCACCAGCATGCGGATCTGGAAAAGCGACATGCCGGCCTGCAGCGCCGCTACGCCGAGATGGAAAAGCGGCTTGCCGCCGAACAAAAGCGCCTCGAAACCGTGCGGCAACAGAGAGCGGCGCTGCGTGCGGGCCGCGACAGCGATGCCAGAAGCTTTCAGGAAACCATCGACATCTTGCGCCGACAGCGCGGCGATCTGCAGGAGCAGCGTTCGTCGCAGGCAAGCGTGAACCGTGAAATCGCCGGCCGTCTGCGCGCGCTGCAACAGGAGGCCCGGCCTTTGCAGTTGCGAGCGTCACTTGTCGACGCGATCGCCCGCGGCAGCTTGCTGCAGCAGGCAGGGATAGCATTCGTCGAGGCGAACTTCGCCGAAAACAGACTGTTGACGCGATCCTTCTGCCAGAGCCTTCTGCAGGGGAAGGATACGCGCGCCCTCGGCCATCTGCTGTCGGGCGTCTACTATCACCTCGACGGCTTCCCGGAGACCGCGCTCGATCATTTCGAGCGTCTGGGAACCGACGTGGCACAGGCATTGTGTCCCTATGCTTTCTTTTCATCGCTGATGGAGGAGGATCCGGAAGGCGGCGGCCGGCGGTTGCGGCGGTTCCTCGATGAGGCGGACGACCTGCCGGCATCGGTCCGCGCCCGCCTTCTCAACCTGTTTGCGAAGCATCTGCAGTTTCACGGCCTGCGCGAAAGGGTGGCGCACGAACTAGCCTCTTCTTCGACGCCGACTACCTCGGCGGGCGAACGACGGCAGCTCGAATGGTTGCTGGAGCGGCTGTCCAGCATCGACACAGTGGCGACCGGTCAGCGGGGGGTGAGCATCGCGCTGATGGACTACAAGTTGCCGGACCGGCAGCGGACCTCCTCCAACAAGGGCGACTATGTGCAGACCCTGGCAGTGCTCGCGAACATTTCCCGCTTTGCCGACGTGGACTTTGACGACGGCAGCGACCTCGGCCGCCTGGTCACGGAAACGCAGCAGCGGGTGCAGCCGGATCGCCGTATTCACGGCGTCACCGGCAGCGTCGGCGTCGTGGCCCTGGATCGCGATTTCGCATCCGGTCGGACTTACGCCCGCCCCACGTGGCTGATCGCCAACGGCTGGTTCATGCACCGCAGCTTCCATGGTGACTTCGACTTCCCTTTCCCCGAGCACATCCGTCCGATCTTTCTTTCCTTCCATGTCAACAATCCCGACGTGCTCACGCCTTCCGCGGTCGGCTATCTGAAGACATACGAGCCGATTGGTTGCCGGGACTGGAACACGGTGTACCGCCTGCGCGATTTCGGCATCGCGGCTTTTTTCTCGGGGTGTCTGACGACGACCATCGGACAGATCTTTCCGCCGCATCGCCCTGCAGCTCAAGACAGGCTCGCGGTGGTGGAGGTGGCGCTGGAGCCGGAGGATTACCCGAACTGGAGCCGGACGTCCTTCATTCAGTATGGTGACGAGGTGCGCGACGGAACGCTCGTCGAAAATCTTGAAGCGGCGCGCGCGATGCTGACGGGCTATCTCGACTTCTCGCGCCTCGTGACGTCGCGGCTGCACTGCTATCTTCCCTGTCGCTCGCTTGGCCTCCCGGTCGACTTTCGCCCCAGGAACCGTGCCGATGTTCGATTCGAGGGCCTGCTCGACCTTGGAGAGGAGGAATTCGCGCGCATGCGCGCGCGGCTTGAGGAAAAGCTCGAGGCCGTTCTGACGCTGATCTTTTCTGGCGCGGACGAGGCGAGCGTCCGGGCCCGCTGGGCCGAGCTCTGTGCGCCCGACCTGGCCGAGGCCGACCGGTACACAGCCGACGTGGTTCCGTTGCCCGCGCCTTCCTTCGACGTCGAAGCTGTATCCCGCGAGGTTTGCGGGAACGTCTATCACAGGGGGGCGGCTGAGGAGCGCGGTAACGAGGTCCACGTCGCGTTCGCGCTTGACCGGAACATGGCCTCCATCCTGCCGGTGACGATGGCCTCGATGTGCGAACACAGCAAGGCAAATATCACCGCCCATATCCTGAGCCGGGATCTTCCGACCGGATATGTCGATGAACTTCACCACTTCTTCCCGCAATTGCGCATACGCCGGTACGACTTCAGCGGCATCGACTATGGCGATACGCTGCACCTGCTGTCGCATACCACCATCTCGACGATCGACCGGCTTCTGCTGCCGGAGCTTCTGAGCGGCCTCGGCAAGGTGCTCTATCTCGACATCGACGTGCTCGTTCAGGCGGATGTTGCCGACCTCCTCCGCACGGAGCTCGGCGATGCGCCGCTTGCCGCCAAGCTCACCCGCTTCGAATACTGGAAGTCCGGGGCGCGGCTCGTCGGCAAGGCGTCGCTGGCTCTCGATCCCGAACGCGCCTGGGATCTGCGGCGCAGGCTGCACAAGCAGGGCTCCCTGGCGTTCCCCACCTTCAATGCGGGCGTCATCCTGATGAATCTTGCACGGATGCGCCGGGACGACTTCTCGCGCCATCATGTCCCGCTGGTCGAGCGATATGCCATGAACGACCAGGATGCGTTGAACGTCTACGCCCGTTCCGAGATCGTCGTCCTGGGCGAGGAGTGGAACTACGTGCCCGCCCAGGACTACTGCGACAAGCCGAAAATCATCCATTGGGCGGGTCAGGTCAAACCCTGGGGGGACCTGTACGTCCTCGATCAGGAGAAATTCCGGGCCTACGCCGGCCGTTACAGGCTGCGGGAAGACTATGGCGGTCCCCGGGAGGAAGACGCCACGCAGCCGGAAGACGACTTTTTCGAGCAGGAGACCGTAGGCCGGCAATGACGCCGTCCCGCCAGGCGCACTGGCCGGCAGAATGCTGTCCCGCCGGCATGTGGAGAGTTGCATTGAATATCCGCCGCGGAAGTTGCAGAGTTCGTTTGCCGGAGGCGCCGACACGGCCCTCAGTGCTTCCGATGATGACGCGAAAAGCTTGCGGGAGCGGCATGCTCCGCCCCGACTGGAAACGGAACGGCGCCGCCGGTATCGGCGGCGAGCCAGGGCCTTGGCGTTAAGGAGGGTTCGATGAACACGGTAGCCTTTGTCACGCGACGTGCATTTCTGGTCTTCGCCGCTTTTCTTACCTGCGCCTCAACAGTGATGGCTCAGGCCGATCCCCTGCCTTCCTGGAGCGACACTGCTCCGAAGAAGGCCATCGTCGCCTTCGTAGAGCGGGTGACCAGGGAAAATACCCCCGACTTCGTTCCCGAGCCGGACCGTATTGCCGTGTTCGACAACGACGGCACGCTCTGGGTCGAGCATCCGATGTATACGCAGCTTGCCTTCATACTCGACCGCGTGAAGGTCATGGCCAAGGAACATCCGGAGTGGAACGAGCAGCAGCCGTTCAAGGCGGCCCTGGAGGGGGATCTTTCGGCGCTTGCCGCTTCGGGCGAGAAAGGCCTCCTCGAGCTCGTGATGACGACGCATGCCGGCATGACTGTCGATGACTTCCAGAAGATCGTAACGGACTGGATCGCGACGGCGCGCGATCCGCGCTTCAAACGTCCTTATACGGAGCTCGTCTACCAGCCGATGCTCGAACTGCTTGCCTACCTGCGGGCAAACGGTTTCAAGACCTTCATCGCCTCGGGCGGAGGCGTCGAATTCATGCGGCCATGGACGGAGAGGGTTTATGGCATTCCGCCCGAGCAGGTGATCGGCTCGTCCGTCAAGACCGAGTTCAAGGAGCGCGACGGCGTGCCGATCCTGTTCCGACTGCCGGAGGTGAACTTCATCGACGACAAGGCCGGCAAGCCGGTCGGCATCAACCAGTTCATCGGCCGGCGTCCCATCGCGGCCTTTGGCAATTCTGACGGCGACCTGGAAATGCTGGAGTGGACCACGTCCGGCGGATCCACGCCGCGTCTGGGGATGATCGTTCACCACACCGACGCCGATCGCGAATATGCCTATGATCGCAAGACCGATTTCGGCCGCCTGGACCAGGCGCTCGATGTTGCGACGGACAACGGATGGGTCGTCGTGGACATGAAGAATGACTGGAAGGAGATCTTTCCGAAGCGGTGATAAAAAACTGGCTTGCCGGCATGCGGCGAGCCGCTCTCCCGCCTTAGGGGAGGGTACTGCGGTTGTCCCTTTGGCCCCGCCCGGTTCGGGCGGGGCGTTTCAGAGTGCGATGCTATTCCGGGGGTTCTTCGAGCGGACGCTTCGATCCCGTCACCATCGAACCAACGAGATTCTCGCGGTGTTCGATGCTGGCCAGAACGACGCCGGCGACGTGGAGGCAGACGAGGCCCAGGGTGACGTTGACAAAGGTCTCATGCGCGATCTCGACCCATTCGACGCCCCAGTAGGCGTCCGTGGTCATCATGTAGCCCGTCGTCGCAATGCCCGCGATCATGAAAAGCAGTGCCAGGATCATGGCGCCGCCGGCCGGGTTGTGTCCGAGATAGCGTCGCGCCCGTCCCCTGAGCGCATCGACGAGGAAGCCAAGTGTCGCCCTCGGGGGATACGCAAAGTCGGAAAAGCGCGCATGTCGTGATCCGAAGAAACCCCATACTACCCGGGCCAGCAGTAGTGCCATGATCACGTAACCCGAAAAGAGATGCGCAGCCCGCCACTCGTCTCCGGTCAGGTAGGATATTAGCAAGAGAGCCACCATCGACCAGTGGGAGATGCGGACGAAGGGGTCCCAGACCCTGACCGCGCGCGTTGGAAGACGTTCTGCCGCTTTCGTCTCACGCCCCGGCATGATCAATCGTCCTCTGTGCCAACGACCTCGCCAGTGCCTGGATTGACGAGCATCTCGACCTTGCCGCCCTTGGCATCGACCGCGTAGAGTTCGTAGCACCCGTCTTCGACCTTGACCTTGCGCACCTCGTAGCCGTCCTTTTCCGCCTTGGCCTTGACTGCATCCTCGGTCAGCCATTTATCTTTTGGCGTGTCACCGCACATCTTGTTGTCTTCGGCGTGCACGACGCCTGCGGCCGACACGAGTACGAACAATGCGATTGCGACGTTCTTCATCTCAGTCTCCTCGGTTCCGGGGCGAGTTTCGCCCGCTGCAACAAAAGAGCTAAGATGGCACGCTGACATTGCCCTGAACGACACAGGGCGCATTGGCGCGGCAACGCCCCGTGGCGTCGGTTGCCGGTTTCCTGCTGTTCTGCGCGTGCACAGTGCCTTTCAGGTTGCCTTCCGGCGAGCGGTCGCCGCCCCTCAGATCAAGTGAACGTTGAAAGCTGAAAGCTTGACGGTGCTGCTTTCCCGGCCGACCTCGAACGAGATTTTTTGGCCGACGGAGAGGCTGCTTATACCCGCCCGATGCAGCGCCGAGATGTGAATGAAAACATCCGACGACCCGTCGTCGGGCTGAATGAAACCAATGCCTTTGTGGGCGTGGAACCATTTGACGATGCCAGTGACCATCGCACACCTCGCGTGGGGGTTCGTTGTGGACAGCTGCGGTGGATGTTTTGCGCCGAGCGCGGACTACCATTTGTCCGGGGGACCCTGCATGGCAGGGTGGCTCGGCCGTGATGGCGTGCCCACGGTGTTGCGGTTAAAGAGCGCGGCCAACTCTCTGGCGTCCAGTTCGGTCAACCGGGTTGCGCGATAAAATCCCAACTCTGCAACTTTCCCGGACATGGTAATGAACACCGTCCAGGTGCGGTTTTGCTCCAAGCGACATCCGTAGGGAAGCAGCGACTGGCCCGCGCCAGTCATTGTACCGGCACCTGCAAGATCGTCGTTGAAAAGCGGCAAAGTATCATTTTCGAGCGAAGGAAAAGGGGGCCCTCCAGCGGACGCAGGTTCCCGGTCAGGTGTGCCTGCTTACGCATTTGTTGAAGAATTCGGATGTCACTCATCCGGAAATCGACATACTGCACGTTGGAAGACATTGAGTCCTCCTTTCGCGTCGGGGCTAGGGTGTGAGGGCCCTTAAGCAGCAGCGCCCTTAATATCGACTGCTGACGGTGCGACAGTGCGCGTAACCGGATCGATTGGCAAGGAAACGATCCAGACCAATTGAAGTAGTTGCGATATCTGGGCTCTGACTTGTTTCCAACACAATGTCCCTCTACAAGCGCGGCATCGGTATCGCTGATGAGCGCTGGAATGCATCTGCCGCTCGCGAAACCGCAATTACCGTCTGCCTTTGACCACGGATGTACTGGCACTGGACGAGAGGTGATTGGTGAGGAAGGTCGGTGCGTTTACGCCCCGGCCTTTTTTGTTGTGTGATCACGGCGTTCGCACTGGCGGCGGTCAAAATCTGGAACTGCCGCAGGCACGTTGCGCAGTCAGAACGGCAGGAACACGAATTAAACCGTGGGGCGCTTGCGTTCGGCCCGTTCGGGGAGCATGCTTCGCGTGTCGGTAGCCATGTCACGGGCGCTACTGGTTGAGGGCTCGTTACCCTGGCCCCAACATAAGGAGGACGTCATGTCTTCCGCCCCCAGAACCAGTTCCATTTCACCTTCCGACATGAACATGCTCCAGACTGTTTTGAACGAAGCGGGCTATGACGCCGACGTTCTCAGCGTCGATCGATCGCTCTTCAACGCGGCCGCGTTACTGGTGACGAAGCTGTTCCTTTCGGGAGAAACATCTCCATACGCTCTCGCCGCGCAGCTGGAACGGAATTTCGGCAGATCAGATCGCGCGCGTGTCCCCTACAAATCGATGCTTCCGCGCCATGCCATCCAGGGTCTGCCCGGTATCAGGACTTTACGGAAGGCGAAGCAATCCGACGAGTCGGACCTGCAGGTATGGGAAAACGAAGGCGGCGTGATCCACGGTCGATACCCGAGGTCGGGCTTTTCAGTAAAGCGGCTGAGGCCTCTGAGCTGATGTGGGCTTTCGCCAGCAATCCGGCATGGCCGCAGCCCGATTGTCGCCCCCGCCAGACAATGTGAAACCGAGGTCACCTACACGAACCCATGCCTGTGGAGCTGCCTTGTGGCGCCCCTGGCGGACTGCTTGAATTTTCCAGAGAAAAGTGGTGCCGCTTACGGGCATTGAATTCCACAATCGTTGGCTTTCGTTTAGTCTCAGTGACTATCAAAGGGCGCAGAATTCAAGAAATGTTCCAGTTCTGTTCATACTCATAGGCTATCTTGTGAACTCAATTCATGCCAATCTCAAGGGTGGATAGAAGGGGGATTGGCGTTTGGTCCGCATGCTAAATAAGTTGACGGCGATGGAAACCAAAGGGAACCCACCCGGAAAGTACTCGGATGGAGGCGGCCTATGGCTTCACAAGCGCGAGGACGGTGGCGGTCATACGCGAGTTGGTGGCCAATGCTTTGTACATCAGGATTTCACTGCCACTGGCGCGGGCCCGATGATCGAGATCTATGCCAACCGGGTGGAAATCTCTAATCCGGGGAAACCCATCGTGCCGGTCGAGCGCTTCATCGACGGGTATCAGTCGCGAAACGAAAAGCTGACCGACCTCATGCGGCGCATGTATATCTGCGAGGAGCGAAGCAGCGGAGTCGACAGGGTTGTACATACGGTCGAGCAGGTCACCATCCGAGATGAAATGATGTAGGCGGTCGTAGCGATCAGGCGCAAGCCGTTCCGCCATCGGCAAATAGACGCCACAGACACTGATCAGTCGGAGGCGGCGCATGATTGAAATGATGCCTCTGACTGATCACAGCGAATATACGGGAGGCGGCTCGTCACAACTAAGCGTCAAGTCAGGTTCTTCTTTGGACTCCGGTTCCACGCTCAAATTCCAACAATCGGGTCGCCACCGTTCGGCGTCAGAACTTGCCCGGTCATAAAGCCGCCGTCGGGTCCAGTTACAAACACCAGCCACGCGGCGATCTCTTCAGGTTCAGCCCAGCGTTTGACAAGGTTGGTCTGCGCCTCATCGTGGAGAGCTTCCTCGCCGTAACCCAAAGTCATTGCGGAGCGGACGACTCCAGGTGCAAGCGCGTTCACTAGAATCCCATGCGGGGCAAGCTCGCGCGCCCAGGATTTCGCAAGTCCTATAGAAGCGGCCTTGGCTGAAGCGTAGTGACTTGAACGTTCGAAACCGACCTGGCCGCGGTTCGATGCAATATTGACGATCCGGCCGAACCGTCGCTCCTTCATCTCGGGCAACACCGCGCGTGTGGCGGCGAAGCAGCCCCAGACGTGAATATCGTAGAGGCGTTGGTACGCGGCGTAGTCGATTTCCTCGATCGATGCATTGAAACCGGGAACGCCGGCGTTATTGATCAAGATATCCACGCCGCCGGCAGCTTCCACCGCAGCCCTCAATGCTTCTTCATTCGTCACACTGCAAACGCAGCCAGATGCGTCATGTCCGGCGCTGGTCAGCTCTCCGACCACGCGTTCAACTCGAGCGGCGTCGACATCCTGGACAAGAACGCGTGCGTAAGCATTCGCGAACGCTTTTGCAGTAGCCTCACCGATACCGCTTCCTGCTCCTGTGATCAGCACCGATCTTTTTGTTGGATGGTTCACTCTGCATTCTCCTTCCCTGGCGGTATAACTCCCACAAACACTGGTGCGAGTTGCCGCTCCACAGCTGCCTTCAATTCGTCGAGCGTCATGCCGTCTTCAGCAACCAGGCGCGCGAAATTGTGGGTGCCGATCGCCGTCAAAAGTTCGGCAAGCGCGTCCACATCGATTTCACGCCGGATCTTGCCCTCATCCTGAAATGGGCGAAGCATGATCTTGTAATGACGGCGAATAAGTCCGTTGAAGCGTAGTGACATGCGTCTGGCCCTGCTGCGCGGATCAAGCATCGAAGCCGCCAGGATTGCGCACCAGCTTTCCCGTGTGAGCGTTCGCAACGCTTGATCAGCAAGCAAACTTTCGAATCCCTTTATTGCTTCAATCGGATTTTCGGGCGGGTTGCGCACGAAGGCGCTACGCTCCGGAATGGAGCTTCTGACATGTCTGACAGCCAGAGCAATCAGGATATTCGGTTTGTTGGCAAAGTAGTTATAGACCGTCTGAGCCGAGACCTTGGCGAGATCCGCGACCTCTTCTATCCGCGTCGTTTCGTAACCCTGTCGACGAAACAGTTCCGCGGCTGCGTCCAGCACTTGAGCCTCGCGGGCCAACCTGTTTCTTTGCCGTAGTCCTGACATGCTTCCCCCAATTTTCCCAGGATCGTAGCCTCAAAAAAAGTTTTAGTCGACACATAAGTTTGTGTTGACTCAATTATTTTCTCCGTTAGCCTCACCCCAGTTCCGCAAGAGACCCTGCTTGAAGTTTCTTCTCGCTATGCAGGGCGAAGACGGACGGGGAAGTGGCTGTGACGCAGCCTTCAAACAGGGAGTATATTATGCCTCGTCAAACATTTGGTCAGGACCTCTTGGAGTTGGCCGCACAAGAGATGGTCGCCGGGCGGCTCAACCGTCGAGATTTTCTGTCGCTTCTCGGGGCAACAGGCGCCGCGGCAGCATTTGCCGCAGGAACGTTGTCGTCCACCCCTGTGATGGCGCGGGCCAAGGAGATTGTGATTGCGAATCACGGTGGTGATGCCGTGACCGGAATGGCGGAAGCTTGGGGCGCGCCATTTACTGCGGATACAGGAATTCCGGTTCGCGTCGATGGTGCTGGTCCCTTGGCGGGGAAGATCACCGCGATGGTCGAATCAGGAGCTGTGGCTTGGGACGTTTGCGATGCAGACGGATTTCTGTGCGGGCAGCTTGGCAAGAAGGGCCTGCTCGAGGACGTCGATTACTCAGTGGTGGACAAATCGATGGTTCGCGCCGGCTGGGCCTGGCCGCAGGGTATCGCGAACTACGCCTATAGCTTCGTCCTGGCGTATCGCAAGGACATGTTCCCTGACGCGCCGCCGACCTATGCCGACTTCTTTGACACGAAGAAGTATCCTGGAAAACGCACGATGTGGAAATACCAGATGGGCGCGATGGAAGCCTGCCTTCTGGGCGACGGGGTCCCTAAGGATCAGCTTTATCCTGCCGACGTTGACCGCGCGATCGCTAAGGCACGCTCACTGGGAGACGATATCATCTATTGGGAATCCGGTGCTGCGAGTCAGCAGATGTTTCTCGATGGTGAAGTCGTCATGGGGAATATCTGGAACACCCGCGCATCAGTTCTGGATCGCGATACGAATGGCGATGTCACCTGGACTTGGAATGACGGCCTGTATCAGCCGTCGGCATTCATAATTCCGAGGGGCAATCCGGCGGGTGTTGAGGTGCAGCGATTTCTAGCTTCCGTCTTGGAGCCAAAGCGCCAGATTCGACTTCTTGAATTGCTCGGCAATGGGCCTTCCAATCCCGCTGCTTCCGCTATGCTGCCCCCTGAGCTGCAGCGGCTCGATCCGGGATTCGAGCCTAATTTCGCCGTGCAGGTTCTGCGCGACGAAGATTGGTACGAGCAGCATTACGATGCCGCTGTGGAACGCTGGATTGATGGCATCTCAGGCTGACCAAGCTAGAATGGGGTAAGCTGCCGTGCCAGCCGGAATTATATCAAAAGAGCCATATCTGCCTTTCTTGGCGCCTGCCATCATCCTGATTGGCGGATTGTTTCTGATACCCGTTGGCCAGCTCATCATCTTGTCATTCGATGGTTTCGCGGAGCCATCGTTGCAATTCTATCGTCAGATAATGGCGACGGAGTCGATCCATCGCATCATTCTGACGACGCTTCGCATCACGGCATTGACGAGTATTATTGCCGTGGTGCTGGCCTATATTGTTGCCTATGCCCTTGCCCATATGGGGCCACGCCAGAGAATGCTGCTGCTTTTATGCGTTCTCATACCTTTCTGGCTGTCGGTGCTCGTTCGAGCTTTGTCCTGGTTGATCCTCCTTCGCAACAACGGCCTGGTAAACAGTGCTCTTCTGGAGACAGGACTCATCGGTTCACCGCTGCCGCTCGTCCGAAACGAGACGGGGGTCATTATCGGTATGGTCCACTATCTGGTGCCTTATGCGGTGTTCCCGATCTATGCCGCGATGCAATCGCTCGACAGCCGCGTGTTCATGGCCGCACGCAGTGTCGGCGGCCGGCCCTGGCGCGTGTTCTTCGACGTCTACCTGCCTCTGACGGTGCCATCCGTTCTCGGTGCGGGACTGCTGGTATTCGTTTTTGGTCTCGGATTCTTCATAACGCCTGCCATCCTTGGCGGTGGACGTGTCGTGATGCTCAGTGAGTATGTCAGCATTTCCGTGTTGCAGACCGTGCGCTGGGGGTTGGCGGCTGCGTTATCGGTACTGCTGTTGGTCACGACACTTGCTTTGATCGCACTCGTCCGGCGCTTTGCCGGAGCCGGCAAATTGCTCGGAGCAGCGCGATGAACTTGTCCGGGAACGCAAGGATTGCAGTCTTCTCTTGTGCCTGGCTTATTGCCGGCTTCCTGTTGCTGCCCGGATTCGTGGCGGTACCTGTTGCCTTTAATGACAGTCGGTTTATCGCCATGCCCCAGGGCAGTTGGTCGTTCCGGCATTTTGAAAATCTCCTTGCGTCGTCCGCATGGTGGCAAAGTGCCTGGGACAGCCTGAGTGTGGCGCTCGCTGCAACCACGGTCGCAACGACGGTTGGAACCCTCTGCGCAATCGGCCTCTGGCGGGTACGCCCTTGGCTTGCGACAGGTGTCGGCGCCTTGATGCTGGCTCCGATGATCTTCCCACCCGTCGTATCGGCTTTGGCGTTATACCGGGTATGGGTGGCAATAGGCCTGTACGATACCTGGATCGGTGTGGTTCTGGCCCATAGTATCCTAGCGCTACCCTATGTTTTGATTGCGGTTTCCAGTTCGTTGATGCTTCTCGACAGACGCCTAGAGCAGGCGGCCCGCAGTCTCGGCGCCTCGCCTTTGAGAACGGCAGTCGAGATCATTGCGCCCAATATTCGTGTGGGCATCTTCAGCGGCGCAATCTTCGCCTTCATTGCTTCATGGGATGAGGTTGTCGTGACGATGTTTGTATCAAGCCGCAGCGTCTACACGCTTCCGCGGCGAATGTGGGACGGGCTCCGCGAAAACGTGGACCCAACGATAACAGCGGTCGCAACCGTCCTCATCTTACTGACCCTAGTCGGAATGCTTGCGTCGGGGATCTATTCACTCCGAAGCAAAGCGCGCAATCGATACACCCATGAAAGGTAGTCGTGCCATGTCCAAAGCGTTGATCGCAAACCCCCCGAAGTGGCCCAACGGTGCGCGTTGCGCGGTCTGCTTCAGCTTCGACATGGACGTGGAAAGCCTGCTGCACATCAATCATCCCGATACCGCGCGCTCCAGGATTGCCGTATCCTCGGCCCTTCGCTACGGCCCTAACGTGGCGATCCCCAGACTGATCGACATCTTCGCCCGCTTCGACATGCGGCAGACGATATTCACTCCAGGTTGGTGCATCGAGACGTATCCGGATGCCGTCAAGGCGTTGATGGACGCGGGCCATGAGATAGCCCACCATGGCTGGTTGCATGAGCGCCCGTATAATCTCACCAGATCGGACGAGGAGCGAGTGCTGGACCGCGCAATTGAGGCGTTCCGCAAGGTGACGAATACAGAACCCGAAGGCTATCGGGCGCCGGCTTATGCACTCTCCGAACACACACCGGAATTGCTGCTGGATCGCGGCATTAGGTACGATGCATCCCTCATGGGAGATGACGTTCCCTACATTCTCGACACTGCACGCGGTGACCTGATCGAGCTTCCTGCCGACTACGCGATGGACGACTGGATACAATATGTGAACATGAAGGAATTCGGGTTCTCGATGCAAATCCAGTCGCCCGAGCAAGCCATGCGCCTCTTCCGCGCGGAATTCGATGCCGCCTGGAAGCATGGCGGCCTTTGGGTTTCAATCTGGCATCCATTCGTGTCAGGGCGTCTTGCCCGCGCAGATGCCATGCTGGAGTTGATCGAATACATGCATCAAAAGGGCGACGTCTGGTTCGCCCCCATGCGGGTAATAGCGACACACATCAGGGGCCTGATTGACAGAGGAGAGTGGGCACCGAGACGAGAGCGTGTGCCGCATTGGGAACAACCGGTCCCACATCTGGTCGAGCCTGCAAGGAAAATCTGAGATGGCCGATATTTCCGAAGCATCTGCCTCGAGCCTTTCCCTTGTTGGGCTGCGTAAGACCTATGGCAAGGTAACTGCGATCGATAATGTTTCATTCGAGTTTGCAGCGGGAGAGTTCGTCAGTTTGCTTGGCCCGTCGGGGTCGGGCAAATCGACCGTCCTAATGGCAATGGCGGGATTTGTAACGCCGGACTCCGGCTCGATCTTGCGGGACGGGCTCGACATCACCAACCTGGCGCCCGAGCATCGCCAATTCGGTGTTGTGTTCCAAGGATACGCTCTATTCCCGCATATGACCGTGCGGGAAAACATCGCCTATCCGTTAAAACTACGTGGTTACGAGAAACAGCGGCGTCTCGAAAGAGCCGAAGAAATTATGTCGATGGTTCACCTCGGTGCATTTGGAGATCGGATGCCGTCGCAATTGTCCGGTGGACAGCAGCAGCGTGTGGCCTTGGCGCGAGCATTGGTCTTCGACCCCAAAGTGGTTCTCCTCGATGAGCCCCTTTCTGCATTGGACAAGAAGATGCGCGGCGAATTGCAGATGGAGCTGAAGCGCCTGCATCGCCGGCTTGGCGTTACGTTTGTGAACGTCACGCATGATCAGGAAGAAGCCATGACGATGTCCGATCGTATCGTGGTGTTGCAGGACGGCGGCATACAGCAGACAGGCACGCCGGACGAACTATACCGCGCTCCCGTCAATCGCTTCGTGGCCGACTTTCTCGGCAGCGCTAACTTTTTTTCCGGAACCGTCAAGTCAACGCATGGCGACGATCTCGTCCTTGATATTTGCGGACAAACGATTGTGCACACTGCTCCATACAGCGCGTTCAAGGTCGGCGAGCGTGTCGAGTTGGCCGTTCGGCCCGAAAGTCTCCGCACTTGCGAAGAACTCGACACGAATGACGAACGTAACCAGCTGGTCGGTGAAGTGGTCAACTCCAGCTATACCGGTCGCGAGTTTGTAACCTTCGTCGAGACGGGTCTGGGTGTAATCGAACTGCGCGAGCGATCCGATTATGCCGTCCAGGCACCGATCGAAGGTGCGCGGGTCGCGATACGATGGGACAAGGCAGCTGGACGCCTCCTCCAAGGAGTTTAGTGCATATAACGGGCCAGATTGGGTTTCGTGACACGGCCGTCAGTTGATGACGGGCACTTCACTGGATGTGTCGATTTACAGACCGTGGCCCTGAAGAACGGCTGTTGGCGTGTTTGTTTTCAGGAGGCGTCTTGATTAAACTTCTCCCCTTAACCCATTCGGGGTTTGCGAGATATGGTCGTGTAATCGATAGCGCAGGCGGACGATCATTCCCCACCAATCGTGGGGAGGTAACCCGAATTCACGAGCTGTCTGATATTGACTGCTCGGCTGAAGATGGCCGGGCGATCATTAGCATTTTTCAAGTTCACCAGCCAACCGCTGCCACGCGGCTGCGATTGATGGAACGCCATCCGATTTCGAGTCAGGCGTTCGTTCCTTTGGATTTAGTGCCGACAATTGTGGTTGTCGCGCCTGCCGATGAAACACCGTCTCACGAAAACATCCAGGCATTTCTCACCGACGGGAGACAGGGCTTCAGCTACCTGCGCGGTACGTGGCACCATCCGCTGATTACTCTGTCTGCCGGTAGATTCCTTGTTATCGATCGGGTGGGTTCTGACAACCTACAGGACTACGAGGAGGTAAAGGTTGAAAGCCTGGATATCAGGGTCGACACCAAGATAGCGCCCGGATCAGATTGATCGGTGTTATCAACTTTCTCAGTCAGGATTTGCGGCATGAATGCGATGGCATGAAGACCGCAACCCTCAGCTACAAGCGCCATCGTTTCCCCGCCGCAGATCATGGCCCATGCAGTCTGGCTTTATTTCCGGTTTCCGCTGAGCCTGCGCCTGGTCATGGAAATGCTGCCGGAGCGAGGCATCGTGGTCTCCTACGAAACGATCCGCCGCTGGTCCAAGAAATTCGGCCCGACTATGCTCCCCGTTTCCGCCGAAAGCAGCCACGCCGCGACGATGTTTGGTACCTCGACGAGGTGGCCATCAGGATCGCCGGCAAGAAGCATTGGTTGTGGCGCGCCGTCGATCAGGACGGGTATGTGCTCGACGAGATCGTGCAGACCCTCCGCAATGCCAAGGCCGCCAAGCGATTATTGAAAGCGCCTCTTGAGAAGCAGGGCATCGCGCCAAAGCGCATGATCACCGACAAGCTGCGCTCGTGCGGAGCGGCAAAACGACAGGTGATGCCGGATGTCGAGCATCGCTCACACAAGGAATTGAACCACCGCGCGGAGAATTCCCATGTGCCGCTGCGAAAACTGAAGCGGAAGATGCAGGGCTTCCGATCACCAGGCGCACTGCAACGCTTCGTCTCGATCTTTTCGGCTCTGCGCAATCTCCTCGTCCGGCCCCGCTCAAAACGCTCCGCTCTCAATATACATATTCACCGCCTGCAGGCCATGGCGGAATGGAAAGCCGTGACCGGCGTCAGCTGACAACGGCGCCGCAGGTCGCATTGCGTTCAGATGTAGACAACGTGACATCGCCGGTCGCGAAGCTCACTAGTTGTGCGACAGATGGCGATAACGTTGGTAGTTGACGGAAAGCTGGACCATGGTCGCGACTACAATCTGACATCACCTCCGCAGTCGAGTTCGCGCCTGCGCGGCCATGAACTCCTCGCCGACCGTCAGCGCGATGGCGCGGAAGGCGCGCAGCGACGGCGTTTCGCGGCTCGTCCGCCAGGCCAGCACGACGCTGACCGGCGGCGGGTCCTCCTGGATGCGCAGGAAGGCGACCCCGGAGACCTGCATGTTCTTGGCGGTCACCGGCACGATCGCGACCCCCATGCCGGCGCTGACGAGGCCCACGACGGTGTGCACCTGCGTCGCCGTCTGGATCGCCTGCGGGGTGAAGCCGGCCGCCTCGCACATCCTGAGGATCGAGGCGTTGAACAGCGGGCTGCTGGCGCGGGGAAAGAGAATGAACGGCTCGTTCGAAAGCCGCGCCAGCGGGGTGGACGCCGACGAGGCCAGCGCGTGATAGGCCGGCACCGCGACTACGAAATCCTCCTCCATGATCGACAGCGTCTCGATGCCCGGCGCATAGCGGGCCGGCCGCGTCAGTCCGACGTCGATATGGTCGCGGCCGAGCGCCGTGGCCTGGTCGGCGATGCTCATCTCCCTCAGTTCAAGCTCCACGTCCGGGTAGAGATCGCGGAAACGCTGCAGCGTTCGCGGCAGGAGCCCGTAGGTCGAGGAATGGATGAAGCCGATGGTGAGCCGTCCGAGTTCGCCCTTGCCGGCGCGGCGCACGTCCTGCTCCAGCTGCTCGAGTTCGCGCAGGATGGAGCGGCTGCGCTCCAGCATCAGCGCGCCGGCGGCCGTCAGTTCCACCTTCCGCTGGGTGCGCACGAAGAGTGCGGCACCCGTCTGCTGCTCGATCTGCTGGATCTGCCGCGACAGCGCCGGCTGGGCGATGTGCAGCCGTGCCGCCGCCCGGCCGAAATGCAGTTCCTCGGCCACGGCCTGCACATAGCGCAGTTGACGGATTTCGAGCATCGGTAATACCTCCAGGGCATCAATAGAAGGCTCATAATGTATTGGACGTCAATAGAAGGGCTGCCTACGATCCCCCCACACGAACAAAAAACGTGACTGCGTTTCGGGAGGTTACATTGCTAGGATTTCGCGTAGCGGAGGACTTCGGTCGTCCGTCGAAGGAACTCGTCGAAAAATTTCGCACGATCCCCACCGCCATCGTCAGCGACAACATGCACCGCATCTTCGCCGGCGGCACGGGCCTGCGGCCCTTCCACGGTGATGCCGTGCTGTGCGGCTCAGCGCTGACCGTGCGCACTCGCCCAGGCGACAATCTCATGGTCCACAAGGCGCTCGATATCGCCAGGCCGGGTGACGTGATCGTGGTCGACGCCAGCGGCGATCTCACCAACGCCATCATCGGCGAGATCATGCTCAACTACGCAATCACCCGCGGTGTCGCCGGCTTCGTCATCGACGGCGCGGTACGCGATACCGGCGCGATCGCAAACGGCGGCCTTCCGGTCTATGCCCGCGGCGTCACCCATCGCGGCCCCTACAAGGACGGCCCCGGCGAGGTCGGCGTGCCGGTCACGGTCGGCGGCATGGTGGTCTCCTCCGGCGATATCGTGCTCGGCGACGAGGACGGCGTGCTCGCCGTTCCGCAAAGCCACGCGGAGGAGATCCTGGCGCTCGCGGTCGCCCAGCAGGCTCGCGAGGCCGGCATCCTCGCCAGCATCGCCGACGGCACCGTCGACCGCACCTGGGTCGACCAGACGCTGCGCACCAAGGGACTGTGAGCGCCATGGCCCACAGCGTCTCGAAACTCGTCGATTTTTCCACGAAGCTACTGACGGCGGCCGGTGCGCCGGACGCCGTGGCCCGCGCGGTCTCTGAAAGCCTTGTCGCGGCCGATGTGCGTGGCGTCAGTTCCCATGGCGTCGTGCGCCTCGGCGTCTACCTGAAGCGCATGGCCGAGGGCATGATCGATCCGAAGGCCGAACCCCAAATGGAGCGCGACGACGGGCCGGTCGGCCTGCTCGACGGCCGCAACAATTTCGGCGCCTATGTCGGCGCCCGCGGCCTCGACATCGCCATGGCCCGCGCCAAGACCCACGGCGCCTACATTCTCGGCGTCCGTCACTCCAACCACTTCGGCACCGGCGCGCATTACCTGCAGCAGGCGGTGTCGCAGGGGCTGGCGATGATCGTCATGTCCAACGCGTCCCAGACGATGCCGCCGACAGGCGGTGTGCGCCCCTTCATGGGAACGAACCCGATCGCCTTCGGTTTTCCGACCGGCACCGACGTCCCCTTCATCCTCGACATGGCGACGAGCCTCGTCGCCCGCGGCAAGATCATCGTCGCGGCCAGCAAGGGCGAGGCGATCCCGCTCGGCTGGGCGGTCGATAAGGACGGCAATCCGACGACCGACGCCCATGCCGCTCTCGACGGCGCTGTGCTGCCGCTCGGCGGGCCGAAGGGTTCGGGCCTCGCCATGGCGATCGACATCCTGTGCGGCGTGCTGACCGGCGCGGGCTTCGGCCCCTCGGTGAACAACATGTACGACAACTGGGAGGAGCCCCAGAACGTCGGCCACATGTTCATCGTGCTCGACATTGCGCGCTGGATGCCGCTCGAAACCTTCAAGGGCCGCCTCGATGATTACATCCGCCTTCTGAAGCTGGAGCCCCGGGCGGGCGGCGTAGAAGAAATCTTCTACGCGGGCGAGATCGAAAGCCGGCTCGAGGCCTGTCGCCTCCGCGACGGCATCACGCTGCCGGCCAAGGTCGAGGACGAACTCAACGCTCTCGGCGCGGCCTACGGCCTTTCGCTCAACGAACTTCAATTGTCCTGAAAGAACGAACCATGCGTGCATTCTCCTACCACATCCCGACGCAGATCGAATTCGGCAATGGCGCGATCGCCCGGCTGCCGGAGTTCGTCAAGGTCCTCGGCGGCTCGCGCGTGCTGGTCGTCGGCGACCCCGGCGTGCAGCGCGCCGGCCTTATCGATCGCGTCCAGGCGATCCTCACCGGCGCCTCGATCTTCAACGCGGTCTTCGCCGACGTCGAAAGCGATCCGGCGACCCGCTCCGTTGATGAGGGCACCGTCCACGGCAAGGCGAACGGCTGCGACCTCGTGGTCGGCATCGGCGGCGGCAGCGCGCTGGACACCGCAAAGGCCATCGGCCTGATGTTGGTCAACGACGGCAACATCAAGGATTATGTCGGCATCGGCAAGGTACCGAGGGCCGGCGCGCCGGTGATCGCCGTACCCACCACGGCCGGTACGGGCAGCGAACTCACCATTTGGTCCGTGCTGTCCGACAAAGTCGCGAAGGCCAAGATCAGCGTCGGCAGCGTGCTGAACTGCCCGGCGATCGCGCTTCTCGATCCGGAACTGACGCTTTCGCTGCCGCCGCAGATCACCGCCGCCACCGGCATGGACGCGCTGACCCACGCGCTGGAGTCTTACGTCAACACCGCGACGCAGCCGATCTCGGAGGCGATGTCCGACCAGGCGATGACGCTAATCGCAAGGAGCCTGCGCAAGGCGGTCGCCGATGGCTCCGACGTCGAGGCGCGTGGCGACATGCTGCTCGCCAGCACCATCGCGGCCATGGCCTTCAACAGCACGCGCCTGGGCTTGGTACATGCCTTCGCCATGCCGCTCGGCGCCAAGTTCGGCATTCCCCACGGCCTGGTCAACGCGATCATGCTGCCGGAGGTGATGCGCTTCAACCATCTCGCCAACCCCCGCAAGTTCGCCCGCATCGCCGAGATCTTCGGCGAGAAGACCGCCGGTCTTCCGGTCGAGGAGGCTGCCGCGCTCTCCGTCTCGGCCATCGAGAAGCTGAAGCTCGATGTCGGCATCACCGCAAAGCTCAGCAATTTCGGCGTCACGGAAGGCCGCTTCAACGAGATTGTCGATGAGGCGATGCTGTCCGGCAACGTGCCGGTCAATCCGCGACAGCCGACCAACGACGACATGAAGGCCCTGCTTAGGGCCGAACTGGTCTGAGCGGCCGGGGAGGAGAATGACGATGTCCGACATGTTGAGCTGGCTCGCCGGAGCCGTTGGCGGAACCTACGGAAACTTCATCGGCGGCGAATGGAAGCCTGCCGGCGACAAGACGTCCCAGATCTTCAACCCCGCAGATCGCGACCAGTCCCTCGGCCGTTTCTCCGACAGCGGCGCGGCGGAAGTGGACGAGGCGGTCGTCGCGGCCCACAAGGCATGGCTCTCATGGCGGCAGGTGCCGGGTCCGGATCGCGGCGCGATCCTGTTCCGCGCCGCCGACCTTCTGGAGCAGCGTATCGACGAACTCGCCTTCATCCTTGCCGCCGAGCAGGGCAAGGTGCTGGCGGAGGCGCGCGGCGAAGTCGGCCGCGCCGCCAAGGAGCTGCGCTTTTCCGCCGGCGAGGCGAGCCGTATCGACGGTGACGTGCTGCCCAGCGAAAAGCGCAACGGCTTCGCCATGACGCTGCGAGAGCCGATCGGCGTCGTCGCCGCCATCGGCCCGTGGAACTTCCCGGTCGTCACCCCGGTGCGCAAGATCGGCCCGGCGCTTGCCTTCGGCTGCAGCGTCGTCCTGAAATCGTCGAACCTCACCCCGTGGTCCGCCGTCAAGCTCATGGACGTGTTCCGTGACGCCGGCGTCCCGGCAGGCGTCGTCAGCCTCGTGCTGGGTTCCGGCCGCGCGGTCGGCGAGGCGCTGATCCGCCACCCGCTAGTGCGCGGCGTATCCTTCACCGGTTCGACCGGCACGGGCGTCGCGATCAACGCGGAGGCCGGCCGCCGACTGGTGCGCACCCAGCTGGAGCTCGGCGGGAAGAACCCCGCCGTCGTCCTCGACTACGACAATGCTGCGACCATCGCCAGGCAGATCTCCGGCGCCGCCTTCGCCTGTTCGGGCCAGCGCTGCACGGCGCTGAGCCGCATCGTCGTGCTGGAGAAGAACGCCCGCGAGATCACCGAGGCGCTGGAAGCAGAAATGGCGGCGATCAGGGTCGGCCCTGCCTGGCAGGCCGGCGCCACGATGGGCCCGCTGATCACCGCCCAGCACAAGGCCTCCGTCATGGGGCATATCGCCAATGCGCGGGAGGATGGCGCGACGCTCGCGCTCGGCGGCACATCCATGGAGGACGGCGATTTCGCCAGGGGTCATTTCGTCGTGCCGACGCTGTTCACCGGCGTCGCCAAGACCTCGCGGCTCGCGCTGGAGGAGGTCTTCGGTCCGGTGCTCGCCGTCATTCCAGTCGGCTCGATCGATGAGGCGATCGAGGTGGCCAACAGCGTCGAATACGGGCTGGCGGCCTCCGTCTACACCAACGACGTCAACCTCTCGCTGCGGTTCGCCCGCGAGAGCCAGTCCGGCATGGTCCATGTCAACCACGGAACGGCCAGCGAGGCGCACATGCCCTTCGGCGGCGTCAAGGCGTCCGGCTTCGGCGCCTATTCCATCGGCCATTCCAACCAGGAGTTCTTCACGACCGTCAAGGCCGTCTATTTCCAAAGCTAGTGTTCAATCGGGAGGAGACCAACATGAACATGAAACTGAAAACGGCAGCCCTGCTGGCCGCCGTGGCTCTCTTTGCCACCGGTGCATCCGCAGAAACCGTCCTTCGACTCGGCCATGTCTGGCCGGATTCGGAAATCCACGCAGCGGCGGCGAAGAAGTTCGCCGACGACGTCGCGGCCGCCACGAACGGCGAGGTTAGGATCGAGATCCACGGCAACAGCACGCTCGGCAGCGACCGCGAACTGCTCGAAGGCATCAAGTTCTCATCCAACGACATCTGGGTCGGCGGCGCCGGCGTGCTATCGACGGCATCCGAGACCGCTCGTATCTTTACACTGCCATTCATGATCCGCGACGTGAACCATTACAACGCCGTCTATGGCGGTCCGGTGGGTGGCGAGATCACCAAGCGCATCCGTGACGAATCCGGTTACGAGGTCGTCGCCTACTGGCTGCGCGGCCCGCGCTGGCTGACCACGAAGGTCCCGGTCGAAAAGCCGGAAGATCTTTCCGGCCTGAAGATCCGCGTTCCCGACAGCCCGGTCACCGTGCAGTCCTGGAACCAGCTCGGCGCCTCCGCGACGCCGATGAACTTCGGCGAGGTGTTCAACGCCCTCCAGCAGGGCGTCATCGACGGGCAGGAAAACCCGCTGTCGCTGATCCTGTCTTCGAAGTTCTCGGAAGTCGTGAAGCATCTCGTGCGCACCGAGCATGCCTACGAGCCGGTGGTGGTCGTCATGGATGCCGGTCGCCTGGTCGCTATGCCGGAAGACCAGCGCAAGGCGATCGTCGATGCCGCGAACGGCGCCGCCAAGGCCTATGCCTCAGAAGAGGTGCTGAAGGGCGAACAGACCTTCGTTAAGCAGCTTCAGGACGCGGGCATGACACTGAACGAGCCGGACAAGAAGCCCTTCCAGGAGCGTGTCGGCACGGAGTTCGTCCACAAGACGTTCGCTCCCGTCGCCGATCTCTACGACAGCGTCGCCGCTGTCGAGGCCCCGACCGGGCAGTAAGCCCGCCTAACCGGAAGATGCTTTGATGAAACCCTCGTCCAACGAGGCCGTTGTCGGCCTTTCGACGAGCCAGCAAGATCATCGCCCGAAATGGGCGATGATCCGCTGGCTCGACATGCTCAACGCCCTGATCCTCAATTTCCTGGCGGGCGTCATGGGCCTTCTTGCCTGTCTCGGGATCGCCCAGGTCGTGGCGCGCTACGTGTTGAAATCGCCTTTTTCCTGGTCGGAGGAGTTCATCCGTTTCGCGCTGATCTGGTGCGTTTTCCTCGGCGCAGGCGTCGTGGTGCGCCGCGGCATGTTGGTCGCCGTCGAAGCGATCTACATCGCCGTGCCCGCCTCCGTGGCGCGGATCATAGGCGTCTTCAGCGTCGCCGTCAGCATCGTCTTCTGGGCAATCCTCATCTACTACGGCTGGACCGTCAGCGGCATGGTCGGAACCCTGATGTCCGGCTCGCTCGAACTGCCGATGCGCTACGTCTACCTCGCCATTCCGGTCGGGGCGCTCCTCGCCCTCGTGAACACCATCGCTGTCGCCGTCGATCCGCCGCCGAGCGTGATCGTTCAGGCCGCAAGCTGAGAGCATCGCCATGTTTCCCGTCGCGCTCACCGCTTCCATGCTCGTCTTCTTCACCTGCGCGGTGCCGATCGCCGTCACGCTCGGCATGGTCTCCGCCATGACCATGTACGGCTCCGGCATCCCGCTGCAGGCCATGATCCAGCGCATGTTCGCTGCGCTCGATTCCTTCCCGCTGACAGCCATTCCCTTCTTCATCCTTGCCGGCGCGCTGATGGAAGTGAGCGGCATCTCCACCCGTCTGGTCAATTTCGCCCAGTCGCTCGTCGGCCGCGCCACCGGCGGCCTCGGCCTCGTCGCCGTGCTGTCGGCGATGTTCTTCGCCGCGATTTCCGGATCGAGCGCCGCGACGACGGCGGCGATCGGCGGTATCCTCATCCCGGCCATGGCGGCGCGTGGCTATTCGCGGCCCTTCGCCACTTCCGTACAGGCGTCTTCCGGCGAGCTCGGCGTTATCATCCCGCCGTCGATCCCGATGATCATCTTCGCGCTGACCGCCGGCGTGCCGGTCTCGATCGGCGATCTCTTTCTCGCTGGTATCCTTCCCGGCCTGCTGGTGGCCGGCGGTCTGATGCTGACCGTCTACCTCGTCACCAAGCGCAAGGGCTATGGCAGGGCGAAACCCGGCGCGACCGGCGACGGCCTCGGCCCGCAGCCCGGCGTGTGGGAAAGCTTCAAGGCGGCCATACTGCCGCTCATGCTGCCCGTACTGATCCTCGGCGGCATCTACGGCGGCGTCTTCACGCCGACCGAAGCCGCGGCGGCCGCCGTCTGCTTTGCGCTGATCATCGGCGTCGTCGTGTTCCGCACCATCACCGTTGAGAAGCTGGTGACGGCTCTGCGCTCGTCTCTGCTCAACACCGTCGTCATCTTGCTGATCATCTCGTCTGCCAGCGTCTTCGGTTGGGTGCTGACGGCAAACCGCATCCCTGAGCTGATCTCGCAGGTCTTCGTGTCGATCTCCGACAATCCGCTGGTCTTCCTGCTGTTGATCAACCTGCTGCTGCTTCTCGTCGGCATGTTCCTGGAGACGGGTGCCGCGATCACCGTGCTGGCCCCCATCCTGACGCCGGTGGCGCTGAAGATGGGCATCGACCCGATCCATTTCGGGATCGTCATGATCGTCAATCTCGCGGTCGGCATGACCACGCCGCCGGTCGGCGTCAATCTCTTCGTCGCCTGTCAGGTAGCGGGGCTGAGGATCGAGCACATCATCCGCAGCATGCTGCCCTTCTACCTGTCGCTGCTCATCTGTTTGGCGATCATCACCTATGTGCCGGGCCTCACCCTCTGGCTTCCGCAACTGTTCAAGTAGTCGTCACGCCGACCAACGAAGGAGGATTTCCATGCCGGCCGCACAGCAGAAGAAATCGATCTACGAACCCGATCAGGAAGGCCTGCATTTCCCCCGCGAACCGGTCTTCCAGACGCTGGCGGAGGGACGCCAGCATCGCCGCGAGCGGCTGGCCGCCGTCTGCCGGATTTTTGGCCGCTACAAGTTCGAGTACGGCTTCGCGGGCCACGTCACGGTGCGCGATCCCGAGCACCACGACCTGTTCTGGACCAACCCCTTCGGCATGAGTTTCTCGCGGGTGCGCGCCTCGGATCTCATCCTCGTCGATCACGCCGGCAAGGTTGTAGAGGGCACCTGGGCCGTTAATCGCGCCGGCTTCGTGCTGCATTCGGCGATCCACGAAGCGCATCCCGACATCGTGGCCTCCTGCCATGCCCACACCGTCAACGGCATGGCGTGGGCGGCTCTCGGGCGTCCACTCGATCCGATCACCCAGACCGCCTGCGGCTTCTACGGTCATCAGGCGGTGATCACCGAGGAGGCCGGCGCCGTGGTGGTGGAGAAGGGGGCCGGCAACACCGTCGCCAACGCCTTCGCCAACGCTAAGGTCGCCATCCACCAGAACCACGGGCTGTTCAGCGTCGGGCGGCACAGCATCGACGAGGCCGCCTGGTGGTTCATCGCGCTGGAACGCGCCTGCGAAATCCAGCTGAAGGCCGAGGCGACCGGCTCGCCGCTGAAACTGGTCGCGCCGGAAAAGGCCGCCCATTCCGCCAAGCACCTTGCGACGCCTTTCATGGGGTGGCTACACTTCCAGCCCATCTACGACTGGATCATCCGGACCGATCCGGATCTGGTGAACTGAGCCTGACGCACCTCAACGACCGGCCGAGAGGACGAAACCATGCATGACACTGACGCCCGCCGGACCTACCGGATCCTCATCTGCGACCTGGTGGGCCTGCGGCCGGGGCCTGACGGGCGGCCGGACTGCTCCGAGGTGCGCCGACACGTCGAGCAGGCCGGCTGCACGTTCCACGACGGCGACGGCATCGTCGCGGCCGACATAGGCGGTGGCGGTATCCACTTCGTTTACCGGCCGGACCTGAACACCGCCGCCGACCTCGTCGCCGAAGCGGGTGATGGCCTGTACGACGCGGTGATCGCCGCAGCGACCGTGGTGCCGGCCGACACCGTCTTTTCCGAGGGCGGCGTTCGGATCGGGGCGGGCACGGGCAACATGCAGTCCCGCTCCTGGGGCGGCGGATCGGGTGCCGGCGGCGCGGCGCCGCTGATGAACACGCCCGGCATCAACAGCCGCGCCACCGCGCAGATGGTGATGAAGGCGATCCTGCGCTTCCTGCCGGATCTGCCGTTCGACCTGTTGCACGAACGCTCCGTGTCCGGGCGTTTCGATACGGGCCGCGACCTCAAGCATTTCCCTACTGGGAAGCTGGAAGGCAGGCGCATCGCCGTGCTCGGCTACGGCAATATCGGCCGCGAGGTGGCGCGCCTTGCCGACGCCTTCGGCATGCGGCCTGTGATCTATGCCCGCGAGCGGCATCGCCGCTGGATCGAAGCCGAAGGCTTCAGTTACGCGGCGAGGCCCGTCGAGGCGTCCGCCGGCGCCGACATCGTTTCCGTCCATCTCGGCCTCGGCGAGGCCGATGCCACGAGCGGGCGCTTCGCCAATGCCGGCCTTATCGGCGAGGCGATCTTCGATGCGGTCAGCCCCGGCGCGACGCTCGTCAATTTCGATCGCGGCGAACTGGTCGACGCCGCAGCCCTCGACACCGCGATGGGCGACGGCCGCATCCGCTTCGCCGCGATCGACGCCGACATCTTCAGCGAGGCCGCGGCCGGCGAGGTCTCCGGCCCGCTCGCGCCCTATCTGCCGCTGATGGAACGCCATGGCGGCCGCCTGCTGCTTCTGCCGCATGCGGTTGCCGACACCGACCATCCGTCGCGGGTGGCGGGCGCGAAACAGGCCGTAGACCAGATCCTCGAGGCGATTCGTTTCCGTCGCGTGGGCAATCTCAAGGGTGATCTCCCTGATGGCTATACCGCCGTGCCCGGCCGCGCGATCCACGGCATCGGCGGCGTTTCCGCCGGCACGTTGGCGGGCGTTGCCGAGGACGCTGACGTCGTGAAGGAACTCGCCGGTATGGCCGGTCGACTCCATGATTTCTGGACACGTCTCGCCGCCGCGGCGGATGCCGAAGAGCGGCAGGCCCTCTGCGCGGCGATGGGCGACGGCTTGATGCTGGACGTCAATCGGCAGGCCGCCCTGATGCGCGCACTCGGCCTTCATGGCCCCTTCACCGGCAAGCCGCGGGACTGAGCGATGGACAAGCCTTTCCTCGCCGCCCTCTTCGACGTGGCCGTGCAGGCGGCCGATCCCCTGACCGGCATCCGCGCCCACCTGCCGGAGCCGCCGCCGAGCGGCCGCACGGTCGTTATCGGGGCGGGCAAGGGCGCGGCACAGATGGCGGCGGCGCTGGAAACGCTCTGGCCCGGCCCACTCACCGGCATCGTCGTGACGCGCTACGGCTATGGCTGCGAGACGCGTGGCATCGAGGTACTGGAGGCGGCGCACCCGGTTCCCGACGAGGCCGGGCTTGCAGCCGGCGCGCGGCTCCTCGATCTGGTTTCCGGCCTGACGGAAAGCGATCTCGTCATCGCGCTGGTCTGCGGCGGCGGATCGGCGTTACTGCCGGCGCCACCCGAAGGGCTGACGCTCGCCGACGAGATCGCCGTCAACGAGGCGCTGCTCGCCTCCGGCGCGCCGATCTCGGCGATGAACATGGTGCGCAAACACGTCTCGCGCATCAAGGGCGGGCGGCTCGCTTCCGCGACCCGCGCCCGCGTCGTCAGCCTGCTGGTCTCCGATATTCCCGGCGACAATCCGGCCGCCATCGCCTCCGGCCCGACGATCCCCGACGCCTCGACGCGTGCGGATGCGCTGGCGATCGTCGCGCAGTACCGCCTCGATCTGCCGGCCGCCGTCATGGCGCATCTGAACGGGCCGGCAGCCGACGCACCGATGCCCGACGATCCGGTCTTCGCCCGACACGAGCATCACATCGTCGCCTCGGCGCGCGTTTCGCTGGAGGCTGCTGCGGCCGAGGCACGGGGCCACGGCGTCATGCCGGTCATCCTGTCGGATGCGATGGAAGGCGAGGCGCGAGACGTCGCGCTCGTCCATGCCGCGATCGCCCGTGAGGTGCTGGCGCGCGGCCGCCCGTTTTCGCGACCGGCCGTGCTGCTCTCCGGCGGCGAGACGACGGTGACATTGCGGGGAAGGGGCGGGCGGGGCGGCCGAAACGGTGAATTCGCGCTCGCCATGGCGCTTGCCATCGACGGCCACGCCATCGAGGTTCTGGCGGCCGATACGGACGGCATCGACGGCTCCGAGGACAATGCCGGCGCTTTCGCCGACGGAACGACAGTGCGACGTCTGCGCGCCGCCGGAATCGATCCGCGCGAAATATTGGATCGCAACGATAGCTACACCGCATTCTCCACCATCGGCGACTTCCATGTGACCGGACCAACCGGCACGAACGTCAATGATTTCCGCGCAATCCTTATCCGCTGACCTCGGGTAGATCTATCTTTCGCGCAGAACGGCGTGGTCGAGCTGCTGCGGAGCAACTTCCACGGGGTTAGAGCGCGCCCGGCCAAGCCCGGCGATCACACGACAGCCGGTCGCGATAGCAATCTGCCACCGGCTGCGGCACGATCCTTCAGCGCACAGCCGATGGCAGCCACGCTGAAGGGCCTTTGGGCCTGCCAACGACGTCATTCTGAATTTCTCCCGGCCGGCATCCCCGGCGGTCCAAAAATTGGTGTCAGAGCAAGAGCCTGGAACCTCCAATGTCCCATCCTCCAAACTCGGTCTCAGAGCAGTTCCCAGTCGGGGGCGGTAAATCGTCTAGCGCACTGGGAGCCAGATACGCAATGGGCTGGACTGCGAGGTCGGCAATCGTTATTTCCTGGGCCCGCGGCGACACTGAGATGCCGTCGAAAAACCTCCTTGGATACGTAGGGCCTCCAACTTTGAAAAAAGTCCAACGGAGCTTTGCTGTCGAATATAAATCCGGTCGGCGAAAACCAGATCCCAAGTCGAACTCGATCTGGGGTGACATGGATCTCAAGTCCGTTGCCCGCGATGTCGAGAAAGAGGCGATGCCATTTGTGCCGGGCGAGCAACTGGATGGCAATTCCGCGGGCGACGTGTGTCCATCGAAAGCTGAGCCAGCAGGGCCGCTGTTGACGCAACCGGTCCGGCAGCACACAACTGCAGCGGCTACAGAGGAGACGCTCATGGGCGACGAAAGCGATACGATGACCAATACAGATGCACCGGCCGTTGTTGAAACGCCCATTGCGCCGAAGAAGCAACGCAAACCCCGCGCCAAAAAGGTAGCTCCTGAAGCGACATCTGTTGACGTTGCAGCAGAACCGACAGTCGTTTCACCCGGCGCAGTTGGAAAGCAGAAGCGAGGACGCAAGCCGAAATCGATCGACGGTGCGGGCACCGCAAAGCGTGCGCCCATGAAGCGTGGCCCGAAGGTGGTGCAGGCGGCGTCTGTCGTGCCGGCAGCGGTTGACGAGATGGCGGATCTGCTGCAGCTGGAAGCAGAAAACCAAAGGCTGCGCAAGCTGCTGGCCGAAAAGCTTCGCGCTGAAAACGCTGATCTGCGTAAGCGGCTGAAGCTCGATTGATAGCAGGCAGGTAACCAATCGCCGGCCGCATTTTCATGTCTTTTGAGACGAGTATTCTGGTGGCGGTCACGGCCGCCACCAACACGTGAACTCGCGGCCTGCATGCGGGATAAAACGCGAGGTCGAATAAATGGCGTCTCCGTGGAATTTCCTTGCCCGACTAGTGTCGCCGCGACGCCAGAAAAGGCAGGAAGATGGCCCGATCGAGGACGCGAATCCGGACGTGCTGGGGATCGCGGGTTCGACCGAGAAGCCCGCCGAAGAGCGCCTGAATAGCGTCGGTCTGCCGGGAGGAGAAAAGCCGCAGCCCTTCGATCGATCCGATGCGCTCTCCGCCGCACTGGGGCCGTTGGAAGAAACGGGCGGTGATGTTCACGGCACGATGGACAGAGATAGTGCCGCCGAGGTCGTGAAAGTCTCTGGCCCGGCTTCGTCTGACGTCGGCGTCGCCCTCGCATATGGCACTTCGAAGGTCGAAGAGACTCCTGAAGCCGCGTCGGCCAAGCGGAGACGTCGTGCCCGGTCAGTCAAAACGGGCGTTGTCGTGTCGCAGAATTCTCCAGCCATCCCCATCATTTCCGACGAAATGACCAGCCTGGATGGAGAGATCAGGATCCTGCGGGGGCAGTTGGCAAGCAAGCTTCGCCTGCAGAATGCACAACTGAGGAAGATGCTGGAGCGGTTCGAACGTTGAACCAGTCACGATATCAGTTCGTTTGAACGAAGCTCAAGGGCGACCGCGCTGCCTGTCATTGAGTTTTTCCAGATAGGCCGCCATTCGTCCCCGTCGCGCAATAAGAAAATTTCCTGTCCTCGGTGGCTCGATATCTCCCTGATCTAGCTATCGGATTCGTCTCAATGACTTAGCTGCGGCAGGATTTTGTGGACCGCGGCCCGATTGACAGAAGAAATCAATCGGAACAAAGAATGAACATATCAACTTGAAACCCCGCTGCAAACCCCTGAACGGAACCGTATTTGGAATGCCCGAGACCGCCGCCAATCCCGTCATTGCAGAGCTTCGCGCGCGCATTGAGCGCTCTTGAAGGCGGGCAGGGACGGGCGCGCAAGGTCCTGCCGTTTGGGGTTCGGGAAATCGAAACTTCCGGGAGGAGGGCTGGCATTGGGGTGCCTGCATGAGGTTGCCGGCGGCGGCATTGTTTGGCGCCGGCATCGCCGCGCGCACGAAAGGCAAGATCCTCTGGGTAGTAACGCGCCGGGATCTATTCATGCCGGCGTTCGCACAGGCCGGCTTCACCCGGACCGGCTGGTGGATCTGGAAGCGGGTGACGAGAAGGCGCTGCTCGCCTGTTTTGAAGAAGGGCTGCGCCATGGCGGTCTCGGCGCGGTTGTCGCGGCGACCGCGTCACGGCGCCTGCAGCTTGCGGCCGAGAGCTCGGGCACGATCGGTATCGCTGTTCGCCACTGCTCTTCGACTTCGAAAGCTCGGCCGTCGATTTGAGGTAGGCATCGCGCTCGCCGGCTCCGGGATTGTTGACGAAACCGGTGCTGGCTGCGACAACGGCCCCCATGCAGACACCGATCAATATCGACCCGGATTATCTCAGGAGCCGGCTGAAGGCGCTGCTCGACATCCCGAGCCCCACCGGTTTCACTGACGAAGCCGTGCGTTACACAGCGCGCGAACTGGAACGCCTCGGGCTGGAGGTCAGGCTGACGCGCCGCGGTGCAATCCGTGCACGCCGTCCCGGCGCTGCGGAGCGGCCGGCCCGTGGCATAGTCTCGCATCTCGACACGCTCGGCGCACAGGTCAAGTCGCTGAAGGACAATGGCCGGCTCGAACTCGTTTCGATCGGCCATTGGTCCGCGCGGTTTGCGGAAGGCGCCCGCGCCTCGATCCTGTCCGGCAAGGGGATCTATCGCGGCTCCATCCTGCCGTTGAAAGCGTCGGGCCATACCTTCAACGAGGAAGTCGACACGCAGCCAACGGGATGGCGCCATGTCGAGTTGCGTATCGATGCGCTTGCGCGTGACCGGAAGGACATCGTGCAGCTCGGAATTGATATCGGCGATATCGTCGCCATCGACCCGCAGCCGGAATTTCTCGACAATGGTTTCATCGTTTCGCGCCATCTCGATGACAAGGCCGGGGTAGCGATCATGCTGGCCGCGCTTGAGGCGATGCAGCGGGAGGCGATTGAAACGCGGGTGGATACCTATTGGCTATTCACGATCGGCGAGGAGGTCGGCGTCGGCGCGTCGGCGGCTCTCGTTCCGGATATCGCCTCGCTGGTTGCCATCGACAACGGGACGACCGCGCCGGGCCAGAATTCCGACGAGTTCGGCGTGACGCTCGCCATGGCGGACCAGACCGGCCCGTTCGACTATCACCTTTCCAAGAAACTGTACGAGCTTTGCGGCGAACATGGCATCCGCGTCCAAAAGGATGTTTTCCGATATTATCGCTCCGATGCTGCTTCGGCGGTGGAGGCCGGGCATGACGTGCGCACCGCGCTTCTGGCCTTCGGCGTCGATGCCTCGCATGGCTATGAGCGCATCCACCTCCATGCCCTGATGTCGGTCGCCAAGCTGGTGGTGCACTATGCGATGAGCGAGGTGCAGATCGAGCGCGACGCCGAGGAAGTCTCGGGCCTGCGAGGTTTCACTCACCAGAAAGTCGAGCGTGCCGATCAGGATCTTAGTGCGGACGAGCCCGACGTGCACTGATCACTCATTTTAAGGTAATTATCTGTTTTGTCACGGTTTCTTGACTTCCCGCGAAGTGCGGGAAGGGCTGGATGCGTGCAAACTCCAATTTCAATCATGATAAATTATTGCATTGAGTTTATTTATATCTATAAATAGCGGTTCACGAACGATGCCAAATCGAAAGGATCTTCCCCATGAAGAGGCTGTTTCGGAGCGCCCTTGCGGCTGCTGCCCTTGCCTGCGCCGCCCTTGCCACAGGGCCGGCCGCCGCACAAACACCACCCAATGTTTTGGTCGTCGGCCAGATCGCCGAGCCCCAGTCTCTCGATCCGCACACGGTTACCGCGACCAACGATTTCCGGATCCTCGTCAACATCTATGACGGCCTCGTGCGCTTCAAGGACGGCACGCTGGAGGTCGAGCCGGCGCTTGCCGAAAGCTGGGACATTTCCGACGACGGTAAGACCTACACGTTCAAGCTTCGCCAGGGCGTGAAGTTCCGTGACGGCTCGGATTTCAATGCCGAGGCGGTGAAGTTCAATTTCGATCGCATGCTGAAGCAGGACCATCCCTTCTACAACACCGGACCGTTCCCGCTGTCCTTCAACTTTGCCTCGGTGGAATCCGTCAACGTGGTCGATCCGCAGACCGTCGAGTTCAAGCTGAGCGAGGCTTTCGCGCCGTTCCTTTCCAATCTGGCCTATCCGACGGGACTGATCGTCTCGCCCGCCGCGGTGGAGCAACATGGCAAGGACTATGGTCGCAGCCCCTCGGGCACCGGGCCGTTCAAGTTCGTCGAGTGGCTGTCGAGCCAGCGCGTCGTCATCGAGCGCAATCCGGACTACTGGGATGGCGCAGCGAGCCTCGAGGCCGTCGTGTTCCGGCCGATCACCGATGCCAATACGCGCGTTGCGGAGATGATGGCCGGTGGCATCGATGTCATGGTGGAGGTCCCGCCGGACAATCTCGCGACCTTCAAGAAGGACGCCAATTTCGCCGTTGCGGAACAGGCTGGCCCGCATGTCTGGTTCGGCATTCTCAACACCAAGACCGGTCCCTTCGCCGACAAACGCGTGCGCCAGGCCGCCAACTTTGCCGTGAACAAGGAAACGCTCGTCAACGATGTCCTGCAGGGGACCGCGACGGTGGCCGCAGGCCCCATTCCGCCGGCCTTCAACTGGGTGGAAAGCGCGGTCGAGCCCTATCCCTACGATCCCGAAAAGGCCAAGGCGCTGCTCGCCGAGGCAGGTGTCGAAAATCCACAGCTGACCTTCTACGTCACCGAGGGCGGATCGGGCATGCTTGATCCGATCACCATGGGCGCGGCGATCCAGGCGGACCTTCAGGCCGTCGGGTTCACGGTGAAGATCGAGACCTACGAGTGGAACACCTTCCTCGGCCGGGTCAATTCGGGTCTCGAGGGCAAGGCGGACATGGCCGAGATGGCCTGGATGACCAACGATCCGGACACGGTGCCCTATCTGACGCTGCGCACGGACGCGATGCCGGAAAAGGGTGGCTTCAACTCGGGCTATTACTCGAACCCGAAAGTCGACGAGCTTCTGCAAAAGGCGCGCGTATCGACGGAGCAGGCCGAGCGCGGCAAGCTCTACGGCGAGGTGCAGGCGATCGTGCATGATGATGCGCCCTGGCTCTTCGTTGCCAACTGGAAGCAGAACGCGGTCACCACGGCGGCCGTGCAGGGCTTCAAGCTGCAACCCTCCTTCCTGCTCGATCTCCATGGCGTGACGAAGCAGTAGTCCTCGTCTGTAAAACCACTGCCGGCAGAAACGCCGGCAGTGCCACGGATGTCCGGGAGGTTCCATGCCGGCCTATATCCTGAAACGGCTGATCGCCGTCGTGCCCGTGCTGTTCGGGCTTTCCATCATCGTCTTTCTGGTGATGGCGCTGATTCCGGGCGATACCGCCACGGCCATTCTCGGTGCCTATGCCACGCCGGAAAATGTCGAGCGCATCAACCGTGATCTCGGACTCGACGAACCACTGGTGCAGCAATACCTGATCTGGATCGGCAATGTCGTGCATGGCGATTTCGGGCGGTCCTTCGCCCTCAACCGTCCCGTGCTCGACGAGGTGCTGGAGCGCTTCCAGGCAACACTCGTGCTGGCCGGCGTATCGCTCGTGCTGTGTTCCGTGATCGGCCTGCTGGCTGGGGTGGTTTCGGCGGTGCGGCAGTTCGGCTGGGCGGACCGGGCGATCACCTTCTTCGTGCTCGCAGGCATCTCCATGCCGTCCTTCTGGCTCGGGCTCCTGCTCATCTATCTGTTCGCCATACATTGGCGCATCCTGCCGGCGTCCGGCATGTATGCGGTCTATGGCGGCGGGGATCTCAAGGACCTTCTGATCCATCTGATCCTACCGGCAACCACGCTGGCAGTCGTTGCCGCCGGGGTCATCGCCCGGCTGACGCGCGGTGCAATGCTGGAGGTGCTGCGTCAGGACTATGTGCGCACGGCCCGCGCCAAGGGACTGCCCGAACGGCGCGTGATCTATGGCCATGCCTTCCGCGCGGCGCTCGTCAGCATCATTCCCGTCATCGGCATCCAGGCCGGATTCGTGCTCGGCGGTGCGGTCTATATCGAAACGGTGTTCCAGTGGCCGGGTATCGGGGCGATGCTCGTTAAGGCGATTTCGACCCGCGACATCCTGCTTGTACAGGGTGGTGTCCTCGTTGTCGCGGCGAGCTACGTGCTGTTCAACCTTGTCGCCGACGTGCTTCAGTCGATGCTCGATCCGAGGATCCGCACATGAGCGCGGTTGCAGAAGCATCAGCGCCGAAAGCGCCCCGGCGGATCACGTCCTGGCACCTGCTGCTCAACAACCGTCTGGCGACGGCAGGGCTGGTGCTGCTCGGCCTGGTCGCCCTCATGATCCTGCTGGTGCCGATCCTGCCGCTGCCCGATCCCGACGTTACCGCGCCGGCCGACCGGCTGAAACCCCTGTTTACGGCAGGCCACCTGCTCGGCACCGACCAGCTTGGTCGAGATATCCTGAGCCGTTTGCTCTGGGGCACACGCGTGTCCGTCGCAGTCGGTTTTGCCGCAACGCTGATCGCTGCCTTCGTCGGTTCCGCGATCGGCATCGTGGCGGGCTATGCCGGCGGGCGCACCGACAATGCAATGATGCGCGGCATCGATATGCTGATGGCCTTTCCCTATATCCTGCTGGCGCTGGCAATCGTCGCAGCACTTGGTCCGGGCTTGATGAACGCGCTCTACGCCATCGCCGTCGTCAACATACCCTTCTTCGCCCGCAATGTGCGTGGGGTGACACTGGGCTATGTGCATCGAGAATTCGTCGATGCAGCCCGCCTTTCCGGCAAGGGAAACCTCTCGATCATCCTCACCGAGGTCCTGCCGAATGTCCTGCCCGTGATCGTCATCACCATGTCGACGACGGCGGGCTGGATGATCCTTGAGACGGCCGGCCTCAGCTTCCTCGGCCTTGGCGCGCAGCCGCCGCAAGCCGATCTCGGCTCCATGCTGGGCGAGGGACGGGCGCAGCTGTTCACGGCGCCGCACGTCTCCATCGTGCCGGGCGTGATGATCTTCCTCATCGTCATCAGCCTGAACGTGCTCGGCGACGGGGTCCGCGACGTGCTCGACCCGCGCCTTCGTTCGGGGGCGCTTGCGCGGCCTGGGCCGGTGACCGACGTCGCGAGCGGCCGTGCCGTGCCGGCAAATGCCGCGGCCGATGCCGCTCTTTCGATCGCGTGTCTCGAAACCGGCTTCCAGCGCGGTTCGAAAATCGTGCCGGCGGTGCGCGGCGTCTCGCTTTATGTGAAGCCCGGCGAATGCCTCGGCCTCATCGGCGAAAGCGGCTCGGGCAAGAGCGTCACGGCGCTCTCCGTCATGGGGCTGGTGGCGTCTCCGCCGGGGCTGATCCGCAACGGCGCGGTCTATCTCGGAAACGAGGACGTGCTGGCGATGCCCGAGACGCGCCTGATCGCCAGCCGTGGCAGCCGCGTCGCCTATGTCTTCCAGGATCCGCTGACGACGTTGCACCCGATGTATCCGGTCGGGCGGCAGGTGGAGGAGGCGATCGCCGCGCACCAGTCGATTGGTGCGGCGGCGTGCCGGGAGAGGGCGGTCGCCCTTCTCGAAAAGGTTGGCATCCCGGAGGCGCGGGAGCGGGCAAAACACTATCCGCACCAGCTTTCGGGCGGCCAGCGCCAGCGTGTCGGCATTGCCATGGCGCTTGCCAACGACCCGGACGTGATCATCGCCGACGAGCCGACGACCGCCCTCGATGTCACCGTGCAGGCCCGCATCCTCGAACTCCTGCGCGATTTGCAGCGCGAGCGCGGCATGGCCCTGCTGTTCATCACCCACGATTTCGGTGTCGTCTCGGAAATCTGCGACCGGGTGGCGGTGATGAAGGACGGCGAGATCGTCGAGACGGGTGAAACCCGCGCGGTGCTCGCCAATCCGCAGCATGCCTATACCAAGCGGCTGATCGCCTGCGTGCCCGAACTCGGCACGGGGGAGCGCTTCCTGGAGCGTGTCACCGGGCTCTTCGCGGGCGGCAAGGAGCAGGCATCATGACGGTCTCCGCCATTCAGATCCGCGACCTTTCCAAGACGTTCGGCGGCGGCAGGAGCCTGCTCGGCAAGGCGCGCCACGAGGTCAGGGCGGTGAAATCCGTCTCGCTCGACGTGGCGCGCGGCGAAACGCTCGCCGTCGTCGGCGAAAGCGGCTCCGGCAAGAGCACGCTTGCCCGCATGCTCGTCGGCCTTGAAGCGCCGACCGCCGGCAGCCTGCTGATCGGCGGAAAGGATGCGGGTGCGTTGCGGCGCGAGGGGCCGCGCGCTTTCGGCAAGATGATCCAGTACGTCTTTCAGGACCCGGTCGCCTCGCTCAATCCGCGCAAGACCATTCGGGATATCCTCGAAACGCCGCTGAAACTCCTGTGCGGCTACGAGGCCGCAAGGCGTGCCGTGCGCATGAAGGAATTGCTTGATGCCGTCCAGATGCCGGAGGATACGCTTGCCCGCTATCCACACGAGTTTTCCGGCGGGCAGGCGCAGCGCATCGCGATCGCCCGGGTCTTGGCGGCGGAAGCGGAAATCATCGTGCTCGACGAACCCGTCAGCGCGCTCGACGTCTCCGTGCAGGCGCAGGTCCTTTTGCTTCTGCGCGACCTGAAGACGCGCTTCGGCCTGACCTACCTCTTCATCAGCCACGACCTTGCCGTCGTCGAGGCGATCTCCGACCGCGTCGCGGTCATGTACTTCGGTGAGGTGGTCGAGATGGCGCCTGCGGCGCGTCTCTTTGCCAATCCCGGGCACGCCTATACACAGCGGCTTGTCGCGAGCGCGCCTTGCATCAGGAGAGAGTGATGGTTCTGCCAGGCATCAGGGAAAACCGGAAGATTTCCGGCGAAGACGGCAAGCGTTTTTTCACGCCTGCCGGCAAGACGAAGCGGCGGCCGGAGGCGATTGCTGACCGCATGAAGGACTATATCCGATCGGAGGGCCTTGCTCCCGGCGACCGCCTGCCTCAGGAGCGCGAACTGATCGACCGCTTTAAGGCGGCGAAGGGTACTGTGCGGGAAGCGATGAAGGCGCTGGAGACCCAGGGGCTCATCTTCACGCGCAGCGGTCCGGGTGGCGGTGCCTTCGTAGCGGCCCCATCCGCCCAGCACGCCATGGAATTGCTGTCGACGCATTTCTTCTTCGACCAGCCGAGCCTTTCCGACATCTATGCGATCCGCAAGGCACTGGAGCCGGAGGTTGCGGCCCTGCTCGCGGGGCAGATGACGGCGCAACAGCTTGCATCGCTCGAAAGCACGATCCGCATCTATGATCACCCGCCGGTCGATCCTGAGGAGCAGTATCGCCAGCGGGTGGCGGAGCTCGACTTCCACTCGCAGCTGGCGCAGCTCAGTCCCAACCCGCTGCTCGGCTTCCTCTGCGGCCTGATGCACAACCTGTTGCGCGAACTTCCGCTGGCCAGAAAGATCTATGCCGATCCTGCGCCGAGTTCCCGGGAGGAAGGGCTGTCGTACCAGTATCGCCTGATGGCCGCATTGAAGGACGGCCGAACAGACGATGCGCGCCGCATCGCGGCCGAACACATGGCTTTCGCTGAGGCTTACATGCTGGCGCGTGCAGAAACGACCGGACAGTAAATACGGTCAAAACGGGAACGCCTGGCCGCGTCGTGCATTTAACTTTTTCGTACGACGTCAGGGCCGTGGACCTTTTCACGGCCCTAACGTTGCATTCTGTACAAACAAAGGAGGTTTCGACCCAGTTCATGTGTGGAATTTGTGGAGAAGTCAGGTTCGATGGCGGGTCACCGTCTGTTTCGGCGGTCTCGATCATGGCGGACGTTCTCGCCCCTCGCGGGCCGGATGCGTCAGGTATCGTGGTACGGGGGAATGTCGGGCTGGGACACCGGCGATTGCGCATCCTCGACCTGTCGGACAAATCGCAGCAGCCGATGGTCGATCCCGATCTCGGCCTCTCGCTGGTCTTCAACGGCTGCCTCTATAATTTCCGCGAACTCAGGGAGGAACTCGAAGCAAGGGGTTACCGCTTCTTTTCCGACGGCGACACAGAAGTTGTCCTCAAGGCATGGCACGCCTGGGGAGAAAATTGCGTTTCGCGCTTCCACGGCATGTTCGCCTTCGTCATTCATGAACGCGACAGCGGCCGCGTGGTCATGGCCCGCGACCGCTTCGGCATCAAGCCCCTCTACGTCGCCGAGATCGCGGGCGCGCTGCGTTTTGCGTCCAGCCTGCCGGCTCTCGTCAAGGCGGGCGGGGTCGACACGTCCATAGACCGGGCTGCACTGCACAACTACATGACCTTCCATGCCGTCGTGCCGCCGCCGCGCACTATTCTCAACGGCGTGCGCAAACTGGCGCCCGCAACTATCCGCGTCTACCAGCGCGACGGCACCTTCAAGGATCGTCGCTACTGGGATCCGCCATACCGTCGCCAGACCGGCGATACCGCGATCCGGCGCGAGGAATGGCAGGAGAAGCTTCTCGAAGCTCTGCGTCTCGCGGTGAAGCGCCGTATGATCGCCGACGTGCCGGTTGGCGTGCTGCTTTCAGGGGGTGTGGATTCCAGCCTGATCGTCGGCCTGCTTGCCGAAGCCGGCCAGCGAGACCTGATGAGCTTTTCCGTCGGTTTCGAGGAGGCCAATGGCGAGAAGGGCGATGAATTCGTCTATTCGGACCTCATCGCCCGGCACTTCGGCACGGATCACCATAAGATCTTCGTGCCCTCCGCCGATCTGATGGGCGCGCTGCCAGGCACCATCGCGGCAATGTCCGAGCCGATGGTCTCCTATGACAATGTCGGCTTCTACCTGCTCTCCAAGGAAGTGTCGAAGCACATCAAGGTCGTGCAGTCGGGCCAGGGCGCGGACGAGGTCTTTGGGGGCTATCACTGGTATCCGCCGCTGGTGAATTCCAACGATGTCGTCTCCGACTACGGCAAGGCGTTTGCCGACCGGTCGCATGACGTTTTGCGCACGCAGCTCTCGGGCGACTGGATCACCGATCACGATGCGAGCGGCGCGCTGCTTGCCGAACACCTGTTGCGCGACGGCGCCGATACGCCCGTCGACCAGGCGCTCCGTCTCGACAGCAATGTCATGCTGGTAGACGACCCCGTGAAGCGGGTCGACAACATGACCATGGCCTGGGGTCTGGAAGCCCGCGTGCCCTTCCTCGACCATGAGCTGGTAGAGCTTGCCGCGCGCATTCCGCCGGAAGAGAAGCTGCGCGACGGTGGCAAGGGCATCCTCAAGGACGTCGCCCGCAAGGTCGTTCCAAGCGAGGTGATCGATCGCAAGAAGGGCTACTTCCCTGTTCCGCAGCTCAAGTATATCGCAGGCCCCTATCTCGACATGATCCGCGACACCCTGCGTTCGCAAAAGGCCCGCGACCGCGGCTTCTTCCGCGACGATTATCTCGATCGCCTGCTCGACAGGCCGTCGGACCATATAACGCCGTTGCGCGGTTCCGAACTCTGGCAGGTCGGGCTTCTGGAAATGTGGCTGCAGGCACAGGGGGTTTGACATGAAGAAGGCAAGGGAGCTGACATCGCCGCGCCAGCGCAGCAAGGGAACCAAGGCGGTCAGTCATCGACTGGAGCAACTGCGCACGCGTGCGCAGCCAGGGCGGCATGTCGGGCGGCCGGAAATCTCCGGCGAGCAGAAGAAGGACGTGGTGCTGGACTGCGGATGGGGACGGCTCGTCTTCGCCCAGACGTTTTCCGACGATGAGACGCTGCTGTCGGAGCTGCGCGACGAAGCGCCGTCCAGCCGGGACATCGCCTTCTATGTGCGTGATCCGCATGTGCTCTTGTCGCGCGCGCCGCAGGAGATTTTCCTTGATCCGTCGCACACGTTCCGGCTCAACCTTTCGATCTATCGGGCAAAACCGCGCCGCATGCGCGGTATCACCATCCGCCGGCTGGCGACGGAAGCCGATGCCGAGGGCATCAACCATGTCTATGCCGCTTGCGGCATGGTGCAGATTCGTTCGGATTTCTTCTCCTCCGAACGGGACAACCGGTCGCTCACCTATTTTGTTGCCCAGGACGATGCCACCGGCGAGATCGTCGGCACCGTGACGGGCATCGACCATCAGCGGCTGTTCGACGATCCCGATCGAGGCGCTTCGCTCTGGTGCCTTGCCGTCCATCCGCATGCGCGCCAGCCTGGCATCGGCGAGAAGCTGCTCTGCAAGTTGGCCGAACATTTCCAGGCGCGCGGCCTCTCCTACATCGATCTGTCGGTGATGCACGACAATGCACTGGCGATAAAACTCTACGAAAAACTGAACTTCCAGCGCATGCCGCTCTTCGCCATCAAGCGGAAGAACGCCATCAACGAGAAGTTTTTCGCGATGCCGCATCAGTCCTACGATGCCCTCAACCCCTATGCGCGGCTAATCGTGGATGAAGCGACGCGACGCGGTATCCACGTGGACATCACCGATGCCGAGTGCGGGTTCTTTCGCCTGACCCACGGCGGCCGGTCCATCCATTGCCGCGAAAGCCTCTCGGAACTGACCTCCGGTGTCGCGATGTCGATCAGCGATGACAAGGCCATCGCGCGGCGCGTCGTTTCCTCCGCAGGCCTTGCCGTTCCCGACCAGATCGAGGTTGGCGGGGACAGAGCAGCAATTCAGGCTTTTCTCAAAAAGCACGGCAAGGTCGTGGTGAAACCCGCGCGCGGAGAACAGGGGCGTGGGATCTCGATCGGCATAACCTCGATGGACGGACTGGACGCGGCGATCGACTCGGCGCGTCAGGTCTGCGAGCGGGTGCTGCTCGAAGCGTGCTTCGAGGGGCAAGACCTGCGCCTCGTGATCATCGGCTATGCGCTTGTCGCCGCCGCCGTCCGCCGCCCCCCAGCTGTCACCGGCGATGGCATCAGCACGATTGCTGCCCTCATCGAGAGACAATCCCGCCGCCGGCAGGCGGCAACGGGCGGGGAGAGCCGGATCCCGATCGACTCGGAAACCCAACGCTGTCTTGCCGGGCAGGGGCTCGAGCTGGAAACCGTGCTGGAAGAAGGGCGGGAGATCATGGTGCGCAAGGCCGCCAACCTGCACACCGGCGGGTCGATCCACGATGTGACCGACATGGTGCATCCCGATCTTGTTGCGGCTGCTTGCCGGGCCGCACGCGCAATCGACATTCCGGTCGTCGGTATCGATTTCATGGTCGATGATCCTTCGAAACCGGATTACGTGTTCATCGAGGCCAATGAGCGTCCAGGCCTCGCCAATCATGAACCGCAACCGACGGCGGCCCGTTTCGTCGACCTGTTGTTTCCCGGCACGCGCATGAAGCCTGACGTGGGGAATTTCCCGTGATACGAACCTTCCTTCTTTTGATCTTCATGTTCGTGGCAGGCGTCATCCCGGCGGCCGCGCAGCAATCTCTCCTGCCTGGCGCCAAACAGGAGCAGCCGGCCCAGGCCGCGAAGCTTCAGGATCTCATCGATGTCCTTCGCGACGATAGGACTCGAGAAGCCTTCCTTGGCGAATTGCAGAAGGCTGTGGATGGCGATGCGTCGTCTCCCGGAGACGCTACACAACCCGCGACCATGCGCGAACCCTCGCTCGGCCAGAAAATCGCCGAAGTCACCCGGCAATCCGCCGAGAAGGCGGTTTCCTCCGTGATCGTGTTCTCACGGCAACTGGCCGCGGCGCCGGCGATGTTTGCCAATCTGAGTGGAGACGAAGGCGAAGTGTTGCTGCGCACCATGCGCGACCTCGTTCTCGTGATCGTCGTGACTTACGGGGTCTTCATGGTCCTGCGATTCGTCACCTGGCGGATTGACCGATCGTTCGGCGCGCGCGCCGTTACGGCCGGATTTTTCGAGAAGATCATTCTGATCGCTGCGTCTGCAGCACTCGATGTCGCCATCGTCTTCGCCGCCTGGGCTGCGGGGTACGTTGCGGCTCTGACGGTTTTTGGCGAACTGGGGCGGATGGACATCCAGCAGACGCTTTACCTGAATGCCTTCACTGTGGTGCAACTGGCGAAGGTGGCAATCACAACAGTCCTTTCGCCCTCGACCGGCGAATTGCGGCTCGTGCGCATATCGGATGAAGCCGCAAGGCGAACCAGCCGCATACTCGCATGGATCGTCGGCATTCTCGGCTACGGCCAGCTTCTTCTCCAGCCGGTGCTCTCGCAAGCAGTGTCCGTTGCCTCCGGGCGAGCCGTGTCTGGTCTCGTGGCGCTCGCCGCCCTCATCACCGCCATATCTGCGACCTTAATAAACCGGCGGGCCGTGACCGACTGGCTGTTGACGACCCCGGACCATAGCCCTCGCCATCGGCAAGTCCGTTTCATTGCCACACGCTGGCATTGGCCGGTGCTCGTCTATCTCGCGTTCCTGTTTTTTGTCGTGCTGGTCGGGTCTGCCGATCGCCTGTTTTCGGTACTGGCCGCGAGTGCCCAGGCCTGTGCGGCCATCATCATCGGTTTCGTCGTCGCCGATTGGCTGGCGCGCGCGGTAACAAAGGGCGTGCGGTTGCCGGAAAATGTCAACGAACGGCTCCCGCTTCTCGAAAGGCGCGTCAACGGTCTGGTGCCGCGTTTCCTGACGATCCTTCGCCTGGCCATCCTCGCGGTGGTTGTCGGGGTTGTCCTGTCGGCGATGGGGATTTTCGACTTGGCCGCGCTGATGCAATCGCGTCTCGGGCTGGCTTTTACCGGCGCTATCGCCTCGGTCTGCGTCATCCTGCTGGTCGCCTATATATGCTGGCTCGCGCTGACGTCATGGGTCGACTATCGCCTGAACCCGGCGTTCGGCTCCATCGCCACCGCGCGTGAATCCACCCTCCTGACGCTTCTCAGAAACGCAGCCACGATCGCGATCGTGGTGATCGCGCTGATGTTCTCATTGTCTCAGATGGGACTGGACATCGCGCCACTCCTGGCATCCGCCGGCGTGATAGGCTTGGCAATCGGTTTCGGGGCGCAGAAGCTCGTGCAGGACGTTATCAACGGCGTGTTCATCCAGCTCGAAAATGCGATCAATGTCGGCGACGTCATCACGGTTGGCAGCACGACGGGTACGGTGGAGCGCCTGACGATCCGCTCCGTCAGCCTGCGCGACGTCCAGGGCGCCTACCACATTATCTCGTTCTCCTCGGTGGATATGGTCACAAACCTGATGCGTGACTTCTCCTATCACGTCGGCGACGTCGGGATCGCGTATCGCGAGGATGTGGAAGAAGCCCGCGCGGCACTGTTCGATGCGTTCGAGGAGGTGCGCGGCGATCCGGATTTGAACGGCGTCATTCTTGGCGACATGGAATGGTTCGGCGTTCAGGAGCTTGCCGATAGCGCTGTCATCGTTCGAGTGCGCATCAAGACGCTGCCGGGAAAACAGTGGGGTGTCGGCAGGGCCTTGAACGGCGCCGTCAAGCGCGTCTTCGATGCCCGCGGGATCGAGATCCCATTCCCGCATCAGACGCTCTATTTTGGCGTTGACAAACATGGGAATGCCCCGCCGGCCTTCCTCTCCATGAAGGAGCAAAAAGCTGCGAAGGCCGAGAAAACCCAAGGGAAATCTGTTGGTATATCCGACCGCGATCACCAGGCCCAAGAGACCAATTGATCTTCTATTCGCCTCGAATGTTCAAAGAATATGGATGGCAATCCTTGGCCAACGAGAATGCCCCTCGTGGGTTGGGGAAGGGGGCGGCGAACGATGATTCAGGCGGAAGCCTAGGGCCTGAGTGCTCGACCGCTCGGAGAGCATGTCTTCCGCGACGGCCGCTACAATCGGTGAAGGCGTCAAGTGGCCGGGATGCGGGGGGCGTTTAGTTGGAATTTCAAGGTTCGCACTAGCTGGTGCGTGATTCCGTTCTGCCCTGCACCACCAAGATGCTGTACGAGGGGTCTGCAGCAGCCACTGAAACTCAGATCAAGCTAGGTGGAGGGGCGTCCGCGGTGTTTGCCGGACGGATACTTTGTATCGCGGCCTCAATTTCCTCTTCTTGCATGAGCGACTTAGGTGCAGAGGGTTGTTGCGTCGAGCTGATTTCCATCTCGATGTCCGCCCTTATACGATGGAACTCCTTCGCTCTTTGATGGATGTCCCGTATCCCTCGAACGCGCCACTTCGCCATGGCCTCCGGGCTATCCCAATCAGGGTCGTAATCAGATTCCGTCAGTATCGATTCGCGGCGCCTTTGCTGTGCATGATCCGCCGGATCATTTTGGATGCTGGCTTCTTGAGTTCGGGCGGCAGTGTCAAGAGCGTGGCCAGCTATCGTCTGTCGTTCACGCATTGGGTCCCGTCAAATTTGAACTGTTTTGGCTATGGAGAAATTTTTCCAAGGTCGCCTCAATCGTGCACAGGTGGAGACGGAGCCTCCAAAGGTATCACTCCAGGAGACAGTTTTCCGGCAATCACAATCGGATGCAATGGTCCGACGGCCGTTTCGCGTGGGGCATAGCGAAAGATCTAAGGTGGGTTAAAAGGGGGGGCTGACTTCAGGTCGGCCAACCTAGGTGATTGTTATCGCTATCTTATTTATAAGGAAATGGTGCCGCTTACGTGACTCGAACACGTGACCCCATCATTACGAATGATGTGCTCTACCGACTGAGCTAAAGCGGCCCGCATCGGCCCGCGAACTGTCGTGGGCCGGAATGTGAGGGGCTGATAGCCGCATTGCGCGGAGATTTCAAGTGATCTGTTGGCACTTGGTCATTTTTCTCAAAGCTGCTGTGGAGCGGGCGGAGCTCATGGTGTGCGAAGGCGGTCGCGGGCGGCTCGATATTCGGCCTCCAGGCGCGCCACGAGCGCTTCCGTCGCGACGATATCCTTGACGGCACCGATTCCCTGACCGCAGCCCCAGATGTCCTTCCAGGCCTTCGGCCCGCTTTCGGCCTTTTCGAAGTCCATGATGCTCACGTCGGCTTCCGGCAGATTGTCGGGGTCGAGGCCGGCGGTGCGGATCGACGAGCGCAGATAGTTGCCGTGCACCCCGGTAAAATGGTTGGAGTAGACGATGTCGGCGGCGCTGCCCTCGACGATCGCCTGCTTGTAGGGGGCGCCGGCGCGCGCCTCGGTGGTGGCGATGAAGGGCGAGCCGATGTACGCCATGTCCGCGCCCATCGCCTGCGCGGCAAGGATTGCGCCGCCGGTCGCGATCGCGCCGGAGAGAAGCAGAGGACCCTCGAACCATTCGCGGATTTCCTGCACGATGGCGAATGGCGAAAGCGTGCCTGCATGCCCGCCCGCGCCCGCTGCCACCGCGATGAGCCCGTCGGCCCCCTTGCGGATTGCCGAGTTGGCGTGGCGGTTGTTGATGACGTCGTGCAGCACGATGCCGCCGTAGGAATGGATCGCGTCGTTGACCTCAGGCACGGCACCAAGCGAGGAAATAACGATCGGCACCTTGTATTTCACGCACAGCATCAGGTCCTGTTCGAGCCTGCGGTTCGACTTGTGGACGATCTGGTTGACGGCGAACGGTGCAGCCGGGCGGTCGGGATGGCTGGCGTCATGGTCGCGCAGCGTCTCGGTGATCTCGGCTAGCCATTCGTCGAGCTGCGACTGCGGTCGCGCGTTCAGCGCCGGAAAGGCCCCGACCACGCCCGCCTTGCACTGCGCGAGCGTCAGTGCCGGATGCGAAATGATGAAGAGCGGTGCTGCGACCACGGGCAGGCGCAGGTTGTTTCGTAGGATGGCGGGCAGGGTCATGTCTCGGTCCGGCTTAAGTGACGTTTACGCAAACGTAAGCTAACAACATTCGTTCCGGATGGAAAGCCGCCCGGTTGTCGCCGCGTCGCCCGGTTTCCCGCTCACTCCGCCGTCCGTCCTTTCGCGTGCACGTTGGCCATGCCATGCCGGCATATGCGGCGTTATCCCCGGCAGCGCTGGCGGCACATGACCGCAACACTTGCGGAACGCGGCGTCAACGTTTACCGAATTCTTAACAGACAGAGACATGGACGCCGTGGCTTCGTTTGCCCGCGCCGCATGCAGGCGTGCGCGGAGCCCAAGGAGGCAGAGTGAGCGGACTGGAACAAGCGATCAGAAATGCTTTGGCGCGCGCCGAAAGCAACAATCCCGAAACGCGCGCCCGGATCTACCAGTCGGCGCGCAATGCACTGGAGGCCGGCCTGCGCAAGCAGGAGGTCAACGATCCCGAGACGATAGCAGCCCAACGCCACCGCCTGGAAATGACGATCCGCCAGATCGAAACCGAGCAGCGTGCGGCGGCAAAGGCGCCGCCGGCGGAGCAGGTTACCGTTGCCGCGCCGGACCGTCCGGTCGCCGCTGCCGGCAAGCCGGCCAACGGACCGGGCCCAGATCGGGTCGAGCCCGAAGTGCTGCCGGAAAGCCGGTCGCCCGCCGCCCCCCGCCGGAGCGGACAAGATGCGGAGCCGCAATTGGGCGATATCCGCCCCGACCGCGCCGAGGGCTTCGGGCCGGCCCACAGGACGTCGGCGAAGGCCGATGCGCGGTCGCGCAGCGCGTCGCTGGAAGGCGAGGAGGGCATGGTTGCCGCATCGCCGCGCATGGCCAAGGCGCCGAAGCGCCGCGGGCGGCTGTTCTCCCTCCTGCTGGTGGTCGCCACGCTCATCGCCGCCGTGGGTACGGCGGCCTGGTGGGTGCAGACGAGCGGGCTGCTTTTGCCGCAATCGGCTCGCGACGGCAGCGTCGCCAATCCGAAGCAGACGGTGACCGGCGACGACTTCTCCTCAAGCGATCCCCTCAAGGAGGCGCTCGACACCCATAACAGCTTCTCCGCCGAATGGCGCGAGGTTCTCAGCCCCTCGGATGCAAGCGTGCTGTCGGCCGGAGCGAAGGGACGCTTCGAAGCCATAAGCACCGACGAGGGGCCCGCGATCCGTGTCGTCTCGTCTGCGCCTGACCGCGAAGGATCTGTCGCGATCGCCGTGTCGCCAGCGGTGCTGCAGGCAATGGCCGGCAAGACCTCGACGGTCGCGCTCACTGTGGAAGCGGAAAACGGCAAGCCCGCCCAGCTCGCCGTCGAGTGCGATTTCGGCACGATGGGCGACTGCGAGCGCCACCGCTTCACCGTCTCCGAACGCACCGACCTTCTGTTCCAGGTCCAGTTCGAGGGGTCGCTTTCGCCGAGCGAGGCGGGCCGCCTCTTCGTCAACAGCGACGTTACCGGCGGCGGTGCGGGGGTCAACCTGTACGCCGTCCGCATCCTGCCCGGCGAATGAAGGTCGCCGCGCCGCGGTGGCGCGTTACCGCGTCTTGCTGACGGTCACTTGAGGAATTTCGGCCCTGCACCGATGATCCGCTCGTCGATCTCGCCGATCGCTTTCTTGTCCTTGCCCTCGTAGTCGAGTCTGTGAAGGATGTAGCGGATGGCATTGACCCGCGCGCTGCGCTTGTCGTTTGCGCGTATGATGGTCCACGGTGCCCAGGACCGGTGTGTCTCCTCCAGCATCCGGTCGCGCTTTTCAGTGTAGTCGTCCCACTTGTTGAGCGCAGCAATGTCCATCGGGGAGAGCTTCCAAGTCTTCAGCGGATCGTGTCGGCGGTCGTGGAAGCGTTTGATCTGCATCTCCCGGCCGATATCAAGCCAGAATTTGAAGAAGATGATCCGGTCGGTGATGACCATCCGCTCGAAATCCGGCGTCTCGATGAGAAACTTTTCGTATTGCTCCGGTGTGCAGAAACCCATCACCGGTTCCACGCCGGCGCGGTTGTACCAGGAGCGGTCGAACAGGACAAACTCGCCGGCCGTCGGAAACTGGGCGACGTAGCGCTGATAATACCACTGTCCTTGCTCGGCTTCCGTCGGTTTGGCGAGGGCGACGACACGGGCAGAGCGCGGGTTGAGAAAGGCGCGGGTGACGAAGATGAGCCCTCCCTTGCCGGCCGCGTCGCGCCCCTCATAGACGGAGATGATCCGCTTTCCCGTTGCCTGCAGCCAGTACTGCACTTTGACCAGTTCGATCTGCAGCTTTTCCAGTTCCGCCGCGTACTCGTCCTTGTTCATTTTATTGTCGTAGGGGAAGCCGCCGGACGACAGGCTCTTGTCGTCGATCCAGTTTGGCAGCTTGGGGTCGTCGATGTCGAAGGATCGCTTCTTGCCGCCAATCTCGATTTCCACTGGTTTGATGTCGGGAAACGTCACCATGTTTCGGCTCCTGCGGGCAGAGGTAGGGGGAGGAGGCCATAACCGCGTTGCGATTTCAAGCGCACCGTGAAAAACATGTCATGAAATCGCGCTATCGCTTCGTGTTGCATTGGCAAATCGCGGAGCAGACTGATGAAGGCGAGAAGGGAAATCGTGGTGGAAGAGCGCGGATCGACAATCCGGTGGCTCATGACGCAGCTTTGGGACGAGCGCGTGCTGCTCGCGGCTGTCGTCTTCACCGCCTTCCTGATGTGGCTTGGCGGTATTCCGGCCGGCTGGATCGCTTTTGCCGCCACGCTCCTGGTCCTTGCCGGCTTCGCCCGGACGGAAAGGCTGGAGGGTCCGCCAGCGGCCGCGGCAACGGCGGCAATTCGGCCTGAAGCGGATGCCTCCGAAACCCTCGATTCCATCGCCGCGCTCATCGATGCGCTCGACATGCCGGTGCTGATCGTCACGGCTGACGAAACTGTCCGGCTGCAGAACCGGGCCGCCACCCTGCTTTTTGGTCCTATTCCACGCAATGCCGATCTCGCCGGGCGGATTCGCGCCCCGGGCATCCTCGACATGGCGCGCGACGTGATCGCGAGCGGCCAGGCCAAGGAGATCGAGCATTCCGACCGGTTGCCGTCCGAGACGGTCTATATCGTTCGCGTCGCGCCGATGCAGGCACTCGGCCAGCGGCTTGGGGGCACGCGCTACTTCCTCATTACCTTCCGCGACGTCTCGCAGGCGCGCCGGATCGACCGGATGCGCTCGGATTTCGTCGCCAATGCCAGCCATGAGCTGCGCACGCCGCTCGCCTCGCTGAAAGGTTTCATCGAGACCATCCAGGGGCCGGCGCGGAACGATCAGGCCGCGCAGCAGCGCTTTCTCGGCATCATGCACGAACAGGCGACGCGGATGAGCCGCCTCGTCGACGACCTGCTGTCGCTGTCGCGCCTCGAGATCAAGTCGCACGTCCCCCCGGACCAGAGGGTGGAACTGGCGCCGCTTCTGGGGCACGTTCGCGACAGCCTGCAACCTTTCGCCACCGAGCTCGGCGTTGAGATCGTGCTCGATCTGCCGGACGGCAAGGTCGAGGTTGCCGGCGACCGCGACGAACTGATCGAGGTGTTCGAGAACCTGATGGAGAATGCCTGCAAATATGGCCAGGAGGGCGGGCGCGTCGAAGTCCGGCTCGCGCCGGGCGAGGGCGGCCATCCTGAAGTCTCCGTCACCGATTTCGGCCCCGGCATTCCGCCAGAACATGTGCCCCGCCTGACCGAACGGTTCTACCGTGTCAATGTCGAGGCCAGCCGCTCCAAGAAAGGCACCGGACTGGGCCTTGCCATCGCCAAGCACATCCTCACACGCCACCGTGCGCGCCTCAGCGTGAAGTCCGAACTCGGCAAGGGAACCGTCTTTACCGTCAAGTTTTGACACATAAGATGGCAGGGGCGTCGTCTCTGGAAAAATATATAAATTATTTCAACGCATTAGTCTGTCACAAATGTTTCGTCAAAGTGACATAAAAGCTATGACGATCGGGCGCTAGACAGGGGCCGCTGATCGACGTCGGTCATGAACGACCGGCGCCGCACCCACACAAGCCCATAACGGGAGAACTTCAGATGAAATCTCTTAAACTCACCGTAGCCGCTCTGGTCGCTTCGGTTGCCTTCGTAGGCGCTGCCGCTGCGCGTGACCAGGTCCAGATCGCTGGCTCCTCCACGGTCCTGCCTTACTCCAAGATCGTTGCCGAAACTTTCGGCGAGACCTTCGGCGACTTCAAGACGCCGGTCGTAGAATCCGGCGGCACGGGCGCCGGTCTGAAGGAATTCTGCAAGGGTGTCGGCGAAGACACGATCGACATCGCCAATGCATCGCGCCAGATCAAGGATTCCGAGCTGGAAGCCTGCAAGGCAGCCGGCGTGACCGACGTTCAGGAAGTCAAGATCGGCTATGACGGCATCGTCTTCGCAACTGACGCCGGCAACCCGGACATCGCTTTCGTTCCGGCCGACCTCTACAAGGCCCTCGCTGCCGAAGTCGTCGTCGACGGCAAGCTCGTCGCTAACCCCTACAAGAAGTGGTCCGAAGTGAATTCGGCTCTTCCGGATGTCGCGATCGCCGCCTACATCCCGGGCGAAAAGCACGGCACCCGCGAAGTCTTCGAAGAGAAGATGCTTGCCCAGGGCTGCAAGGACGCCGGCGCAGCAGACGCCATCAAGGCCGCCGTTTCCGACGAAAAGGAACAGCATGCCAAGTGCGTCGCCGTCCGTAAGGATGGTCTGGCCGTCGACATCGACGGTGACTATTCCGAAACTCTCGCCCGCATCGCTGCCAACAAGACCGGCGTCGGCGTGTTCGGCCTGTCGTTCTATGAAAACAATGCCGACAAGCTGAAGGTTGCAACCGTCAGCGGCATCACCCCGTCGGTAGAGACCATTTCCTCGGGTGAATATCCGGTTTCCCGTCCGCTGTTCTTCTACGTCAAGAAGGCGCATCTCGGCGTGGTCCCGGGCCTGAAGGAATTCGTCGAGTTCTTCGTATCCGACCAGATGATCGGCCCGGACAGCCCGCTGGCTGAATACGGCCTCGTCGCTGCTCCGGACGCCGAGCGCGAAGAAATCCGCGCCGCCGTCGAAGCCGGCAAGAGCATGTAAAGAAACGGAAACCGGCGCAGACCTGTCTGCGCCGGTTCTCGTTACCGCACCGTATCCGCATGAGGCGGCTGGGAAAAACGCATGAGCACGACGCTTCTAATCGGCATTCTCCTTGCAATTGCCGCCGTGGCCTACACTCTCGGTCGCATGCGGGCAAACGCCGTGGCGGGGGGGAAGTCTTCCGCGCTTCACTCTCGACCCAACTATTACGGCGCCTACGTGGCGCTTGCGGCATTCCTGCCGCCCCTGATCGTCGTTGCCGCCTGGCTGGCGATCAGCCCGTTCATCGTCAATTCTTCGGTCCGCGATACCTTCCCGGATGAGGTCAAGGCTCAGTCGCCCGCACAGCAGAGCCTCGCCTTCGGGATGGTCGCCACGATTGCCCGGGGTCTGCCGAAGCTGACGGAGGAAGAGCTTCGCGCGATCCAGCAGGATCCTTCCACCTTGCAGGCGGTGTTCGCCACCAAGGGTGTCGCGGTCGCCGCCGAGGCGCGGCCCTACATGCTGGAATCGGCGGCGACATTGAACGGCATGACCCGGACGAGCCGGCTGGCGCTTGCGGCCGTTGCCATCGGCCTGTCGCTCGCCGGCGCCTTCTTCTCGCTGCGCTCCGTTGCGCCGCGCTTCCGCGCCCGCAACAAGGTCGAGCGCGTCATCCTCTGGGCGCTGCTGCTGGCCTCGTCGATCGCCATCCTAACGACGATCGGCATCGTTGCTTCGATGGCTACCGAGGCACTGCACTTCTTCACCATGGTGCCGGCGCACGAATTCTTCTTCGGTACCGTCTGGGATCCGCGCTTTGCGGGTGCCGGTGCGACCTCGAGCGGGCAGTTCGGCCTCATCCCGCTTCTTGCCGGCACGCTCTACATCGGTTTCGTCGCCATGCTGGTCGCGGTTCCGGTGGGGCTGTTCGCCGCCATCTACATGGCCGAATACGCGACCCCGCGCATGCGCTCGCTGGCAAAGCCGCTGCTGGAAGTCCTGGCCGGCATTCCGACGATCGTCTACGGCTTCTTCGCACTCGTCACGGTTGGCCCGTTCCTGCGCGACCTCTCCGCCCAGCTCAACGGGCTGGCGACCGGTAACTACGCCAACTTCATTCAGGCGCAGAGCGTCATCACGGCCGGTATCGTCATGGGCATCATGCTGATCCCGTACGTTTCGTCGCTGTCGGATGACATCATTACGGCCGTGCCGCGCGCCCTGCGCGACGGATCGCTCGGTCTCGGCGCCACGCGCTCCGAGACGATCAAGCGGGTCATCCTGCCGGCCGCCCTGCCGGGCATCGTCGGCGCACTGCTGATGACCGCCTCGCGCGCCATCGGCGAAACCATGATCGTGGTTCTCGCCGCCGGCGTGGCCGCCCGCATGCAGATCAACCCGTTCGAACCGATGACGACCGTGACCGTCAAGATCGTCAACCAGCTGACCGGCGACCTTGAATTCACCTCGCCGCAGACGCTGGTGGCCTTTGCGCTCGGCATTACCCTCTTCTGCATCACGCTCGCGCTGAACATCTACGCGCTCTACATCGTTCGCAAGTACCGGGAGCAGTACGAATGACCGACATCGTTTCTCAGGCTTCCGGCAAGGTGGTATCGGCCGCACCCCCGCGCCGCGACATCGGCATCCGTCGTCGCTACGCCGCCGAACGCCGGTTTCGCTTCTACGGCCTCGCTGCCATCGCCTTCGGTCTCGTGTTCCTGTTCATCCTGCTCTGGACCGTCGTCAGCAAGGGCTACACCGCGTTCCTGCAGACCGAGATCACCCTTCCGATCACGTTCTCCGAACAGTTGATCGACCCCGGCAACAAGCGCGAGAGTGATCCGAAGGTCTTGCAGACGGCCAACTATCCGCTGCTCGTCCGGGACGCTCTCGCCGAGAAGCTCGGCATCGCCTCCAGCGACCGCCCGGCGCTCCGCCAGGTTTCCGGCCTCTTTTCCGATAGTGCCCGCGTCACGCTGCGCGACATGGTGGTCTCCGACCCGTCGATCATCGGCAAGACGGTGCCCGTGACGGTGCTCGCCAGTGCCAACATCGACAGCGCCTTTAAGGGCCAGTTCGACCTGACCGTCGATGAAGGCAGCCGCAAGGTCTCCGATCAGCAGCTCGGCTGGGTGAACACGCTCGCCGAAGAAGGCGTGCTCTCCAAGGGCTTCAACACGGGCCTGTTCGTCAACGGCAATTCCAGCCGCCCGGAAGCTGCCGGTCTCGGCGTGGCGCTGGTGGGGTCGCTCTACCTGATGGGGATCGTGCTGGTGCTGTCGCTTCCGATCGGGGTCGCCGCCTCGATCTATCTGGAGGAGTTCGCACCGAAAAACCGGCTGACGGACCTGATCGAGGTGAACATCAACAACCTCGCCGCCGTTCCCTCGATCGTCTACGGTCTGCTGGGCCTTGCGGTGTTCATCAACTTCGCCGGTCTACCCCGGTCGGCGCCGCTCGTCGGCGGCCTGGTGCTGACCCTGATGACGCTACCGACCATCATCATCGCCACGCGCGCAGCGCTCCGGGCCGTCCCGCCGTCGATCCGTTCGGCCGCACTCGGACTGGGTGCGTCGCGCATGCAGACGATCTTCCATCACGTACTGCCGCTCGCGATGCCGGGCATCCTGACCGGCACGATCATCGGCCTGGCGCATGCGCTCGGCGAGACCGCGCCACTGCTTCTGATCGGCATGGTCGCCTTCGTCGCCAACGTGCCCGCCACGCCGCTCGATCCCTCGACTGCGCTGCCGGTGCAGATCTACATGTGGGCAAACGAGGCGGAGCGTGCCTTCGTTGAACGGACCTCGGGTGCGATCATCGTGCTGCTCGCATTCCTGATTATCATGAACCTTGGCGCCATTCTGCTGCGGCGTCGTTTCGAACGCCGTTGGTAGTGGGGTATTAGAAGATGAACATCATGACAGAAGCCGCGACCGAGGAAGCGCTGGAAAAGAAGATGAACACCGTTCCCCTGAAGATGGTCGGCAAGGACGTTTCGGTCTACTACGGCGACAAGCGCGCCCTGTACGACGTGAACCTCAATGTCCGCGAGAACACCGTGACCGCGCTGATCGGCCCGTCCGGCTGCGGCAAGTCCACCTTCCTGCGCACGCTCAATCGCATGAACGATACGATCGACGGTTGCCGCGTCACCGGCCTGATCACGCTTGATGGCGGCGATATCTACGACCCGGCGATCGATGTGGTGGAACTGCGCGCTCGCGTCGGCATGGTCTTCCAGAAGCCAAACCCGTTCCCGAAGTCGATCTACGAGAACGTCTCCTATGGCCCGCGCATTCATGGACTAGCCAGGACGAAGGCCGAGCTGGACCAGGTTGTGGAGCAGAGCCTGCAGAGGGCTGGCCTCTGGAACGAGGTGAAGGATCGCCTGCATGAATCCGGGACCGGCCTCTCCGGCGGCCAGCAGCAGCGCCTGTGCATCGCGCGGGCCGTCGCCGTCAGCCCGGAGGTGATCCTGATGGACGAGCCCTGCTCGGCGCTCGACCCGATTGCGACCGCCAAGGTCGAGGAACTGATCCACGAACTGCGCGCGAACTTCACGATCGTCATTGTCACGCACTCGATGCAGCAGGCCGCGCGCGTTTCGCAGCGCACCGCCATGTTCCACCTCGGCAATCTCGTCGAGGAGAACGACACCGACAAGATGTTCACCAATCCCGACGACCAGCGCACCCAGGACTACATCATGGGCCGCTTTGGCTGACGCATGATGTCGTCAGCAGCGCGGCCCGGCGCATCTGCGCCAGTTGAGGAAACAGAGACATGTCATCGACCCATATCGTTTCGATCTACGACGAAGAACTGAAGTATCTCGCCCGCCGCATCTCGGAGATGGGGGGTACTGCCGAGCAGATGGTCGGCGACAGCGTGCGCGCGCTTGTCGATACCGATGCGGCGCTGGCCCAGAAGGTCATTTCCGAGGACGTCGTCCTCGACAATGCCGAGCGTCAGATCAATGAAAAGGCGATCATCACCATTGCCAAGCGCCAGCCGATGGCCGCCGACCTGCGCGAGATCATGGGCGCGATCCGCATTGCCGCGGAACTGGAGCGCGTTGGCGACCTCGGCAAGAACACCGCCAAGCGCGTGATCGCCGTCCAGAGCTCGGGCATGCCGCGCAAGCTCGCCCGCGGCCTCGAGCATCTGGCCGAACTGGCGCTGATGCAGCTGAAGGAAGTGCTCGACGTCTACGCCTCGCGCAATATCGAGAAGGCGAAAGAAATCCGCGAGCGCGACGACGAGATCGACGCGATCTACACCTCGCTGTTCCGCGAGCTCCTGACCTACATGATGGAGGATCCGCGCAACATCACCCCCTGCACGCATCTTCTTTTCTGCGCCAAAAACATCGAGCGCATCGGCGACCATGCGACCAACATCGCCGAGACGATCTTCTACATGGCGACCGGCGCGCAGCCGGAAGGTGAACGTCCGAAGGACGACAACACCACCTCCGTGGGCGCAGTGCAGGAGTAGCCGGCCTCCGGCCGGAGCGAAAACCAGACCCCAGGAGTTGGCAAGGAATGGTTCCCAAGATTACCGTGGTCGAAGACGAGGAGGCGCTGAGCGTTCTCCTGCGCTACAACCTCGAGGCCGAAGGCTTCGAGGTGGACACAATCCTGCGCGGTGACGAAGCCGAGATCAGGCTTCAGGAGCGGCAGCCGGATCTTCTGATCCTCGACTGGATGTTGCCCGGCGTGTCCGGCATCGAGCTGTGCCGGCGGCTGCGCCAGCGCTCCGAAACCGAGCGGCTGCCGATCATCATGCTGACGGCGCGCGGGGAAGAGAGCGAGCGGGTGCGCGGCCTGGCGACCGGTGCAGACGATTATGTGGTCAAGCCGTTCTCCACGCCGGAATTGATGGCGCGGGTAAAGGCGATGCTGCGCCGCGCCCGCCCCGAGGTCGTCTCGACGCTGCTGAAGTGCGGCGACATCGAGCTCGACCGTGAGACGCACCGCGTTCACCGCCGATCGCGCGAAGTCCGCCTCGGCCCGACCGAGTTCCGCCTGCTGGAGTTCCTTATGTCCGCTCCGGGACGGGTGTTCTCGCGCTCGCAGCTGCTCGATGGCGTCTGGGGTCACGACATCTATGTCGACGAGCGCACCGTCGACGTCCATGTCGGCCGCCTGCGCAAGGCGCTCAACTTCTCCAACATGCACGACGTGATCCGCACGGTGCGTGGTGCGGGATATTCGCTGGAGACCTGACGCCGGCATAGAGCGATCAGCGTCAAAGAACACAAACGAAAAACGGGCCTCAAGAGGCCCGTTTTTCGTTGTCGGCTTGCTCGCTTTTGAGCGGGCGTACCGCTCAGCGCATCCGGCGGCGCTCGGCAGACGGCTGGTAGGCCAGCCGCTGGTGATAGGCGCAGTAGGGCGAGTTGTCCGGAGACTCGTTGCCGCAGAAGTGGAAATCGTCCTTCAGCGGATCGCCGTTCGGCCATTTGCAGGTACGCTCGGTCAGCTGGGTCAGCTCGAGATTGCGAGACATCGGCACGACGACGTTGGAAACGACGCGGGTCACGGGCTCTTCGTCGTACTCGAAGGCAACCTCTTCCTTGAGGACGGTTGCGCCAGCCGGACGGGCCACCGTGCGGGTGGCAACGCGGGCGGTGAAGGTCGCCGGACGGGCAGGGGCTGCCGGCCGCTTCGGCCTTGCCGCCGTCGGAGCGCCGCCGGCCTTTGCGCGGCCGGGCAGGGCAAGGCGGTGGACCTTGCCGATGACGGCATTGCGGCTGACCCCGCCGAGCTGTGCTGCGATCTGGCTGGCACTCAGTCCTTCGGACCAGAGCTTCTTGAGCTTCTCGACCCGCTCGTCTGTCCAGTTCATCTCAATCGCCTCCGTTCCGGGCTTCGCTACCGAGAATCCATTCTCGCTGCCCCGAATGGTTCCGGAGCACGAAACGCCTTGATACTGTTGGTGACTAGTTCCGCCGCATGCAGTCTAGTAATTGGCTTTTAACCTACTGACAGGGGGACTCTGTGACAAGAGTCGCCGGAATCCGCCCGAATCGATTTTCCAGTTTTCCCCAACTTGCTCGTCGGGTGTGACTCACTTGCGACAGTTCCATCAGTGTCGTGAATCCTCACGTAGCGGCATATTGAGGCGGATTGAGTGCGGCGACTTTTGTTGACATCGCCCCCTGAAATGCCGATAGTGCCGCCGCCGCCGTAAGGCGGCATTTTCGATTTTCCCGGGCGACCCCGGGACCCTGATTTCCGCATCCGCTGCGAAGGAGATACGCGCCATGGCTGATGCCACGCCGCTCTACGACACCTATATGCGTGCGCCGCTGCGCTTCGAGCGCGGCGAAGGCGCCTGGCTGATCGCAGAGGACGGGTCGCGCTATCTCGATTTCGCCGCCGGTGTCGCCGTCAACTCGCTGGGCCATGCGCATCCGCACCTCGTCGAAAGCCTCAAGGCGCAGGCCGACAAGGTCTGGCACCTGTCGAACCTCTATGAGGTGCCGGGCCAGGAACGGCTCGGCAGGCGGCTGACCGAAGCGACCTTCGCCGACAAGGTCTTCTTCACCAATTCCGGAGCGGAGGCGCTGGAATGTGCGATCAAGACGGCGCGTCGCTACCAGTTCGCCAAGGGCTATCCCGGCAAGTTCCACGTCATCACGTTCGAGGGCGCCTTCCATGGCCGCACACTGGCGACGATCGCTGCCGGCGGACAGGAAAAGTATCTGGAGGGCTTCGGGCCCAAGGCGCCCGGCTTCTATCAGGTTCCCTTCGGTGACATCGGTGCCGTCCGCGAGGCGATCACGGAAGAAACGGCAGCCATCCTGATCGAGCCGGTGCAGGGCGAGGGCGGCATCCGCGTGGTGCCGAGCGAGTTCCTGAAGGAGCTGCGCGCGCTTTGCGACGAATACGGCCTGCTGCTGATTTTCGACGAGGTTCAGACCGGCGTCGGGCGCACGGGCAAGCTGTTCGCCTACGAGTGGGCCGGCGTGGCGCCGGATATCATGGCCGTGGCGAAGGGTATCGGCGGCGGCTTCCCGCTCGGCGCCTGCCTCGCGACGGCCGAGGCCGCCTCGGGCATGGTCGCCGGCACGCACGGTTCCACCTATGGCGGCAATCCGCTCGCCATGGCTGTCGGCAATGCCGTTCTGGACGTGGTTCTCTCCGAGGGCTTCCTTGAACACGTGCGCGACGTGGCTCTGGTGCTGCGCCAGGGGCTGGCCTCGTTGAAGGATCGCTTTCCCGATGTCATCGAGGATATTCGCGGCGAGGGCCTCATGCTCGGCATCAAGGCCAAGGTTCCGTCGGCGGACCTTTTGAAGGCGGTGCGTGCCGAGCATATGCTCCTCGTGCCGGCCGGCGAAAACGTGCTGCGGCTGCTGCCGCCTCTGGTGATTTCCGCAGAAGAAGCGCGCGAGGGGCTTGCACGCATCGAGCGGGCGGCGGAAAAATTGAGCGCAGAGAAGAAGAGCGCCTGAGGTCGAGACCCGGGGCAGAACAGCAGGACTGACATAGAATGGCAGGCACCAGACATTTCCTCGATCTCTCCGCCATGACGGCCGAGAACCTTCGCGTGATCATGGACGACGCCAAGACCCGCAAGGTTGCGACGAAGGCGGGAACGGCGGACAAGCCGCTGGCCGGCAAGATGCTGGCGATGATCTTCGAGAAGCCCTCGACACGGACCCGCGTTTCCTTCGATGTCGGCATGCGCCAGCTGGGTGGCGACACGCTGTTTCTGTCGGGCACCGAGATGCAGCTCGGTCGTGCCGAGACGATCGGTGACACCGCCAAGGTGCTGTCGCGCTATGTCGATGCGATCATGATCCGTACGACCGACCATGCCCGCCTGCTGGAAATGGCCGAGCACGCCACCGTTCCGGTCATCAACGCCCTGACGGATCTGACCCATCCCTGCCAGATCATGGCCGACATCATGACGTTCGAGGAGCATCGCGGGCCGGTCAAGGGCCGCACCATTGCTTGGACGGGCGACGGCAACAACGTGCTTCACTCCTTCGTCGAAGGCGCCGCCCGGTTCGGCTACCGCATGAACATGGCGGTACCGCTCGGCTCGGAGCCGGAAGACAAGATCCTCAACTGGGCGCGCAACAATGGCGGTGACATCAGGCTCTGCCACGATGCCGACCAGGCGGTCGCCGGCGCCGACTGCGTCGTCACCGATTGCTGGGTGTCGATGAACCAGGAGCACCGCGCCCGCGGCCACAACGTCTTCCAGCCCTACCAGGTCAACGAGACGTTGATGAGCAAGGCCGACAAGGATGCGCTCTTCATGCATTGCCTGCCCGCCCATCGCGGCGAAGAGGTGACGGACGAGGTGATCGACGGACCCCAGTCGGTGGTGTTCGACGAAGCCGAAAACCGGCTGCATGCGCAGAAGTCGATCCTGGCCTGGTGCCTGAACGCGATCTGAGGCGTCCCGGCGCTATTGAAATGCGCCGGCGCGGCCACAATGTATGGCGCAACCCGATGTCGCCGCGGTGCCTTGCTGGCATCGCGCCGCCGGATGTGAAAACATCGCGGCGGTCATGGCGCAGAATCACTGATGAACGCACCCGTCCCTGGCAGATGTGAAAAGCATCCCGCCCGGGCCGGTCTATGGCGTCGAAGGAGCGAATGATGGCTCAGCCAGTCCCCACACTCGGCGAACTCGATTTTGCCGGCGACGATCACGTCGTGCCGTTTCAGGTCGAAGGCCTCGACGTGCGCGGCCGCGCGGTCCAGCTCGGCCCGATGCTCGACACCATTCTGGAACGGCACGATTACCCCGAAGCGGTGGCGCGCCTGCTGGCCGAGGCGATCGTGCTGACCGTCCTGCTCGGCACGTCGCTGAAGTTCGAGGGCAAGCTGATCCTCCAGACGAAGGGCGATGGTCCGGTCGATCTTCTGGTCGCCGATTTCTCCAGCCCCGAGAACGTTCGCGCCTATGCCCGTTATGACGCCGAGGCCCTGGAGCAGGCGATCGCCGATGGCAGAGGCGCACCGCACGAGCTTCTCGGCAAGGGCGTGCTTGCGTTCACGATCGACCAGGGCGCCCATACCCAGCGCTACCAGGGCATCGTGGCGCTCGACGGCCATACGCTGGAGGAGATTGCCGGCGTCTACTTCCGTCAGTCGGAGCAGATACCGACGCGCGTCCGCCTGGGCGTTGCCGAGCTCTACGATCGCGACGGTGACGGCAAGAGGCGCCATCGCTGGCGTGCCGGCGGCGTGGTCGCCCAGTTCCTGCCGGAAGCGCCCGATCGGATGCGGCAGGCGGATCTGCCGGGTGGCGATGGTGATGAGGCCGGACACAAGATCGCCGAAGACGACAAGTGGATGGAAGCCCGCACCCTGGTCGAGACGATCGACACGGACGAGCTGACCGATCCCAACGTCGGCACCGAGCGCCTGCTGTTCCGGCTGTTCCACGAGCAGGGCGTGCGCGTCTATCCCCCGCAGAAGGTCCTCGACCGCTGCTCGTGCTCGCGTGACAAGCTGAAGGCCGTCATATCGGGGCTTTCCGCAGACGAGATAGAGCACACCGCGACCGACGGGCATATCGAGGCGACGTGCGAGTTCTGCTCGACGACCTATCGTTTCGATGTTGCGGAAGTGTCGCCGGCCTAACGGCGCGCGCCACGTCGATGACCCTGTCGCCCGCCTCCGGCGGGCGATTTCAGTTCAGCGTTCTCGCCTGGCCGGGCGTGTCGAGGGAGAAGGCCGGAATGGCCACGTTGAACGCTTCGCCGGACGGTGTTTCCATCTGGTAGTGCCCGAACATCACGCCGGAGGGCGTGTCCAGCGGGCATCCGGACGAATATTCGTACGTGTCGCCCGGTTCGAGGACGGGCTGCTCTCCGACAACCCCCGGTCCGCTGACCTCGTCGACGATGCCGTTTTGGTCCGTGATGTGCCAGTAGCGCGTCACGAGCTTGACGGTCACGTCGGAATGGTTGGCAATGACCACCCTGTAGCCCCACACATAGCGGCTGTCGTCCGGATCGGATTGCTCCTCCAGAAAGTAAGGCTCCACCGTTACCTCGATGTCGCGGGTCAGGGCTCTGTACATTTCAACGCCTTGGCTCGAACGCGTTATTGTTATGGCGCGGCGCCCTTGCAGGCGGCCGCCACCGGGCCGATGTGCAAGCCGTACATGCGCGCCCGCTTATTCGTTGCCACGTCTGACGCGGCTGGATCAAGTTAATTTACTGAAATAACGTTGCCGGCAGCGTCCGGCACAAAGATCGTCGCGCACTGCCGCAGCAATGCGCGACCAGACATGCGAGCGCTTACGCCTTCACCTTGTCGAGGGCCTGGGCGAAGTCGGCCAGCAGGTCGTCGCCGTCCTCGATGCCGGCAGAGAAGCGGATCGTGCCCGGCGAGATGCCGAGTTCCGCACGGGCCTCGTCGGTCAGGTTCTTGTGCGTCGTGGTTCCAGGATGCGTGATCAGGCTCTTTGCATCGCCGAGGTTGTTGGAGATTTCCACGATCTCCAGCGAATTCTGGAAGGTGAAGGCCGCTTCCTTGCCGCCCTTCAGGTGGAGGCAGACGAGGGTCGAACCGCCAGACATCTGCTTGGCCACGATATCGGCCTGCGGATGGTCCTTGCGGCCTGGATAGATGACGCGCTCCACCTTGGGGTGGCTGGCGAGGAAATCGGCCACGCGCGCGGCGTTCTCGGTCTGCTGCCTGACACGCAGCGGCAACGTCTCGATGCCCTTCAGGAGCGTCCACGCGTTGAACGGAGACATCGCCGGACCGGTGTGGCGGAAGTAGTCCTGCAGGCTCTCCTCGATCCACTGCTTGTCCGAAAGCACGATGCCGCCGAGGCAGCGGCCCTGGCCATCGATGTGTTTGGTGGCGGAGTAGACGACGACGTGCGCACCGAGCTCCAGCGGCTTCTGGAACATCGGCGTGGCGAAGACATTGTCCACCACGACCTTGGCGCCGATCTGGTTGGCAAGCCTGGCGACGCCGGCGATGTCGACCACTTCGAGCGTCGGATTGGTCGGGCTTTCGAGGAAGAAGACCTTGGTATTCTTTTGGATTGCCTTTTCCCAGTTCGCCAGGTCCCGTCCGTCCACCAGCGTGCATTCCACGCCGTATTTCGGCGCCAGCGTCTCGACGATATAGCGGCAGGAGCCGAACAGGGCGCGCGCGGCGACGATATGGTCGCCGGCCTTCACCTGGCAGAGGATTGCGGCGGCGACAGCGGCCATGCCCGACGCCATCGCCCGGCCCTCCTCGGCACCTTCCAGCAGGCACATGCGGCGTTCGAACATGTCGTTTGTCGGGCTGCCGTAGCGGGCGTAGATAAAGCCGTCCGTCTCGCCCTTGAAGCGTGCCTCGGCGGCTTCCGAACTCTCGTAGACGAATCCCTGCGTCAGGAAGATCGCTTCGGAGGTTTCAGCGTGCTGCGAACGGGTAGTGCCACCGTGGACGAGTTGGGTTGCCGGGCGCCAGGACTTGCTCATGGGATCATCGCTTTCCAAACAAAAAAACCGGCCGCAATACGGGCCGGTTCTGCACCCGGCCTTTTTAGCTACTTATTTAACGTGGCTGCAAGCCGACCGGCCAAATCACCACGGGATATCCGGTCCATACTGCCTGGAGGCGCTTGCGTCAATTGCCTGCATTTGGTTTTGTCTGCCAGTTTTAAGGATAGGGTCATGGCAAACGCAACGGGAATTCTGGCGGACCGCGCCATCGCCGAACTGTTCGAGGGCGGGAGACTGGCAAGCGAGGCGAAGCTCGACCAGGATCAGATCCAGCCCGCTAGCCTCGATCTCAGGCTCGGCTCGAAAGCGTTTCGCGTGCGCGCAAGTTTTCTGCCCGGACCCGCGCATCTCGTCTCCGACAAGCTCGACCGTCTGAAGCTGCATGTCATCGACCTCTCCGAAGGTGCCGTGCTGGAGACGGGATGCGTCTACATCGTGCCCTTGATGGAAAGCCTCGACCTGCCCGCGGAGCTTTCGGCCTCCACCAATCCGAAGAGCTCGACCGGCCGCCTCGACATCTTCACACGCGTCATTACCGACCGCGCCCAGGAATTCGACAAAGTCCCGGCCGGCTACAGCGGCCCGCTGTATCTGGAAATCTCGCCGCGAACCTTCCCGATCGTCGTCCGACGCGGCTCGCGCCTGTCGCAGATCCGCTTCCGCCGCGGCAACGCGCTGCTTTCCGATGCCGAGCTTCTGGCCTTGCACAAGAGCGACACGCTGGTGGCAAGCGAGACGCCGAACGTCTCCGGCGGCGGGATCGCGCTGTCGATCGACCTGCAGGGAACCGGTCCCGACGGGCTGATCGGCTATCGCGGCAAGCATCACACGGCCGTCGTCGACGTAGACAAGAAGAACCAGCACGACGTCTTCGATTTCTGGGAGCCGCTCTTCAGCCGCGGTCGCAACGAACTCATCCTCGACCCCGACGAGTTCTATATCCTCGTCTCCCGCGAGGCCGTCCACGTGCCCCCGCTCTATGCCGCCGAGATGACGCCGTTCGATCCGCTGGTGGGCGAATTCCGCGTCCATTATGCCGGCTTCTTCGACCCCGGCTTCGGCCACGCGGCCGCCGGCGGCTCCGGCAGCCGGGCGGTCCTGGAAGTGCGCAGCCATGAAGTGCCCTTCATCCTGGATCACGCACAGATCGTCGGCCGCCTCGTCTACGAGCGCATGCTGGAACTCCCCGAGAGCCTCTATGGCGCCGGGCTCGGCTCCAACTACCAGGCACAGGGGCTGAAGTTGTCCAAGCATTTCCGTGCGGGGTGAGGGGAAGGCCGTCGCTCGTCAAACAGGCCGCCTCCGGTTTCGATCGATAAGTCGATGGCCAGCCTGAACGAGACGCTCTCCGCTGCATCCTTGCTATCAGCTCGGGGTGAACCGGGCCGGACTTGGTATGACAGGGTACGGCAGGCAGGTTGAGAAGCGGTACGCCGCTCACTGTGCAAGATCTTCATGAAGTCTAAACGTTGATGTGATTGTATCGGCGTCGCTGCTCAACTATTTATTGCGCGATATACATGGCGGATATGGAACATCCTTCATCCCTTGTCGATTCGATCTATGAGGCGGCCGTTTTGCCGAGCCTCTGGCCCGGCGTGATCGAGAAAGTGGCCGCGGCAACGGGCTCTTTTGGCGGATCGCTGTTCACGGTGGGGCCGAACCACTCCGCCGTAGCCGCGTCGGAGAATTGCGTCGAGCATCTGGACGCTCTGTTGAAGGGCCATTGGAGCGCGATCAACATTCGCGCGCAGCGCGTCGTCGCCATGGCGGAGATGGGGTTCGTTTCAGACGAAGACTTCGCCAGTCCAGAGGAAATCGCCCACCATCCCATCTATACCGAGTTTCTCCGCCCGCGCGGCCTGGGGTGGACCGCGGCTACCCATATCATGGGGGCCGGCGACGACATTGCGATCTTCTCGATCGACAGGCGCCATGCTCAGGGCGCATTCGACCGGGATGCGATAGCTTTCCTGGATACCTTGCGACCGCACATATCTCGTGCGGTTCTGCTGGCGAGCAAGTTCCAGGCGCAGGCCGTCACCGGATCGCTGCAGGGGCTGCAGACGGTCGGCATTCCGGCCGCCGCGATCGATGCGCGTGGCCGGGTCCGATTGATGAACGAGCCGTTTTCGCGCCTGCAATCCCAGATCGGCGCCGGAGCGCTTGATCAGATTCGCGTGGCTGACGAAGCGGCGAACAGGCTTCTTCGTCGGGCCCTGGGCGAAGCGGATCTTCACAACGGGGCGCCGATGTCGATCGGCGTCCGTGGCACCGGGGACGAGGCGCCGTTCGTGCTGCATCTGACGCCGCTGCGCGGGCAGGGCCGCGACGTCTTCAGCGGCGTTGCCTTCATCGTGGCGATCGTGCCGCTGACGCAGCCGGGCCTGCCGTTCCGGTTGCTGGTGCAGAGGCTTTATGATTTCACCCCGGCGGAAGCGCGCGTCGCCGAAAATCTGGTCGCGGGCCGTTCCGCAGCCCAGATTGCGTTGCTTTACCGCATATCGCAGGAGACCGTTCGCACGCAGACCAAGAGCATTCTTGCAAAGACGGGCATCTCGCGCCAGGCCGAATTCGTCGCGCGCTTCTCGTCGTTTCGGAATGTCGCCAGCGAATAACTGGCCTGCCGCCTTACCGATGACGCATCGGCGTCGAGTTCGCCGCTCTCTCAGTTCTTCGTCAGGGTGACTTTGAGCGCGTCGGGGCCGGTGTTGTCTGTGTAGACGAATACCAGTTTGTTGCCTTTCTGACCCTGCAATACGACTTTCGCGCTTTTGTTGGTGCGCAAGCCGAAGGCCGCCTTGCCGCCGGAGACTTTCCCACCGATCCCGCCCTGGGATTTGCCTTTGAAGTAGTAGGATTTGGCTTGATTATTGGCGACGACGACCTTGATCGATGACCCTCCCGGTGTCGCTCCCGTCCAGGTCCCGTCCAATTCGCCCGCGGCCGCCAGCGCGGCACCGGAAAGAACCATCACGAATGAGAGTACGATTGAAACCGCACGCATGCCTCACCTTTCATTTCTGATTTTGACTGACATGCCTGCCTTGCAGGTTGCAGGTCCCGTGTCGTCCCCAATTTGGGTGAGCGTCACGAATAGACCTTCCCAGACATGGGAGGGCGATGAGGCGGCGGAATGGAATGATTGGGTCCCTGTTGGCGCCGGACTGAACGATGGGCCGACCGCAAATCGCTCCCTCCTGTCTGGATATCGCGTCTCTTACCTGTGCACCCCTGCGCGTTTCCGAAGCACACGCCTCGTTTGCGACCACGCGGGTTTCTCGCTACTGATGCACGTGTCACTTTTCGAACATTGCCCCTCGTGCAGATGACAAAGGACGGACGCCGTGTCGCACAAACCCAAAGAAGGCCTTGATCGCCGCAAGTTCATGCTGGCCTCCCTTGCCTCGGCAGGAGCGTCGGCGGTTATCGCCGGAAGCGCAGGCGCAACCTATGCGAAGGAGACGGCCACCTCCTCTGGTGATGCGGTATCAGAAAGTTCGCGGGGGACGATCTACACGGGCGATGTGGTCGACGGAAAGAAGGTTGTCAGCACGCTCGACGTCAACGACCTGGAGCCGGGGCAGAGGCACTATTTGTACTTCCAGGGCGTCGCGATGCCATCCGGACAGCATTGGCATGTCTCTGTGACGGTCGCCCGGGGAGCGAGGCCGGGCAGGCGCGCCGTTCTGGTCAGTGGTGTGCATGGCGACGAAATGAGTTCCATACACACGGTTCAGACCGTGATGAACCAGCTCGATCCGGCGCAGATGTCGGGCACGGTTATGGCGGTCACGGACGTGTCCCGCCCCGCGGTGGAAGGCATGCAGCGCAGATGGCCCAATCAGGGCAGAGGCATCGATCTGATCGATATGAACCGGGAGTGGCCCGGAAACGAGAACGGCGCCACGGCCCCCAGCCGACACGCCGGTCTCCTGTTCAACCGGCTGCTGCGGCCGAACGCGGACTTCGCAATCGACTTCCACACCGGGACAACCGGCTTCGATGTCACCGCGTTCAACATTGGCGGCATGGATGTCCCCGAGGTGAAGGCGATGGTGGAGCTCTATCCCGTCGGCCAGATCTTCGACAACCACGTCTATCCAGGCGTGCTCCACAACGCCTTCATGGATGTGGGCATACCCGCCTTCACGCCGGAGATCGGCGCCGCCCGCGTGCTGGATCTCGAGATGGTCTCGCTGTTCGTGGAAGGCACCATGAACGTGCTCAAGCATCATGGCATCGTTTCCGGCCCGATGGGACGCACGGGTAAGGACGTGAACGTCTTTGTCGGCAACAGTGCGTTCCCGATCCTTGCCACCGCGGGCGGTCTCGTCGAGCATCTGGTCAAGCTTAACGACAAGATCGAAGCCGGACAGACGGTGGCCGTTCAGCGCAACGGCTTTGGCGAAGTGGTCGCGGAATACGTCAGCGATGTCGCCGGGGAGGTGACGGGCCAGCGCAGCGATGCGATGGCCGAGCCGGGAAACCCCTTGGTGTTCATCCTCTTCAAAAGGCCGGCGCCGGATGGCGTCGAGGCCTATCCCGAGTAGCCTGCCGGGAGAGGTGCGATGGTGCCGCGCATTCGCGGTTCGCGAAAGTCGAAGTTGCCGATGATGCCTCCGTCGGGGTAAGGGGGTGTTCGAACGGCCGCGATGCCTCTCGTGCGAAGCGCCAGCGAGGCTCGGATCGGCAGTGGCTTGCTTTACAACCACGGTGCCCGCAGGCGTGCATCGCTTGATGCATGCGGAAAGCGTTGAGAAAGCGCGCCCACGTGAGTTTGCCCGGCCCTGGACCGTTGACGCGGGCGTGGCACGCCACTAGCGTGCGCCGAACTTTTTGAGGCGGGAAAACGCGAAAGTCGTACGTATGAATGCCAATTCAGTGCTGGTGCAGGTTGGTCTGCCCCCTGAAAAGTGATCCTTCTTGAAGTATGGCTATTGAGCCGAGGAAGGACATTGAAATGGCAGGGAAAAGACACAAGGCAGAAGAG
>NZ_OBQD01000011.1 GCF_900220975.1 Rhizobium subbaraonis | reverse complement strand
CGGCCATCGGCAAACGCAGAGCGCGCCATGCGCCAGACGTCGGTCGCCTTGTCCATGATGGCGAGCACGTCCGCCTCGGCGAGCGGCGCCTCGATTGCGATGCGATCTTCCAGCGGCTCCAGCCGGAAGCCCAGGTGCCGCGCCATCTCCGAAGTGATGATCGGCGAGCCGGCGCGGAGATCCGCTTCGACGGCGATATCGACGGGGATCAGCGTGGCGCCGTGCTCGTGGCTGCCGTCGCCACGGCGCTCGCCGAGCGTGGCATACTTGACCAGCGTGGAAACGCCGACGCGCGTCAGCAGGGCAAACGAGGTCACCCCGCCGCCCAGACGGTAGCAGGCATCGGTCACGCCCTTGAGCGAAAGGATCATTTCTTCGGAAATCAGGCGCACGAAAACACCCCGCGAAAATGCAAGGAAACATTTGGTTGAAAGGATTCACTGAAGCGCACGCACCGCGCGCTTAGGGTCGGGCCATCAGATCAAGGAGGCCCGCATGCCAGTCGAAAGAGAAAACGGAAGCGCCCGGCAGGCATCGAGGTCCGCCGCCCGCCGGGCACCGGCTTACGCGCGAAACGAGGAAACGCGCGGAAGTGGAAAGGGAGGGAAAGACGTGCCGGAGCGGCAGGCAACGCCCGCCAGCTCCGGCACGAAGATGCAAGGCGGCTGGAAGGAGGGTTCCAGAGGGGAACTGCGCCTTGCAGAAATGAGACGTGCGAGAGGGCCGCACTCATTCGGCGGCCTCCGGAGCTGGCCCAAATACATCTGGGCGCAGTTCGTGCCGAGAAATCCCAGTGAGCCGCTCGATCTCCAGCACCCGTTCTGCGGGGACCCGCGGCCAAGAGTATAGCGACGCATGCTTAATCCCGAGAGCGCGCGCTAACGACACTACGCCCCCTGCCTCTTTGGCAGCTTTTGCAACAATCTCAATCATAGGCAAATTGTAGGCTGAACCTACAATTTATGTCAACAGCCTACGAAGGTGCAAAATGGTAGGTATTAGCTACAACACCATTATGGAAACCATCGGCTCCAGAATAAGACACGCTCGCAAGGCGGCGGGCATGACCCAGCAGGCTCTAGCGGATGAGCTGGGCATAGATCGAGTGAATATCTCTCAATGGGAGAGCGATATCACGCGCCCAGCAACAGAGCGCATTCCGCAGATGGTCCAGCTGCTCAATATTTCAGAGACCTGGCTCTTTAGCGGCACAGGGGTGGCGCCCACCCTTCCGGAGAAGTCGCGCAAGCGCACTAAAGGTCAGGCGGTGCAAATTGTGCCGGGAGAGCAACTACTCGGGACGGGCAGGATGCCGATCTACGCCGCTGCGATGGGAGGCGATGGCCACGTCATTGTGACGTTTGACCCAATAGACAGCGTCAAACGGCCGGCCGAGCTGGAGAACGTTCGAGGTGGTTACGGCCTTTTGATCGCCGGAGAATCAATGGTTCCAGCGTTCTGGCCTGGCGATATGGCGCTCGTAAACCCGAACTTGCCGCCCGCTCGAAATCGAAATGTGATCCTCTATCATACGCCGCCACATGGAGGCGACGTCGAGGCGATCGTAAAGCAACTTAACGGCTGGAACGATCGCGAATGGCATCTGCAGCAGTATAATCCACTGAGCGAGTTCTCTGAATTCCGACAGGAATGGCCTATCTGCCACCGCGTGGTCGGCAAATACGACGCACGCTAGCCGGCAAGCTCAAGCAACTCTGCTGGCAGCTCGCCATGCACGGCGAGCACAACGGCATCATCCCACGCCCCAGTTTCTGGCTCGCCCGTCCGCGAGAAGGCGACCACACTCGCCGCCGATGCCGCCAATCGCTCCGCCAGATACTCACAATGCGCGCGATCTCTTGCCTGCTTCGGCTGGTCGGCAATCAGCATCCCCTTTTTCCCCCGCTGGAAAGATTGCACTACGAAATACGTAACCATTTTTTGCACTCTCCCTTCCGTTTGTTCTCACTACGTTCTCATTTAGCCGCAACACTTTCTGCGTGTCGAATCATTTTTTGGTAGGTTTAGCCTACATTTTCAGATTGACATAAATGTAGGTTGGACCTACGTTTTGCATCGTTCAGGCCGCGAACAGGGCCGCCGCGTCTCCTCCTCCCAGGCGGCGGCCCACCCTTCCCGGCCTCATTCACCCCAACAATGGAGAATGACGATGCATACCAACATGCTCACCCCGAAGCAGAAGACACGCGTTTCCCAGATCGCCACCATCATGCGCGAGTGCCAGGACGGCCACTGCGACGAGACCTATCTGCGCAACCGCGGCGTGACCGGCGCCGAGATGACGACCCTCGTTCCGAAGGCGGTCGAGGAAGCAAACGCCGCCGCCGTCCGCCGCGCAGCCTGATCGGAGGCCGGCGCCATGCACCAGCACCCCCGCGACTACGCCATCCGGCCGCGCAGCGCAGAGCGAGACCTGTCCCGCCTGCGGATCAAAAGTCTTGAGATCCAGCGCTTCGCCCTTCTGGTGGTCGCGGGGCTGCTGGCCTTCGCCCTCACCGGCGTTCTCGTTCTCGGAGCCTGATCCGATGCGCACCTGCCGCTTCCCCCGATATCCGATCGAGCGCATCGAGGCCGACTGGTCGCGCATCGACAGCCTCATTGCCGCCCGCGACCGCGCCGACCGCATCAGCGCCTTGCTGATGCACTGGGCTTTGCCCGCGCTGCTGGCGGTCCTCTCCCTTGCCATCCTCTGCCGGAGCTAACCCCGCCATGAAGAAAATTCGCGACGCATCCATGATCATTGGCCTTCTGGAAAACGGCCAGTTCAATCCCGCGCTCTCCCAGGAGATCGCCGACACGCTGCAGAAACTCTCCGAAATGTCGGAGGAGAACCCGCACGCCACCTTCAAAGGCCAGACGACCGTCAAGCTGAACTTCTCCGTCAAGGACGGCATGGTGACGATCGGCGTCGACATGGAATCAAAGACCCCCAAGCGCCCGCGCAAGAACTCCGTCTTCTGGGTCGTCGAGGACGGCGCCCTTTCCACCGAGCACCCGCGCCAGCACGACATGTTCTCCACCCGCGCCGTGCCCGACGCCGGCCTCTCCGCTGGCGCGCAGTAAAGGCCCGGGCCCTCCACCCGAAATCACCCATCCGGCCGGGCATCCCGCCCGCGCCTAAACCAAAGAGGAAAGTCCATGGACCAGCTGTCCGAAACCGCCGTCAAGGCCATTGCCGAGCTTGCCGATCGCGCCGGCTACGAGATCAAGACCTTTTCCGTGCCGTCAGGCGTCAAGGGCGTGCCGACCGCAATCCCGGTGCTCGTCAATGGCCGCACCGGCGAGGCGAAGGGCTTGGCCCAGCTGATCGAGCCGTGGCGCACCCGCCCGGAGCGCAAGATCGGCATGGCCCGCGTCAACACGATCGAATCCTTCATCGACCTCGTCGAGCGCCACAAGACGGACGACAGCGTCATCTTCGCCGATATCGACTGGAACAACCCGTCACTGACCGCCGTCATCGATTATCACGGCGCCACCGATGCCGCCTTCGGCCAGCACCGCATCCACTATCCCTTCCCGCGCTCCGAAGAATGGAAGGTCTGGACGGACAAGCACGGCAAGCCGATGCCCCAGGCCGATTTCGCCGAGTTCATCGAAGATCACATTCAGGATCTGACGAGCCCGGACGATCTGGAAGAAGACAGCTTCCAGCGCATGTTTTCCTGCAGGGTCGGGCATCCGACCGACCTCATCATGTTGTCGCGCGGCCTGCAGATCAATGCCGAGGTCCGTGTGAAGAACGCGGTCAAGCTGCAGTCGGGCGAAAGCCAGATCATTTTCGAGGAAGATCACAAGAACGCGGATGGCCAGCCGATCAACGTGCCGGGCGTGTTCGTGATCAATATCCCGATCTTCCATGGCGGCGCAGCGGCCCGCATTCCGGTGCGCCTGCGCTACAAGACCCGCGACGGCGCGATCGCCTGGACCTTCATGCTCCACCGGCCGGACATCCACATCACCGAGGAAGTGCGCCGAGATATGGAACGCGCCGCAGCCGAACTGGACTTGCCGAAGTTCGAAGGCAAGCCCGAGGCCTGATCCAGCGCCACCACGGGGCGGCCACGGTCGCCCCGACTGTTTCTCCCCTTCAGAGGGCCCCACCATGACACATATCACCACAAGGCTCGATGCCGCCACCGAGGCGCGCCTGCGCCAGGCAGCCGAGGAACTGGATCGCCGCGTCGAGGATCTTGCCGAGCTGGCGATCGCCGAAGCCGCCGCAGCTTACTACGCCAGGCGCACCGACGACCCGGCCATCGGCATGGGCGTGCTGCATTCCGTCCTGTTCCCTCCGGAGCTGCACGCATGACGAAGGCATCCGCAATCCCCTTCGGCGGCCCGAAGCAGATCTATGTCCCCGCCGCCTACGAGCCCGAGATCCGCAACCGCATCCTGTCCGGCAAGAGCGTCGCCATGATCGCCGTCGAACTCGGCGCCGACGAGGCTCGCCTGCGCAACTATGTCGGCAACCGTATCGAGCGCTGGCGCACGCAGGGCAAGGCGCCCGTCAGGCCCGAGGACGGCAAGACGGTCGTCTATCGCCGCCAGCTCGCCACCAACGGCGAAATGGTCCTCAAGCCGATCCGCCTTCCATACGTGACGATGCATGCCCGCATGCTGGAAGCGAGGCGCGGCGGGAGCATCGGCCGATGACCGAAACGCTCCCCACCTTCCGCGTTCACTTTCACGACGGCAACAGCCTGATCGCCGAGGCCCGCGCCCGCAAGGAACGCCCCGGCAGCTTCGTGAAGAAGATCACGCTCGTTCGGGAGGAGACCAAGCTTTGAAACCGACAGAGAAGCACATCGAGGCAGCCGCACGAGCAATCTGCATTGCCCAAGGTTACGATCCGAAGACGTTGGACCATGTAGGCAGCTATTCCGGCCTCCCACTCTGGAAGGACAAGATGGGATCTGCCGAAGCCGCCCTTTCCGCAGCGCTTGCGGTGGAGGCGGGGGCGGTGGACATGCAGGGGATCGGGGCTACACATCCAGATGCTCTCGCCGTGGACCGCTTCGCCGACGCCATGAAGGCGAAGATGGCCAAGAAGCGGGCAGAAGGTCGCGGCGGGTGGCAGAACAGAGACGAATGCAGCGGTGACTTCCTTTCGCAGCTACTCCGCGATCATGTCGAGAAGGGAGACCCGGTCGACGTTGGCAACCTCGCCATGATGCTGCATCAGCGCGGCGAACGGATCACCACCTCCCCGGCATCGTCGGGGGTGGAGGGGGAGAAGTGCCCGATCTGCGCCGAGGTGTTCAAGCCCACCGATCTATGCGCCTCCGACATAGAGATGGGCACATGCCACGCCGCCTGCCTTGAAGGATCGCCGGTCGTTGATCTCGACACCGGCAAACCCAGCGACGGGCCGATCAGCACATACCGCTTTGACGAGGGATCCCGTCCCGCCTCCACGCCCGCCGGGGATGGGTGGCGGCCGATCGGCGATCTGGATGCGACGAATGAACGGCTGATCATCATCGGGAGCTATAACGCCCGCCGCCAATGGTGCGCCGACATTTGGAGCACGCAATACCTGCGAGACCAACAGGCAAAATCGGCAGATGGGTTTTACATGAACGCGCCCCACCTCAAATGGGTGCCGACGCATTTCATGGAACTCCCCGCCGCCCCCGCACCACAGACGGAGGGCAGCGCGAATGGCTGACAACACCAAGATCGAATGGACCGACGCCACCTGGAACCCGATCACCGGTTGCTCCATCGTCTCCCCCGGCTGCACCAATTGCTACGCCATGAAGCTCGCCGGCACCCGCCTGCGCCATCACCCGAGCCGCACCGGCCTGACGAAGGACAGCAAGGCCGGCCCGGTATGGACCGGCGAAGTCCGCTTCAACCCCGAATGGCTGGACCAGCCCCTGCGCTGGAAGCGCCCGCGCATGATCTTCGTCTGCGCCCATGGCGACCTCTTCGCCGAAGGCGTGCCCGACGAATGGATCGACCAGGTCTTTGCCGTGATGGCGCTTTCCCCGCAGCACACCTTTCAGGTGCTGACAAAGCGCCCGGAGCGCATGCGGACATACCTGGCGCGCCCGCGACACCTGTTAGCGTCGCGATGGGCCACAGCCGTTCCCCGTGGGCTGCCAATCACCCAGCACGAGGCCATGGCTCGCCTCCATCCCGACGCCACCCCGGAGCATCGAGCCCTGTATCACGCCTGCCCGCTGGCGATCCCGTTGGCGAACGTATGGCTTGGCGTTTCAGTCGAAGATCAGAAGCGCGCCGAAGAGCGCATCCCGGTCTTGCTCGATACCCCGGCCGCCATCCGCTGGATCAGCGCCGAGCCGCTGCTTGGCCCGCTGGACCTGACTTGCATCCATCAACCGAATGATGGCTTCGGTCCATATTGGATCAATGCCTTGAAGTCCGACGAAGTTGGCTGGTTTCATGATGAAGCAGCAACGCTGGCAACCGAAGCAGATCCGCTTGCGTTCTCGGATTTGCCCCGCCTCGACTGGGTCGTCGTCGGAGGCGAGAGCGGCCACGGCGCCCGGCCGATGCAGCCGGAATGGGCCGAGAGCCTGCGCGACCAATGCGCCGCAGCCGGCATCCCCTTCCTGTTCAAGCAGTGGGGATCGCACAAGCAGACGTCCGACTGCAACGGCCGCTACATGATGCCGGCCACCAAGAAGGAAGCCGGCCGCCGGCTGGATGGCATCGAGCACAACGGTTTCCCCGAGGTGCGCCGATGAACGCACCGCTGCCCTACATCTTCCGTTGGAACCGCCAGAACCGTAAAGGTCAGCCCTGCGAAGTGCTCGCACGCGGCACCATGAACAGCTGCCTCGTCCGCTTCGCCGATGGCTATCGCATGGTCACCAGCCGCAACGCCATCATGAAGAACAAGGCCGCGTCCTGTCAGGAAGGGGAGAGCAACCGTGCTTGACCTCACCATTCTGGCGAACCGCGTCGCCGCGGGCCAAATCAAGGCGCTCAGCATCAAGCAGCCCTATCCGCACCACATCTTCCACGACGGCAAAGACGTCGAGAACCGCGACTGGCCGACGAAGGGACGCGGCTGGTTCATCGTTCATGCTGGCGTCTCGAAATCCGAGATCGACAAGGACGATGACGACCAGATGGCATTGCCGCGAGGCGGCGTCGTCGGTATGGCCCGCATCGTCGACTGTGTCACAAAGATGGATAGTGGCTGGTTCTTCGGCCGCTACGGCTTCGTCCTGCGCGATGCCTTCCCGATCCCGCTGATTCCCTGCCGAGGCCAGCTCGGATTTTTCAATCTGGAGCCCGCCACGTGCGCCGCCGTCGCAGATGCAATCCGGTCGCACGCCCCTGTCGGCCAGGATCAGGCGGAGGCCGGTCGCCGATGAATCAGCCAGCCGCCAGCCCCGCGCAAATGCGCCTGGAAGCGCTCCGCACGCGGGCCGCCAGAGCTTCGCGCCAGTTCGGCATAATGGCGGCCGACGGCGAGCTTTTTCTCACATCGGGAGAAGGCGAAGGCTTTGCCCGCGTGATTTGCATATGCGGCGAAGCTCCGGTCGATGACCGGGAGCTGTTCTTGCACATCGCGGAAGATCATTTCTGGCTAATCGAACGCTACGCGCGCCTCGCCGAGCGTTACCGCCAGGCGCTGGCAGAGATTGAGCGGCTGTCACCGAAGCCAAAGCCGGAGAAGGTCCGCAACTTCGCCGCCGAATGCGCGATGAAGTGCAAGGACGATCACCTCTTCCGCAAATTCCTGCACGAATGCCACGGCGCCGACCCCTCCGATCTGGAGCGGCTCAAGACCCGCGTCCGCAGCATCCTCGGCGTCCAGTCCATGGCCGAACTCAACACAGACGAAAACGCCCGCAAGCGCTGGCTGTCGCTGCGGGCGGAATTTGACAGATGGAGGAAGCGCAAATGACGATAGCCGCAGCAGAGCGAATTTCCCCCTGCCCGCTTCCCTCAGCCAGAGGCCTGAACCGGCTGCAGTCCGCCGCCTACGTTGGCGTCTCGCCGTCCCTGTTTGACGAAATGGTCGGCGATGGCAGAATGCCCCAGCCGAAACGCGCGAACGCCCGTGTCATCTGGGACCGTCGCGCCCTTGATCGCGCGTTCGATCGCCTGCCGGGCGGAAGCCCCGATGACGATCAGGATGGATGGGAATTCGAGGTCTGATGCCGAAGAAGTTTGCGAAGAAATACGTCGTCGAGGACACCACCGGCGGCGTTCTGCGGTTCTATTTCCGCAAGAAGGGCCAAAAGAAGATCCGCCTGCCAGGCGTGCCGGGTAGCGATGAGTTCAACAAGGCATATTACGATGCGTTGAGCGGTGTACTCTCGGCAGAGCAGATCGGTCCCAAGCGGTCGACCCAGGGCACGCTCCGCTGGCTTTGCGAGAAGTATTTCCAGTCATCCGACTACATGCGCCTTGACCAGCGCACCAGGCTCGTGCGCAAGCAGATCATCGAGCACATCTGGGCGGAGCCGATCAAGCCGGGTTCCGGCAAGCTCTTCGAGGATGTGCCGATCAATGTGTTCGGGCCGAAAGCCGTCCGGGTGCTGCGCGATCGGAAGTCTGATCTGCCCGAAGCGGGCAACAGCCGCATCAAGGCGCTTCGCGCCGTCTTCAACTGGGCAACTGCAAAAGACGTCGAGCTGGCGATGAGCAATCCCGCCCGTGATGTCGCTTACTTTAAGGGAACGACGGACGGATTCCACACATGGACAGAAGCCGAAGTCGAACAGTTCGAAGCACGGCATCCTGTAGGTACGCGCGCGCGCCTTGCCATGGCGCTGATGCTTTACACCGGCCAGCGCCGCAGCGACATCATCCTGTTCGGAAAGCAACATGTCTCCGGCGGACAAATCAAGTTTACGCAGCAGAAGAACCGCAATCGCAAACCGATCACGTTGGAGCTACCAATCCATCCCGATCTGCAAGAGATTATCGACGCCACGAAATGCGGGGACCTGACCTTTCTGGTGACGGACTTCGGCCGGCCATTCAAGAATTCGAACAGCTTCGGCACTTATTTCCGACGCCGCTGCAACGAAGCTGGCCTTCCTCATTGCAGCGCCCACGGACTGCGCAAGGTGGCCGCGACACGCCTCGCGAACAGAGGCGCAACCGAACATCAGATCATGGCGGTGACAGGCCACACCACCTCGAAGGAAGTGACCCGGTACACCAAGGCCGCAAACCAACGCCGCCTCGCGAAGAGTGCCATCGAGCTTATGTCGAAGCCTGAGAATGATGACGATTGAGAAGTTCAGAACGGGAACAAAAGTGTCCAGAAAATCGGACTGCTTGCGGCGATCTGGACATTAAAGGCAAAAAAAGACAACAAAATCAATGGTAAAAATTGCTGGTGGTGCCCCATGCCGGAATCGAACCAGCACTCCTTTCGGAACTCGATTTTGAGTCGAGCGCGTCTACCAGTTCCGCCAATGGGGCATCGCAGCAGGTGACGAGAGCGCGTCTACCACGCGGGCGGCGTGCCGCGCAAGCGGGTAACGTGCAACTCGCGGGAAGGGTTGCCATACGCGGCGCCTTGACCCGCGCTGGCTCTTCCACCGCATGCTGCGATCTCGGCCACACTGCGGCCGCACAGTCATTTACAAAGGAGGCGGACTTGGTAAAAACGCATATCCTCGAACCGGGACCCATTCATGCTTCGCCGCCTTTACGACTGGACCATGTCGCTCGCCGCACGCAAATCGGCAGAGGCATGGCTCGCCGTCATCGCCTTCGTTGAAAGCTCGGTCTTTCTCATTCCCGCCGACGTCCTGTTCCTGCCGATGGGCCTCGCCCGGCCGGAACGCCTGTGGCGCTATGCCTTCGTCGCAACCGTCGCATCCGTGCTGGGCGGCATCGCCGGCTGGTATCTCGGTCACTACGCCTTCGAGGCGGTCGCAAAGCCGGTGCTGGAGTTCTACGGCAAGCTCGACGCCTTCGACGCGCTGCGCGCCTCGGTCGGCTACGAGACGCTGGTGCTCCTTTTGGTCACCTCGGGGCTGGCGCACCTGCCGCCGATCAAGGTGGTGACCATCCTGTCAGGGGCGGCCAACATCAATCTCGGCCTCTTCATCGTATCTGCGATCCTGGCGCGCGGCGCCCGCTTCTTCTTCCTCGCCTGGCTGCTGCGGCGCTACGGCGAACCGATTCGTGATTTCATCGAAAAGCAGCTCGGTCTCCTCGCAGGCGTCGGCGCCGGCCTTCTGATTGCGCTCTACGCTGCATACCGCTACGTTGCCTGAACCGAGACCCACATCATGTCGATCGCCCTTTCCAACCGCTCCGCCCTTCCCTTCGCCCTTCTCCTGACCGTCGGCATGGCGGCGACGGTTGGCGGTGCGCTCGGATTCGAGCATATCGGCGGCTATATCCCCTGCGCACTGTGCCTGCTGCAGCGGCTGCCTTACTACTACGGCGTCCCCGTCGCGCTGCTGGCGACCCTGTCCGCCGCACTCGGCGGCCCGCCTTGGCTTACGCGCACGCTGCTCCTCGTCGCCGGCGTCATGATGCTGGTCGGCGCCGGGCTTGGCGTCTATCACGCCGGCGCGGAGTGGGGCTTCTGGGAAGGACCCTCGACCTGCGCGACCACCGCGCAAGGGGTGACGCAGAATGCCGGTGACCTGCTCGGCGATCTCGACGCGAAGAAGCCGCCGTCCTGCACCGAGGCCTCGTTCCGCTTCCTCGGCCTTTCCTTTGCCGGCTGGAACGTCATCGCAAGCCTTATCCTGGCCGCGATCGCCTTCAAGGGCGTTTCGGCGAAGAAGAGCTGAGCCAAGGCCGGAGCCCGGCACCCTGCCGCGTAAAGGCCGGAATGCGGAAAGCGGCGTGCGCCTGGACGGCAGCCCTTCTCAGGGCTGCAGTTCGACATCCCAGTAGAGATAGTCCATCCAGCTTTCGTGCAGGTAGTTCGGCGGAAACAGCCGGCCGTTGTTGTGGAGATCCTGTACCGTGGGCTGGTAGGGCCGCTGGTGTGGGAACATCCCAGCCTGCTTCGGAAGCTTGCTGCCCTTGCGCAGGTTGCACGGCGAGCAGGCGGCGACCACGTTGCACCAGGTCGTCTCGCCACCATGGGCGCGCGGGATGACGTGGTCGAAGGTCAGATCGTCCGGCGAGCTGCAATACTGGCATTCGAACTTGTCCCGCAGGAACACGTTGAAGCGTGTAAACGCCGGATGGCGGGACGGCTGCACGTAGGTCTTGAGGCTGACGACGCTCGGCAGGCGCATCGTGAAGCTCGGCGAAGACACCGAATGCTCGTATTCGGCAATAATGTTCACACGGTCGAGGAAGACCGCCTTGATCGCGTCCTGCCAGGACCACAGCGACAAGGGATAATAGCTCAACGGCCTATAGTCAGCGTTCAAAACGAGCGCCGGCAGGGCCTGTGGTGAAACTGAAATCGTCAAGTGATTCTCCTGACCGATTCGGCATCTGCACCTCTATATTAGGCCCGTTGTTACAGCATTGTGAAGCCGGAAAGAAAAAGCGCCGCACGCTTTTAACCCTTTGCAACCCTTTCGCGAAAGCTCAGGCGATCGGAGTGCCGTCGCGGCGCATTTCGCGCGCGTAGTAGGCCCAGAAAAGCCGCGCCGAGACGCCGCGCCAGGGTGACCAGAGCTGTGCGATCTCGTCGAGCTCCGCCTGCGAAGGTCTCACCGGCAGGCCCAGCGCGTGCGCGACCGCATTCTGAAGCGCGATATCGCCGGAGGGAAAGATATCCGGATGACCGGCGCAGAAGAGCAGATAGACCTCGGCCGTCCATCGCCCGATCCCCTTGATCGAAGTCAGCGAGCGGATCGCAGCCATCGCCTCCATGTGGCAGATGGCGTCGAGGTCGATTTCGCCCCGGTCGACGGCTTCCGCCACCCGTCGCAGCGTCTCCGCCTTGGCACGCGACAGCCCTGCCGCGCGGTTGTCCGCCTCCGTCAGGCTCAGCACGTGATGCGGCGTAATGTCGCCGGCGATCTGTTCAAGCTTGTACCAGATGGCGTCAGCGCTGGCGCGCGAAATCATCTGCGACACGATGATGCCGGCAAGCCCGCGGTAGCCAGGATCGTGCCGGCGAAGCGGCACCGGGCCCGCCTTGTCGATGACCTGGAACAGCCGCGCATCGAGCAGCGCCAGGTCGACCAGGCCGGCGGCGACATCCGCCTGCGTTCGGATCATGTGCAGTTGCATGGCACCCCCATCGCGTCGAACCGCCTTTCGCGCCTGCCGCCCCATTGGCGGCCGCGCCGGTTTCGTGCATGAAAATCTGATGGATTCGCCGTTGTCAAAGCAAGCCGTCTTTCGTTTTGCCCCGAGCCCGAACGGGCTCCTGCATCTCGGCCACGCCTATTCCGCCATCCTCAACCGCAACATGGCCGCGGCCTGCGGCGGCCGCTTCCTGCTGCGCATCGAGGATATCGATACCGCGCGTTGCAGGCCAGAGTATGAAGAGGCGATCTATCGCGACCTGCATTGGCTGGGCATCGAATGGGAGCGTCCGGTGCGGCGCCAGTCGGAACACTTCCCCTTCTACCAGCATGCGCTGGAGGACCTGATCGGCCGCGGGCTTGCCTATCCGGCCTTCCTCAGCCGCGGGGAGGTGCGACAGCGGGTTGCCGCCAGCGAGGCATCGGGAAGGCCGTGGCCGCGCGATCCGGACGGCGCCCCATGCTATCCGACAGAACAGCGCGGTCTCGATCCGGCCCTTGCCCGGCAGTGGATCCAGAACGGCCGGCAACACGCCTGGCGGCTCGACATGGATGCAGCGATCGCCGCGATGAAAGCCCGGCTCGGCGATCACCCGCTGCAATGGGAGGAGACCGGTTCCGGCCCCGCCGGCGAGACCGGACAGGTGATGGCGGACCCGCAGCGCTGGGGCGATGTCATCCTTTCGCGTCCGGACGCCCCTTCGAGCTACCACCTCTCCGTCACGCTCGACGACGCGCTGCAGGGCGTCACCCATGTGGTGCGCGGACAGGATCTCTTCCATGCGACGTCAGTCCACCGGCTGTTGCAGGTGCTGCTCGACCTGCCCCAGCCCGTCTACCGTCATCACGGGCTGGTGCTCGGCGACGACGGGCGAAAGCTTTCGAAAAGCAACCGCGACACCGGGATCGCCGCCTACCGCGAGAAGGGACTGCTACCGGCGGACCTCTGCCTGCTGTTCGCGCGCAATGGCCTCGTCCTCGATTGAAGCCGGCTCGTCCGCCGCCGCCTTCCTGCCGCGAATGCGATCGAGGATGAGGTGCTTGACGCGGTACTTCAGCAGCGCCGCGTTGATCTCGGCCCCGAGGATGAAGATCACGCCGACGATATAGAGGAAAACGAGCGCGATCATGATCGACGCAAGGCCCGCATAGGTCTTCACATAGGTCGAGAAGGCAGCGAGGTAGGAGGCGAAAACATAGGCGCCGATCGTCCAGGCCGCGAGCGTCAGCACGATCCCTGGCAGCACGTCGGCAATCCGGCGATGGCCGGCGGGCAGCCACAGATGCGCGATCAGAAGTCCGACGAAAAGCACCATGAGGGTGCCGAAGAGACCCCATTCGAGAACCAGCGAGTAGACATAGCCGAGCCAGGGAATCCATTGGTCCGTCGCGCGCACGGCCAGCGGCGCCGCGACGAGCACGATGCTGATCGCCGCCAGCGCGACCACGCCGAGCACGACGAAGCCGAGACTTGCCAGGCGCGTTACATACCACCAGCGCGTCTCGCTGACGCGGTAGGCCCGGTTCAGCGACACCCGCAGCGCCTCGACGCCGTTGGACGCGAAATAGGCCGCCGCCAGCACCGAAACAGTCGCCAGCCCGCCGCGCGGAATCGTCAGGACGGCAACGACCTCACGCGAGATTGGATCGGCGATCGACGCCGGCCAGGTGTCGAAGATGAGGTGGACTGCTGTGTCGGCAAACTGGTCCGCGCCCAGAAAGGTGCCAAGCGCCGTGCCGAAGATCAGGAAAGGGAACACGGCAAGAAGCGTCGACAGGGCCACGTGGCTCGCCATTGCCCAGCCGTCGTCTTCGGTGAAATGCCAGATCGCGTCGAACACGACCTTGTAGACGAGGCGTAGAGCGGTCGGCATTTCCCATCCCGTTTGCTGGCCCTCCCGATCGGGACGGTCTTTTTGGCGCAATTGTCAGCGCCCGGTGAATATGGGAAACGAAACTGAATTTGTACAGGAAATGCAAATGGCAGAACTCGTTTCCACGGCTAGAACGATCATCGTCACCGGGTGTTCCTCCGGCATCGGCGCCCATTGCGCACGTGCGCTCAAGGCAGACGGGTGGCGCGTTTTCGCCACGGTCCGCAAGGAAGCCGACCGCTCCCCCCTGGAAGCGGAAGGCATCGAGACCTTCATCATGGACTACACCGATGGCGGCTCGATCGCAGCGCTCGCCGATTCCGTGCTTGAGCGCACCGGCGGACGGATCGACGCTCTGTTCAACAATGGGGCCTACGGACAGGCAGGCGCCGTGGAAGACCTGCCTGTTCAGGCACTGCGCCAGCAGTTCGAGACGAATGTGTTCGGCTGGCACGACCTGACGCGCCGCCTCATCCCTGTGATGCGCCGCCAGGGCCACGGCCGCATCGTGCAGTGCTCCTCCATCCTTGGGATCGTCCCCTATCGCTGGCGCGGCGCCTACAATGCGTCGAAGTTCGCACTCGAGGGCCTGTCGCTGACGCTGCGCATGGAGCTTGCAGGCTCCGGGATCCAGGTCAGCCTGATCGAACCGGGTCCGATCGAATCGCGTTTCACCGCGAACGCCGTCGCCCACATCGAGCGCAACATAGATCTGGAAAACTCGGTCCATGCCGAGGAATACCGCCGGCAGATGCGCCGTCTGCGGGGAGAAAGCAGGCCTTCGCCCGGCAAGCTCGGCCCGGACGCAGTCTATCGGGTCCTCAAGCATGCGCTGGAGGCCCGGACGGCGCGTCCGCATTACATCGTCACCTCGCCTGCGAAAAAAGGCGCGATTTTGAAGAAGCTGCTGCCAGCGGCATTGTTCTATCGCATCATCGGCAGGCTCGGATGACCGCCGTCCGAAACGTCAACTCGCTTCAGCAAGAAACAATTTCTGGACATAACTCTCGCAACGACGGATTCTCGGAAAATGTCTACCTTCCTCACCTATCTCACGCTTTTCGTCATGGGCCTAGTCGCGATCGTTTTGATTCGCGGCCTCGCAAACATGCTCAAGGGCGGAAGCGGCAACAAATCCAACAAGCTCATGCAGATGCGAATCGTCCTGCAGGCAGTCGCCATCGTGCTCATCATGCTGACGCTGTGGGTCACCGGCGGCGGCCGGCCGTCCTAAGGCTCGTTCCATGGTCAAGCTGAACAAGATCTACACCCGCACGGGCGACGACGGCACGACGGGCCTGGTTGCCGGCCCGCGCCGCAAGAAATACGACGCGCGCGTCGAGGCCTATGGCGAGGTCGACGAGACCAATTCGCTGGTCGGCGTCGCACGCCAGCATACCGCGGGCTTCCCCGATCTGGACCGCATGCTGATGAGGATCCAGAACGACCTCTTCGATCTCGGCGCAGATCTGGCGACGCCTGTAACCGGAGAGGTGCTGCAATATGAGCCGCTGCGCATCGTCAAGGCACAGGTCGAGAGGCTCGAAAACGAGATCGACGCGCTGAATGCCGACCTTTCGCCGCTGCACTCATTCGTGCTCCCCGGCGGAACGGCAGGGGCTGCGGCGCTGCATGTGGCGCGGACAGTTGCCCGACGCGCGGAACGGCGGGTCGTCGAGCTCGATGCGATCAAGGGGGAAGCGGTGTCGCCGGAGGCCATCGCCTACATCAACCGGCTGTCCGACTTTCTCTTCGTCGCCGCCCGCTGGGTGAATGACAAGGGTGTGCGCGACGTTCTCTGGGTGCCGGGCCAGAACAGGTAAGGGCTGAAGCAAGCCGAGGGGATGGGGCCGCATGTTCATACCGCTGCATGACAGGAACTCGCTGAAGTACATCAAGGCGCAATACGTCACGATCGGCCTGATCCTGGTCAACGTGGCGGTGTGGCTGGTGGCAGGCCTTGCCGCAAACCAGGCGTTTTCCGACGAAACCGTGGTCGGGCTCGGATACATCCCGGCCGTCGTCTTCGGCTATGCCGACCTCGAGCCGGGGCTGGTGCTCGTACCCGAAGACGCGACCTATATCACCTATGCGTTCATCCATACCGATTTCCTCCACCTCGCCTCCAACATGCTGTTTCTCTGGGTCTTCGGGGACAATGTTGAGGATGCGCTTGGCCACTTCCGCTTTCTCGTCTTCTATCTCGCCTGTGCTGCAGCCGGCGCGCTCGTCCACGGGCTGTTCCAGCCCGCCTCCGAAGCGCCGCTGATTGGCGCTTCGGGCGCGATTTCCGGCGTGGTGGCAGCCTATCTGCTGCTGCATCCGAAGGTGCGCGTCTGGGTGCTCGTCTTCTTCCGCTTTCCCCTGCCGCTGCCGGCAGCCGTTCCGCTGGTGCTTTGGGTCGGTCAGCAGTTCTACATGCTGTTTCTCGATCCGAACGGCGACGTCTCGTGGGGCGCCCATGTCGGCGGCATCATCGCCGGCGCTGTTCTTGTCGTCTTTCTCAGGCGGCGTGGGGTGCCGCTGTTCGACCGTACCATCGTGACGCCGGATGCGGTGCGACACAAGGAAACGACCCCGACGAAGGAACAGGAGGAACGTCAGGCCTCCTCCGCGCCGCCCATCCGGTGGGGCAGATAACTCTGCCGCCCGGCAACGCGCCATTTATTGACGTTGACGTGAACGTCAATAATATGTCATCAGGTTTCTCCGCGAGAGCCCGTCGAAAGATTTGAACTTGCGAAAAAAACGCGTATCGATGTCGCCAACCGACAATCGGACCGCGCCCCGATGGCGCATTTTCCCACCCGGGCATTGGAAGGAGAAGCCATGAAGATTCTGGTCCCTGTAAAGCGGGTCGTCGACTACAACGTGAAGATCCGTGTGAAGGCGGATGGTTCGGGTGTCGAGCTTGCGAATGTGAAGATGTCGATGAACCCGTTCGACGAAATCTCGGTGGAAGAAGCGTTGCGGCTGAAGGAAGCCGGCAAGGCTGCGGAAGTGGTGGTCGTGTCCATCGGCCCGGCCAAGGCCGAAGAGACGCTGCGCACGGCACTTGCCATGGGCGCTGACCGCGCCGTCCTGATCGAGACCGACGACGCCGTCGAGCCGCTGGCCGTGGCGAAGATCCTGAAAGGCGTGGCCGAGGCCGAGCAGCCCGGCCTGATCATCGTCGGCAAGCAGGCGATCGACGACGATTCGAACCAGACCGGCCAGATGCTGTCGGCGCTGTTGGGCTGGGCCCAGGGCACGTTCGCCTCGAAGATCGAGCTCGGCGACGGCAGCGCCAAGGTCACCCGCGAGGTCGATGGCGGCCTGCAGACGATCGAGATCAAGCTGCCGGCGGTCGTCACCACCGACCTGCGCCTGAACGAGCCGCGCTATGCTTCGCTGCCCAACATCATGAAGGCGAAGAAGAAGCCGCTCGACAAGAAGACCCCCGGCGATTTCGGCGTCGACACCGCGCCGCGGCTGAAGGTGCTCAAGACCGAGGAGCCCTCGGGCCGCAAGGCCGGCGTCAAGGTCAAGTCGGTGGCCGAGCTGGTCGAGAAGCTGAAGAGCGAAGCCGGCGTGCTTTGACACCCTCCGTCATCCCGGCCTTGAGCCGGGATCCAGCCGCGCCGCGTCGGTGGACTTGCGCGCGCTGGATGCCGGAGCAAGTCCGGCATGACGGGATGAACAAGATTGTCGCGCGCCGGCCCCAAGGGAACCGTTGAGCGCAAACAGATAGGGAGACATCATCATGGCCATTCTTCTTCTGGCTGATCACGACAACGCCCATCTTTCCGACCAGACGGCCAAGGCGCTGACGGCGGCAACGAAAATCGGTTCCGACGTGCACATCCTCGTCGCCGGTGCCGGTGCCAGGGCCGCTGCCGAGCAGGCGGCCAAGCTTGCCGGCGCCTCCAAGGTGCTCGTCGCCGAGGACGCAAGCCTCGAAAACAACCTCGCCGAGCCGCTGGCAGCCCTGATCGTTTCGCTTGCCGGCAGCTACGACACGATCGTCGCCGCCGCCACCTCGGTCGGCAAGAACGTGCTGCCGCGTGTGGCAGCGCTCCTCGACGTCGCCCAGGTCTCCGAGATCGTCGAAGTGGTAGCACCCGATACCTTCAAGCGGCCCATCTATGCCGGCAACGCCATCCAGACGGTGCAGTCGACCGATGCAAAGAAGGTGATCACCGTGCGCACGGCAAGCTTCGCCGCCGCATCCGAAGGCGGCTCCGCTGCGATCGAGACGGTGGCCGCCGCCGCCGATCCGGGCCTTTCGACCCATGTGGGCGACGCACTGTCGTCGTCGGACCGCCCCGAGCTGACCTCGGCCAAGATCATCATCTCCGGCGGTCGCGCGCTCGGTTCGGCGGAGAAGTTCAAGGAGGTGATCCTGCCGGTGGCCGACAAGCTCGGCGCCGCCGTCGGCGCCTCGCGCGCCGCCGTCGACGCCGGCTATGCGCCGAACGACTGGCAGGTCGGCCAGACCGGCAAGGTGGTCGCCCCGCAACTCTACATCGCCTGCGGCATTTCCGGCGCCATCCAGCACCTCGCCGGCATGAAGGACTCGAAGGTCATCGTCGCCATCAACAAGGACGAGGAGGCCCCCATCTTCCAGGTTGCCGACTACGGCCTCGTCGCCGACCTCTTCGAAGCCCTGCCGGAGCTTGAGAAAGCGCTCTGAGCGGTTACGGCGACTGCGGCACCGGCGACGAATAATCGCTGGAAAAAAACGTCGCACACCATTATCACTTCACCGGGTCGACATTCGTCGGCCCGGTTTCCTTTTGGGCTTCGGCCAGTCGGTGAGCGGAAAATGAGCACGATCAGGAATGTCGGTATCGTCGGAGCGGGCCAGATGGGCTGCGGCATCGCCCATGTCTGCGCCTCCGCCGGCTACAAGGTCCAGATGTACGATCTTTCGATGGAGCGCATCGAGGCGGGCCTCGCGACGATCCACGGCAACCTGGCAAGGCAGGTATCCTCCGGCAAGATGACCGACGAGCAGCGCAAGGATGCGCTGTCGCATATCAAGGGCTCCAACGACGTCAACGATCTCTCCCAGGCCGACCTCGTCATCGAGGCTGCGACCGAAGACGAAACCGTCAAGCGCAAGATCTACGGACAGGTCTGCCCCGTCCTGAAGCCCGACGCGATCCTGGCCACCAACACGTCTTCACTTTCCATCACCCGCCTCGCCTCCGCGACCGACCGCGCCGAGCGCTTCATGGGCATTCATTTCATGAACCCGGTCCCCGTCATGAAGCTGGTGGAACTGGTTCGCGGCATCGCGACTGAAGAGGAAACCTTCAAGACCGCCAAGGAATTCGTGGCGAGCCTCGACAAGACGGTTACCGTTGCAGAGGACTTCCCGGCGTTCATCGTCAACCGCATCCTGCTGCCGATGATCAACGAGGCGATCTATACGCTCTACGAAGGCGTGGGAACGGTGGATGCGATCGATACCGCCATGAAGCTCGGCGCCAACCACCCGATGGGTCCCCTGCAGCTTGCGGACTTCATCGGCCTCGACACCTGCCTCTCGATCATGCAGGTGCTCTATGAAGGCCTGGCGGACTCCAAATACCGACCCTGTCCGCTGCTTGTGAAGTATGTCGAGGCCGGCTGGCTCGGACGCAAGTCCGGCCGCGGCTTCTACGACTACCGCGGCGAAGTGCCCGTCCCCACCCGCTGATATCCGCTGCGCTTATGTTGCGCATTTTCGCCGGCAGGCCTGGAGCGAAAAGATTTTCGCCGTATGCGCCCGTGATTGGTGACTGATTTCTCGGAAGCCCGCGTTCTGCCCGCTAGTTTGCGGACAGACAACGCACATGCCTTCCGGAGTAACATCACAATGAAGCGCCTTCTTTTGATCGGTGCCGCGCTCGCGGCCCTGGCGGTCCCGCTTTCGGCAAACGCTGCAGACAAGCTCCTCAACGCCTCCTACGACATCGCCCGCGAGTTGTTTGCCGCGGAGAACGAGGCCTTCGTCAAGCAGCATCCCGGCGTCACCGTCGATCAGTCGCATGGCGGCACCTCGAAGCAGGCGCGCGCGATCGTCGAGGGCCTCGAGGCCGACGTCGTCACCTTCAACCAGGTCACCGACATCGACTTCCTCGTCAAGAACGGCTTTGTCGCCGAGGACTGGCAGAAGAAATTCCCCAACAACGCCTCGCCGTTCTATTCCTTCCCGTCCTTCCTGGTTCGCGCCGGCAACCCGAAGAACATCAAGGACTGGGATGACCTCGCCCGCGACGACGTAAAGGTGATCTTCCCCAACCCGAAGACCTCTGGAAACGCCCGCTACACCTATCTCGCCGCCACCGCCTATGCCAATGAGAAGTTCGGCGGCGACGAGGCAAAGGTGAAGGAATTCGTCACCAAGATCTTCGACAACGTCCCGGTCTTCGACACCGGCGGACGCGCCGCCACCACCACTTTCGTCGAGCGCGAGATCGGTGACGTCATCATCACCTTCGAGGCCGAGACGAAGGCGATCGCCAAGCAGTACGGCACCGACAATTTCCAGCAGGTGGTTCCCTCCGTCAGCCTGCTCGCCGAGTTCCCCGTCGCCATCGTCGACAAGGTCGCCGAGAAGCACGGCACGCAGGAACTGGCAAAGAACTATCTCGACTTCCTCTATGCGCCGGAAGGACAGAAGATCGCCGCGGAATTTGGCCACCGCGTCCTGGACGAAAAGGTCGCAGCCGAGTTCAAGGACCAGTTTCCGGAGATCCGCCTCGTGAAGGTAGAAGACGTCTTCGGCGGCTGGCCGGAGGTTTCCAAGGAGCATTTCTCCGAAGGCGGAATCCTCGACAGCATCTACGGCAACCGATAAACACCACATCAATGTCGATCCGGGCCGGCGGGCGCAAACCCGCCGGTCCTTCGTTTGCGAAAGGACGATGATAGTGAAACGGCGCGTTCTGCCCGGCCTGCCACTCTCGCTGGGAATCACGCTTGTCTATGCGGCGATCATCATCGTCCTGCCGCTGATAGCGCTCGTCTTCAAGGCCGCCAGCCTCGGCCCCGCGGACTACTGGCGCATCATTTCGTCGGACCGGGCCGTGGCCAGCTATGTCGTGACGATCTCCTGCGCTTTCGTCGCAACCCTCTTCAACCTCGTCTTTGGCCTGGCGCTCGCCTGGGTGCTGGTGCGCTACCGCTTCCCCGGCCGTCGCATCGTCGACGCGCTGGTCGACCTGCCCTTCGCCCTGCCGACCGCCGTCGCCGGCATATCGCTGACCACGCTTTTCGCCGTGAACGGCTGGTTCGGCGGTCCGCTGTCCGCGCTCGGCATCAAGGTCGCCTATACGCCGCTCGGCATCATGATCGCCATGGCGTTCACCAGCCTTCCCTTCGTCGTCCGCACCGTCCAGCCCGTTCTGGAGGAGCTTGACCCGACACTAGAGGAGGCCGCGCAGACGCTGGGCGGCAGCGATCTCTCGATCTTCGCCCGCGTCGTCCTGCCGCTTCTGACGCCTGCCCTTCTCGCCGGCGTGTCGCTCTCCTTCGCCCGCAGCCTCGGCGAGTTCGGCGCCATCATCTTCATCGCCGGCAACCAGCCGTTCGAGACGGAGATCACCGCGCTTCTGGCCTTCATCCGGCTGGAAGAATACGACTATCCGGCCTCAGCCGCGATCGCTTCCGTCATGCTGATCGCAGCCTTCGTCATGCTGGCCGTGACGAACCTGCTGCAGGCGCGCGCCCTTCGCTATACCGTGAGAAACTGACCTGATGGCAAAGCATCTCTCCGGCCGCCGTCCGCCGCGTATCGGCGATGCCCCGAAATTCCGCCGCGCGCTCATCGGCATCGTCCTGTTCTTCGTGGCGGTCGTCGTCATCGCCCCGCTGGCGGTGATCGCGTCCCATGCCTTCTCCAAGGGCCTTCCCTATTTTACCGCCGCGATCGCCGAACCGGATACGCGGCACGCGATCATGCTGACCGTCCTGACCGCCCTGATCGCCGTTCCGATCAACACCGCCTTTGGAATTGCCGCCGCATGGGCGATCACCAAGCACGATTTCCCCGGCCGGCGGTTGCTGCTGATCGTCATCGAAATCCCCTTCTCGATCTCGCCGATCGTGGCCGGCGTCTCCTATCTCTTCGTCTATGGCCTGCAGGGCCTTTTCGGCCCGGTACTGGAAGCGGCCGAGCTGAAGATCATGTTTGCGCTGCCAGGAATCGTGCTTGCCAGCATGTTCGTCACCGCCCCCTTCGTCGCGCGCGAGCTGATCCCGCTGATGCAGGCGCAGGGACGCGACCTTGAGGAAGCGGCGACCTCGCTCGGCGCAAGCGGCTGGCGCACCTTCTTCACGGTGACGCTGCCAAACATCAAATGGGCACTGCTCTACGGCGTCGTGCTCTGCAATTCCCGCGTGATGGGCGAGTTCGGCGCCGTATCGGTGGTTTCGGGCAACATCCGCGGCCAGACGAACACGCTGCCGCTGCATATCGAACTTCTCTATCATGACTACGATGCCGTCGGCGCCTTCGCCGCGGCCTCGATCCTCGCCACGCTCGCCGTCATCACGCTTGTGGTGAAGGTGGCCCTGGAGCGGCAGGGTGCGGGTCGCCGCAGCCGCCCGGCTTCCCTTGCCGGCAACGATAGCCTTTCGGAGGTCAAGCCTTGAAAATCCGCCTCGACAACGTCGTCAAGACCTTCGACACCTTCCGCGCCGTCCACGGCGTTTCACTCGATATCGAGAGCGGCGAACTCCTCGCCCTGCTCGGCCCGTCCGGCTCGGGCAAGACGACGATCCTGCGCATGGTCGCCGGCCTCGAATATGCCGACGGCGGCCACATCTACTTCGGGACCGAGGACGCGACTGACATTCCCGTGCGCGATCGTGGCGTCGGCTTTGTGTTTCAGCATTACGCGCTGTTCCCGCATATGACCGTTTCGGAAAACATCGCCTTCGGCATGAAGGTGTCGAAGGTGAAGCGCTCGCCCGAGGCCATCCGCGAACGGGTCGAGGAGCTTCTGGCGCTCGTGCAGCTTTCCGGTCTCGGCGAGCGTTTCCCAGGCCAGATCTCCGGCGGCCAGCGCCAGCGCGTCGCACTCGCCCGCGCCCTTGCCGTCGATCCGCGCGTGCTGCTGCTCGACGAGCCCTTCGGCGCGCTCGATGCCAACGTCCGCCGCGACCTTCGCCGCTGGCTGCGCAGGATCCACGATGAACTCGGGATCACCACGCTCTTCGTCACCCACGACCAGGAAGAAGCGCTCGACCTGGCCGACCGCGTCGTCATTCTCGACAAGGGGATGATCGTCCAGCAGGGCACCCCCGAAGAGGTCTGCCGGCATCCGGAAAACGCCTTCGTCATGCGTTTTCTGGGGGACGCTAACAGCCTGCCGGCTACCGTGCGCGACGGCATGGCCTATGTGCAGGACGTGGCCTATGACGCTGCGGGTCTGGCGGACGGCACTGCGGAAGTGCTGTTCCGCCCCGCCGACGTGGCCTGGCGCGAGGACGGCCAGGGCGTGCCGGCACATATCGTCCGCGTTCTGGACAGGCCGGATTCGCGCCGGGTGCTGGCCAAGACCACCGGCGGCCAGTCGGTCGAGTTCGACACCGCGCCGGAATTTCCGCACCGCAAGGGCGAGGCTGGCTTCATCGACGTCCGCCGGCCGCGCATCTACAAGAACGGCTGATTGCCGCCCATCAGACGTCAGGCGTCAGGCATCCGGGGCCGCAGCAACGGCGGCCCTGATCAACGCCTTGGCATCGTCGCTGTCCCAGGCGGCGGGACCGTTCATCGCGGAAACGAGGCATCCCTTCTCATCCATCAACAACGTCACCGGCAGACCGAAGGCAAGCCCTTCCTTCTTCAGCGCATTGAAGACGCCCATCGAGCTGTCGCGATAAAAGCCGAGGTCGTGGACCCCTGTTTCGTCGAGAAAGGCCTTCGGCTTCTCGTCGGTCCCGGTGTCGATGTTGATCGCCACCACCTCGAAGCGATCGCTGCCGAGCTCCTTCTGCAGCGCGTTCAGCGCCGGCATCTCCTCGCGACATGGCACGCACCAGGTCGCCCACAGATTGACCAGCAGCGTCTTGCCGGCGAAGTCTGCGATCGTCCGCTTCTGCCCGTCGGGACCGTCGAAGGCGAGTGCCGGCAGCGGGCGCGGTTCGTCCACGGCCATCATCGCGGCGACCTGTCCGGCAAACAGCGGCGTCAGTGCCGCAGCCTTGTCCCTCGCCAGGGGGCACTGCTGGCCGCCGGCTGCGGCCGTCGCATCCTGCCCGGCATTGCCAGACCCGCTCTCCATCACGTATACCGCTGCCGCACCGGCGAGGATTCCGGCAAGTGCGGCAACCGCGATCAGTTTTCTGACCGGACGGCCCGGCCTCTTCTCGACTGTCATTTCATTCTCCAGGATAGGCAATCCCATGGCTGACGAAAAATCTGAGACCCAGTCCTCGAACCAGATGTGGGGTGGCCGTTTCGCTTCGGGCCCGGATGCGATCATGGAGGAGATAAATGCCTCGATCGGCTTCGACAAGAAGCTGTATGCCCAGGACATCCGCGGCTCGATCGCCCATGCGACCATGCTGGCCCATAAAGGCATCATTTCCGCCGATGACAAGGACAAGATCGTCGCAGGGCTGCAGCAGATCCTGGCGGAGATCGAAAGCGGCGTGTTCGAATTCTCCCGCAAGCTGGAAGACATCCACATGAACGTCGAGGCGCGGCTTGCGGCCCTGATCGGCCCCGCCGCCGGCCGGCTGCACACTGCCCGCTCGCGCAACGACCAGGTGGCGCTCGATTTCCGCCTCTGGGTGAAGGAGGAACTACAGAAGACGGAGAAGATGCTGTCGGCGCTGATCGCCGCCTTCCTCGACCGCGCCGAAGAGCACGCCGATACCGTCATGCCCGGCTTCACCCATCTCCAGACCGCCCAACCGGTGACCTTCGGCCATCACTGCATGGCCTATGTGGAGATGTTCGGGCGCGACCGGGCCCGTGTGCGCCACGCCATCGAACACCTGGACGAAAGCCCGATCGGCGCAGCAGCGCTCGCCGGCACCGGCTTCCCGATCGATCGCCACATGACCGCCCAGGCGCTCGGTTTCCGCGAGCCCACCCGCAACTCGATCGACACCGTGTCAGACCGCGACTTCGCGCTGGAATTCCTCTCCATCGCCGCGATCGCCGCCACGCACCTGTCGCGGCTTGCCGAGGAGATCGTCATCTGGTCGACGCCGCAGTTCGGCTTCATCCGCCTTTCGGACGCGTTCTCGACCGGCTCCTCGATCATGCCGCAGAAGAAGAACCCGGACGCAGCCGAGCTCGTGCGCGCCAAGACCGGCCGCATCAACGGTTCGCTGGTCGCTCTGCTGACGGTGATGAAAGGCCTGCCGCTCGCCTATTCCAAGGACATGCAGGAGGACAAGGAGCAGGTCTTCGATGCCGCAGAGAACCTGGAGCTTGCGATCGCCGCCATGACCGGCATGGTTCGCGACATGACGGTCCGCACCGACCGGATGAAGGCAGCAGCCGGTTCGGGTTACTCGACGGCGACCGATCTGGCCGACTGGCTGGTGCGCGAGGCCGGCCTTCCCTTCCGCGACGCTCACCATGTTACCGGCCGCGCAGTGGCGCTGGCCGAGCAGAAGGGGTGCGAGCTATCCGCGCTCGCGCTCGACGAGCTGCAGGCGATCAATCCCGCAATCACCGAAAAGGTCTATGACGTGCTGACCGTCGAGGCGTCTGTCGCAAGCCGCACCTCGTTCGGCGGAACCGCGCCGGCGAACGTCCGCCAGCAGATCGCCTGGTGGCGCGGGCGCAACTGAACGGGCGACGGATCGCCCCTTGTGTGATTCATCAGAAGAATCAGGGTGCACAAACGCATCCCGCTTCTGCTAAGTGTTGCACACCCAATCGAGACCGCTTTCGGAGCCGCGAACCGCATGACACTCAAGACCACTGCCAGGCTGGCCTTCGTCCTTGTTCTTTCGGCGACGGTGATTTCGGCCTGCGGCCGCAAGGGTGATCTCGAAGTACCCGGCGCGGCATCCAGCAAGCCGGCCGAAAAGGGCAAGAAACAGCAGGTCGAGGACAGACCCTTCCTGCTCGACCCGCTTCTCTGACGGAACAGACACGTGAACCATTTCGAATATCGCGACGGCGTTCTCCATGCGGAGGACGTGCCCGTTCCGGAAATCGCCAAGGCGGTCGGCACGCCCTTCTATTGCTATTCGACCGCGACGCTGGAGCGCCATTTCAAGGTGTTTTCCAAGGCGTTCGACGGCGTGGATGCGCTGGTCTGCTACGCCGTGAAGGCCAATTCCAACCAGGCGGTGCTGAAGACGCTTGCGCGCCTCGGCGCCGGTATGGACGTGGTTTCCGAAGGCGAGCTGCGACGCGCGCTCGCAGCAGGCGTACCCGCCGAGCGCATCATGTTTTCCGGCGTCGGCAAGACGCCGCGGGAAATGGATCTTGCGCTGGAAGCCGGCATCTACTGCTTCAACGTGGAATCGGAATCGGAACTGGAGGTTCTCAACGCCCGCGCTGTGAAGGCAGGCAAGAAGGCCCATGTCTCCTTCCGCATCAATCCCGATGTCGATGCGCGCACCCACGCCAAAATTTCGACCGGCAAGAAGGAAAACAAGTTCGGCATCACCTGGGAACGGGCGCGTGCCGTCTATGCCCGCGCCGCCGAATTGCCGGGCATCAAGGTGACCGGTATCGACATGCACATCGGCAGCCAGATCACCGAATTGCAGCCCTTCGAGGATGCCTTCCGGCTTCTGCGGGAACTGGTGCAGACGTTGCGCGCCGACGGTCACACTATCGACCACGTCGACGTCGGCGGCGGTCTTGGCATTCCCTACAGGAGCGACAATTCGCCCCCGCCACTCCCCGATGCCTATGCGCAGATCGTCAAGAACGAGCTCCAGGGCCTGGATTGCAGGATCGTCACCGAACCGGGACGCCTGATCGTCGGCAATGCCGGCATTCTTGTGACCGAGGTCATCTACGTGAAGGATGGCGGCGAGAAGACCTTCGTCATCGTCGACGGCGCGATGAACGACTTGATCCGGCCGACGCTCTATGAGGCCTGGCACGAGATCCGCCCTGTCGTGATTTCCGCCGCAAACGCGCCGCGCGTCCGCGCCGACGTCGTCGGCCCTGTGTGCGAGACCGGCGACTATCTCGCGCTCGACCGCGAGATGGCCATGCCCAAGCCGGGCGAACTCATCGCGGTCGGTTCGGCCGGCGCCTACGGTGCGGTCCAGGCCGGCACCTACAATTCGCGTCTGCTGGTGCCCGAGGTCCTGGTCAAGGGTGGCGAATTCCACGTCATCCGGCCACGCCGGACCTACGAGGAGCTGATCAGCCTCGATTCGGTACCGGACTGGCTCAGCTGAAACGGCTAACCGGCCGGGCGACCGCTCGAGCCGGGCGGTCGCATAGCCTGCGTCTCCGCAAAGTGATCACGATTTCGCGCGCGCCCTCGCCTTCGCCACAAAGGATGTTATCCTTGGCGCTCAATGGCCGCGTAGCGTGCCGACTGCAAGCCTGCGCGAATCGAGGATGAATGCACGAAGACGCCGAAAACGCCTCCGGCATGGATCGTAGCGACAGCCTCGCGGCACGCCTTCGCCGCAAGCGTGCACTGGCGCGCGCAGTCTTGTTCGCCGAACGCCTCCTGCCGAAACTGCTGCCGGTGGCCCTGCTCGTCGCGACCTTCCTTGCGCTGACGTGGTTCGGCTATTTCCGCTACGTGCCTGCGTGGCTTCATCTTGCGACGCTCGGCGGCTTTGCGCTCGCGTTTGTCGTGCTGGCCGCCCGGCTTCGGCACGCCGTCTGGCCGCAGGCCGAGCAGGCGGACCGGATGCTGGAGCAGCGCAACGGCCTCTCCCATCAGGCGATCCAGGTGCAGACGGATCGTCCCGCCGGCGGCGGGCCGGTCGCAGACGCGCTTTGGCGCGAGCACCGGGCCCGCATGGCCCGGACGATCGGTTTGCTCCAGCCAGGCCTGCCGCGCCCCGATATTGCACGCTTCGACCGGTACGGTCTGCGCGCGATCCCGGTCCTGCTGGTCGTCATCGCGTTCGCGTTCTCCTATTCCAACCGTGCCGGCCTTCTGATCGACGCCCTCCACCTGCACCAGCCGGCAGCCGACAGGCCGGACGTCCGTATCGACGCCTGGGTCACTCCGCCGGCCCATACCGGCCGTGCGCCGATGTTCCTGACCGGCACCGCGGAACCGGCGGAAGGACAGTTGAGGGTACCGCAGTTCAGCGAATTGACCGTGCGGGTCACCGGTGGCAACCTTACAGGCGACGTCACCTATCGACCGGACGGCGAAGAGGCGGCCATCATCCGCCCCGAGCAGCCTAAAACCGATGACGACAAGCCCGAGGCGGGTGACGGGACCGAAACCGCCGCCCCCGCAAACGCCGAACCGCAGCAGGCTGCGGACAACCAGCCCAAGACGCTGCGCTACAAGATCCTCAAGAACGGCACCCTTTCGCTCGATGGTCGGGAATGGGCCTTCAGCGTTATCCCCGATCACGTCCCTGAGATCGCCTTTGACGGCGTGCCCCGCAGGACCGTCGCCGCGGCCCTCGAGATCAGCTTCATCGCCAGGGACGATTACGGCATTCAGGAGGCGCATGCGGAGATCCTGCCGGTGGACGAGCCGGCGAAAGACGCACGCCCCCTCTATCCGCCGCCGGAATATCGTCTCGACCTTCCTCGCCGCAATGGCCGCGAAGCGAAGGGCACGACGAGCCGCAACCTCAGTGAGCACCCGCTGGCCGGCAAGCGAGTCCGCATCACGCTCGTGGCACGCGATGCCGCTGGACAGGAAGGCCGCAGCCAGCCGCAGGAGATGGTTCTGCCGGCCAGGGCCTTCTTCGAGCCGCTCGCCGCCGCCGTCGCCGAACAGCGCCAGACCTTTGCGCTCGATGCCAACCAGCTTCCGCGGGCGATTGCGCTCAACGAGGCGCTGATGATGCGGCCGGAAGAGACGATCCCCGACCCGATCCATTTCCTCCTGATCAAGTCGGCACAGGAACGTATGCGGCTTGCCCGCAACGACGATCAGCTGCGCGAGACCGCCGACTATCTCTGGGAAATCGCCCTCGGGATCGAGGACGGCAACCTCTCCCTCGCCGACCGCCGCCTGCGCGAGGCGCAGCAGGCGCTCTCCGAAGCGCTGGACCGCAACGCCTCCGACGAGGAAATCGCCAAGCTGATGCAGGAACTGCGTGAGGCCATGCAGGCCTACATGCAGGAACTGGCCCGCCAGGCGCAGAAGAACGGCCAGATGCAGCAGAGCGCGCAGCAGGGCCAGATCCTGCGCCAGCAGGATCTGGAACGCATGATGGACCAGATCGAGAACCTCGCACGCTCAGGCGCCAAGGATCAGGCCCAGCAGATGCTCTCCGAAATGCAGCGCATGCTCAACAACCTGCAGGCTGGACGGCGCCCGCAGCAGCAGGGCCAGCAGTCGGATGCCATGCGCCAGCAGATGGACAAGCTCGGCAAGCTGATGCAGGAACAGCAGAAGCTGATGGACCAGACGTTCAACTTTGATCAGGCGCTGCGCGACCGCATGCAGCGTGGCGACCCGTTGCCGGGCGAAGAGGAGATGTTCGGCGATCCCGGCGACGAGGGCCAGCAGCGACAGCAGGGCCAGCAGGAGCAGTCTCCGACCGACCAGATGACGGAAGAGCAGCTGCGTCAGGCGTTGAAGGATTTGAAGGCCCAGCAGGAGGCGCTTTCCAAACAGCTCGGCGAGCTGCAGAAGGGCCTGAAGGAAATGGGCATCGAGCCCGGCGAGGGCTTCGGCCAGGCCGGTCGCGAGATGGACGGCGCTTCGCAGTCGCTCGGCAAAGGCCAGGGCGAGGCCGCCGTCGGCAGCCAGGGACGGGCGCTTGAAGCGCTGCGTCAGGGCGCCCAGGACATGATGAACCAGATGCAGGCGATGGGGCAGGCCGGCGAAGGCCAGGGCCAGCCGCAAATGGGACGCAACGGCCGCGATCCCCTCGGGCGCGAGCGTCCCGACACCGCCGAAGGCCCCGATTACGACGGACGCACCCGCGTTCCGGAAGAGATCGACATTCAGCGCGCCAGGGAAATCCTGGAAGAGATCCGCCGCCGCCTCGGCACCGGCAGCGCGCCCGTCATCGAGCGCAACTACCTGGAACGCCTGCTCGGAATCGAATGACGCTATCAGATCGATCCCGATGCAGGCGCCTTTCCTCCGGCTCCACGATTGGATGCCGCCGATCGGCAAGTCGCAGGCCATTTTCTCGGCACATCTCCCTCACATGAAAGGACCACAGATGAAGGGTGGCATCTGGCTCAACGAGCCCGAGACATGGAGCGAGCACGACGGCGTTATCGAAGTGACGACGGATCGCGGAAGCGATTTCTGGCGTGAGACGCACTACGGCTTCACGCGCGACAGTGGGCATTTTCTCGGCTTTCGAACGGGCAGCGCCTTCACGGCGCAGGTGCGCGTGAAAGCGGGATACGATGCGCTCTATGATCAGGCAGGCATCATGGTTCGAGTGGACGAGGCGCACTGGGTCAAGGCGGGCGTCGAGCTGTCGGACGGACGGGCAATGCTCAGCAGCGTCCTGACCGATGGGCAATCCGACTGGGCAACGGCTGCCTGCCCCTTCGACCCGTCGGATTTTCGAATTCGGGCAACGGTGTCGGGGGGCGTATTGCGCCTCCAGGTCTCGGCCGATGGCAAGCAATGGCCGCTCGTCCGCCTGGCCCCGTTTCCGGTCGCAGCATCCTACCTCGTGGGCCCGATGTGCTGCACGCCGGAGCGCGCCGGGCTCAGGGTCGAATTTTCCGAGTTCAGCCTGTCGCCTCCGCTCGGGAAGGACCTGCACGACCTCAGTTGAGCTTAAGCAGCCAACGCGCGGGCGACGGCGGTGCGGATATCAGGCAGGCTGAATGGTTTCGCGACCACATCGACGATCTTTTCGGCAAGATCCTCTGCGCGCTCGCGCTGCTCGGCATACCCGGTCATCAGCAGGATCTTGAGGTCCGGATGCGCCTGTGCGGCGCGATGGGCAAGCTCGATGCCGTCCATGACCGGCATGCGGATGTCGGACAGAAGCAGGTCGAACCGGCTCTCCGCCAGCGTCTCCAGGCCCTGCGCGCCGTCGGCCGCCTCGACCGTCTCGTGCCCGTCGAGCCGCAGCGCGCGCGCAACGAAGATACGAAGCGAATCCTCGTCTTCCGTGATCAGAATTCTTGCCATGGTGTTCCCTTCGAGCCGTCCATCCGGCCCTGTCCTTCGGGCGCAAGACGCGCCGCCGTTAGCGCTGCCCCGTGCCAGAAAAGACCAGAGTTTCGTTTGCGATCGGTAAACAGCGGAAAGGGAAATCGAGGGGCCGGCTACTCGGCGTCGCCCGTCACCACGCCGACGAAGGGCAGTTCGCGGAAGGCATAGGCCACGTCCATCCCGTATCCGACGACGAAATGATCCGGACACTCGAAGCCCACATAGTCCGCCTCGAGGTCCGTCTGACGCTTGACGCGCTTGTCGAGAAGGACGGCAATCGTCACGTGATTGGCGCCACGTTCGAGCAGAAGTTCCTTGGCGAACTGCAGGGTACGACCGGATTCCAGAATATCATCGATCAGCAGGATGTCGCGGCCATGGACGTCGCTGTCGATGTCCTTGACGATCTTGACGGTCTGCGACGTCGTTCCCTTGCCGTAGCTGGAAAGCGTGATGAACTCGACCTCCGGCGCAAGCCCGGTCGCGTGCATGGCGCGAATCAGGTCGGCCGCGAAGATGAAGGAGCCCTTGAGGATCGAGATCACCAGCAAGTCCTTCGTCGGACCCGACTTGATCTGCGCGGCCATCTCCGAATTCCGCCGGGCGATTTCCTCGGCGCTATAGAGCGTTTCGATTTTCTTCCCGCGCACTACCTGCATCGCGATCTGGCTCCCACGGCGTTTCGTCTTGCGGCGTCTGCCGCTCGCTGCCGCATAGCACAATCACCGTTGCAACGCATCCTCGGACGCGAGCGAAACCGCGACTTTCGGCAGTCCTGCGCCCGTATGTGGTATTTTCAGCGCGAATGGGCGGCTCGCTCCGGCGGGCATGCTGCCGTCCGTCAATTCAATCCGGTGCCGCGCAGCCCCCCTGCCGCCGCCGACGACGTCCACGAGGATCGACGGGACGGCACGCTCCTCGCGCGACCGGTTTTCCAGCGTTCCGTAGATGGAAAGAACCTTCATTCCGTCCCGGTCGTCAAGCGAATAGGTCACGCCGCCAACCTGCAGCCGGCCGGGCTCGCCTCCGGCGGAAAAGACGGTTGCAAGGGCCGAAAGCCCTCCCGCGAAAAAAAAGGAGCCGGCGACGCTGCCAGCCACGATGGTCCCGAATGCGCGCGCCGGCAGGATCTGTAGAGCCTGCTCCACAAGCCGCACCGCCCGCACCAGCCCCCTCACCGTCATTCCTGCGCCAGAAGAAGCGAAAGTCCGCAGTCCCGAGGTACCCGGCAGACCATTATCGTTGCGTGCAATGCCTCGCGGTGCTGCCGGAGAATCCGTTACGACGACAAAATCGGCGTCGACGATCTCGGCCATTTTTCGGCGCGGAACGGGGCTTCTCCGTTGCCGGCCGGGCTCCGGCGGCAGGAGATCGAACGGGACGCTTCTCTCGCGCCTTGCGCCGAATGCTGTCATGGCGGTGCTCCTGTCGTGCTCGTCCGACGAGTTTCACCCGCTAAAAGTCGGGCATTGAATCGATTGCTTACCAAACGTAAACCATACTGGTTAATGCTTCGGAAACCGGCCTTGGATGGGCCTTGATTCCGTGCCATCGGCAAGATGCGAATGGCGCGTCACGCGCGCGAAGACGAAAACCGGATTGTCCCTTTGATACACTTCGAGAATGTCGGCCTGAGATACGGGATGGGTCCGGAAGTGCTCCGCGACCTCACCTTCGACATTCCGCGTCGTTCCTTCCAGTTCCTGACGGGGCCCTCGGGGGCGGGAAAATCGACGCTGCTGAAGCTCCTGTTCCTGTCGTTGCAGCCAACGCGCGGCCTCGTGCGCACCTTCGATCGCGACATCGCCACGATCCCGCGCGACGAGCTGCCGATGCTGCGGCGGCGGATCGGCATCGTTTTCCAGGACTTCCGCCTGCTGGACCATCTGACGACCTATGAGAACGTCGCCCTGCCCTTGCGCGTGCGTGGCAAGGAAGAGGCGAGCTACCGCGCCGACGTGCTCGATCTTTTGAAATGGGTAGGCCTCGGCGAGCGGATCAACGTCCTGCCTCCGGTACTTTCCGGCGGAGAGAAACAGCGTGCGGCCATCGCCCGCGCCCTGATCGACCGCCCGGAACTGCTGCTCGCCGACGAACCGACCGGCAACGTCGATCCGCCGATGGCGCGCCGCTTGCTGAGCCTGTTCATGGAACTGAACCGCCTCGGAACCGCCGTCGTCATCGCTACCCACGACCTGTCGCTGATGGATCAGGTGGATGCGCGGCGCATGATCCTCTCGCAAGGGCGGCTCGACATCTATGAGTGAGGCAGCCACACGCCCGCAGCCGCAGGAGGGCAACCAGAAGCGCCCGGAGATGCGCGTCCGCCCGACTGCCCCCATCGTGCCGCCGGCGAACGTCTCTGGCAACGCACTGATGTTCGTGATCGCCATCATGGCTTTTCTGGCCTGCCTGACATACGGGGCCGTGAGCATGGTGCGGGCAACCGCGGCCAGCTGGCAAAGCCAGATCTCCCGCGAGATTACCATCCAGATCAAGCCGGACGACGGGCTGGACATGGAGGCGGCGCTGCGTGACGCCCGCGATCTGGCACTCACCTTCACCGGCACGAAGGACGGCACGATCGTCGACCGCGCCGCAACCGCCAGGCTGCTCGAGCCCTGGCTCGGCGAGGGTCTCGACCTGGACGAACTGCCGGTGCCGCGGCTCGTCATCATCACCATCGACGAGCAGAACCCGCCCGATTTCGGCGCGATGCGACAGGCGCTGACGGAAACCATTCCGCAGGCCTTTCTCGACGATCACAGGACCTGGGTGAACAGGCTGGTCACCATGGCGAGAACGACGGCCTGGATCGGCATGGGCGTTTTGATTCTCGTCTTCTCCGCCATGGTCCTGACGGTCGTCTTCGCCACCCGCGGTGCTTTGTCCGGCAACCGCCACATCATCGAGGTGCTGCATTTCGTTGGTGCTGAAGCGGGGTTCGTCGCCTCCGAATTCCAGAAGCATTTCCTGAAGATCAGCCTGAAAGGCTCCTTTGCGGGCGGCGCGCTGGCGGCAATCGTCTTCGCCATCGCCGGATACTGGCAGAACCGAACGCTGGCCACGCCGGAAAGCGACCAGGCCACCGCCCTGTTCGGAAACTTCTCCGTGGGGGTGAGCGGCTATCTCGGCATTGCCGCAACGATGATCGTCATCGCGTTGCTCACGACGCTGACGGCGCGCTTCACCGTGATGCGCACGATCTTCGAGATCGACCGCATCCGCTCCGACCCCGCGCGCACCGACGACCTGCCTGACACATGACCAGGACCGGCCATCGCATGTCTACGGACTCGTCCTTGCCGCAATCCCGGGTTAAATAGAAGAATCATGGCTACCATGGACGAAACGAGACACCTGACGCAGAAGGACGGGCAACCGGCGCGCAAGCGCTGGCGAATTCGCCCTATACGTCGGTTTGTCCGCGTTTTCCTGGCATTCCTGCTCGTCTTCTGCGGCAGCATGCTCGGGGGGTTCCTGTATTTTGCAGAAACGATCGCCGCCATGGAAACCCCGAGAAATCCCCGCGCGGATGCGATCGTGGTCCTGACGGGCGGCTTCCAGCGCATCGATCAGGCGATCGGTCTACTGAAGCAGGGCGCAGGCAAGCGTCTGCTGATCTCAGGCGCCAATCCAAGCACGTCCGGCACGCAGATCCGCAAGTTCACCCAGAGCTCGACCAGCCTGTTCGATTGCTGCGTCGATATCGGCTACGACGCGATGGACACGATCGGCAACGCCAACGAGACGGCGCAGTGGATCAGCGACCATGGCTATCGATCCGTTCTGGTGGTGACCAACAACTACCACATGCCGCGCAGCCTTCTGGAACTTCGGCGCAGCGATGCCGAGACGGAATTCGTCTCCTACCCGGTGATCAATTCCGACCTGAGGAACGGCAGCTGGCTCGGCGAGCCGCACGTGATGAAGGCGATGCTTTCAGAGTATGTGAAGTACTCCGCCGCGCTGGTGCGCGACATGATCGGCGCCGGCACGGCGAGCGGCCTGCGCCGCGACGCCCAGACCCACGCAGCGCTTGTGGAAGAGAACTGAGCAGCCCGGTTTCCGACGCGAAAAATATCGTGTAGTCAGGCGTGTCTTCCTCAGAGAGCTCTTGCCTGATGATCGTTCTGCGCTCCATCCTTTTCAACATCGCCTTCTATCTCAATCTGATTGCGCAGATGATCGTGTTGACGCCGGTCTATTTTCTGCTTCCGCGCAAGAAGGCCTATGTCATCGCCAAGAACTGGGCGCGCAGCAATCACTGGCTCTTCGCCAAGATCGTCGGCGCCACCTTCGAAATCGAGGGCCTGGAGAACATTCCAAAGGACCAGGGCTACATATTCGCGCCGAAGCACCAGTCGTTCTGGGACGCCTATGCGCTTTTGCCCTGGCAGGACGACCCCTTCTACATTCTCAAGCGCGAGCTGACGTGGATCCCCTTGTTTGGCTGGTATCTTATCAAGCAGCGCATGGTGCCGGTTGATCGCGGCGCGCGCGGCAAGGCGATGGCGGCGGTGATGGAGCGGGCCAAAGCCGAGATGAGAAGCGGCCGCCAGCTCATCATCTATCCGGAAGGCACGCGCCGCCCGCCGGGCGCGCCGCCGGAATACAAATACGGTATCGCCCGCCTCTACCGCGACCTGCAGGTGCCCGTCCTGCCGGTCGTCATGCATCCCGGCCTGTTCTGGCCGCGACGCAAGTTCCTCCGCTATCCTGGCCACTTCAAGGTCCGCATCCTGCCGCCCGTGCCCGCCGGGATGGATCCGGACGCGTTCCTGGCCCACCTGATCGACGTGATGGAGACGGCGAGCGACAAGCTGCTTCTGGAAACCGTGGAGGCAAATCCGAACCTGCCGCTGCCGCCCACGGCAGCCGCCCGGGTGGCAGAACTGCGCGCACGTCATGCCTGATGGGTCCCCACGCCTGGCAGGTCGGTGAGCCTGACGCGCCTCAGCCGCCGTTCATGAGGCGTTCGACCGAGCGTCCGACCTCTTCCAGCCAATGGTCGCGGATGCCCATCTCGCGCAGGTGGGCAAGCGTATTGGCAACGTATTCGGCATTCGGGCCGGACTTGCCACGCGCAGTGCTGACGGTCGCCGCGGCGTCTTCCACCGTCAACGCCCCCGCATACTGGTGGTGCGCCCGATCGATCACGTAGGCGAGCGCCGGCTTGCGGACGCCGCCTGCGAGTGTGACGGGGAGCGTGCGTTCCTTGTAGACGTGCGTGACGAGTTCGCGCTCACGCAGATAGTCGAGGACCGCATGCCATCGCTGCGGCGCCACGCGAAAGGCCATGCCGCGGCAAGATCCGCCACGATCCAGGCCGAGGACCAGCCCCGGCTCCTCCGGCGTTCCCCTGTGAACCCAGGAGCGCACGCAAAGCGAGCGTCGAAAGCCGTGCAGGCGGGCGGGCTGGCTATCCTCGATCTCGAACCCCGGATTCCACATCAGCGAGCCATAGCCGAAAACCCAAAATTCTTCCGTATCCACCGCGCCTTACCGTTTCCACCTGAATGCCGCCGCAATTGCCGGCTCTCTGCCGGCATCGGTGCAATCTAAGGCGGATCCCGAAAACTGCGAAGCGGTTTTCGGTCAGGATTCGCGATAAAACAAACCGCTGGAACTGCGAATCGCCATGGTCGTTTCGCGTCCCGGTCCATTTCCTTTCGTCCTACGGAGTGCAAGCATGACATCGACGAACGGGGCCACGACATCGCGCATTGCCCGTAGGTTCTGGCTTCTCGGCCTGGGCATCGTCCTGTTCGTCGCAGCGTACACCGCAGCCTGGTTCTACGGCGCCAACCGGCTCGGCAACTATGTCAGAACCCAGATGTCCGAAGCCGACGTCTCGCTGGCCTGCTCCGGGCTGGACGTTAAGGGATACCCCTTCCGCATCGGCGTCTTTTGCGATGCGATCGGCGTCGACGACAAGCGGACCGGCACGTCCGCAAGCTTCGGCGCCCTGCGCTCCGCAGCCCAGGTCTACCGTCCGGGCCATGCCGTCCTCGAAATAGACGGCCCCGCGCAGATTCGCGTCTCGCCGGATCTCGCGCTGACAGCGGACTGGGATCTCCTGCACGCCAGCGCGGTCGCCGGGACCGGCGGCCTCGAACGCACTTCGATCGCCCATGACGGGATCAAAGGGACGTTCACCGCGGGCAGGACCGACGTCAACCTCGCCTTTTCCGCCCGCCACGGCGAGGTCCATGCTCGCAGGAATGACGAAGCGCTCGACATCGCGCTATCGGCCGACGGGCTGAACCTGAATGTGTCCGACACGACCATGCCGCAGGTGGACGTGGTTCTCGATGCGACGATCGAAAACGCCGCCGACTGGCTGAACGACGGGCCGCCGACGACTGCCCCGCACGGCACGAAGGGAGAGCTTCGCAATTTCAGCCTCGCCTTCGTCAACGGCAGCAATGCGGCGCTTTCCGGACCCTATGAAGTCGATGACAAGGGGCGGCTGTCGGGCAATTTCCAGGTTCAGTTGAAGGGTATCGACACAGTCCGCGATGCCGTCGCCGAGGCTTTTCCCGAGATTGCTGAGACCGCCTCGAGTGTTGCAAGCACCATCCGCAGCCTTTCCGGCGGCAAGGACGAGGCGAGCGTCAGGCTCCGGGTCAGGGACGGCGTCGTCTATCTCGGAATCATTCCGCTCGCCGCGATCCCGCCGCTTTGATAGCGGCTACTTTTCCGGTGTGGCATCCGGGCGGCCGAAGTTGGCCGCCGCCGTGTCCTGCCCCGCGTCGATGATAGACCGGCGGATGGCGCGCGTGCGTGTGAAGAGATCGAAAAGTTTCTCGCCGTCGCCCCAGCGGATCGCGCGCTGCAGATAGGCCAGATCCTCGGAGAACCGCGCCAGCATCTCAAGAATGGCATCCTTGTTGTGCAGGCAAACGTCGCGCCACATCGTCGGATCGGACGCAGCCAGACGGGTGAAGTCGCGGAAGCCCGAGGCGGAATACTTGATTACCTCGGATTCGGTTACCGTCTCCAGGTCGTCCGCCGTGCCCACGATGTTGTAGGCAATGATGTGCGGCAGGTGGGACACGATCGCCAGCACCTTGTCGTGGTGCTCGGTATCCATCTCGTCGACCTTCGAACCGAGCGCTTCCCAAAAGGTGGCGAGACGTCGCTTGGCGGCCTTGTCGGTACCGTGCACCGGCGTCAGGATGCACCAGCGCCCGCGGAAAAGCTCCGCAAAACCGGCATCGGGACCGGAATGCTCGGTACCGGCGAGCGGATGGCCCGGAATGAAGTGGACGCCCTTCGGGATATGCGGCAGCATCTGCGCGACCACGGACGCCTTGGTGGAGCCGACATCCGTGACGATGGCGCCGGGCTTGAGATTGGGCGCGATCTGCTGGGCGACGCTGCCCGACGCACCGACCGGAACCGAGACGATGACGAGATCGGCGTCGCGCACCGCTTCCGCCGCATCCAGGTGGTATTCGGTACCGAGCTCCAGTTCACGCGCTCGCTCGAGCGTCTCTTCGCTGCGCGTTGCGATCGCCACCGACGAGGCAAGGCCCTGCGCCTTCACCGCCCGTGCGAGGGACGAGCCGATGAGGCCGATACCGATCAGCGCAATCTTGTCAAACTGTTGATCCGCCATGCCTGCCGCCCTTTTTCCGGATAGGAGCCCGCCTGCGTCGAGGCGGATGGTGGAGCAGCCATTACCGGCGCGGCGGAGGATTGTCGAGGGGCCTGCGCGGCAAGGACGACCGCGTCGACGGCACACCCGATGGCGCAAGGACGGGAACGAAGACGCGCCGCGAAGCGCGGGCGGCCACCGGCAGCCCCTGGTAGAGCCGCTTCTGCGCCTCGACGATGAGGACGCCGGAAAACATCGGCCAGAGCCATCGCCCCAGCCGCTCGAAGGCGCCGCGCAGCTTCTGGATGCTGCGGTGCTTGGACGGCGGGAAGAACAGGGCCTCGGCGCTGGCACCCGGCGTGAAGTTGGTCTCGCGCAAAAGATGCGTCAGCTGCCCGCGCGAATAAGGACGGCCCGAGCCGAAGGGGGTGTGTTCCATCCGCGCCCAGACGCCGCGACGGTTCGGCACGACGATGACCAGCCGGCCACCGGGAGCCAGCACCCGCCAGAGTTCCTTCATCGTCTCACGCGGGTTTTCCGCAAATTCCAGCGAGTGCACCATCAGGATGCGGTCGATGGACGCGTCAGGCAGCGGCAGTTCCTCGTCGAAGACCAGCGCGGTGGCGGATGCCTCGCCTACCGGCCAGTTCACTGCCCCCTGCCCCGCCGGCATGAAAGCGAAGGTTCGCTCCGTGTCACCGCGAAACCGATCGAGATACGGCACCGCATAGCCGAGCCCCACCAGCCGTTCTTCCGGCAGGCGCGCCCAGATCGAACCTAGCGACATCGTGATCGAATGCTCCGCGAGGTGCCCGAGGGGAGAGTGGTAAAATTCGCGGAGATCGACAATATCTGCATGCATTTGCGAGATGTTAGCGACGGGACGATGGACTTCAAGGCCCATCCCGCTAGATTCCGCGTTTGCGCGCAACGGGAAAGGAACAATGCCCATGGCATCGCTCGAAATCGAACTCTTTGGCTGCCGCACCGACAATTTCGGCGTGCTTCTGCACGATGCAGCCAGCGGCGCCACGGCCAGCATCGACGCGCCTGAGGAAAAGCCGATCCTCGATGCGCTGGCCCGGCGCGGCTGGAAGCTCACGCACATTCTGACCACGCATCATCATCAGGACCATGTCGAGGCGAACGAGGCGCTGAAGGCGCAATTCGGCGCCGTGATCATGGGTCCGGCACGGGAAAAGGACAAGATTCCCGGGATCGACAAGGCGGTGGACGATGGCGACCGCTTCGACTTCGCCGGCAGGCCCGTCGAGGTCATCTGGACACCCGGCCACACCGCAGGCCACGTCTGCTACCACCTGCCGGACGACGGACTGCTTTTTGCCGCCGACACGCTGTTCGCACTCGGCTGCGGCCGCCTTTTCGAGGGAACCCCCGTGCAGATGTGGCAGTCGCTGTCCCGCCTTGCAGCGCTTCCCGATGATACGACCGTGTATTTCGGCCACGAATACACCCTGTCCAACGCCCGCTTCGCGCTTTCGGTCGATCCCGACAACGTCGCGCTGAAGGAGCGCGCCACGGAGATCGAGCGCATCCGCGCCGCCGGCCGCTTCACGGCACCGACGACGATCGGGCTGGAAAAGCGGACGAACCCGTTCCTGCGCGCCGCCGATCCGGGCATTCGCAAGGTCCTTGACATGCCGGACGCCTCCGACAGCGAGGTCTTTGCCGAAATACGCCGCCGCAAGGACCGCTTCTGATGACCCCGACGCAGATCATCGCCACCCTCGGCATGGAGCGCCACCCGGAGGGCGGCTGGTACGTCCAGACCTTTCGCGACACCGACGGCGGCGCGCGCGGTCACTCCACCGCCATCTACTATCTGCTCGAAAAGGGCGAACGCTCGCACTGGCACCGCGTGCGGGATGCCGCAGAGATCTGGCACTACTATGCCGGCGGCCCCCTGCGGCTGTCGATCTGCGGCGACGGCCAGACCAGCACCAGTCAGGTGCTGGGGCCCCACCTCGCCAATGGGGAGCGGCCCCAGGTCATCGTGCCCGCCGGATGGTGGCAGTCGGCAGAACCATTGGGCGAATGGACGCTGGTCGGCTGCACTGTAGCACCCGGCTTTTCCTTCGACGCTTTCGAGATGGCGCCGCCCGGCTGGCGGCCGGGCGCTAACTAGCTAGCTGGAGTCTGTCAGGGAAGGAAAACGAAAACCAAGATGGCCGGAGCCTGTGTGATTCAGAGCCTGTGTGATTCAGAATGAACCGGGCAGGCCCTAGACAGGGTCAGCAGTAGCCACAGGCTTCGCGCGGAAAATCATGTCCTTGGCCGCCAGAACCGCGCCGCCGGTGACGAGCACGCAGGCAATCGCGATCCGCCAGGACGGCTCCGCGTATCCCATCAGGATGAGGTTCAGCGTCGAAAGCAGGGGGGCGGCATAACTTGCGGCGCCAAGGATCTGGATATCGCCGTTCTTCACGCCAAAATCCCACGCATAGAACGCCGCCCCGACCGGCAACAGGCCGAGACCTGCGACGGCGAACCATTCGAAGCCCGTCTCCGGCCAGACCGTCGTCTCCAGGCCGAGATGGCACAGTAACGAAAGGACCGAGGTTGCAAGGCAGAAGCCGGTGACGACATCGGTCGACGCCGCTTCGAAACGGCGGGTCAGAAGCGAATAGCCCGCCCAGGTGAAGGCGCAGAGGAAGGCGGCGGCATAGCCGATCGTATAGGCGCCATCAAAGGACAGGCCGTTGCGGGCGACGATCAGGAAGGTTCCCGCCAGGCCCGCGAGCGCACCCGAAATATGGTACCAACGCAGCTTTTCACCCGGCAAGGTCGCCGAGCCGACGACGATCAGCAGCGGCCAGAGGTAGGCGATAAGCCCCGCCTCTACGGCGGGCGCGTTGCGCAGAGCGGTGAAGTAAAGGAAATGATAGCCGAAGAGCCCGGCAATCCCGACGACCCAGACCTTCGCCGGCTGGCGCAGAAGCGCCATTCGTTTCGGCCGCAGCGCAAGCACGACAAGGCCGGGCAGGCTGCCGATCAGAAAGCAGATCGCGGAAAGCTGGAAAGGCGGCATCTTGCCGGACGCTGTGGTGAAAAGCGCCAGTAGCGACCACATCAGGATCGCGGAAAAACCAATAAGCGTCGCTTTCAATTTCACGTGCAAGGGCCCCGCATGCGCTATTTCGACGGCTCAGCCGCCGAAGCGGGTAGCCGAAACGGTGACCGGACCGAGCGAAGTCGGAATCCGGACGAAGACCGGGGCATATACATCGACGGGATCGGCCTTTGCAAACCAGATCTCCATCGTCGTCAGCTTGCGCAGGTACTCGACGTCACGGCGTCCCTTGCGATAGCCGGCCTTCGGCACGAACCGCACGCCGCAGACCTTCACTTCGCCATCGAAGCCCTTGGTGGAGAACGGGCGCGTGCCCTTGTCCACCAGCCTGATGTCCATCCGCGATTCCCCGTCGAAGATCGGCAGCGTTTTGGAGCAGACGTTCTTCGTCGCGGGAATGATCAGCCCCGAGATCGGGTCGACCACCGAGCGCATGTCGCCGGCGCGCACCGGCACCCAGTTTTCCGGCGACCGCCGGCGCTCGGGCCGGATGGAAGCGCTGGCAACATTGCCGTTGCGGAAGGTGACGTCGATGGCACGGGCACGCTTGCCGCTGCGATAGGACATGGAATATCGGTTGGCGCGCAGCTTGCCGTCCGAGACCGTGCCGGAAACCGACGTCCGTCCGTGCGTGCTGGAGAGGATGTCGGCGAGACCGGAGGAATCCATGCGGCCCGAGATCGTGTAACGCCTGCCGTCGAATTCGGAACGGAAGCTCGCAGTCGCGACCGGGAAGCCGGCGAGACGGATGCTGTAGTCGGTGACGTGCTCGACCTCCGTCGCGCCAGCGACGCTTGCCGTCACCGCCGCGATGGTACCTGCCGCGATCCAAGCCCTCAAGCCCATCTTTCATCCGCTCCTTCGTGGGAAAGACTATAATTACTTTTGCGGCATTTCTGCGCCGCTGCTATCTCGACGGACGGCGAACGCTGGCGGATACCCTTGCGGTATTGGGCGCAATTCGCAGCGATTTGCAATAGTTTTCCAGCCGACCCCAAGGTTTGGCTTGACGCCGCAAGCGCGGGTGACTATAGAACCGCAACTTTTCCAATAAGGCCAGACGGACTGCGGCCGGACACGGCGCCGGAAACGTGTTGTCCGAAACCAAAGAAGAATAGGTGCATCCATGTCCCGTAGTTGCGAATTGACCGGCAAGGGCGTCCAGTCTGGCAACAATGTCAGCCACGCCAACAACAAGACCAAGCGCAAGTTCCTGCCGAACCTGTGCAACGTCACGCTCATCTCGGACTCCCTCGGCCAGCGTTTCCGCCTGCGCGTTTCCGCAGCAGCCCTCCGCTCGGTCGAGCACCGCGGCGGCCTCGACGCCTTCCTGCTGAAGGCCGACGAGAACGAGCTGTCCATGCGTGCGCGCCTGCTGCGCCGCCAGATCGTCAAGAAGACTGCCGCCTGATCTTTCAGCGCGACTTTCTCTGACAGTTTATGAGGCTTGGCCGGACGTCCGGACAGGCCTCATTTCATTGAAAACATCGTTATTCCTCCAACTGGTGGCATCACCCAGGATAAAAAAATGCAGGCGAACCGCATTACCCTCATCTACGTCCTCCTGATGACGCTCGTCGTCGTCGCCTCGAACATCCTCGTGCAGTATCCGCTGCCAGGCATGCTTTTCGGCATCAGCCTCGGCGACATCCTCACCTTCGGCGCCTTCACCTATCCCGTCGCCTTCCTCGTCACCGACCTGACCAACCGCCAGTTCGGCCCGCGCACCGCGCGCAAGGTGGTCGTCGCAGGCTTTGCCGTCGCGATTGTCTTCTCCTTCGCCGTCGCCAGCCCCAGGATCGCCATCGCATCCGGGACCGCCTTCCTGCTCGGCCAGTTGCTGGACATCTCCGTCTTCAACAAGCTGCGCCGGCAGACCTGGTGGCGTGCACCGCTCGTCGGCTCACTGGTCGGCTCCGCGCTCGATACGCTGATCTTCTTCTCCATCGCCTTTGCCCCCGCCTTCGTGGTGCTCGGCCCCAACGAGCCCTTCGCAATCGAGCATGCGCCGGTCCTCGGCCTCTTTGCCGTCGAAGCGCAGCGCTGGATCTCCTGGGCGATCATCGATTTCGGCGTAAAGTTGCTGATGGGCCTGGTGATGCTCCTGCCCTATGGCGCGCTGATGAGCACGCTGAAGCCCATGCCGGCTGCGGAGAAGGCCTCGGCCTGACCAGTCGAAGATGCTTCCAGCGGGCCCGCCCGGGCAACCGGGCGGCCCGTTTGCGTTTCAGAGGCCGCCTGTCAGGCGGAATTCCAGCATCAGGTTCCGCTGCAGGATCGAGTGGTTGTCGTCGGAAACGAGGATGATGCGGACGTCGCCGTCCGGCAGCTGCATCACGTCGATCCCTTCCATGTTGTCGATCTGATGGCTCATGTCCGCATCCATCAGCACCTCCCCGTCCACCACCGCGCCCGGGCGGATCTCGGCACCCTTGATGCGGCGTATGCGCATGCCGATCCCATCGGAAAGCCGGAAGCGGCGTTCGAGCAGCAGCAGGTCCCCATCCGGCAGGAAGGCTCCGTCGGTGACATCGTAGGGATCGTTGCGGACGACGGCGAAGGTGCCTTTCGCCGGTCCGTCGAGAATGGCTCCGAACAGATTCCCCTGCCGGTCGAGACTGCGTTCGGCAACGATCACCGGCGCGCCGGCGAGTGGTCCGTCGACGGGAGCCATCGCCAGCGTCTCGAAACCGCGATTGTTGCGCAACTCCGAACGCGGGAACGGAAGCGGATAGCTGGCCTTCGGCGCTGAAGCCTCAAAGCCGGGATCAGGATAGACGTCCACGCGATGGCGCTGTTCGAAGCTGACGATCGCCGCTCCCGGCGCCAGCGCCAGCCCCTCCGCATCGACGAGCGTCTTGGCCTTCTCGGGTTCACCCCTGGCGTTGAGCATCGGTGTGATCTTCACCTCGGAAAGGCCCGACAGCGCGCCCTCTCCGTCTCGTTCGATCGCCCCCGTCATCCAGTGGCCGGTATCGAGCGCGGCGACGAAATGCTTCTGGTCAGGACGGAACCGGATCGAGGACATCGCCCCCACGAGCTTGTCCGGCGATGTGAAGGTTATGCCGCCGACGAATTCCAGCTTGCCGAAGGCCCGTTGCCCCGAGCCCACGGCGAAATGCTGGATCGTGCTGCTGTCGATTTCGAGCGAGACGCTGGTCGCAGAACCGGGTGCGGCAAAGACGCTCGCGGCCAGCACCAGGGCAAAGAGGGCGGACAGTCGCGTCATTGGCTCCCCGTGCCAAGCAAGCGCGCAACGCCGCCCGGATTGAAATTTCTCGTCAGCCGGCCCGGCGCAGGCCGGCCGGTCGTCTGCGGCTCGTCGTCTCGTCGGCGAAGAGCGCAGCCAGCTGTTCGGTCATGGCGCCCGCAAGCTCGTCCGCATCGACGATCGTCACGGCGCGCCGATAGTAGCGCGTGACGTCATGGCCGATGCCGATGGCCAGCAGCTCGACAGGCGAGCGCGTCTCAATCTGCTCGATCACCGCGCGCAGATGCCGTTCCAGGTAGTTCCCGGGATTGACGGACAGCGTGGAGTCGTCGACCGGCGCGCCGTCGGAGATCATCATCAGAATGCGGCGTTGTTCGGGCCGGGCCAGCAGCCTGTTGTGCGCCCAAATCAGCGCCTCGCCGTCGATGTTCTCCTTCAGAAGACCCTCGCGCATCATCAGTCCGAGATTGCGCCGGGCGCGCCGCCAGGGGGCATCCGCCGACTTGTAGATGATGTGGCGAAGGTCGTTCAGGCGGCCGGGCGTCTGCGGCTTGCCGCTGGCAAGCCACTTCTCGCGCGACTGCCCGCCCTTCCAGGCCTTCGTCGTGAAGCCGAGGATTTCCGCCTTGACGCCGCAACGCTCCAGCGTGCGGGCCAGAATGTCGGCGCAAGTTGCGGCCACCGTGATCGGCCGGCCACGCATCGATCCGGAATTGTCGATGAGGAGCGTCACCACCGTGTCGCGGAAGTTCGTATCCTTCTCGCGCTTGAACGACAGCGGCTGCATCGGGTCGATGATGACGCGCTGCAGGCGGGCCGGATCGAGATAGCCCTCTTCCAGGTCGAATTCCCAGGAGCGGTTCTGCTGCGCCATCAGCCGGCGCTGAAGGCGGTTTGCAAGCCGCCCCACCGCGCCCTGCAGGTGCGACAGCTGCTTGTCGAGGAAGGCCCGCAACCGATCGAGTTCGGCTTCATCGCACAATTCTTCGGCAGCGATCGTCTCGTCGAATTCCTCGGTGAAGACCGAATAGTCCACCTTCTCGTTGAAATCGCCGAAGATGCTCGGACGCCGGACCTCGCCTGGCGTCTCGCTGTCTTCGCTGTCCTCGTCGGCGAGTTCGTCGTCGGAAATCTCCGCGCCGTCCATCTCGCCTTCTTCCATCTGGTCCTGGGCGGTCTCGTTCTCGTCCGCAGGCGCTGCCTCTTCGCCGGCCTCTTCCTGCGATTCGCTCTCGTCTTCCTCGTTGCTGCGCGGCTGGTCCTCGTCTGTCTCGCTGTCCTGGTCGTCCTGTTCCGTATCCTCCTCGCCGATGTCCTCGGCGACGTTCATGGAGGCGAGCATGTGCCGGACGATCTTGGCGAAGGCCTGCTGGTCGTTGATCGCAGCCGACAGATCGCCGAAGTCGGCGCCGGCCTTGTCTTCGATGAAGCCGCGCCACAGGTCCAGCACCTGGCCGGCCGATTCAGGCGCCTTCTGGCCGGTCAGCTTCTCGCGCACGAGCAGCGCCACCGCTTCTTCCAGCGGGGCGTCCGCCTGGCGCGTAATCGCACCGAAATTCGCGCGGGCATATTTCTCGCTCAGCATCGAGGAGATGTTCTGCGCCATGCCGCTCATGCGGTTGGAACCGATCGCCTCGACGCGAGCCTGTTCCACCGCGTCGAAGATTGCGCGCGCATCCGTGCCTGGCGGCGACATGGTCGCGTGGATGCGGGGGTCGTGACATGCCTTGCGCAGCGCCATGGAATCGCCAAGCCCGCGCGTGACGGAAAGCTCCTCGCGTGTCGGCCGCTTGGAGAGTTCCGGCAGGCGCATGCTCTCGCCGGTCAGGCCCGGCCGCTCATTGGCGAACACCACCTCGATCTCGGCATCGCCGGCGACCGAACGGATGCAGCCGGTCAGTGCCCGCCGGAAAGGCTCGACATCGACCGGAGCGCCGGGTCTCGGCCTGGAATTGTCACCGCGAGCTGCTGCCATGTTTCACCTGTGCGGCCCTCAGGCCGTCGCCTCCAGCACGATGTTGGCAGCACTTTCCTTCAGCTCGACGCCAAAGGCGCGCTGATAGTGCTCGGCCACAAGCGGCCGCTCCAGCTCGTCGCACTTGTTGAGGAAGGTGACGCGGAAGGCAAAGGCGATGTCGCCGAAGATCTCGGCATTCTCGGCCCAGGTGATCACCGTGCGCGGGCTCATCACGGTCGAAAGATCGCCGTTGATGAAGGCGGCGCGCGTCAGGTCGGCGACGCGCACCATGCGCGAGATCGTATCGCGGCCGTCCTTCCGGCCGGACAGCGTCTTCACCTTCGCTGCGACGATATCGACTTCATTGTCGTGCGGCAGGTAGTTCAGCGTCGTCACGATCGACCAGCGGTCCATCTGCGCCTGGTTGATCTGCTGTGTGCCGTGATAGAGGCCGGTCGTGTCGCCGAGGCCGACGGTATTTGCAGTCGCGAACAGGCGGAAGGCCGGGTGCGGGCGGATGACGCGGCTCTGGTCCAGCAGCGTCAGGCGACCGGACGATTCCAGCACGCGCTGGATGACGAACATGACGTCCGGGCGGCCGGCATCGTATTCGTCGAAGACGAGCGCGACATTGTGCTGGTAGGCCCAGGGCAGGATGCCGTCCTTGAATTCGGTGACCTGCAGGCCGTCCTTGACCACGATCGCATCCTTGCCGACGAGGTCGATACGGCTGACATGGCTGTCGAGGTTGACGCGCACGCACGGCCAGTTGAGACGGGCTGCAACCTGCTCGATATGAGTGGATTTACCGGTCCCGTGATAGCCGGAAACCATGACGCGGCGGTTGTGGGCGAAGCCGGCAAGGATGGCAAGCGTCGTCTGGCGGTCGAACAGGTAGTCCGGATCGAGATCCGGGACATAGGCGTCGGCCTTCGAATAGGCCGGCACGCGCAGGTCCGTGTCGATGCCGAAGACCTCCCGAACCGAAACGGTGGTGTCCGGGAGGTTGGAAATGTCGAGGTCCATCTTGCTCATAATGTCTCCGCAGCAGACGCCGCTCGCATCCGCCCTATGTCCTGTTGCTGCCGACCTGCTCTAGCAGAAGCCGGCCTGCTTTAACAATTGATATGCTTGAATGACGGCCCGAAAACGCTCCTCGGATCCTCTGTCTCCGCCATTTGCGTCGGGATGGTGTTTTTTGACAAGCCCCTTGTAGGCGGCCTTGATGTCTTCGGTCGTCGCGTTTGCATGGAGGCCGAGCGTGTCGAAGGCCTTCGCCTCCAGCGTCTTCAGCTTGCGGGCCCTGGGCTCCATGCGCGGCGCTCTCCCGCGGCCCTCGTTGACGAAGCCGAAGGGATCGCGAATGCGCTGGTTTGCGCCGGCCGTGCCCGAGCGCACATTGCCATGCGCAGGACCGTTCTTCGAGGACTTGTTGACGCCGATCGTCCAGGTCGGGCGATGGCCGGTGATCGCCTCTTTCTGGTAGCGGGCGATCTCCGTATCCGACAGGCCGGAGAAGTAGTTGTAGCCCTTGTTGTATTCCTTCACGTGCTCGAAGCAGAACAGGAAGAACTGGCCCTCGGCATTGCGGCCGACCGGCGCCCGGTGGGCACCGGGCTTGTCGCAACCATCCCATTGGCACGTCGGCGCGACGGGTTCAGGCCGCTCGACACGCCGACGCGTCCGGATCCGGTCGAAGTATTTGGAATCGAGTTTCATGGGTCCAATTATGGGGCTCGCAGACGAGCACAACAAGAATTGACAAAGCGGATTGTTGCTGGCTTTTTGGGACCATTTTCGTGCAGAAAGCCCGCGTTCCAACACGCGCTTCGAAGGCAGACGAATGTCAGTGAAATCCCGGATCGAATATAGGTTGGCACAGGCGCTTTCGCCAGAGCGGCTCGAAGTGATCAACGAGAGCCACCTGCATGCCGGCCACCAGCCGGCGTTCGATGGCGGCGGCGAAACTCATATGCGCATCCGCATCGTCTCGGCGAGCTTTGCCGGCGTCAGTCGCGTCGCACGGCACCGAATGGTCAACGACCTCGTCAAGCCGGAGTTCGACGCGGGCCTGCATGCGTTGGCGATCGAGGCTGCGGCACCGGGCGAGCCGGTGCGGTGGTAGTGGCGCGCTGGTAGTCAGGGCTGGTAATCAGGGCTGGTGGTCAGGCCTGGTGGTCAGGTCTGCCGCTCGGCAGCCTCGGCCGTACGAATACGCAGGCGCGTGATCCGGTTCTTCACCCGCTTCATGACGATGAAGCGCTTGCCGTGGAAGGTGAAGGCCTGCCGCTCCTCGGGAATCGACTTCGATTCGTGGATCACCAGGCCCGCGATCGTCGTCGCCTCCTCGTCCGGCAACGACCAGTCCAGCGCACGATTGAGGTCACGGATGGCAACGCTGCCCTCGACGACGATCGAGCCGTCCGCTTCCTGGCGCACGCCCTGGATGTCGATGTCGCGCTCGTCCGACACATCGCCGACGACTTCCTCCAGAATGTCGCTGAGCGTCACCAGACCCTGCACCTCGCCATATTCGTCGACGACGACGGCAAGATGCCTGTTGCGCCGCAAAAAGGCGTTGAGCTGCTCGCGCAGGCTGGTCGTATCAGGCACGAACCATGGCTTTTCCGCAATCCGGGCGATATCGATCGTGGCAGGCTCCGCGCCTGGCTCCACCAGCGCGCGCAAGAGGTTCGTGCGATGGACGACGCCGATGATGTTGTCGGCCGACCCGCGCCAGAGCGGAAGGCGCGTGAAGGGACCGTCGAGCACCGCCCGCACGATGGCTTCGGGAGCGTCGTCGGCGTTCAGGCCGCGCATGGCGGTCCGGTGCACCATCACGTCGGAGACTTCGAGCTCATCGAGGTCGGACAGCCCCTGCCCCTTGTCCCGCTCCGCTTTTGAAGCGGCACCTTCCCGGCCGGCAGCCTCCCCCGCGCGCCCGTCGACAAGAGAAAGCGGGGCCGCATCCCGCCCGGCCGTCAGGCCGAACAACCCGAATAGCCGCTGCAGGATGCCGGTTCGCCAGATCATTTCGGATGCTTGTCCTTGAGGAAGGCCAGGACTTCCGAGGCCGGCACGTCGTCGGCGACGAAGGACTGCCCGATACCGCGCGTGAGGATGAAAGTCAGCTTGCCGGATTTGACCTTCTTGTCCTGCGCGATCGCGTCCATCAGGGTTTCGACCGGCGGCAGGACGCCCGGGATCTGCGCCATCGATATCGGCAGGCCGACCTCGCCCAGATGCGCCTCGACCCGACGCGCGTCGTCGGGGCTTGCAAGGTTCATCCGCGCGGAAAACTGATGCGCCAGCACCATGCCGATCGAGACCCCCTCGCCGTGCACCAGACGATGGCTGTCATATTCCGTTGCCGCCTCCAGCGCATGGCCGAAGGTATGGCCGAGATTGAGCAGGGCGCGCAGGCCGTTTTCCCGCTCGTCGGCGGCAACGACGTCGGCCTTCGCCTGGCAGCTGGTTGCGATCGCCTCTATGCGGGCATCGCCTCCGGCAAAAATGTCGCGCCAGCTCCTTTCGAGCCACGCAAAGAACTCCGGCTTGTCGATCAAGCCGTATTTGGCGACTTCCGCATAGCCGGCACGGAACTCGCGCGGCGATAGCGTGTCCAGAACGTCGGTGTCGGCAAGCACGAGGTCGGGCTGGTGGAAGACGCCGATCAGGTTCTTGCCGTGGCGGGAGTTGATGCCGGTCTTGCCGCCGACGGAAGAATCGACTTGGGCCAGAAGCGACGTCGGAACCTGGATAAAGCGCGAGCCGCGGCGCACGATCCCGGCAGCGAAGCCCGTAAGGTCGCCGATGACGCCACCGCCGAGCGCCACCACCGCATCGTTGCGTTCGATGCGCGCGCCGAGCACGCCGTCGCAGACATCCATCAGGTGCGGGAAGCTCTTGGTTTTCTCGCCCGCTGGCAGCACCTGCGACACGGCTTCTATTCCGCTTGCCGAGAGAGAGCGCATGAACGGCTCAAGATAGATCGGGGCGACATGCTCGTCGGTGATCACCGCGACCCGCCGTCCCTTCATCCGGCTACCGATTTCCGCGCCCGCAGCAGCAATAAGCCCGGGGCCGATCAGGATGTCATAGGAGCGCTCGCCAAGAGCGACGCGAACGCTGCGCCGGACGGGGGAGGATGGGGCTTGGGTCATGGGGATCCGTCACATCTGTTTGCCGGCGCTGGCGGCGATCGCAGCCAGAACGGCCTCTGCTATGATTTCCTTCCGGACATCACGCGACTGGACCGTGAGATCCGCCTCCGCATAGATCGGATAGCGCGTGTTCATCAGGTTTTCCAGGGTCTGCCGGGGGTTTTCGGTCTTCAGGAGCGGGCGGGTGTCGCGCTTGTTGACGCGCTCCCACAACACGTCGATGTCGGCCTTCAGCCAGACGGTCAGGCCACCGCGCTTGATGTGCCGGCGCGTCCGCTCGTTGATGAAGGCCCCACCACCGGTGGAAACGACGCGCGGCCCGGTCTTCAACAGTCGCTTCAGCACCCGCCCTTCCAGCGCCCGGAACTCGTCTTCGCCATAGGCTGCAAAGAGGTCGGTGATCGACATGCGTGAAACACGCTCGATCTCGTGGTCGGAATCGATGAAGGGCACGGAAAGCGATTGTGCCAGAAGCCTGCCGATGGCAGATTTTCCAGCACCCATCAACCCGACCAGGACAAGGTTTCGGCCACCGAGCGCAATGCGCGCTCTCTGCACGAGGTCTGGGTGGGCGGTTTCCAGCAGGCCGTTCATCAGGTGGTTCCGATTATCGCTCGAACCGGTATCTGCAAAACCGGCGAAAGCGTCAAGTGGCAGCCGCGCCTTGCGCTTGCTGCCTTGCAGCGCGATATAGGGAGACGGTTCCACGGAGTGCGCAATGCCCACCCTCTTCCGGTTTCTATTCTTCTGCGCGGTCGTTGCGGGCATCGTCTACGGCATCATGGTCGCATTGGTCACATTCGTCGAACCCCGTCCACGCGACGTCACCATTCGAATTCCCTCCGAACGGGTCAACCCCCAGCCATGAACGACCCCTCCGCTGTCCGGATCGAAGCCTTTCTGGAGATGATGAGCGCCGAGCGCGGCGCGGCCGCAAACACGCTCGCCTCTTACGAGCGCGACCTGGAGGACGCCCGCTCGTTCCTGATGGAACGGTCCGTGCGGATGATCGACGCCGTGCCCGACGATCTGCGGGCCTACCTGGCCCACCTCGCGCGCCAGGGTTTCAAGGCGTCCTCGCAGGCCCGCCGGCTCTCCGCGCTGCGTCAGTTCTACAAGTTCCTCTATGCCGAAGGCATGCGCGCAGACGATCCTACCGGCATTCTCGACGCGCCTCGAAAAGAGCGGTCGCTGCCGAAGACGCTCTCCACCGACGACGTGACGCGACTGATCGGCTTGGCCGAGCAGGAGGCGGCAGCCCCTGGAGAAACCCGCCTGCAGCGTCTGCGCATGTACGCGCTGGTGGAGCTTCTCTATGCGACAGGAATGCGGGTGAGCGAGCTTGTCTCGCTGCCGGCGACCGTGCTGGCCCAGAGCGGGCGCTTCCTGGTCATCAAGGGCAAGGGCAACAAGGAACGTCTGGTGCCGCTGTCGCGCTCGGCAATCGCGGCGTTGCAGGCCTATGGGGCGGCGCTTGCAGCCGACCGCGAAGGAAAGGGGGATCAGAAGGAAAGTGCCTTTCTCTTTCCTTCGGCAGGCAAGGAAGGCCATTTGCCCCGCCAGGTGTTCGCGCGCGACCTGAAGGCGCTCGCATCGCGCGCCGGCATCCGCGCCGCCACGCTCTCCCCTCATGTGATCCGCCACGCCTTCGCCAGCCATCTCCTGCAGAATGGCGCCGACCTTCGCGCGGTGCAGGAACTGCTCGGCCATTCGGACATTTCGACCACCCAGATATACACACATGTATTGGAAGAGCGCCTTCATCAGCTGGTGCAGGAACACCACCCCCTTGCCAAACAGGCAAAAAACCAGGAATAGAGCCGCCATTCCGCCGCTATCGCCTGTGATAGGTCGCGCGACGGAAGAGTTGGAGCAAACGATCGGAAACGCATCTCATGCACAATTACCTCGACTTCGAAAAACCTATCTCGGACCTCGAAGGCAAGATCCACGAGCTGCGCAAGCTCGCCGAAGAGGACGAGAGCATCGACACGTCGGACGAGGTTGGTCGGCTTGAGGCTCGCTCGCGCGAGGCGATGGTCGACATCTACTCAAAGCTGACGCCCTGGCAGAAGACGCAGGTCGCGCGCCATCCGCAACGCCCGCACTTTCTCGACTACGCGGCGAAGCTATTCGAAGAGTTCACCCCCCTTGCCGGCGACCGCAAGTTTGCCGAGGACGAGGCGATCCAGGCCGGTCTCGGCCGTTTTCGCGGCCAGTCGGTTGCCATCATCGGCCAGGAAAAGGGCAACGACACCAAATCTCGTCTGCGTCACAATTTCGGCAGCGCCCGGCCGGAAGGCTACCGCAAGGCGATCCGCGTGATGGAGATGGCGGACCGCTTCGGCCTGCCGATCGTAACGCTGGTCGACACGGCCGGCGCCTATCCCGGCATCGGCGCCGAAGAGCGCGGGCAGGCCGAAGCAATCGCCCGCTCGACAGAAATGTGTCTGAACGTCCGGGTTCCGATCGTCTCGATCATCCTCGGCGAAGGCGGTTCGGGCGGCGCCATCGCGATCGCAACCGGCGACCGCGTCTACATGCTTCAGCATGCGATCTACAGCGTGATCTCTCCGGAGGGTGCCGCCTCGATCCTTTGGCGCGACTCCACCCGCGCGAAGGAAGCGGCAAGCAACATGAAGATCACCGCCGACGACCTGAAAGCGCTGGGCATCATCGACGGCATCATCCAGGAACCGGTCGGCGGCGCCCATCGCGATCCTGAAGCTGTGATCGCCGCGACCGGAAACGTGATCGCCGATGCTCTGCGCGATCTCTCCGCAAAGCCGGGAGACCAGCTGCGCCGCGACCGCCGCCAGCGCTATCTCGACATCGGCCGGCAGCTCTGACGGGTACCAATACGAAGGAAATTTGCATGGGTTGCGGGAATATGGCCAAATCTTGGACATATTCCCGTGTTTTCAGCGTATCCACAGATCGCCGCATGCGCGAAGATTTGCCGTTTACACTGCATTAAGTATAAACGGGCATGATTCCGCGTCCGCCGCGCCGGTGTGACGTACTGCCTTACCAGCTATTTTGGAACTGACGCATGCGCCTCAAGGTACTCGCCGCTGTTTCATTGATCGCCCTGACCGTCGCGGGCTGCACCAACGACACGCTGGACGAAGTCGGCAGCGGCGTCGACGTGCGCAAGGTTTCCAACAAGACGCAGTACCAGCTTTCCGGCCAGGTTCTTTCGAAGATGGCGTCGATGAACATCGACCGCAACGCGCCGGTCACATTCCGCATCTTCAAGGAGGAAGGCAGGCTCGAAGTCTGGAAGGCGGACCGATCGAACCGCTTCCAGATGATCAAAAGCTACGAGATCTGTGCCTGGTCGGGCAAACTCGGCCCGAAGATCAAGGAAGGCGACCGGCAGGCGCCGGAGGGCTTCTATCCGCTCGGCCCCCAGCACATGAACCCGAACTCGCAATATTACCTTGCGATCAATACGGGCTTTCCCAACCGCTTCGACCAGTCCAACGGCTTCTTCGGCACCAATCTGATGATCCATGGGGCATGCTCGTCATCCGGCTGCTATTCCATGACCGACGAGCAGATCATCGAGATCTTCGCGTTCGCCCGCGACGCCTTCAAAGGCGGACAGAAGACGATCCAGCTCCAGGCGTATCCCTTCCGCATGACCGCGGAGAACATGGCGCGCCACCGCGACAATCCGAACATCGAATTCTGGAAGATGCTGAAGGTCGGCTACGACCATTTCCAGCTGACCAAGCGCCCGCCCGAAGTCGCCGTCTGCGACAAGAAATATGTTTTCAATCAGGTGAAGGCGGACGGGACTCCGTTCACCGGCGGCCAGTGCGAGGGGATTTCCACCGCGCCGCAATTGCAGGCAGCCCTGGCAGCCCGCGAGAAGTCCTATGCGGCCGAATATACCAAGGCCATGAAGAAGTACGACGGCACCGTGTGGCTGGAGCCGTCGGAAGCCCAGCGCAAGGCCATCGTCGCCGACAAGCGCAAGGGCCGCGAACTCGCCTATGCGCCGACCGGCAACTCGATCGATGCCGGCAAGCTCATGACGGTGCGCGAGATCGAAGCCCAGAAGAAGAGGGCCGAAGAGGAAGCGCAGCGCAAGATTGAGATGGCCGAGAGGGCCAAGCAGCAGGAAGAGGCGCGCAAGGCAGCCGAGCTGAAGAAGCTTGCAGACGACGTCGCCGCGCAGAAGGCGCAGCAGACGGCAGGGACCGACGTGGCCGTCCCGATCGCCAATCCCGGCCTGGCCTCCGTCCAAGCGGAAGCCGAAGCGGCGAAGAAGCCGTTCTGGAAGCTCTGGTCCAGCAAGGGCACCGCAGCGTCCGGCGCCTCCGGCGAAGCCACGGCGACTGCGACGACAGGTGCTGCTGCCCCGGCCGCCAACCCGACTCAAAGCAGCACCGCCGACGCCCCCCCGACCACCGCCGCCGACTCCACAGCCACCGACTCCACCGCGACCACAGGCGCCGTTGCGCCCGCGCCCCGGCAGCAGGAACAGCCCGCAGTGCCCCAATCGGCGCCGGCTGCGACCGCCGACTCCATTGCCGGCGCCGAAGGTAGCGAAGGCGCCGCGCCTGCGGAAACGACGGCGGACGCGAGCGGGTCGGAGAAGGTCCCCTTCTGGAAATTCTGGAAGAAGCAATGACCGCGGGCGCGAGCGGCGCGGGCGATGTCTATGACCTCAAGGGGCTGAAATGCCCGTTGCCGGTGCTGAGGACGCGCAAGCGCTTGGAGCAACTGCCCACCGGCGCCTCGCTCTGGATCGAGACCACCGACCCGCTGGCCGTGATCGATATCCCGCATTTCTGCAACGAGTACGGCCATACGCTCGAGGCGGACGAGCGCATCGACGGCGGCCACCGCTTCCTGATCCGCAAAGGCAACGCACCCTGACACAGGCCATGGCGCTATGGTTTCATTGGCGCTATCCGATCCCGCTGCGCCTGTGTACAGTCGCCCACGACACTTGCAGGAACATTCATGACCTCATCGGCCGCATTTCTTCGCTCAAGCCTGCTCATGCTGGGTCTGGGCATCCTCCTTCTTCTGGGCATCGTCGGCTATTCCCTGTGGCTCGTCGAAGTCAACCGGTCCTATTCCGACGAGACTGCCTCCCTTCGCCGCATCCGAAGCGCCATCATCGGCGTGCTGACGACGGTACAGGACGCCGAGACGGGGCAGCGCGGCTACCTTCTCTCCCGGGAAAAATCCTATCTTGCGCCCTACGACAAGGCCGTCGCAGACCTGCCCGCACGGTGGAAGACGCTGGAGGAAAATCTCCGTTCCCGGCCCGACTACGCGTCGCAACTGGACGAACTGAAGCGCGCCGTCGACGGCAAGATGGCCGAGCTGGCCAATAGCGTGAGCCTGACGGAGCAGGGCAGGTTCGATGAGGCCTATGCGCTCTTGGGCACGGATGCCGGCCTGCAACTGATGAACCGCATCCGGGAAATTCTCAACGGATTTCTGGAACACACCGACGACCAGCTGCGCGTGTTGATCGAGAGGCAGCTTGCAGCGGCGGAGAATCTGCAATGGGTCACGATCGGCGGCGCCATTGCCATTATCACCGTACTCGGCGGTGCGGTTCTGGTCATTTTCCAGCACGTGCGCGATCTGGCCCGGGCACGGGAGGAAGTCATCGCGCTCAATGCGGGACTGGAAGAGCGGGTCAACGAGCGGACGCAGGACCTCATCCGCGCCAACCAGGAGATCCAGCGCTTCGCTTACATCGTCACCCACGACCTGCGTGCGCCTTTGGTCAATATCATGGGCTTCCTGAGCGAGCTGGAGACATCAATGAAGGCCGTCACGGCCTATGTGATTGCGGACGAGCGTACACCCAGCGAAGACGATATCCGCGAGGCCCGGCTCGCCGTCACCGAGGACCTGCCGGAAGCGATGGGCTTCATCCGCTCCTCGACCCGCAAGATGGATGCGCTGATCAACGCGATCCTGAAAATCTCGCGCGACGGACGGCGCAAGCTGCAGCCCGAACGCATCGACGTGAAGGCGCTGATCGAGGCCAGCGTCGCGTCCGTGCAGCACCAGCTGAGCGAACAGGGCGGCAAGGCGACCATCTCCGGCCATTTCGGCGCTATCGTCACAGACCGCTTTTCCCTGGAGCAGATTTTCGGCAATCTGTTCGACAATGCGGTGAAGTACCAGATGCCCGGCCGGCCGCTGACGCTTTCGATCGCGCTTCGCCCGCATGGTCCGCGACAGGTCAGGATCGCCGTGACGGACAATGGCCGCGGCATCGGCGAGCAGGATCTGGAGCGCGTCTTCGAGCTCTTTCGCCGCGCGGGCGCACAGGACCAGCCGGGTGAGGGAATCGGCCTGGCACATGTACGTTCGTTAATACGGAATTTGGGTGGAGACGTTACGGTGGAGTCCGAACTGGGCCGCGGAAGCACGTTCATGCTCACGCTGCCGACCGATCTCACCAAAGTTTTCAGGAGTAACGAGTAATGAAAGCCACCGGTCAGGAAGTCACCATCGTCATGATCGAGGACGACGAGGGCCATGCGCGCCTCATCGAAAAGAACGTCCGCCGCGCCGGCGTTCACAATGAGATCGTGCCGTTCACCCTTGGCAGCCAGGCGCTGGACTTCATTCTCGGCGAGAAGCGCGACGGTGTGGCCAACAAAGACCGCTATCTGCTGGTCCTGCTCGACCTGAACCTGCCGGACATGTCCGGCATCGACATCCTTCAGCAGATCAAGAGCAACGAGCATTCACGCCGCCTGCCCGTCGTCGTCCTGACCACAACCGACGACGAGCGCGAGATCCAGAAATGCTATGATCTCGGCGCCAACGTCTACATAACAAAGCCCGTCGACTATGAGGGTTTCGCAACCGCGATCCGCAATCTCGGGCTCTTTTTCTCAGTGATACAGGTTCCATGACGGCAAGTCGCAAAGTTCGTGTTCTCTACGTCGACGACGACCCGGCGCTGGCGCGGCTGGCGAGCAAGGTGCTCGCCCGCAGCGACTTCGAGGTCGTGCATGCCCCCTCGATTTCGGCCGGCCTCGATCTTTTCGGCGCCGAGGAATTCGCAGCCGTCGTCCTCGACCACCATTTCGAGAACCAGACCGGATTGAACTTCCTCGAAGCGGTCGCCGAAAGTCGGTCCAAGGCACCGATCCTGTACGTGACCGGTTCCAGCGACGCCGAAGTCGCGATCAAGGCGCTGAAGGGCGGGGCGGCCGACTATGTGATGAAATCCGCCACCGACGATTTCTTCCCGCTGCTTGCCAGCGCCCTGGAGCAGGCCCTGGAGAACGCGCGCCTGCGCAAGGCGAAGGAGGAAGCAGATCGGCAGCTCCTGATCGCCAAGGAGCGGGCTGAGCTTCTGCTGTCGGAGATGAACCATCGCATCGCAAACAGCCTGTCTCTCGTATCGGCGATGATCCGCATGCAGGTGCAGATCGCAACGAGCGAGGAGACGAGGACGGCGCTCGCGGAAACCCAGAGCCGGATTTCAGCGATCGCCGGCGTTCATCGCAGCCTCTACACCTCCGACAATGTCGAGGCGGTGGAACTGGGTGCCTACATGAGTTCCATCATCGCCGAATTTCAGCGCGGCAGCGGATTTGCAAACGCCATTACGGTCCGCTCCGATATCGCCAATATCGCCACGACAGCCGACAAGGCCGTGTCGCTTGGCGTGATCCTGACCGAACTTCTGACCAACGCTGCGAAATACGCCTATCCCGACGGCTGCGGCGAGGTACGCGTCGTGCTAGGAAAGAAAGGCGACGACAGCTACCATCTTACCGTCGAGGACGACGGGGTCGGCCATGATCGCAAGGAGCGCCCCAAAGGGACGGGCCTCGGTACCCGCCTGATCAACGCCATGGCGCTCAATCTCGGGGCGACGGTCGCATACGACCGCCCGGACAAGGAGTCCGGAACGTTTGTCGGCGTCACCTGGAAGCAGTGACGCAATCGGTTTCATAAGAGCTGCGGGCCAAGCCCGACCGGCGCGGCCGGTTCAGCGCATGCGCATGCCCGGGACCGCGAGCGGATTGTCCTCCAGCGCCGCTCGATCCGGCCGATCGACGCGCGGCGTTCCGACGAACGCATCGAACAGATCCCGCACGAACGCTTCTGGCAGGTCGTCGGTAATCAGCACCATGCGCGTACGCCGGTCGGCCGGGTCGGGCCAGGCGGCAAGACGCTGCGGTGGATGGAACACGGCCTGCACACCATGCAGGATCACCGGCCGTTCCGGATTGTCCGACAACGCCACGATCGCCTTCATCCGCAGAAGCTTCTCGCCATGCGCGGAACGCAAAAGATCGACGAACATGTCGAGCGCCATGGGATCGATCGGCCGGTCGTGCACGATCGCATAGGAGCGGATCGAGGCGCTGTGGCGGTTCACATCATGAGCGTGCTGGTGGCCGTGCCGGCCGCCATGGGCTTCATCGTGGGCATGCCCGTGCTCGTGGGAATGGTCATGTTCGTGGTGATGGTGGCCGTGCTGGTCGTGTCCCGCTTCGTCATTGAGCCAGCGGCCGACATCGGCAATCTTCGAGCCGGGATCGAAGAGCCCGCAGGCGAGAAGCGATGGGCCGGTTGCGGCAGGATCGTCGCCGTCGACGATCATGGCCCGCGGATTGAGGTCGAACAGCGCCCGTTTCAGCGCGGAGACCGTCTCCTCATCGCAAAGGGTTGCCTTGCTCAGCACCAGGCGGTCGGCGACCGCGGCCTGCTTGACCGATTCGGGATGATTGGAGAGCGTTGCCAGCCCGTTCACGGCGTCGACCAGCGTGACGACCCCGTCGAGACGGAACGAATGCGCGATCACCGGATTGCCGATCACAGCCTGGATCACCGGCGCAGGATCGGCAAGGCCTGTGGTCTCGATCACCACCCGCTTCAGCGGCCTGATCTTGCCGGTCTGCATGCGGTCCATCAGGTCGGCCAGGGTATCCACGAGTTCGCCGCGAATGGTGCAGCACAGGCAGCCGTCGGCCAGCTCGATGATGCCGTCACTCGAGCGCTCGACCAGAAGATGATCGATGCCGACCTCGCCGAATTCGTTGATGATGACGGCGGTATCTGTCAGGTCCGGATGCTTGAGCATCCGGTTCAGGAGCGTCGTCTTTCCCGCACCGAGAAATCCGGTCAGAATCGTGACCGGAACGGTGCGCTCGGCAACAGACATGTCGATATCCTGTCTTAGAAGGTCGGACGGGGGACGGGGATCGGAACGTTGCCGCCGTCGCCCATATCCGCCGAGGCCTGCTCGTTTGCACCAGCCTTTGCGGTGCCGCCGGCGATCAGGCCGGCAAAGACATAACGCGGAGGGCGATTCATCTCATGGATATACGGCGACAGCAGCTTCTGGCGGCCGGCCTCGTCGCGGCCTTCGCTGCGCACCTTGGCCGCATGCTGGTTGCAAATCTGCTGCGAGATGTCGGCGACCTGTGTGGTGTCGCCATAGGGGGCAAGCCCGGCAAGCGTCGGCCCGCCGCCGCGCTCGGTCAGGCCCTTCTGCAACATTCTCGCCGATTCGTCCGCCCGCGCGCCCAAGCTTTCCTCGCCGAGCACGACGGAGACCACGCTGCGGCCGTTTCGAACCGCCGAAGAAACCTGATTGAAGCCGGAGGCGCAGATGAAGCCCGTCTTCATGCCGTCGGCCCCGTCGAAGCGGCCGATCAGCATGTTGTAGTTCGAATATTGCTTCTTGCCCGTGGTGAAGCCTTCCAGCGAAAAATAGGACGCATACTGCGGGAACTCGCGCTTCAGCATCACGGCAAGCACTGCGAGGTCACGCGCAGTCGTGTACTGCCCCTTGCCCGGCAGGCCGTTGGGATTGATGAAATGTGAGGAGCTCATCCCAATGCGGGCCGCTTCCGCGTTCATGCGACCGATGAAGGCCTGCTCGGAGCCCGCGACCGCCTCGGCGATCGCCACTGATACGTCGTTCGCCGACTTGACCAGCATGATCTTCAGCGCGCTGTCCAGCGTGAGCGCCTGCCCCGGCTTGAAATACATCTTGCTCGGCGGTTCCGCCGCCGCATTCTTCGTCATCACGACGGGCGTATCGAGCGTGATCTCGCCAGCCTTGATCGCCCGGAACACGGTGTAGGCCGTCATCAGCTTGGTCAGCGAAGCCGGGTACCACTTGCGAAACGCATCGCGGTGCTCGATCACCTTCAGCGTGTTGACGTCGACAAGCAGGCGCGGCCCGCTATCGGCATGTGCCGCATTCGCCAGGAAGGAGGCAGCGAACACCGTGGCTGCTCCAATGCTTGCCGACGCACGGCGCATGAACCGTCCAGTAATGTGCAATGGCCTATCCTCGGAAAATCGGGAGTTGTCTCGTACGCTCCGCCTATTTAGCCTATATGGCATGCTGATGGCAAAGCCCCCGGTAAAGATACGCCGATTTTCGGCTGCAACAGTGACAGGAAAAGCGCATGCCCGTTTTGAACCGCGCCGCAGAACTTCAAGATGAGATCGCCGCCTGGCGTCGCCAGATCCACCAGCACCCGGAAACGATGTTCGCGGTCGAGAAGACGGCGGCCTTCGTGGCCGACAAGCTGAAGGAGTTCGGTGTGGACGAAGTGGTCACCGGCATCGGCCGCACCGGTGTCGTCGGCCTGATCAAGGGGCACGGCAGCGCCGACGGCGGCGTTCGCACGATCGGCCTGCGCGCCGACATGGACGCCCTGCCGATCACAGAGACATCCGGCAAGCCATGGGCCTCCACGGTGCCCGGCAAGATGCATGCCTGCGGCCACGACGGACATACCGCCATGCTGCTGGGCGCCGCCAAGTATCTCGCCGAGACGCGCAATTTCGCCGGCAACGTGGCCGTCATCTTCCAGCCGGCGGAGGAAGGCGGTGGCGGCGGGCGCGAAATGGTCAAGGACGGGATGATGGAGCGCTTCTCCATCGCCGAGGTCTACGGCATGCACAACATGCCGGGCATGCCCGTCGGTCAGTTCGGCACCCGCACCGGCGCGATCATGGCGGCCACGGACGAGTTCGACATCGTCATCAACGGGCGCGGCGGCCACGCAGCCCAGCCGCACCGCACCGTAGACACCATTGTCATCGGCGCGCAGATCGTCAGCGCGCTGCAGACGATCACCTCGCGCAACACCGACCCCATCGCCTCGCTCGTCGTCTCGGTGACCAAGTTCAATGCCGGCTTCGCCTACAATGTCATTCCGGAGCAGGCGACCTTGTGCGGCACGGTCCGCACCCTGAGCAGCACGGTCCGCGACGAGGCGGAAGAGCGCATCCGCCAGCTCTGCGCCGGCATCGGTGCCGCGAACGGCGCCGACATCACGGTCCGCTACCAGCGCAACTACCCCGTCGTGGTCAACCATGCCACAGAGACCGGCCACGCCATCTCCGTTGCAACTGACATCGCCGGCAGCGGCGGCGTGAATGCGACGATCGACCCGATGATGGGCGGCGAGGATTTCGCCTACATGCTCGAGGCGCGTCCTGGCGCCTTCGTCTTCATGGGCAACGGCGACACCGCCGGCCTCCATCATCCGGCCTATGACTTCAACGACGATGCCATCCCCCACGGCGTTAGCTACTGGGTGAAGCTCGCGGAGACCCGCCTCCCCGCGTGAGGACGCGGCCGGCCGGCCAGACGATCGCCGGCCGCCGGCCCTTGGCCGCAAGACCATCGCAAGCCGAAAAAGACTTGGCTTCCGGCGCAGGCTTTTGTATGGGTTCTTGCAGTGGTCCCGTAGCTCAGCAGGATAGAGCACCAGATTCCTAATCTGGGGGTCCCGCGTTCGAATCGCGGCGGGATCACCATTTAAATCAATACCTTAGGCATCGGCAGACCCACCAATCACGTGCAGGGTCGCTACGCACCGCCGAACACCCTCACCACCGGCAAGAGAAATGCTACGTTTTTGGGCATGCCTGTCGAGCCCCCCGCTAGCGCACAGCCGAACCGTATCCAAAGAGGTCTAAAGATCTGGCAACGGCAACGGTTTTCAAACCGTTGCGGCCGAATCATCCCGCAGGCGGCACAAAAGCGAGGTTTAGACCTCTTCCTTCTCGCGCGCCGGCGTCGTGACGCGCGGCTTCGGCTTTACGGACGGAACGATGGAGGGGCGCGCCTCGACCTTCGGCGCGGGCGCCCTCATGCCGAGCATGGATTTGATGCGGTCGGACACCAGTGGCCGAAAGCGGCTGGCGCGGAAAGGCATGTCGACGGCGCCATAGCCTTCCGGACCATCGTCGTTGCCGCGGTAGAGTTCCATCAGCTTGATGCCGTAGAAGTCGCCGTCGACATAGTGACGGTAGTGGCCGACCCAGCGGACGGTATAGATCGTGCCCTTGCGAATGCCCTGGTCGATCGAGACATTCTTGAACTTGTCGTTGATGCAGACGACTTTCTGTCCGACGTGAAAAGTGGGCATTGCGATCTCCGAAAAGCAGTCGGTTGCGGCTGCGTCGCCTTGGACGTTCAGGGTGCCTTTCGGCAGGCGATGCCCGGTACGACGGCGCCGCTGGTCATGTCGCGCAGGGTGCCTTCGTCGCCCTTGGTCCACCATTCGAACTGGCCGCCGGCATAGCGGGCACCGGAACCGGCAATCACGTTGCTCGCGATGACGAAGTTTTCCCCGAAGGTCAGGATCGCAAGAGAAACGGACTCGGCGTTGATGTAGTCCGCCTTGACCTTGAGGTCGCCGTCGCAGTCATAGGAAACCGTCTGGCGGTCGACCGTGACGGTATTGGGTATCTGCAGCACTATGTCCGTGGTGTTCCGCAACATCGCAAGCCGCATCGCATGGCCGCCGTCCTTGTCGGCAAGGAGCAACAGGCCGTTTTCCAGCTTCCACGACTTCACCGTGCCCAGCGCATCGAAAAAGCGCTGCTCCTGGTCCATTACGGCCGGGGCACACATCTTGCGCGTGGCCGCGGCCGGCGCGAAGGTTACCGAGCCATCGGCCTCGAACTTCAGGTTGCCGCGATAGGTGTTGCAGCCGCCGTTGCCGCCATAGGAGCCGTCCGTGCGAATTTCCAGCGTCGTCTGGAGGTTGTCGATCACGCCCTTGCCGCTGAGGTCTTCGACGACCCAGGTTGCGCTCAGTCCCGGCGGAAGCGCTTCCGCAGCGAAGAGGCCCGTAGCAGAGCCGAGGGACAGCAGCACAGCTGCCAGCGCATTCACAGAAAACCGCACGGGCATCCTCCAAAACGAATAGGGCGAACCGGTCGCCAGCGGCGACGTTATGGCCGCTCCGATGAAAACGTCAAGCGCTGTACGCGCTGCCGCGACGGCCGATGGCGAAACTCGACACCTTGTTGCGCGTGGCAATCGGCTGTAGAGCCTCTTCAAGACAATAAAAAGATCGCGGAAACAATCATGGCACCCAGCGACAAGAACAAGCGCCGCGTTACCATCCTCGGTTCCACCGGCTCGATTGGCACGAATACCCTGGACGTGATCCAGCAGCTCGGTGGCCAGGACGCATTCGATGTCGTTGCCGTCACCGGAAACGGCAACGTCGCCCTTCTGGCGGAACAGGCCAGGACCGCGGGCGCATCGCTGGCGGTCACGGCCGACGAGCGCCGCTACGAAGACCTGAAGCAGGCACTGGCGGGCAGCGGCATCGCTGCTGCCGCCGGCCGCACTGCCTTGCTCGAAGCAGCCGCCATGCCCTCCGACTGGGTCATGGCCGCGATCGTCGGCACTGCCGGGCTGGCACCGACGCTGGCCGCCGCGCGGCGCGGCGCCGACATTGCCCTCGCCAACAAGGAGTGCCTCGTTTCCGCCGGAAGCCTGTTCGTCGAAGCCGTGGCCGCAGGCGGCGGCCGGCTGATCCCCGTGGACAGCGAACACAGCGCGATCTTCCAGGCGCTGGAGGACGACCAGCGCCACGCCGTCGAGCGGATCGTGCTCACCGCCTCCGGCGGGCCGTTCCGCACCTGGACGCGCGAGCAGATGGCCGGCGTCACCGCCGCGATCGCCCGCGCGCACCCGAACTGGTCGATGGGCTTGAAGATATCCATCGGCAGCGCCTCGATGTTCAACAAGGCGCTGGAGATGATCGAGGCGAAGCATCTGTTCGATGTACGTCCCGATCAGATCGAGGTCGTCGTGCATCCGCAATCGGTGGTCCACTCCATGGTGGGCTACACGGACGGCTCGGTGCTGGCGCAGTTGGGATGCCCGGACATGCGCACGGCGATCGGCTACGCGTTGACCTACCCTGCCCGTCCGCGTCTCAACGTCGACAGGCTGGATTTCGCCAAGCTGGCGCGGCTGGATTTCGAGGCGCCGGACGAAAAACGCTTTCCTGCGCTGCGCCTTGCCAGGACCGCGCTCGAACGTGGCGGCGCACAGGGCGCAATCATGAATGCTGCCGAGGAAACCGCCTTCAACGCTTTCGTCGACGGTCGGATCGGCTTCCTGAACATGGCCGACATTGCAGAGATCGTGATGGATGCGATGGCCGGCTGGCCGGCCGCCACGACGATGGAGGATGTCTTTGCCACCGACGCCGAAGCGCGCAGGCAGGCAAGCGAGGTCATTGCAAAAATGGAAATGGCCGCGTAAGTCGCGGCCATCGCATCCAATCTAGATTTGCAGCAACGGTCAGGCGACCGCGCGGGCAAGCGCGCAGCGCGACCAGAGCGAGTGCAGCGCACCGACGAGATGATCGATATCAGCGTCCGAATGCATCGGCGTCGGCGTAATGCGCAAGCGTTCGGTCTTCTTCGGCACCGTCGGATAGTTGATCGGCTGCACGTATATTCCAAAATTGTCGAGCAGCAGGTCGGAGATCCACTTGCACTTGGCGGCGTCACCGACGAGCACAGGAACGATGTGGCTCGGATTGGGCATGTGCGGAATGCCGTTGCGGTCGAGCAGCGAGCGCAGGCGGCGAACGCGCTCCTGATGCGCGAAACGCTCGATCTGGCTTTCCTTCAGATGACGGATCGAGGCCAGCGCACCGGCGGCAAGTGCCGGCGGAAGTGCGGTGGTGAAGATGAAGCCGGAGGCAAACGAACGAATGAAATCGCAAAGCGCCGCCGACGCGGCTATATAGCCGCCCATCACCCCGAACGCCTTGCCGAGCGTACCCTCGATCACCGTAAGGCGGTGCATCAGCCCCTCGCGTTCGGCAATCCCGCCACCCCGCGGACCATACATGCCGACGGCGTGAACCTCGTCGAGATAGGTCATCGCGCCGTATTTGTCGGCCAGATCGCAGATCTCCTTGATTGGCGCGATATCGCCATCCATCGAATAGACCGATTCGAAGGCGATGATCTTCGGCGCCTTCGGATCGGCAGCCGCAAGCTTTGCCTCGAGATCCTTCAGGTCGTTGTGCTTCCAGATCACCCGCTCGCACTTCGAATGGCGGATGCCTTCGATCATGGAGGCGTGGTTTCCGGCATCGGAGAACATGATGACGCCAGGGATCTTGGAACAGAGGGTGCCGAGCGCCGCCCAGTTGGAGACGTAGCCGGATGTGAAGAGCAGCGCCGATTCCTTGCCGTGCAGGTCGGCCAACTCGCGTTCCAGAAGGACGTGGTAGTGGTTGGTGCCCGAGATGTTCCGGGTGCCGCCAGCACCCGCGCCACACTGGTCGATGGCAAGCTTCATCGCCTCGGTGACCTTCGGATGCTGCCCCATGCCGAGATAGTCGTTGGAGCACCAGACGGTGACTTCCTGCGTGCCCGAATCGGTGTAGCGCGTCGCCTTGGGGAACCCGCCGCTGTGACGCTCCAGTTCGGCGAAGACGCGATAGCGGCCTTCCTGGTGCAGCCCGTCCAATTCGTTTTTGAAGAAAGCCTCGAAATCCATCACTGTCTCCAGACCGGTAACCCGGCATGCTCAGGCGAAGGGTGCCTGTATCGCTCCTCGACTACACGGCGGTAGCCACTGCTGCAATGCAAAGGAACTGCGGCAAATCCGCACCCACCTTTGAACCATTCCAAGGTTTCACACAAGCGCAGAAACAACTGCGATATGATGATTTATATCAAGTCGAAACAAATTTGGGGCGGCCTTCGCCGCCCCGATGGTGTGCGATCCGTGCCCGAATTCAGGTTGCCGCGGCGACGGCGCGCCGGGCCATCACGTTGACGAGATTGGCCCGATACTCCGCGCTGCCATGCAGGTCCGAGAGCATGTCCGCCGGATCGGTCGTCACGCCTGAAAGGGCGTCGGGCGAAAAATTGCCCGCAAGCGCCTGCTCCATCCCGCTGTGCCGGAAGACGCCGTCCGAGCCTGCGCCCGTCACGCCCACCCGAACGCCGCCGGCGCTCTTCGCCACGAAGACGCCAGTCATCGCGTAGCGCGAGGCCGGGTTCGGGAACTTGCTGTAGCCGGCTTTCTCCGGTGCTTCGAATTCCACGGCCACGATGATTTCGTCATCGTGAAGCGCCGTCTCGAACAGGCCGGTGAAAAAGTCGTCCGCGACAATGCGCCGCCTGTCGGTGACGATCGTGGCGCCGAGGGCGAGCATGGCGGAAGGATAGTCGGCGGCCGGATCGTTGTTGGCCACAGAACCTCCGACCGTTCCCATGTGGCGCACATGCGGATCGCCAATCAGCGACGCGAGATGGGACAGTGCGGGACAGGCCGCCTTGATCTCGGCCGAGGAAGCCACCTCGGCATGCGTCGTCGCCGCTCCTATTCGCACCGTTGCGCCGGAAACGGTGATCCCTTTCATCTCGGCGACGTGCCTGAGGTCGACAAGGTCGGACGGCGCGGCGAGCCGCTGCTTCATCGTCGGGATCAGCGTCATCCCGCCCGATACATACTTCGTTTCGTCACCAGACCCTTTCAGCCGAACCGCGTCGGCGACCGAGAATGCGCGATGATAGTTCGTTGCATACATGGCCGTTCGCTCCCTCAGTGCGCTGCATGGATCGCCGCCCAGACCTTTTGCGGCGTGGCGGGCATGGACAGGTCGTTGTTGCCGATCGCGTCGGTAATCGCGTTGATCAGCGCCGGCGGCGAGCCGATGGCGCCAGCCTCGCCGCACCCCTTGATGCCGAGTGGATTGCCCGGGCACGGCGTGTTCTGGTGCGAGACCTGGAAGGACGGGAGGTCGTCCGCCCGCGGCATGGCGTAGTCCATGTAGCTCGCCGTCAAGAGCTGCCCGGACTGTGCGTCATAGTGCACGCCTTCGAGCAGCGCCTGGCCGATGCCCTGGGCGATGCCGCCATGCACTTGCCCCTCGACGATCATCGGATTGATGATGTTGCCGAAGTCGTCGGCCGCGACGAACTGGATGATATCGGTCTTGCCCGTTTCCGGATCGATCTCCACCTCGCAGATGTAGCAGCCGGCCGGGAAGGTGAAGTTGGTCGGATCGTAGAACGCTCCTTCCTTCAGCCCCGGCTCCATGCCGCCCGGCAGGTTGTGCGCGGTGTAGGCTGCCAGCGCCACCTGGAACCACGGCACCGTCTTGTCGGTGCCGGCGACCTTCGCCTCACCGTTCTCGATGACGATGTCGCTTTCGTCCGCCTCCATCAGATGGGCAGCGATCTTCTTCGCCTTCGCCTCGACCTTGTCGAGCGCCTTGACAATCGCCGACATGCCGACGGCGCCCGAACGAGAACCATAGGTTCCCATCCCCATCTGCACCTTGTCGGTATCGCCGTGAACGACCGAAACACTGTCGATCGGCACCCCGAAACGATCGGCGACGAGTTGGGCAAAGGTGGTCTCGTGTCCCTGGCCATGGCTGTGCGAGCCGGTCAGGACTTCGATCGTACCGACCGCGTTGACCCGAACCTCGGCCGATTCCCACAGCCCTACACCCGCCCCGAGCGAGCCGACGGCGGCAGACGGCGCGATGCCGCACGCCTCGATGTAACAGCTCATGCCGATGCCGCGCTTCTTGCCGCGCTTTTCCGCCTCGGCCTTTCGCGCGGCAAACCCCGCCCAGTCGGCCTGCTTCATCGAAGCCTCCAGCGAGGCTTCGTAGTTGCCGGCGTCATAGTTCATGATGACCGGCGTCTGATAGGGGAACGAGCGGATGAAGTTCTTGCGCCGCAGTTCCGCCGGCGAGACGCCGAGTTCGCGCGCCGCCGTCTCGATCGTCCGCTCCAGAAGATAGGTGGCCTCCGGCCGCCCTGCCCCGCGATAGGCATCGACGGGCGTGGTGTTCGTGTAGACCGCCCGAACATTCGCATGGATCGCCGGGATGGCATACTGGCCGGACAACAGCGTCGCGTAGAGATAGGTCGGCACCGACGAGGAGAACAGCGACATGTAGGCGCCGAAGTTGGCGATCGTATCGACCTTGAGCGCGGTGATGCGGTTGTCCTTGTCGAAGGCCATCTTAACCGTCGAGCGATGATCGCGGCCATGCGCGTCCGTAAGAAACGCTTCCGTCCGGTCGGAGGTCCATTTCACTGGCACGCCCGCGCGCCTTGACGCCCAGAGACAGACGATTTCTTCCGGATAGATGAAGATCTTCGACCCGAAGCCGCCACCGACGTCCGGCGCGATCACACGCAGCTTGTTTTCCGGCGCCACATTGTAGAAGGCGCTCATCACCAGCCGTGCCACATGCGGGTTCTGGCTGGTCGTGTAGCAGGTGTAGTGATCCTCAGCGCTGTCATAGACACCCAGCGCCGCGCGCGGCTCCATCGGGTTCGGCGCGAGGCGGTTGTTGAGGATCGTCATTTCGGTGACGTGCGCGGCGGCGGCGATCGCCGCATCCGTCTCCGCCTCGCTGGTGCCGATCGCCCAGTCATAGATGAGATTGCCCGCAGCTTCGGGATGAAGCTGCGGCTGGCCGGCCGTAAGAGCCGTCGCCGCGTCCGTGACGGCCGGCAGTTCCTCGTAGTCCACCACCACCTGCTCGGCGGCGTCCCGCGCCTCGCCGACGCTGTCGGCAACGACCACGGCGACGGCATCGCCCACATACCGGACGGTCTCGTGAGCGATCGGGCGCCAGGCACCCATCTTCATCGGGCTGCCGTCCTTCGAGTGGATCATCCAGCCGCAGATCAGGTTGCCGATACCGTCGTCGAGCATCTGCTTGCCGTTCAGCACGGCGATTACGCCCGGCATCCTTTCGGCCGCGGAAACGTCGATGCTCTTGATTTTCGCATGTGCATGCGGCGACCGCACGAAGGCGGCATATTTCATGCCCGGCACGACCATATCGTCCGTATAGCGCCCCTTGCCTGTCAGAAACCGCTTGTCTTCCTTTCGCGCCACCCGCGCGCCAATACCTTCCACACCCATCAGTCATCTCCTCCCGGAAAACGTCACGCAGACGAAAGGCAGCCAGCCGGATTTCACTGTCAGGAAACCTCACCCGGCCGCCGGCGTCCGCAAAAATCGAACCTGCCGGCGTCCTGCGAACCAGGGCCTGCGCTTACTCCGCCGCCTGCCGGCCCGCGCCCATTTCCGCAGCCGCGGCAAGGATGGCCTTGACGATGTTATGGTAGCCAGTGCAGCGACAGATGTTGCCTTCGAGGTTTTCGCGCACGGTCTTCTCATCGAGAGCGCCGCCATAGCGATTGATCATGTCGACCGCCGTCATCACCATGCCGGGCGTGCAGAAACCGCACTGGAGGCCGTGATGCGCCTTGAACGCGGCCTGCACCGGATGCAGTTCGCCGTCGCGCGCCAGGCCTTCGATCGTCAGGATTTCGGAGCCGGCGGCCTGGACCGCCAAGGTGGAACAGCTCTTGATCGACCTGCCGTCCATATGCACGACGCAGGTGCCGCACTGCGAGGTGTCGCAGCCCACATGCGTTCCGGTCAGGCCCAGCTTGTCCCGGATAAACTGGACCAGCAAGGTCCGGTCCTCGACCTCGCCGCTGACCTGTCGGCCATTGACCGTCATCGTAACTTTCGTCATTCGCTCCTCCCTCGTGGGTCGCACGGCGAGGCATTCCGGGTCCGAAAGCTCCCTTGAGCGGCGAATTCGAAGAGACCGAAATGCCCGCAATCCTATCGCTGCCGGATTGTAATGAGGAACAATCCGTTGCGCGATGACACCCCTCCGCATCTCGCGCACAGTCGTCGGCATCATTCGCCGTTTTCAATTTGTGATCAACTGCTTCTTTACCTGCCAACCGAAAATTTTGTCCTGCGAACAAATCTTGACGGAGCGTCGATCGGCTTTATTCACGATCCAAAAAAATACTTTAAACCCATAGACTTCCCCATTTTCCGCCTTATTCTCCGCTTTTGTGACATTGCAAGCGAAGCAAACCGGTCACGACCGGTCTAGCAGACGTGAGACAGCGGTGGCGGTCGCGCTCCGCTCAACTTTGGAGAGATTTCAATGAAGAAAGCCATCGCACTCGTGCTGATCGGCCTGTCGGTCGCAAGTTGCACGCAGACGGAAAAGGGGGCTGGCATCGGCGCAGCCACTGGTGCGATCATCGGCGGCGCGGTAACCGGCAACGTTCGCGGTGCTGCCGTGGGTGCAGCCATCGGCGGCGTCAGCGGCGCCGTCATCGGGCATGTCCGCGACCAGCCAGGCCAGTGCTACTATCGCGACCGCTACGGCCGACGCTATATCGACGCGTGCTGATCCTTTTCGATACAGTACTATGCGCCTTCATCTGGCCCCGGCATCGTCCGGGGCCTTTTGCATCCTTGCAACGGTCGTCACGGAAAACCGCCGGTCGCTTCCGTTTTTGCCCCAGCCGGGATAGAACGGCCATTAATCTTAGGGAAATGCTAACGGGCTAGAGTCAATTGAAGCCTGCGTGGCCTTCCAGACCGTTATCGGGCTGCGAGTGCGCACAATCCGGGGGAAGCCGTGTTCCAGAGGCTTTTCTGCGGAAATGGAGAGGCAGCAACAGCGTATGCGGCAGCGTATCGACCGGCCGAGATTGGGTTTTGCGTTCTGGCGGGCAGGCACGAGCCTCGCACTCGCGTCGACGCTTACCTTTCTGCCCGTCGCCGCCTCCCCGGCCTTTGCCTTCAAGATTTTCGGCATGCGCTTCTTCGAAAGCAACGAAGAAGAGCCCGACGTCATCGACCCGGTGAAGTACACGCTGACCTTCGACGCGGGAACCGATGACGACGATCTCAAGAGTGCGATAGAAGCGAGCGCCCTGCTGAAGCAGGACGAGGAGCAGCCGGTTTCCGGTAATCTCGGACTTGTCATCAAGGCGCGCGACGATCGCGACCGCATTCTCGCCGCGCTCTACGAGAACGCCCGCTACGGCGGCGTCGTCGATATCAGCATCAACGGCACCCCGATCGATTCGCTCCCGCCGATCCCGCAATTTCCGGCTGGCGCCGTACCGGTCAACGTCACCGTGAGACCCGGTCCCGCCTTCACGTTCGATTCGGTCACGCTGAGAGGCGACGCCGCCGGGCGCAACCCCGCAGATTACGGCCTCGTCCAGGGGGCGCGGGCGGACTCGACGGTGATCATCCGGGCAGGCGAAAAGGTCGTGGCCGACCTGAAGGCGCAGAGCCGGCCGCTTGCCCACCTGACCGATCGCCAGGCGATCGCCGACCACACAACAAACACCGTTGATGTCGTGATTGCCGCGGAAGGCGGGCCGGTCGCCGACCTCGGCGACGTAAAGGTGACCGGCACGAGGGATGTCGACGCCGGCTTCGTGAAATACTACTCGCGCATCAATGCCGGTCAGCCCTATTCGCCCGAGCAACTGACGAAGGCGGCCGATCGTCTGCGCCAGCTCGGCGTCTTCTCCAGCGTCACCATCCGCGAGGCGGACAAGCTTGCCCCCGACGGATCCCTGCCGATGACCATCGAGGTTTCGGAGGGCAAGATGCGCTACTTCGGCGCCGGCGCCCAGATCTCTACGATCGATGGTCTTGGCCTGCAGGGCTACTGGGGCCATCGCAACCTGTTCGGCCGGGCGGAATCGCTGCGCATCGAGGGCGCCATCAACGGCATCGGCGAAGGCAACGGCGTGAACGATATCGGCTACTCGCTCGGCGCCGCCTTCGCAAAACCGGGGGCCTTCGGGCCTGCCTCGACCTTCACAGCGAGCCTGAAGGCAGCGATCAACGACACCGACGCCTTCTACGCCACAACGGTCACGGCGGCTGCGGGGGCGACGTTCGAGCTCAGCGACTTCGATACCGTATCAGGCGGCGGCGAGGTGGCGGCGATGCAGGTGGACGACCCCTTCGGCGACAACTTCTACCTGACGGCGGCGATCCCGTTGGAATATGTCCGCGACACGCGCGACAACAAGCTCAACCCGACCACCGGCTACCGCGCCATGATCAACGCCAAGCCGACATACGAGTTCGAGCGCGGCACGTTCTTCTCCAGCTTCGAGGCATCGGGGTCGGCCTATCGCGCAATCGGCGCCGAGGAACGCGTCGTGCTCGCCGGCCGGCTCGGCGCTGGCACGATCGTCGGCGCGCCGACGCTTGCCGATATCCCCGCTCCGCGCCGTTTCTATCTCGGCGGCGGCGGATCGGTTCGCGGCTACGGGTTCCAGGACATCTCGCCGCGCAACAGCGACGGCGAAGCGGTGGGCGGACGATCCTACGTCCTCGCCTCGGCCGAAGTCCGTGTCAGCATTACAGAGACGATCGGTATCGTGCCCTTCCTCGACGTCGGTACCGTCTCGCGCGACGCGCTCCCCGATTTCAGCGACATTCGCGCCGGTGCCGGCGTGGGCCTTCGATATGCTACGCCGTTCGGGCCGATCCGCCTGGACGTGGCGGTGCCGCTGCACCGCTACGACGCCGGCGATTCCTTCGGCATCTATGCCGGCATAGGGCAGTCCTTCTGAGCGCGTTGGCCAGCTCGCCCGCCGACAGCCATGGATTCCCCTGCGCCATGTTTTGCTTTAGGACTTGAAACATGACCCGGTTCGTCAAAATCCTGCAGCAATCGATTCGCTACCTGGCCTACGTCGTAGCCCTGCTCGTTGTCGTCCTTCTCGGCGCGATCGGTTTTGTCGGATTCACCGATGCCGGCGCACGGCTTGCCGCCTCGCTGATCGAGGATGCGACCTCGGGCTCCGGCACGCAGATCGCCATATCCGAACCCTCCGGCCTGCTTACGGGTCGCCTGCGGGCGGGCGCCGTCACCTTGAGCGACAGCGAGGGCGTCTTTGCTGAGATCAGGGACGTGGCGGTCGATTGGTCTCCCCTCGACCTCGTGCTGTTTCAGTTCAACGCCACCCGCGTGGCGGCCGATTCGCTGACGGTGAACCGCAGGCCGGTACCGGGTCCCGAAACGACATCGCCGCCTTCCAGCAAGCCGTTCTCGCTCCCGGTCACAGTCCAGGTCAACAGCCTCGACATCCCGAACATCCTCATCGCCGAGGCGGTGGCTGGCCAAGAGCAGCGGCTGCGGCTGACGGGCAGCGGCGGCATCGATCGCAGCAGCGTCGCGCTCAACCTGGCATTGACGGAGAAGGACAGGAGCGGCGCCTCGGCCATAGCCGACATCCTCTTCGATCCCAATCAGAACGAGCTCCGCCTGAACGCTGCCATAGCGGAGCCGGCCGGCGGTATGCTCGCGCGGGCGCTACACATCCCAGGCGAACCCGCCGTCGCCATCAACCTCACCGGCGACGGCCCGCTCTCGCAATGGACCGGCAAGTTGACGGCGGCGCTCGCGGGTACGCGGGTCCTCGAACTCGACGCCCGGCACGACCTGTCCACCGCCGGCCTGCATGCGATCGCGCTCAACGGCGGCGGCACGTTCGAAGATCTCCTGCCGCCCCATCTGCGCCCGCTCTTTGCCGGCACCACCGAGATCGACCTGGCAGTCGCCACCAACGGCAAGGACCTGTTGCGCGTCGAGCGTGGACACGTCACCTCCGATGCGATCGCGCTGGCCGCCTCCGGCGCGCTTCAGGCGACTGGTGAGAACAATCTCAACATCTTGCTAAAGGGCAAGGACGGCACGACGCCGATCCCGATCCGCTGGCCGCTCGCAAATGGCGAGTTCGCCGGGAGCCTTCACGGCCTGCAGGCCGTCGCATCCGGACCGGCGCAAGCCACGAAGATCAGCGTCAACGTCAACCTCGCCGAAGCGAGCCTGCCGCAGGGACGGCTCGACAGCATTCTGCTGACGGCCACGAGCGCTGACTTCAACGTTGCGACGCGCTCGGGCCATGCGACGGTCACGCTGACGGCGGAAGGCTCGTCGATGCGCGATCCCAATATCGATCGTCTCGTCGCCACGCCGCTGAAGGTGACCGCAGCACTTGCCGTCTCGCCGCAGCAGATCGCATTCGACCCCGTCGAGATCGAAAGCAGCAGCCTCGGCGGCCAGATCACCGGCGGCTACCACCTGGGAGCTGGCACCGGTACGGCAGCCTTCCGCCTGTTCGCAGTCCCCACCGTACTGCCCGATGCGATGGCCGCAAAGGTGGAGGGCACCATTGCGCTCAACGGCCAGGCGGCCATCGGCCCCGCCGGTGCGATCTCGCTCACGGAACTCCAGTTGAAGTCGAATGTGGCCGAAGCCTCGGGCAGCGTCGAGCTTTCCGGCGGCACGCTGGACGCAAGGCTCGCCGGCAGGCTCATCGACACCGGCGTTTTTGTCGCTGGCAGCAGCGGCGCTGTCGCCTTCGATGCTACCGCAAGCGGCGCCAGCGATGCGCCGAATGTCCAGGCAAAGGTGACATCGGAACAATTGGCCCTGTCGGGCCGCACGCTGGACGATCTGTCGATCGATCTTACCGGGCGGGCATCCGCCGCACAGCCGGCGGGCGATTTCGCTCTGACGGCATCGATGAACGGCCAGGCGATAGACCTGCGTTCCAGCGTCCTGTCGGGTGAAGGGGAAATCTCCATCCCCACCATCGAAGGCGTCGTCGGCAACAACAAGCTGCAGGGATCGCTGACGCTCGGCGACAACTTCATGCCGGACGGCACCATCCGCTTCGAGTTTCCCGAACTGGCGACGCTTGCGACGCTCGCAGGGCAGGAGGCGACCGGCGACCTCACCGGCACGCTCACCTTTACCAACACCGGCGGCAAGGGCTCGCTGTCGATGGCGGCGGAGGGAGCCGAGATCCGTCGCGGCACGGCCGCGCTTCTCAAGCCGGTTCTGCAGGCCGAGATCGAGGACCTCTCGACGGGAGCCGTTACCGGAACGCTTCGCGCCGACGTCGCGCGCGTCGGCGAAAACGATCTGGAAGCGCCGATTGTCAATTTCACCCATTCCGGCGCCCTCACCGGCTTCGACGTGGCGGGGCGCTATGAAGATGCCCCCGTGGCGATCGACGGCAATGTCGCTCGCCATGATGCGACGACCGTGATCGCGCTGAAGGCACTCGACGCCGTCGTTGCCGGCTTCCCCCTGAAACTGCAGGAGCCCGCCTCGATCTCCATTCTCGATGGCAACATCACCTTCGAAAGTCTGTCGATCGGTGCCGGCCAGGGGGTGATTTCCGTATCCGGCTCCGCCAATCCGTCCGGCGACAGCAGCCTGGCCGTAAACCTGACGGGACCGGACGGCGGTCCGGCCGAGTATCGCCTGCCGATGGGAGACGGCACCGCCGTCGCCCGGATCGAGAACGCCCAGCTGACGCTTTCGGGCAAGCTTTCGGCCGCCGCCCTTTCGCTCGCCGCCAAGGTCAGCGCCATCGAAACGCCGCAAGCTGCGCTATCGGCGGCCGACGTCACGATCCGCAGCGACGCCTTCGACATCATCGCGCGCCGCGGCAATCTCGACGTGGCCCTGTCCGCCGGCGCGATAGACGTCCGCAACGACGACGCCAATCGTCTGCTCCAGGCGCCGCTGAACGTCACGGCAGCCCTCGCAGTCACACCGCAGCGCATCGATTTCAGCGACGTCGCCATCAGCGGTACCGGAATGAACGGCCGCGCCGAAGGCCACTTCGTGACCGACGACGGCTCCGCTGGCGCCAGGATCGAGGCCACGGTTGCAGCGACGGCGCTGCCCGCCGCCCTTTCCCCGCGCTTTGACACGCCCCTGCGGCTGACCGCCGATGTCGTCCGCAGCGCCGACGGTTCGGTCAGCCTGCAATCCTTCGATATCGCCTCAGGCACGATCAACGCGGAAGGAACGGCCCGGCTTGCGGGCGAGAACCTGGAAGCCACGCTTTCGGGCACCCTGCCCGAACTCGGCAAGCTTCTGGCCGATGCAAAGGGCCGCGCAACCTTTACCGCCTCCGCTTCCGGTCCGATCGCTGCGCTTGGGGTCAAGGCGGAGCTGACATCCAGCGGCGCCGAACTCGCCGGGCGGACGCTGAGCGATCTGGTCGTCGCAATCGACGGCACCGCCGACCGCAACGCCCCCTCCGGCAATCTGTCCGCCACCGGCGCCATCGGCGGCCAGGCGATCAATGTGAAGTCCACCATCGCGTCCAGGGATGGACGGATCTCCATCCCTGCCATTGACGCGCGTGTCGGAGAAAACGTCCTGACCGGGGCACTCACCCTCGACGAAGGTTTCCTTCCCCAGGGCAACGTCAAATTCAATCTTCCCGACATCGGCCTTCTCGCAGCTCTGGCTGGCCAGCAGGCACAGGGCGATCTTGCCGGCCAGGCTGCAATCAACACGGTCGACGGCAAGACCGCGATCACCCTTCAGGCATCCGGCGCCGGCATCACGCGCGACCAGTTGCGCATCGTCCGGCCGCAGATCGACCTGAAGACCGCCGATCTTCGTTCGCTCGCCATCACCGGCAGCGTTCGCGCGGAGGCTTTCTCCTCCGGGACGAACCGGCTCGATGCGCTGGCCTTGAACTTCAACCAGCAGGGCGCGCGCACCCTGTTCGATATCGGCGGCCGCTTCGACGGCGCGCCGCTCACGGTCAAGGGTTCGGTCGAACAGCAACAGGGCGGCATGAGGATCGGCCTCGACGCGCTTCAGGCGAGGCCGCGCGGCATTGCCATCCGCCTTGCGCGCCCGGCGGCGCTGACCCTTCGCGACGGCGCCGTCGCGATGAACGATTTCACCATCCAGACCGGCACCGGCAACATAGCCGTCAGCGGCACGGCAGGCGACAATCTCGGCCTTGCGATCCGCATCAACGCCGTACCGGCGAACCTGGCAAACGTGTTCTCCGCCGGACTGGGCGCCGAAGGCACGATCGGCGGCACCGTTAACGTCAAGGGCAAGGCTGCGGCACCCCAGGTAACCTACGCTCTCACCTGGAACAACGCCGCCACGAGCCAGACCCGGGCTGCCGGCGTTGGTGCGCTGACGATCGCGGCGGACGGGCAGTTCGCCAACAATTCGCTCCGCGTGCAGACGCGTCTTTCGGGGCCGAGCGGATTGGCGTTCAGCGGCGGTGGCACGGCCGGTGTGGCCGGAAACATGCCGCTTGATCTGGCTTTCTCCGGCACCCTGCCGTTTGCCCTTGTCCAGGCACAGCTCGGGGCACAGGGCTTCGTTCTGACCGGCAACGCCGCGGTCGACGTGACCGTCAGGGGTGCTGCCCGCAGCCCTGCGATCACGGGAACCATCGTCACCTCGGGCAGCCGCCTCGTCGATGTCCGCCGCAACGTCGCGCTGGAAAACCTGACAGCACGCATTTCGCTGGACGGCCGACAGGCGGTGATCCAGCAGTTTAGCGGCCGCGTGGCCACCGGTGGCGAGGTTACGGCAACCGGCACCATCGGCATCGTCCCGGGATCCAATTTTCCCGCCGACATCTCGATCCGCCTGAATGAAGTCACCTATGTCGACGGCCGGCTGGTGAATGCCAAAGTCGGAGGCAACCTCACCATACGAGGCCCCCTCCTCGCCGGTCCCGTGCTCGGTGGCCGGATCGACATCGGCAATGCCAACATCACCATTCCGCAGCAACTGCCGGGGTCGCTCGCCGAAATCGACATCAAGCACAGGAATGCACCGGCCGACGTGAAGGAAATGGCCGCCATCCTGCAGGCCGACGAGCGCACCGGCGCGAGCGGCAACGCCCGCGGCATCGGCCTTGACCTGCAGATCCAGGCGCCCAGCCGCATCTTCGTGCGCGGCCGCGGGATCAATGCCGAACTGGGTGGCGAGCTCACCCTGCGCGGCACGTCGGTGAACCCCGTGGTGTCCGGTGGCTTCGACCTGCGTCGCGGCCGCGTGGAAATCCTCGCCAAGCGGCTCGACTTCACCAGCGGCCGCATCGGCTTCACCGGCGATCTGATACCGACGATCAATTTCGTGGCGACGACCAGCGCCAACGCCACCACGATCAACATCACGATCGCAGGCCCCGCCAACAACCCCGCTGTCAGCTTCACCTCATCGCCGGCCCTGCCGCAGGACGAGATCCTGGCGCGCCTGATCTTCGGCCGCTCGATGAACAATTTGTCGGCGTTCCAAATCGCCCAGCTCGCAGCCGCAGTTGCTGACCTGGCAGGCGGTGGCGGTGGCTCGTTGCTAAACAGCCTGCGCAGCAAGCTCGGCATCGACGACCTCGACATCACCACCGACTCGCAGGGGCGCGCGGCGGTGTCGGCCGGCAAGTATCTGAACGACCGCACCTATCTCGAACTGAAGCAGGACCCGGAGACCGGCGGCGGCAAGGCGGCGATCAACCTGGACATCGGGCGCGGCGTCAAGCTGCGCGGCGAAGCAGGAAGCAATGGCGCCGGCGCTGCGGGGATCTTCTACGAAAAGGAATATTGAGGCCGCGAAGGCTGGCGTTTCTACGGCGCACCGTCTTCAGGCAAGTGCGTTCTTCGTGGTCTTCAGCAAGATGTTCGTCTCGGTCGAGTTGATTCCGTCGATCAGGCGAATGCGGCGGAGGGTCTCGTCGAATGTGCCGAGGTCCTTGTCCTCCAGCTCGGCGATGAAATCCCACCTGCCATTGGTGGAATGAAGCGCGCGCACCTGAGGCAATCCGCGCAGTTGCAACGCCACCCGATCAGCCATTCTGCCCAGAACCTCGATCATGACGATGGCGCGCACGCCGCTTCCGCTCAGTTCCGCGCCTGTCCGGATCGTGAATGCGGCAATCGTCCCCGTTTGCACCAGCCGATCGATGCGCGCCGAAACGGTGGCGCGCGACGCCCCGGTCGCTGCCGCCAGCGACGATACTGGCGTGCGCGCATTGTGGCGAAGCGCGCCGATAAGCGCATGATCGAGATCGTCCAGAGTTATCATTCTGCAAAATCCAATTTATCATTTTGCGCAATTGATCAAACTATCTGCCAGTATTTCATCTTTTTGCCAACAGGCGGCCCGACGATAATGGCATGAACACCGGCGCAGGCCGGCCAGAAAACATGCTCTGCGGGGATACCGAAAAGAATGAAGGCAGGCAGGAAAACCATCTCGCTGATCGGCGCGCCGATCGAGGAAGGATCCGGACGGCGCGGCGCCGCCATGGGACCGACGGCGCTGCGGATCGCCGGCATCGATACGATGCTGACCGACCTCGGCTACATGGTCGTCGACGAAGGCGACCTCAGACCCGCTCCGGCGCGCGACCTCGCTAACCATCCCCGCGCCAACAATCTGCAGGCCGTGGCCGCCTTCACCCGGGCACTCGACGGCGCCGTGCACGAAGCAGCACGCGCAGGCCGGCTGCCGATCACACTCGGCGGCGACCACGCGCTTGCGATGGGCAGCGTTTCCGGCATGGCGCGCTACGCCGCCGAGGTCGGCCGGCCACTGTTCGTGCTCTGGCTCGATGCGCATGCGGATTTCAATTCGCCCGACACCTCCCCATCCGGAAACATGCACGGCATGCCCGTCGCGTTCTTCTGCGGGCAGGCTGAATTTGCCCCGATCCTCGACAAGAATCGCCCGCTGGTGGATCCCAGGAAAGTCTTCCAGGTCGGCATTCGCTCGGTGGACGAGCGGGAGCGCGAGGAGATCGCCGAGCACGGCGTCAACGTCTACGATATGCGCGCCGTCGACGAAACCGGCATGGCCCGCATCATGCACGAGATCCTCGACACCGTGAGCCATGCCGACGGCCTTTTGCATGTCAGCTTCGACGTCGATTTCATCGACCCCGAAATAGCCCCGGGAGTCGGCACGACCGTGCCCGGCGGCGCCACCTTCCGCGAAGCACACCTGATCATGGAAATGCTCTGCGACAGCGGCCTCGTCTCGTCGCTCGACCTCGTCGAACTCAATCCGTTCCTCGACGATCGCGGCAAGAGCGCTCGCATCCTCGTGGAACTCACGGCAAGCCTGTTCGGCCGGCGCATCCTCGACCGGCCGACCCGCAGCGCCTGAAATGCAGCCTGGCACGCGGACCTGATACGCGAGCCTGACACACTCGGAGAAAACGATGACCTCGACCACCGCACGCCTCATCGAGACCGAATATCGCCTCGGCGCCCACAACTACAAGCCGCTCGACGTGGTCCTGTCGCGCGGCGAAGGCGTCCATGTGTGGGATGTCGACGGCAACCGCTATCTCGACTGCCTCTCGGCCTACTCCGCCGTCAACCAGGGCCACTGCCACCCCAAGATCCTTGCCGCGATGACGGAGCAGGCGCAGAAGCTGACGCTTACCTCGCGCGCTTTCCGCAACGACCAGCTCGCCCACTTCTACGAGGAGATCGCCGCGCTGACCGGCTCGCACAAGGTGCTGCCGATGAACTCCGGCGCCGAGGCGGTCGAGACGGCGATCAAGGCCGTGCGCAAATGGGGCTACGAGGTCAAGGGCGTCGAGCGCGACAAGGCCGAGATCATCGTCTGCAACAACAACTTTCACGGCCGCACGATGGGCATCGTCGGCTTCTCCACCGATCCCGATGCGCGCGAAGGTTTCGGCCCGTTCGCCCCCGGCTTCAGGCATGTGCCGTTCGGCGACATCGAAGCCTTTCGCGCGGCGATCAACGCCAACACCGTGGCTTTCCTGATCGAACCGATCCAGGGCGAGGCTGGCGTCCTCATTCCGCCGGCCGGCTATTTCCCGGAAGTGCGCGAACTGTGCACCCGGCACGGCGTCACCCTCATCCTGGACGAGATCCAGACCGGGCTCGGTCGTACCGGCAAGCTGCTCGCCGAAGAGCATGAGCAGATCGAGGCGGACGTGACGCTCGTGGGCAAGGCGCTTTCCGGCGGCTTCTATCCGGTCTCGGCAGTCCTCTCCAACAGCGAAGTGCTCGGTGTCCTCAAGCCGGGCCAGCACGGATCGACGTTCGGCGGGAACCCGCTGGCATGCGCCATTGCCCGCGCGTCGCTACGCGTCCTGACCGAGGAGGACATGATCGGCAACTCCGCACGCATGGGCGAGCGCTTCAGGACAGGCCTTGGCGAAATCCGCTCCAACATCGTCAGGGAAGTGCGCGGCCGGGGCCTGATGCTGGCCGTCGAGCTCGATCCGGCAGCAGGCGGCGCGCGCAAGTACTGCGAGGCGCTGAAGGAGCGCGGTATCCTGGCCAAGGATACGCACGGCGACACGATCCGCATTGCGCCGCCGCTCGTCATCACTGCCGACCAGGTCGACTGGGCGCTGGAGCAGTTCGAAGCGGTCCTGCGCGACTGACGGACACACGAGACACACGACCGCAGCGGCCCGGGATTTGAGCAAATCCTTAACCCGGGCGCTGCTATCCTTTGTCCCAGAGTATTCATTTGCATGACGAAATGGGGCGACACCTGATGACGACTGTCAAGACCACCGGCTTCGCCGGCGATACCCTCGAGATCATTGCCTTCCGCCTGCATGATCAGGAGTTCTGCGTCAAGACGACGACGATCCGCGAAATCCGCGGCTGGGCGCCGTCGACGCCGATCCCGCATTCGCCGCCCGAAGTGATCGGCGTGATGAACCTGCGCGGCACGGTCATCCCGATCATCGACCTGGCGCACAAGCTCGGCATGAAGACAACGGTAGCGAACGAACGCAGCGCCATCGTTGTCGCCGAAGTGCACAATATGGTCGTCGGCCTCGTCGTCGATCGTGTTTCGGACATCCTCACCATTGGCGCCGATCAGATCCAGCCGGTCCCGGAAGTCACGACATCGTTCGACAAGGTGTATGCGGAAGGGATCATCGCCCACGAGAACGGCATGATCTGCTTCCTCAACCTTTCGCGCATGTTCAAGGAACGCGACATCGACGAGCTCGCCGCCTGAGGTCCCGCCGATCAGCGGAAACACGAACATCGAAATGGCCGGCATGTTGACCGGCCATTTTTCGTCTCAGGCCCGTATCGGCGCCATTTTCGGGATGCGCATCTGAGGCTTGAGTCCCTTCAAGCGCCGCAGCCGCGTAAGGGAATTTTTGATAAAGCGCAATTTGTTGCCCCTCCATCTTCATATATTTTTATATATGTTTCAATATATATGAAGGGCGCATTGAGAGCGCCTTTCCGGCATGAGGCCGCAATCCCAGAGATCTCGCACACCTGTTACGCGACGCGTCCCGGCCGCCGCCACGGCCTGGCCGGCTGAATTATCAAGGTCGCAACGCCGTCGCATCGAATGCGCGGCGGACGCCGTTTGGTGTCGTTTCGGACGCGGAAAGTCCGCACCTGTCGCATCTCAGACGCCGCTCAATCTCCATGAGGGACAATATATGCTTTCATTCGGTGCATCAGCAGATTCCGACCGTATACTGGAAGCCATCTCCAAATCGCAGGCGGTCATCCAGTTCGACCTGACGGGCCGCATTCTCACGGCAAATGAAAACTTCTGTCGCGCGCTCGGCTACGAACTGAAGGAAATCGTCGGCCAGCACCACCGCATCTTCTGCGAGCCTGACTATGCCGGGACACCGCAGTATCGGGACTTCTGGGCCCGTCTCGGCCGTGGCGAGTACGACGCCGGCGCCTACAAGCGGCTGGGCAAGGGCGGTCGCGAGATCTGGATCCAGGCCTCCTACAACCCCGTTTTCAAGAACGGCAGGCCCTACAAGGTTGTGAAGTTCGCCACCGACATCACCGAGGCAAAACGGCGCGCGCAGGAGGATGCCAGCAAGCTGGAGGCAATTTCCCATTCGCAAGCGGTGATCGAATTCACGCCCGCGGGTGAAATCCTGACCGCGAACGAAAATTTCTGCGCCACGCTCGGCTATCAGCTTTCCGAAATCCAGGGCAGGCACCACAGCATGTTGTGCGATCCGGACTACGCGCGCTCGAGCGAGTACGCCGATTTCTGGAAAAGCCTGGCGGAAGGCCACTTCAACGCCAACGAATTCGTCCGTTATGGCAAGGGCGGGAAAGAGATCTGGATACAGGCGGCCTACAATCCGATCCGTGATCTGAACGGCAAGGTCTACAAGGTGGTCAAGTTCGCCACCGACGTGACCGAGCGCATGTCCGCGATCACCGCGCTCGCAGGTGGCCTGACGGCGCTTTCCGCTGGCGATCTTACCCAGAACATCGCCAGCGCCTTCGTCCCCTCGATGGAGCGGGTCCGGAAGGATTTCAATGAAGCGGTCGCAAAACTCAACCGCGCGATGCACGCCGTCGGCGAAAATGCCAGCGTGATTGCAGCGGGAGCCCAGCAGATCCGCGATGCGGCAGACCAGCTCTCCCGGCGCACCGAACAGCAGGCCGCATCCGTCGAGGAGACCGCCGCGGCCCTCGACGAGATAACGACGACGGTCGCCGATTCCAGCCGCCGTGCCGAAGAGGCAGGCACGTTGGTCGCACAGACTAAGGACGGCGCCGAGCACTCCGGCGACGTCGTCGCCAGCGCGATCTCAGCGATGGGGCAGATCGAGCAATCCTCACGCGAGATCTCCAACATCATCGGCGTCATCGACGACATCGCCTTCCAGACCAATCTGCTGGCACTGAATGCCGGCGTCGAGGCTGCCCGCGCCGGCGAGGCCGGCAAGGGTTTCGCCGTCGTGGCCCAGGAGGTGCGGGAACTGGCGCAGCGTTCGGCGAGCGCGGCCAAGGATATCAAGGCCCTGATTACCGCCTCGAACGGCCATGTGAAAAACGGCGTGACGCTCGTCGACCAGACCGGCAAAGCGCTGCGGGAAATCCTCGTCCAGGTGCAGGAAGTCAACGGGAACGTCACCGCGATCGTCCAGGCAGCCCGCGAGCAATCGACCGGCCTTCGCGAGATCAACCAGGCGGTGAACGCGATGGACCAGGCGACGCAGCAGAACGCGGCGATGGTGGAGGAGAGCACTGCGGCGAGCCATACCATGGCCCGCGAAGCAGCGGCCCTGCACGAACTGTTGCGGCAGTTTCGCGTGGACGAGCAGCAGACGATTGCCACGCAGGCTTCAGGGCGCGCCGTTGCTCCTCAGCCACCAAGGGCACAGAGCCCGCTTCGAAGGGTTCCCGCCGGAGGCTCAGCCGCGGAGCACTGGGAAGACTTCTGATCCCACTGGCATTCGGTTCCGCACGACGGCCGAATTCGGGCGGCCGTCACTGCTTTCCGTCTGGAAAAGGAAGAGAGCCCTCCGTCAGGCACGCAATCCGCCTGCCGCAGTCGGCTCAGGCTCGTGCCCGCGCCGTCACCCGGCGCACATGGGCCTGCCAGGCCGACGCCGCTCCGGCGGCAACGGTCTCGAGAAACTGGTCAAGCAGACGGTTGAAAGCGTCCGGCCGGGTCCAGAACGGGGCATGGCCGACGCCGGCAAGCACGGTGGGGCCGTCGCCGAAGGGTTCGGGAACGTGGAGGCCAGACAAGTAGCCGAGGCGCACGAAGGGGTCGTCGGCACCGTCGACGAAAGCGACCGGAACGTCCGATGCCTCGATGGTCCGGCGCTGGTCGGCACCATCGCCGCGGACCATGCTTTGCCCAAACGTCGACCGGACGAGACCATCCGTTCTCAGGATCAGGTCCGTAAAAGGAGCTGGTTCCGCGGCACCGAAACACAAGGCGGAGAACCGTGCAGCATCGCGTTCGGTGAAGGTCTGCTTCGTCGTCAGCAGCAGGTCGAAGGAGGGATGGAAGGCGCGCAGCATGCCGATGATCCCTCGGGAAATCGGCGGTGCGCCGCTGAGCATCAGCCCGCGGATCCGCGTGCTTCTGCTCATCCATTCGATTGCCACGTGCCCGCCGAGCGACCAGCCGAAAACCGCAAGCCTCTTCAGGTTCAGCTGCTCTGCGAACGCCTCCAGACAATCTGCAAAGCCTGTTATGGTGTATGTCGAACCCGGTTGCGCGGCGTTGCCGGAATCGCCGTGCCCCGGCAGATCGAGCGCAATCAGGCGCCACCGCCGCGCCAGTTCGCTGTCGAACTGGCGTTCGAAGACGCGCCGCGAAAAGCTGGAGCCATGAATCAGCAGCACGGGAAAGCCCGAGCCGCCGGTGTCCGTGTAGCGCACGGCCCCGTGATTGGTCACGATCGTCTGGCTGTCGAGCATCACGGTCAACTTCCAAGCAGGATATTGTGCACGCCTGCACAGAATCACCGAAGGAGGCTACGCCGCGAATGGTAAACTATTCCTGAATCCGCCGCTCCCACGTAGGGCCCATCCCGCCATCAATCCCTCCCGCAATCATAAGATGCGGAAAGGCTGAGAACCCGCATTGCAGCGCCCGCTGACGACCGCTATGGTTCATATGGACTGAACGGGGATCGCGCAAAAACGCATGCGTCGCCCGCGCAGAATCTGGCGCCCGATGTGCTCCGGGCCGCATTGAAGCTGTTGCGTATGCCTGGATACCGCCGGCACAGGGACGGGCGAGAGGGGAACCGGCTTGGCCGGCAATGAGATGGAAACAGCGCTCGATATCGTCATCACCTGCACGAGCCTCGTGGTCGTCGGCTTCTACAGCTGGTCGCTGCGCGGGCATTTTTCATCGCCGCGGGTTCCCGACGGCTTCAAGGTCATCTCCGCAGCCGTCGCGCTCACCACTTTCTTCTTCCTCTACCTGGTCTGGAGCATCACCCAGCCGGTGCCTGCACAATTGTTCGGCCTCGCGCTCGAAATCCTGGCAACTGCAATCTTCTGGTGGGCGATCTCCGCATCCAAGAAGGCGCGTCTTCGCTACGCTTTCGACCCCGATCATCCCGACAGCCTGGTGACGACGGGTCCCTACCGATACGTGCGCCACCCCTTCTACACCTCCTACATCATTTTCTGGGCAGGCTGGGGCGTCGCCACATGGACGGTCTGGGCAGCAATTCCGGTGGTGGCTTTCGTGGTGATCTACGTGATTGCGGCAAAGGGCGAGGAAAAGAAGTTCGCCTCGACGCCGCTGGCCGCCGAGTATGACGCCTATCGCCGGCGGACCGGTTTCCTCGTTCCCCGGTTCGCCGGCGCGTAGGAACGGCCGGCCAGGGTGTCATTGCCAAGGCGCTGGTAGTCTCGACTACGCTCGCTGGGAGATCGACTGGTCGGGCGCGGGGCGCTTGATCAGCGGTGCGGCGGCAAGCACCAGCGGGTCGAGCCCCTCGCCGCCGCGATGATCGACGATGTCGAAAAGCTGCCGCCGCATGCGCGGTTCCCAGAACTTGTTGATATGCGTGGCGACCCCCTGCGGTCCTTCCGCCGCCGGCTGGGAATGAAAGAAGGTCGCGATCTGGTTGGCCATGCGGACCAGCTTGGCGTCGTTGGACATGACTATGCTTCCTACCCGTTTCCTGCCCGGCGCGCGGCTTCCCCGGACGAGGAAACGACGCGATCGGCGCCTGTGAAAATCTCGAACTCGTCCCCGCGCACGAGCGCGATCAGGGTCATGCCCGCCTCCTCTGCCGTGCGGATGGCAAGGGCGGTCGGCGCGGATATGGCTACAATGAAGGGGCTGCCGACCACCGCCGTCTTCTGCACCATCTCGACCGAGACGCGGCTTGTGACCACGACGGCGCCGGCCGCGCCACGATAACCGGCCCGGGCCGCAGCCCCGGTCAGCTTGTCCAATGCGTTGTGGCGGCCGACATCCTCACGAACGGCGATCAGGCCCGTCCCGGGAACGAAGAACCCCGCACCATGCACGGCCCGCGTCTCCATGTGCAGCGGCTGCTGCCCGTTCAGGAGCCGTACGGCTTCGACGACCTGGTCCGGCGTCATCGTCAGCGTGGAACCGCGAACCGAAGGTGTCACCCGCACGGCCTGCTCGATCGACTCGATGCCGCAGAGGCCGCAACCGACAGGGCCTGCCATGTGACGGCGACGCGACACAAGCGCTTCGCTCTGCGCATCGGCCAGCCGGATCTGCAGGTCGATGCCTCTCTCCTCACCGATGATCTCGACGAGTTCGATCTCGGCTGCGTCCGCCACGATTCCCTCCGTCAGGCTGAAGCCGACGGCGAAATCCTCGAGGTCTGCCGGCGTCGCCATCATTACGGCGTGGGTGGAGCCGTGATAGGTGAAGGCGACAGGCATCTCTTCCGGCACGATCCGCTCGCCGGAGGCAAGATGGCCGGCGCGGCGGGCGAATTCGGGTACTTTGGCGGTAGTGTTGAAGACAGTCATGCGGACCTGTTGCTCTCTATTCCGCCGCCTCCAGCTTGCCGGCGATGCGGCGCGAGCGGCGGGCCTGTTCGTCATATTCGACCTGCCAGTCCGAGGGACCGTTCGAAGGAGAAACCTGGACTGCCGTGACCTTATATTCAGGGCAGTTGGTCGCCCAGTCGGAAAAGTCCGTCGTGATCACGTTCGCCTGCGTATCCGGGTGGTGGAAGGTGGTGTAGACCACGCCCGGTGACACGCGATCGGTGATCAGCGCATGCAGCGTCGTCTCGCCCGAACGGCTGGCGAGGCGGACCCAGTCCCCATCGCGGATGCCCCGGTTCTCGGCATCATGCGGATGGATCTCCAGCCGATCCTCCTCATGCCAGACGACGTTGTCGGTCCGCCGCGTCTGCGCGCCGACATTGTACTGGCTGAGGATGCGGCCGGTCGTCAGAAGCAGCGGGAAGCGCGGCCCGGTCTTCTCGTCGGTGGCGACATATTCGGTGCGGATGAACTTGCCCTTGCCGCGAACGAAGCCGTCGACGTGCATGATCGGCGATCCCTGCGGGTGCTTCTCGTTGCAGGGCCACTGCACCGAGCCCATCTTCTCCAGGTAGTCGTAGGAGACGAGCGCGAAGCTTGGCGTGGTCGCGGCAATCTCGTCCATGATCTCGGATGGGTGGCCGTAATTCCACGCAAGGCCCATCGCCTGTGCCAGCTTCTGCGTCACTTCCCAGTCGGCCAGGCCGTTGCGCGGCGTCATCACCCGGCGGACGCGATTGATCCGCCGCTCAGCATTGGTGAACGTGCCGTCCTTCTCCAGGAAGGTGGAGCCTGGCAGGAAGACATGGGCGTAGTTGGCAGTCTCGTTCAGGAACAGGTCCTGCACGACCACGCATTCCATGGCGGCGAGCCCCGCCGAAACGTGCCTGGTGTCCGGGTCGGACTGCAGGATATCCTCGCCCTGGATGTAGATGCCCTTGAACGAGCCTTCGACGGCGGCATCCAGCATGTTGGGAATGCGCAGGCCCGGCTCGTTGGAGAGCGACACGCCCCAGAGCTTTTCGAAAGTCTCGCGCGTCGCGTCGTCGGAGATGTGACGATAGCCGGGAAGCTCGTGCGGGAACGAGCCCATGTCGCAGGAGCCCTGCACGTTGTTCTGTCCGCGCAGCGGGTTCACGCCGACACCTGGCCGGCCGATATTGCCGGTCGCCATCGCGAGGTTGGCGATCGCCATGACGGTCGTCGAACCCTGGCTGTGCTCGGTGACGCCGAGCCCGTAGTAGATCGAGCCGTTGCCGCCCGTGGCGAACAGCCGTGCCGCGCCACGAATGAGCTCGGCGGAAACGCCGGTCAGTCCTTCGACCGCCTCCGGGCTGTGCCGGTCCTCCGAAACGAACGCCGCCCAGTCCTCGAATTCGGACCAGTCGCAACGCTCGCGGATGAACTTCTCGTCAAAGAGCCCCTCGGTGACGATCACATGAGCAAGGGCGGTGACGACGGCGACGTTCGTGCCGGGCCGCAGCGGCAGGTGATAGCTCGCCTCGACATGCGGTCCCTTGACGAGATCGATCCGGCGCGGATCGATGACGATCAGCTTTGCCCCCTGCCGAAGCCGCTTCTTAAGCCGGGAGGCGAACACCGGATGGCCATCGGTGGGGTTGGCGCCGATGACGATGACGACGTCGGTCTCCTCTACCGAATCGAAGTTCTGCGTACCCGCCGAGGTGCCGAAGGTCTGGCCGAGGCCATACCCGGTTGGCGAATGGCAGACGCGCGCGCAGGTGTCGACATTGTTGTTGCCGAAGCCGGCGCGGACGATCTTCTGGACGAGGTAGGTCTCCTCGTTGGTGCAGCGCGAGGACGTGATGCCGCCGATCGAATCGCGGCCGTACTGGTACTGGATGCGGCGGAACTCGCTTGCCACATGGGCGAAGGCCTCTTCCCAGCTGACCTCGCGCCATGGATCGGTGATCTTCTCGCGGATCATCGGGTTGAGGATCCGGTCGCGATGGGTCGAGTAGCCGTAGGCGAAGCGACCCTTGACGCAGGAATGGCCGCGGTTCGCCTGACCGTCCTTCCACGGCACCATGCGCACCAGTTCCTCGCCGCGCATCTCCGCCTTGAACGAGCAGCCGACACCGCAATAGGCGCAGGTCGTGACCACGGAGTGTTCCGGCTGGCCGATTTCGATCACCGATTTCTCCGTCAGCGTCGCGGTCGGGCAGGCCTGCACGCAGGCGCCGCAGGAGACGCATTCGGAGGAGACGAAATCCTCGTGCATGCCTGCGGAGACGCGGCTGTCGAAACCGCGGCCCTCGATCGTCAGCGCGAACGTGCCCTGCACCTCTTCGCAGGCGCGCACGCAGCGCGAACAGACGATGCACTTGGAGGAATCGAAGGTGAAATAGGGGTTGGATTCGTCCTTAGGCTGCCATTTGACGTTGATCGCCCCGTCATTGCGGGCGCGGACGTGGTTTTCGCCCTCATAGCCGTAGCGCACGTCGCGCAGGCCGACCGCACCGGCCATGTCCTGCAGTTCGCAGTCGCCATTGGCCGCACATGTGAGACAGTCGAGCGGATGGTCGGAGATATAGAGCTCCATCACCCCGCGGCGCACGTCCTTCAGCCTCGGCGTCTGTGTCGAGACGACGAGACCCGGCGCGACCGGCGTCGTGCACGAGGCGGGCATTCCGGCGCGCCCCTGGATCTCGACGAGACAGAGCCGGCAGGAACCGAAGGCGTCCATCATGTCGGTCGCGCAGAGCTTCGGAATCTCTATCCCCGCATCCATCGAGGCGCGCATGATCGAAGTGCCCTCGGTCACCGTGACCTCACGACCGTCGATCGTCAGCGTCACCATCTTTTCCGACTTGGAGGCGGGCGTGCCGTAGTCGATTTCATGAATAAGGGACATGGACCGCTCCTCCGATACAATTCTTATTCAGGGGCACGCGCCCCTCATCCGCCTGCCGGCTCCTTCTCCCCGTAAAAACGGGCAGAAGGACGAAAACTTCAGCCCCGCCAGTCTTTGCAAAGCGTTCGCGAGCCATGTTCCCTCTGCCCGCTTGCAGAGAGAGGGGTCAGGGCGAGGGGCAATTTCCTGATGGACGATAGCATCATTCCGCAGCCTCCACCCTCGGCGCCGGCGAAAAGTCCTCGGGGAAATGCGCCATGGCACTCAGCACCGGATAGGGCGTGAAACCGCCGAGCGCACAGAGCGAGCCGAACTTCATCGTGTTGCAGAGATCGCCGAGCAACTCGCGGTTCTTCTCCGGCTCGATGCCCTGCGCGATCCGGTCGGCCACTTCCACCCCACGGGTGGAGCCGATGCGACAGGGCGTGCATTTGCCGCAACTCTCGATCGCGCAAAACTCCATCGCAAACCGGACCTGGTGCAGCATATCGACCGTGTCGTCGAAGACGACGATGCCGGCATGGCCGATCAACCCGTCCTTGGCTGCGAAGGCCTCGTAGTCGAACGGCGTATCGAACAGGGCGCGCGGGAAATAGGCGCCGAGCGGCCCGCCGACCTGGACCGCCTTGACCGGCCTGCCGGTTGCCGTGCCGCCGGCGATATGATCGACGATCTCACCGAGCGACAGGCCGAAGGCCGTCTCGTACAGTCCGCCATGTTTGACGTTGCCGGCGATCTGGATCGGGATCGTACCGCGCGAACGGCCCATGCCGAAATCGCGATAGAATGCCGCCCCGCGGTCGAGGATGACGGGCACCGAGGCGAGCGAGATGACGTTGTTGATCACCGTCGGACAGTCGAACAGTCCCTTGTGGGCCGGCAGCGGCGGCTTGGCGCGAACGATGCCGCGCTTTCCCTCAAGGCTGTTCAACAGCGCCGTTTCCTCGCCGCAGACATAGGCGCCGGCGCCCACGCGCACCTCCATGTCGAAAGCGCGTGCCGAGCCGAGCACCGAAGGACCGAGAATGCCCTCGCGTCGCGCGATCTCGATTGCCTCGCTCATTGCGGCGATCGCGTGCGGATATTCGGAGCGGGTGTAGATGAAGCCCTTCGTCGCGCCCGTCGCCAGCCCGGCGATCGCCATGCCCTCGATCAGCACGAAGGGGTCCCCCTCCATGATCATCCGGTCGGCGAAGGTGCCGGAATCGCCCTCGTCGGCGTTGCAGACGATGTATTTCCGCTCGCCCGCCGCCTCCAGAACCGTCTTCCACTTGATGCCGGTCGGGAAGCCCGCCCCGCCGCGGCCGCGCAGGCCGCTGTCGGTCACCTCCCTGACGATCTCCTCCGGCGCCATGGCGATCGCCTTTTGCAGGCCCGTCAGGCCGCGGTAGCGACGGTAGTCGTCGAGCGAAAGCGGATCGGTGATGCCACATCGGGCAAAAGTCAGCCGCGTCTGCTGCTTGAGGAATGGAATGTCCTTCGTGGCGCCATGACAGAGCGGATGATCCGCACCCGACAGCAACCCGGCATCGAACAGCGAAGCCACGTCGGAGGGTTTCACCGGGCCGTAGGCGATGCGCTCGTCGCCGACCACGACCTCGACGAGCGGCTCGACCCAATGCAGCCCGCGCGAGCCATTGCGCACGATGGCGACGTCGAGACCGCGCGCGGCCGCCTCGGCCTCGATCGCAGCCACGACCCTGTCGGCGCCGAGCGCAACCGCTGCCGCATCCCTTGGAACGTAGATCCTGACGGTCATCGGCGCGCCTCCTGCACGAGTTCGGCGGCCGAGGCGGCATCCAGTCTTGCATGCACGGCGCCATCGAGCATGGCCGACGGCGCGCAGGAACAGAGCCCCAGGCAGTAGACCGGTTCCAGCGTGACAGCGCCGTCGAGCGTCGTCTGGTGGAAGTCGATCCCAAGCAGCGCCTTGACGCGATCGGCGATCGCATCCCCTCCCATCGATTGACAGGCTTCTGCACGACAGAGCTTCAGCACATGCCTTCCAGTCGGATGGTCGCGAAAATCATGATAGAAGGTGACGACGCCATGCACCTCGGCGCGCGAAAGGTTCAGTGCCTTCGCAATAACCGGCAGGCTTTCCTGCGGGACATAGCCGAATTCGGCCTGGACCTCGTGCAGGATCGGCAGCAAGGGTCCTTCCAGATCCTTCATCGCGTCGATGATGGCCAGGGTCCGCGTCCCGATGTCACCGGAAACGTGCAGGTTCATTCGCAATCCTCCCGAACGGCACCGAAGCAAAACACCCGCAGGGCAGTATCGTCCTCAATGCCTTGAAACGGCTCGGCAAAGGCAAACCCTCCCGTTTACCGTTACCACACCGTCAAAGCTTCTCAGGGAAGTCGGAAGGGGTCAATAAAGTCATGCCGTCGATTGATAGTTTTTTTCTATCAAAATTGCGCCTGTTCCGCGAGGATACGCGCCTCATGCAACAGCGCCGATACCAGCGGCGTGAACGGCTCGCGATGGGTCGCCACCAGGCCAACGATATGATGCGGCGAGGGATCGACGATCGAAACTATACTAATTTGGTCATGAAATCCGAATGAAAGAGCGACATTTTCCGGCATGATGCTGCACCAGCGCCCCGTCCGGACATGCGAGAACAGTACGATCATCGAGTTCGACTCCAGCGTGGGCTTCACCACGACGCCAGCTTCGGCGAAATGACTGTTGATGATCCGGCGGTTCTGCATGTCGGAAGTCAATAGACAAAGGCTAAGATCGGCGACCTCGCGCCACGTCACGCTTTCGCGATCGGCCAAGGGACCGTGCCTTGCGGTGATCAGATGGTAGCGCTCGACATGCAGCGGCACGCTGGTCACCCGGCCGAGCGGCTCGTTCTCGAGATAGGTCAGCCCCGCATCGATCTCGAGATTTTCCAGCAGGCTCAGGATCTTGAGCGATGTCGTGGAGAGCACCGAGAAAGTCACGTCCGGATGCTTCTCCTGAAAGGGCGCCGTAATGCGCGGCACCATCGCAAGCGTCGTCGGGATGGCGGCAAGCCGGATATGGCCGGAAAGTCCCTTCCGCGCCGCCCGCATCTCCTCGCGCATGGTCCGCGCATCCCCGACGATTCGTCGCGCCCATTCGAGAACGCGCTGGCCTTCCGGCGTCAGCCCCTGAAAGCGCGACCCGCGGTTGACCAGCACGACGCCCAGCTGATCTTCCAGCTGACGGACGGCCGCAGACAGCGTCGGCTGCGAGATGCCGAGCTCCTCCGCCGCCCGGGCGAAGTGCCGCTCCCGTGCCAGCGCGATAAAATATTCCAGCTTGTCGATCATCCGCAGCCCACCCCAGCTTTCCCCCATTCATACAAAAGAACGGTGGCGCGACAAACCTATGCCGCCCTAAGGTAAAGTCCGGAAGACGATTACAGGTTGAGGAGCGAAGAATGACATTCAGGGCACTTCTGGTGGAAAAGGGCGCGGATGGCGCCGTGTCGGCCTCGGTTCAGGACGTGCCGGACGATCGGCTGCCGGACGGCGACGTGACCGTCGCAGTCGAACATTCGACGCTGAACTACAAGGACGGCCTGTGCATTGCCGGCAAGGGCGGGCTGGTCCGCTCCTATCCGCATGTTCCCGGCATCGACTTCGCAGGCACCGTGGAGGCGTCGGCGGATCCGCGCTACCGCCCCGGCGACAAGGTGATCCTGACCGGCTGGCGTGTCGGCGAGATGTGGTGGGGTGGCTATGCGACCCGCGCGAAAGTCAAGGGCGACTGGCTTGTGCCCCTTCCCGAAGCGCTGACGACGCGGCAGGCCATGGCCGTCGGTACCGCCGGCCTTACGGCCATGCTGGCGGTGATGGCGCTGGAAAAGGCCGGCCTGTCGCCGCCGAAGGGCGAGGTTCTGGTCACCGGGGCTGCCGGCGGCGTCGGTTCCGTCGCAGTCGCCATTCTCGCTCGCCTCGGCTACCGCGTGGCGGCGGTCACCGGCCGGACCGAAACAGCCGATTACCTTCGTGGCCTTGGCGCCGAGACCGTGATCGACCGCGCCGAACTCGCCGAACCATCGGCAAAGCCGCTGGAATCCGAGCGTTGGGCGGCAGCCGTCGACGCCGTCGGCGGCGACATGCTGATGCGGGTCCTCAAGCAGGTGAAATATGACGGCGCGGTCGCGGCGATCGGGCTGGCCGCCAGCGCGGCAATCCCCTCCTTCACCGTCATCCCGTTCATCCTGCGCGGCGTGAGCCTGCTCGGCATCGATTCAGTCATGCGGCCGCGCGACGAACGCCTCGACGCATGGTGCCGCATCGGCACCGATCTGCCGCTCGACAAGCTGGACCACATGATCGCCGAATACGGACTTTCCGATCTGCCGGCACTGGCGCCGGCCATTCTCGACGGAAAAGTTCGCGGGCGGCCGGTCATCGACGTGCAGCGATAACGCGGAAGACAACGCACACAGCAACCCGTCGCGTCAGACGCCCTGTTCGCGCAGCATGATCGGCCGACAATAGATGTCGTAGAGCGTGCCCATGATCGCCGTGACGTTTTCGTCGGCCAGACGATAGTAGACCTGCCGGCCGTCACGGCGCGTAACGACGAGCTGGTCCTGGCGCAGGCGGGCGAGTTGCTGGGAGACGACGGCCTGCGGCAGATCGAGGATCGCCTCGATCTCGCCCACCGTCTTTTCGCTCTCCGTCAGGAGGCACAGGATCAACAGCCTCGTCTCGTGCGACAGCGCCTTGAGGAGACGGCTGGCCCTCCCGGCCTGATTGGCGAAGATGTCAAAACTTCCCCCGGCCTCCATGACCGGACCCGCAGGTTGCCTCATATTCACTCCCGATTCGTGAACGCATTACTCAGCACGGGCTCAACTGTGAGACTGATCTGGGGCAGCCGAAGGACGGGACAAGCAGAAAGTGGCAGCTGCGCACAGGATTTTTTCGAGCGTTGCCAATTGGCATCAGCAGATCAGCTGCCCGCCGTTCACCTCAAGGACCTGTCCGGTAACATAACCCGCAAGCGCATTGGAGGCGAGAAAGAGGTAGGCGGGCGCGCAATCCTGCGCGGTGCCCAGCCGCTGCAGCGGGATCGACTTGCGCGTCGCCTCCAGCTTCTCCGGTGTCGAGTAACGCTCGTGAAAGTCGGTCGTGATCGTCCCCGGAGAGACGCAGTTGACACGGATGCCGTCCGGGGCAAGCTCGCGCGCGAGCCCCTTCGAATAGGTGGAGACGAAGGCCTTCGTCGCCGAATAGATGGCCGATCCCGGGCTGCCGCCGGTTAGTGCCGAAATGGAAACCGTATTGACGATAGCCGCCGCCGGAGCGCGCCTGAGCGAGGGAAGCATGCCGCGCGTCATCTCCATGACCGATGTCTGGTTGAGCCGCACGATCGTGTGATACTGCTCGTCCGTCAGCGCTTCGGCCGGGAAGCGGCCGACCATCGTCCCGGCATTGTTGACCAGCACATCCACCTGCTCGAACAGGTTTTCGGCATAGCGGACGACATCCAGAACGCCATGCCCGGCCAGGAAATCCGCATACACCACATGCGCGCGCGCCTCGACGACGGCCTGGGTAAGAAAGTCAGGCAGCTCCGCAAGCGGCTTGCGGCCGCCATGCAGCAGGACATGCGCGCCGCAATCCAGGAACTGCCGGGCGATTTCGAGGCCGATGCCTCGCCCCGCACCCGTGACGACGACATTGGCGCCCTTGAACAAGGCCGGATGAAACATGGCTATCTCCCCATCGATCCAGGCGCCACGACGCCTGTGCCGCGATCCGATCGGCAACCGAAGGACGCACGGCGGACACCATATTCACAGACAGAAGGCGGCCTGTGCAAGTCCGGCCCTCAATTTCTCGAAACGACGCGCCTTCAAAATCTGTCGCGCGCCGTGGAATTGCGGTGCTTTCGTTTTTGCATATGATGAACCAAAACGAAAGCGTGGGAGGATTCGATGTTTCTGACAGGTCGGCAAGCGGACATCCTGGAGCTTGCCAAGGCGGAGGGCCGCGTGCTCGTCGAGGACCTCGCCGCCCGCTTCTCCGTTACCCCGCAGACCATCCGCAAGGACCTCAATGACCTTTGCGACAACAAGGCGCTGACGCGCATCCACGGCGGCGCCCTCTTCCCGAGCGGCAACGAGAACGTCAAGTACGAGGCACGCCGTTCGATCGCAGCCGCCGAAAAACAGGCGATCGGTCAGGCGGCTGCCGCAACGATCCCGGACAACTCCTCGCTTTTCATCAATATCGGCACGACGACCGAAGCCGTCAGCGAAGCGCTGCTCGACCACAAGGAATTGATGGTCATCACCAACAATATAAACGTGGCCAACAGGTTGCGCGGCTTCCCCTCGATCGAGGTGGTCATAACCGGTGGCGTCGTGCGCGGATCGGACGGCGGCATCGTCGGCGAGGCTGCGGTCGACTTTATCCGTCAGTTCAAGGTGGATTATGCGGTCATCGGCGTCTCCGCGATCGACCATGACGGGGCTTTGCTCGACTTCGACTACCGCGAGGTGAAGGTCGCCCAGGCAATCATCGCCAATGCCCGCCACGTCATCCTCGTGTCGGATTCGACCAAGTTCGAACGCACTGCACCCGTGCGCATCGGCCACCTTTCGCAGGTCCACACTTTCATCACCGACAAATGTCCGCTGGACAACGTCCGTGCGATTTGTGCCGAGCATGACGTGAGACTTGTCGAGACCGCGGCAAAAGCCTCCCGCCCATGATCGATTTTCCTTATTCCTTCGTTTGACATTCGCAATGTTTTCGTTTTAACCTTTGATCACTTTCGCAATTGCGCAAATTTGTGCACTGCGAAAGCAGGGGAGGTAAAGTGGCGAACGACGCGGTCAAGGACATTTTTGTCATCGGTGGCGGCATCAACGGGTGCGGCATTGCACGCGACGCTGCTGGCCGCGGCTATTCCGTCGTCCTTGCCGAAATGACAGACTTCGCCTCGGGCACCTCGTCCGCTTCCACCAAGCTGATCCACGGCGGCCTGCGCTATCTGGAACACTACGAGTTCCGGCTGGTGCGCGAAGCGCTAATGGAGCGCGAGGTGCTCTGGGCCATGGCTCCGCACGTGATCTGGCCAATGCGCTTCGTCCTGCCGTTCCACAAAGGCGGCATCCGGCCGGCCTGGCTGATCCGGCTCGGGCTGTTCCTCTATGACCATATTGGCGGCCGCAAGCTGCTGCCGGCAACGCGCACGCTCGACATGCGGCGAGATCCGTCCGGCAAGCCGCTCAAGAAGCTTTTCGACAAGGCGTTCGAGTATTCCGACGGATGGGTGGACGACGCGCGTCTCGTCGTCTTGAACGCGCGCGACGCTGCCGATCGCGGCGCCGACATCCGCGTCGGGACCCGCGTCGTCTCCGCCCGTCGCGAGAACGCCCATTGGGACGTCGAGACCGAGGACATGGCCTCCGGCGAACGTGACGTCATCAAGGCGCGCATGCTGGTGAACGCCAGCGGCCCCTGGGTGGACAAGGTCCTTGCCGGCGCATTCGGCCAGAACGACGTGCACAATGTCCGCCTCGTCCAGGGCAGTCACATCGTCGTCCGCCGCAAGTTTTCCGATCCGCGTGCCTACTTCTTCCAGAATCCGGACGGGCGCATCATCTTCGCCATACCCTATCAGGACGATTTCACCCTGATCGGCACCACCGACCGCGACTACGAGGGTGACCCGCGCGAGGCGAGGATCAGCGACGAGGAGATCGACTATCTCTGCCGTTCGGCCAGCGAGTACTTCCTCGAGCCAGTGACGCGCGATGATATCGTCTGGACCTACTCCGGCGTCCGCCCGCTGTTCGACGACGGCGCCAGCAAGGCGCAGGAGGCCACCCGCGACTACGTGCTGAAGGTGGACGGCAACGCCCAGAAGGCGCCGCTGCTCAACGTCTTCGGCGGCAAGCTGACCACCTATCGCCGGCTGGCCGAATCGGCGCTGGAAAAGATCGGCGAGGCGATCGGCGAGAAGGGCCGCAAGTGGACGGCCGGCTCGCGGCTGCCGGGCGGCGATTTCGGCACCGGCGAATTCGACAAGGAGGTTGCCCGCCTCTCGCAGCTTTATCCCTTTCTCGCCTCCACCCATGCAAGGCGGCTTGTCCGCCTCTACGGCACCCGCGCGACGAGACTTTTGGGCGGGGCGAAGACAATCGAGGACCTCGGTCGTCATTTTGGCAGCGATCTCTACGAAATCGAGGTACGCTGGCTAATGGCAGAGGAGTGGGCTCGACACGCAGACGATGTCCTGTGGCGCCGTACAAAGCGCGGCCTGCACCTGACGCCCGCGGAGGCGGAGGCATTGGAAGACTATATGACGAAGGCGTTGCAATCCCCGAACTGACGGGGGTTTCCAATGGCTGGGAGGAACATTGGAGAAATGAATGCTTGAATTGAGAGACACCGCGAAGGTCGTGGGAGGGGAGACGCACATCCACCCCACAAGCCTCGTGCTTGAGCGCGGGTCGCTGAACGTGCTGCTCGGCCCGACGCTATCGGGCAAGACGTCGCTGATGCGGCTGATGGCCGGCCTCGACAAGCCGACCTTCGGCTCGATCTGGTTCGATGGCAAGGATGTCACCGGCCTGCGCGTGCAGGACCGGAGCGTCGCGATGGTCTACCAGCAGTTCATCAACTATCCGGCGATGACCGTCTATGAGAACATCGCCTCGCCGATGCGCATCAAGGGCGCCGACCGGGAGACGATCGACCGCGAAGTGCACAAGGCCGCCGACCTCCTGAAGCTCACGCCCTATCTCGACCGAACGCCGCTGAACCTCTCCGGCGGCCAGCAGCAGCGGACGGCACTCGCCCGCGCGATCGTGAAGAACGCGAGCCTCGTTCTGCTCGACGAACCGCTGGCCAACCTCGATTACAAGCTCCGCGAGGAACTGCGCGAGGAACTGCCGAAGATCTTCGCCGCCTCCGGCGCCATCTTCGTCTATGCCACGACCGAACCTTCCGAGGCGCTTCTGCTGGGCGGCAACACCGCGACCATGGCGGAAGGCCGGATCACCCAGTTCGCGCCGACCATCGACGTCTATCGCAGTCCCGTCGACCTGATCACCGCCGAGACCTTCTCCGACCCGCCGCTGAACACCTTCGCGCTGACCAAGGCGAACGGACACTTCGTGCTTGAGGGCGAGCGGGTGCTCAACGTTCCCGCCCATCTCGCCGGCATCGCGGACGGACCCTGCACGGTCGCGTTCCAGCCGCACCACCTGTCGCTTTCGCCCCAGTCGGCCGCAGCGGCGCCGGTGACGGTGCGCACGGCGATCTCGGAGATCGCGGGTTCAGAAAGCTTCGTCCATGTCGAGTTTGCCGATACCCGCTGGGTCATGCTGGCGCCCGGCATCCACGACATCGAGCCCGATGCGACCATCACCGTCTATGTCGACACGCGCCATCTGATGGCGTTCGCGCCGGATGGCAGGGCCATCGCCCGCCCGGCGGCGGCCTGAGGAGGACCCCATGGCACGCATCAATCTCGAGCACATCCGCCACGCCTACGGCGAGAAACCGAAGTCGGAAGCCGACTATGCACTGAAGGAAGTGCATCACGAGTGGAACGACGGCGGCGCCTATGCGCTGCTGGGACCTTCCGGCTGCGGCAAGACCACGCTTTTGAACATCATCTCCGGCCTGCTGCAACCATCCGAGGGGCGGATCCTGTTCGACGGACGCGACGTCACCGAGCTTTCGACGCAGCAGCGCAACATTGCCCAGGTGTTCCAGTTCCCGGTCATCTACGACACGATGACGGTCTACGACAACCTCGCTTTCCCTTTGCGCAACCGCCACGTCCCGGAAGCCGAGGTCGACCGCCGGGTCCGGGAGACCATCGATATGATCGGCCTGTCCGGCTGGGCCGATCGCAAGGCGCGCCGCCTGACCGCCGACCAGAAGCAGAAAATCTCACTCGGCCGCGGGCTGGTCCGAAACGACGTCAACGCCATCCTGTTCGACGAACCGCTGACGGTGATCGACCCGCACATGAAATGGGTGCTGCGCTCGCAGTTGAAGAAGCTGCACCGGCAGTTCGGCTTCACCATGGTCTACGTCACCCACGACCAGACCGAGGCGCTGACCTTCGCCGACAAGGTCGTCGTCATGTATGACGGCCAGATCGTCCAGATCGGCACGCCGGCCGAACTCTTCGAGCGTCCGAGCCACACCTTCGTCGGCTACTTCATCGGCTCGCCGGGCATGAACCTGCTGCCGGCGCGCATCGACGGCAGCACCGTCTCGCTCGGCACCGACACGATCACGCTGGACTACCAGCCGAAGGTTGCTGCAGGCGCCAGAACCGAACTCGGCATCCGCCCGGAATTTGTCCGTCTCGGCCGAGAAGGCATGCACGTGCACGTGAGGAAGGTCGAGGACATCGGCCGGCAGAAGATCGTCCGCGCCGAATTCGCCGGCAAGTCGATCGCGATCGTCGTGCCGGAGGATGGCGAGATCCCCGCCGAGCCACGCATCACCTTCGATCCGTCCGCCATCAATATCTACGCCGACAGCTGGCGCGTCGGCAGGGAGGCCTGACCATGGAAAGAACCTGGAACAACAAGGCTTGGTTCATGGTGCTGCCGGTGTTGCTGCTGGTTGCCTTCTCGGCCGTCATCCCGCTGATGACGGTGGTCAACTATTCGGTCCAGGACACCTTCGGCAACAACCAGTTCTTCTGGGCCGGCACCGACTGGTTCACCGAAATCCTTCACTCCGACCGCTTCTGGGCAGCCCTCGGCCGCAACCTGCTCTTTTCCGCCATCATTCTGACGATCGAGATCCCGCTCGGCATTCTGATCGCCCTCAACATGCCGAAGAAGGGGCTCGGAGTGCCGGTGTGCCTCGTCCTTATGTCGTTGCCGTTGCTCATCCCGTGGAACGTGGTCGGCACGATCTGGCAGGTCTTCGGCCGCGTCGACATCGGCCTGCTCGGCTTCACGCTGAAGGCGCTCGGCTTCGACTACAACTACGTCAACGACGTCTTCGACGCCTGGGTGACGCTGATCGTCATGGACGTCTGGCACTGGACGAGCCTCGTCGTGCTCTTGTGCTATGCCGGCCTCGTCTCCATCCCCGAGGCCTACTACCAGGCCGCCAAGATCGACGGCGCCTCGCGCTGGGCCGTCTTCCGCCACATCCAGCTGCCGAAGATGAAGCGCGTGCTTCTGATCGCCTTCCTGCTGCGCTTCATGGACAGTTTCATGATCTACACCGAACCCTTCGTCGTCACCGGCGGCGGCCCCGGCAACTCGACCACTTTCCTCTCGATCGACCTCGTCAAGATGGCGATCGGCCAGTTCGACCTAGGACCGGCCGCGGCCATGTCGATCATCTACTTCCTCATCATCCTGCTGCTGTCGTGGATCTTCTACACGGTCATGACCAGCAGCGACGACCAGGCGTGAGGAGAAAAAGATGACCGCCCGCGTTGAAACCGAAACCTCCACCCCGGCCGCACCGGCGGCAACGGCGAAATCCGTACCGCAGGCCCTTGCCGCCGACAGCACAGCCCGCCGCAACTTCGGTTGGCTGGTGCCGACGCTCTACATCATCTTCCTGATGCTGCCGATCTACTGGCTCTTGAACATGAGCTTCAAGACCAACACCGAGATCACCGGTGCCTTCTCGCTGTGGCCGCAGAACCCGACGCTGAGGAACTATGCGGTGATCTTCACAGATCCGGCCTGGTATTCCGGCTATATCAACTCGATCCTCTATGTGGTGATGAACACGGTGATCTCGGTCGCCGTGGCACTGCCGGCAGCCTACGCCTTCTCGCGCTACCGCTTCCTCGGTGACAAGCACCTGTTCTTCTGGCTGCTGACCAACCGCATGGCACCGCCCGCGGTCTTCGCACTGCCCTTCTTCCAGCTCTATTCGGCCTTCGGTCTGATCGACACGCACATCGCAGTCGCCCTTGCGCACTGCCTGTTCAACGTGCCGCTCGCCGTCTGGATCCTTGAAGGCTTCATGTCGGGCGTGCCGAAGGAAATCGACGAGACCGCCTATATCGACGGCTACTCGTTCCCGAAATTCTTCGCCAAGATCTTCGTGCCGCTGATCGCGTCGGGCATCGGCGTCGCCGCCTTCTTCTGCTTCATGTTCTCCTGGGTCGAACTGCTGATCGCCCGCACGCTGACGACGACGGATGCCAAGCCGATCGCCGCCACGATGACGCGCACGGTCTCGGCCTCCGGCATGGACTGGGGTGTGCTGGCTGCTGCCGGCGTGCTGACCATCATCCCCGGCGCCCTCGTCATCTATTTCGTCCGCAATTACATCGCCAAGGGCTTTGCCCTGGGGAGGGTCTGATGGCCACCAACGCCAACCACAACAATCGCTGGCCCCTGCCGCTCGCCGCCGTGCTGCTCATCTACGCGCTAGCCGCCGGCATGCTTATGATGTCGCTGCCGGTCAAGGACGGCGCGCGCGACTGGTTCGCACCGCTCATTCCCGGCGGATGGATGGCTTGGACATTCCCGACGGCGATGTTCTTCCTGACAATTTTCGCGCTGCTGGCGCTGCTGGCAGTCTGGGAATATGCGCGTCCGGGGGGCAATCCGCGCATCGGCATCCTTCGTTTCGAGACGACGCGCGGCGACCGGCTGTTCGTGTCGCTGCTCGGCTCGGCATACATCAATCTCGCATGGCTGGGGCTGGTCGGTCCCAACCTGTGGTGGGCACTTGCCCTGTGCGTGGTCTACGTCATTGGCGTATTCCGGTACGTATGAGGCAATGAAAACGGGGGGCTAGGGAGGATCCGGCCTTTCAAACTGCAGTCGCACAACCCAAGGGAGGATTATGATGCGAAGGCACCTTTTGACAACGACGGCAGCCATGCTGCTGGCAATGACTGGTACGGCGTTTGCCGACATGGACGCGGCAAAGAAATTCCTCGATGCCGAGATCGGCGATCTTTCCAGTCTCGATCGTGCCGCCCAGGAAGCGGAAATGCAGTGGTTTATCGACGCCGCCAAGCCTTTTGCCGGCATGGACATCAAGGTCGTCTCCGAAACGATCACCACCCATGAATACGAGTCCAAGGTTCTTGCACCGGCCTTCACCGCGATCACCGGCATCAAGATCACCCACGACCTGATCGGCGAAGGCGACGTCATCGAAAAGCTTCAGACGCAGATGCAGTCGGGCGAGAACATCTACGACGCCTATGTCAACGACTCGGACCTCATCGGCACCCACTGGCGCTACCAGCAGGCGCGCAGCCTGACCGACTTCATGGCGAACGAGGGCAAGGACGTCACCAACCCCAACCTCGATCTCGCCGACTTCATCGGCACCTCGTTCACCACTGCCCCGGACGGCAAGCTTTACCAGCTTCCGGACCAGCAGTTCGCGAACCTCTACTGGTTCCGCTACGACTGGTTCAACGACGAGAAGAACAAGGCCGACTTCAAAGCCAAGTACGGCTACGACCTCGGCGTTCCCGTCAACTGGTCGGCCTATGAGGACATCGCCGAATTCTTCACCGGTCGCGAAATCGACGGCAAGAAGGTCTATGGCCACATGGACTACGGCAAGAAGGACCCGTCGCTCGGCTGGCGCTTCACCGACGCCTGGCTGTCGATGGCCGGCAACGGCGACAAGGGCATTCCGAACGGCAAGCCGGTCGACGAATGGGGCATCAAGGTCGATGAAAACTCCCGTCCGGTCGGCTCGTGCGTGGCCCGCGGTGGTGACACCAACGGTCCGGCCGCCGTCTATTCGATCGAGAAGTACCTGCAGTGGCTGAAGGCCTACGCGCCCGCCGCCGCCCAGGGCATGACCTTCTCCGAATCGGGTCCGGTTCCCTCGCAGGGCGAAGTCGCCCAGCAGATGTTCACCTACACGGCGTTCACCGCGGACTTCGTGAAGCCGGGTCTTCCCGTCGTGAACGAGGACGGCACGCCGAAGTGGCGTTTCGCTCCCTCGCCGCACGGCGTCTACTGGAAGGACGGCATGAAGCTCGGCTACCAGGACGTGGGTTCCTGGACTCTGATGAAGTCGACGCCTGACGACCGCGCCAAGGCCGCCTGGCTCTATGCGCAGTTCGTCACCTCGAAGACCGTGGACGTCAAGAAGAGCCATGTCGGCCTGACGCTGATCCGCGAATCCTCGATCGCCCACGAGTCGTTCACCGAGCGGGCGCCGAAACTCGGCGGTCTGATCGAGTTCTACCGTTCTCCGGCCCGGGTTCAGTGGTCGCCGACCGGTACGAACATTCCGGACTATCCGAAGCTTGCCCAGCTGTGGTGGCAGGCGATCGGCGATGCGTCGTCGGGCGCGAAGACCCCGCAGGAAGCCATGGATTCGCTCTGCGCCGAGCAGGAAAAGGTGCTCGAACGCCTGGAACGCGCCGGCGTCATGGGCGATATGGGCCCGAAGCTCGCCGAGGAGCATGACATCGAGTACTGGAACAAGGACGCCGTCGCCAAGGGCAACCTCGCGCCGCAGTTGAAGATCGCCGACGAGAAGGAAAAGCCCCTTACCGTCAACTACGACGAACTCGTCAAGAGCTGGCAGGCCAAGTGATCAGCGAAACGGTGTTCACCGGAACAGGGCTCAGGCGGACCTGAGCCCCAAGAGGCACCGCCCGGATGGAAACGTCCGGGCGGTTCTCGTTTCGCCGCCACGGGGCGATGGAACATCAGCCGAAGCCCCGAGCGCGACCTTGGGGATGACTGCGTATCTGAGACGGCATCATTGCCTATCGGCATGCTGGATGACCACAGCCATGCTCCAGATCGCACGGCTCAGATCCGTGTCGCCTTGAGCCGTTCCTCGTCGAGGGTGATCCCAAGCCCGGCTGCTTCGCCAAGCTCCAGCCACCCATCCCGGTGCTGCACTGGCGCGATCATCGGATAGTCGCGCCGCGCCTCGCTCCATTCGGGATTGTCATACGGATATTCCAGAAACGGTGCATCGCCGCAGCCGGCGGTCAGCTGCGCATTGGCGAGCACGCCGATACCGTTGGTCCAGCTGTGCGGGGTGAAGGTCACGCCCGCCTCGCGTGCCTGATAGGCCAGCCTCCGGCAACCCGTGATGCCGCCGACGAGTGCCACGTCCGGCTGGATCACGTCCAAGACGCGCTCCTCGATGAGGTCACGGAACTCGTAAAGCTCTCGCGTCATCTCGCCGCCGGCAATCCGAACCGAGGTTGATTCCTTCAGCGCCTTCATGCCCTTCCGGTCGGAGCGGAACAGCGGCTCCTCCATCCAGTAGATCGAAAGCCGCTCCAGTTCCCGCGCAACGCTCAGCGCGTCCTTGAAGGTCCATGGCAGCGTCGTGTCCCAGGGCATCCGCCAGCCCTGGTTGCAGTCGACCATCAGCTCCAGCCGATCGCCGACGCGAGCACGGATCGCCTCCAGCGCTTTCACGTCGTCGCGCCAGCCGACGCGGCCGCCTGATGACGAGGAGAACCGCACCTTCATCGCCGGGAAACCTTCCTCGATATAGCGCTCCGCCTGATCGGCCATTGCGGATGGCTCGCGCAGCACGCCCGACGAGGCATAGAGCCGAACCCGGTCGGCCCGGCCGCCAAGCATCCGCCAGACCGGCTCGCCGGTGATCTTCCCCGAGAGATCCCAGAGCGCGAGATCCAGCGGCCAGCAGCGGCCGTAGTGAAAATTGATGTGCGACAGCACCTCGTAGTGCCGCTCGAGATGGCGCGGGTCCTGGCCGACGAACAGGTCCTCATGCCCCTCGAAGCCCTTCATCAGGTCGCCCGATCCGATGCCCTCGCGCCCCTCGTCGTCGCGCACCCGCACGATCGTTGCATCGAAGTGCCGCCGCGGTCGCCCGTCCCAGCTCGCCTTGAACGGCGGGTCCAGCGGCAGGCGGTGGTGGGAGATCTCGATCGATGCGATGCGGCTCATGCTTTCTCTTTCCTCTTGCTTGCTGGCTCCCCGTGACCCTCATCCCCCGCCGGCACCCTCTCCCCGCCTGTGGAGAGAGCCGAGACGAAGGCCGTAGGCTACGCGAACTGCTGCCAGATCGTCTTGTAGTCGCAGTATTTGTCGATCGCATGCACCGAACGGTCGCGTCCGAAGCCCGACTGCTTGAAGCCTCCGAAGGGCGTGGCGAAGTTCGACATGTCGTATGTGTTGATCCACACCGTACCGGCATGCAGGCTTTCCGAAAAGCGGTGCGCCCGGTCCATGTCCTTGGTGAAGACGGCGCCGGCGAGGCCGAAGATCGTATCGTTGGCGATAGCAAGCGCCTCTTCCTCCGTGTCGAAGGCGATGGCCGCCAGAACCGGTCCGAAGATTTCCTGCCGGGCCAGGCTCATGTCGTTGCTGACGTCGACAAAGACGCCCGGCGAGACGTAGTAGCCGCCGGTCTCCGAAAGAACGCGTTCGGCACCAAAGGCGCGGCGAGCCCCCTCCCTCTCCCCGGCGGCGACCATGCCGAGCACCTTCTCCATATGCGCTTCCTCGATCAGTGCCCCGATCTGCGCGGACGGATCGAGAGGATGTTTCAGGGCAATCTCCCGATCGGAAACCTCCCTGATCTTGCCGATCAGCCTGTCCTGCACCGAACGCTGAACGATCAGCCTCGTCGAGGCATGGCAAGTCTCGCCGGAATTGTAGAAGCAGCCCCAGGCCACGGCCGAGGCAGCGGCATCAAGATCGGCATCCTCGAAGACCACGAGCGGCGACTTGCCGCCGAGCTCCAGCGCCACCCGCTTCACGTTGGACTGCGCCGCATAGCCCATGATCAGCCTGCCGACCTCGGTGGAGCCCGTGAACGCGATCATGTCCACGTCCATGTGCAGCGCCAGCGGCTTGCCGGTCTCCTCGCCATAGCCGGTGACCACGTTCAGCACGCCGGCCGGCAGCCCCGCTTCCACGGCGAGTCCTGCGAGCCGCAGCGCCGATAACGACGACTGCTCCGCCGGCTTCAGCACCACCGAATTGCCAGCCGCGATCGCCGGCCCGAGTTTCCAGGCGTCGATGATCATCGGATAGTTCCACGGCGTGATCGCGCCGACGACGCCGAGCGGAACTTTACGGACGAGGGCGCGCGCCTTGGGTCCTGTGGGAGCGATCTCGTCGTACATCTTGTCGATCATTTCGGCATAGTACTGGATGCCGTCGGCGCAGAGCCGGACGTCGACATTGAGCGACGCCATCACCGGCTTGCCGACGTCGATCGTCTCCAGCATCGCCAGTTCCTCGCCGTGCGTGCGGATCAGCTCCGCCCATCTCAGCATGATCTTCTTCTTCTCGCCCGGGTCCTTGTGGCGCCAGACACCGCTTGCGAAAGCGGCTCGCGCCGCAGCGACGGCGGCATCGATATCGGCGGCGTTCCCGCGCGAGAGCACTCCGCCCGGCCGGCCGTCCATCGGTCGGATGCGGGTGAAGGTCTCGCCGGAAAGCGACATCCGGTAGTCGCCGTCGATGAAGTGGCGTCCTTCCAGCCTCAGCCCGGCCAGCAGCTTTTCCCAGTAGTCTCGGCTATAGCGCGTGGTCATCTGTCTCCCCCAGGCGTCAGAGCGTCTTCGGCAGCGTCATGATGCGCGCGGCGAAGACGCCAATGTCGCCATCGGTGATCTCGCGGATCGTCGAACGCCGCATCGGCTGGTTTTCCGGCGCGCGCATCTCGGCGGCAAGAGCGGCGTCATCGAAGCCGGTGAAGGCCGCCGGCAGCGCACGTTCGATCCCGGTGCGATCCATCAGGCCTGACACGAAGGACGGCAGCTCCGATGCCGATTGCAGCCCAAGCGCCCGTGCCGCGGCATTCAGATCTGCCGTATCCGCCTCGACCAGCCAGCCGATCGTCGATTCGAAGCCGAGTGCCGTCGCAAGCCCGTGATGCACAGGCGCCAGCCCCGCCAGCGCATGGCTGATATTGTGCGCGATCGCCGTGCCGCAATTGTCGATGGCGATGCCGGCATGGCAGGAGCCGAGCAGCACCTTGCCGCGCGCCTCAAGGTCCTGCGGCTCGCGGACGGCCGTTTCCAGCGCGCCGCCGATCAGCCGCAGCGCCTCGTGCGCATAGAGTTTCGCCCCGTAATGGGCGTTTCGGTTCGTCGCCGCCTCGAAGGCGTGGATCATGGCGTCGAACCCGCACCACGCGGTGAGATTTGCGGGCAGCGTCGCCGTCAGTGCCGGATCGAGCAGGACGAGATCCGCCTTCGTTTCCGGCCCCCAGATCCAGAGCTTCCTGCCCTCGGGCCCGGTGAAGATGGTCGTTGCCGACGTTTCCGAACCCGTACCGGCCGTCGTCGGCACCATGATCTTCTTCAAGGGGTTGGCGGGCAGCGGATGGGCGGCGAGCGCATAGTGCATCGGATCTTCGCCGGAGACGGCGCAGCAGGCAGCGATCTTGGCGATATCCAGCGCCGATCCACCGCCGATCCCGATGACGAGGTCGCAGCCAGTCGCCATCTCCGTGGCTTCTCGCACATGCCTCAGCTTCGGCTCGCCGGAAAAGGAGGAAAAGAACCGGCTTGCAATCCCCTCGTCGGCAAGCTGGGCCGCGATCCTGTCCGCAAGTCCGGACTGCGCCAGGAACCCGTCGATGACGAGGGCAGCCCGCCTCGCGCCGAACCCGGCGGCAGCCTTCCCGACCGTCCGGTGAAGATCATTGCCGAACCGGATCTCCGGGACGAAGGAGGTGGTGAACTGCAAGGTCGTCTCCCGTGCGCAAACGCGAACGCTTTACCCTGCATCACGATCTGATATTTTCAAATCCATCGAATTCTCGGGAATTTCGATGATCTGAAATCATGATGGGCCCATGCTCGACAAGATCCCCCTCGAGACCTTCCGCGTCTTCGACGCCGCCTGCCGGCACATGAATTTTTCGCGTGCCGGGCGCGAGCTGAACATTACCCAAGCCGCCGTCAGCCGCCGCATAAAGGGACTGGAGGGGCATCTCGGCGCCGACCTGTTCACCCGCCGCGGCAAGAACCTGGCGCTGACGCCCGGTGGCGAGCGGCTGTTCCAGCGTATCCGGGCGACGCTGGATTATCTGGAGGAAAGCCTGGAGCCCTTCCGCGCCGGCTTTGGCCAGACGATCTCGATCGCCGCCAGCGGTTCGGTCTCCCACCTATGGCTGGGCAGGCGTCTGCGCGAGTTCGGCAAGGCCGATGCCGGCCTGTCGATTCGCCTTCTCACTTCCGACAGCCCTTCCGACCTTGCCTCCGAGAGCAACGACCTCGTCATCCTCTATTGTCGTGGCGAACATCCACGCTGGTCGCTCACCGCTCTTCTGACCGAAGAGCTCGCGCCGGTCGCCTCGCCTGACTACCTGCGCAGCCGCGGCATCGAAGACGCGGCATCGCTGGCACCGGCGGACCTCGCTGCCCTCGACCTCATCGACTACGACCGCTTCAATGCGAACTGGATCTCCTTCCGCCAATGGTTCGAAAGGCTGGGCGCACACAACGAGGCGAGAAGCGCGCGGGCGAACCTGACCTTCTCCACCTATGTGATGGCCGTCGACGCCGCGACGCGCGGCGACGGCGTAGCGCTAGGCAGCCTCGGCCTTCTCGGCGAGCCGCTTGCGGACGGACGGCTTGTCGTGCTTGGCGCAAGCGGCCTGAAAACCGGATACGGCTACTATCTGGGCCTGCCACGCTTCCGGCCATCGCCACCGGAAGTGCTGAAGCTGCACGCAGCACTCTCCGCCCTTGCGGCAAAACCTGGCTGAGCGGGCAGCACCCCTCCCGGTAGCACCAAGTCACGTTTCCGTGCTGCAGGTGTCAATGCGGCACCTTGCGCCGGCCGCTTGCCGAGAGCCTCTTTGTGCCCTATCACCAAGCCACCGGAAGCCCCGGCGCCATCGGCCGACCGTCCCGAACCGGTCCGGTGGATCCTGCAGCGATCGGGCAACGTCATTGCGGCATGGCGGACAAGAAAAAGGGCAGATCCGGCAAGATCCTGTTTGCACTGCTGACGCTTGGGATCCTTTCCGCGATCGCGGCAACCTTCCTGCTGGCCAACGATCACCGCAACCTGAACCGCGCGCTCGTGCATTTCGGCTTTGAGCCGATCGCCAGGCAATCCGAAAACACGCAGCCCCGCCCACTCGAAAGCCGCGGCGGACGGATACCCCGCCCCCAGGTCGAAATACCCGAGCGCCTCGTCTCGCGCATCGTTCCCATGGAGACGAAGTTCTCACGCACGGTCCGGCGCGATCCCAAGGAACTCTGCACCGCGCTGCAGCGCACCGGCTTTGCCAATTCCGGCTGGCAAGAGGGCCTCACCGGCAGCGGCTGGTATTGCACCTCCTTCCGCGAGTTCACCGCCGATGACGATGGGGACGGCCCGAAGACCTCCGCCTACCTGTCCATCCGCGGCAGCAACCAGGAGCGACTGACCTCGTTCAGGATCAAGCTCAACCTGGAGAACGAGGCGACGCGGACAGCCCTGACCGACGCGGCGATCGCAGCCGTAGGCGTCTTCTTCGAGGAAGTTCGCTGGAACGACGCCCCGGAAATCCTCGACAATCTCCGCGCGCTCAAGGAATTCGACGTCGTGGTGCTCGGCAGCCGCATTCAGCTGAAGCGGGAGTTCGGCGATACGCCGCGCTTCAACTTCATTATCACGCCGGATCGGTCGCGTCCCAAGAACACCTATCTGCCGCCCTATTTCGATCGCGAGAAATGGCTTCCTATGCCGGATCCGCCGATGGCGGCAAGGTAAGGCCTAGGCCGTGAACGTTTGCCGCAATGCGGCAATGCGATAAGCTGGCACGATGCAGTCCGCCTCCTACAGCATCGTCGAGATTCCAACGTTAACCGGCAAGAAGCGCGCGCGCGCGCGTCTCACGCTGGAAGGGCGGCTACCGACCATCTATGCGATCGGAGACGTGCACGGCTGCTTCCGCGAACTGATGGAAGCAGAGGAGCGAATTCGCGAAGATGCAAGGCGAACGGACGGCGACGTGTTGCTCGTCTATCTCGGCGACTACGTCGATCGCGGTCCTGACTCGGCATCCGTCCTCCGCCACCTCGCCGGCAGCCACGACGACGGGCTGGCAAGGATCGCGATCTGCGGCAATCACGACGATACTTTCTTGCGATTTCTGCGCGATCCGTCGGGCTGGCTTTACTGGCTCGGCCCGAATTTCGGCGGACTGGCGACGCTGGCATCCTTTGGCATCGATGTTGAGGACGTCCTTTGGCGTAACGACGCAAGCCTGACGCGGTCGATACCGGGCGATCAGCTCGCCTTTCTCGCGCGCCTGCCCATTTTCCTGCAGGCGGGACAGTATCTCTTCGTCCATGCCGGGGTAAAACCCGGCATACCGCTAGATCAGCAGAACGAAGAGGACATGCTGTGGATCCGCGAGCCGTTTCTGACAAACGGGCCGGAGCTCCCTCTGGTGGTCGTGCACGGCCATACGCCGTGCGGCGAACCGGAGTTCGCCGCCGGCCGCATCGGTATCGACACCGGCTGTTTCGCCACCGGCCGACTCACCGTCCTGAAGGTCGATGCCGCGGGCGCCCGCCTGCTTTAAGCGAGCGATGGGCGATATTCGGCTAGTCCCGGCCGAATTCATCCTCGATACGAATGATGTCGTCCTCGCCGAGATAGGAACCGGTCTGGACTTCGATCAGCTCCAGCAGGATCTTTCCCGGATTGGCAAGGCGGTGCAGCTCGCCCTGCGGAATATAGACCGATTCGTTTTCGCGCAGCGGGATGACCTTCTCGCCGACCGTCACTTCGGCAGTACCACGCACGACGATCCAGTGCTCGGAGCGGTGATGATGCTTCTGAAGCGAAAGCCTTCGCCCCGGCTTGACAAACAGCCGCTTCACCTGGAAACGGTCGCCGTTGAGAACGGACGTGTAGCCGCCCCAGGGGCGGTAAGACGTCCGATGCGTTTCCGTCAGCGGTGCTGTCTCCCTCATCGAGGCAAGGTGCTTGACCAGCTTGCCGACATTCTGGCTGTCTTCCATGCGTCCGATATAGACGGCATCCTCGCTCGCGATCACCGCGATGTCGGACATGCCCTGCACGGCGACATGGATGTCCTTCGACAGCACGAGCGAATTGTGCGTATCGAGCAGCGTGGTACGGCCGTCAGCAACGTTGCCCGAACCGTCCTGCTCACCGAGCTTCCACACCGAGTCCCAGCTGCCGAGATCCGACCATTCGATCGGCGAGGGAACCACGGCGGCGATGGGTGTCTTTTCGAAGATGGCGTAGTCGATGGAGATGTCAGGTGCCTTGGAGAAAGCCTCCTCCTCGAGCCGGACAAAATCGAGGTCGGCCTTTGCGCCGGCAATAGCCTGCGTCGCCGCCTCTAGAACTTCGGGCGCGAGCTGGCGCAGTTCCTGGAGGAAGATTCCGACCGGAAGCATGAACATGCCGGAGTTCCACAGGTAGCCGCCAGCGGCAACGAGCTGCTCCGCCCTCTCGCGGTCCGGCTTCTCGATAAAGCGCTTGACCGCACAGGCACCGCCGCCGAGTTCTTCACCGGCCTCGATGTAGCCGTAGCCCGTTGCCGGTTCGGTCGGCGTGATCCCGAAGGTCACAAGCCTGCCGGCCTGCGCCGCCTCCGCCGCGCGCGCCACGCAATCGCGATAGACGTCGTCCTCGACGATCTCGTGATCGGAAGCCAGCACCTGCATGATGGCCCGCTCGCCGAACTCGCCGGCGACGATCAGTGCGGCGGCTGCCAGCGCCGGCGCCGTATTGCGCGCAACGGGCTCAAGCAGGATCTTGGACAGCGGCTGGTCGATCTGACGCGCCTGCTCGGCGACAAGAAAGCGAAACTCGGCATTTGTCAGCACGATCGGCGCTTCATAGCGCTCGGTGTCGGCGACACGCGCCAGCGTTCGTTGAAACAGCGTGTTCTTTCCGAGCAGCGACATGAACTGCTTGGGCGCACTCGAACGCGAAAGCGGCCATAGCCGGGTACCTTTGCCGCCCGCCATAATGACCGGGATGATTTTTTCAGACATCGATCCTCATTCCAGCAAATAATGCGATAGGCCCGACAGCTTCCCCGCCGGACCGGCATAGAAGCAGCAATCTGCTTCATTTCAAAGCAAATAGTCCCAAAGACGATAGCTACCTTGCCTCTTAGTTAAGGCATTTGCGGCCATGAAGTTCCTGTGAGACAACAAAAAACCCCGCCGAAGCGGGGTTCCATGACGTGGGACATCAATTCGCTGTTCAAGCGGGAAGTATCGTTCCCTGAACCGTGCCGAGTTGCGCAATGTAGCGCTCGATACCGGCGCGGTGCTCGTCGTTCGGAGCCGCTTCAAGTTCGCCGCGCGCAATTTCGATCCGCTTGATGATATCGTCGCGGCTGATCTCGTCGACATGCACCGCCGATTCCGCCAGAAGCGTGCAGCCGCTCGGCAGGATATCGGCGAAGCCGCCGAACACCACGTACCGGTCCGTCTTTCCGTCGGCGAACGTGACGGTCACGATACCGGGATTGATCGTCGTCATGGTGGGCGCATGGTTGGCCATGACGGTCATCTCGCCTTCCGAGGCGGGAATGACGACCGAGGTCACACTGCCCGAAAGCAGCAGGCGCTCTGGAGAAACGAGTTCAAACTGGAAACTGTCGGCCATGACCATTCACTTCTTCTGATTTCATCAGGTCAGGAACGGGCGCCCGGCAGGCAGGCGCCCGGTGTTCTCTGATCAAGCGGCTTCGGCAGCCAGCTTCTTGGCCTTCTCGACGGCTTCCTCGATCGAGCCGACCATGTAGAAGGCGGCTTCCGGCAGGTGGTCGTAGTCGCCGTTGACGAGACCCTTGAAGCCCTTGATCGTGTCTTCGAGCGCAACCAGCTTGCCCGGCGAACCGGTGAAGACTTCGGCGACGAAGAACGGCTGCGACAGGAAGCGTTCGATCTTGCGGGCGCGGGCAACGGCCAGCTTGTCTTCTTCCGACAGCTCGTCCATGCCCAGGATCGCGATGATGTCCTGGAGGGCCTTGTAGCGCTGCAGGGTCGTCTGGACCTTACGGGCAACTTCGTAGTGATCTTCGCCGACGACCATCGGGTCGAGCATGCGCGAGGTCGAGTCGAGCGGATCGACGGCCGGATAGATACCCTTTTCGGCGATGGAACGCGACAGAACGGTCGTCGCGTCAAGGTGCGCAAACGAGGTGGCCGGCGCCGGGTCCGTCAAGTCGTCGGCCGGAACGTAGATGGCCTGAACCGAGGTGATCGAGCCCTTGGTCGTGGTGGTGATGCGCTCCTGCATCTGGCCCATGTCGGTCGCCAGCGTCGGCTGATAGCCCACCGCCGAAGGAATACGGCCGAGAAGAGCCGAAACTTCCGAGCCAGCCTGGGTGAAGCGGAAGATGTTGTCGACGAAGAACAGAACGTCCTGGCCCTTGTCGCGGAAGTCTTCTGCGATCGTCAGGCCGGTCAGGGCGACGCGAGCGCGCGCACCCGGCGGTTCGTTCATCTGGCCGTAGACGAGCGCGGCCTTGGAGCCTTCGCCGCCGCCGAGCTTGTTCACGCCGGACTCGATCATTTCGTGATAGAGGTCGTTGCCTTCGCGGGTACGTTCACCCACGCCTGCGAACACCGAGTAACCACCGTGCGCCTTGGCGACGTTGTTGATCAGTTCCATGATGAGAACGGTCTTGCCGACGCCAGCGCCGCCGAACAGGCCGATCTTGCCGCCCTTTGCGTAGGGAGCGAGCAGGTCGACGACCTTGATGCCGGTGACGAGGATCTGCGCTTCCGTGGACTGCTCAACGTAAGCCGGAGCGTCCTGGTGGATGGCGCGCTTGGCAGACGTGACAAGCGGGCCGGCTTCGTCGACCGGCTCGCCGATGACGTTCATGATGCGGCCGAGCGTTTCGTCACCGACCGGAACGGAGATCGGAGCACCGGTATCGGCGACCGGCTGACCACGGACGAGACCTTCGGTCGAGTCCATGGCGATCGTGCGAACGGTGTTTTCGCCGAGGTGCTGGGCGACTTCGAGAACAAGGCGGTTGCCGTTGTTGTCGGTTTCCAGCGCGTTGAGGATCTGCGGCAGGTCGCCATCGAAGGCGACGTCGACGACAGCGCCGATGACCTGCGTGACGCGACCCTGTGCACCCTTCGCGATGACTGCGGTTGAAGCGGCCTTGGCGGCTGCCGTCTTGCGCGGAGCAGCGGGCTTCTTCTCCGCTACGGTTTCTTTCGGGGTAGCTGCCTTAGCCATGATTCTTACCCTCTTTGTCCTGGTCCTTAGAGCGCTTCAGCGCCCGAGATGATTTCGATGAGTTCCTTGGTGATCTGAGCCTGGCGCTGGCGGTTGTAGTTCAGCGTCAGCTTGTTGATCATCTCACCGGCATTGCGGGTCGCATTGTCCATGGCGCTCATCTTGGCACCCATCTCACCTGCGACGTTCTCGAGCAGGGCCCGGAAGATCTGGACGGAGATGTTGCGCGGGATGAGATCGCCAAGGATCGCAGCCGCATCGGGCTCATAGTCGTAGATCGCATCGGACTGCTCGACCGGCTCTCCGGCAGACGCCGGGATGAGCTGCTGGGCAGTCGGGATCTGCGCGATGACCGACTTGAACTCGGAATAGAACAGCGTGCAGACGTCGAACTCGCCCTTGTCGAACAGCGCGATCACTTTGCGGCCGATCTCGTCAGCATTGGCAAAGCCGACCTTCTTGACTTCCCGCAGATCGACGCGATCGATGATCAGCGAAGCGTACTCGCGACGAAGGATATCGAAGCCCTTCTTGCCGACGCAGATGATCTTCACCGTCTTGCCGTTGGCCAAGAGCTTGCGCGTGTGGTCGCGGGCAAGGCGGGCGATCTGCGAGTTGAAACCGCCGCAGAGACCGCGCTCGGCCGTGCAGACGACGAGCAGGTGCACGTCGTCCTTGCCGGTGCCCGCCATCAGCCGCGGCGCGCTGTCGTCCTGGCCTACCGCCTGGGCGATATTGGCCAGCACCGCGCCCATGCGCTGCGAATAGGGCCTGGCGGCCTCGGCCGCCTCCTGCGCACGCCGAAGCTTCGCCGCGGCGACCATTTTCATCGCCTTGGTTATCTTCTGCGTCGCCTTGACGGAGGCGATCCGGTTCTTCAGATCCTTAAGTGAAGGCATCCGTTATCCGTCCTAGACTGGAACCCGTTCAGGCGAAGGATTTAGCGAAGGCGTCAAGAGCAGCCTTCAGCTTACCCTTGGTGTCGTCGCTGATTGCCTTCTCCGTGCGGATGGCATCGAGAATGCCCTTGCCTTCCGTGCGCATGTACGAAAGCAGGCCCTGCTCGAACTTGCCGACCTTGTTGACCGGCAGCTTGTCGAGGTACCCGTTGACGCCGGCGAAGATCACCGCAACCTGCTCTTCCGTCTTCAGCGGCGAGAACTGCGGCTGCTTCAGGAGTTCGGTCAGGCGTGCACCGCGGTTCAGCAGGCGCTGCGTCGCGGCGTCGAGGTCCGAGCCGAACTGGGCGAAGGCTGCCATTTCGCGATACTGGGCAAGCTCGCCCTTGATCGAGCCGGCGACCTGCTTCATCGCCTTGATCTGAGCGGAAGAGCCCACGCGGGAAACCGACAGACCGACGTTAACGGCCGGACGGATACCCTGGTAGAACAGGTCCGTTTCAAGGAAGATCTGGCCATCGGTGATCGAGATCACGTTGGTCGGGATAAACGCCGAAACGTCGTTACCCTGGGTTTCGATGACCGGCAGAGCCGTCAGCGAGCCAGCGCCCATCTCGTCGTTGAGCTTTGCAGCGCGCTCAAGCAGGCGGGAGTGCAGGTAGAAGACGTCGCCCGGATAGGCTTCGCGGCCCGGCGGACGGCGCAGCAGCAGCGACATCTGGCGGTAGGCAACGGCCTGCTTGGAAAGGTCGTCGTAGCCGATCAGGGCGTGCTTGCCGTTGTCACGGAAGTATTCGCCCATTGCGCAACCCGCGAACGGTGCGAGGTACTGCATCGGCGCCGGGTCGGAGGCGGTTGCAGCAACGATGATCGAGTACTGGAGAGCGCCGCGCTCTTCGAGAACCTTCACGAACTGGGCGACGGTCGAACGCTTCTGGCCGATAGCGACGTAGACGCAGTACAGCTTCTCGCTGTCCGGGCCGCTGTCGTGGATCGCCTTCTGGTTCAGGATCGCATCCAGGATGATGGCGGTCTTGCCGGTCTGGCGGTCGCCGATGACGAGCTCTCGCTGGCCGCGGCCGACCGGGATCAGCGCGTCGATGGCCTTGAGGCCGGTCGACATCGGCTCGTGCACCGACTTGCGCGGGATGATGCCCGGAGCCTTGACGTCAACGCGGGCGCGCTGCTTGGCATTGATCGGGCCCTTGCCGTCGATCGGGTTGCCGAGCGCGTCAACAACGCGGCCGAGCAGTTCCGGACCGACCGGGACGTCGACGATGGCGCCGGTCCGCTTGACGATGTCGCCTTCCTTGATGTCACGGTCTGAACCGAAGATAACGACACCGACGTTGTCGCTTTCCAGGTTCAGCGCCATGCCGCGGATACCACCGGGGAACTCCACCATTTCGCCGGCCTGAACGTTGTCGAGGCCGTAAACACGGGCGATACCGTCACCGACGGAGAGCACCTGGCCGACTTCCGAGACTTCCGCCTCTTTGCCGAAATTTTTGATCTGATCTTTGAGAATTGCGGAAATTTCCGCGGCGCGGATATCCATCAGCCGACCTCTTTCAGTGCAAGCTTAAGGGTAGAGAGTTTGGTGCGAAGCGAAGTGTCGATCTGGCGGGACCCGACCTTGACGATCAGACCACCGAGAATGGACGGGTCGACAGTGACGGCGATCGCCACGTCTTTGCCGGTGACGCCCTTGAGCGCCGCCTTCAATTCGGTCTCCTGCGCTGCAGTCAACGCATGCGCGGAGGTGACTTCCGCAGTGATCTCGCCACGGTGACGGGCGGCGATCACGCGATAGGCCTTGACCATGCCCGGCACGGCGAATAGCCGGCGGTTCGAGGCCACAACCTTGAGGAAGTTTGCAACGAGAGGGGAGAAACCTGCCTTCTCGACGATGGCAGCAACCGCCTTCGCCTGGTCTTCGGCGGAGAATACCGGGCTCAGGATCAGGCGCTTCAGATCTTCGCTGCCGTCGATCATCACCTGGAAGCGACCAAGGTCGGCACCCACCGCGTCGACGCTGCCAGCTTCGAGCGCAAGCTCGAAAAGCGAAGACGCGTACCTTTCTGCAACACCGGAAATAAGCTGGGATGTGTCTGCCACGGGCACAAGCTTCTCTTATTTTCATCCAGAGCAATAGCTTGCGGGAATCCCGTAAACTCAACACCCTGAATTCGTTGCGATTATTTTCAGTCCTCGCCAGGCAGAACGCCCGCTCTTTCTGAAATTCGCGGTTCGTCTAGCATAGGAACTTCGGACTCGCAACACGGGCAGACACAGGAATCCGTGATAAGTGGAGCAGCCTTCTCCCGAATTTTGTCAAAATTGGAACCGGCCTTTCGGATTCGGCTTCCGAACGAAGAAAGGCAACGTCAAACGAAACCGAACACATGCGCGAGCGGCAGCATCGCCAGAAGCATCTGCACGACCAGCAGCACGAGCCCCTTCCAGCCGAACGAGGCGTCCGACATCATGGACAGGATGCGTCCGAACGCGGCGAGCGAGAAGGCCGAGCCGACGGCCAGATAGGTCCAGTCCTGTGCGACCATGATCGCACAGAGCGCCAGTCCCGCGTGAAAACCGCCGAGCGAACGGGCCGCAGCGCAGCCTTCCGTGCTGGCGTCGCGCAGTTGCAGACCGTTGAATTTCAGCGCAAGGCGGGGCGCAAAGAGCCCGACGAGACCAAGCAGGAGCGCAGCGACTGCGCCGCTGAAGGCGAGAAATTCCCCTGTCTCGGTCGGAATGTAGAATTCCATCAACGCGCTCCGCCGCAAGCCCTGAATTGCCCCGCCTTATGGCACAATCACAGGCGGCAAGGAATCCGCCCCGGTTCATTTTGCACTGCGATTGCACGATCGCTTCCGGAAAGCGAACTGGTGCAATGCAGCGCTGCCGGTCTCTCGCCGGCAGGGTCGACCCGGTCACCAAGTGCGACAAAGTGCCCCGCCACGTGCGCGCCGTCAGAGAAAGCTCTGCGGATCGATGTCGACCTGCACCAGGATGGAGCCTCTTTCTTTCGGCCCATTGGCTATCATGGCACGCAGATAGGCCTGCATGTCGCTCGAGCGTTGTCCGTGGACCAGCAGGCGAAACCGGTGTCGCCCGCGAATCAGCGCCAGCGGCGCCTCCGCCGGACCGAGGATGGCTATTCCCGACACGCCGGGCGCGGCCTGCCGCAATCCGCGCGCATGGGTTTCGGCTTCCACCCTGCTGTCGGCGGAAACGATCACCGAGGCCAGCCGGCCGAACGGCGGCAGCAGCGCCTTCTCCCGCTCCCCGATCTCGCGCTCGTAAAAGTCCCGCGCATCGCCCGAGACGATGGCCTGCATGACGGGATGCAGCGGCTGGTAGGTCTGGATCAGCCCATGGCTCTTGAGCCCGGTTCGCCCGGCACGGCCGGTCACCTGCGAAAGGAGCTGGAATGTCCGCTCGGCCGCCCTCGGGTCGCCATTCGAAAGGCCAAGGTCGGCATCCACGATCCCGACCAGCGTCATGAGCGGAAAGTTGTGCCCCTTGGCGACGAGCTGGGTGCCGATGACGATGTCGGCCTCGCCCCTGGCGATCGCCTCCAGCTCCAGCCGCAGCCGCTTAACCCCCATCAAGTCCGAGGAAAGGACGATCGTGCGCGCATCCGGGAAATGCCTTTCGACTTCCTCTGCGATCCGCTCGACGCCGGGGCCGCAGGCCGCCAGATGATCGAACGTCCCGCATTCCGGGCAGGCGTCCGGCGTGCGCTCCGCATAGCCGCAGTGATGGCACTGAATCTGGCCGCGGAAACGGTGCTCGACCAGCCAGCTCGAGCATTGCGGGCACTGGAACCGATGGCCGCAGACGCGGCACAGCGTGAGCGGCGCGTAGCCGCGACGATTGAGGAAGAGCAGCGCCTGCTCGCCCTTCTCCACCGTCTTGCCGATCGCCCGCAGCATGACAGGCGAGAGAAAGCCGCCCCTTTGCGGCGGATGGCGGCGCAGATCGACGAGATGGAGATCGGGCAATGCCGCTTCGCCGAAACGCGTCGGCAGGTGCAGCGCCTGGTAGCGGCCGTTGTCGGCGTTGACCCGGCTCTCCACCGAAGGCGTGGCCGAGACGAGCACGACGGGAAAGTTGCCGATTCGGGCGCGCACGACGGCCATGTCGCGCGCATTGTAGAAGACGCGGTCTTCCTGCTTGTAGGCCGGATCGTGTTCCTCGTCGACGATGATGAGCCCGAGGTCCTCGAAGGGAAGGAACAGGGCTGAGCGCGCGCCGGCGACGACGCGCACTTCGCCCGTCGCCACCTGCCGCCAAACCTTTTCGCGCATGCGCGGCGCGAGGTCGGAATGCCATTCCGCCGGCTTGGCGCCGAACCGGTCCTGGAAGCGCTCGAGGAAGCTTGCCGTCAGCGCGATCTCGGGCAGCAGGATCAGCACCTGCCGTCCTTGCCGCAGCTTCTGGGCGATGGCCTCGAAGTAGACTTCCGTCTTGCCGGAGCCGGTGATCCCGTCGATCAGTGCCACGGCGAAGCTGTCGGCGCGCACCTGCGCCACCAGATCGGCGGCCGCCCCCGTCTGCGGTCCCTCCAGCCGCGGAGCGGCATAGTCCGGATCGGGAAGCGCCACAACCGGCGGCGGCGGCAGGAAGATAGTCTCGAAGCTGCCCTGGGCCGTCAGGCCGTCGATCACGCTGGAAGACGTTCCGGCCGCATGGGCAAGTCCGGAGCGCGTCCACGCAACACCCTCCCCCGCCAGCGCCAGAACACGTTCGCGCGCCGGCGTGATCCGCTCCGGGCGCACCCCGGTGAAGCGCAAGCCCTCCACCATCGGCTCCGGATCGAAAGCTGCGGGTGCACGCAGCGCCATCCGCGCCACAAGCCCCGGCGGCGTCAGCGTATAGGCCGACACCCAGTCCACGAAAGCTCGCATCTCTTTCGTCAGCGGCGGGCAATCAAACACCTTCTCGATGGGCCGCAGCTTCTTCGGATCGACCTTGTCGTCGCTTTCCCGGTCCCAGACGACCCCGGCCACCAGACGCGATCCGAGCGGCACCTGTACGATGGAGCCGGGCTCGACCGCCATGCCTTCCGGCACCGCATAGGAATAGGGCCGCGGCGCCGGCATGGGAACCAGCACGGGGACCGTCCGCTGCGCCGGCGCCCCACCGAACAGATCGTCCGTCACGCGCGCCATCACAAAGGCTCTCCGCAGGGCGGAAAGGCGGCCACACGCTCGAAGTTGCGAACGAGCACGCTCACGCGTCGTCCTCCGCAATCTCGCCCGTCAGGCGCATGCCGTCGATCCAGGTGGCGCCCTCGTTGCGGATGACGCGCCTCGAACGCACGCCGCAACGTTGCTCCACTTCGCGCGCCAGCAGCTCGGAATGCGTGACGAGCCAGATCTGACTGGAACGTGCCGCGGTTGCGATCATCGCTGCAAGCGGCGGCAGCATGGATGGATGCAGGCTGGCTTCGGGCTCGTTCAGCGCGACGAACGTCGGGCTGCGATAGGAGAGCAGCGCGCCGGCGAGCGCCAGAAAGCGGATCTGCCCGTCGGAGAGTTCGCGCGGCTGGAACAGGCGCTGCGGAAACTGGGGAAACACCAGCCCGAACGAGGCGAACTCTTCCGGATCCGGCACCGACAGCCTGGCGCCGTCGAAGGCCTCGGTGATCGCCCGGTCCAGCTCGACCGTGTCCTGCCGTATGTGCGCCAGGGTGGCGAAGACCGCCGCAAGATTGGCCCCGCTTTCCTCCAGCATCGGGGCGGTGACGGCAAGGCAGGGCTGGCGCAGCGGCGAATCCCGGTCCGTGCGGAACCCGTGAAAGAACCGCCATTGCAGCACCGCCCGCCGGAAGGCTCCGATTTCCGGATAGTGACCGGCATCCCCGAGAAGCGACAATGCCGTTTCCGACGTCAACACCTGTTCGGGATGCTCCTCCATTCGGCCGGCTTCGTTACGCACCATGATCGCAGGGCCGGCGCGCTTGAGGACGGTGACGGGCCGCCGGCCCGTCTCGATCGAAAGCTCTTCCGTCTTGATCTGCGGCTCGAAGGCGAAGCCGGCAGCAGCCGGCGGACGCAGACCTGCCTCGATCAGGTAGCGGAAGGTGATCGCGCGTTCTTCGTCCAGCAATTCGGCTTCCAGGCGGATGCGCACCGGCTCGTTCGGCCGTCTCCGGCCCGTCCACAGCGCCGACGCCATCCCGCCTTCCACCGCAATTTCCTGCGCCAGCGTGCCCCGTGCCGCGGCCTGGACGAGTTGCAGCGAGCGGTAGAGATTCGATTTTCCCGTGCCGTTTTCGCCGACGAACAGGTTCACCTGGCCGAGGTCCATCCGGATCGACCGCAGCGAACGGTAGTTTTCGGCAAGCATGGCGCGCAGCATCATCGCTTCACCTAAGCGATTCCGCATGCCGGAGAAAAGAGCAAATGCGTGCCTCTATCAACGCAACGAAAATTGCGCGTCCGCGTCGCCGGCAAGTGCGAAGACGCAATGACGCTCCAGCGCCCTGGTCACCTCAGCAGGGTCGCCCGCCAATTGCTCGGGCCGGATCATCGATCCGACGGTGAACTCGAAGCGGTTGCTCTTCTTGTTGAGGAGCTCGTGGAAGACGGTCATGTCGCGCAGTTCTGTCGACCATTTCGCCAGCCAGTAGAACAGGCCCGAATTGCGCGCCTTCATGTGGACGGGAACGATCGGCAGCTCATATTTTCGCGCAAGCGATACCGCCGACATCTTCCATGGCCGTTCGTTGAGGCGCCCGTCCGCCCAATAGGCGATCCTGCCCGAAGGAAAGAGGACCGCCGCCTTCCCCTCGGCAATCGCCCGGTTCGTGATCTGCAGGGTCTCGCGCGTCTTGAGTTTGCTCTTGTGCTCCTCGCGCCATTCCACCGGGATGATCATCTCGACAAAGCGGGGATTGACGCGAATGGCATCCCTGTTGGCAAAGAACATCATGTCCGGACGGCGCTGCTTCAGAAGGTCGAAGACAGCGACCCCGTCGGCAATGCCGGTGGGGTGATTGCTGACAAGCAGGAAGCCGCCTTTTTCCGGTATCCGTTCGGCCTTGGAGACCGCGACATCCAGGTCGAGTGCGCTGCTCAGGAACTCGAAGGCCTGGAAGCCTGGCATGTTGGCCACGGTATCGGCAAACTCGATCGCGCGGCGATAGTTGAGAACCGTATAGAGCAAGGGGCGCGCGACGGGCCATAGCGGATGATTGACGATGCGGGTGCCGCGCTCGGCAATCAGAGTATCCACAATATGACCCGGCTGCCCTTGGGAAACGAGTGCGAGCGTTTCCGCAAGATGTGCGAATGCCGTTGCCGAATCGCGTCTAGCCATGGGTCCGCCTGTTCATTCAGCCCCCGTATCGCAGTTTCATATGATCTAAGCGTGACAGGCGGGAAGTCAACGTTAACAAAACGCTAACCCGGCAACCGATAGAGTGCGCGCCTGAGAATCCGACTAAAGGGCCCGACTGTGGACCAGTTGCTCATCATCGCCGACGAAGCACTGCTGAGGGAGCGCACGGCGTGGCTTTCGACGCTGGCGGCCGAGCGTCGACTTTCGGAGAACACGCTCGAGGCCTATGAACGCGATACTCGCCAGTTCCTGACGTTCCTGACCGGCCACCTTGCCGCGCCTGCGCGGCTGAAGGACATCGGTGACCTCCGTCCGGCTGACCTGCGCGGCTTTCTCGCTGCCCGCAGGCGCGACGGCGCCGGTGCCCGCACGCTCGGACGCGGCCTCGCGGGGCTGCGGTCGTTCCTGCGCCATCTCGAGCGCAAGGGCATGGCAAACGCCGCCGGTGCTGCTGCGATCCGCTCGCCGAAACAGCCGAAGTCCCTGCCGAAGCCACTGACGGACAGTCAGGCGCTCTCCGTCGTCGGCACGGACGCCCAACTCGCCGACGAGCCGTGGATCAGCGTTCGCAACGCCGCCGTCCTGACCCTGCTCTATGGCTGCGGGCTGCGTATCTCCGAAGCGCTGTCGCTGACGCCGGACGATTTTGCCGGCGCCCCCGGTTCGCTGCGCATCACTGGAAAGGGCGGCAAGACGCGCATCGTTCCGCTCCTGGATGCAGCCCGGCGCGGCGTCGAGGATTACAGGCGCCTGTGTCCCTATCCCCTTGCGGCGGACGGACCGCTCTTTCGTGGCGCCCGTGGCGGGCCGCTGCAAGCAGCGATCATCCAGCGGGAGATGCAGAAGATGCGCGGCGCACTCGGCCTGCCCGACAGCGCCACGCCGCACGCGCTGCGCCACTCCTTCGCAACGCATCTGCTGGCGGGCGGCGGCGATCTGCGCACGATCCAGGAACTGCTCGGCCATGCGAGCCTGTCCACGACGCAGGTCTATACCGGCGTCGATTCGGCGCGGCTTCTGGAAATCTACGACAAGGCCCATCCCCGGGCGTGACTTCGTCATCGGAATGCCGCGGACATGTGCGTAGTGGAAAGCTGAATGCTCGCGGGGACGCGGAAGCCGGCCGTTAAGGGATTGTGAGGGGCTGGACAGCTAGGTTCCTGCGGAGATTGCCGGGAGCCGCGCCATGACCCACCCATCCGCCCCAGAACGGATCACCCTAGCAGACCGCATCGCCGACACGACACTCTGGCTCGTTTCCGCTCTTCACGCGATCGCAGCCGTCGCAATTTTCCTCCTTCTCCTGTCCCTCTCGCCGGCAAGCGCGAACGACCTGCCCGTCTGCGGCGGCAAGAGCCTGCTGCCACAACTGGAGGCAAGCGAACCGGCGACCTATGCGAAGCTGATCGAAGAAGCGAAAGCGACGCCGAACGGCGACGGAATCCTCTGGAAGATCGAAAAGGACGGGACCAGCCCCTCCTATCTGCTCGGCACGATGCACGTGACCGATCCTCGCGTCCTTGCCATGCCGCCGGCCGCCCAGTCCGCCTACCGCGAGGCCGACACCGTCGTGATCGAATCCGACGAGATCGCCGACGAGAAGAAGGCCAGCGCGGCCCTGCTCGCCCGTCCGGACCTGACGATGTTCATGGACGGACGCACCATCACCGGCCTTTTGGGGGAAAAGGATTCGGCCATACTCGCAGAGGGCCTGAAGAAGCGCGGCATGTCGCTGGCGGCCGTTTCGCGGATGAAGCCCTGGCTGATCATGAGTTTCGTCGCCCTTCCGGCCTGCGAGATGGCCCGCAAGCAGGCCGGAGCCTATTTTCTCGACCAGAAGCTGGCAAAAGAGGCGATCGCCGACGGCAAGACGCTCAAGGGACTTGAAACGATCGTCGAGCAGATCACCACGCTGGACGGCCTGCCGCTGGCCCCCCAGCTTGCCGGCCTGGTCCAGACGGTTCAACTAGGAGACAGCCTGGAAGATGTCATCGAGACGATGAGCCAGCTTTATCTCGCTGGCGAAGTCGGAATGATCATGCCGCTGATGCGTGCTGCCGTGCCTGACGGCGAGGACGACGCGGCCGGCTACGCCGAATTCGAGCAGCGCGTCATTATCGACCGCAACCATCGGATGGCGGAACGCGCGCTGCCGATCCTGTCCGGCGGCAATGTCTTCATCGCGGTCGGCGCACTTCACCTGCCGGGCAAGGAAGGCGTGGTTGAACTGCTGCGCGACAAGGGCTTCACGGTCAGTCGCGTCCAGTAGCGACCCTTCACGCGGGGGCGAATTCCCGCCAAGGCACAGGCGACAAACGACGATGCCCCGGCGCAAGGGTTTGCGCCGGGGCATCGTGTGACGTTGAATGGTCTGCCGTGAACCGGATCACATGTGGATCGGCTTGAAGAAGGCGCCGAGGGCGGCTTCCTTGACGGCTTCCGACATCGTCGGATGCGCGTGGCAGGTGCGGCCGAGATCTTCCGACGAGCCACCGAATTCCATCAGCACAGCGATTTCGTGGATCATCTCGCCCGCGCCGAAGCCGACGATATGGCCGCCGAGCACGCGGTCGGTCTCCTTGTCGGCGAGAATTTTGACGAAGCCGTCGGTGGCGAGCATGGCGCGCGCACGGCCATTGGCCGAGAACGGGAACTTGCCGACCTTGTAGGCGACGCCGGCAGCCTTCAGTTCCTCTTCCGTCTTGCCGACGGAGGCGACTTCCGGCTGGGTGTAGACCACGCCCGGGATGACATCGTAATTCACGTGACCGGCCTGGCCGGCGAGGATCTCGGCCAGCGCCACGCCCTCGTCCTCGGCCTTGTGCGCCAGCATCGGGCCGCGCACGACGTCGCCGATGGCGTAGATGCCCGGCACGTTGGTCTGGAAGTGGCCGTCGATCTCGACGCGGCCGCGATTGTCGAGCGCCACACCCGCCTCGGCGAGGCCCAGCCCGTCGGTGTAGGGCCGCCGACCGGTCGCGACCAGAACGATATCGGCATCGATCGTCGTCGCCTCGCCGCCCTTGACCGGCTCGAAGGTCACCTTGGCGCCGTCCTTGCTCTTCTCGACCGCCGTCACCTTGGCGCCGACGCGGATGTCCATGCCCTGCTTGGCCAGCATGCGCTGGAACTGCTTGGAGACTTCGCCATCCATGCCGCCGAGGATCGTGTCAAGGTATTCGACGACTGTCACTTTTGCACCAAGACGCATCCAGACCGAGCCGAGCTCGAGGCCAATGACGCCGCCGCCGACGACGATCAGGCTCTCCGGCACCTTGTCGAGCGCGATTGCACCGGTGGAGGAAACGATCACCTTCTCGTCGATGTCGACCTTGACGCCCGGAATGCCGGCAACGTCGGACCCGGTGGCGATCACGATCGCCTTGGTTTCGAGCACCTGCTCCTCGCCCTTGTCGCTGGTTACGGCGACCTTGCCGGCGCCGAGCACCCTGCCGGTGCCCTGTATCCCGTCGATCTTGTTCTTCTTGAACAGGAAGGCGACGCCGTCGACGTTGGACTTCACCGTCGCGTCCTTGTGGCCCATCATCTTCTCGAGGTTCAGCTTCGGGGTGAGCCCCTCGACGCCGAGCGCCTCCATTCCGTGCGCGGCGTGGCTGTACATCTCGGATGCATGCAGCAATGCCTTGGAGGGGATGCAGCCGACGTTGAGGCAGGTCCCGCCATAGGTCGCGCGCTTTTCGACGACAGCGACCTTCAGGCCGAGCTGTGCCGCCTTGACGGCGCAGACATAGCCGCCGGGGCCGGAACCGATAACAACGAGATCGTATGCCATGAATTGTCCTTCCTGTGCGGGACGGCTATCTGCCGCCGCTGACGTTGAGGGCGGCACCCGTCACATAGGATGCCGCGTCGGAGAGTAGATAGAGAACGGATTGCGCGACTTCGTCGGGCGTGCCCGGCCGCTGCATCGGGATTGCCGTCGCCATGTCGCGGGCGCGGTCCGGCAAACCGCCAGAGGCGTGAATGTCGGTGTCGATAATGCCGGGACGCACCAGATTGACGCGGATGCCTTCGGCTGCGACCTCGCGAGCAAGGCCGGTCGTGAAGCTTTCGATCGCGCCCTTGGTCGCCGCGTAGTCGACATATTGCCCGGCCGAACCGAGAACCGCCGCCATCGACGAGATGTTGACGATCGCGCCGCCGCGGCCGCCATGCCGCGTGGACATGCGTCGCACCGCTTCCTGGGCGCAGCGGATCGACCCGATGACGTTGACTGCGAACATCCGGTCCAGCCGCTCGACCGAGATCTCGTCGACGCGGGCGGGATGACCGACGATGCCGGCATTGTTCACCAGGCCGTCTAGCCTGGAAAACGTCGCATCCAGCGCGGAGAAGATCGATGCGAGCCCCGCCTCCGTCCCGACGTCGCCCTCGATCGCAACTGCCGAGCCGCCGGCGCCGCGAATATCGTCGACCACGGCCTCGGCAGCCGCAGCGTTCGCGGCGTAGTTCACCGCAACCTGCCAGCCGGAAGCGGCCGCCAGCCGGCACACGCTGGCACCTATGCCACGGCTTCCGCCGGTGACGAGAAGGACGGGATGCAAGGTCGTCATTTCGCACACTCCTTGAAGGTCAGGAGATCCCAAGGAACGTCGGTCAGCTTCTTTTCTTCCCAGGCGCCGGAATAACGCAGTGCCGGGCCGAAGCCGGCAAGCAGCAGCGCATGGGCGGCATTCGCCCCCTCCTCCGGAACCAGTTCGCCGATCGCCCCGTCCGCCGCGACGGGATACATCACGCCCTCCCAGACAGTGCAGGCGGCGATCTCGTCGCCGGTCACGTCGCCCGTCGGGCAATTGTGCATCACCATGGCGTTGGAGCGCGCCACTTCGTCCCCGGTCATGATGTGCCCGTTGAGGAGAAGGTCGCCCTTTACCTGCCGGATCTTGAAGTGATGGCTGACGACCGCGGCTTCCGATCCGACCGGCTCGAAGGAAAGTTCATAGACCCCGTCCCTGTCCGTATAGATCGCCTGTGCCTGCCGGCATTCCGCCGCAAGCGCGGCAGGAGCACAGGCAGCTGAAACAGCCGATGCCAGGAGAATTGAGGCGAGAATGCGCATCGGTCAGACAGCCCGCTCGGTCGCAAGCTTGATGCCGAGCGCGATGAAGACCACACCGCTGGCGCGATTGATCCACTGGCTTGCGCGGGAAAAGGCAGCGCGCATCTTCGGCGTCGTCATGAACAGCGATACGCCGACGAACCACGCGATCAGGCACGTCGCCATGACCAGCCCGTATCCGAACTTGACCGTCATCGGCGTGTGTGCGCTGACGACCGTCGAGAAGATCGACAGGAAGAAGAACACCGCCTTGGGATTGAGGGCATTGGCCATGAACCCGAGCCCGAAGGCGCGGACTGACGACTGGCGCCTGCCATTCGCGGATGCGCCGGCCGCGGGCGCGTCGATGTCTGCCTTGCCTGCCTTCAGCGCCTTGAAGCCGATGTAGACGAGATAGGCGACGCCGCACCACTTGACGATGTTGAACAGGTAGATCGACTGGGAGATGATCAGGCCGAGGCCAAGGATCGTGTAGGTCACATGCACCATCAGCGATGTGCCGATGCCGAAGGAGGTGATGACCGCCGACCGCCGGCCATGCACGATCGACTGGCGCATGACCATGGCAAGGTCGGCACCGGGCGAGATGATGGCAAAGGCAAAGATCGCCATCAGCGAGGCGAGTTCGATCAGATAGGTGTGCATCTCAGGTCTCCGGTGCGTCCAGCCCGCGGACGCGGCGCGTCGATCACAACAGGATTGCAGCGAACATCATGAAAAGCCCGGCAAGAGAGCCGAGCCAGATCAGCGAGCGGACATAGGCGATGCCCGCGAGATACAATGGAATGTAGAGAAGCCGGCAGGCGAACCAGAGAAGCGCGCCACGATAGCCCCAGCCGGAGGGATCGCCGGCAAGGGCAAGGCAAAGCGCGAGGCCGACGAAGGCGGGATAGGTCTCCCGCAGGTTGGCCGAGGCCCGTTCGGCACGTCCGGCAAGCCGGCCGAGCGGCTTGGCTTCGCCGTCCCGCGGACCGGCATTCCAGGCCTGCCCGCGATCACCCGTGCTCAGCGCACCCTGCAGCATCACCTGGAAGACGAGCAGCGCCGCGCTCCACGCCACCAGCGTGATGAAAGGCGAAGCGGCAAGCGCTGCTGCGTCCATCTTTGCCCGTCCTTACAGGTCCAGAACGAGGCGTTCCGGATCCTCCAGGCTTTCCTTGACGCGCACGAGGAAGGTGACCGCTTCCTTGCCGTCGACGATCCGGTGGTCGTAGGAAAGTGCGAGGTACATCATCGGCCGGATGACGACCTGGCCGCCGATGGCGACCGGACGCTCCTGGATCTTGTGCATGCCGAGGATACCGGACTGCGGTGCGTTCAGGATCGGCGAGGACATCAGCGAACCGTAGACGCCGCCGTTTGTGATCGTGAACGTGCCGCCCTGCATGTCGGCCATCGACAGCGAACCGTCGCGGGCGGCCTTGGCGAGGCGCGCCAGTTCCTTCTCGACTTCGGCGATCGACATCTGGTCGGCGTCACGGATGACCGGCACGACGAGGCCCTTGTCGGTGCCGACCGCCATGCCGATGTGGCAGAAGTTCTTGTAGATGATGTCGGTGCCGTCGATTTCGGCGTTGACCGCCGGCAGCTCCTTCAGGGCATGCGTCACCGCCTTGGTGAAGAAGCCCATGAAGCCGAGCTTCACGCCGTGCTTCTTCTCGAAGATGTCCTTGTACTTTGCACGCAGGTCCATGACGGCCTTCATGTCCACCTCGTTGTAGGTGGTCAGCATGGCGGCCGTGTTCTGCGCGTCCTTCAGGCGCTTGGCGATCGTCTGGCGCAGGCGCGTCATCTTCACGCGTTCCTCGCGCGGCGCATCGGCTTCGGAAGACGGCGCGCGGGCCTGGATCTGGATCGGGGCTGCGGGGGCTGCCGGAGCGGCGATGCCCTTGGCGACAGCGGCGATCACGTCGCCCTTCAGCACCTGGCCGCGCTTGCCCGAACCGTCTACCTGCTCTGCGGAAAGATTGTTCTCGGCCAGCATCTTTGCTGCGGCCGGTGCCGGCGGCATGGAGGATGCGGCGGCTGCCGGCGCTGCGGCTGGGGCGGCAGCGGGAGCCGCTGCGGGCGCCGGTTCGGCGGCCTTTGCGGCCGGTGCGGCCGCAAAGGCAGATGCGCCTTCCGCGATCTGGCCGAGCAGGGCGCCGAGACCGACGGTCTCGCCGTTCGGCGCGACGATTTCCGACAGCACGCCCGAAGCCGGTGCCGGCACCTCGACCGTCACCTTGTCGGTTTCCAGCTCGACGAGCGGCTCATCGGCCTTGACGACGTCGCCGACCTTCTTGAACCAGGTGCCGACGGTCGCTTCGCTGACGGATTCGCCGAGGGTCGGAACGCGGATTTCAGTAGCCATTGTTCTAGTCCTGAAATGTTGAATGGTTGAATTCTGTTGCGGGAAGCGGGGCGCGGCGGCATGTCCCATTGGGAAACATGCCATCGCGCCATCCTCCCGTTAGCCGCCGAGCGCATCCTCGAGGAACGCGGCCAACTGCGCAAGATGCTTGGACATCAGGCCCGTTGCCGGCGACGCGGCGGCCGGGCGGCCGGTGTAGCGAACGCGCTGGTGCTTGGCGTCGATGTGGGCGAGCACCCATTCCAGGTACGGATCGATGAACGACCATGCACCCATGTTCTTCGGCTCTTCCTGGCACCACACCATTTCCGCATGACGGAAGCGCGACAGCTCGTTGATGAGCGCCTTTGCCGGGAACGGATAGAGCTGCTCGAGACGAAGGAGGTAGATGTCGTCGACGCCGCGCTTCTCGCGCTCTTCGAGCAGGTCATAGTAGACCTTGCCCGAGCACATGACCACGCGACGGATCTTGGCATCCTTCTGCAGCTTGATCGGACCGTCCTTGATGACTTCCGCGTCGTCCCACAGCAGGCGGTGGAACGAGCTTTCGCCTGCGAGCTCCGAAAGGCTCGAGACCGCGCGCTTGTGGCGCAGCAGCGACTTCGGCGTCATCAGGATCAGCGGCTTGCGGAAGTCGCGCTTGATCTGCCGGCGCAGGGCATGGAAGTAGTTGGCCGGCGTCGTGCAGTAGACGACCTGCATGTTGTCTTCCGCGCAAAGCTGCAGGAAGCGTTCCAGGCGGGCGGAGGAGTGCTCCGGGCCCTGGCCCTCGTAGCCGTGCGGCAGCAGGCAGACGAGGCCCGACATACGCAGCCACTTGCGTTCGCCCGACGAGATGAACTGGTCGAACACCACCTGCGCGCCGTTGGCGAAATCGCCGAACTGGGCTTCCCACAGCGTCAGCGCATTCGGACGCGCCAGCGAGTAGCCGTATTCGTAGCCGAGGACGGCCTCTTCGGAGAGCATCGAGTTGATGACCTCGTAGCGCGCCTGCGTCGGCGACAGGTTCGCCAGCGGAATGTAGCGCTCTTCGGTCTCCTGGTCGTAGAGGACCGAGTGGCGCTGCGAGAACGTGCCGCGCTCGCAGTCCTGGCCGGACAAACGGATCTTCGTGCCCTCGACGGCGAGCGACCCGAAAGCCAGTGCCTCGGCCATCGCCCAGTCGAGACCTTCGCCGGTCTCGATCATCTGTGCACGGTTGTCCATGAAGCGCTGGATCGTGCGGTGCGCCTTGAAGCCCTCCGGAATGGTGGACAGCTTGCGCCCGATTTCCTTCAGTTGCTTCATCGGCACCGAGGTCCTGCCGCGGCGCTGCTCGTCGGCATTGTCGGCAGCGCGCAGGCCCGACCACACGCCGTCCAGCCAGTCTGCCTTGTTCGGCTTGTAGGACTGACCGGCGTCAAACTCCTGTTCGAGCCTGGCGCGCCAGTCGGCCTTCATCTTCTCGAATTCGCCCTCGGTGATCAGGCCTTCCTCGATCAGCCGCTGGCCGTAGAGCTGCACGACCGTCTTGTGGGCGCGAATAGCCTTGTACATCTTCGGCTGCGTGAACGCCGGCTCATCGCCTTCGTTGTGGCCGAAGCGGCGGTAGCAGAACATGTCGATCACGACCGGCTTGTGGAACTTCATCCGGTACTCGGTGGCGATCTTGGCGGCATAGACGACCGCTTCCGGATCGTCGCCGTTGACGTGGAAGATCGGCGCCTCGATCATCTTGGCGACGTCGGACGGATAGGGCGACGAACGCGAGAAGGCCGGATTGGTGGTGAAGCCGATCTGGTTGTTGATGATGACATGCATCGTGCCGGCGACGCGGTAGCCGCGCAGCCCGGAGAGGCCGAGGATTTCCGAGATGACGCCCTGGCCGGCAAAGGCGGCGTCGCCATGGATCAGGAGCGGCATGACCTTTGCGCGTTCGCGCAAGGGAATGATGTCGCCCTCGAAGACCGTCGCCATCTGGTCCTGCTTGGCGCGGGCCTTGCCCATGACGACCGGGTTGACGATCTCCAGGTGCGACGGGTTCGCCGTCAGCGACAAGTGCACCTTGTTGTTGTCGAACTCGCGGTCCGAGGAGGCGCCGAGGTGATACTTCACGTCGCCCGAGCCTTCCACGTCGTCAGGCGCGTAGGAGCCGCCCTTGAACTCGTGGAAGATCGCCCGGTGCGGCTTTGCCATCACCTGCGAAAGCACGTTCAGGCGGCCGCGATGGGCCATGCCGAGAACGATTTCCTTCAGGCCTTCCTGGCCGCCGCGCTTGATGATCTGCTCGAGCGCCGGGATCAGCGATTCACCGCCGTCGAGGCCGAAGCGCTTGGTGCCTTTGTACTTGACGTCGATGAACTGCTCGAAACCTTCCGCCTCGATCAGCTTCTGCAGGATCGCCTTCTTGCCCTCGGGCGTGAAGTCGACGCCCTTGTCGGGGCCTTCGATGCGCTCCTGGATCCACGCCTTGATCTCCGGATCGGAGATATGCATGAACTCGACGCCGAGCGTCGAGCAATAGGTGCGCTCGAGAATTTCGAGCATCTGCGGAATGGTCGCGTATTCGAGGCCAAGGACGTTGTCGAGGAAGATCGGCCGGCTGTAGTCGGCTTCCGTGAAGCCGTAGGACTTCGGCGACAGCTCGTCATAGTCCTCCACCGGATCGGCAAGGCCGAGCGGGTCGAGCTTGGCATGCAGGTGGCCGCGCATGCGATAGGCGCGGATCATCATGATGGCGCGGACGCTGTCGCGGCTCGCCTGCTGGACGTCGCTGGCATTGACCGGGACGCCGGTTGCAACGGCGGTTTCCTCCGCCTTTGCCTTGATCTTCTTCTCGACGACCTTCTCGACCGTGCCCCAGTCGCCGTCGAGCGCGGATACGAGCTCGCCGTTGGCGGCGATCGGCCAGTTCTTCTTCTTCCAGGACGCACCCTGGGCCGCCTTGAGGACATCGGCCGGGCTGTCGTCGAGCGCCTTGAAGAAAGCCTGCCACTCGGGAGCTACCGAGGAGGGATCCTGTTCGAAGCGCGCATAGAGCTGTTCGATATAGGTCGCATTGGCGCCGTCGAGGAACGACGTCACCTGAAACTGTTCGTTGGCGTCTTGTCTTGCCATGGTCGCTCGCGGGCGCCGCGCCCGCCTCCTGACTGTAATCCACCCCGGGGAATGCGTCCGGGAGAAACGCCCGCCCGGGCTCCGTCCTCGTCGACGGCCCCAGGCGATGGGAAGAACAGGCGGCCGGCATCGTACCGGCCGCCAAAGTTGTCAGTCTCAGCCCTTCAGGACTTCGACGAGGGTCTTGCCGAGACGCGCCGGGGAAGGCGACACCTTGATGCCTGCCGCTTCCATGGCTGCGATCTTGGATTCCGCATCGCCCTTGCCGCCGGAGACGACAGCGCCGGCGTGGCCCATGGTGCGGCCCTTCGGCGCCGTACGGCCCGCGATGAAGCCGGCCATCGGCTTCTTGCGGCCCTTCTTGGCTTCGTCGATCAGGAACTGGGCTGCGTCTTCTTCGGCCGAGCCGCCGATTTCGCCGATCATGATGATCGACGTCGTGGCTTCGTCGGCGAGGAACATCTCCAGCACGTCGATGAACTCGGTGCCCTTGACCGGGTCGCCGCCGATGCCGACAGCCGTCGTCTGGCCGAGGCCTTCGTTCGAGGTCTGGAACACGGCCTCATAGGTCAGCGTGCCGGAACGCGAAACGATGCCGACCGAGCCCTTGCGGAAGATCGAACCTGGCATGATGCCGATCTTGCACTCTTCCGGCGTCAGGATACCCGGGCAGTTCGGGCCGAGCAGGCGCGACTTGGAGCGGTCGAGGCGGGCCTTGACGCGGACCATGTCCAGGACCGGGATGCCCTCGGTGATGCAGGTGATGAACGGGATCTCGGCATCGATCGCCTCGATGATCGCGTCTGCAGCACCTGCCGGCGGAACGTAGATCACGGACGCGTCGGCGCCGGTCTTTTCCTTGCCTTCGGCAACCGAGGCGAAGATCGGCAGGGTTTCGCCCTTCGAGCCCGTCCAGGTTTCGCCACCCTTCTTCGGGTGGATGCCGCCGACCATCTGCGTGCCGTAATAGGCGAGCGCCTGCTCGGTGTGGAAGGTGCCGGTCTTGCCGGTCAGGCCCTGAACGAGAACCTTGGTATTCTTGTTGACGAGAATAGACATGTATCAGGTCCTCAAATTAGGCGTTGATCGCCGCGACGATCTTCTTGGCGGCATCGTCGAGATCGTCAGCTGCGGTGATCGCGAGACCGGATTCGTTGAGGATCTTCTTGCCGAGCTCGACATTGGTGCCTTCCAGGCGAACGACGAGCGGAACCTTCAGCCCGACTTCCTGCACGGCGGCGACAACGCCCTCGGCAATGACGTCGCACTTCATGATGCCGCCGAAGATGTTGACGAGGATGCCCTCGACCTTCGGGTCGGCCGTGATGATCTTGAAGGCCGCAGCAACCTTGTCCTTGCCGGCGCCGCCGCCGACGTCGCAGAAGTTCGCCGGCTCCTTGCCGTAGAGCTTGATGATGTCCATCGTCGCCATGGCGAGGCCCGCACCGTTGACCATGCAACCGATGTTGCCGTCGAGGGCGACATAGGCGAGGTCCCACTTGGAGGCCTCGATTTCCTTGGCGTCTTCCTCGGTCTCGTCGCGCAGCGCCTTGACGTCGTCATGGCGGAACAGGGCGTTGCCGTCAAAAGACATCTTGGCGTCGAGAACGCGCAGATGGCCGTCCTTCATGACGATCAGCGGGTTGACCTCGAGAAGCGCCATGTCCTTTTCGCCGAACGCCTTGTAGAGCGCCGGAAACAGCGACTTGGCGTCTTCGGCGGCAGCGCCGGACAGTTCCAGAGCCTTGGAGATCTTGGCGACGTCGTCAGCCGTGACGCCGGTTTCGGGGTCGATGGCGATCGTGTGGATCTTCTCGGGCGTGTCGTGGGCAACAGCCTCGATGTCCATGCCACCTTCGGTCGAAACGACGAAGGCAACCTTGCCGACCGAGCGGTCAACCAGCAGCGAGCAGTAGAGTTCGCGGTCGATGTCGGCGCCGTCCTCGATGTAGAGGCGGTTGACCTGCTTGCCGGCTTCGCCGGTCTGCGCGGTCACCAGCGTGTTGCCGAGCATTTCCTTGGCGTGCGCCACGACTTCGTCGATCGACTTGGCAAGGCGGACGCCGCCCTTGGCGTCGGGACCGAGTTCCTTGAACTTGCCCTTGCCGCGACCGCCGGCATGGATCTGGCTCTTGACCACGTAGAGCGGACCCGGGAGCGACTTGGCAGCCGCTTCGGCCTCTTCCACCTTCAGGATGGCAACGCCCTCCGCGACCGGTGCGCCATAGCCCTTCAGGAGAGCCTTGGCCTGGTATTCATGGATATTCATGGAAAATTCCCTCTCTCTTGGCCGAAGCGATTACTTCAGCGCCGGAGCGATGTTGATGCAGGCTTCGCACAGGCCGGCGACGGCGCCGACCGACTTGTCGAAGGCTTCCTGCTCGTTCTTGTTGAGGTCGATCTCGATGACGCGCTCGACACCGCCGGCGCCGATGACGGTCGGAACGCCGACATACATGTCCTTCACGCCGTACTGGCCGGACAGGTATGCCGCGCAGGGCAGCACGCGCTTCTTGTCCTTGAGGAAGGATTCGGCCATCTCGATCGCGGACGCGGCCGGCGCATAATAGGCCGAACCGGTCTTGAGCAGGCTGACGATCTCCGCACCACCGTCACGGGTACGCTGGATGATCTGCTCCAGCCGCTCCTGCGTGCACCAGCCCATCTTGACGAGATCGGTCAGCGGGATGCCGGCGACGGTGGAGTAGCGGGCGAGCGGCACCATGGTGTCGCCATGGCCGCCGAGAACGAAGGCAGTGACGTCCTGGACCGAAACGTTGAATTCCTCCGACAGGAACAGGCGGAAGCGGGCCGAGTCGAGCACGCCGGCCATGCCGACGACCATGTTCTTCGGCAGTCCTGAGAACTTCTGCAGCGCCCAGACCATGGCGTCGAGCGGGTTGGTGATGCAGATCACGAAAGCGTTCGGGGCATACTTCTTGATGCCGGCGCCGACCTGTTCCATGACCTTGAGGTTGATGCCGAGCAGGTCGTCGCGGCTCATGCCCGGCTTGCGGGCGACGCCGGCGGTGACGATGCAGACGTCCGCGCCCTCGATCGCCGCGTAGTCGCTGGCGCCGGTGAGCGAGGCGTTGAAGCCTTCGACGGGCGAGGACTGGGCGATGTCGAGGCCCTTGCCCTGCGGAATGCCGTCGGCGATGTCGAACAGGACGATGTCGCCCAGTTCCTTCAGGCCGGCCAGATGAGCCAGCGTGCCACCGATCATTCCAGAACCAATAAGTGCGATCTTTTTGCGCGCCATGAAAGTGCTTCCTTTGCGATCAATCTCCGATCGGCCAGCGCCGCAAACGCCCGGACCGTCCGGCTGAACGGATTAGCGCCCAAAGCCTTAAATATCAACTAATACTTTTTGGGGTAGGTATTTCAATCGGTTAGATAACAAATTTCTTACGTAAACGTAAGATTTCATGTCGCGAGATCGTCACAATTCATTCATTTTGCGGTGATGGTTCTCGGCATATTCTACACTGCGGATCTCGATCAGCCGCGAAACGGTGCGGTCGAACTCGAAGCCTTCGGTCCCCTTCCTGGCAACCAGCAGGCTCTCCGGTGCGGCTGCGGCGGACGCGAACAACCGGGCACCGTGATCGTAGATCGTGTCGACGAGATTGATGAAGCGCTTCGTCTCGTTGCGGCGTTCCGGTCCAAGAAAGGGGATATGATCGAGGAAGATCGTATCGTAGCGCTCCAGCACCGCCAGGTAGTCTGCAGCACCCAGGGGTCTTTCGCAAAGGTCGGAAAAGGAAAAGCGCGCGACCCGTCCGGCCGCGGCAGGAACCGCAATCTTCCGCCCGCGAAACGCGATCGACGTTGGCGCGACCGCCTGCCCCGCCGTTTCACGCTGCCAGGCCTTGTCCATCGCCCGGTCGGCATCGGCGCCAAGCGGATAGCGAAAGACCGGGAGCCCCTCGTCCTTCTCCAGCCGGTAGTCCGTGCCGTTGTCCAGCGCGACGATATCGACGTGCTTCTTCAAGAGATCGACAAATGGCAGGAACAGGCCGCGGTTGAGGCCGTCCTTGTAGAGGCTGTCCGGCTCCACGTTCGAAGTCGCGACAAGAATGCAGCCGCGCGCGAACAATTCGCCGAACAGTCGCGACAGGATCATGGCATCGGCGATGTCGGTCACGGAGAATTCATCGAAGCAGAGCAGTCGCGCCTCTGCGATCAGCGCCTCCGCCACCGGCGGAACCGGATCCGCCTGCTTCGTCTCGCCGTTCTTCAGCTTCTGGCGGTGCTGATGGATGCGATCGTGCACATCGGCCATGAACTCGTGGAAGTGCGCCCGGCGCTTGCGCTTGATCGGCACCAGCGAAAAGAACAGGTCCATCAGCATGGTCTTGCCGCGACCGACGCCGCCATGGATGTAGAGCCCGCGTGGAACAACCGATTTTTCCGGCTTGCGCGAAGCAAAAAGCCACCCCAGCGCGCTCGACTTTCGCGCCGGCCGCTGTGCCTGGATCGCCTGCAGCAGCGCGTCGAACCGCAGTGCCATCTGCGCCTGCACCGGATCGGGCTGGAGGTCGCCACCGCCAACCATCGCCTTCAGCTTGTCGGATACGCCGTGCTCGGGATGAGCGGAGACCTTGTCCCAATCCTGTTTCATGGGCACCGCAGCAGATCTCCGTGATCGTCTATTTCGCTTCGATCAGCGCGACAGGCTGATCGGTTGGCCGCCCGTGGTCGATCCGTCGAAGCGGGAATCGGCAGTCCTGTAGAGGCGCGCAATGGCGTTGCCGTCGCGATCCTTGAGAACGACCTGCTTGCCGGCCACTTCCCAGGACCCCATCTGCGTCAGTTCGCCAGCGCAGCCGCGCGTGCCGCCACGCGAACCGGAACCGAGGTTGGTCAGCGTCAGGAACATGTCGCAGGAGGTCGGTCCATTGCTGACGCGCCAGTTGCCGACCATGCCTTCCTTCTTGACCTCCATGCCGGCGGCAGACGCTCCGCCGTCCGCGCCCGGCATGCCGCCGGCGCCCGGCGTCGCCATCGCGGTATCGGTCGTAGGCGCCACGGGGAACTGCGAGCCACCGGTCGTGCTGGTGGACGGATCGGGAAGCTGGCTGGAGGAAACAGAGCCGACCGGTGCGGGCTGCAAGGGAGCCGTCGGCTGCGTGTCCATGCCACCCATGGAAGAGGTCCGCTGGCAGCCGGCCACCGCAAGCGCCATCATCAGTCCGCCTGCCATATGTACAATCCGCATGTCGAAACTCCTGCCCCTTCGTCGATGCCCTGGATAAGCGACAATCATGGCGGCTTAACGTGAATCGCCAGTTTAAATCAAGTGTGGCCTGAAATGTTTCATCACGGCACAACCGGAACGAAACCCGGCTCGGCCAGCACTGCGACTGTCACACACGAAAATGCCGGGCCACAAGCCCGGCATTTTCCATGCATGCGGTAGCGCTAGCCACAGCGCATCAGAGCCGGCGCTCGACCAGCATCTTCTTGATCTCGCCGATCGCCTTGGCCGGGTTCAGCCCCTTCGGGCAGGCCTGCGCGCAGTTCATGATCGTGTGGCAGCGGTAGAGGCGGAACGGATCCTCGAGGTTGTCGAGGCGCTCGCCGGTGGCCTCGTCGCGGCTGTCGATCAGCCAGCGGTAGGCCTGCAACAGCACGGCCGGGCCGAGGTAGCGGTCGCCGTTCCACCAGTAGCTCGGACAGGAGGTCGAGCAGCAGGCGCAAAGGATGCACTCGTAGAGGCCGTCGAGCTTCTGGCGGTCCTCGTGGCTCTGCTTCCATTCCTTCGCCGGCGTCGGCGAAACCGTCTTCAGCCACGGCTCGATCGAGCGGTGCTGCGCGTAGAAATGCGTCAGGTCCGGCACGAGGTCCTTGACGACGGGCATGTGCGGCAGCGGGTACACCTTGACCGTCCCGTCCACCTCGTCCATGCCCTTGGTGCAGGCGAGTGTGTTGGTGCCGTCGATGTTCATCGCGCAGGAGCCGCAGATGCCTTCGCGGCAGGAGCGGCGCAGCGTCAGCGTCGGGTCGATCTTGTTCTTGATGTAGAGCAGGGCGTCCAGCACCATCGGGCCGCAATCGTCGACATCGACGTAGAACGTGTCGATCGACGGGTTCTTGCCGTCATCCGGGCTCCAGCGGTAGATGCGGAACTCGCGGGTGTTGGTGGCGCCGGCCGGCTTCGGCCAGACCTTGCCTTCGGTGACCTGCGAATTCTTCGGGAGAGCGAGTTCAACCATGTCCAGCTTACCTCGGGATCAGTAGACGCGGGCCTTGGGCGCGATCTTCTTCGGATCGATCCCTTCGGCGATGAGGTCGGTATGGACCGGCCGGTAGTCGAGCTTGACGTTGCCGTTCGCATCCACCCAGGACAGCGTGTGCTTGCGCCAGTTGACGTCGTCGCGGCCGCCGAGCGGACCATCCTTGTAGTCCTCGCGGGCATGCGCGCCGCGGCTTTCCTTGCGCGCTTCGGCGCCGACGACGGTGGTGATGGCGTTGGCCATCAGGTTCTCCAGTTCCAGCGTTTCCACCAGGTCGGAGTTCCAGATCAGCGAACGGTCGGTGACCTTGATGTCAGCCATCTCGTCCCAGATTTGCTTCATCCGGCGGCAGCCATTTTCCAGCGATTCCTGGGTGCGGAAGACGGCCGCGTCTTCCTGCATGGTGCGTTGCATCTTGTCGCGCAGCACCGCCGTCGGCGTATTGCCGTTGGCGTAACGGAGCCGGTCGAAGCGCTCCATGATCTTGTCGCAGGCCGCCTTGTCGAGCGCCGGGATCGGCTCTTCGCGGTTGATAACCTCGCCGGCACGGATCGCAGCGGCACGGCCGAAGACCACGAGGTCGATCAGCGAGTTGGAGCCCAGCCGGTTCGCGCCGTGCACCGAGGCACAGCCCGCCTCGCCGACGGCCATCAGGCCGGGTGCGACGCGCTCGGGATTGGCGCTGTCGGCATTGAGAACCTCGCCCCAGAAGTTCGTCGGCACGCCACCCATGTTGTAGTGGACGGTCGGCAGAACCGGGATCGGCTCGCGGGTGACGTCGACGCCGGCAAAGATCTTGGCGCTTTCCGAAATGCCGGGAAGGCGCTCGTGCAGCACGGCCGGATCCAGGTGGTCGAGATGCAGGAAGATGTGGTCCTTGTTCTTGCCGACACCGCGGCCTTCGCGGATTTCCAGCGTCATGCAGCGCGAAACGACGTCGCGCGAGGCAAGGTCCTTGGCCGACGGCGCATACCGCTCCATGAAGCGCTCGCCCTCGGAATTGACGAGGTAGCCGCCCTCGCCGCGGGCACCCTCGGTAATGAGGCAGCCCGAACCGTAGATGCCGGTCGGATGGAACTGCACGAACTCCATGTCCTGCAGCGGCAGGCCGGCGCGTGCAACCATGCCGCCGCCGTCGCCGGTGCAGGTATGCGCCGACGTCGCCGAGAAATAGGCGCGGCCATAACCGCCCGTCGCCAGCACCACCATCTTGGCGGAGAAGCGATGGATCGTGCCGTCGTCCAGGTTCCAGGCGACGACGCCGGTGCAGCGGCCGTCGGGGGACATGATCAGGTCGAGCGCGAAGTACTCGATGAAGAACTCGGCGTTGTTGCGCAGCGACTGGCCGTAGAGCGTGTGCAGGATCGCGTGGCCGGTACGGTCGGCGACCGCACAGGTGCGCTGCACCGGCGGGCCTTCGCCATAGTTCTGCATGTGGCCGCCGAACGGGCGCTGGTAGATCTTGCCTTCCTCGTTGCGCGAGAATGGCACACCGTAGTGCTCGAGCTCATAGACCGCCTTCGGCGCTTCCATGGCGAGGTACTGCATGGCATCGACGTCGCCGAGCCAGTCGGAACCCTTGACGGTGTCGTAGAGGTGCCACTGCCAGCTGTCCGGCGTCATGTTCTGCAACGAGGCTGCGATGCCGCCCTGGGCTGCCACGGTGTGCGAGCGGGTCGGGAAGACCTTGGTGATGCAGGCCGTGCGGAAACCCTGCTCGGCCATGCCGAGGGTGGCGCGAAGACCCGCGCCGCCCGCACCGACCACGACCACGTCATAGGCGTGATCGACATACTGATAGGCTTTGCCGTTCGTCGCCGGCGAGGAGTTCGGTGCCATGATGAATTATCCTGCGAAAGCGATCTTCAGGACGGCGAAGAGACAGAGCCCGCCGATGAGAGCCGCAAAGAAGGTATTGAGCATCAGAAGGCCGATCTTCGGGCCTTCCGCGTGAACGTAGTCCTCGATGATGACCTGCATGCCGAGCTTCATGTGATAGATGCCGGAGATCACGACGAGCGCCATGACGACGGCCACGACCGGATGCGACAGCGCCGCGCGCACGTCCGCATAGGGCGCACCGGCGTAGCAGACGACGAAGCCGATAAAGAAGAGAAGCAGCGGCACGTTTGCGACAGCCGTCAGACGCTGGCGCCAGAAATGCTCCGTTCCGTCCTTGGCCGAGCCGAGGCCGCGGACGCGGCCGAGAGGTGTACGCATGTCCATGTCAGTAATCCTCAGCGCAGCAGGAAGCCGATCACCCAGGTCAGCACGGTGAGCGCGACCGAGACGACAGGCATGATCTTGGCGATCTTTGTGGAGAGGTGCTTCTCGTAGCCATGTCCGCTATCCCAGACGAAATGGCGAAGGCCGCCGAGCATGTGATGGAACAGGGCCCAGGTGTAGCCGAACAGAATCAGCATGCCGATCCAGGTCCCGAAGAACCAGTTGACCCAGTTGTAATAGCCTTCCCCCATCGCCGCTGCGATCAGCCACCAGGCAACGAGGACGGTACCGAAGTAGAGCGCGCCGCCGGTGATGCGATGCACGATCGACATGACCATGGTGGGAATAGGCTTGTAGATCTGGAGATGCGGCGAGAGCGGCCGGCCTTTTGTGACATTCGTCATCAGAACCCTCACGGAAATTCCGGAGAACGGCCGCGATAACTGGACGATTTTACTCCGGAATTGCACTTGGTTTGTGCAGTATGCAGTGATTGCGACGTTTAATCACAGGAATGCGGAACCACAAGTGTCATTGCACTGCAAAATCAATTTAATCGATTAGGACGAAATTGTGGCGCCTCGCGTAAGCCGCTGCGGCGTTAACCATTGTTAACGATTATGACCATAGCGTTAACCAAACCCGTGACTTTCCAGACAAACTGGGCAAAAGTGGCATCCAGGAACCGTTCAGCGTAACCCGGAGGCGAAACAGAATGAGTCTGTTTTCCAGAGCCTGCATGACTGCAATCGCGCTCGCCGCCACATTCCCCCTCTTGCTGGCACAGCCCGCACAGGCGCGGGACCGCCACGAGGGCGGCGGCAACCGCAACTTTTCCAACACCGATGTCAGGGGTGGCAACATGCCGCGCGACCGCTACTGGAAGCGCAAGCACGACGCCCGCAACAACGACCGCGACGGGCGGCGCGACCGCCACTGGAACCGCGATCGAAACTTTGCAGGCCGAGAAGTCCAGGGCGGCAACGTCTTCACCAACGACTGGCGGTGGCGGCGCGAGTGGCGGGCCGGAAACAACCGGGGTTACTGGGGCCCGCGGAACGCCTGGCGCAACGATGCGAACGGCCGCTATGCCGGATCGATCTGGCGCAACGACGCCTGGCGCGGCCCTGCGCGGTCCTACTATGCCCGCCCCTATTACGAAGGCGCAGCCCGCCCGTATTACGCCGGACAAAGCGCCGGCCGCGAGCGCTTCGCCAACAATTTCTACGGCGGCTCGATCTCCGCCTATCAGGATCCCGGCAACGGCAACTATTTCTATATCGACAATTACTATGACGAGATCGGCGATGCGGGCGGCAACTACATGCCCGCGCTTCGCTCCGCCGGCAATGCCAAGGTCATCGTCGTGACACCCGAATCCGAGACTGCCTCCTGCAGCTTCGAGGCGGGCGTCTGCGTGATCAGGCCCTGAGCCGGAGGAACTGACGAAGAGGGATAGGCCGGCCTATCCCTCGAGTTCCTCGCGCAGCATTTCCAGTTCAAGCCATTCTTCTTCCATGCGGGTGACCTCGGCCCGCAGCTTTTCCATTTCCGCCGCCAGCCGGTTGAAGGTCGCCGGATCCTTCGAAAAGAGCGCCGGATCTGCCATCTTTTCCTCCCGGGCGGCGATCTCGGCTTCCCTCTTCGCCATTTCCTTCGGAAGGTTCTCCAGCGCGAACTTCTGTTTGTAGGATAGCTTGCCCTTGGCCTTGTCTGCCGGCTTTTCATTCGAAACGACGTCGGCGACTTTGGCCTTGTCCGCCTTTTCCGCCTTGCGCCGTTCCTCGATCGCGCCGCGCCGCTGCGCCATCATGTCGGTATAGCCGCCGGCATATTCGATCCATCGGCCGTCGGGCGCCTCCGGATTTGCGGGCGCAATCGTCGACGTTACGGTGCGATCGAGAAAATCGCGGTCATGGCTGACCAGAACGACGGTACCCACGAAGCCGGCGACGATCTCCTGCAGGAGGTCCAGCGTCTCGATGTCGAGATCGTTGGTCGGCTCGTCGAGGATCAGCAGGTTTGTCGGCCGTGACAGGATGCGGGCCAGCATCAGCCGAGCGCGTTCGCCGCCGGAGAGGTTGCGGATCGGCGTGCGGGCCTGCTCGGGCTGGAACAGGAATTCCTTCATGTAGCCGGTCACATGCCGTTGCTCGCCGTTGACGATCAGGCTCTCGCCCCGCCCGTCGGTGAGGTAGTGGGCCAGCGTATCGTCGGGATTGAGATCCTCGCGTCGCTGGTCGAGCGTCGCGATCTCCAGATTGGTGCCGAGCTTCACGCTGCCGCTGTCAGGCGCGAGCTGCCCCGTCAGGATTTTCAGAAGCGTCGTCTTGCCGGCACCGTTGGGTCCGACAAGGCCGATGCGGTCGCCGCGATGAACGCGGATCGAGAACGGCGCCACCACGGTGCGCTCGCCATAGGCCTTGGTGACCTTTTCCGCCTCGATCACCAGCTTGCCGGACTCCTGCGCCTCGGATGCCGCCGCCTGCACCGCGCCCTGCGGGCCGCGATGGCTGCGGTAGCGCACGCGCATGTCCTGCAGTTCGCCAAGACGGCGCATGTTGCGCTTGCGCCTTGCCGTCACGCCGTACCGAAGCCAGTGTTCCTCGCGCTGGATGGCCTTGCCGAGCTTGTGCTGCTCCAATTCTTCGGCTTCCAGCACCTCGTCGCGCCAGGCTTCGAAATGGGCAAAGCCGCGATCGAGGCGCCGCGACGTTCCCCGGTCCAGCCAGACCGTCGCATTGGAGACCTTCTCCAGAAAGCGGCGGTCGTGCGAGATGACTACGAGGGCGGAGCGACTGCGAATAAGCTCGTCTTCCAGCCACTCGATCGTCGGCAGGTCCAGATGGTTGGTCGGCTCGTCGAGCAGAAGGATGTCCGGCTCCGGCGCCAGCACCCGGGCAAGCGCTGCCCGGCGCGCCTCGCCTCCCGACAGCGTGGCTGGATCCTCCGCACCCGTCAGGCCGAGATGCGACAGCAGATAGGTGACGCGATAGGGGTCGTCGCCCGGCCCCAGCCCGGCTTCGGCATAGGCGGCAACGGTGGCAAATCCGTCGAAATCCGGCGCCTGTTCCAGATACCGCACGGTGGCGGAGGGGTGGCGGAAGACCTCCCCCGACTGCGCCTCCGTCAGGCTTGCGGCGATCTTGAGCAGGGTCGACTTGCCGGACCCGTTCCGGCCGACGAGGCAGATGCGATCGCCCTGCTCCACCTGCAGGCTGGCGCCGTTGAGAAGCGGCGTCCCGCCGAAGCTGAGCGTGATGTCGTCGAGTTTGAGGATGGGCGGTGCCAAGCGTCAGGCTCCTGAAAAATCTTGCGGCCGGGAAAGAAGGATTGCCCGGCCGGAATCGAGGGTGATCGTGACGCAGCCAAGCGCCACGTTGGAAACGGTGCGCGACGAGCCGAACGCCAGGTCGAAGCCGTGCAGCGGATAGCGAACGTTCTCGATGGAAAGTCCACAGAGCGCGGTGAGGCCGAGGACCGAGAAGAGACTTTTCGCCGGCAGCTCGACCGCGGTTCGCCCGGCCGCTAGCGGCCAGGCTTCCTCCGTGCCGGAGGTGAGCATGACGTCTACGCCCGCCTCCCGGAGGGCGGCGGCATGCAGAAGATGCATCAGCGCATGATCGCTGCGCTCTCCGCCCAGCGAACCGGCCAGGATCAGCCGTGTGGCGCCCCGATCCAGCGCGGCGCCGACGGCGATCTCGCCGTCCGTCGCATTCTTGGCGACGGGATAGGGTTCGCGCGGCACCTGTGCCCACGCCCGCATCTCCGCGGCAGACGAGGAATCGAAGTCGCCGACCCAGACTTCCGGCGTGATGCCGAGTGCGGCGGCATGGCGAATTCCGCCGTCGGCGGCGATGAAGCGCGCGCCGTCCACCATCGCCCTGAACCGAGGGGTCGGTTCGAGCGCTCCCCCGAGGAGAACGACAAAAAGCTGGTCAGTGGCGGCAATCGTCATGGGCACACCGTCTAGCGCATGTCGCCCGCGAATGGAAACGCCTTTCCGACCCGCCAAGCCGCTTGCAAGCGCTGCCCGCTGGGACTAATGCTTGCTCTCGCTCTAACGGGGTGCCTTCGTTCACAAAACGAAAGGCTGAGAGGCATCTGCCAACCCGCGGAACCTGATCCGGTTTGTACCGGCGGAGGGATTAGACGGCTCACTCAGCGCCTATTCCCGTTCATATGGATTTGAAGGAGGCGCCGATGCGCAGGACCACACTCATCGCCCTTATGCTTTTCGCAGCGACATCCGCAACCCTGCCGGCGCTTGCAGCCGAAAAGACGCTGTCGATCTACACCTATGAAAGCTTCGTCACCGAATGGGGGCCGGGGGCGAAAGTGGCCGCCGAATTCGAGAAGACCTGCGACTGTAAGGTCGAATGGGTGGGCGTTGCCGACGGCGTCGAGCTGCTGACCCGTCTCAAGCTGGAAGGCGAAGGCACCAAGGCCGATATCGTGCTCGGCCTCGATACCAATCTCGTGGCCGAAGCCAAGGCGACCGGCCTCTTTACGCCCCATCAGCTTTCGCCGGAAGCCCTGACGGTCCCCGGAAACTTTGCCGACGACACCTTCCTTCCCTACGACTACGGCCATTTCGCCGTCGTCTACGATACCGAGACCCTGAAGAACCCGCCGAAGAGCTTGAAGGACCTGGTGGAGGGCGATCCCAACGAGAAGATCGTCATCGAGGATCCGCGCACGTCCACGCCCGGCCTCGGCCTGCTCCTGTGGGTGAAGTCCGTCTACGGTGACAAGGCCGCCGACGCCTGGACGAAGCTGAAGGATCGCGTGCTGACGGTTACGCCCGGCTGGTCGGAAGCCTATGGCCTCTTCACCAAGGGCGAGGCGCCGATGGTGCTGTCGTATACGACCTCGCCCGCCTACCACATGGTCGCCGAAGACACCGAGCGCTATCAGGCAGCTGCGTTTTCTGAAGGCCACTACGTGCAGATCGAGGTCGGCGGCATGACGAAAACGTCGCACGATCCGGAACTGGCGCGCAAGTTCCTCGCCTTCATGACCGGCCCCGACTTCCAGTCCATCATCCCCGAGACCAACTGGATGATGCCGGTGGCGGCCACAAAGGAGCCGCTTCCCGCGGCCTTCGACAAGCTCGTGAAGCCTGAACATACCTTCCTCTACTCCGCCGACGAGGTCGCGGCCAATCGCAAGGCCTGGATCGACGAGTGGCTGGCGGCGATGAGCGCGAAGTAAGGATCGTACGCCAGCGGCCGGGGCACTGAAACGGCCGCTGCATTTCGGGGCACGGCATGTATACGACGCGCGAGCGCAGGGCGATCACGGGAGCGGGCGGGTTCACGCTCGCCTTCATCGTGCTGTTCGCCGGTGTCGCAACCGGCATGCTTCTGCTCCATGCACAGGACAGGGTGGGCGGCACGCTGTTCGATGCCTATCTCCTCCGCATCACGCGCTTCACGCTCCTGCAGGCGGGGCTTTCGACGCTCTTGTCGGTGCTGCTTGCCGTTCCGGTGGCACGCGCCCTGGCACGCCGCCGCGCATTTGCCGGCAGAAGCTGGATCATCCGCCTCTCCGCCCTTCCCCTCGGTCTGCCCGCCCTCGTGGCCGCGCTCGGCATCGTCGAGGTGTGGGGCCGCCGCGGTGTCGTCAACGAGCTTCTGGCAGCAATGGGGCTCGCAAATCCCGTCAGCGTCTACGGCCTCGCAGGAATTCTTATCGCCCACGTCTTCTTCAACCTGCCGCTGGCGGTGCGCCTGCTGCTCGCCGGCCTGGAGCGCATTCCGGCCGAGTACTGGCTGACCTCCGCCAATCTGGGCATGCGGTCAGGCGCCGTGTTCCGCCTGATCGAATGGCCGGTCATGCGCGGCCTGCTACCGGGCGTAGCCGGCCTCATCTTCATGCTCTGCGCCACCAGCTTCACGATCGTTCTCACCCTCGGCGGCGGACCGGCCGCCACCACGATTGAGGTCGCCATCTACCAGGCGCTTCGTTTCGACTTCGACGCGCCACGTGCCGTGATCCTTTCAGCCTTGCAGATCCTGCTCACGGGCACGCTCCTGCTCGTCCTGCGCATGCTCGGCACGCCGGCCGAAGAAGCACCGACGACCGGCCGCGCCATCCGCCGCTTCGACGGCGCGCGCGCGCGGGTGACGGATGGGCTGACGATCGGAGCTTTCACAGCTTTTACCGCAGCCCCGCTGCTTGCCGTCGTGGGATCGGGCCTTGCTGCCGACCTGCCGCGACTGGCTGCAGATCCGCTGCTGCACCGGGCGCTGATCACCAGCCTCCTGATTTCGCTCGCCTCCGCCACGCTCTGCCTCGTCATCGCCATTCCGACCGTGGCCATCGCCCCCGCCTCGGAAAACCGCCCGCAAACACCGCTCCGCCTTCTCGCGGGCGGCCTGCAGGCGGCGAGTTCGCTCATCCTGCTGGTGCCGCCGGTCGTGGTGGCGACCGGATGGTTCCTGACGCTGCGCGGTCTTGGCGGCCCGGCGCGCTTTGCACCCTTCGTCGTCGTCGTCATCAATGCGCTGATGGCGCTGCCCTTCGTCGTTCGCGTGCTTGCGCCGGCCTATCGCACCCATGTCGCCCGCACGGGGCGCCTGTCGGTCAGCCTCGGCGTGACCGCCTGGAATCGTATCCGCTGGATAGACCTGCCTGCATTGCGGCGTCCGCTGATGACGGCTTTCGCCTTCGCCATGGCGTTGTCGCTCGGCGACCTGAGCGCTGTGGCGATCTTCGGTGCCGACGGCATCGTCACCCTGCCGTGGCTGCTTTACAGCCGCATGGGCAGCTATCGCACAGCCGACGCTGCCGGTATCGCGCTGCTTCTCGGCATCGTCTGCCTGCTGCTGACCCTCCCCTCCACCACGTCTGAAAAGGCCACGAAGAAACACGATGCCTGAGCCGTCGAGCCCTAAGCCCGATATCCCCGCCATCCGTCTTGCAGCGGCCACAGTGTCGTTCAAGGACAAGAACCTCGTCTTCGATTGCACGGTCCCCCAGGGCGCGTCTGTCGCTGTCACCGGCCCGTCGGGGGCCGGCAAGTCGACGCTATTCAACGTCATCGCCGGCTTCCAGCCGATCCGGTCCGGCAGCGTCGAGGTCTTCGGCAAGGACATGGGCGATCGCGACCCCGCGGAACGCCCCGTTTCGATCGTCTTTCAGGAGAACAATCTCTTCGCTCATCTGACGGTTGAACAGAACGTGGGACTCGGCATCGATCCGTCTTTACGCCTGGACGCCGGTGGCCGCGGCCGCGTGGACGAGGCCCTGTCCCGCGTCGGCCTTGGCGGGTTTGGGCAGCGCAAACCCGCGCAGCTTTCCGGCGGGGAGCGGCAAAGGGTCGCGCTCGCACGCGCGCTCGTGCGCCGGCGGCCCATCCTGCTCCTCGACGAGCCGTTTGCCGCCCTGGACCCGGCCATGCGCGCCGACATGGCCGCGCTGCTTGCGCAATTGCGCGCAGAGACGAACAGCACGCTGCTCTTCATCACCCATCAACTCGACGACGTGCAGCGCCTGGCCGACCGGGCGATGTTCATCGACCGCGGCTCGATTGCCCTCGTCGCCCCCCTCGAAACCTTCCTTGCGCATCGCCGGTTGCCGGCGCTCAACGACTTCCTCGGCATTGATAGATAATGGTTTTCGACGCCGTTGCCTTATTTTGGACGCCCCGCTGTGTCACCGCAGCCACATCGGAAGGCGATTCTGGAATCGGGAGTTGCCGGCAAGGGGCGTGGCGTCTATCTCTCGGCTAAGGGTCCGGACAGGATCGATCGGGCCAGCGCCCGATATGTCGGACAGCCGTAAATCATTCCGAACAGACGAGGTTCTTCGACGTCGAATCGGTTACGGTCCGAATGTCGAAGCGCGAACTGCTTTCTGGAATAGACAGTGCTTGCGAAAGGGCATGGGGCGAATGCTGGGCGAGGTTCGGCACGCAGTGCAGGGTAGGAAACGCAGGTCGGCGGCCACACGCGCCGGGCTGGTGCTTTTGCTCGCCGGCCTTCTGACCGCCTGCCAGTCGGCGCTCGAGCAGACCTACGAGCCGACGGTGGCGCCGTCGTCCAACCCGCAGATCGTCGACGAGGTCCAGAAAAATGATCCCCGCGCGGCCATGGGCGCGCGCGAACATCCGCGCATCGTCGCGAGCTATGGCGGCGAGTACAAGGACGCCAAGACCGAGCGCCTTGTCGCGCGCATTGCCGGCGCGCTGACGGCGGTGTCGGAGAACCCGAACCAGTCCTACCGCATCACGATCCTGAATTCGCCGGCGATCAACGCCTTCGCGCTTCCGGGCGGCTATCTCTATGTCACGCGCGGGCTGCTGGCGCTCGCGAACGACGCCTCCGAAGTCGCTGCGGTCCTCTCGCACGAGATGGCCCACGTCACAGCCAATCACGGCATCGAGCGGCAGAAGAAGGAAGAAGCCGAAGTCATTGCCAGCCGGGTTGTGGCCGAGGTACTTTCCAGCAACATCGCCGGCAAGCAGGCGCTCGCCCGGGGTAAACTGCGGCTTGCCGCCTTCTCGCGCAACCAGGAACTTCAGGCCGACGTCATCGGGGTGCGTATGCTCGGCGAAGCTGGCTACGACCCCTATGCGGCCGCGCGCTTCCTCGACAGCATGGCGGCTTACGGCCAGTTCACGTCCGTCGATCCGGAATCGGACCAGAGCCTCGACTTCCTTTCCAGCCACCCGAACGCCCCCCAGCGCGTCGAGCTGGCGCGACGCCATGCGCGCGCCTTTGGCGCTGAGGGTTCGGTGGGCGACCGCGGCCGGGATTACTACCTTGCCGGCATCGACGGCCTGCTCTACGGCGACAGCCCTCAGGAGGGGTATGTCCGCGGCCAGACCTTCCTGCACGGAAAGCTCGGCATCCGCTTCGACGTGCCCCAGGGCTTCCAGATCGACAACAAGGCGGATGCGGTGCTTGCGACCGGTCCCGGGGACATTGCCATCCGCTTCGACGGCGTCGCCGACAACCAGCGCCAGAGCTTGGTGAACTACATCTCCAGCGGCTGGGTCACCGGCCTGAAACCAGAGACGATCCGGCCGATCTCGGTGAACGGACTGGAGGCCGCGACAGCGCGCGCGGCGGCGGATCGCTGGGAGTTCGATGTCACCGTGATCCGTATCGGCGACCAGATCTACCGCTTCCTCACGGCAGTCCCGCAGGGCTCGCCGGCGCTGGAGCCGACAGCAAACGTGCTGCGCGGTTCCTTCCGCCAGTTGACAGCGCAGGAAGTGGCGTCGCTGAAGCCACTGCGCGTGCGCATCGTCACCGCGCGACCGGGCGATACCGTTGCGTCCCTGGCCGCCCGGATGATGGGAACGGACCGCAAACTCGACCTGTTCCGCCTCATCAACGCCCTGACCGCGACGAGCACCGTCAAGCCCGGCGACAAGGTGAAGATCATTACCGAATAGCCGCGAGCGCTTCGGCGCTCGCCAATCAGTTTAGCCGGTACCTCGATTGCGTCTTCCGGCTTTCCCCCCGTAAATGCTAGTTAAATACTCCCGCTCGCAAGACGCGGCAGGCAGAGTGACTTTCCGTAAGTTAGTCGAAGGGGCAGGGTTTCATGTCGAAGTTGCCAGCATTTCTGTCCTCGCTCCTCTTTTGTCTCATGGTGCTTGGCGCGATCCCGGTGATGGCGCAGTCCAGCTCTGCCGGCAATGCACCTGCCGTTGCCCCGCCCCCCGAAAAGGTCGCCCAGCTTCTGAAGCTGCTGGATGACCCCGAGGTGAAGACCTGGCTACAAAACAAGCCGGCTACGAGGCTGGAAACGGCCGAGCAGGAGGCCACGCTTGCGGTCGAGGACATTGAGGCGCAGGCCCGCTCCCGTTTTCATGCCTTGCGTGCCGCCGTTCCGACCGTTCCGTCGGAGATCGCGAATGCGGCTGCCCGCGTTCGCCAGCAGGCAAGCGAACACGGATTTGCTCCCGCCGCCATCCTTCTGCTCGGAATCGTCTGTGTCGGCGCGGCATTCGAGTGGCTGTTTCGCCGGACGCTGCACAGGACAAAGTTCGAAAGCCCCGCTCTGGCGCAGGCCTACGCGCAATTCGGTCCGCTGATCGTGTTCACCGTGGCATCGGCGTTCATCTTCTTTGCCGTCAATTGGCCGCCGCTGCTGCGCGTCGTCGTGCTCTATTCCCTGCTATCGATCATCGCTTATCGGCTTGCCATGGGGTTCTGCCGCATTTCGATGGATGTTGGCGGTACCTCGCGTTTTCACTACAGCCGCATCCGGATCTTCGCCGCCGTTCTTGCCATCGGCATCGCGATCTGGTCCATGTGCCGTCCGCTGGGCGTCAATCCCGATGCGCGCGCAGTGATCGTCTACCTTTTTTCGCTGGCGCTATTCCTCGTCGCCCTGGAAACGATCTGGCACCGGCCGTTTGATCGGAAGGGCAATCCGCCGACGCGCACCGGCAACATCGTCGCGTCCCTGTATCTTGCAGCCCTGTGGCTGCTTTGGTGCGTCAATCTCAGCGGTTTCTTCTGGATCGGCATCTACGCAGTCGTCCTTCCCAGGATCCTTTTGGGCGCGGAACGCGTCACCAGCGCCTTTGCTCTGACGCGCTGGAGCGAAAACGCCGTCAACTCGCCGCGCATGGTCCTGCTTGTCAGAGGCGTCCGGGCCATCATCATCCTGCTCGCGCTCGGCTGGCTCGGCCTTGTCTGGCGCTACAATCCGAACGTCATCGCGCGCGACAATCCGTTTCTCCAGACACTGATCTATGGGCTGTTCAAGAGCGTCATCATCCTGCTGATCGCCGATTTGGCCTGGCAGCTTGCCAAATCCTACATTGACAGCAGGCTGCCTTCCGCCGAGAGCGACGTCGGCCTCGCTCCTGACGTGGCCGCCCGGCGCGCACGCCTGCGCACGCTGCTGCCGATCTTCCGCAACGCGCTGGCAGCCGTCCTCATCTGCGTTGCCGCCATGACCGTGCTTGCCGAAATGGGCGTCCAGATCGGTCCCATCATCGCAGGCGCCGGCATTTTCGGCGTGGCCATCGGTTTCGGCTCGCAGACCCTCGTCAAGGATATCGTCAGCGGCGTTTTCTACCTGATGGACGACGCCTTCCGCGTGGGCGAATGGATCGAAAGCGGCAGCTATAACGGCGTGGTGGAATCCTTCAGCCTGCGCTCTATCCGCCTCAGGCACCACCGTGGTTCGGTCTTCACCGTCCCCTTTGGCGAGTTGGGCGCCATCCGCAACGGTAGCCGCGACTGGGTGGTCGACAAGTTCCGCATCCGCGTGCCGTTCAAGACCGACATCAACAAAGTCGGCAAGATTGCCAAGGAGATCGGCAAACAACTGCTGGAGGATCCGGAACTCGGACCGCACTTCATCAAGCCTTTGAAGTTGAAGGGCGTCGAGCAGATCGGCGAGTTTGGAATCGAGATCAGCTTCGGCTTTACCGCACGACCGACAGGCGAGCAGACGGCGATAAGGCGCCGTGCCTACACGATGATCACGCAGGCCTTTGCGGAAAACGACATCTCGTTCGCCCAGCCCACCTTCCAGGTCGGCGGGGAGGAAAAGGAAGCGGCGGCGGCGGCGCTCTACAAGCGCCAGGCCGACGCCGCAGCCCAGGCCGCTGCCGAAGGCGGAGCGTCCGGGGGAACGTGATCCTACCTGCGCTGATCAGCGCCGCGGTATGACGGCGCGCCTCCGCGCCGGCAGCGGTCACGGTAGAATCCGTCGGCAGAAAGAAGGCAGCCTGCTCAGGCGAAGGCCGGCGAGGCCTCGCAGAGCGCGATCTTGAGCTTCTCCATTGCACGGTTCTCGATCTGGCGAACCCGCTCCTTGGATATGCCGAGGTCGGCACCGAGTTCTTCCAGTGTCGAGCTGCTGTCTGCCAGCCGTCGGGCGCGGATGATCTTCATCTCGCGCTCGTTGAGCCGTGACAGCGCCCGTTGCAGCCAAGCCCGCCGGCGTTCGCCGTCGATCATCTCCGTGACCTCCTCGTCAGGCAGCGGCGCATCGCTGGCGAGGAAGTCCTGGTGGCTCGCACCGCCCTCCTCGCCGCCGGAAACCGGCGCCTGCAGGGAAACGTCCGACGATGCCAGCCGCGCGTCCATGTTGCGCACGTCGGCAGTACTCACCTTCAGCGCGCCCGCAATCTCGTTGTAGATCGTCTCCGACGTCAGGTTCACGTCACCACGGGCGATGCGCGCGCGCAGCCGCCGCAAATTGAAGAACAGCGCCTTCTGTGCCGAACTGGTGCCGCCGCGCACGATCGACCAGTTGCGCAGCACATAGTCCTGGATCGACGCACGGATCCACCAGGTGGCATAGGTCGAGAACCGCACCTCCCGTTCCGGCTCGAAACGGGCCGCAGCCTCCAGAAGGCCGATATATCCCTCTTGCAGGAGATCGTTGAAGGGCAGACCGAAATTGCGGAAGCGCGCCGCGATCGAAATGACGAGGCGCATGTGCGCCATCGCGATCCGGTTTCGCGCTTCCTGATCGTGATCCTTCCGCCACGCCACAGCGAGAGCCTGCTCTTCGTCACGCTCCAGATAGGGTGCGGACATGGCGATCTTGATCATGCGACGATCTGCGGCGGTGGTAGCCATTGGCGTCTCCCCTGAGCCGGGATTGAAAGGATCCACGATCAACCCGACCGCGGTATTCACCTGACAATGCATGCGTCTGCGGGATCTTCGCTGGGCGCCCCTCCTGCGGGATGCGAAGACCGAAGGCCTTGGAGGAGAAATCTCCCTTGGATCTGTCACCTGCAAGGCATGTTACACTGCTCGTAGGCGCTGAGCGAGTGGTGAAATCTTATAGCCGGTATAGCCTTCTCCCGGCTTGTCGATCCTTTCGATATCTGGACGAAAGAGCGGGCAAGATTGAACTGCCGCAAAGAAACAGACGTGCCAGCACGAATTGTCATTCGACCTGAATTCGTGCGGTGCAAAAAAGTTCCAATAAAAAACCCGGCTGGAGGGCCAGCCGGGTTGAATGATGAAGCGGATGGGAGCGCCCTTAGGCGGCTTCGTCCTGTGCGTCGTCGTCTTCGAGGACCTTGCCGCGCTTCGGCCCCTTGTTCAGGTTGGCCTCTACGAGACGAACGGCCTCGGTTTCCGACATCTTGTTGACGGCGGCGATTTCGCGCGCCATGCGGTCAAGGGCAGCTTCGTAGAGCTGACGCTCGGAATAGGATTGCTCAGGCTGGTTCTCGGCACGGTAGAGGTCGCGCACGACTTCTGCGATCGAGATCAGGTCGCCGGAATTGATCTTGGCATCGTATTCCTGCGCGCGCCGCGACCACATGGTGCGCTTCACGCGGGCCTTGCCCTGGACAACCTTCAACGCGCGGTCGACGAAATCGGTCTCGGAGAGCTTGCGCATGCCGATGGAAACGGCCTTGGCGACCGGAACCTTCAGGCGCATCTTGTCCTTTTCGAAGTCGATGACAAAAAGCTCGAGCTTCATGCCGGCGACTTCCTGCTCTTCGATGGCGACGATCTGGCCGACACCGTGAGCCGGATAAACGATGGATTCACCGGTCTTGAAACCCTGACGCGTGGAAGATTTCTTCTGCTGGATCGTCATTCTATTCAAATACTCCCTGTAACGCTCCCGGCATAGCCGGGGCCGGGTCAAGAAGGCCCGGGAAAGACGGAGACACCGTCGGAGTGACACCATTCCTGGTCCGGCCAACAAGGCACAAACGAAAGTGGCGGCGCGAACACGAAACAGCAACGCTGACGTGGCTTATGAAGGTGAGCGGCGCCTTTGGGATCGTTTGCTTTCGTGGTGGTGTTCGGGCACACCAAGTGCCTTAACGTGGATCAGTATGGCGACCCTACCACAAAAAAGTGCGGAAATCAATAATTTGCTTCGCATGGGTCATCAAGCCTGCCCTATCACTTTCGGGCTGGCTCATCGCGTTTTCCCCAATTCGAACGTCGCCTGCCGGCGCTTGCGGCCGGATCAGTCGCCCTGGCCGGGTTCGGTGGAAAAGTACTTCTCGTACTTTCCTTCCTCGCCGTCATAGGCCTTGGCTTCGGCCATCGCATCCTTCTTGACCGTGATGTTCGGCCAGATCTGTGCGAATTCCGCGTTGATCTTCAACCACTTGTCGAGCCCTGGCTCGGTATCCGGCTTGATGGCCTCTGCCGGACACTCCGGCTCGCACACGCCGCAATCGATGCATTCGTCCGGATGGATGACGAGGAAGTTCTCGCCCTCATAGAAACAGTCCACCGGGCAGACCTCGACACAATCCGTATACTTGCAGCGAATGCAATTGTCGGTCACGACGTACGTCATGAATAACTCCAGCGAATTTCCTTCACCGAGGGCGGGCGACCGTCACCTCTGCCGGCAGACCCCGGCGGAAAACGGGGAAACAGGGCCGAAAATGGCGCCCGGCAACCTCCGTTTCTGTTGTGGACGTAAAGGCTTTGGCACGTGTTTGCAAGAATAAACCATCCGTGAAATCGACCGCTTGCGGGACAGTTTTCTAATCGTCCGGCGGATCGAAACGCCCACGTAGCGCATCGGTTTCACGCCGCTCCCGCTTCGTCGGGCGGCCGGCGCCACGCTCCCGAGTCACCTGTTCGAAAGGGTTGCGCTCGTCGCGCGGCAGCGGCGGCGGTGTCTGGTCCTCATAGAGCGTGCGGGCTTCCTCGTAGGGGCCGCGGCGCACGCCCGGCAGGAGCACCTTCACCACCAGATCACGACGGTCGAGCGACAGGATGATCGTGTCGCCGACCTTGACATTGAACGACGATTGCCGGACCGGTTGCCCGTTCACCGAGACGTCTCCCTGCTCCACCGACTTCGCGGCGAGCGAGCGGGATTTTCGCAGGCGGGCGAAGAACAGCCACTTGTCGATCCGCTGGCGGCCCTGGGCCGGCTCCGGTCGATCCGATGGCTGTCCGCGCCCATCCGTCATGCCGTTACTTCTTCATCTGCTCCTTGAGAGCGGCCAGCTTGGCGAAGGGCGAATCCGGATCGATCGGCTTCTCCTTGCGCGGCGGGCGCGCCTCGAACTTGACGGGCTTGCTGCCACGATCGTCCCGCTGCGGACGGTCGTTGCGCTCCGGCCTGCCGCCCTGCGGCTTTCCGTCGCGCCCCTTGGCGAATTCGGGACGCCCGCCCTGGCGGGGCCCGTCCCGGCGGTCGCCGTCACGACGTTCACCATCGCGACGCCCGCCACCCTGTTTCTGTCCGCGCTCGCCGCGACGATCGTCCTGACCCTGGCTGCTCTGTGAATGGTTGCGCTGGCCATGATTGCGCTGCCCCTGGCGCGCATTGTCGCTACGACCGCCCGGACGCCACAGCAGAACCGGGCGCACTTCCGCCGGCGTTTCGTCCGTGGCCGGCGCCGTTTCCGACGGAGATTGGGCGGCAGCCGGCACTTCCTCGGACACGGCAGCATCCGATGCCTGGCTTTCGGCAGCCTCGGCTACGGTCGCAGCATCTCCGGCGGCGGCAGTCTCGCCTTCCGCGTCGGCATCGTCCACCGACGCCGCGGCCTCCTCGACAGATGCTTCTGCCGCGACTTCGGCCTCGGGCTTTGCTGCGATCTTCGCATCCTCCGCACCGAGGAAAGCAGCGGCTTCTTCCGCCTTGACGCTATCGGCGCGATAGCCGAGCCCTTTCAGGATTTCTTCCATGTCGTCCGGCGTCGCGCCGAGAATGGAGAGCATCGACGTGGTCGCCGTAAAGCGGCGGCCGTCATAGGCGCCTTCCGGGCGTGGCGTTGTGCCCGGCTTCCACTGCAGCAGCGGCCGGATGATGTCTGCAAGCCGCTCGAGAATGTCGATGCGCACGGCGCGCTTGCCGAGGAAGCGGAAGCCCGCAAGCTTGTAGAAGGCCCGTTCAAAGCTTGGATCTGTGACGATGGACGTGCGCCCGGCCGCCAGCGCTGGGATGAGTTCCCCGTATCCCGGCTTGTCCAGGCCGTCGTTCTTTAGCGCCCAGAGCAGGGTGATCAGCTCGGCCGGAGCCGGCTTCAGAAGCGCCGGCATGAAAATGTGATAGGCGCCGAAACGAATGCCGTGCTTGCGGATCGAGGCGCGCGCCTCCTGGTCCAGAGACTTCACGTCGTCAGCTACGTCGCGTCGGAAAAGAACGCCGAGGCTCTCGACGAGCTGGAACGCCAGGCCCTTGGCAAGGCCCTGCAGGTCCTCTGCGCGCGACAGATCGTCGAGCGGCTTGAGCACGGTGGCGATATGGTGATTGACGAAGCGCTCGATACGCGCTGCGACGTGATCGCGGGCACTGCCGGTCAGCTGCTCGTCGGCAAGCACGATGACGCGCGGACGCATGACATGCTCGCTCGCCGCAAGACGGGCAACCGGATCGCCCAGCCAGCGAACCGTACCATCCGAGCCGATCGCCAGATCGCCATTGCCGGCTGCGTGAAGCCTGGCTGCGCGCGCTTCGAATTCGAGGGCGAGCGCCTTCTGGGCCGCACCCTGCACCGCCTTCGCGTCAGGCCCTTCCGTGCCTGAAGCAAGCGTGAACCGGAAACCGGCCAATTGCCCCACATGATGTCCTTCGACGAAGACATCGCCATTCACACTGATTTCCGCTTCCAGCATCGCATTCTCTCTCAGGCGCTTCATGAGCACAGATGTCCTGCGATCAACAAAGCGTTTCGTCAACCTTTCATGTAACGCGTCGGACAATCGATCCTCGATTTCCCGCGTCTTTTCCTGCCAGTGTGTCGGATCGGCCAACCAGTCGGGGCGATTCGACACATAGGTCCATGTTCTTATCTGCGCGATTCGTGCCGAAAGCGTGTCGATCTCGCCATCGGTGCGATCCGCACGCCGCACCTGCTCGGCGAGGAAATCCTCGTTCACCGTACCGCGTCGAACGAGATCGGCATAGAGGGTAGAGATGAGATCGGCGTGCTGCGCCGGCGTGATACGGCGATAGTCCGGTAGCGCGCAGGCCTCCCAGAGCTTTTCCACCCGCTCAGGCGTCGTCGCCATCTCCCTGACGTCGGGATAGCGCGACAGGTGCTCGAGCGCCTGCTGGTCGACGGCCGGCAGCGCACGCGCCAGCCCGCTGACCGCCGGCGGCGCATCGAGACTTGCCTTGAGGTTGGCGATCGACGAAAAATCGAGCCGCTTGGAGCGCCATTGCAGCACGCGGACGGGATCGAACTCGTGCGCCTCGATCCGCTCGACCAGTTCCGGCTCGAAAGGATCCACCCTCCCGGTCACGCCGAAGGTCCCGTCGCGCATGTGGCGGCCGGCACGACCTGCGATCTGCCCGAGCTCGCCCGGATTGAGATTGCGGTACTGATAGCCGTCGAACTTGCGATCCTGCGCGAAGGCGACATGGTCCACGTCGAGGTTGAGCCCCATGCCGATGGCATCGGTCGCAACCAGGTATTCGACGTCGCCCTCCTGGTAGAGGCCCACCTGTGCGTTGCGGGTACGCGGCGAAAGCGCCCCCAGAACGACGGCAGCGCCGCCCCGCTGGCGGCGGATCAATTCGGCGATCGCATATACCTCGTCGGCGGAAAAGGCGACGATGGCCGTTCGCTGCGGCAGGCGGGTGATCTTCTTCGAACCCGCATAGAAAAGCTGCGAAAGCCGCGGGCGCTCGACCACGGTGATGCCCGGCAGAAGATGTTCGAGGATCGGCTTCATCGTCGCCGCCCCAAGCAGCAGCGTCTCCTCGCGACCACGCAGGTGCAGGATTCGGTCGGTGAAGATGTGGCCGCGCTCCAGATCGCCTGCAAGCTGCACCTCGTCGATCGCCACGAAGGCGGCACGCGTCTCGCGCGGCATCGCCTCGACGGTGCAGACGGAATAGCGGGCCATATGCGGCGTGATCTTCTCCTCGCCGGTCACCAGCGCGACGTTGTGATGGCCGACCTTCTCGACGAGCCGCGTATAGACCTCACGCGCCAGCAACCGGAGCGGCAGTCCGATCACGCCCGTTTCATGCGCCACCATGCGTTCGATTGCGTAATGGGTCTTGCCGGTGTTGGTCGGCCCGAGCACCGCGGTGACACCGCGGCCGCTCAATATCATCGGTGCAGCAGACAAGGCTTGCCTCGGAGAGTATCGATCGTCCGGCAACGGTGGCCCGTCGCCGGCAACACAAATGCCCATCGCAGCGCAAGATAGCAAGGGCAGGTTAGGACTTGCGGGCCATTTCACGCGGATATTCAGGAGATTGCATGTCCGCAGATCCCTGTTTGGAACAGTCTGCGAACGAATCGGAGACGAAACGAAGACTCCAGCTGATTCAGGTTTTGTTCCCTACAGCATGTTGGTGGCCAGCCGATTCCGCTCCCCAGATGTTGAATCCGGCCCTCGCGGAAGCCGAGTCCTGCGGCAGCGCCCGCAACTTCTCGACAAAAGCCTGTAAAGGCCCTTCGCGAGGTATGCTTAATACTTCTTTCGACGTAGCACCTGACGCCAGCCGAGTCTCTAGCCGGCAGGAGGCAGGAAACGCCAAACCGTCGTGCGCTTGACCTCGCTGTCTTCCAGCGCCCGCGTCACCTGAACCTCATAGGTCGAAAGCTGCGCCATACCTTCCCGCGGACAGTAGGACCGCCCCGGATCGCCGACGAGCACCATGGCTCCCCTCGCCGAAAGCGCGGAAAACCAGGGGATCAGTACGTCTGCGAAACTCTTGTCGTAGAAGACGTCGCCGGCCAGGACGACGTCCCAGCCCTCATCCTCGCCGACAATGTCTTCGAGACTGGTCCGCACGGCGACGTCGTTCAATTGGGCGTTGAGGCGGATCGCCGTCCAGCTCCATGGATCGATGTCCGCCGCCAGCACGTTCGCCGCGCCCGCTCGCTTCGCCGCAATCGCCACCAGGCCGGAGCCGCTGGCGAAATCCAGCACCGTGCGGCCGGAAACCACCTCCGGGTGATCCAGGAGGTAGCGTGCCAGCCCCTGCCCGCCGGCCCAGGCGAAGGCCCAGAACGGCGGCGGCAGGCCGATCTCCTCGAGTTCCTCTTCCGTCTTCAGCCAGAGGTCATGCGCCTCGGACGCAAGCCGCAGCCTGATTTCCGGCACGTGCGGGGGCGACAGGATCGCGGTATTATCGACAATGAAGCGTTCGGGATCGGTCTTCACGAGGATCAGCGAGGCGGATTTTCCAGCCCGCCCATGCGGCAGACCTCGATCCATTCCTCCTCCGTCACGGGCTGGACGGACAGCCGCATGGAGGTGACCAACGACATGTTGTGGAGCTTGGGATTGGCCTTGATCTCCTTCAGCGAGACCGGCTTCGGCATGTCGCAGACGGCGCGGATGTCGACGCAGTCCCAGCGGGGATCGTCATCCGCCGTCGAATCGGGATGCGAAAGCGCGCAGACCTCGGTGATGCCGACGATATCAAGGCCCTCGTTGGAGTGATAGAAGAACCCCTTGTCGCCGATCTTCATGGCCCTCATGTTGTTGCGCGCAAGATAGTTGCGCACGCCGTTCCATTCGGTGCCCTTCTCGCCGGCATCCTTCTGCATCTGCCAAGACCATTTGAAGGGCTCGGACTTGTATAGCCAGTATGCCATCGACGTCAGGCCTCCGGATTGTTGAAGACCCAGTTCCACGGCTTTACGTCCACCGTGGCGAACAGCCCGGCCTTGGCGTAGGGATCGGCTTCGGCCAGCGCCCGGGCCGCCTCGATGCTGTCGGCCTTCACCACCACGAGGCTGCCATTGGGCTTGCCGTCGGCGTCGAGAAAGGGACCGGCGAAGGCAAGCTTGTCCTCTTCGTTCAGCCTGTTGAGATGCGCCACATGTTCGGGGCGGGTGTCGAGACGCAGCTGCAGTGCGCCAGGCTTGTCGGTGCAGAGGATGGCAAACAGCACGACTTATCCTTTCTCTTTGAATTCCTGGGTAATGGGTCGGGTCATCAGTTTCCCGATCGCCGTCGGCAGATCCAGCTTGCCGTCGATGATGGCGGCGACCGCATCGGTGATCGGCATGTCGATCTTGCGCTCGGTGGCCACCTGCGAGGCGACGCCGGCGGCAAAGGCGCCTTCGACGAGGTCGCCCGACCAGCCATCGGCATTGCCCTGCCGCCCGAGCGCGATGCCGAAGCGCAGGTTGCGCGATTGGTGGCTGGTGCCGGTGAGAACAAGATCGCCGAGCCCCGACAGGCCCGTCACCGTGGCCGCGTCGCCGTCATGCGCGGCGACGAAGCGCGACATCTCCGCAAGGCCCCGCGAAATCAGCGCGGCGCGGGCGGAATCGCCGAGCCCGGCGCCCTCGACGATGCCGCAGGCGATCGCAAGCACGTTCTTCAACGCCCCGCCGAGCTGCACGCCGATCCGGTCGGCGGACGGATACAGTCGGAAGGTCGGGCCGGAAAGGACGCGCGCAAGTTCGGCGGCCTTCTCCATCGTCGCCGCTGCGACGACCATGGCCGTCGGCAGCCCGCGGGCAATATCGGCCGCAAAGCCGGGTCCGGAAAGAACCGCGACATGCTGCCTCGGCAGTTCCTCTTCCAGAACGTCGGTCAGAAGGCGACCGCTTGCCTTCTCCATCCCCTTGGCGCAGATGACGACCGAAGCCCCGTCGGCAAGAAATGAGGCGAGCTCGCGCGCAGCCTCGCGCTGCACCTGCGACGGCATGGCGAAAAGAACGACCGGCGCCTGCCTCAGGACGGCCGGATCGGTCGTAACGGCAAGCGACGCCGACAATGCGATGCCCGGCAGAACGGTTTCGTTGCGCCTTGTGTCGCGGATCTCGCGCACGGTCTCGTCACGCCGTGCTAGCAGGGCAACGGGAACATCCCCCGTCTGCGCCACCACTGTGGCAAGGGCCGTGCCGAAAGCACCGGCACCGACAACCACGACATGCGGGTTCGTCCTCATGCCTTGGCTCCCCTCTTGCCGGAGCCGAGAATGGCAGCAGCATCGGCGTCGAGCGGCCAGCGCGAGCGAGGAGACACCGACAATTCGTCTGCCGCAAGGCCCGCGGCCATGCGCTCAAGGCCGGCCCAGGCGATCATCGCCGCGTTGTCGGTGCAAAGAGCGAGCGGCGGCGCGACGAAGCGGAAGCGGTTGCGATCGCAAAGCTCCTGCAATGTCGCGCGCAGAACCTTGTTTGCGGCGACGCCGCCTGCAACCACCAGCGCCGGCTGCGAGGCGTCGGGAAATTCCTGTCGGAAGCGCTCCAGGCCGCGTCCGATCCTGTCCTGCAACGTGCGGGAGACGGCCTTCTGGAACGACGCGCAGATATCTGCCACGTCCTGCTCGGAAACCGGCTCGATCGACTGCGCCGCCTGGCGAACGGCGGTCTTCAGTCCCGAAAAGGAGAAATCCAGCCGCTTTTCACCGACCAGCGGCCTCGGAAAGGTGAAGCGGTCCGCATTGCCGGATGCGGCCGCCCGTTCCACCGCGGGTCCACCGGGATAGGGAAGGCCCAGAAGCTTGGCCGTCTTGTCGAAAGCCTCGCCGAGCGCATCGTCGATGGTCGTTCCCCAGCGCTCATATTCACCCACGCCGCGCACCAGCACGAGCTGCGTATGCCCGCCCGACACGAGCAGCATCAGATAGGGGAAATCCAGCTTGTCGGTAAGGCGCGCCGTCAGCGCATGTCCTTCGAGATGGTTGACGGCATAGAGCGGCTTTGCAGTGGCGCGCGCGATCGCTTTTCCCGTCATCAGACCGACGATGAGACCGCCGATAAGTCCCGGCCCGCTGGTCGCGGCAATAGCGTCGATGTCGGCCAGCGTCATGTTCGCTTTCGCAAGCGCCTGAAGGATCAGATCGTCCAGTGCTTCCACATGGGCGCGCGCCGCAATTTCCGGAACGACCCCGCCATAGGCGCTGTGTTCGTCCAGCTGGCTGAGCACGACATCGCCGAGAATCGTCCCCTGCCCGGCCTCATCGCGCACGACGACGGCGGCGGCCGTTTCGTCGCAGCTCGTTTCAATGCCAAGGATGGTCAGGTGGGACGACATGAAGCACGCTGTTTCATTGCGATGGTGGTAAAAGCCGGTTACGAGAGCTTCCGGTAACAACGGATCAAGGCGGATGCAAACAAAACCTTTCAGGATCGGCACGCGCGGCAGCCCGCTCGCACTGGCACAGGCGCACGAGACGCGCGCGCGCCTGATGGCGGCGCACGGCCTGCCCGAGGAGATGTTCGAGATCGTCGTGCTCTCCACGAAGGGCGACCGCATCACCGACCGGGCGCTGTCGGAAATCGGCGGCAAGGGGCTGTTTACCGAGGAGATCGAGGCGCAGCTGTTTTCCGGCGACCTGGACTTCGCCGTGCATTCCTCCAAGGACATGTCGACACGCCTGCCGGAGGGCCTGGAGCTCGCAGCCTTCCTGCCCCGCGAGGACCCCCGCGACGCCTTCGTGGGCCGGACGGCGGCAAAGCTTCCCGACCTTCCCTACGGCGCGACAGTCGGCTCCGCATCGCTGCGGCGGCAGGCGCAGATCCGCAAGCTGCGGCCGGACATCAACGTGGTGACGTTCCGTGGCCAGGTCGATACGCGCTTGCGCAAGCTCGCCGAAGGGCAAGCGGACGCCACGCTGCTCGCCTATGCCGGCCTGAAACGGATCGGCAAGCAGGACGTCGCCACGCAAATCCTCGAAACCGACATGTTCCTGCCCGCCCCCGCGCAAGGCGCAATCTGCGTCGAGGCGCGGATCGGCGACCGCCGGATCGGCGATCTGCTGGCTGCGATCAACGACCGGGCGACGAGCGACGCCGTAACGTGCGAACGCGCCTTCCTTGCCGTGCTCGACGGCTCCTGTCGGACGCCGATCGCCGGATATGCCCTCTGCGAGGGCGGACGCCTCCGCTTCCGCGGCATGATCCTGACGCCCGACGGCTCGCGTTTCCACGAAGCGCAGAGCGAGGGGATGGCAACGGACGCCGCCGAACTCGGCGAAAAGGCGGGCCATGCCGTCCGTGAAACGGCCGGCACGTCGTTCTTCGACGGGTGGCGCTGATGCGCGTTCTCGTCGTTCGACCGCAGGCTTCGGCAGAACGGACCGCCGCGAAACTTGCAGCCCTTGGCCACGCGCCGGCTGTCGTCGCGCTGGCAAAGCCGGTGCACGACACACAGGCGGCAATGGCCGGCCTGTGTCGGCAGCATTCGGCGATCGCGATCACGAGCGCGGAGGCCGCAAGGGTGCTTCGGTCCATAGGACCCGATATCGACCGGCACCTGCTGACCACCGTTTTCGCAGTCGGCCGCGCAACCGCGCGAGCGGCGAACGAAGCAGGCTTCCGCACCGTTCTTGCCTCGGAAGGCAGCGACGGAAACAGCCTCGCAGACCTGATCGTCTCCCACCGCCAGCAATACGGCGTGCCGGCCGATCCGCTGCTTTATCTGGCAGGTGTGCCCCGTTCCAGGCAATTCGAAAAGCGCCTGGATGCGGAGGAGGTTATCTATGATGTCGCCGAATGCTACCGCATGGAAGCGGTGCGCCCGAAACGAACGGAATTGCGTCCACTGATTATCGACGAACATGCCGATGCCGTGCTTCTCTATTCGCGCGAGGCGGCGCGGCACTTCTTCGAACTGCCGCTCGTGAGCGAGCATCTGGACAGCCTCGAAAACACGCTGTTCCTCTGTATCAGCCGCAACGTCGCTTCCGTGGTGCCGGAACGTTTTTCGAATTCCGTCGTCGTGGCGGCGATGCCGACCGAAGAAGCCCTGCTGGACCTGCTCTGAGAGTTGTACTCGGACCGCTTCCGCCGATCGATGGCCGCTTAAATCGAAGGAGGGGCTTTCCCTCGCCACCTTCCCTTACTAGTTTTACCTATCGCATTGCAAAACAAGGAGGCCGTCATGGAACCGGAAAAGCCGACACGCCGAAAGAAGGCAGGCGAGCCGCCCGTGACCATCGACCTCGAAGCGTCACCGTCAACGGAAGAGGCAAAGGAGGCAATCCAGCCGGATATGCCTTCCGACGTGCAACCGGCCGATCACACGGCGTCCTCCACCGCGGCGGATGAGCCCGTTCCGGCGGCCGCGGGGGCGCCGGCCGAAGATTCTTCCCCCGCCTCGCATTCCTCTGCTCGTGACACCACGGCGGAAACCTTCTCGCAGCCTCGTTTCGATGAGCCCCCCAAGCCCGAGCACCGGGCCGGAAAATCTGGGGCCCTTGCCGCGGCCATCGTCGGTGGCCTGGTGGCGCTCGCAGGCGCCGGCGCCCTGCAATATGGCGGATACCTCCCGGCACTTGGGCCGGAGGGACGGAACGGCGGAGACATGACGGCGGTCAAGGCCGAGGTCGAAACGCTGAAGTCGCGCCTAGCAGCTCTGCAGTCCTCCGCAAGTTCGGCTGCCGCCGACCTTCAGCCCATCGAGACGCGCTTGTCCGCGCTAGAACGGACGGCGACGGACAATCCCGCCGGCGCAACACTCGGCGAGGAGGCCCAGCAGTCGATCGCGACGCTGGAGGCGACCGTTGCCAAGTTGAGCTCGGACATGGCCGCGCTGCGTGAGCAGGCGGCGACAGCCGAGCGCGCCGCTGCCGATCGCTCGGCACAGCTGGGCCAGCGGATCGACGCTGCGGAGCAGAAGCTTGCCGAGCCGCGCAGCGACGTGGCGATGGCACGTGCCGTGGCAGCGACCGCCTTGAAGACGGCGATCGATCGCGGCGGCCCCTATCTGGCCGAGCTCGAAGCCTATGTCAGCGTCTCGCCCGACGACCCGTCGGCCGCCACGCTTCGGGCGCAGGCCGCTACCGGAGTGCAGTCCCGCTCCGATCTCGTTCGCGACTTCCAGCCGATCGCCGATCGGATGATCGAGGCGGTGCATCAGCCGACCGGCGATCAGGGCATCGTCGCGCGACTGATGGCCAGCGCATCTTCCGCAATCACGGTGCGCCCCGTCGGCAGCGTCGAGGGCGACACGCCCGAGGCCATCGTCGCGCGGATCGAGAACAAGCTGCAGAACGGCGACTTTAAAGGCGCGCAGATCGAATGGCAGACTCTGCCCGAAGTCGCCCGCAACGCCGGCGCGGACTTCAAAACGGCGCTGGACCAGCGCATCACAGTCGAAGAGAGCGTCGGCGCCATCGTATCCGGCGCCATGACGCAGAGCGGCAACCAGAACTGAGGGGCGAGGCGAAAATGACAAGATTGCTCTTCTTCGTTCTGATCGTCCTGGCACTCGGCGCAGGCTTTGCCTGGCTCGCCGACCGGCCCGGCGAACTTTCGATCATTTGGCAGGGCCAGCGCATTGCGATGAGTCTGATGGTGGCGGCGACCATAGCCGTTTCCGTAATCGCGGCCATCCTTCTCACGTGGTGGGTGCTGCGCGTGGTGCTGACCTCGCCCTACGCGCTCCAACGCCATTTCCGCGCCCGCAAGCGCGACCGCGGCTATCAGGCTCTGTCGACCGGGCTGATCGCGGCGGGGGCAGGCGACGCGGCCTCCGCCCGCAAGATGCTGGCCCGGACCAAGGGCCTCATCAACGCCGACCAGGAGCCGCTCGTCCATCTCCTCGAAGCGCAGGCGGCCCTCATCGAGGGGCATCACGACGATGCGCGGCGGAAGTTCGAGCTAATGGCCGACGATCCGGAAACGCGAGAACTGGGACTGCGCGGGCTGTACCTGGAAGCACGTCGCCTGGGTGCTGTGGAGGCCGCGCGGCAATATGCCGAGCGCGCCGCCGAAAATGCGCCGCAGCTTCCCTGGGCCGCCGATGCGGTTCTCGAGCATCGCTCGCAGACCGGCGAGTGGGACCACGCCCTGAAACTGCTGGACCAGCACAAGGCGGCCTCGCCGGAAGAGCGCAAGCAGCTCGATCGGCGCAAGATGGTGATCCTGACGGCCCGCGCCGGCGCAAAGCTGGAAAGCGAAACCGATCCCAAGGGGGCAAGGGACGATGCGCAGGCTGCCCTGAAGATCGACGAGACGTTCATTCCCGCGGGCCTGATCGCCGCCAAGGCCTATCTGCGCGAAGGCAACCTGCGCAAGGCCTCCCACATTCTCGAACGCCTCTGGAAGGCGACGCCGCATCCGGACGTGGCGCGCCTGTTCATCCATTCCCGCGCCGGCGATTCAGCGCTCGACCGCTACAAGCGCGCCCAGAAGCTGGAGGCACTGCACCCGAACAACGCGGAGACGCTGTTTGCGGTGGCGCAGGCTGCACTGGACGCACGCGAATTTGCCGTCGCGCGGGCAAAGGCGGAAGCGGCCGCGCGGCTGGCGCCGAGCGAGCGCGCCTATCTTCTCCTTGCCGATATCGAGGATGCGGAGACAGGCGATCAGGGCCGCATCCGACACTGGATGAACCAGGCGTTGAAGGCGCCGCGCGATCCGGCTTGGACGGCGGACGGCATCACCTCGCCGGAATGGCTGCCGGTGTCACCGGTGACGGGTAAGCTGGATGCCTTCGAGTGGAAGACGCCGGTCAGCGAGTGGCAGGGGCCTGTGGAAGAAGGCGCCGCCAACCCCGCCGAGGAGGCAATCCGCACGCTCCCGCCGGTCGCCATACCCGACCGCCGCCCGAAGGACCGACCGACCGAGCCGGAACAGCCGGCCACTCGCGTGCCGGATCCGATCGAAATCAGGCGGGCCGCCGAAAGTGAGCCGGAAAAGCCGGCCTCCCCGGCGAAATCGCCAGTCTCGCCGGTGTCGCCGCAGGACGAGCCGAAGCCGTTCTTCGGCGGGCTTCCTGATGATCCCGGGGTCAAGAATGAAAGCCAGCGGGCGTCGAGCAACGGCAGCAGCAGCTTTCGCCTTTTCTAGGGCGGATGCTTCCGACAATCACTTGGAAGTATTTGCCGTATAGGCTTGGAAAGCGCGTGTCGCAGATCTCCCGGTTTGCGACCACTTTGGATATACGCAGCCACAGTGCGTGACGTAAGGGGCGACATGTTAGATCGATTGCAGCGTTTTCTCTCCGGCCTTTCAGGCGGCGAAAAGAAGACCTTTGCCCCCGGCGATCCGCGCCTGGCCGTGATGGCACTATGCATCCAGGTCATGGAATCGGACGGCCGGGTACTCGACACGGAGCGCGCAGCACTCCGCGAGCGGTTCCGCACACTCTACGGCCTGGACAAAGGGGAACTCGACGACCTGGTGGAAGCAGGAACGGCTGCCGCCAACGAAGCGATCGACTTCTTCCAGTTCACCTCCGAGCTGAAGCGGCAACTGTCGGAAGACCAGCGGGTGGATCTCGTCGGGCTATTGTGGGAGATCGTCTATGCGGACGGGGAACGCAGCGAGCTCGAGGACGACGCCATCTGGCGGATCGCCGAGCTGCTGGGCGTTTCCGGCCGCGAGCGGATCATGAAGCGTCAGGAGGTCGCGGGCAGACAGGGAGACGGCAAACCGGCCGGAGACGAGTAGCCTATGCCGAGACCGATCGAGGTGTCGGATGCGGGGCGCGCCATCGGCAATCGGGTGGACAGGGCCACTGGCCTCTGACATTTTGCAACCCGAGAACGCATCGCGCGCCAATCGTCAGCGGAGCGCGCGTGCGTCAGGACCTGGACCAGATGTTGCAGAAAACACGCCAACCGGGAGACAAACGCCCGATCCTCATCGTCCTCCATCAGGAGACCTCAAGTCCCGGTCGCGTCGGCCAGATTCTCCAGCAGATGGGCTACGCGCTGGATATTCGCAGACCCGTCCTGGAAGATCCGCTGCCTGAAACGCTGGATGGCCATGCCGGTGCGGTCGTCTTTGGCGGTCCGATGAGCGCCAATGACGAATTCGACTACGTCAAACGCGAGATTGACTGGCTGTCCGTGCCTCTCTCCGAAAACAGGCCGTTTCTCGGCATCTGCCTGGGCGCGCAGATGCTGGTCCGCCATCTCGGCGGCGAGGTGGGGCCGCATGTCGACGGCATGACGGAGATCGGCTGGTACCCGCTATGCCCCACCGAGCAGGGCCGCGAAATGATGGCCTGGCCGTCCATGGTCTACCAGTTTCATCGCGAGGGCTTCACCATCCCCTCCGGCGCCACGCTCCTGGCCAGAGGCGAGCACTATGAGAACCAGGCCTACAAATATGGCGCCAATGCCTGGGGCATACAATTTCATGGCGAACTGACGCTCGCGATGATGCATCGCTGGGTGGTTCATGGCGCGCACCGCTTCGAGCTGCCGGGCGCACAGGTCGGCCGCGCCCATCTCGATGGCCGGCTGATATACGATGCCGCCCTCAGGCAGTGGATGATGGGCTTCCTGGACCGGGTCTTTCACGAGAACTGAGCGCGCGCTCCTGTCATCCGGAGAGACGATTCTCGTCCGGAACGGCCAGAGAATCGATCTTGCGCAGCTTGGGGAACCAGAAGGCCCACAGAATGGACACCGCGATGGTGCCGATGCCCCCGACCACCACGGCAGGAATCGCACCGATCACCGATGCCATCGTGCCGGCCCTGAACTCGCCGAGTTCGTTCGATGCGCCGATGAAAACCATGTTGACCGCCGTCACCCGCCCGCGCAGCTCGTCCGGCGTCCAGAGCATGACGAGGGTATTGCGGACATAGACCGATATCATGTCGGAAGCGCCCATCAGGACCAGCGCCGCGATCGACAGCCACGCCCATTGCGACAGTCCGAAGACGACCGTGGCGAAGCCGAACAGGCCGACCCCGATCAGCATCAGCCGGCCTGCCCGGTGGCGGAGCGGGTGGGCGGCGAGCCAGACAGCCATGGCGACGGATCCGACGCCCGGCGCCGAGCGCAGCAGCCCAAGCCACCACGGGCCGAGTGCAAGGATGTCGCGAGCGAAGACGGGCATCAGGGCGATGGCGCCGCCGAGCAGTACGGCGAAAAGATCCAGCGAGATCGCGCCCAGCACGACCTTCTCCGCGCGGATATACCGGAACCCGGCAACGAGGCTTTCCCAGCTCCTCGTAGCGCCGGCCATGCGCTGCGGCGGCTTCGGGATGGAGATGACGGCCGCCGATGCCACCAGAAACAGAACGATGCTCACCACATAGGGCACGTTCGGCCCCAGCCCATAGAGCAGGCCGCCTGTCACGGGCCCGACGATCGTTGCCGTCTGCTGCGCCGTCGAATTCCACGCGATCGCGTTTGAAAGATCCTTGGCCGGCACGAGATTGGGTGCAAGAGACTGCATCGCGGGGCCCAAGAACGCCCGCGCGATGCCAAATACGGCCAGAACCGCGAAGACGGCCAGCGGTGCGAACAGGCTGAACGCCGTCAGCCCCAGGAGCGCCGCGGCGCAAAGAGTGCACACCACCAAGCAGACCGCCATGATCATGCGACGGTTGTAGCGATCGGCCACAGACCCCGTGACGAGGATCAGCAGCAGTGCAGGCGCGAACTGCACCAGCCCGATCAGGCCGAGCATGAAGGGGTCGCCGGTGAGGTCGTACATCTGCCAGCCGACCGCCACGCTGACGATCTGCGTCGAGAACGAATTGAAGAATCGCGAGACGAAGAACCGGGCATAGGACGTGTGCCGGAAGGCGGCGAACCGGTGGCCTTCGGTGGGCTTTGACATGCGGCTTGACTTTCATCTCTGCGGACGAACGCGATGCCGCGCATTAAACATGTTTGCGGGAGCAGCAACAGGGCCCACTTGCTGGCGAGGCGACCAATGGCTACATGTGGACGCAAGTAACCGGAGACAACGAGACCAATATGATTGCGATCATCAACACCCTGCTGTTCATCATCAGCATCGCGTGGTTCATCATCATCGCATCGGCCATTTTTTCCTGGCTCTATGCCTTCAACGTGATCAACACCAACAACCAGGTGATCGCCTCGATCGGCCGCGCGCTCTACAACCTGACCGAGCCGCTCTATCGCCCGATCCGTCGCTTCCTGCCGGACTTCGGCGGCGTGGATCTTTCGCCGATCGTGGTGCTGATTATCCTGTTCTTCCTGGAGCAGATCATCCGCAGCGTTCTCGCGCCGGCACTGCTGGGCCTTTGACCCGCCGTTGCCCTATCGGCGGCATGAACACCACATCAGCCTGACTGTTCGCCTGACGCCGAACGGCCGCCGCGATGGCATTGACGGCGTCGAAACGGATGCCGCGGGAGAGCGTCATTTAAAGATGCGCGTCCGCGCGGCACCGGAGAAAGGGCTTGCGAACAAGGCTCTGATCGCGCTCATCGCGAAATCTGCCGGCGTGGCGAAGTCGAACGTGTCGATCCTCAGCGGCGACACACAACGAAAGAAAATCCTCCGGATCGAGGGCGATCCGGAGGATATCGTCAAGAGGCTTGGCCTCTGAAATAAAGGCAGCGGCCGTGTGCCGGCTTACTTTGCAGCCTTGGCGCGCTCGATCGCTTCCTCGATGAGCTTGCCTGCGGTCGCAGCATCCTTCCAACCATAGATCTTCACCCACTTGCCGGGCTCGAGGTCCTTGTAGTGCTCGAAGAAGTGCTCGATCTGCTTCAACGTGATTTCCGGCAGATCGGTGTATTCCTTCACTTTCTCGTAGCGCAGCGTCAGGTGCGACGAGGGAACGGCGATGATCTTCTCGTCCTTGCCGGAATTGTCTTCCATCAGCAGAACGCCGATCGGGCGGACGTTGATGACGCAGCCCGGCACCAGCGGACGGGTCGAGGCGATCAGCACGTCGGCCGGATCGCCGTCTTCGGACAGCGTGTGCGGAATGAAACCGTAATTCCCCGGATAGGTCATCGGGGTGTAGAGGAAGCGATCCACGACGAGCGTGCCGGCATCCTTGTCCATTTCGTACTTGATCGGATGGCCGCCGACAGGAACCTCGACGATGACGTTGACGTCGTTCGGCGGGTTCTTGCCAATGGAGATTGCATCGATGCGCATGAGGGCTCCGTTAAGTGCAGTGGAATTCCGCGGCTTCGTAAAGCGAAACCCGCTGCAACGCAACAAGCCATTGGTAGCGGTGGGCCCGGCGTGGCAGGTTCGAGACGGCTGCCGCCTCAATTGCCAGGCGCTGCACCGAAGAATTCAAGCCGGGTCAGCATGGTGTAGTGCGCCTCGGGCGCCATCAGCGCCACGAAGACGAGCACGGCTATCGGGGGCAGCAGGATCGCATAGATCAGGGCCAGCCGCTCCCAGGCCATGTGCATGAACACCGCGACGATGAGACCTGCCTTCAACAGCATGAAGATGACGATCAGCGACCACCGCAGATAACCCTGCAGACCGATATAGTCGACGAGGTAGGAGCAGACGCTGAGGACGAACAGCAGCCCCCATACGACCAGATAGAGCTTGATCGGATGCTGCTGATGCTCGGCCGGCACAGTGGCCGGAGCCTGGACGTGTGCGGAGGTATCGACGGTTGCCTGTGCCATTGCACTGCCTCACCACAGATAGAAAAATGCGAAGATGAACACCCAGACGAGATCGACGAAGTGCCAGTAGAGTCCCATGATCTCGACGACTTCGTAGCGCCCCTTTCGGCTCGTGAAAAAGCCTCGCTTGCCCGTGTCGAAGTCGCCGCGCCAGACCTTGCGGGCGACGATGAACAGGAAGATCACACCGATCGTGACGTGTGTGCCGTGAAAGCCGGTGATCATGAAGAAGGACGAGCCGAACTGGGCCGCCCCCCACGGGTTGTCCCAAGGCCGCACGCCTTCATGGATCAGCTTCGTCCATTCGAAGGCCTGCATGCCGACGAAGGCGGCACCGAGGATCGCGGTCAGGACCATCAGCAGCGCTGTTTTCCGTCGTTCGTGGCGGTAGCCGAAGTTGACTGCCATCGCCATCGTGCCGCTGGAGGTGATCAGCACGAAGGTCATGATGGCGATCAGGATCAGCGGAATTTCATGACCGGCGATCGTCAGCGCGAAGACCTCGCTGGGGTTGGGCCACGGCACCGTGGTCGACATGCGCGCGGTCATGTAGGCGATCAGGAAGCAGCCGAAGATGAATGTGTCGCTGAGGAGGAAGATCCACATCATCGCCTTGCCCCAGGAGACGTTCTTGAACGCCTGCTGGTCGGAGGCCCAGTCGGATACGAAGCCGCGCATTCCGCCAGGCTGGCGATACGCCCCCGAGTGCGCCTGCGAGTGCGGCTGTGAGACAGGGGTTTGCACGCTCTCGGCCATCGCCTTCTCTCCTCACGCGATCAGTTGGCGGCAGAATTCAACGACGCTGCCGGCCCAGCCGGCAAACAGCGCCAGAAGCACCAGCCATATGGCAAGCATGAAATGCCAGTAGACGGCGCAAAGCTCCACACCGAGCCGAAGACGGGGAGAGACGGCGTCTTGCCTGCCAGCGAGCCGCGCCGTGCGGGCGAGCGCGATCATTCCGCCCAGGATATGCAGGCCGTGCAGGCCGCTGATCACATAGAAGAAGCTGGTCGCCGCGTCGTCACTCAGCGTGTAGCCGGCCGTCACCAGTTGACGCCAGGCGAAAACCTGCCCGGTCACGAAGGCGAGTGCGGTCGCAAGACCGGCGAGAAGCGCCGTCCGCAACCCGTCGAGCTGGCCGCGCGCAGCCTGTATCGCAGCCCAGTGAAGGCAGAGGCTGCTGGCGAAAAGGACGCCGGTATTGAGGTAAAGCAGCCGGGGCACCGGTGTCGTCCACCAGTCCTGCGTGCTGACGCGCATCAGATAGGCGCTGATGAAGAGCGTGAAAAGCGCGCCGACCACGGCGAGAAACACGCCAAGGCCGATCTTCTGCGCCGGCAGGCGCGATCCGCCAGCGTCACCGTCCCCCATGCCTGCGGCCCCGACACTTCCGACCTCGAGCCACGGCTTGGCCATCAGCCCCTGCCCTGCCAGCCACCATGCGATGATCGCGGCGATGACGGCGAGAAAGAGGATCATGGCGCTCATGCGACCGCCTCCCGTGTGACGCCGAGCGTTCCAGGCTGGTTCTGCGGGATGAAATCCTCCGCAGCGCCCGGCACGCTATAATCGTAGGCCCAGCGATAGACGATCGGCAGTTCCTTGCCCCAGTTGCCGTGCACGGGCGGCGTTTGCGGTGTCTGCCATTCCAGCGTCGTTGCCCGCCACGGATTTCCGCCGGCCTCGCGCCCGTGCCTGAGACTCCAGACCAGGTTGAACAGAAACATCATCTGCGCCGCCCCGACGATCAGCGCCACGACCGTGATGAACACGTTCAGGTCGTGTACCGAGGCGGGCACGAAGCTCGTCTCGCCGATCTCGTAGTAGCGGCGCGGCACGCCGACGAGCCCGACATAGTGCATCGGGAAGAAGATCAGATAGGCGCCGAGGAATGTAATCCAGAAATGCAACTGCCCCATGGCCTCGTTCAGCATCCGCCCGGTGACCTTCGGATACCAGTGGTAGATCGCCCCGAAGATGACGAGGATCGGCGCCACGCCCATCACCATGTGGAAATGCGCGACGACGAACATGGTGTCGGACAGCGGCACGTCGACGACGACGTTGCCGAGGAAGAGACCCGTCAGCCCGCCGTTGACGAAGGTGACGATGAAGGCGAGCGAAAACAGCATCGGCAAGGTGAGATGGATGTTTCCGCGCCAGAGCGTCAGCGCCCAGTTATAGACCTTGATCGCCGTCGGCACCGCGATGATCAGGGTCGTGGTGGCGAAGAAGAAGCCGAAGTACGGGTTCATGCCGCTGACATACATGTGGTGCGCCCACACGACGAAGGAGAGAGCGCCGATGATGACGATCGCCCAGACCATCATCCGGTAGCCGAAAATATTCTTGCGCGCATGCGTCGAGATCAGGTCGGAGACGATGCCGAAAGCCGGCAGCGCGACGATATAGACCTCCGGATGGCCGAAGAACCAGAACAGATGCTGGAACATGATGGGGCTGCCGCCACCGTGCTTGAGCTGTTCGCCCATCTCCACGATGGCCGGCATGAAGAAGCTGGTGCCGGCTAGCCGGTCGAACAGCATCATCACGCAGGCGACGAACAACGCAGGGAAGGCCAGCAGCGCCATGACCGTGGCGGTGAAGATGCCCCAGACGGTCAGTGGCAGGCGCATCAGCGTCATGCCGCGTGTGCGCCCCTGCAGCACCGTGACCACGTAGTTCAGCCCGCCCATCGTGAAGCCGATCACGAAGATGATCAACGAGACGAGCATGAGGATGATGCCCCATTGCTGCCCGCCGGGGGTATTGGCGAGGATCGCCTGCGGTGGATAGAGCGTCCAGCCGGCACCCGTCGGGCCGCCCGGGGTGAAGAAGCTCGCAACGAGAACGACCACCGCCAGCAGATAGAGCCAGTAGCTCAGCATATTCGCATAGGGAAACACCATGTCCCGCGCGCCGACCATCAACGGAATCAGGTAGTTGCCGAATCCGCCGAGAAAGAGTGCCGTCAGCAGGTAGATCACCATGATCATGCCGTGCATGGTGATGAACTGGTAGTAGCGGTCGGCATCGATGAACGGCAGAACGCCGGGGAAGGCGAGCTGGATGCGCATCAGCCAGGAGAGCACCAGCGCCACCAGCCCGATCGCGATCGCCGTGCAGGCATACTGGATGGCGATGACCTTCGCATCCTGGCTGAAGACGTAGCGCGTCCACCAGCTATGCGGATGATAGAGCTCCACGTCCTCGACTGCTGCCGGCGTTATGAGGTCGTTTCCGTCGTGGCTGGCATCGACCATGTTCTCCTCCTGCCGGGCAATGCCCAGCCTGCCCGGTGCTCATCGCTCTCCCGGAGCTTGTGCCATCTCGGCCGGCACCGGCAGCCCTTCCGGCTCGGCCTGCGCCTGTAGTTGCGTGAATGTCGGCTGTTCAGAGAGCCAGACCTGGTAGTCCGCTTCGGTGTCTACGACCACCGTGCCGCGCATTACCGAATGACCCACACCGCAGAGCTCCGCACAAAGAACATCGAACGTCCCGGTGCGCGTCGGTGTCAGCCAGAAATAGGTGACCATGCCGGGGATCATGTCCATCTTGGCCCGAAATTCCGGCACGTAGAAATTATGGAGAACGTCGATGGAGCGCAGCAGCACCTTGACAGGCTTGCCGACCGGTAGATGCAGCTCTCCTCCCTCGATGACGATATCATCCAGAGCGCTGGCATCAGCCTTGTCTATCCCGAGCGCATTGTCCGGCGAGACGTCACGCGTCTCCGCCCGTCCGAGTTTGCCATCCGCGCCCGGCAGGCGGAAGCTCCACAGCCACTGCTGGCCGACTACTTCGACTTGTGCGGCACCGGGCGGGACGGTGATGAACTGGTGCCAAACGAACAGTCCCGGCGCGAGCATGACCACGACGCCGAGCGCCGTACCTGCGGCAAGCCCGCCCTCCAGCCGGCGGTTTTCCGGCTCGTAGGCGGCCCGGCGGCCGGGATCATGACGGAAGCGCCAGACGCAATAGGCAAGGAAAAGCACGACGGCGACGAACACCGCCCCGGTGATCCAGAAGGTGATGACGAGCGTGTGGTCGATATAGCTCCAGTTTGACGCGATCGGAGTCCACCACCATGGGCTCAGGATGTGAAACAGCACCGAGCCGACCGCGATCGCAACAAGCACCAGTACGACTGCCATTTCCGTCCCTCCCGCCCTGTCGGCCGTGGACATGAAGCTGCAATCTCAACCCTGTTACATGTGAATTATCTCACGAACGAAAAACACAAGCAATTACAGGTTGGCGTTCGCGGCGCGCGGGCCCGTTGCCGGACCAGCCCTCACGGCGAATACTGCTTCAGATAGGCGAGCAGGTTGGATATGTCCGTATCGTCCTTCAGCCCCGCAAACACCATCTTCGTGCCCTTCAGCTTGGCCTTCGGATTGTGGAGATAGTCGCGCAATGTCGCCTCGTCCCAGACCAGGCCGCCCTTGCCCGCATCCACCATCGCGGCCGAATACTTGAAATCCGGATGTGTCCCGGCAGCACGTCCGATCACCCCTTGAAGCGATGGGCCGACCTTGTTGGTATCGGTATCTGCGGCGTGGCATATCGCGCACTTCTTGAAGACGATGGCGCCCGCGGCCGCGTCGCCCTCCTGCGCATTCGAAGGCAGGTTGGCGCCAAGACAAATGGCAAACGACAAAAGCACACGACGCATGGCAAGCTTCTCCTCCCTGGAGGTTGCCAGAGAGCCTGGACGCCGATGCACGAACCCACCGTCGCCGGCAGCCCCCGCCACGAACTCCGCGCCAACCAGATGGCGACGCGCGCGACACCTATTCAGGTAAGGCCGGCAGCGAAGAAGTCAATCTACCGCATTCGGAGGATGCCGCATGGACACTCTTGCCAGAACGAAACGGCCCTGCGTCTGCTATCGCGAACAACAACAGGATGGAGCGCTGTGGCGGATCCCGTTTCGCCGTGTGCGAGCGAGGCTCAGCGGAAGATGAAGCCGATTTTCTTGAGTTCCTTTTCGGCGAAGTTCTCCATGCCCTCGGCGATATCGACGCCGCCGGCGGAGCGGAAGAAGCTGCTGGCAAGCTGGCTGTCTTCGAGGCACCAGACAACGAACCCCTCGCAGCCGAGCGATTTCAGCAGCCTGCGGCTTTCGCCGAACAGCAGGCGCCCGAGCCCGATGCCCTGATATTCGGGGCGCAGATAGATCTCGTAGATTTCACCATCCTGCGGCAGGGCGCGGGCGCGGTTCAGGCCGAGCGTCGCATAGCCGGCGACGACGCCGGCGACGTCCAGCACCAGAAGCGTGGCCGGACCGCGCGTGGCCTTGCGCCACCAGGTCTCGTCGCGCCGCTGCACCATCTGCGTCAGCGGCTTGTGCGGGATGATCCCGCCATAGGCCTGGAGCCAGGACGCGCGGTGAGCCTCGGAGATGGCCCCTGCATCCTGCGGCTCGGCGCGCCGCACATCGATCGATAGTGTTTTCATCGAAATGACTCTAAACCCGCACAGACTCCGCCGGAATCCCGGGTGAATCCGGGGACCCCCTTGCCCACAGGCAAGTTTGCTTGCGGCGTCCTGGAAAGTTAACGCTTTTTTAAGATTGCCGACAAGGCGTAACAGGGTTGCACACACATGAAAAAGGCCCCGGCATTTCTACCGGGGCCTCGATCGATTTGGGGATGGTCTGGCGTAGTTTCAGCGCGAATCAGGCAGCACCGGCCGTACGCGACTTCTCGAATCGCTTGCGGTCGTTCGGATCGAGATACAGCTTGCGCAGGCGGATCGACTTCGGCGTCACTTCGACGAGTTCGTCGTCCTGGATCCAGGAAAGCGCACGCTCCAGCGTCATCTTGATCGGCGGCGTCAGGCGAACGGCTTCATCCTTGCCGGCGGCGCGGATGTTGGTCAGCTTCTTGCCCTTCAGCACGTTCACTTCCAGGTCGTTGTCGCGCGAGTGGATGCCGACGATCATGCCCATATAGACCTTCTCGCCAGCGTCGATGACCATCGGGCCGCGGTCCTCGAGGTTGAAGAGTGCATAGGCGACGGCTTCGCCCGCTTCGTTGGCCAGCAGCACGCCGTTGACGCGACCGCCGATCTCGCCCTTGTAGGGCTGGTAGTCGTGGAACAGGCGGTTCATGATCGCCGTGCCGCGCGTATCCGTCAGAAGTTCCGACTGGTAGCCAATGAGGCCGCGGGTCGGCGCGAAGAAGACGAGACGGACGCGATTGCCGCCCGAAGGACGCAGCTCGACCATCTCGGCCTTGCGCTCGGACATCTTCTGCACGACAACGCCGGAATGTTCTTCATCGACGTCGATGACGACTTCCTCGATCGGCTCCAGCATCTGGCCGGTCGCCTCGTCCTTGTGCATGACGACGCGCGGACGCGATACGGCAAGCTCGAAGCCTTCGCGGCGCATGGTCTCGATCAGAACGGCAAGCTGCAGTTCGCCGCGGCCCGAGACGAAGAACGAATCCTTGTCGCCGGACTCTTCGATCTTTAAGGCCACGTTGCCTTCGGCTTCCTTGAACAGACGGTCACGGATCACGCGGCTCGTCACCTTGTCGCCTTCGGTGCCGGCAAGCGGGCTGTCGTTGACGATGAAGGACATGGTGACGGTCGGCGGGTCGATCGGCTGCGCCTTCAGCGCTTCCGAAACGGACGGATCGCAGAACGTGTCGGCGACCGTGCCCTTGGTGAGGCCGGCGATCGCGACGATGTCACCTGCCTGCGCTTCCTCGATCGCCGTGCGCTCGATGCCGCGGAAGGCGAGGATCTTCGAGATGCGGCCGTTCTCGATCAGCTTGCCGTCCTGGCCCAGAACCTTGACGGCCTGGTTCGGCTTGATCGAGCCGGAATGGATGCGGCCGGTGATGATGCGGCCGAGGAAGGGGTTGGCTTCCAGGATCGTGCCGATCATGCGGAACGGACCCTCAGCGACCGTCGGCTCCGGCACATGCTTGAGCACGAGATCGAGCAGCGGCGCCATGCCCTCGTCCTGCGGGCCTTCCGGGTTGACATTCATCCAGCCGTTACGGCCCGAACCGTAGAGGATCGGGAAATCGAGCTGCTCGTCGGTCGCGTCAAGATTGGCGAACAGGTCGAACACCTCGTTCAGCACTTCCTCGTGACGGCCGTCCGGACGGTCGATCTTGTTGATAGCGACGATCGGCTTCAGGCCGACCTTGAGCGCCTTGCCGACGACGAACTTGGTCTGCGGCATCGGGCCTTCCGACGAGTCGACCAGAACGATGGCACCGTCCACCATCGACAGGATGCGCTCGACTTCGCCGCCGAAGTCGGCGTGGCCGGGCGTGTCGACGATGTTGATGCGATGCCCCTTCCACTCCACCGAGGTGGCCTTGGCGAGGATGGTGATGCCGCGTTCCTTTTCGAGATCGTTCGAGTCCATCACGCGTTCGGCAACGCGCTGGTTTTCGCGGAACGAGCCGGACTGCTTCAGGAGTTCGTCGACGAGCGTGGTCTTGCCATGGTCGACGTGCGCGATGATCGCGATATTGCGAATGGACATATCTAAATCTCTGAGTTTTGGGGCGCGCACGAAAGAAGAGGCGCCACGTGCATTTGGCGCGCTCCATACATGGTTTTACGCAATTGCGAAAGAGGCAGGCGGAAACTCTGTCTTGCGCGCCATGCAGACCGCAGGTCGCCGGCATTCATGACGTCACCGCCGGATCGAGCGTCACGCTCCACAGCCCGCGGTCCTCGCGGTCCATCAGCCGCACCGTCATCTGCTCGCTCGAACCGTCGATATCGACGAGGCCGAAGAACTGCAGGCCTGCCGACGGCGGCAGGTTGCTGTCGACGCCACCGCCTGACGCCTTGATGAAGCGGACCTCCGGCCCGAAGGTCATGTCCAGCGGATGCGGCCCGTAGGTCCCCGAATGCAGGGGCCCTGACACGAACTCCCAGAACGGCTCGAATTCCTTGAACGTGGCCCGGGCCGGGTCGTAGTGATGGGCGGCGGTGTAGTGAATGTCCGCCGTCAGCCAAACGACGTTACGAATGGCATTGTCGCGCATGAAGGTGAGCAGATCGGCGATCTCGCGCTCGCGCGCTGCCGGCGGCCCGTTCAGCCCGTCCGCCACGCCTTCATAGCCGAGCTTGCGGCCGTAGTCGTCCCAGATCACCACACCGAGCGGCATGTCGCAGGCGATCACCTTCCAGGTGGCCCGGGAGGCGGCAAGCTCGCGTTTCAGCCAGTCCGCCTGTCGCCAGCCGAACAGGCCGAGGTCGGTACCCCTGTTCGCCGTCCGGTAGGAGCGAAGATCGACGAAGAAGACGTCGAGAAGCGGACCGTAGGCGACCTTACGGAAGATCCGACCCGGCTCGGTCGGAAAATAGCGGATCGGCGCCATTTCCTGAAACGCCCGCATCGCGCGCCGGGCATAGACGGCAACATCCTTCTCCGGATACCGCGGATCATCGCGCAGGTCGGTCGAGGGGGACCAGTTGTTCAGCACTTCGTGGTCGTCCCACTGGAAGAAGGTCGGCACCTGCGCATTGAAATCCAGGAGATGCCGGTCGAGCAGGTTGTACTTCCACTGCCCGCGATATTCGTCGAGCGTGCGCGCCACCTCGCGCTTCTCGTCGGTGACGACGCGGTTCTTCCAGATCGTGCCGTCGCGCAGCTTGATCTCGTCGGGGATCGGATTGTCCGCATAGATGGTATCGCCGGAATGGATGAAGAAATCCGGCTCGTGCAGAACCATGGTCGAATATGTCTTCATGCCGACGTCGTCGATGCCCCAGCCCTGCCCCGCCGTGTCCCCGGACCAGACGAAGCGGATCGAGCGCCGGCGCAGCGGCGCCGTCCTGAACCGGCCGACGATCGGCTCGGAGACGAGATGGCTGGAAGTGGGATCGCTGGCCGTCAGCCGATAGAAGATGTCCTGGTCCGGCAGCAAATCGGTCAGGAGGTGCTTGGCGGCAAAGTCGGTCTCGCGCCCCGCCTTCAGGACCGGGCCGCGGGTCGCGTTCGTGAAGCTTTCGGTGGTGGAATATTCGACCGCTATCTCCACCGGCCTGTCCGCCCGCGCCCAGATCATGCCCGACGACGTATCAACGTCGCCGGACTGGACGCCGTGGGTAAAGACCGGGCTGCCGTGCCTGCGGGCATAGTGCGGCACGGCAAGCGCCGAGGATGCAGCCAAACCCGCGGCCCCGGCCGTCGCAAGGAAGGAGCGCCGTGTCAGGACGTCGGCCGCTTTCGCCATGGATCCCCCGTCGATTAGGCGCGAATCGCCGGCCGGTCCGCGCGCGGCCGACCATCGGGGGAGCACATGTCACAGGCGTTACGGATCGATGACGCCGGCGATACAGTTCGGTGACGGGGAGATGACGAGGATCCGACGGGCGGACGGCGGCCGGACCATTGCGGACCGAAGCGGCATCGCTTCGGTCCGCAATGCGGCAATAGCAATGCCTAGCCCGCCAGCCCCTTCTTTTCCAGCATCGCGTCGATCGTCGGCAGCTTGCCACGGAAGGCCTTGTAGGCATCCTCGGGATCGACGGCGCCGCCGACGGAGTAGATGTTGGCCTTCAGCTTTGCCGCCATGCCGGGGTCGAAGGCATCGCCCGTCTCGGTGAAAGCGGCAAACGCATCGGCATCCAGAACTTCCGACCACATGTAGGAGTAGTAGCCGGCCGAATAGCCGTCGCCGGAAAAGACATGCTGGAAATGCGGGGTGGCGTGGCGCATGACGATCGAGGCCGGCATCCGGATCTTCTTCAGTACCTCGCCCTGCACCGCCATCGGGTCCTCGACGGCGCCTTGCGTGTGGAACGCCATGTCGACCAGCGCCGAGGAGGTGAACTCCACGGTGTTGAACCCGGCATTGAAGGTCCGCGCGGCCAGCACCTTGTCGAGCAGCGCCTGCGGCATCGGCTCCCCGGTCTCGTAGTGCACCGCATAGGTCTTCAGGATTTCCGGCACCGTCAGCCAGTGCTCGTAGAGCTGCGAGGGCAGTTCCACGAAGTCGCGGGAAACGCCCGTGCCCGAGACGGACGGATAGGTGACGTCGGAGAGCATGCCGTGCAGCGCGTGGCCGAACTCATGGAACAGCGTGCGGGCGTCGTCGAGCGACAGCAGCGCCGGCTTGCCCTCGGCGGGCTTGGCGAAATTGCAGACGTTGTAGATGATCGGAAGCTCTCCGATCGACCCGTTCTTCGACGGCAGCTTGTGCTGGCTCTGGTAGGCGCTCATCCAGGCGCCCGAGCGTTTGGACGGGCGGGCAAAGTAGTCACCGAGGAACATGGCGACCAGCTTGCCGTCGCGGTTACGGATCTCGAAGACGCGCACGTCTGGATGATAGACAGGCACGCCCGCAAGCGGCACGGCGTGAATGCCGAACAGCCGCTCGGCGACGTCGAAGCAGGCCTCGATTACCTTTTCAAGTTGCAGGTAGGGTTTCAGCTCCGCTTCGGAAAAGTCAAACTTCTCCGCCCTCAGCTTTTCGGCGTAGTACCGCCAGTCCCACGGCAGGACGGGATGGTTGCGGCCTTCGGCCGCCACGAGGCGGGCAAGCTCCTGCTCTTCCTCGCCGGCACGCGCCACCGCCTTGTCCCAGACCTGCGTCAGCAGATCGTTCACCGCCTCGGGCGTCTTCGCCATGGTGTTGTCGAGCTTCAGCGCCGCGTAGTTTTCATAGCCCAGCAAGCCTGCCTTTTCCGCCCGAAGCGCCAGCGTCTCGCGCACGATCTCGCGGTTATCGGTGGCGCCGCCATTCATACCGCGCGCGATCCAGGCCCGGAACGCCTGCTCGCGCAGGTCGCGGCGGTTGGAGAAGGTGAGAAAAGGCTCGATGATCGAACGCGACAGGGTCACCGCGTACTTGCCGTCCGCGCCCCGCTCGCGCGCGGCGGCCGCCATCGCATCCTTCAGGAACCCGGGAAGCCCTTCGAGGTCCGCCACGTCGGAAAGGAGCAGTGACCAGTCCTTCTCGTCGGCAAGCACGTTCTGGCCGAACTGCGCGCCAAGGCCGGCAAGCCGCTCGTTAATGGCAGACAGGCGTTCCTGCTTCGGCTTTTCAAGTTTCGCACCCGACTTGACGAAGCCCTTCCAGTGCCGCTCCAACACCCGCATCTGCTCGACGGAAAGGCCGAGCGTGTCGCGTTGCTCCCAGAGCGCATCGATACGGGCGAAGAGTTCAGCATTGTTGCCGATCTTGGAGTAGTGTCGCGACATCTTCGGCGCGATCTCGCGCTCCAGCGCCTGGATGACATCGTTCGTATTGGCTCCGGCGCGGCTCCAGAACAGAGCCGAAACCCGGGAAAGCTCGTCGCCGGCGATCTCGAGCGCCACCACGGTATTGTCGAAACTCGCAGCAGCGGGGTTCTTGGCGATCGCCTCGATTTCGGCCTCGTGCAGGATGAGGGCCGCATCGAAGGCATCGGCAAAGCTGTCGTCGGAGACGAGGTCGAAGCGCGGCAGGCCGTTGATCCCGCTCCAGTCGACCAAAGCGGGGCTGATTTTCGAAGTTGCGCTCATGATTGTCCTCGTCATCGCGGCAGGTTGAGGTGCCGAATATAGGAACAGAATCCGCAGTTGTGTACGCTTGCCGCTGCATTTCTTGCATGAAGCCTTTCGGGACAGGCACCCCACACGCGCGGCCGACATCAAATTCACTTGACGAAAAGGTGATGTTCGGGGAAATACATAGGTGCTGCGGACCCGGACATCCCGCCGCAGCACAAACTTTGGTGCCGGGCCCCTCTGGCGAGAGTTTTACGGCGCTCTCGTGATGTCGGTACCGCCAGCATTTGAGCCGGCGGATTCAAAAACATGAAAATCCTCCCCATGCCTGACGCGCATGCCCGTTCCGGCACGCGCATTTTCAACTCCTGCACCGCGCTGAATACAATCGCACCGGAAAGCGAGGTGCGGGCATGAAAGCGCACACACATCAGTCAAGCCTCGGCTATTTCAAGTGGGCCTTTATCGTCACCGCCGTGGGCCTTGCGCTCGGGGCCTGGCTCGGCTGGCAGACCACCGGCACGATCGGCGGGATGGCGACCGTCTTCTTCATCTGCACCGTTCTCGCAGTGCTGGAGATCTCGCTCTCCTTCGACAACGCCATCGTCAACGCCAACAAGCTGAAGGACATGACGCCGGTCTGGCAGCACCGGTTCCTCACCTGGGGCATCATCATCGCCGTCTTCGGCATGCGCATCGTCTTCCCGCTTCTGATCGTCGTGATCGCCGCCAAGATCGGCCCGATCGAGGCGATCGTCCTGGCCGCCAGGCAGCCGGAAGAATACGCCCGGATCATGCACGAGGCGCATCTGCCGATCGCAGCCTTCGGCGGCACCTTCCTCATGATGGTCGGCCTGACCTATTTCTTCGATCATGAGAAGGACGTGCACTGGATCGCCTTCCTCGAGAGGCGCATGGCTCGCTATGCAACGATCAAGGGCGTCGAGATCGCCTTCGTTCTCATACTGGTTCTGGTATTTTCCAGCTTCCTTGAGGGCGAAGCGGCAGACAGCTTTGTCTATTCGGCGATCTACGGCCTGCTGACCTTCCTCGCCGTTGAGATTGTGGGCGGCCTGCTCGACGCCTCGCAGGAGACGATGAGTGCTGCTGCCAAGGGCGGCCTGGGCGCGTTCATCTATCTCGAAGTGCTGGATGCCAGCTTCTCCTTCGATGGCGTGATCGGCGCCTTTGCCCTGACGCAGAACCTCTTCATCATCGCGATCGGCCTGGGTATCGGCGCCATGTATGTGCGCTCGATGACGATCATGCTGGTGGAGAAGGGCACGCTCGCCGAATACCGCTACCTCGAACACGGCGCTTTCTATGCGATCCTGATCCTCTCGGTGATCATGTATTGCCAGACGCTGGTGCACATTCCGGAAGTGATCACCGGCCTCGGCGGCGCCGGCCTCATCGGCATCTCGCTCTGGTCGTCGATCCGCTACAACCGGCGCGAAAAAGCCGAGCACGCCGACGCGAGAGCGCTGGAAAACGTCTGACACCGATGGCGGCGCCCGCGCGCCGCCTCCCGACCCCGACAATGAAAAGGCCCGGCGATCGCTGATCGTCGGGCCTTTTCCGGTCAATCTGTCACTGCACTGCGCATTCGAACGATGCGCTTGAAACTCTTTTCGAAAGCCGAATCCGGCTCTCCCGACCTTTGCGGACGTTCTTACTTGGGGAAGGAGGCCGGGTCGATGCCGAGGATCTTCAGATCCCGGTCCCGCGGACGGCGGCGGCCTTCGACTGCCGCGGCAGCGGCACTGGCCGCGCCCAAGACTGCGAATGCGCGACCCAGGAAACCCTGGCGGAATGCGCTGTTGAACTGGCTCATCGTCTTTCTCTCTTTCTCTCTTTACACGAACATAAATGATACCGAAGAGACTTGCGCACAACGCACAGATTCACAGATCAGCCATGCAAAGAGTTCAGGCCGCAATTTCTTGCGGCCTGAACTCGCTTTCATCGGGCAATTTTCGAGGTTAGTCTTCGCTCGCCGCCAGTTGCGAAAGCACCTGTCCCCTGCCGCGGGCGCGCAGGATCAACGGCACGATCAGGGCTGCCGCCGCGATCAGGAGCAACACCAACGCGACCGGCGAGGCGACGAGCGTCGTCAGGTCGCCCTGGCTGATCGAAAGCGCGCGGCGCAACTGCTGCTCGGCAAGCGGCCCCAGGATGAGGCCGACAACGACAGGCGCGATCGGATAGCCGAAAACGCGCATGGCATAGCCGAGCAGGCCGAAGGCGAGCAGCATGCCAAGCTCGAACACCGAAGGATTGGCGCCGATCGTACCGAGCGTGGCAAACAGCATGATGCCGGCATAGAGCCACGGCTTTGGAATGCTGAGCAGCTTCACCCACAGCCCGATCAGCGGCAGGTTGAGCACGAGCAGCATCAGGTTGGCGATCAGCAGGCTGGCAATCAGGCCCCAGACGAGCTGCGGATTGGTGGCAAAGAGCAGCGGGCCCGGTTGCAGGCCGTACTGCTGGAAGCCCGCCAGCATGATCGCAGCCGTGGCCGTGGTCGGCAGTCCCAGCGTCAGCAGCGGCACGAGCGTGCCGGCGGCCGAGGCGTTGTTGGCGGCTTCCGGACCGGCCACGCCTTCGATGGCGCCATTGCCGAATTCCTCCGGGTGCTTCGTCAGCCGCTTTTCCGCCGCATAGGAGAGGAACGTGCCGATCTCCGCCCCGCCGGCCGGCATCGCCCCGATCGGGAAGCCGATCGCGGTTCCGCGCAGCCAGGGTTTCCAGGACCGCGCCCAGTCGGTCGCACTCATCCAGACCGACCCTCTCACGGCTTCGATCTTGTCCGGCCCGCGATCGCCCTGTGCGGCAATGTAGAGCGATTCGCCGATGGCAAACATCGCCACCGCCAGCGTCGTCACTTCGATGCCGTCGAGAAGATCAGGTATGCCGAAGGAAAGCCGCGCCTGGCCGCTGAGCTGGTCGATGCCGATCATGGCGAGCGCCAGGCCGACAAAGAGCGAGGTCAGTCCGCGCAACGTCGAATCGCCGAAGGCCGAGGAGACGGTGACGAATGCCAGCACCATCAGGGCGAAATATTCGCGCGGACCAAAGATGAGCGCCATCTTGACGATGTATGGAGCGATGAAGGCGAGCCCCAGCGTTGCGATCAGACCCGCGACAAAGGAGCCGATGGCAGCAGTTGCCAGAGCTGGCCCGCCACGGCCGGCGCGGGCCATCTTGTTGCCTTCCAGCGCCGTCACGATGGAGGCGCTTTCGCCCGGCGTGTTCAACAGGATCGACGTCGTCGAGCCGCCATACATGCCGCCGTAGTAGATGCCCGCGAACATGATCAGCGAACCGGCCGGATCGAGCTGATAGGTCACCGGCAGCAGCAGCGCCACGGTCAGCGCCGGACCGATGCCGGGGAGCACGCCGACCGCCGTCCCAAGCGTAACGCCGATCAGGGCATAGAGCAGGTTCATCGGCTGGGCCGCGATCAGCAGCCCCTGCAGGAGAAATTCAAACGTATTCATCCGCCGATCCCCTTAGAAGAACAGGTGCTCGAGCGGGCCTGCAGGCAATGACAGCTGCAGCAGCTTCGAGAAGACGACCCACACCGCGAAGGCAAAGACGATCCCGAAGGGAATTGTCTTCCACAGCTTGCGCTGGCCGAAGCCCGCTGCGGTAAAAGCGAAAAGAAGCCCCGTGGCGATGGAGAACCCGGCGACCTTCAGGAGCAGCATCTGCGCAGCCAGGCCGGCGACGATCCAGAAAACCGGCCCGAGCTGCTGGTGCTCACGCTCCGGGAAATCGCCGCGCCACGCCTCGAACACCGTCCACACGGCAAGTCCCAAAAGACAGACGGCGATGGCGTAGGGAACCGTGGTCGGCCCGACCTGCGAATAGCCGGCCGCACCGGACAGGCGCGACACATCCCAGAACATCACGCCGGCGATCACCGCCAGAACGGCGGCAATGACCAGCGCCGCCCAATCGGGGCGACGCTTCACATCTGCAGGCTTGGTGCCGTTCGTCATTCGACCAGTCCGATTTCCTTGAGGATGCCTTCGGTCGCCGAGACATCCTTGGCGAGTTGCTCATCGAAGGCGGCACCGGAAAGGTAGGTGTCCTGCCAGCCCTTGGTCTTGAGCTGCTCCTGCCAGGCGGCGGACTTGACCAGCTTTTCGACGTCGGCCGACACGGCAGCCTTCTGTTCGTCGGTCAGGCCGGGAGCGGCGGCCACCATGCGCCAGTTCTCCACGACCACGTCGAGACCGCTCTCCTTGATGGTCGGAGCATCGACACCCTCGATACGCTCTTCGCTGGAAACGGCGAGCAGACGGAGCGTGCCCGCCTTCACCTGCGATTCGAACTCGCCATAACCGGAAATGCCTGCGCTGACCTGCGCACCGAGAATGGCCGCCAGCGCCTCGCCGCCGCCCGAATAGGCGATGTAGTTGATCTTCTTCGGATCGACACCCGCCTCCTTGGCAATGAGGCCGACGGTAATATGGTCCGTGCCGCCGGCCGAACCGCCGGCCCAGGAGACGGCGCCCGGATCCTTCTTCAGCGCCTCGACGAGGTCACCGAAGGTCTGGAACGGCGACGATGCCGGAACGACGATCGCCTCGTATTCGCCAGTGAGGCGCGCAATCGGCGTCACGTCCTTCAGGGTTACCGGCGACTTGTTGGTCAGGATCGCTCCGACCATGACGTAGCCGCCGACGATCAGCGCGTTCGGGTTACCCTTGTCCTGGCTGGCGAACTGGGCAAGCCCGATCGTTCCGCCGGCGCCCGGCACGTTGACCACCTGGACGTTGCCGGAAATGCCTTCGCTCTGCATCACGGTCTGCAGCGTGCGCGCGGTCTGGTCCCAGCCGCCGCCGGGATTTGCCGGAGCGATGATCTTGTAGTCGGCGGCAAACGCTGGCAACGCGATCGCACCGGCAAGAATGGAAGCAAGGAAAAACTGTTTCAAGGCGTGTCCTCCATCAGGCGCGGCTCATCCCGGCCGCGCATCGTTTCGCTTGCGAAGAGGAGAACAGCTGGCGCCGTCCGGCTAGACTGCCGATAGGAAGGCGCTGCGGCTTGTCTGGCGGGTCTCCTCCCCGTCTCCTCGCCGTCCACCTCCATGGCCGGCTGGAGCCTCAAAGCGATCACAACAACCTGTCATCTACCTGACATCGCCCGAACGACGAGGGCTGATCCGCTACTGGGCCGCTACTGGGCACGCAACACTTCGTTCCAGCGCGTGATCAGCCGCGCGCGCTTCACCTGATCGAGATAGACCATCAGGCCGGGGCTGACGGGGACGGGCTTGAGCTGCGTGCCGAGCATCGCCTGCATGTGGCTTGCCGTATTGTCGCCCGCCACCTCCGGCGAAACGGCCGCGATTTGCAGCTTCCGCGCCATGATCGTTTGCCCCTCCTTCGACATGAAGAACGACAGATAGCGCCTGCCGAGCTCCGGAGATGCCGCCGCCTGCGGCACCAGCCCGATCCGCGACATCACCACCGTATAGTCCTTCGGCAGCACGATACCGACATCCCGGTGCTTTGCCGCCCAGTCGGCTGCATAGGATCCGAGAATATTGTATCCGAGGACGAAGCGTCCATCGGCAATGCGCTCAAGAATGGCCGAACTGGTCGAATAGAGCTTTACACCGGCAGCCCCCATCGCCCCGATCACCGTCCAGATATCGCCGAACTGCTCCTGGTCCCGCGCCATGAAGAGAAACCCGACCCCGGAACGCTCGATGTCGTAGGTGCCGATGCGCCCGTAGACATCGTTGCCGTGCCGCTGCAGGTAGTCAAGAAACTCCGCGCGCGAAGCCGGCGGTTTCTCATGGGCGAAGCTCGGCTTGTGATAGACGAATACCGCTGGTTCGAACGTCAGCGCATAGGCGGTGTTTCGCCAGTTGGCCCATTGCGGCCAGACCGCACTCATCGGCAGGTCACTCCGTTGGGCATAGCCGTCGTTGCTAAGCTTGACCTGCAGGTCCATCGCCGAGGAAAAGGCGAAATCGGCCGTCTTCTGCCCCGCATCGGTCTCCCGAACGATCCGGTCATAGACCTCGCCGGTCAGCATTTCGTCGTAGCGAACCGCGATATCGGGGTTTGCGGCCTGGAACGCCTTGATCATCGGCCGCGCCAGGGGCTCGTCGAGCGAGGAATAGACTGTCAGAACCGAAGCGTTCCCCTTGCCGTCCGCTGCCGGATAGAAGGTCTCCGCCGCAAACGCGGTCGGGCAGAGCGAAGCAAGCAAGGCAAGAGCAAGAGAAAGGCGCATGCTGCAGACCTTGCCAAAGCAGGGCAGACTGCACAAGCCGGACAGCCTGTTCGACAGGCTGGGGAAAGCCTGTTCCCCCGCGAAAGCCTGCGAAACCTTCTTTGCACGGCGCAGGCCGCCACGATAAGCTTGTGCGGGAGGAGATCAAACGTGCGCATCCTGCTCGTCGAAGACAACCACGCCCTTGCCGACGGACTGTCCGCCATCCTGCGCGGCACCGGCCACGCCGTCGACGTGGTCGGCGACGGCGCATCGGCCAGCGCCGCAACCGCGGCGGAGGCCTTCGATCTTGTCATTCTGGACCTGACGCTGCCGGAAATGGATGGGCTGGAGGTGCTTCGGGCGATGCGCGCGCGCCAGAATAGGTCCGCGGTGCTGATCCTCACGGCGCGCGGAGCCGCCGAAGACAAGGTCAAGGGGCTCGATCTCGGCGCGGACGACTATATGAGCAAGCCATTCGACATATCGGAGTTCGAGGCGCGGGTGCGCATGTTGCTGCGCCGCCAGGCGGGACTGCGTTCTTCGGCGCTGAGTTTCGGCGGCGTCGACCTCGATCTCAATTCGCGGACGTTTTCCGCAGGCGGGGTGCCGCTCGACATTCCTGCGCGCGAACTGGGCCTTTTGGAGATCCTTTTCATGCGCGCGGGCAAGGTCGTCTCGAAGGAAGCGATCATACAGTCGCTCGCCGCCTTCGACGACGACCTGAGCGCCAACGCGATCGAGCAATATGTCAGCCGGCTGCGCAAACGCATTGCACCGCACGGGCTGACCGTCCGCACCGCCCGCGGCATCGGCTACTATCTCGACAAGGCGGCACCGGCTTGAGGCGCCACCCGGCCCAGTCGCTGCGGCGGCAACTCCTGCTCTGGCTGCTGGTGGCCACCGCCGTCTTCGGCGTTCTAGCCCTTGTCGACACCTATCGCGAGGCCGTGAAGACCGCCGACACCGTGTCCGACCGCGTTCTTGCAGGATCTGCACTGGCGATCGCCGAACGCGTCGTGGTGACGGAAAACGGCCTGCTGGAGGTGGATATCCCCTATGTGGCGCTGGAAATGCTGACTTCGGCAGCGCAGGATCGCGTCTTCTATCGCGTCGAAGGGCCGCCCGGCCACTTCATCACCGGCTACCAGTCGCTTCCCCAGATCGCCGAAACGGAAGGACAGCCCACCGCCTATGCGGATGCGATCTTTCGCGGCGAGCCGATCCGGGTCGCGGTACTGCACCGATCCGCCTCGACCGGCGTCAATTCCGTCCCTTTCGTGGTCACGGTCGCCGAGACGACCATTGCGCGGCGCCAGCTGGCGCAGGCGATCCTGCTTCGCTCCGCCCTGCGGCTGGCGCTGATGATTGCGGGTGCCGCGGCGATCGTCTGGATCGCCGTCACACTCGCCTTGCGTCCGCTTTACCGCCTCAGTGACGCCATTGCCGAACGTAACCCGAGTGACCTGCACCCCATCGAACAGGAAGTTCCGAAGGAGGTGCAGGGGCTTGTCGACACCGTCAACTCCTTCATGGTGCGGCTGCAGTCGGCCCTCAATTCGCTGCGGCATTTTTCCGGCAATGCCAGCCACCAGCTGCGGACGCCGCTTGCGATCATCCGCACCCAGCTTGCGCTGGCCAGCCGGGCGGGTTCGCTGGCAGAGGCGCAGGCCGCGGCACGCAAAGGGGACGATGCCGTCGCCCATGCCGAGCGCATCCTGGCACAGCTTCTCCTGATGGCGAAGATCGACGCCGCCGGCTCAGCCGAGCCACGCAGGCACGACCCGATCGACATCGCCGAACTGGCCCAGGCCACCACTGCCGACTATGTGCCGCTTGCGGCTCAGGCCGGCATAGACCTCGGCTTCGAGGCGGCTGGCCCGGCCCCGGTCAGGGCGGAACCGCTTCTCTTCGGCGAGATGCTGCGCAATCTGATCGAGAACGCGATCGCCTATGCCGGACGAGGCGCCGAGGTTACCGTTTCCGTTCGGGCAGAAGGCGAGGTGACGCGCCTGCGGGTGGTTGACAATGGCCCGGGCATTCCGGTCGAGCGCCGGGCCGAGGTGATGCAACGCTTCGCCCGCGGTGGGCACGGCATCGCTCCCGGAATGGGGCTGGGCCTGCCGATCGTGGAGGACATCGCCGCCCTGTTCGGGGCGACCCTGACGCTGGAGGACGGTGCGGCCGGCCGCGGCCTGTGCGCAACCGTCACCTTTCCTGCCGGCTAGATCTGGAGCAGTTCTCCGCGGCACTTCACCAGGCGAAGCAGGCCCTCAGGGCGCCTTGCCCTCCTCCGGTTGCTCGACCGAATACTTCATGATCAGCGGCATCTGGGCGAGCGTGAAGAGGATGGTGATCGGCATTGTCCCCCAGACCTTGAAAGCGACCCAGAAATCGGTCGAAAACTGGCGCCAGACGACCTCGTTGAGCACGGCGAGCACGAGGAAGAACAGTCCCCAGCGAAGCGTCAGCTTCCGCCAGCCCTCTTCGGTCAGCTTGAAGGCAGCGTTGAAGACGTAGCCGAGAAGCGGCTTTCCGAAGGCGAGCCCGCCCAGCAGGATCACGCCGAACAGCGTGTTGACGATGGTCGGCTTCATCTTGATGAAGGTGTCGTTCTGCAGATACAGCGTCAGCGCGCCGAAGACGAAGACGACGATGCCGGAGACGAGCGGCATCATCGGCAGCGTCCGGGTCAGCACCCAGGAGACCGCGAGCGCGGCCGCCGTCGCGGCCATGAACAGGCCGGTGGCAATGAAGATCGGGCCGCCGAGCTCGGCCAGCGCCGGAAAATGTCCCGCCAGCCACTCGCCGCGCGAATTGGCGAAGAAGAAGACGACGAGCGGGCCGAGTTCCAGAACCAACTTGAGAGCCGGGCTGATCTTGGGCTTGCCGGCCTCCTCCAGCGTTTCGATGATCCTGTCGTTGCTCATGCCTCAACCCCTGCGATCGCCTGCGCGAAATCCCTTGCTTCGAAGGGTTCGAGATCATCGATCCCCTCGCCGACGCCGATGAAATAAACCGGCAGCTTGTGCTTGGCGGCGATCGCGACAAGAATGCCGCCGCGAGCCGTACCGTCCAATTTTGTCATGATCAGGCCGCTGACACCGGCAACGTTGCGGAAAATTTCCACCTGGTTCATCGCGTTCTGGCCCGTGGTCGCGTCGAGCGTCTGCAAGACGGTATGTGGCGCGTCGGGATCGAGCTTGCCAAGCACGCGGACGATCTTCTCCAGCTCCGCCATCAGCTCGGCCTTGTTCTGCAGCCGCCCGGCGGTGTCGATGATCAGGACGTCGCTCCCCTTCGCCTTCGCCTGCTCGTAGGCCTCATAGGCGAGGCCCGCCGCGTCGGCGCCGAGCTTGGAGGAGACGATCTCCGATTTGGTGCGATCGGCCCAGATGTGCAGCTGTTCGATGGCGGCGGCGCGAAACGTGTCGCCGGCGGCCATCATCACCTTCAGGCCGGCGCCCGAAAGCTTGGCCGCCAACTTGCCGATCGTCGTCGTCTTGCCGGTACCGTTGACGCCTACGACGAGAATGACATGTGGCTTGTGCGACAGGTCGAGTTCCAGGGGCCTTGCCACCGGCTCCAGCACCTTGGTGATCTCGCCGGCCATGATGCGGCCGACGTCCTCGCCGGTGACGTCCTTGCCGTAGCGCTCGGAGGCCAGCGTGTCGGTAATGCGCAGCGCCGTCTCCACGCCGAGGTCGGCCTGGATGAGGAGGTCCTCAAGATCCTGCAACGTCGCATCGTCAAGCTTGCGCTTGGTGAACAGGCTGGCGATCTGGCCGCTGAGCTGAGCGGACGTCCGGGAAAGGCCGGCACGCAGGCGCTGGAACCAGCTGAGCCTCGGCGCGGGAGCGGCGACTGGCGCTTCCTTCGGCTTCCGGTCGGCCGTCGAGAAGCCTTTCGGCAGGGCCGGTGCTGGACCGGCATCCGCACCGGGCTCCGCGTCAGATTTCGTCCCGGTAGTCTTTGCTTCTGTCTTTTTCGTCCTGGGCGTCTTCGGCTTGGCCGGTGCCGGCTCGACGGGCTCGAGTGGCAGCCGCGACGGCTCGGCAAACTCTGCGATTGCGTCAGCGTCGGCCGCCCTGAAGTCGTCATCCGCGGCAGCCTTTGCAGCCTCGGCCGCCTCGATTTCCTCATGCGCGTGTTCGACGCCACCAAGGCCGATATTGACCAGCTCGGCGGCGCGCGTTGCCTCGACCTCGGGCGTCATCGTCCCTTGAGGAAGGCTCTCGGCGGCGGTGTCGAGGCTGTCTGGCGCGGGTCCGCCCGCCGTTTCGATTTCCGGCGAGGCCACTTCGCCAGGGGCAATCGGGAGCGGATGGACAACCGGCGGCAGCGGGTAGATGTCCGCCTGCGGCTCGACGCGATGGAGCTCGGCTTCGGGGTTGGCCGCTTCGGCTTCGTCAAGCAGGGGGTCGCGATCTTCGGCAAGCGCGACCGGTGGCTCCGTATCGACGGCATCGGCTTGCAGAAGAGGAGCGTCGTCGTTCGAAAGAACGTCGTCCTGCTTCACCGCCTCCTCGCGCACGTCCGTCGAGGGCGCGGTGTCCTTGCCGAAGGTGAAGACTTTCTTGATGAAGCCGAAGGCCATGAATGAATTCCGCTAGTTGCGTACAGATGCGGTCTGCGCCCGCACGGTCAGGTGCTTGCCATTGTGGCCGGTGACGATCACCGAAACAAGGTCGCGGGGCGCATACCCCGCGGCATCGGCCAGCGTGAAGTTTTCCGTATGCGCCAGTCCGTTGTTTTCGACAAGGATCGTTTGCCGGCTTCCGGCCATGGCGGAAAGATGGTCCAGTTGCAGCCGTTGTCCAGTCTCGCGCAGCCTGGCTGCCCGTTCCTTGACCAGCGCCCGGTCGAGTTGCGGCATGCGCGCAGCCGGGGTGCCGGGGCGCGGGCTGTAGGGAAAGACGTGCAGTTGCGCGATGCCGCATTCACTGGCGAGGCTGGCGCTCTGGTCCGCCATCTCCTCGGTTTCCGTCGGAAAGCCGGCGATCATGTCGGCGCCGAAGCTCATGTCCGGACGCAGTTCGCGCACGGTTCGACAAAAAGCGATCGCATCGTCGCGCGAATGGCGCCGCTTCATCCGCTTCAGGATGAGGTCGTCGCCGTGCTGCAGCGACAGATGCAGATGGGGCATGAAGCGCGGCTCGTCGGCGATCAGGTCGAAGAGATGGCGATCCGCCTCGATGCCGTCGATCGAGGACAGGCGCAGCCGGATGATGTCGGGCACCTGCTTCAGGAGGGTCTTGGCAAGCAGGCCGAGGCTTGGCTGTCCCGCAAGGTCGGCGCCATAACTGGTGGCGTCGACGCCCGTCAGCACGATCTCCCGATAGCCGCCTTCGACGAGCGCGCGCGCCTGGTCGACGACCGCCCCCATCGGCACGGAGCGGGAATTGCCGCGGCCATAGGGGATGATGCAGAAGGTGCATCGGTGGTCGCAACCATTCTGCACCTGGAGAAAGGCGCGTACGTGCCCGTCGATGGCCTTCACCATCTGTGGCGCCGTCTCGGTCACGCTCATGATGTCGTTGACCCGGACCTTTTCCTCCGCCGACACGCCGAAATCGGGCAGCGACCGGTAGGCGGCGCTTTTCAGCTTCTCGTCGTTGCCGAGCACGGCGTCCACCTCCGGCATTTCGGCAAAGGTATCCTTCTCCGTCTGCGCCGCACATCCGGTGACGATGATGCGGGCATGCGGGTTGTCGCGACGGGCACGGCGGATCGCCTGCCGGGCCTGGCGCACCGCCTCGCCGGTCACGGCACAGGTGTTGAAGAGGATGGCGTTGTTCAGCCCGGCCTTCTCGGCTTCGCCGCGCATCACTTCCGATTCGTAGGTGTTCAGACGGCAGCCGAAGGTTATGACCTCGACGCCGCTCAAAGCGCCGCCGCCCCGTCTGCGGGCTTTTCGTGATCGCGCTGCCAGGCCCCGGTTGCGGGGTCGAGCATGCCCGACCACTCCCATTCGGCCGGACCGGTCATGACGACATGATCGTCGCTCTCGCGCCATTCGATGGTGAGGATGCCGGGCGGGTTGGCCGAGGCGACGTGTACGTCGACCTTGCGGCCCGTGCGGCCGGTGCGGGCGCCGCTGACGGCCGCCGCACATGCGGCCGAGCCGCAGGCGAGCGTCAGTCCTGCGCCGCGCTCCCAGGTGCGGGTGGTCATGGCGGTGCGCGAGGTCACCTGCGCCAGCGTGATGTTGGCGCGCTCGGGGAAGATCGGGTGGTTTTCCAGAAGCGGGCCGAAGCGGGCAAGGTCGTAGGACATGACGTCGCGATCGACCCAGAATACGGCGTGCGGATTGCCCATCGACATCGCGGACGGCGAATGCAGCACCGGATCGTCGATCGGGCCGATCTGCAGCTCGATCCGGCGGGTGTCGTGAAACTCCTCGGCAAGCGGGACCCGGTCCCATTCGAAGACGGGCCTGCCCATGTCGACGGAGATCGTGCCGTCCGCATGCTCGACGGCATTGAGGATGCCAGCCACGGTCTGGAAGGTGAAGGCCTTCCTGCCGGTCTCGGCGGCGAGCGCCTGGACGACGCAGCGCGTGCCGTTGCCGCAGGCCTGCGCCTTGGAACCGTCGCAGTTGAGGATGTCGATGAAGGCGTCGGTACCGTCGACCCTCGGATCGTGGATCGCCATGATCTGGTCGAAGGCGGTCGCGGCGTCGGCGGCGAGTGCGATCGCGGCCTGCGGCGCGACGCGGTCGGTACGACCACGCATGTCGACGACGAGGATCTTGTTGCCAAGCCCGTTCATCTTCGCGAATTCGACCGTGTTGCTCATCAGCATGCCTTCGTTGCGTTTCGGCCGTCTATATGGCGGAAACGCAGGGAAAATACCAGTGGCGCGCCGGGGATGCGCGCAATGACTTTCCCCTGCCCTGCACGCTATCTGCAGTCGCTTGCGACAGAAGCCGGGCGGGAGCCACGCGGCTTGCGGCTCACGCCTCCGGCACGTCGAAGACTTCGCCCGCCCGCAGCGCGCGGAACCGCTCGGGGGCGATATCCCTGCAGGCGAGCGCGGTCTTGAGCATGTCGACCGGTGCGTCGATCGCCTCGTCGGTCAGCTGCACCGTTCCGAAATGGTGGCCGACGGCATGCGCCGACCTGCAGGCGAGCATGCCGTCGACAGCTTCGCGAGCGTTCTGATGCTGGCTCTTCATGAACCAGCGGGGCTCATAGGCCCCGATCGGCAGGCAGGCGAGGCGGAAGCCCCCATGCCGGTCGGCAGCCGCCCTGTAGTTGATGCCGTCGTGAAAGCCCGTGTCGCCGATGTGGTAGATGTTTCCGGCCGGGGTCGTGAGCACGAAGGCTGCCCACAGCGCCATGCGGCGATCGCGCGTGCCGCGCGCCGACCAGTGATGGCAGGGTTCGCAATCGATCAACAGATTGTCCCACAGGGACATCCGATCGCCCCAGTCCATGTCGGAAATCTTCACATCGGGGATGGCGCGGCGGATGATGGTGTCGTTGCCGAGCGGGGTGACGATGTGGGGCGCGTGCCGGTCGTAAAGCCGCTTTAGTGTAACCAGATCGAGATGGTCGTAATGGTTATGGGTGACGAGCACGATGTCGATCGGCGGCAGGTCGTCGAATTCGATGCCGGGCGGGACGACGCGCCTTGGACCGGTAAAGGTGAACGGACTGGTGCGGGGCGACCAGACGGGATCGGTGAGGATGTTCAGGCCCGCCACCTGAATGAGCAGGGTCGCATGGCCGACCATGGTTACGCGCAGGTGCTTGCCGTCGATCCGCTTCTCCGGCCGGGCGGCGGGAAAGGGGCTCGGCGCCGACTTCGGCCAGCGTGACCGCCCGCCGCCGAACTGCCAGCGCAGGAGGTCACGAAGGCCGCGAGGCGGATCGCCGCCCGGATTGAAAAACCGCGTACCGTCAAAGTGGTCTGAGACGGGGCCGTCGTAGTAGGGGTTCCGCGATCTTTCCGGCATGGGCGGCTTGTCCAGTCTGTCCGGCATATTGAGCCTAAGCGATGTTGAATGCCTAATCTGGCGTCGGCGATTTCCGATTGCCAGCGTCGAAACTTGACTTTCCGCCCGCTTTCCTGTTTATGCCGCGCATCTGCGACAAGTAACGACACTTGAAGCCGCCGACCGGGACCCGTGAAGGTATAAAGAGATCCCGGAGGTTAGCACCCGACAGCGCGATGCGCCCTCGGGTGGTTTTTGGCTTTGCGTCTTGTTTTTGCCTGCAGATACACCGACGTTTCCGGCACGCACGGAAACAAGAAGGACGAAACGATGTTTGAAACACTCCAGGACCGCCTTGGCGCCATCTTGAATGGTCTGACAGGCCGTGGCGCGCTCTCCGAGGCGGATGTCTCGGCGGCGTTGCGCGAGGTCCGCCGCGCGCTGCTCGAAGCGGACGTGGCGCTGGAAGTGGTACGATCCTTCACCGACGCGGTGCGCGAGAAGGCGGTCGGCGCGGAAATCCTCAAAAGCATCAAGCCCGGCCAGATGGTCGTGAAGATCGTGCATGACGAGCTCGTGTCGATGCTCGGCTCCGAGGGTGTCTCGATCGACCTCAATGCCGCCGCCCCGGTCGTCGTCATGATGGTCGGCCTGCAGGGTTCGGGCAAGACGACCACCTCGGGCAAGATCGCCAACAGGCTCAAGACGCGCGACAAGAAGAAGGTCCTGCTGGCCTCGCTGGACACGCGACGTCCGGCAGCCCAGGAGCAATTGCGCCAGCTCGGCGTGCAGACCGGCATCGACACGCTGCCGATCATCGCCGGCCAGTCGCCGACCGATATCGCCGCGCGTGCCGTACAGGCCGCCAAGCTCGGTGGCCATGACGTCGTAGTCCTCGACACCGCCGGCCGTACGCATATCGACGAGCCGCTGATGATTGAGATGGCGGAGATCAAGCGGAAGTCCAATCCGCACGAGATCCTGCTCGTCGCCGACGCGCTCACCGGCCAGGACGCCGTCAACCTCGCCCGCAACTTCGACGAACGCGTCGGCATCACCGGCCTGGTGCTCACCCGCATGGACGGCGATGGCCGCGGCGGCGCAGCACTTTCGATGCGCGCCGTCACCGGCAAGCCGATCAAGCTGATCGGCGTCGGCGAAAAGATGGGCGAACTGGAGGAATTTCATCCCCGCCGCGTCGCCGACCGCATCCTCGGCATGGGCGACATCGTCAGCCTCGTCGAGAAGGCGGCCGAGAACATCGACGCCGAGAAGGCGGCGGCGATGGCCGAGAAGATGGCGAAGGGCAAGTTCGACCTGAACGACCTCGCCGACCAGCTCCGCCAGATGCAGAAGATGGGCGGCATGGGCGGCATCATGGGAATGATGCCCGGCATGGCCGGCATGAAGGACAAGATGGCCTCCGCCGGCCTCGATGACCGGATGTTCGGCCGCCAGCTTGCGATCATCTCCTCGATGACCAAGGCCGAGCGCGCCAATCCGGACATGCTCAAGCATTCGCGCAAGAAGCGCATCGCGGCCGGCTCCGGCACCGATGCCAGCGACATCAACAAGCTTCTGAAGATGCACCGCCAGATGGCGGACATGATGAAGATGATGGGCGGCAAGAAGGGCGGCGGCCTGATGAAGCAGATGATGGGTGGCCTGGCCGGCAAGATGGGGCTTGGCGGCCTCGGTGGCGGCATGGGCGGCATGCCCGACCTGTCGAAGCTCGACCCGAAGCAGCTGGAAGCCTTGCAGAAGCAGGCAGAAGCCGCGGGCCTCAAGCCGGGCAGCGGAATGCCGGGTCTCGGCGGCGGTGGCCTGCCAGGCCTGGGTGGCAAGCTGCCGGGCCTTGGCGGCGGATTCCCGGGATTGCCCGGCCTGCCGAAAAAGAAGTGAGGAAACGATGATCGATCCGGAAATCAAGAAGCAACTGGCGGAATACCGCCAGTCGATCGACAACATCGATGCCGCCCTGGTCCACATCTTGGCCGAGCGTTTCCGCTGCACCAAGGCGGTCGGCGTACTCAAAGCCACCCACGATTTGCCGCCGGCCGACCCGGCGCGCGAGGAATACCAGATCGAACGCCTCCGCCGGCTGGCGAAGGATGCCAATCTGGATCCGGATTTCGCGGAGAAGTTTCTGAACTTCATCATCCGCGAGGTGATCCGGCATCATGAAGCCATCGCCGCCGATTTCAGCGGCTCCAACAACCAGCATACCGCTTGAAGTCAAGCGGGCCCAAATTTCGCTCAAGGAGAAAAAGAAATGTCCCTCAAGATCCGTCTCGCCCGTGGTGGTTCCAAGAAGCGCCCGTACTACCAGATCGTCGTTGCCGATGCCCGCAGCCCGCGCGACGGCCGCTTCCTCGAGAAGGTCGGTTCCTGGAACCCGATGCTCTCCAAGGAAGATGCAAAGCGCATCGAGCTGAACGAGGAGCGCATCAAGGAATGGCTCGCCAAGGGTGCGCAGCCGACCGACCGCGTCCTGCGCTTCCTGAACGAAGCCGGCCTTGCCAAGCGTGACGCCCGCAACAACCCGGAAAAGGCAAAGCCGGGCAAGAAGGCGCTCGAGCGCGTCGCCGAGAAGAAGCAGAAGGCTGAAGACGCCGCTGCTGCTGCCGCTGCCGAGTAATCCCGGTCAGCTTGATGACGGGCGGGCGGCGTGTCTCATGTCGCCCGCTTTTGTTTTGTCTCCCGCTTTTCCTGTTTGAGTGTTGGCCGGATCGGATTGATGACCAAGCTTCAGAATCCCGTGCTGATGGCAACGATCGGCGCAGCGCAGGGCCTGCGCGGCGAAGTCCGCGTCAAATCCTATACGCTCGACCCCAGTGCGCTCGGCGACTACGGACATCTTCACAGCGAGGATGGCCGTGTCTTCGAAATCCTCGAGGTCCGTGAGGCCAAGAATCTCGCCATCGTCCGCTTTCGAGGCGTCAACGACCGCAACGCCGCAGAGGGGCTGCGCGGGCTCGACCTGTTCATCGAACGCGACAAGCTGCCGGACGAGGAACTGGACGACGATGAATTCTACTATGCCGACCTCGAGGGCCTCGAGGCGGTGGACGGCACCGGCCACAACCACGGCACGGTCACCGGCATCTTCGATTTCGGCGCCGGCAACCTCTTGGAACTCAAGGGGCCGGGCAAGCGGCCGGTGCTGATACCGTTTTCCGAAGCGGCCGTGCTGGAAATCGATTTCGAGAACGGTCGCCTGCTGATCGACCCGGTGGCGGCCGGACTCGACAGCGAGGACGAGGATGGTCCGGGCAGCCGCAAGCGGCGGCCGCCGCGCGAGGAGGAATGACGTGGCTTTCCGCGCCACCATCCTGACGCTCTACCCCGAGATGTTTCCGGGTTTTCTCGGCCAGTCGCTGTCCGGCAAGGCGCTCGCGCGCGGCGACTGGGTGCTGGAAACGGTGCAGATCCGCGACTTCGCCACCGATCGCCATCGCACGGTCGATGATACTCCGGCCGGTGGCGGCGCCGGCATGGTGCTGAAGCCCGATGTGCTGGCCCAGGCGATCGACCATGCCGCGCCGGAGGATGACCCGCGTCCCCGATTGCTGATGAGTCCGCGCGGCCGCCCGTTGACACAGGGCCGCGTCCGCGAGCTTGCGGCCGGCGACGGAGCGGTGATCGTCTGCGGCCGCTTCGAGGGCGTGGACCAGCGTGTCATCGATGCACGCGGGCTGGAGGAGGTCTCGATCGGCGACTACATCCTGTCCGGTGGCGAGCCGGCCGCCATGATCCTGCTGGACGCGATCGTGCGCATCCTCCCGGGCGTGATGGGCAATGCGCTTTCCGGCATCCATGAGAGTTTCGAGGGCGGCCTGCTGGAGCATCCGCACTACACCCGCCCGCCGGTGTGGGAAGGCAGGGAGATACCGGCCGTCCTGACCTCCGGCCATCACGGCGAGATCGAGAAATGGCGGCAGGCCGAGGCGCGTCGGCTGACCGAGGCACGCCGCCCGGACCTCATCGCCCGTCAATCGGTGACGAAGTAGTAGATCGTCAGGATCGCGCCGACCGCGACGACCAGCGCGCGGATGATGTTCTGGGGTACACGCCGGGCGACCCAGACGCCGGAATAGCCACCGATCGCACCCGCCGGAACCATGACGGCCGCCTGCGGCCATCCGACGACATCACCGCTGGCGAAGACGGCGATGGCGACGCCGGCGATCACCATGGCAAGGAAGTTCTTCAGCGCATTCAGCCGATGATAGTCGCCACCCTTGGAAAGACCGAGCACGGCGAGCGTCATGATGCCCATTCCGGCGCCGAAGAAGCCGCCATAGATCGAGGTTGCGAATTGGCCGACGAGCCCGAGCGGGCCGATAGGCTTTTCGGCGTGCAAGTGTTTCGGCCGCAGCAGGGGGCCGGCGGCGAAGATCGCGGTCGCGGCCAGCAGGAGCCAGGGCACGAGCGCGCGGAAGCCGGGATTGGACATGGAAAGCAGCAGCAGCGCACCGGCCAGACCGCCGACGAGCGATAGCGCCCCGACCACCATTGCCTCCTTCCAGTCCGCGCGGATTTCCTTCCAGTAGGCCAGCGCGGAAGTAACGTAGCCTGGAAACTGGGTGATCGAGGACGTCGCATTCGCCATGATCGGCGGCAGGCCGGTCAGTGTCATCGCGCCGAACGTTAGAAAGGTCCCGCCACCGGCAATGGCGTTGACCACACCCGACATGAAGCCGGCCAAGAACAAAAGCGCCGCATCGGCGATCGACATGCTGATCCTCCTCCTGGCAGCACAATGTGCCGCCATGTCCTCCGACATCGGCTGATATCGGGGGCGGCGCCGATCCGCAATCCTTACGAAAGCCGAAATAGACAGCGATTTCTGGCCGGCAACTGATGACAAGTGCTGTCGAATGGTGTATTGCGCGCACGGTTTTGGGATCATCCCGGAAAAGCCGCAAGCAAAGAATGGCGAAACCGCTCCTGTCCGGCAACGGGCATAACCCCGAGGTTCAACCAAGGGAGAAGGCCGAGCGCTCTGGCTGTTTGAGAAAAACGTAAAGGTTAGACCGATGAACATCATTCAGCAGCTCGAGGCCGAACAGGCCGCCAAGATCGCCGCCAAGCGGACCCTTCCGGAATTCTCCCCGGGCGACACGGTTCGTGTCAACGTCCGCGTGACGGAAGGCACCCGTACCCGCGTACAGGCCTATGAAGGCGTCTGCATCGCCCGTTCCGGCGGCGGCCTCAACGAGAGCTTCACCGTTCGCAAGATCTCCTACGGCGAAGGCGTTGAGCGCGTATTCCCCGTCTACTCCCCGCTGGTCGAGGGCGTGGAAGTCGTCCGCCGCGGTAAGGTCCGCCGCGCCAAGCTGTACTACCTCCGCGATCGTCGCGGCAAGTCGGCTCGTATCGTCGAGAACACCGGCACGCGCGCCCGCAAGCTCAACGACGCCGAGCGCGCAGCCGTTGCCGAGGAAAAGGCACGTCTGGAAGCCGAAAAGGTCGCAGCCGCACAGGCGCTCGCCGCCGAGAAGGCAGCAGCCGAGGCAGCCGAAGCCGCAAAGGCAGCGGAAGCAGCCGCCGAATAAGGCGCGCATCCAGTTTATGCATCAGAGCCGTCGGGAGCGATCCCGGCGGCTTTTTCGTATGCGCGCTGCTGAGACTGCGGCCAAGGGCCGGAGCAAGGCCGATCGCCGGCTGGCGACGATTTTGGCATGAACCTGCTTGCCAGCGGCGATTGAACTGTGACAGTTTTCGCTCGCCACATTTTCTGGAGAATTGCCATGTTTTCCCGCCGCACCGTCCTCGCCGGGCTCTCCGCCCTTGCCCTGATGCCCCTGACGCCTCTGGCCGCCTCGGCGGCCGAGCTGCCCGACCTCGGCGGAAAGACGGTCGTCGTCGTCACCGAAAACGCCTATCCGCCGCTGCAGTTCGTCGACCCGAAATCCGGCGAGCAGATCGGCTGGGAATACGACGCGATGAACGAGATCGCCAAACGGCTGAATTTCAAGGTCGAGTACCAGAACACGAGCTGGGATGCGATGATCCAGGCCGTGCATGACGGCCAATACCAGATCGGCATGACCGGGATCACCATCAAGGACGACCGCAAGGAAAAGGTCGACTTCTCCGATCCCTACATGCGCTCGCAGCAGTTCATGCTCGTGCGCGGAGACGAGAATCGCTTCACCGACGCCAAGACCTTCGCCGCCCTCAGCGACGGCCTCGTCGGCGCGCAGCCCGGCACCTCGCCGTTCTACGCGGCCGTCTACGAGATCCTCGACGGCAACGAGCAGAACCCGCGCATCAAGCTGTTCGAAACCTTCGGCGCCACCGTGCAGGCGCTCAAGGCCGGCGACGTCGACCTCGTGCTGACCGACAGCGTTGCGGCCAAGGGCTATGTCGATGCTTCCGAAGGCAAGCTGAAAGTCGTGGGCGAGCCGCTCGGTACCGAAGATTTCGGCTTCATCTTCCCGAAGGGCTCCGATCTCGTGGCGCCCGTCAATGCCGCGATCGCCGCACTGAAGGCGGACGGCACGGTGGACGCGCTGAACAAGAAGTGGTTCCTCGACTACAAGATGGGTCAGTAAGACCTGCATGACATCGCCATCGGAGCATTCCGGATCGACGAAGGGCGACTATCCCTGGTGGCTGGTCGCCCTTGTCGTGGTCGCTATGGGCATCGCGGTGGTGATCGCCGCAAACGAGATCTACTCGCAAGTCTTCGCGGTGATCCTGAAGGGCCTGTGGGTGACGATCTTCGTCACGGTCGTCGGCTTCACGCTGGCAACACTGCTTGGACTTGGGGTGGCGCTGCTGGGCCTTTCCGACAGCGCGGCCGCGCGGCAGTTTGCCCGCTTCTACACGGAAGTCATCCGCGGTGTGCCAATCCTGGTCCTGCTCTTCTACGTCGCCTTCGTGGGCGCGCCGGCGCTGGTGGCGCTGGCCAATTTCGTGGCGACGCCGCTCGTTACGGCAGGCTACATCGACCCCTTCCTCGTGCGCGACGTCTCGCTGATGTGGCGGGCGATCATCGCGCTGATGATCGGCTATTCCGCTTTCATCGGCGAGGTGTTCCGTGCCGGCATCCAGTCGGTCGACAAGGGGCAGATCGAGGCGGCCAAGGCGCTGGGGCTGTCCCGCTACCAGCGTTTCCGGCTCGTGATCTTCCCGCAGGCGATCCGGGTCATCCTGCCGCCGCTGGGCAACGACTTCGTGGCGATGGTGAAAGACTCCTCGCTGGTCTCCGTGCTCGGCGTGTCCGACATCACCCAGATGGCCAAGGTCTATGCCTCGGGCTCCTTCCGCTTTTTCGAGACCTATTCGATCGTCGCCTATGTATACCTGATCCTGACGGTCGGGCTATCCTTGGCGCTGCGCGGTCTGGAGAAGCGATTGCGGAAGGGGTTCGAGCGATGAGCGAACGGGAAAGCGAAGCGTTGGGCCGGGTCTATGCCGCCCGCACCACCGACGAGCTATCCGCTGCCTATTCGGCCTGGTCGAACGTCTACGATCAGGAGACGGCTGCCGCCGGCTATTGCCTTCCCTTCGTCATCGGCAGTTGGGTCGCCCGCCATGTGCCGGCGGATGCCCGGCCGCTTTTGGATGCAGGTTGCGGCACCGGGCTGTCCGGCCCCTATCTGCAAGCGCTCGGTTATCGCGATATCGAAGGCCTCGACATGTCCGAGGACATGCTGGCGCTGGCAGCCGGACGCTCCTGCTATTCCAGCTTGAAGATCGGCACGCTCGGGCAGAAGCTGCCCTGGCCCGATGGCCATTTCGCCGCCTTTTTCTGCACTGGCGTCTTCACCGAAGGGCACGCACCCGCGTCTGCTCTCGAGGAACTCGTACGGATCACCAGGAAGGGAGGACATGCGATCTTCACCGTGCGGGACGTGATGCTGGAGAAGGGCGGGTTCACAAGAGCGTTTGAAGCACTGGAAAGTGCCGGCCGCTGGCGGCCGGTGGAGGCAAGTGCCCCGTTTCGAGCTTTCGCCGTGGCCGAGCCGGACGTGCTTGTCCGGGCCTTCGTGTTCGAGGTGCTCTGAGCGCGCCCGGCCCCTAAATCTCACCGATTGCTCGGCCGTCAAAAAATTGATATGTGCAGGCCATGGAATCCAAGTTCGCATGCATCGGTGCGCGTATTTTCGTACTGCAGGACCATAAGCGTCTGCCGGTACGCTTTTTCGCGCGTGTATGCGGGGCGCTTACCAGCCGCCTAGGCTGATCGCCCGACCCGCGGCAAGCGAGCCGCATTTTTCTCCATTTCCATGCATCACACGGATGAAGAGCCATGAGCGCACCCCGTACCCTCTATGACAAGATCTGGGCCGACCACGTCGTCAACACGCAGGAAGACGGCACCTGTCTTCTCTACATCGATCGTCACCTCGTACACGAGGTGACGAGCCCGCAGGCCTTCGAAGGTCTGCGCATGGCCGGCCGTCAGGTCCGCCATCCCGAGAAGACGCTCGCCGTCGTCGACCATAACGTTCCGACCTCGCCCGACCGCAAGAACGGCATCAAGAACGAGGAAAGCCGGATCCAGGTCGAAGCGCTCGCCAAGAACGCCGCCGACTTCGGCGTCGAGTATTACTCCGAGAACGATATCCGCCAGGGCATCGTGCACATCGTCGGACCCGAGCAGGGCTTCACGCTGCCGGGCATGACGATCGTCTGCGGCGACAGCCATACCTCGACGCACGGCGCTTTCGGGGCATTGGCGCATGGTATCGGCACCTCCGAGGTCGAGCATGTGCTTGCCACGCAGACGCTGATCCAGAAGAAGGCAAAGAACATGCTGGTGCGCGTCGACGGCCAGCTGCCGCCGGGCGTTACCGCCAAGGACATCATCCTCGCCATCATCGGCGAGATCGGCACTGCAGGCGGCACCGGCTACGTCATCGAGTTCGCCGGCGAGGCGATCCGCTCGCTGTCGATGGAAGGCCGTATGACGATCTGCAACATGACGATCGAAGGCGGCGCCCGCGCCGGCCTGATTGCGCCGGACGAGACGACCTTCGCCTACGTCAAGGACAAGCCGCGTGCGCCGAAGGGCAAGGCCTGGGACATGGCGCTCGAATACTGGAAGACACTGCACACCGACGAGGGCGCCCACTACGACCGCGTCGTCGTGCTGGACGCTGCCAACCTGCCGCCGATCGTCTCCTGGGGCTCCTCGCCGGAGGACGTCATCTCGGTGCAGGGCGTCGTGCCCAATCCGGACGAGATTGCCGACGAGACAAAGCGCGCCTCCAAGTGGCGTGCGCTCGAGTACATGGGTCTGAAGCCGGGCACCAAGATCACCGATATCGCCATCGACCGCGTCTTCATCGGCTCGTGCACCAATGGCCGCATCGAGGACCTGCGCGCCGTCGCCAAGGTGGTCGAAGGCAAGAAGGTCGCATCGACCGTTTCGGCGATGATCGTCCCCGGTTCGGGGCTCGTCAAGGAGCAGGCCGAGGCCGAAGGTCTCGACGCGATCTTCAAGGAGGCCGGCTTCGACTGGCGCGAGCCCGGCTGTTCCATGTGCCTGGCCATGAATGACGACCGACTGAAGCCGGGCGAGCGCTGCGCCTCCACCTCGAACCGCAACTTCGAGGGGCGCCAGGGCTTCAAGGGCCGCACGCATCTCGTCTCGCCGGCCATGGCCGCGGCCGCCGCGATCGCCGGGCATTTCGTGGATATCCGCGAATTCAGCTGAGCGGTGCTGCACGGCCTTTGATCGGCCGCGTACACCACTATCGAACAAGCCATGCCTGACTATGGGGCTGTCCGCCAGGACAGCCCCTTGCATTTCGGGCCTGATGGCGGTGCAATTCGAAACGTTGAGGAGGAACGGACATGACGGACCGTCGGCTCATACTGCTGCGCCATGCGAAATCGGGCTGGCCAGATGGCGTGCCCGACCGCGATCGGCCGCTGGCGCCGCGCGGGCAGAAGGCGGCGCCGAAGATCGGCGCCTTCATGGCAAAGGAAAAGCTGGTCCCCGATCTCGTCCTCGTCTCGCCTGCGCGGCGGACACAGGAGACCTGGAACCTGATCGCCCCCAGCCTGCCGAAGAAGCGCGACAAGCGCGATATCGAGGCGATCTACGAAGCTCCGGCAAACCGGCTGCTCGACGTCGTTCGCGACACCGCAGAAACCGTGCGCTGTCTCATGCTGGTCGGCCACAATCCGGGCCTCCAGCAGCTGGCGCTCGCCCTCATCGGTGCGGGCGAGGCCGATACCATTCACAGGATCGGCGAGAAATATCCGACGGCGGGGCTGGTCGAGCTTGAGTTCTCGCTTAATCTCTGGTCCGACCTGCACGCGGGCATGGCGACGCTGCGGCGCTTCGTCACGCCGAGGTCCCTGGATTGAACGACGCGATCGCCGGCGGCGACCGCGTCACGCGCGCAATGATCAGAAATCCGCCGTCTTCGGGTCCGGGCCGATGCGGGCGCCGGGGTTGTCGAGCTTGTCGAGCGCCGCGAGGTCCTCGGCATCCAGCGTGAAATCGAACACCTTGAAGTTTTCCACGATACGCGCCGGCGTCACCGATTTGGGGATGACGACCAGGCCGTTATCGATGTGCCAGCGGATGATCGCCTGCGCCGGTGTGCGGCCGTGCTTTCTGGCGATGGCCGCCACCGTCGGATTGTCCAGCAGCTTACCTTGGCCGAGGGGGCTCCAGGATTCGGTGGCGATACGCAACCTGTCGTGGAACGCACGGGCCGTTTTCTGCTGGAAGTCGGGGTGCAGCTCGATCTGGTTGATCACCGGTGCCTCTCCCGTCTCCGCCTCGATCATCTCGATGTGCTCGGGATAGAAGTTCGAAACGCCGACCGAACGCGCGCGCCCCTCTTCCTTGAGGCGCAGGAAGGCTTTCCAGGTATCGACATAGAGGCCGCGCTGCGGCGCGGGCCAATGGATCAGGTAAAGATCGACATAGTCGGTGCCGAGCCGCTTCAGGCTTTCGTCGAAAGCTCTCAGGGTCGAATCATAGCCCTGCTGGTCGTTCCAGAGCTTGGTCGTCAGATAGATGTCCCCACGCGCGATGCCGGACGCGCGGATGCCTTCGCCAACGCCTTCCTCGTTGCCATAGATCGCGGCCGTATCGACATGGCGGTAACCGGCCTCAATGGCGGTGCGAACGACGGATGCGGCGGCGTCCTCGGGCGTGCGCCAGACCCCAAGGCCGAGCTGCGGGATCGCGTGGCCGTCGCGGAGGGCGATCGTCGGTGTATTTGTCATGAAATCTCTCCACATGAGTGTCGCGGGAAATATATGGACGGAGGGCGGCCCAAATGGCACGTCCGAACGCAAAGGGATGGACGAGGCTGATATAGGGAGCGCGGGGCCGAGTTCCAGCCTGCGATCACCGGATCGCATCGGCCGCAAGCCACGCAAAATGATCTGACGCGCCCAGGCGGCTATCGGATCTCGGCCCGCGAGAACGGCGGACCACGATTGTGCCGTCTTTGTCTGCTGCTGTCTTGCTTGCCCGTCCCATGCCCGGCACCTACATAGTGCTCACGCGAATGTGCGTTGCCCGCATAATTTCGGGCAAGCATATCCTCGCGTCGGACACGCAGATTTGCATGGAACCTGCGCAGGGTTGTCAAAAGGGCAATTTTGCTTAGGTTCATTCTGGAACCGAAGGGAAAAAGATGACGTCGCGAACCATCCTCATTGTCGATGATGACGACGACCTGCGCGAGACGCTGGTCGAGCAGCTTGCGCTCTACGAGGAGTTTGCGATTCTTCAGGAAACGACGGCCGCCAAGGGCATTCAGGCGGCGCGCGCCGGCCAGGTCGATCTTCTGATCATGGACGTCGGACTGCCGGACATGGATGGTCGCGAGGCCGTCAAGCTGCTGCGCAAGGGCGGCTTCAAGGCACCGATCATCATGCTGACCGGGCACGATACGGATTCCGACACGATCCTTGGCCTGGAGGCAGGCGCCAACGACTATGTCACCAAGCCCTTCCGCTTCGCCGTGCTGCTTGCCCGCATTCGCGCGCAACTGCGCCAGCACGAAAGCAGCGAAGACGCCACCTTCACCGTCGGGCCCTACACGTTCAAGCCGGGGCAGAAGCTTCTGACCATGGACAACGGCCAGAAGATCCGGCTGACGGAGAAGGAGGCGGCGATCATCCGCTATCTCTACCGGGCGGACCAGAAGGTCGTGACCCGTGACGTGCTACTGGAAGAGGTCTGGGGCTACAATTCAGGCGTGACGACGCACACGCTGGAAACCCACGTGTACCGCCTGCGGCAGAAGATCGAGCGCGACCCCTCCAACGCGCAGATTCTCGTCACGGAGAACGGCGGCTACAAGATCGTTCCCTGAATATCGTCGCCTGAAACGTCCTGCAATAAACGCCCGCAGCTGGACGCGGGACGGCTTTGTCGGCTATTGAGTCCGCTCGATATTTGAAGGTCGGGCCTGGAGGCAGGCAACCCGACGGCATGCCGGAGGCGCCGCTTGGCTCTCATTGACGACATCAGGCTTTTCGCGCAGGTGCCGCTTTTCTCCGGCCTGTCGGAAGACAAGCTGCGCCTGATTGCGTTCGGCGCCGAGCGCCGCCGCCTCGTCGAGGGACAGACGCTGTTCCGCGAGGGCACGTCCGCCGACTGCGGCTTCGTGGTGGCAACCGGCAGTTTCCGGCTTTATTCGACGGCTCGCGACGGATCTGTGAAGGACGAGGGAACGGCAGGCACCGGGACCCTGCTCTCGGAGCTCGCGATGATCTCCGTGGTCGAGCGCAAGTTCACTGCAACGGCTGTGGAAGACAGCGATGTCATTCGCATCAACCGGCCGCTGTTCCGCCGCATGCTTGAGGAATATCCCGACGTGGCGATGATGGTGCAGGAGCGCATTCGCGCCAACCTCGAGGCCATGATCAGCGGCGCGGCCGGTTTGGCCGGCCGTTTCGCCTGATCGTCCTTCTTCAGAGGTCGAATGTCGCCATCACAGGCACGTGGTCGGAGGGACGCTCCCAGCCGCGCGCCTCCCTAAGAACTGTAATCTCCGACAGATGCGGGTCGAGGTCGGCAGACGACCAGATGTGATCGAGGCGGCGTCCGCGATCGGCCTTGGCCCAGTCCTGGGCCCGATAGCTCCACCAGGTGTAGAGCTTCTGGTCGGCCGGAATCTTGCGGCGCATCAGGTCGACCCAGGCGCCCTTCGTCATCACTTCCGTCAGCCCCTCCACCTCGACGGGCGTGTGGCTGACGATCTTCAGGAGCTGCTTGTGCGACCAGACGTCGTGCTCCAGCGGCGCTATGTTCAGGTCGCCGACGAGGATCGACGAGATGCCGGCATCCCCATCCGCATGCAGAAGCTTCATTTCCTCGATGAAGTCGAGCTTGTGGCCAAATTTCGGGTTGATCGTCCGGTCCGGTTCGTCACCGCCTGCGGGCACATAGAAGTTGTGCAGGCGGATCGACTTGCCGCCGTGCCGGAAGACGACAGAGACGTGCCGCGCATCGCCGACGCCGCAATAGTCGCGCCGCTCGACGAGCTCGGTCAGTGGCAGGCGGGAAATGGTGGCGACCCCGTGATAGCCCTTCTGCCCGTGCATGACGATATGCTCGTATCCCAGCGCCTTCAGCGGCTTGGACGGAAACTGGTCGTTCGGGCACTTGGTTTCCTGCAGGCACAGAATGTCGGGCGAGTGGAGTTTCAGGAACTGCTCGACCAGGCCGATCCGCAGGCGGACGGAATTGATGTTCCAGGTCGCGATGGAAAGGGGCATGTGGCGTGTCCTCGTGCTGCGCCGCCGCTGGCGCGCGAGGTACATAGCGCATAACGACGAAGACCGGAATCGCTTTTCGGCCAGGTGGTTTTCCTGGACGACAGCGACCGGTTCGCCTCTCAAGGCACGTCCTGCGAACGATCCGTCGCGCCGGCGGGCAGCGACGCCGTCACTCAGCGGCCGTGGATTTCATCGTAGGGGATCGCAAAGATCTTCTGGTCCAGCCGCACGCCGGTCTTGACGTTGAAGATCATCACCGAAGTGTCCTTGCCCTGGGCGTCGGTGATCGTCCATTGCCGCAGGTCGTAGGTTCGCGGGTCGAACATCATGGTGATCGTGGACGTGCCGAACATGCCCCTGTCGCCAAGTACGATCGTGATGAGGTCGTCTTCCTCCTTCACACCGCGCACCATCTTGGTGGAAAGATCGATCTGTGCCCCAAGCAGCAGCTTCAGCGGCGTCTTCGACAGGGGATAGACATCCCAGGTCTTGAGCTTGCGGTTGCCGATGACCACGGTGCGTCCATCGGAGATCACCCGCATCGGCGAGGGATCTTCGTAGTTGAAGCGGATCTTCCCGGGACGGCTGATGTAGAATTTCCCACCCGTCTGCTCGCCGCGCGGACCGAACTGGACGAACTCGCCCATCATGGTCTTCACCGAGGCGAAGTGATTGGCGATCTTCTGGGCCGTGGCCGAAGCCTGTGCGGCGGCCGGTTGGGGCAGGAGCATGGATGGGCCCCCGACCAGCAACAGCGCCATCAGGCCGGCGAAGCCCCTCCGCGTCAGGTTGGGGCCATGCGGGCTCGCTTCATGAACGTTCATCGTGGTCTCCTTCATGCCGCTGTCATGTCCGCCAAGTGCGGCGCGATCAAGGCGCAGATCTGGTGTCGATGGCCGTTAAGGCACAGATAGCGCGGTACAATTTTCCGTCAACGGCCGGTGATCTAGTCTTCCGTCGGAACGAGGATTTCGCGCTTGCCGGCATGGTTGGCCGGGCTGATGATCCCTTCCTGCTCCATCCGCTCGATCAGTGACGCGGCCCGATTATAGCCGATCCCGAGCCGTCTTTGGATATAGGAGGTTGAGGCCTTGCCGTCACGCAGGACCACGGCCACAGCCTGGTCGTACGGATCTTCGGAATCCTCCAGGTTCGACGTGCCTGCCGGGCCGCCGCCTTCCATGTCGTCATCGTCGTCCTGGGTGATCGCGTCGAGATACTGCGGCGCGCCCTGCGTCTTCAGATGCGCGACCACCGCCTCGACCTCGCCGTCGGAGACGAACGGGCCGTGCACGCGCTGGATGCGCCCGCCGCCGGCCATGTAGAGCATGTCGCCCATGCCGAGCAGTTGCTCGGCGCCCTGTTCGCCAAGGATCGTGCGGCTGTCGATCTTGGACGTCACCTGGAAGGAGATGCGGGTCGGGAAGTTGGCCTTGATCGTACCGGTGATGACGTCGACCGACGGGCGCTGCGTCGCCATGATGACGTGGATGCCAGCCGCGCGCGCCATCTGGGCGAGCCGCTGCACGGCGCCTTCGATGTCCTTGCCGGCGACCATCATCAGGTCGGCCATCTCGTCGATGATGACGACGATGTAGGGCATCGGCTGGAGGTCGAACTCTTCCGTCTCGTAGATGGCTTCGCCGGTCTGGCGGTCGAAGCCGGTCTGGACGGTGCGGGTGATCTGTTCGCCCTTCGCCAGCGCCTGCTCGACGCGGCTGTTGAAGCCGTCGATGTTGCGCACGCCGATCTTCGACATCTTCTTGTAGCGCTCTTCCATCTCGCGGACGGTCCATTTCAGCGCGACCACGGCCTTCTTGGGATCGGTTACGACCGGTGAGAGCAGGTGCGGAATGCCGTCGTAGACGGAGAGCTCGAGCATCTTCGGATCGATCATGATCAGGCGGCACTGCTCCGGCTTCAGCCGGTAGAGGATCGACAGGATCATGGTGTTGATCGCGACCGACTTGCCCGAGCCGGTCGTGCCTGCAACGAGCAGATGCGGCATCTTGGCGATGTCGGTGATGACGGGTTCGCCGCCGATCGTCTTGCCGAGCGCCATCGCCAGCTTGGCCTTGCTGGCCTCGAAGTCACGTGCCCCAATCAGTTCGCGCAGGTACACCGTCTCGCGCCCCGGGTTGGGAAGCTCGATACCGATCGCGTTGCGGCCGGGCACGACGGCAACGCGCGCGGCGATTGCGCTCATCGAGCGGGCGATGTCGTCGGCAAGGCCGATGACGCGCGAGGATTTGATGCCGGGCGCCGGCTCGAGCTCGTAGAGCGTCACCACCGGACCGGGGCGGACATGGATGATCTCGCCCTTGACGCCGAAGTCCTCCAGCACGCCCTCCAGCATGCGGGCGTTCTGCTCGAGCGCATCGGCGGAAAGCGCCGGATCTCGCGTAACGTTGCGCGGCTCTGCCAGCAGATAGAGGGGCGGCAGCTGGAAGCCGCCGGGAGCGATAAACGAAGACTGAGCTTCGCGCTCCACGCGCGCGCCGGCCTTCGGCTTCGGAGCGGCGGCGGCAATGCGCGAGCGTAGCCCTGCGGGTGCAGGCGCCTTGCGCGGCGTCCAGTCGTCTTCCTCGTCATCGGGAAGGATGCCGGCGGGGCGCGGCAGGTCGTCGTCCTCATACTCCCCATCGTCGACACCGGCGATCGAAGGCGGGGAGACCGCGCGGCGGCCACCGGCATCGAGCGACGGCTCCACCCGTTCCGACAGCCTCGGGGAGACCTTCGCGCGTGTCGGCTCATTCAACGTGCCGAACTCGTCGTCGTTGAAGTCGTAGGGCTGTTCAACGGCGCGGGAATGGGTCTTTCCACGGCCGGAGAGGCCAAACATGCGGCGCAGGCGGGCGTGGGCGGTGAACCAGGCGTGCGTCATCGCGCCGGCCATCAGCATCAGCGGTCCTTCCGCCTCGTCCTCCTCTTCCGCATCGCTCACCGTACGGGTGCGCTCGACGGACGCTTGCGGAGCAATCTCGTCCTCCTCTGCCGGCTCGTTGGCGATCAGACCGGCGCTGAAAACGAGAAGCCAGCCGGCCGGCAGGGAAATGAAGGCGCCGAGAACGCTGGCCAGTGTTCCGGTCGGATAGGCGCCGGTAAACAGCGCGGGAAACCGCAGGATCATGTCGCCGAACACGCCGCCAAGCCCGTTCGGCAGCGGCCAGGTGACGGGCGCCGGGATGCAGCTGAGTGCGGCAGATGCGAGGACGGCCCCCAGGAACCAGGAGCCGAAACGCTTCAGGACCGAGGACAGGCGGCGGTTCTTGATGAGCGCGAGCGCCCAGGCGACGACGGGCAAAAGCGCAATGACGCTGGCCAGCCCGAAGAATTGCATGAAGATGTCGGCGAAGGCTGCGCCGGCATAGCCGAGCGCATTGGTCGGCTCACCGCCGGAGGCATATGAGAAGCTGGGGTCGGAGACGTTCCAGGTCGAGAGGGCAGCCACCGAAAGCGCCAGCGCGATGAACAGCCCGAAGCCCAGCAATGCCCGGGCCTGCCGCCAGAGGAAGGCGGACAGAACGAACCGTTCGGGACGATTGTCCAGCATTGCCGATGTGCTTCTTGCCATGTGTCTTCAGCCTGTCGCGCGATGGGCCCGGAGAGAGGATGTTCCACGGGCGCGGGTGCATGGATGATTTGCGACCCTAACCGCTCAAGCGTTAAAGCCATGTTAACCATGCCGGTCCGGCAGTAGGCGCAGCCGAAAATGCCGCGGCAACGAAAAAGGCCCGAACCTGAAGGGCCGGGCCAGAGGCGGTGCTTTCACCGTGACGATCTATTGGGCCGCGCCGGTGGCCGGCGCGGCCGGTGGTCTTAGGAGTGGTAGGCAGCCTCGCCGTGCGAGGAGAGGTCGAGACCTTCTCGCTCGGCTTCGACGGAGACGCGCAGGCCCACGATCACGTCCACGACCTTGTAGAGGATGGCCGAGACGATACCGCACCAGATGATGGTGATGACGACGGCAGTGAGCTGCGTCATGAACTGCGAAGCGATCGAGAAGTCCTCAGCGCCCGTGCCGCCGAGCCAGGGTGCCGTGAAGATGCCTGTGCCGAGGGCGCCGATGACACCGCCAACGCCGTGAACACCGAAGACGTCCGCCGTGTCGTCATAGCCGAACTTGTGCTTCACGACCGAGACGAAGAAGTAGCAGACCGGCGAGACAATGATACCGAGGACGATGGCGCCCATCGGGCCGACCGAGCCGGCAGCCGGGGTGACGGCAACCAGGCCGGCGATCATGCCAGAAGCAGCGCCCAGGAGCGAAGCCTTGCCACGAGCGAAGGTTTCGACCAGCGACCATGCGAGGATGGCCGCTGCGGTGGCGAGGAAGGTATTGACGGTGGCGAGCACTGCGCCGCCGGATGCCTCGAGATTGGAGCCGGCGTTGAAGCCGAACCAGCCAAACCACAGCATCGCTGCGCCGACGAGCGTCAGCGTCATCGAATGGGGAGCCATCATATCCTTGCCGTAGCCGGTACGCTTGCCGACCATGATCGCGCCGATGAGGCCCGCGACACCGGCGTTGATGTGGACAACCGTTCCGCCTGCGAAGTCGAGAGCGCCCATGTTGAAGATCAAACCATTGGCGTCCCAAACCATGTGGGCGATCGGGAAGTATACGAAGGTGGCCCAGAGGATGGTAAACAGCAGGACCGCCGAGAATTTGATCCGCTCGGCAAAGGCACCGATGATCAGCGCCGGCGTGAGGGCGGCAAAGGTCATCTGGAACAGCACGAAGATGTATTCCGGAATGACGACGCCGTCGGAGAACGTGGCAGCGGTGCTATCAACGGTTACGCCAGTCAGGAAGATCTTGGCAAATCCGCCGAAGTAGGGGCTGGTCGAGCCGCCGAAGGCGAACGAGTAACCGTAGACGACCCATACGATCATCATCATTGCGCCGATGACGGTGCACTGCATCAGAACGGAGAGCATGTTCTTGGCGCGAACGAGGCCGCCATAGAACAACGCAAGGCCCGGAATGAGCATGAAGAACACGAGCAGGGTTGAAAGGAACATGAAGACCGTATCGGCCTTCTCGGGAACCGGCGCTGCGGCGGCTGCCTCAGCGGCGGCGGGTGCCGCCTCCTGGGCGAAGGCGATGACCGGCGCCAACAGGCCGGTTGCGGCCGCGCCCATCACACCGAGCGTGGTAGTAAACTTAGAAAATGACATCAGAGACAACTCCCCTAGCAGCCGTTCTTACAGAGCTTCAGAATCAGTTTCGCCGGTGCGGATGCGCACGGCATGGTCGATGGAGTAGACAAAGATCTTGCCGTCGCCGATCTGGCCGGTCTTGGCAGCGGCGGCGATGGCTTCGACCGCCTTGTCGACGGTCTCGGACGGGACGGCGATCTCGATCTTCAGTTTCGGGAGGAAGCTCACTGCATATTCCGTTCCGCGGTAGATTTCCGTGTGCCCCTTCTGGCGCCCGTACCCCTTCACTTCGGTCACGGTGAGGCCCTGGATACCGACAGCGGTGAGGGCTTCTCGCACCTCATCGAGCTTGAACGGCTTGATAATTGCCATCACGATCTTCATCTGGTTTCCCATCCTTCGTGTTCACCCACGGCCGAGGCCGTTTCTCCTTGCTGCCGCTTGGCATTCTGCCGCAGCCGCCGGACCTACACATTCAAGGGGCGTGCCAGATTCGATACGAATCGTAAGGTATTGTTAAATAAAGGATTTATGTATCAGCCGCGCCGAAAGCTAAAAAAGCGCCACGCTCTCGGCACAAAAAATGGGCAGATTTAAAAAATCGCACTATTTTTGTTCAATTGCCTTTTTGCGAATCAATCCCTCCTGGGCCACCGACGCAATCATCGCTCCGGAGCGACTGAACAGGCTGCCGCGCGTCATCCCGCGCCCGCCGGATGCCGACGGGCTGTCCTGTGCGTAGAGGATCCAGTCATCCAAATCGAACGGGCGGTGGAACCACATGGCATGATCGAGGCTTGCGACCTGCAGCGCCGGGTCGAAGACCGACGTGCCGTGCCCGAACAGCGCGGTGTCGAGCAGCGTCATGTCCGAGAGATAACCGAGAACGGCGGCCTGCAGGTGCCGCTCGTGCGGTACGGCTCCGGTCGCCCGCATCCATACATGACGAACCGGCAGCGACTGCCCGTCCAGCGACGGCGGCGTCAGTTCCACCGGGCGCAGTTCGATGGGGCGCGGCCGCTCCCAATAGTCGCGCACCGCCTTTGGCGCCGTGGCGAGAAACTGCCGCCGCGCTTCCTCGTCCACGAGAACAGCCTCCGGCGGCGGTACGTCGGGGATGGAGAGCGAATGCTCGTAACCGCCCTCGTCCTGATGGAACGAGGCGGTCATGAAGTAGATCGGCTTGCCATGCTGGATCGCGATGACGCGGCGCGTCGTGAAGGTGGCGCCGTCGCGGACACGGTCGACATCGTAGAGGATCGGCACGCTCGGATCGCCGGGGCGGATGAAGTAGGCGTGCAGCGAATGGAGGAAGCGGTCGGCCTCGACCGTCCGGCTTGCCGCAATCACGGCCTGACCGATCACCTGCCCGCCGAAGACCCGCTGCCAGCCGACCTGCGGGCTCCGTCCGCGGAAGAGGTTCACCTCCAGCGCCTCCAGATCCAGGATGGACAACAGCGCCTCCATGGGCGTTCTGGCGTCGGCAGCTTGCGACATTTGGACATTCTCCCCCGGTAGGAAACTGATCCCGTGTCCTCTATATAGGTTGCACTGACCGCTCAAGGGCTGGGAGATTTCACGATGATCGACATTCTTGTGGCGGGCGGCGGCTATGTCGGACTGTCGCTCGCGGTGGCACTGAAAAAGGCCGCGCCGCACCTTCTGGTGGAGCTTGTCGATCCCGCCCCTGCTGGCGCATGGCAGCGCGACGAGCGCGCCTCGGCGCTGGTGGCAGCCGCGCGCAATCTGCTCGCCGTGCTCGGGGTATGGGACAAGATCGAGCCGGAGGCCGAACCGATCCGGCGCATGGTCATCACCGATTCGCGCGCCGGCGATCCGGTCCGGCCTGTATTCCTGACATTCGAAGGCGCTGGCACGACTGAGGAAGGACAGCCCTTCGCGCACATGGTCCCCAACAGGGCGGTGACCGGCAGCCTGCTGGAAGCAGCAGGATCGCTCGGCATTCCCGTTCATTGGCAAACGTCGGTGGTCGACTTCACGTCGGGGCCGCACCTTAACGAGGTCAAGCTGTCGAACGGCGAGACCCGGCAGGCCAAGCTCTTGGTCGCCTGCGACGGGGTGCGTTCGAAGCTGCGCGACATCGCCGGCATCAAGACGGTGCGCTTCGACTACGGCCAGTCCGGCATCGTCACGACCGTGGAGCATGAGCGGCCGCATGAAGGCACCGCAGAAGAGCATTTCCTTCCTGCCGGCCCGTTCGCCACGCTGCCGATGAGGGGCAACCGCTCGTCGCTCGTCTGGACGGAGCGGACGGAGGATGCCAATCGCCTGATCGAGAGCGACGACCTTGTGTTCGAGGAAGAGTTGGAGCGGCGGTTCGGCCACAAGCTTGGCACGCTGCGCGTGGTGGGCGGCCGCAAGGCGTTTCCGCTCGGGCTGACGCTCGCCCGCGCCTTCGTCGCACCGCGCCTTGCTCTGGCCGGCGATGCCGCCCACGGCATTCATCCGATTTCGGGACAGGGGCTCAATCTCGGCTTCAAGGACGTTGCCGCGCTGGCCGAGACGATCGTCGAGGCCGACCGGCTCGGCCTGGATATCGGGTCCCTTTCCGTGCTCGAACGCTACGAGACCTGGCGGCGCTTCGACACGTTCCGCATGGGGGTCACGACGGATGTCCTCAACCGGCTGTTTTCCAACGACGTCACGCCGGTCAGGGTCGTTCGCGACCTGGGGCTGGGAATCGTCGATCGGCTGCCGGGCCTGAAATCCTTCTTCATCCGGCAGGCGGAAGGCCTGGCCGGGCGCAACCAGCCGCGCATGCTGGTGGGCGAGGCGATCTGAGACGATTGCTGGCAGCGTCGCGCCCCGCGCAAACGATGCGTGGCGCCGGCGCTCAGTCCTTCAGTTCGCGCGCTTCGGAGATCAACATGATCGGAATGCCGTCGCGAACCGGATAGGCAAGCTTGGCGCGCTCGGAGACCAGCTCGCCGGTATCGGCGTGCCAGCTGAGCCGCCCCTTGGTCAACGGACAGACGAGAAGCTCGAGAAGCTTCGGATCGACGCTGTTCGTCTTGCTCTCCACCGCCGCGCTCCTATTGCAGCCGCGTGTCGACGTCGCCGAAATTGCGCGCCAGCACGATCTCGGTGATGGCGATCAGCGTTTCCGCCCGCGTCTTCAGGTCTGGCGCCTCGAGCAGCGCCTGCTTTTCCGCCGGCCCGTAGGGCGACATCATCGACATGGAATTGACGAGGGTGGTGTTGCTTGCGCGTTCGACGCTCTCCCAGTCGGCCTCCAGCTTGTTGGCCTCGAGATAAGCCCGGAAGGCCGAGAGCAATGCCTCCCGGTCCACGCCGCGTTCATCGTCGGTACCGGAGAGGTCGCTGATGAAGGGGGCGATCTTGAACGAACGATAGGCCTTGCCGCTCCGCACTTCGCTGATCAGCCGGTAGCGGCAGACGCCCGTGAGCGAAGTGATGTAGCGGCCATCGCCGGTCTCGGCAAACGAGGTAATGCGGCCGATGCAGCCGACCTGGCAGAGCGCCGGGGCCTCGGAGGACGGGTCTGATACGACGTGGTCGCCAAAGACCGGCTGCACCATGCCGATCAGCCGGCTTCCGGCAAGCACGTCGTCGAACATGGAAAGATAGCGCGGCTCGAAAATGTTGAGGGGCAATTGCCCTCCCGGCAAGAGCAGCGCGCCCGTCAGCGGAAACACCGGGATGACGCTCGGCAGGTCATCCGGCTTCAGATAGCGTGCATTCCCAACATGCATTGCATCGCCTTCCCGTCGCAATCGCTTTAGCCGGCAGCCCGGAGGTTGCCGGCGGCGGTATGCCCTTGAAATGGGGTTTGCAGCGGAATTCTCAAGGTGCGCCGCATGTCGCGGTCAGGAAAACAGGATCGACGACAGCTTGCGACGTGCAGCGATGGTTGCCGGGTCCTTCGGGCCCCAAACCTCGAAGAACTGCAGCAGTTCGTGCCGGGCCGCATCGTCCTCGAAGGTACGGTCGCGCTTCATGATGGTCAGCAGGTGCTCTGCAGCAGCCCCGCGGTCGCCTTCGACGTTCCGGATCTTGGCGAGCTTCAGCCGTGCGGCATGGTCGTCCGGGTCGGTGGCCAGCGCCTGCTCCAGCGCCAGCGGATCGCCGAGCTTGCGCGCCTCCTCGATCTGGTCGAGCTGCTTCGATACAGCCGCGATCACCGGGTCCTTTGCCATCTCCTCGGTCGCGGAGGCCAGCGCCTGGCGCGCATTGTCGATCTGGCCGGCGGCAATCATGCACTGCGCCATTCCGGCAAGGGCTGCGGCATTTTCCGGATCGGCCTGCAGGATGGCGCCGAAGAGATCGGCCGCACCCGCAATGTCCTTGTCGTTCAGCAGTGCCTTCGCCTCGGCCAGGATGGCTTCGATCTCGGCCTTCTGGTCAGCGCCCGCGGGTCCGGCGATCTTGTCGATGAATGCCCGCACCTGGCTTTCCGGAAGCGCTCCCATAAAGCCGTCGGCCGGGCGGCCGTCGACGAAGGCGACCACGGCAGGGATCGACTGGATTCCGAGCTGGCCGGCAATCGAGGGATGATCGTCGATATTCATCTTGACGAGCTTCACGCGGCCGGCCGCTTCGGTCACGACCTTTTCGATCACCGGCGTCAGCTGCTTGCACGGGCCGCACCAGGGCGCCCAGAAATCGACGAGGACAGGCTGCTGGCGCGATGCGTCGATCACGTCCTTGGCGAAGGTGGCCGTGGTGGTGTCCTTGATGAGGTCGCCTGCGGGCGTCGCTCCGCCATAGTTGACGGCGGCGCTCATCTGTCCGCCAAACGACGTCGCATAGGGATTGTCGCTCATCTTCTTCTCCTGCGGACCCTCGCCCGACTTTCAATCGAATTCGCCACAAGATCGTATGTCAGCTGGTCACTTTCAAGACAAGCGGTTCGTGGCCGGTGGCCTCGATGAACCGCAGAAGATCCTTCGAGCCGATCGAGGTGGTGGCATCGTTGCGCAGCGGATGCGCGTTTATGACATCGTATTCCATCAGTTCCTCGTCGATGATGACCTTGACGTTGAGCCCGGTATCGTTGATCGCGCCAAACGCCGTGACGGAGCCGGGAACGACGCCCAGATATTCCATCAGCTTCTCCGCCTTGCCGAAGGAGACCCGGCTTGCCGCACCGATGACGGTATGCACCGTCTTCAGGTCGACGATCGCGTTCTCTTCGACGGTCAGCAGGAAGTAGTTGTCCTTCTTGTCCTTGAGAAAAAGGTTCTTGGTGTGACCGCCCGCAATCTCATCGCGCAGCGCCACCGATTCGGCCACGGTGAAGACGGGCTCGTGTTTCACCGTCTTGTGCGCAATGCCGAGACTGTCGAGATAGGCGAAGAGCTCGTCGTCGGCCTTCGCAGCGATCGCGCCGTGCTGCATGTCCATGTCTGGTCCCGCTCGTTTTCGTGTCTGTTGGTCATCCGCCCGCAAAAGGGCGAGCCTTGAGCGTTGCTTAAGCCGGATGAAACGACGAGGCAACCGGCGACATGCCGCATCCATGCTGCGCCATCGCCTGAGTTTCCGGCCTTTCCAAAGGCAGCCAGAAAATTTCTGAAAAATCCCGTCATTTCTCTGTTGCATTTGAAAATCGGTTAGGCCATATAGCGCCCGTCGCCGCAACGCAGCGACCTTCGGCCACCAACTACCCCAGGCCGTCGACGATGAGCGGGTGTAGCTCAGGGGTAGAGCACAACCTTGCCAAGGTTGGGGTCGAGGGTTCGAATCCCTTCGCCCGCTCCAGTTTTCTTCATGAAAATCAAAAGCTTAAGAAGCGCCCTACGGGGCGCTTTTTGCTGACACAGCTTCGATGACGGCGCGTTGTCAGCAGTTTGTAAGCGCGAGAAATAGCATTCTCGGATATTGTAGCGTGACGCTTCTGCCCCACGATCTGGATGGGGACATAATCCAATGTCGCCAAGACGCAATTTTTTGCTGACGTCTATCAAATTGGCGTTGCGACCTCCGGACAAACCGAAGGTCAGAATTTGGACCGACTGCAAGGCCAATAGAGCGTACTGGAAAGATGAAATGGAAGCTGACAATGAAGCCCAATTGAATTCTTACCGACAGCCGGGCATCAAACATCGCGCTTCTCTTTCCATCGAAGGACGCGCGGATGCCGGGCAAGCAGTGGACTTCCAATATCTCATCATAAGGCCCTCTGTCTGCTCAGGGCTCGAGATCAGATCGGAATGCCAAGATCCTGGACGTTATCGTTCGTTCCCGAACTGCTGCGAACGGACGGCCATACCACCGTCAGGCGATCGCTATTTATCTGTTTATCAAATTGTGTAATTGTGTAATCGTATTGCGTCAACCCGACGGGCGTGTGACAAACTCGGTCATGACGCTTTCGAGACCATGACTTCAATGAACGACGTATCGACCAGTATTTCCTCTCCCGCTTTGCGAATGGGCGACGCCGCCCCTGATTTTGAAGCCCGATCCACCCAGGGCCCGGTTCGGCTTTCCGACTTCAAGGGCCGGTGGCTGGTATTCTTCTCGCACCCGGCCGACTTCACACCCGTCTGCACGACGGAGTTCGTTGCACTCGCTAAGGCCCATGACCGGTTCGCGGCTCTCGACTGTGCGCTGTTGGGACTATCGGTCGACAGTCTCTATGCGCATCTCGCCTGGAGCCGCGCCATCCGCGAGCTGTTCTCGGTCGACATTCCCTTCCCAGTCATCGAAGATCCCTCGATGCTCGTAGGCCGAGCCTACGGCATGATCGACGAAGCGTCTGAAGACAGCGCTGGCGTTCGGGCGAGCTATTTCATCGACCCGGAAGGCGTGATCCGGGCGATCACCCATTACCCTCTGACGATCGGGCGTTCGGTCGACGAGATGGTGCGGATGGTGGCGGCCTTGCAAGCCACCTATTCGGGCGAGAAGCTGGCGCCGGCCGACTGGCAGCCGGGCCAGCCACTGCTTCATCCCGCCGACGAAAAGGCTCAGGATGAAGCCGACTGGTTCTGTCGGAGGGATGGATGATGACGCTCTGGCAATCGCGGGCGCAAGCGGATATCGCGGCCGACAAGCTTCGCAGGTTCGCTCAGCCGCAAAGATTGATGATCTTGTCCCTTCTGCTCGAAGGTGAAAAATCGGTCACCGAAATCGACATGGCGAGCGAGATCGGCCAGCCGGCACTCAGCCAGCAGCTCGCCGAACTCCGCAAGGCAGAACTCGTGACAACGCGCCGGCAGGCGAAGCAGGTTTATTACAGCCTCGCCGATGACACCGTCGTCTTGTGTGTGCGCAGCATCGAGGCGGTGTTCGGCGCCGGCGATCCTGAACAGGCGCTCTTGAGCATGGTCAAACCGGACGTCCGGCCGGAGCGAAGCGGGATCGTGCGGGGCGCGGCCAACTTCGTGCGAATACGTTGACCGGAAGGCATGCCTTGAACCACTCTTAAGTGTGCAGGCGGGGCACTCTCTCCGAGCATTGAATTGCCGCAGGAGCGCGTCACAACGGCAGAAAGGATACGCTACGATATCGCGCTTCTACAGGTCAATGAGATGCACAGCTACCCCGCGAGTTGATCGCAGGCTTCAAGCGCCTGGGCCGCGTACATGACCGACGGCCCCGCGCCCATATAGACGGCCATGGCCAAGGTCTCGCTGATCTGCTCACGGCTCGCGCCGGCTTTGACGGCACCTTCGGCATGATAGGCTATACAAGGCTGACACCGCGTCGCGACGCCAATGGCAAGTGCAATCAACTCCTTCGTCGTCTGGTCGAGCGCTTCGCCGCTATGTGCGGCCCGTGACATGTCGCTGAAGGCTTTCATAACATTGGGCGCATCCTGCCGGAGGGACTTTACGCCACCATTCATATTCTCGATGAGTTTTTTCCAGTCTTCGATCATGGTCATCTCCTGTGTTCAAGCATATTGCTGCGCGGCTCCAAACCGTTGGAAGCCGCGAAAGTACGAAATGGAATCAAGTCATGAAGGCGCCAGCGCTGCGATAGAGCACGTAGGCCGCGACGACAAAGATCAGGCCCGCAAAGATACGATTCAGCGTGTTCTTGCCCGTCGACAGGCGATTGGCGAGCATCATGCCAGCAACGCCGCCGGCGAGCCCTCCTGCGATGAACTCGAAGGCAACGGGCCAATCGACGAGGCCGGAAGCGGCATAGTTGAGCGCCGTGGCGAGCCCGAAGCTACCGACCGCCAAAAGTGAAGAGCCGATCGCATTGATTATCGGCATGCCGGTTGCCAGAATGAGCGCGGGTACGATCAAGAAACCGCCGCCGATCCCGAAGAAGCCAGATGCCGATCCGGCGACAAATGCGACGGCGGCCGTGACGAGGCAGGTGCGCAGATCCGCAGGACGTTCCGGAGCGCTTCCGGGCTTACGCGGACGCAGCATGAGGATGCCGACGAGGACCATCAGCAGGCCAAACAAGAAAAGCAGCCGCTGACCGTCGACGAGTTTGCCGAGGGTCGAGCCGGCGAACGCGCCGAGTGTGCCGATGCCTGCGAAGATGATCGCACAGCGCCAGCGGACATTGCCGCTCTTCGCATGGCCGATGAGATTGGCGAAGGCGTTGACGGATACGGCGAGCGCGCTGGTTCCTATGGCAATATGCGGTTGGGTTACTCCGACCACGTAGAGCAGCAAAGGCGTCGCCAGGATCGAGCCACCACCCCCGACGAGACCCAGGGAGAAGCCGACGAGGCCGCCCGAAGCGAATGCCGGGCCGAGATTGGCAAGCATGGCTCACACCTTCCCGGCCAGAAATCGATCATGGGTGACCATTCCGATGAACATGGCGACCGCGAAGATCACTGCGGGCAGCAGACCAAGCGAGAGGGATGCGATTGCAGGACCGGGGCAGAAGCCGGCCAACCCCCAGCCGACGCCGAAGATCGATGAACCGATGATGAGTGGGCGGTCGATGCGGGTCTTGGTCGGCAGCTGAAGCTTATCGTCGAACAGAGGCTTGTTGATCGCGGAGGCGATCCTGTAGCCGATGAAGGCGACGACGACGCCGGCGCCGAGAACGAAGATCAGACTCGGGTCCCATGCACCTGTGATGTCGAGGAAAGCTTTCACCTTTGCGGGATTGAGGAGGCCGGAGATCGCAAGGCCGAGCCCGAAGAGCAGGCCGGCGGCAAGGCTCGTCAGGATGCGCATGGCCGCCGTCATAGCCAGCCTCCGAGCCGCATCACGAGCACTGTCAAGATCGCGGTGATCAGAAAGGTCAGCACCGCCGCGAAGGACCGGGGAGACAGTCGTGCCAGTCCCGAGATGCCATGTCCGGAGGTGCAGCCGGAACCCATGCGCGTGCCGAAGCCGACGAGCAGACCAGCGACGATCAGCAACGGCCAGGACGCCGCAACGACCACCTGTGGGGCTGTTCCGAAGATGACGAGATAGGTCAGCGGACCGAGAAGAAGGCCGGCGACGAAGGCGATGTCATGACCCAAGCGCTGGCCGCGATGGCAAAGCAACCCGCCGACGATACCGCTGATCCCGGCGATGTGACCGTTGAGCAGCATGAGAAGACTGGCCGACAAGCCGATCAGCGCGCCGCCGCCCAGGGGAGCGAAATAGGTGTCCGTCACCAGACAGCCCCCTCGAGCACGTCCAGCGGGATCTTCAGGTAGCGCTTGCCGTTACCCTCCGGCTCGGGAAGCCGGCCGCCGTTGATGTTCACCTGCAGCGCATGCAGGATGAGCTTGGGCATCGGCAGGGTCGCGTCGCGCTCCTCGCGTAATTTGACGAAGCTTTCCTCCGTCTGGCCGACGATATGCGGATTGGAGCGCTTCTCCTCGCCAATGGTGCTTTCCCACAACGGCTCGCGCCCACCGGGCTGATAGTCGTGGCCGGTGAAGACGCGGGTTTCGTCAGGAAGGGCGAGTATGTCCTGGATCGACTTCCAGAGAACTTTTGCGCTGCCGCCCGGGAAATCGGCGCGTGCAGTTCCGGAGTCCGGCATGAACAGCGTGTCATGGACGAAAGCGGCGTCGCCGATGACATAGGTGACCGAAGCAAGCGTGTGCCCTGGCGAGAACATCACCCTCGCTTCGATCGTGCCGACCTTGAATGTGTCGCCTTCGGTGAAGAGCCGATCCCATTGGCTGCCGTCAGCCGGGAAGTCAGGCCAGTTGTAGAACGCCTTCCAGAGCTTCTGCACATCGACGACGTGCGCGCCGATCGCTGTCGGAGCTCCGGTCTTGTCCTTGAGGTAGCGGGCCGCGGAAAAGTGGTCGGCGTGCGGATGGGTGTCGAGGACCCACTCGACGGTAAGGCCCTTCTCCGCAATGTAGGCGAGAATCGTATCTGCCTGCTCGGTGCTGGTCGATCCTGACTTCTCGTCATAGTCGAGCACCGGGTCGATGATGACGCATTTCTTCGTCGCGGGATCGTTGACGACATATTGAATGCTGCCGGTGCGCTTCTCGTAGAAGCCCTTGACCTCCGTCTTGCCGGTGTGTCGATGCGCGGCCAGCCAGTCGCGGGCGTTGTCGGGCGCAATGCCGATCTCGCCGGCGACGGCAATCAGTTCGTCGTCGCGGAGGCCCACGACGTCGGCGTCACCGGCCAGAACCCACATGTAGAAGGACCGGGCCCCGGATCGGCAATGCGCAAGCACCGGACCGTCCGAGGCGACGATCGTCTCCGCGAAGCGCCGCACGTCTTCCGGCCCCATGTTGCTGCTCGTCACCGGGATGAAGACATAGTCGAGACCTGCCGCTCTCGCCGCGGCTTCCTCTGCCGCTGTCCCCGGCTGAGAAGCCTCTTCACCATCCGGCCGATTGTTGATGATCGTCTTGAAGCCGCGCCGGGCGAGTTCGACGAACTCCTCGGGTTGAAGCTGCCCTATGACAGAAAGCTTCTCTGTGAGCGGTATCGGTTTCATCGGGCGGCTCCTTGACACCTGCAGATATGAATTACACACTTACATAAAACCAGATATGTAATTCTGCAAGTGGGAGGAGCACCTTGAATGGCCGTTCAGGATGTCCGAGCAGTTCAGGTGTCGGAGTTGAGGCGCGGGATCATTATCGTTGGTGAAGGGGCAGCAGCCGTCACGGCTGGGGCCGCGCTAAAACGACACGATGGAAGTCGATATCGACGCCAACGTAGTTGCCGGCATATCTGTGGCCGAACCTTTTTCGCCAGCTAAATATCACTCCGCCTCTTCCGGCATCGCCCAGGAGCGGAACACCGATGCGTCCCTCACATCCGCCTTCGCGGCGTTTCTGTCTTGCTGGCGCTGGATGGTTTGCGAGGACGCATCATTTGGACGGACGAGCCTTTTTTTCGGCTTCCTGACTTCAACAATGAACTGGCCGGATTTGTCACTCTTCTTCGAAGATTTGGAACTGAACATCATCACATCTCCTGTGGTTGTGTCACTTGTTCGATATTTGCGTTGTCTTACGTGCGTATCGCGCCAATTGCCGATCCTTCCCTACCGCTGCCAGGCGATCCTTGTGTCCTCCAGAGGCAGGCGGGCCAGCGGGTGATAGGGGACGATGCGCGGCGTGAAGTCGGAGACCGGCCGGTTCGGGGGGATGGAGGCGCGGTATCGATAAGAGCCTTGGCCCGAATCCTGTCCTGTCATCACCGCGAGGAACGCCTTTTCGCCCGCCATCGGTTCGGCGTAGAGTTCCACTTTGACCATCTCCGGCGGCAGTTCGCCGAGATAGACCTCGACGGAGAAAAGGCGGGTGTCTTCAGCCTCTTCCGTATTTACGGCGCCGAAGCGCACATGCGGCCAGAGCCTGTCGAGGTCCTGTTTCCATCGCGCCAGTTCCCGCGCGACCTTGCCGCCTTCCGCCGAGCGCGCTTCATAGGCCACGGCGGCAGGGAGATAGAATTTCTCCGCATATTCCCGAACGGTGCGATTTGTCGAAAACCGTGGCGCGAGGCTGGCCATGCTTTCGCGGACCCGCTCAATCCAGCGAGTGGGAATACCATCCTGATTGCGGCTGTAGAATTCGGGAACGATGACGTCCTCCAGGAGCGAATAGAGTGCATCCGCTTCCGCCTCGTCAACAGTCGGATCGTCTCCGTGCTCCTCGCCGTCGCCTATGGCCCATCCGACCTCGGGTTCATAGGCCTCCGCCCACCAGCCATCGAGTTCCGACAGATTGAGCCCGCCGTTGGCAAGAATTTTCATGCCGCTGGTGCCGCTGGCTTCCCAGGGCCGGCGCGGCGTGTTGATCCACACATCGACCCCTTGGACGAGCCATTCGGCCTGGCGCATGTTGTAGTCGCGCACGAAGATAAGCCGGGATCTCAGTTCCGGCCGTCTGGCGAATTCGTTCCAGGCTTTGATCAGCGCCTGGCCTTCGGCATCCTGAGGATGAGCCTTGCCGGCCAACACGAGCTGGACCGGGTGCCGGGCATCGGTCAGGATGCGGACCAGCCTGTCGGGATCGCGCAGCAGAAGAGCAGGACGTTTGTAGGTTGCGAAGCGGCGCGCAAATCCGAGTGTCAGGGCATGCGGGTCGAAAATCCCATGGGCGGCGTCGAGCCCACCGCCGATCTCCGCGTCTTCCACGCGCTGGCGCAGATATTGCCTGCGAACCCGATCGCAAAGGTTTTGCCTCGATTCATTGCGCATTCGCCAGATTTGCTGGATGTCGAGCTTGAGGATGCCGGTTTCCAGTCCGGTCAGGTCGCCACGCCAGCGATCCTTGCCTGCGGCTTCGGTCCACAGAGCGTCGGACTGAACCGAGTCCCATGTCGGAACATGTATGCCGTTCGTCACATGCCCGATTGGCACGTCGTCGGTCGGCCAACCAGGGAAGAGAGGCTGAAAGAGCGACCGGCTAACCTTTCCGTGGAGCGCACTGACGGCGTTCACCGCGCCGCTCGAACGGATGGCCAGGTAAGCCATGTTGAACGGCTCAAGGTCATCGTTGCGATCCTTCCTGCCGAGGGCCAGAAAATCGGCGATGGCGATGCCGAGATGATTTTCGGCATAGGACCGGAAGTATTTTGTGATCAGTTCAGGCGCGAAGCGGTCGAAACCGGCCGCGACGGCGGTATGAGTGGTGAAAACATTGCCGACCCGTGTTGCCGCCAGAGCCTCGGCAAAAGATACGTCATGATCGACCCGGAAGCAGCGGATGCGCTCCAGAGCGGCAAAGGCCGCATGCCCTTCATTCAAATGGCAGACCTGCGGTTCGAGCCCGAGTGTGCGAAGGAGCTGCCAACCGGCCATTCCCAATATCATTTCCTGCATCAGACGCGTCTCGGGGCCGCCGCCATAAAGCTCGCTCGTGATGCATCGATACGTCGCGGGATTTGCGGGATCGTTCATGTCCAGCAGGTAAAGCTTCAGCCGTCCGATCTGGACTTCCCAGGTTCTGATCCAGAGCTTGCATCCGGGAAGGTCGATTTGCAGTCGCAACCATTCGCCATCGGCGGAACGCAACGGCTGGATTGGGAGCTGATCCGGCTCGTTGACCGGGTAGAGGGCTTCCTGGCTACCGTCCCGCCCTATCGATTGACGGAAGTAGCCTTGTGAATAAAGCAAGCCCACCCCGACGACCGGCACGCCGAGATCGCTGGCGGTTTTCAGCTGATCTCCCGCCACGTTGCCCAGCCCGCCCGAATAGATGGGCAAGGCTTCGGTCAGCATGAACTCCAGGCTGAAATAGGCTACGGTTTTCAGCGGCGAGGCTGGGTGTGCTTGTTGGAACCATCTCGATTCGTTTGCAGCCTCCCGCTTCTCCTTCAGCAATGCTTCGATAGTTTGCCTGAAATCGGACTGAGCAAGCAGAGCCCTTGTTTTGGAGCGCGAGACGGTGTGGAGAACACCCCATGGATTGCCCGTGGTTTCCCATGTTTCGGCATCGAGCTCCCTCCACAGCCGGTCGGAGGCGTGGTTCCAGGACCAATGCAGGTCGAGCGCCAGCTCCCGAAGGGCGAGCAACCCGCTTGTCTCTTCCGGCTGCCCGTCCATGCACTCCTCCGAAATTAGAAAAACTGAAAGCGAATTCTTCTGCGAATCTCAATATCCGTTCGCCTTAAAGCAGCATGAACCCTATAGATGATATTGTCATCAGTCGTTGACTAAAATCAATCAGAAAGCACAGAGGGGATCGCGAGGGTAGCCACATGACGGCAGTCGCGTCCGTGGAAAGCCGAAATGTTGCGCAATCGTCGCTCATCTACGCGCTCATGGGCGAAGACATCCTCGAACAGTGATTCTTCCTATCACTGGGCACGAAATCCTTGTTCCGCTCCCACTGGTCGCTGCCAAGCGCATCACCACTGGCAAAGATTCATATCACTGGGCGCTTGGGGGCTAGGGCTCCGCGACAGAAGTTATCATCGGCCGATGATTCCTGTTGTCATCGAATGATGATTAATCTAAATTGCCGTCAAAATGAGGATGTCGGCAATTTCTTGTGAAGACCTTTCCAACACCAGCTTGGTAGGGCTCCGATTTAGACTCTGCCATATCGATGACTTGCTCGAATGGGCAGGCTCGCTCCCCTTTCCAATCGACCGGCGGGCGGTGACGCAGATATTCCGAGAAAGCGGAGGCGCATGACCGGATATTGGCCTGCCTGATCCGTTACAACCGCAGTAACAATCCACACACTTGAGGAAGAAGATCAGATGTCGGACATCGATGAGAACTGGGTTCGCAATCGCGCACATGAATTATGGGAAGCAGAAGGGTGCCCGAACGGAAAAGAACTCGACCACTGGTTTCAAGCCATGGATGAATATCTGTCTTTGGTCGAAGGAGATGGAGAGAGCTCGCCCAGTGCCCCTGTCCCGGTTCAGGATACCGGTAGTGGGGAGGCGGCCGTAAAGTCCAGATCGCCAGGAAAAATGTCGAAATAGGAAAGCGGCTTTTCGAGGCGTGCGTGGAGACAGTGAGATCTGTCGGCGAACGGAGCCGCCCTTTCATCCAGATAGGTGATCGTGAGGTCTACGCCGACAGCACGGAACGCCGTCGCGCAGCCGACAGCAATGGGAATCTCATTTGCTACGTTGACGACGAGCCCACGTTTCCCGCATAGATCGAAGACCGCCTCCATATCTCACCTCATCAGGACGCGCAGAGCATCGGTGGCGATCACCTGCTCCTCGTCCGTCGCAATGATGATCACCGGAATCCGGCTCGCGGCGCTTGTTATGATCGATTGATTGGCGGCGTTCGCGGCGGGATCGAGATCGATGCCGAGCCACATCAGTCGGCTGCAGATGTCGGCCCTGATCGCTGGTTGATGTTCGCCGATGCCGGCGGTGAACACCATGGCGTCGAGACCACCCATCGTTGCGGCAAGCCGAGCCGCTTCTCCGGCGACGCGCAGCGTGAAGAGATCCAGAGCCTCCCTTGCTTCCGGCGCCTCGCTCGCCAGAAGGTCGCGGCTGTCGGCGCTGATACCTGAAGCACCGAGTAGTCCGGAGCGGTGATAGAGCATATCCTCCAGAACTGCCACCGGCATCCCTTCCTGCGACAGCAGATGGAGAAGCACTCCGGCATCCAGCGCGCCGCATCGCGTCGCCATCGGCACGCCGTCGAGGGTCGAAAAGCCCATGCTGGTATCGACGCTGCCGCCGTCCTGCATGGCGCAGAGGCTGGCACCGGAACCGAGATGCGCAGCAATGACCTTGCCGCTGGCCAATTGCGGCCAATTGCGTGCGAGCTCACCTGCGATGAACGCGTAAGATAGTCCGTGAAACCCGTAGCGCTTGATCCCGCGCTCGTGGAGTGCTCGCGGGAGGGCGAAGCGGCGCACCAGGTCGGAATTTGTGCGATGAAAGCTCGTGTCAAAGGAAGCGGTCTGGCGAAGGTCTGGCCGGAGCCGCCTGATGGCGCGGATCAATCTAAGGGCCTGCGGTTGGTGCAGCGGCGCTAACGGAACAAGGGCCTCCATCTGACGTAGTGAACCTTCATCGACAAGCACCGGGCCTGAGAATATGTCGCCGCCATGCACCACGCGATGCCCGATCGCCGCCAGACAGTCGAGCCTGTAGTGCCCTGCCAGATGATTGAACGCTTCGCTGAGAACCTCGTCCAGTTCCTCGCCCGGTTGTGCCTTGAGCTCGACATCGACATGCTGCGACCCTTCCAGGAATTGGAAGCGCAGCGGCGTGCTTCGAAAGTCGATCATGCCCTTGCCGACAGGTTCGAGATGCCGCCCTTCCACGGAGAACAGGCCGATCTTGACGGTCGACGAACCGGCGTTGAACGTGATCAGCAGCTTGGCGCTCATGCTGCTGTCCCCGCCGCGAGCCGCTCGCTGCGGCCCACAAGCAACTTTGCGAGGGCTGCCGAAACGATCCGCGCGGCGAGCGGGTCGGAGCGGCTGGTCAGCACGATCGGCACGCGTGCCCCGAGCACGATCCCGGCTGCCGTTGCTCCGGCAAAATAGATGAGTTGTTTGGCGAGCATGTTGCCTGCTTCAAGGTCGGGGACCAGGAGGATGTCGGCTTTGCCGGCGACCTCGGAGACGATCCCTTTGGTCCGCGCCGCATCGATACTGATCGCATTGTCGAATGCGAGCGGCCCGTCGACGTACGCGCCGGTAATCTGACTCCGCGCCGCCATTACGGTCAGGGCGGCCGCATCGAGGGTCGCCTGCATCTTTAGATTCACCGTCTCGACTGCGGCGAGCACAGCAACGCGCGGCTTTTCGACGCCAAGTGCCCGCAGCAGACCGACTGCGTTCTGGCAAATGTCTCGCTTCTGATCGAGCGTCGGCTGGATATTGATCGCCGCATCGGTAACGATCAACGGCTTGCTGTAGGCGGGCACGTCCAGCGCGAACACATGGCTGATGCGGCGCTCGGTTCTCAACCCGGATCCCGGCGCGACGATGGCGCCAAGCAATTCGTCTGTATGCAGGCTGCCTTTGACAAGGACCGCCACCCTGCCGGAAACGGCAAGTTCCACCGCACGCGCCGCCGCGGCATGGCTATGCGGAGCGTGCTCGATCGCGATCCCGTCGAGGTCGGTTTTCGCGACTGCCGCCGCCGCCCGGATCTTGGCCTCGGGGCCGACAAGGAGCGGCTCGAACAATCCTCTTTCGCGGACTTCGACGGCAGCGAGTATTGCCTCGGTCGAGCATGGATGCACGATCGCCGCGCGTACCATCGGCAGTTCGCGGGCCTGCCGCACAAAGGCGTCGTATCGATCGCTGCGTGCCGTTGCGTGACCGGACGGTTGCGGCGTTGGCCACTCTATGGAATGGGCAGGCGCAATCACCGTCGCAGTCCCTGAGAGGACCTCTTCGCCCTTCTGGTTCGAGCATGTCGTGTCGAGGATCACAACCCGGTTTGCCGGCAGTTTCCTGGTGACGCGAACCGTCGCTGTGATCGTGTCGCCAGACAGGACCGGCTTCAGGAAGCGGAACTCCTGTCCGAGATAGGTTGTCCCGGGCCCGGGCAGTTGCGAACCCAACACTTCGGAAATCAGCGTGCCCGTCCATGCACCATTCGTGACGACGCTATTGAAGACGTGCATCGCCTCGGCAGCCGTATCCGGTGACGCATCGCCTTCGCCCGTTGCCATTGGCGGGTCGATCTCGCCTTTGTCCACGCCCGCGACCCGCACCAGAGAGGCCGTGTCTCCGAGCTCCAACTCGTCAAATGTTCGATTCCTCAGCCTGCCGGGAGCCACGATAGCCTCACTTCTGAAAAACATAGGTGCCGCGAGCACCGCAGAGCGGCGGAAATTCCGAGTCAGACGCGTCCATTTTTGGCGGAGGTACGCGTCCAGCCAGCGACTGCGCCGAAAGCCAGCCCTGCCATTCCTCCCACCAGGACCCCTCCTTTTGCATCGCTGCGCCAATCCATCATCCGGGCTGAGGCAGAGATCAGCCGTTCGGTTCAAGGCGACGCTATAGCGTCGACTACGATGACCGGGTTCGCTAACAATCCCGGCATTCTGGACGCGCTGGTCAACACGAAGGTGACATCCGTCGGGCGCCATGCGGGTATCGTGGCCGTCGCTGTGCGCTGAGAGGTTGGGCACGGCAAGTCCACTCGGAACTGTTTCAGTCATCAGCGGCGCGTTCGCGCGGAACTTAATCGCAAGATGTGTCGAGATCATTCGGGCCCAACTCAAGGATGGCCGCGATGACCATCCTGACGTCTTCTTCCAGCGCCGCGGCGTCTCCCTTCAGAAGAGGGTCGGCCTTGATCACGTCCTTAAGAATGCCAACACCCGCCAGAAACGCTGCGACCAGTGCTGCCCGCCTCCTCGGCACCATCGGGTGCTTGCTCACCAGTGGAGTAACGAAATCCTCTTCGAGGAACTCGTTGAGCACGCGCGAGGCTGCCGGGCTAGCGAACGATTGTATCACGATATCGAGTACCCGAATCTCGTTGGCGGCCTTCCTTGACAGGATCTGCTTCGTCAGAATTGAGGGCAGGCAGCCATCGTCATCGGCGAAGAGTTGCTCGGGTTTGCCGCTCTCCTTGACCGCCTCGTAGAAAAGTTTCTCCTTGGATCCAAAGGAGCGCTGGACGTAAGCCATGTCCACCCCAACGTCGGCCGCAATGTCGCGAAGGCCCGTATTGTCATAGGAATGGGCCGAAAAACGAAGGATGGCGGCTTTTAGAATGCGCTCGCGCGTCGTGTCGTTGGCATCCGGGCTTATGACTCGGTTGGGCATGATTTCTCCTATTGACCGAGTAGCAGGATTAGCTGCACAAAGCTTAACAGTCAACGCATGATGACTAGACTGAGTTCCCTGGGATGGGTGACGAATTCAGTATTATTGCAAATTCCGCAATAATTATTGAGGTTGCCGTCAATCCGGCAAAGGTCGTCGGGCTGCATTTGGCGGCAACGATAAGGCTGTCGACCGGTTCGATCGCCGGTCTGCCACGCATTGGATGCCGAGCTACCGACACCGCGCGATTTCAAGGGCACGCCACTCACTACTGCGCCCAGCTTTTCGAAAGCCGAGGAGAGCAAACGCCGAGACCGTCTGCCGTAGCGAACCCGAACGCACTCAGGGTGAACGAGTCGCCTTCACCAGACGGAGTATTATCAAACGACAGCAACGAAATCATCACCTGTTGACAAGGCGGTCAACAGGTGATGATATAACAAAATGCAACGTGTCCGTTTCGATGCGCATGCTTGTTGGGGGATTTCATGTAACCAACAATGAAGTGAGGGGCGATGAAAACCGGCAAGGCGAGAAGGCTACAGAATAGGTCTACACACGACGTCAGCATGATTTCATTCTATTTGATGAAATCATTATCATCGTCTTTAGCCGGTTTTTATTCTGGACGATATCGAGGAAGCCTCAAGGCGACATTGCGCCTCGTCCCAGAGCAAGCGACCTACCTTCGCAAACTGTCGACAATCGATCAGCCTGCCGAGATGCTTGCTGGTCGCGGCAGCAACATCCGCGAGTTTATGACGGGTTGGATAAGTGAAGGAAGGCACACGCCCAAACAGGGCATGGCCAATCTTTCGCCCGTCGGATGACCCCAGGTACATAGCGATCGATTGGTGCTCGGTGCCCTGCGTGCAGCGCCTTCGGTAGGGACACGTTAAACACCAGGCACAAGGCAGAGGCCGGTCATGAACCTCGATCGGCCGCGACACACGTCAATCAAGATAAGGTAGGTTTTTATGGTGAATACTCATTCCCAACATTCAAGCCCAACAACAAAAGAGTCTGACAGACTTTCCCTCGGTGACAGAAAAACTGGGTGGATGCAGTCGTGAAGTCCGCTAAAAATTGGATACTGACCGTTCTCGGTGTCGCGGTTCTCGCTGGCGGTTACTATGGCTGGCGGATGTATGACGGTACGGGCCTGCCGGCCGGGATCGTCGGCGGCAACGGCCGCATCGAGGCAACCGAAATCGACGTCTCCGCCAAGACGGCCGGGCGGATCAAGGAAATCCTCGTTGATGAAGGAAGTCTCGTCGCTGCCGGACAGGTGTTGGCGCGCATGGACACCCAGCAACTGGAGGCTCAGCGGAAGCAGGCTGAAGCCGCTCGTCAACGCGCCGTGATCAGTGTGGAAACGGCGAGGAGCCTGCTCGCCCAAAGGGAGGCGGAAAAAGAATCTGCTGCCGCGGTGATCGGACAGCGCGAAGCTGAACAGGATGCCGCCGAACGAAAACTTGCCCGGACCGAGCAACTGATCAAGACCAACGTGACCTCCCAGCAAACGTTCGACGACGACCGGGCGGCGGCACAGGGGGCGCGGGCGGCTACTGCTGCAGCCCGGGCTTCTCTTTCCGCTTCCGATGCGGCGATCGGCGCTGCGAAGGCCCAGATCGTCGATGCAGAGGCTGCCGTCATTGCCGCAGATGCGGCGATTGAAAGTATTGTTGCCGATATCGATGACAGCACCCTCAGATCGCCACGCGACGGGCGTGTGCAATATCGCGTCGCGGAGCCCGGCGAGGTCCTGGCCTCCGGTGGGCGGGTACTCAATCTCGTCGACCTCTCCGACGTTTACATGACATTTTTTCTCCCGACGGCTCAGGCTGGACGTGTCGCAATCGGTTCCGATGTTCGTCTCGTACTCGACGCAGCGCCGCAATTTGTCGTGCCGGCGAGCGTGAGTTTCGTGGCCGATGTCGCCCAGTTCACGCCCAAGACAGTGGAGACCGAGGAGGAGCGACAGAAACTGATGTTCCGGATCAAAGCGAAGATCCCGCCGGAGTTGCTTCGCGAACACATTCAGCAGGCCAAGACCGGTCTTCCGGGTATGGCCTATGTCCGGATAGACCCCAAGGCAGAATGGCCTGAACAGCTCACGAAAGCGCTCGTTCAATGACCGGGGAAACGCCGCGAGAGACGGAGGACCAGACGCAGACTGCGCCGGTCGCGAAGCTGGCGAATGTCGGCCTGTCCTATGGTAAAACCAGGGCCCTCGACAAGGTGAGCCTCGATATCCCGTCGGGCATCATGGTTGGCCTCATCGGCCCGGATGGTGTCGGCAAGTCCAGCCTGCTTAGCCTCGTCGCCGGCGCCCGTACGGTTCAGGAGGGCCGGATCGAAGTGTTGGGTGGCGACATTGCCGACGTGAGGCATCGCAACCGCACCTGCCCGCAGATTGCCTACATGCCGCAGGGTCTCGGCAAGAACCTCTATCCGACGCTGTCGGTGTTTGAGAACATCGATTTCTTCGGGCGCCTGTTCGGCCAGGACCAGGAAGAAAGGCAGCGCCGCATCAGCGACCTGCTGGAGCGGACAGGGCTTGCACCTTTCCCGGACCGCCCGGCCGGAAAGCTCTCCGGCGGCATGAAACAGAAGGTCGGCCTCTGCTGTGCGCTGATCCACGATCCCGATCTCCTCATTCTCGATGAACCGACCACGGGCGTCGATCCGCTATCGCGCCGGCAATTCTGGGAACTGATCGACGACATCCGAAGCGAGCGTCCGGGAATGAGCGTGATCGTCGCGACCGCCTACATGGAAGAAGCCGAGCGCTTCGACTGGCTCGTCGCGATGGATGCCGGCCGCGTGCTTGCAACTGGAACGCCCGCCGAATTGCTGTCCCGCACCGGAGCCGCCAATCTCGACGCCTCTTTCGTCGCCCTCCTTCCGGACGAAAAGCGACAGGGCCATCACGAGGTCGTCATCCCGCCCCGACCCGATAGAGGGGAGGCGGAGTTCGCGATCGAAGCCGAGCACCTGACGATGCGCTTCGGCGATTTCACGGCGGTCGACGATGTCAGCTTCCAGATCCCGCGCGGCGAGATTTTCGGCTTCCTCGGCTCGAACGGCTGCGGCAAGACAACCACGATGAAGATGCTGACCGGTCTCCTGCCGGCAAGTGAGGGAACCGCGAAACTGTTCGGACATGAGGTCGATCCGAACGATATCGAGGTCCGGCGAAAGGTTGGCTACATGAGCCAGGCCTTCTCGCTCTACACCGAGCTGACGGTTCGTCAGAACCTTGATCTGCATGCCCGCCTGTTCAACTTGCCGCTCGAAAAGATCCCGGCGCGCATCGCCGAGATGGCCGCGCGCTTTGATCTCACCGAGATCATGGATGCGTTGCCCGACGCGCTGCCGCTCGGTATCCGGCAGAGATTGTCGCTCGCCGTGGCAATGATCCACGCCCCGGACATCCTGATCCTCGACGAGCCGACTTCCGGCGTTGATCCGGTCGCGCGCGACGGCTTCTGGCAGATTCTATCCGACCTGTCGCGCAATGACGGGGTGACGATCTTCGTCTCCACCCATTTCATGAACGAAGCGGAGCTGTGCGACCGCATCTCGCTGATGCATGCCGGCAAGGTTCTGATCAGCGACAAGCCTCGTGCCATAGTGGAAAAGCGGGGCGCGGCGACGCTTGAAGAAGCCTTTATTTCTTATCTCGAAGAAGCAATTGGCGAACAGGCTTCACCTGCGCGAACACCCCACGCGCAGCGTGAGGAGGAGGAGGCAGATGGGGCGTCGCCGCCCCGAGCCCCATCTGCCTTCAACATGCGGCGCATGCTGGCCTATACACAACGCGAGGCGCTCGAGTTGCGCCGCGACCCGATCCGGGCAACGCTTGCGGTTCTCGGCAGCGTCATCCTCATGTTCGTCATCGGCTACGGCATCAACATGGATGTCGAGAACCTGTCCTTTGCCGTGCTCGATCGCGACGACACCACGGTCAGCCGCGACTACACGCTTCAGATCGCCGGTTCCCGCTACTTCACCGAAAAGGCCCCGATCACCGACTACGCTGACCTCGACCGGCGCATGAGCAATGGCGAGCTCAGCCTGGCGCTGGAAATTCCACCTGGCTTCGGACGCGATGTTTCGCGTGGCACAAAAGTCGAGATCGGCGCCTGGATCGATGGGGCTTCGCCATCGCGCGCCGAGACCGTCCAGGGCTACGTGCAGGGCATGCATCAGACCTGGCTGACCCAGAAGGCGCGCGAACTCTACGGCGATGCGGCGACGATCGGCCAATTCCAGATCGCGCTCAGATATCGCTACAATCCGAGCGTCGACAGTCTGATCGCCATGGTACCGGCCGTCATTCCACTGCTCCTGATGCTGATCCCGTCCATGTTGGCAGTGCTGAGCGTCGTTCGCGAAAAGGAGCTCGGCTCCATCGTCAATTTCTATGTTACGCCGGTGACGCGCTTCGAATTTATCCTCGGCAAGCAACTGCCCTATATCGCGCTCGCCATGCTGAACTTCGCCATGCTGACGGCGTTTGCGGTGTTTGTGTTCGGGGTGCCGCTGACCGGGAGCCTACTCACACTCACGCTAGCGGCTTTCCTCTACGTCATCATAGCGACCGGAATCGGACTTTTGATTTCGAGCTTCATCAGCAGCCAGGTCGCCGCCATCTTCGGCACGGCCCTCATCACCATAATCCCGGCCGTCCAATATTCGGGGATCATCGAC
>NZ_OBQD01000035.1 GCF_900220975.1 Rhizobium subbaraonis | reverse complement strand
CCGGGGCGCTGATGTCGCGGGGCTGAGAACCCCGCTCGATTCAGTTCGCGTCATCGCACCCGCACTGAATCGTCGCCGAGTTTCTGCACAGCCTGCCCCGCAACGCCCCCTTAGAGTGAGAGTGCGGGCCGGGTTTTCCGCGACGGGTTGAGGGCTGGGAGAGAGGCTTCCGGCGCCCGTCGCGGAGAACCGCGATGTCCAGATATGACCGTACCGGATCGGATCGGGCAAACCTTTACGACGAAATTACCAACAAGATCATCGCCGAGCTGGAGGCCGGACGTATTCCCTGGGTGCAGCCCTGGGGCACGTCGGCAGCGAAAGCACCGCTCGGACTGTCGAGAAACGCCAGCACCGGCCGCAGCTACAGCGGCATCAATGTTCTCATCCTCTGGGGTGCCGTCATCGAGCACGGCTTTCCCGCTCAGGGCTGGCTCACTTTCCGCCAGGCCCTTTCCCTTGGCGGAAATGTCCGCAAGGGCGAACGCGGCACGACTGTCGTCTATGCCGACCGCTTCGTCCCCGACGACGAGAAAAAGCGTGCGCGCGACGCCGGCGAGGAAGCCCACGCTATCCCCTTCCTGAAACGCTTCACCGTGTTCAACACGGCGCAATGCGAAGGATTGCCCGAGGAGATCGAGACCATCGCGCCACCTCCGCCGCCCGGCATGATCGAGCCGCGCGTTGAGGCGCTCATCAAGGCGACAGGCATCGACTTCCACATCGGCGGCAATAAGGCTTTCTACATTCCGTCGCTCGATGTGGTGCACGTACCTCCGCCCGCCGCCTATTTCGAGCCGATCAACTGGCACAGAACTGCGCTCCACGAAGTCGGTCACGCGAGCGGCCATCACAGCCGGCTCAATCGGGATTTGTCCGGTTCCTTTGGCTCAAAGCCTTATTTTTTCGAGGAATGTGTGGCCGAAATTTCGAGCGCCTTTTGCTGCGCGGCGATGGGGATCGTCCCGACCGTGAGGCATAGCGACTACATTGGCGCGTGGATCGATACGATGCGCGCAGACAATCGCGTCATCGTCCGCGCAGCCTCGCAAGCCAGCAAGGCGGCCGACTGGATCTTGTCCTTCCTGCCGGAGGACGAGCGGCCCGTCGCCGAACCGGAAACCGCCATCGACAGGAGGGCCGCGTGATGCGCTTCCGTCGCTGGCACAGACCCGAACCCTATGGAGACACGTCGCGCAAACGCGCGGCGTTCCTGCGCAAGCAGCGCCTCGAACGCGAGGCCCTGCCGCTTTTCGCCGACGACATCGCTGCCGGTCAGCACAGCGTAGACGAGGAAATGGCCCGCCGCGCCGTCTGGTGGGACGAGGCCGAACGCGAGCGCCGCAGCCAGCGGGCGGCCTGGTGGCGCAAAGGCCGTGCCCGGCTGTTCGCGTTCCCCGATCCGTTGCGCCACCGCGTCCGCGAGATCTGGCGGACTTGCCCTTATCCGGCGGACCCGGCGAGCTTTACCGATTTTCTCCATCAGATCGCGGTCGGCAAGCTCGATCCCTACAGGCCACCGTGGGTCTTCCATCAGCAGCTCGCAGTGCGGATCACCCGCAACCCGGCAACCTTCGCCGACGCCTTCCGGCAGATCGGCAGGCGCAAGGCCGCTCTTGGGCAGAACGCGACCGAAGCCGACCAACTGCTGTTCTGCGGCAATCTCGGCTCCGGCATCCTTTTTCTCGCCTCACAAGCCCGTCCGATCGATCCGGACGAAAGCCTCCACATCCTCGACGGTCACAGCCTTGGCGGTTCCAATCTCGGCCGGGCCAGTCATTGGGTCGATATCGAGGTGTGCGGCAAATGCTCCGATGCGGATTTCGCGCTGATCGAGCGGCTCGCCCAGGCCAGCGACACGCGGCCCGTCGTCGTCCGGCGCATGGTTCGCGTCACGCCCGAGGTCAGGACGGGAGGCGCGGTATGACCGAACGCTCCCTTCCGTCCGGCCATAATGGCGGGCCTCCGCTCGATGGGCCTGATGCCCGGCAGGATGGCCGATGCAAAAACTGCATCCACTGGCACGCCCCGCCCGAACGCGAGCAGCGGGACTACGAAAATTTTCGGCTCGGCCTTTCGCGCCGGCGCGTCAAACGGCCTTCCGGAACGTGCGACCGCGTGTTGCTCGTCGGCCGGACTTCGACCGTCTTCTCCGCGACGACGGCGGATTTCTGTTGCCGGAATTTCGAGGCGAAGCCGCCGATGCCACGGCCTTCAGGTGGCGGTTTCGTCACGATCTGGAAGAACGGCCGGATCGTCTGGCAGGGACCGGAGGAGAAAATCCCGCCGCGCTTCCAGCAGCAGGATCTCGATCTTGACGATCCCGATGAAACTTCGGGGCAAGGCGGCGGCCATGATCGACCGTGAGCAGTTGCGCGCGGCCCTGGCGCGCATGGAAACCAGTCTTGCGGAAACCCGCCGCAACCTCGCCCTTGCCGAGCGTGCGCTCAGCGACCGGGCCGAAGCCGAGACGATCGGCCGGCGTCCGAAGGCGCGATACTATCATCGCCGGATGAGCCGGTGGACCGGCGCCGACGAGGTAGAATACCGGCGCGTTCTCGACGGCTTTCTGCTGGTGTCAGGTCCAGATATGGACCGGCTACGGCTCAGGATCGAGCGGCAGGAGGCGGCGATCGAGGCGCTGCGCCGGAAATACGGTGTCAACGCGCAGCGGCCTGGGTGCTTCGACTGGTGACGCCGAGCCTGCCTCCCGCGCTGTAGAGGGAGAGAGAGGCTGGGGATTTCATGACGGGTTGGTAGGTCGAGAGAGAGTCTCTCGGCTGCCCGTCATGGAGTAACCCACCATGGCAAGAGCTGCCAAGAAAAAGTCCGCACCTGCAATCATTGTCTTCTCGCGGTCGCGCGACATTCCGTTCAATCGCATCCACCTCTCGGCCGACAACGTGCGGGAAGTCGACGTCGAAGCCGGCCTTGACGAACTCACCCAGGACATCGACCGCCGCGAGGACCTCGTGCAGGGTCTCAATGTCCGCGCCATCCTTGATGCTGACGGCAACGAAACCGGCGATTTCGAGACCCCGGCCGGCGGTCGCCGCTACAGGTCCGTCGCGCGGTTGGTCGAGACCGGGCGCTTCCCGGCCGATGGCCTCGTTCCCTGCATCGTCAAGAAGGCCGATGCGAAGACCAGCGCTGTCGACGACTCGCTCGCCGAGAACACCTTCCGGCGCGCGCTCCATCCGCTCGACCAGTTCAAGGCGTTCAAGCGCATGGTCGATGGCGGCATGACCAAGGCAGAAGTCGCCAGCGCCTACTTCACCACCGAGCGCTATGTCGACCAGCGCATGGCGCTCGCCAAGGTCTCGCCGGTGCTGCACGAAGCCTATGCCCAGAACAGCATGACGCTGGCGCAACTGGAGGCGTTCACCGCGAATCCGCATCACGAGCGCCAGGAGCAGGTCTGGGAGGCCCTCCAGCAGTCCCACTACCGCGAGCCCTGGCGCATCCGCAACATACTGACCGAAACCAGCGTTCCGGTTTCCGACAGGCGTGCGGCCTTCGTCGGCATCGACGCCTATATGGCAGCGGGTGGCCCGGTGCTGCCGCGCTACCTCTTCGACGATGAGGAAAACGGCTGGCTCGACGACGTGCCGCTTCTCGACCGGCTGGTTGCCGAGAAGCTGAAGACCATCGCTGACGAGATCTCGGCCGAGGGCTGGAAGTGGATCACGGTCGATATCAATCTTCCCTACGGCCACGATCACGGCCTGCGCTCGCTCGGCTTCACCTTCGCCGATCTCACCGAGGAGGAGCGGGCTGCCCGCCAGGCGCTTCGCGACGAATATGAACGGATCGAGGCCGAGCATGAAGGCGCTGACGAACTGCCCGCCGACATCGACCAGCGCCTCGGCGAGATCGAAAAGCAGCTCGAAGCTTTCGAGCGTCGTCCGGCGATCTACGATCCCGCCGACATCGCCATCGCCGGCGTTTTCGTCAGCATCGACGAGGATGGAACGCTTGCGGTCGATCGCGGCTGGGTCCGTCCGGAGGACGAGCCGGTCGAGAGCGCCGAAGGCGGAACGCCGGAGGCTGAAGCTGGCAGCGATACGGATGGTGCGGCGGCGCCTGATGTTCAGCGCGCCACCATCACCATCGATGGGCAGTCGGCCGAGCCCGAGGAAGAAGAGGACACGATCAAGCCTCTTCCCGAAAAGCTGGTGATCGAGTTGACGGCGCATCGCACCGTGGCACTGAGCGACGCCGTGGCCGCCAATCCGCATGTCGCCATGACGGCGCTGCTGCATCGGCTGGTGCGCGACCGCTTCAAGCAGTCTACCACCGGATCGACCGTGCGAGTCTCGGTCCAGGAAGTGTACTTCCGCGAGCAGGGCATCGACCTCAAGGACAGCCCCTATGCGAAGTCGGTCGCCGAGCGGCACGCGGGATGGAAGGCGGATCTTCCGACGGACGCCGATGCGCTGTGGGATTGGCTCCATGCGCTCGATGATACCAGCCGCATGGCGCTGCTGGCGCATTGCGTCTCGTTCGGCATCAACGCGCTCTATGAGCGGCCGAACCCCTTCAGCGGGACCGGCATAACGGAACAGGGTCTTCAGACCCGCATGGCGGAAGCCGACCGCCTTGCCCGCGTCACCGGCCTAGACATGGCGGAGGCAGGTTTCCGGCCGACGGCCGTCAACTATCTCGGCCGCGTCCCCAAAATCCGCATTCTCGAAGCCGTGCGCGAAGGTGCCGGTGATCGGATGGCCGACCTGATTGCCGACATGAAAAAGGCCAAAATGGTCGAGGAGGCCGAGCGCCTGCTGGCGGATACCGGCTGGCTGCCGGAGCCGCTGCGTCTTGCCGGTTCCGATGCCGATCAGGCCGTGGAACCATCGGCAGACGGCGATGGCGGTGACGAAGCGGCGCTGCCCGATTTCCTCGCAGGCGATGACGACGAGGATGCCGCGGACGACGGCGCCAGCAGTGAGGAACCCGAACATCTGGTGGCTGCCGAATAGGTCGCATCGGCGGGGTGACTCAGGTCGCCCCGCTGTCTTCCCTCCCTTGTTTCACAGCCCGGTCCCATGCCGGGCTTTTTTGTTTTGGAGAATAACGATGAAAATTCATGCCACTCTCGAATTCGACCTGGAGGACGAAAGCGGCGTCCTGATTGACGAGCGAAAGGAATATGTCTGGGCCGCAGAGGCCACCGACGATGCCATTCGTTCGCGGCTGATGGGCGCCGGATTCCTGTCCGACGACACGATGATCGGCAGCTATACGCTCGATGTCGTCGTCATCGACGGCTTCGTCGATGACGGCACGGAGGCCGGTCAGGAGGCGGTCCCGGATAGTGCCGCTCTCGCCTCCGAGGAATTCGACGGCCTGATCGACGATGCCACCCACGCGGTCAACAATCTCATCCCCGACCATGCGCTCTCCCGTCTGTCGGACGGCGAGCGCACGGCACTTCTGCACGCGATCAACGACGCGCTGACGCCGGTTCTCGGTCAGTACATTCCGATAAATCCATAAACCGCGCGGCGCTTTGAGCACATACCTTCCCGATCAACCCGGCCCGGCCATCGCGCCGGGCTTTTTCGTTTCTGGAGAAACCTCATGGCCATCCCCGACCATGCCCGCACGAACTTCAACACCCTGCTTCGCGCCGCCGGCGACGGCAATCTCGCACTCATGGAGTGCCTGGATGCCGTCACCCGCGAGCGTCGCTATGTCGTCTGCGCCGTAGGCCGCGCGGATGACGGCGATATCGTCATGACGCCGTTCGGCCATCTCGCCGACGGCAATCCTTACGATCTCTATCTGCCGCCCGATCCCGACGATCCGGCCGGTTTCATCGAGAACCCCGAAGACGGAGGTGCATCATGACGACGATCGACGAGATCTTCGCCGACGATCGCAGCAATCCTCCCGCGGAGCGTTCGCTTCCGTGGGAGGAGACGCATGGCACCGTCACCGTTGTCGTCGAGCCGAAGCCGCACTGGGCATCCGACATGAGGGCCTTCCGGCGCACGGAACAGACCTACTGCTATTATGCCGACTGGACCGAGAATGGTCGACGCGCGCGGTTCTATGGGCATATCGACACGTCCGGTGACGGACGTGATGATGAAGGCACGGACCATGCTCACGCGCGAGATCGCGGACGAACTTTGGGACTGAGAGGAAGAGTGCTGCGGGGCCGGGATGGGTTCGGACGGGCAAAGAGAGAGCGCCGTCCGGTCCTGTCCTTTTCCGCTCTCCGGAGAACCAGTTCCATGTCTACGCAAGTCGCTACTTCTCATTTTGCAACCCTCGTTCCGGATCATCGCCGCGGGAAGTTCCTGCCGACGCTGTTCGGGCATCGGCTCTTCATCGTCGCCGAGGCCGCGGTCTATACGATCATGGAGCGGCTCAGCCCCGACGACTATCGCGGCGGCTTCTGGAATTTCTACGAGCATCATGATCAGCCGCTGTTCCTCGCACCGACGTCCAGGCCACGTTACCGGATCGAAAGCGGCCTCACGGAGTTTCGTGGCGAGGTCTCGGCGGAGGCCGCCGGCATCATCGCCACGATGTTCACGCTTTCGCATCTCACCTTCCAATACGAATCCGACCTACTGGTGGAAAGCTTCCACCGCCTTCGCGACAATCTGGACGGCCATCCCGAGGCGTCCGAGATATTCCAGGCCATCGATTGAATCTCAAAAAGCGTCCTGCCGATCGGTGGGGCGCTTTTTTCATGCCGGCCACGGCCGCAATGCGAGAGCGATGAGAGGGAGAGTAGGGCCGGTTTGGCCGTGGCGGGATGAGGGTCGGGAGAGAGGCTTCCGCCGCCCGTCGCGGAGATATCGTGATGAACAGTTTCACCTTTGCGAATGCCGGCGTTCCAGTTTCGCGCGCCGTTGCCGCTCTGTTGGCCTCCCGGAAATTTCCCCTGCGCGTCACCTGCCTCGGAGAAATTGAGTATCCGGAAGACGATCCAATCTACGGTTCCTATTCCACGGTTACCACGATCGAACTGGCGCAATGCGGCTCGCTCGATGAGGCGATCGCCTTCGTCGAAGGGATTGCCCGACAGAGCCGTATCGTCACCGGCGACGACGATGCCATCGGTTTCCAGCCCCGGCTGTTTGTTGTCGTTGACGGTGAGCACCGGCAAGTGCTTGCCGGCGAGCCGTGGCAGCGCGGCATCCGATGGTGCGATCCCGTCGCCTCCGACGGCGAGGCCCGCCTTGTCGTGGCAAAGGCGAGCAAGCTGCGCGGCGAAGCCTCCCTGGAGGCCGGATGGGACAATCACAGCACCGCCCGCGTGCTTCGTTTCCGCGCCAGCGTCCTCGAAGGCCGCCTGGTTCATCCTGATTGGCGGCAGACCGTCCGGGCAGCGCTGTTCCAGGCTGCCTGACCCCGATGCCCCACCACATTCCCCGATCCAGCCCGGCCCCCGCGCCGGGCGCTTTCATTTGAGGAGTCCCCCATGCCGAAATTTGTTGTCACCGCACGCCATGATGCCCTGGTCTATTACGAAACCGTCGTCGAGGCTGCGACGCCGGAGCAGGCGCGAAGCCTCGCCAACAGCTTCATGTATGAAGGCGAATGGTTCGCTACCGGCTCTGTGTCGGAATATGACGACTTCGAAATCGACGCGGACGACGGCGTTCGCCTGCTCGAAGATGACGAGACCATCGAAGCGTTCCTGACCGTCGCGGTCACGGCCCAGGAGCGCGATGCCGTACTGGCTGGTCTCCGGCTGCTTCAGATCGCCCTTGCGCGGGGCGACATCGATCCGCCGCTCGGGAGCATCCTCACCAATGACGGCGCTCACGCCGGCCTTGATCTGACCCGGATCGACGCCCTGTGCGAACGCATCAACTGTAGGGGGCTCAAATGTACGCCACCTATCTGAGGCTCGACATCATGGTCTGGGACAGCAACCGGGCCGTCATCCGCGCCGCGCGCCGCAGGCTCGCGCGCAGCGCCCGCCGCGATCCGGCGAAGCGGGAAGCCCGCAAGCGCTTCTATCGCGAAATGCTCCGGCATCACGCCGACGCGCAGCGGCTCGTGGCCCACTTCCGCCTCTGACATAGCCGCAAGCATCCCCTCAACCTCGCCCGGCCATCGCGCCGGGCATTTGCGTTTCAGGAGCCTGATATGGCCAACTACTTCACTCATTTCTCCTGCCTGCTCGACGTCGGCACGCCCGACAATGCCGCCCGCGCGCTCGACCTTTACAACAAGCTCTCCGAGGAAGGCGCCTCGGAGGAACCGCCTTCCGAGGGCTTCCTTCTCTCGATCCAGCCCGAACATGGTGGCACTCAGCTCTGGATGCACGATGACGTCACCGGCGATCCCGAGCGTCTGATCCAGTTCGTGAAGATCTGCGCGGCCGAGTTCGGCCTGACAGGTCGTTGGGGTTTCCAGTACGCCAACACCTGCTCACGCCCGCGGATCGATGGTTTCGGCGGCGGGGCGCACGTCCTTGATCTCGCCACCGGCGAGACCGTCGCATGGACCTATACCGATGGTTGGCTCGCCCAGGTTCTCGATGAAGGTGATCCTGATGCCTGAGATCATCGAAACCCACGTCTATCGGCTGAGCGTCCCACCCAACGGTCGGGTGCTCTTGTCATGGCAGCCACGGCTATTTCCACCTCGTAGTCGGGCGTCTTTCCTCGGGACGGAGAGGGAGAGGGTTGCCGGGACGGGTTTGAGCCTGTGCGGTCGAGAGAGAGCGCTGCGCGGCTCAATCCTGTTCTGCTCTCCCGAGGTCGTTCCCATGAACATGATTTCCGCATCTGCGGCGGCTCCTGCTTCCGCGTCACTCCCGCTTGCTTCCGACACCGACACGGCCGCTTCCGTCTTCGCGGCCGCCGATCTTCTTCTTCCCCATCTCGAGCGCGGCCAGCGTGTCGATGCCGTTACGCTGCGCGCCGCAATGGAAACCGCTTTCGGAGCTTCCGATGCGGCCGGCGCCTGGGACTGGAAAACCGGCTATGACGCCTGCGAGGCCGCAACCGTCCTCTTCCTGCGCAAATACGGAAAGGCGCTTTTCCGTAAAGCCGGTTCTCCGGCTGCACGACTTTCCGCCCTGTCGAAAATCGCCAGCCTCCTGCCGACCCACACACGGCGATCCGAAGAGGCACAGACCTTCCAGCAATTCTCGACGCCGGTTCCGCTCGGCCTGGTGGCCGCGACGGCAGCGGCGATCACGCCCGCCGATCGTGTGCTGGAACCTTCGGCCGGCACCGGGCTGCTCGCCATTCTCGCCGAGATCGCCGGAGGCGCGCTTGTGCTCAACGAGCTGGCCGAGCTGCGCGCCGGCCTGCTTTCTTCCCTGTTTCCGGCCGTTTCCGTCACCCGCTTCGATGCTGCCCAGATCGACGATCATCTCGATCCCGGTCTGGTTCCTTCCATCGTGCTGATGAACCCACCATTTTCTGCCATGGCCAATGTTGAGGGTCGCATGGCCGACGCCGCCTATCGCCACGTCGCCTCGGCGCTGGCGCGTCTTGCACCCGGCGGACGACTGGTGACGATCACCGGCGCGAACTTCGCGCCTGACAATGTTGCCTGGACTCCTGCCTTTACCCGGCTGCAGGAGCGGGGTCGCGTCGTCTTCTCCGCCGCGATCGACGGCTCGGTCTATGCCAAGCACGGCACGACGATCCCGACACGGATCACCGTCATCGACAAGCTGCCCGCCGATGATCCGGCTCTCTTTCCGGCCGCTCCCGGTGTCGCGCCGGATGTTGCTACGCTGATGGGCTGGCTCGACACGCATCTGCCTGTGCGCCTGCCTGTCGATCCGTCCGTCGCGGTCCCTGTGGTCACCGCGCCCGCGCCCCGCACCGTGCGCGGCTATCTGAACCGTGCCGCTGCCGCAAGGCCGGCTCCTTCCGCGCCGCTGGCCGAGCCCGAAGCCGTGGCGCTCGAATACGAGACCGTCGACTGGCAGGCGGCCGAGGATGGCCGTATCTCCGACGCCATCTACGAGGAATACGGACTTCAGGTTATCCGTATTCCCGGCTCTACGGCGCATCCGACCAAGCTCGTGCAATCGGTGGCGATGGCGAGTGTTGCGCCGCCGAAGCCAAGCTACCGGCCACACTTACCGACCAACATTCACGGCCTGCTCTCCGACGCACAACTCGAAACCCTGATCTATGCCGGCGAGGCCCATTCCGACTATCTCGCCGGTTCGTGGACGGTGGACGAGACCTTCGATCTCGTCAGCGCGGCACCCGAAGACGCGAAGAATGCCGTGCGTTTCCGGCGTGGCTTCATGATCGGTGATGGCACTGGCGTCGGCAAGGGCCGTGAATCCGCGAGCATCATCCTCGACAACTGGATGCAGGGCCGCCGCAAGGCGGTGTGGATCTCCAAATCCGACAAGTTGATCGAAGACGCGCAAAGGGACTGGAGCGCGCTCGGTATGGAGCGCCTGCTGGTGACGCCGCTATCGCGCTTCCCGCAGGGCAAGCCGATCACGCTGCCGGAAGGCGTCCTATTTACGACCTATGCCACGCTACGCTCCGACGACCGTGGGACAAGGGTTTCGCGCGTCAAACAGATCGTCGAATGGTTGGGAAAGGACTTTGACGGAGCCATTATTTTCGACGAGGCGCACGAGATGCAGAACGCCGGTGGCGGCAAGGGAGAACGCGGCGAGGTTGCCGCATCGCAGCAGGGCCGCGCCGGCCTGCGTCTCCAGCATGCGCTTCCGAACGCCCGCGTCACCTATGTTTCCGCGACCGGCGCCACCACGGTCCACAATCTCGCCTATGCCCAGCGGCTTGGCCTCTGGGGTGGCAAGGACTTTCCCTTCTCCAACCGGGCTGAGTTCGTCACGGCGATCGAGGACGGCGGCGTTGCGGCCATGGAGGTTCTCGCCCGCGACCTTCGCGCGCTCGGCCTCTACACCGCCCGCTCGCTCTCCTTCGATGGCGTGGAATATGAGCTGGTCGAGCATGAGCTGGCGCCCGAGCAGCGTCGCATCTATGATGCCTATGCTGGCGCGTTCCAGATCATTCATAATAATCTGGACGCCGCGATGCAGGCCGCCAATATCACCGGCGACACGGGCACGCTGAACAAGCAGGCGAAATCCGCCGCCCGCAGCGCTTTCGAGTCGGCCAAGCAGAGGTTTTTCGGGCATCTGCTGACGTCGATGAAATCCCCGACACTGATCCGGTCGATCACCCGCGATCTCGAAGAAGGCCATTCGGCCGTCGTCCAGATCGTCTCGACCGGTGAGGCGCTGATGGAGCGCAGGCTGGGAGACCTGCCGACAGAGGAATGGAACGACGTCCGCGTGGACATCACTCCTCGCGAGTATGTCCTTGATTACCTTTCCCATTCCTTCCCGGTGCAGCTCTACGAGCCCTTCACGGATTCGGAAGGCAACATGTCGTCACGGCCGGTCTATCGGGACGGCCAGCCGGTCGAGAGCCGCGAGGCGGTCGCCCGCCGCGATGCCCTGATCGAGAACCTCGCCAGCCTGCCGCCGGTTCCCGGCGCCCTCGACCAACTTGTCCAGCATTTCGGGACTGACATGGTTGCCGAGGTGACGGGCCGCTCTCGCCGCATCGTCCGGAAACGCAGCTCCGGTGATATCGACCGTCTCGTGGTTGAGAGCCGTGCGGCTTCCGCCAACCTCTCCGAGACGCAAGCCTTTATGGACGATGATAAGCGCGTACTCGTCTTCTCCGACGCCGGCGGCACGGGCAGGTCCTATCACGCCGAGCTTTCGGCGAAGAACACGCGGCTGCGCGTCCACTACCTGCTCGAACCCGGCTGGAAGGCGGACAAGGCGATCCAGGGGCTCGGCCGTACTCACCGCACCAACCAGGCACAGCCGCCGCTCTTCCGGCCGATCGCCACCAACGTCAAGGCCGAGAAGCGCTTCCGCTCGACCATTGCTCGCCGTCTCGACACGCTGGGCGCGATCACCCGCGGCCAGCGCCAGACCGGCGGCCAGGGCCTGTTCCGCCCCGAGGACAATCTGGAGAGCGTCTATGCCCGCGATGCGCTGCGCCAGCTCTATCTCCTGCTGGTCCGTGGCAAGGTCGAAGGATGCAGCCTCGACCGTTTCGAAGACGCCACCGGCCTGAAGCTGATGGACTCGACGGGTATAAAGGACGATCTTCCGCCCATCACCACCTTCCTCAATCGTCTGCTGGCGCTGACGATCGAGCTTCAGGGCATCCTCTTCGCCGCCTTCGAGCAGCTTCTCACGGCTAAGATCGAAGGGGCGATCGCCAGCGGCACCTATGATGTCGGGCTGGAGACGCTGACGGCCGAGAGCTTCGTCGTCATCGACCGCAAGACCATCTATGTCCATCCGGGCACCGGCGCCGAAACTCGCCTGGTGACCATCACCGAGCGCAAGCGCAACCGGCCGGTCACGCTGGCCGAAGCCCTCGGCCATCTGGACGATCCGCGCGCCAGACTGCTGATCAACGAACGGTCGGGCCGCGCCGCCGTGCAGATCCCAACCACGAGCGTCATGCTCGACGATGGCGAGATCGAACGGCGTGTCCGCCTGATCCGGCCGATGGAAGGGCATAACATCCCGGTGAAGCTGATGGCCGAGACCTATTGGCTCGAAGCCGACCATGATGCCTTTGCCGCGGCCTGGAACGCCGAGCTGGCCGAGGTGCCGGAGTTCACCGACGGCACCATCCATGTCGTCGCCGGCCTGTTGCTACCGATCTGGAAGCGGCTGCCACAGGAATCCACCCGCGTCTATCGTCTTCAGACCGACGAAGGTGAGCGCATCATCGGTCGCCGTGTCTCGCCGGCCTGGGCCGCAACAGCGACCACGACCGGCACGACGTCGCTAACGCCCGACGAAGCCTTCACGGCGCTGATGGACGGACGCACCATCCTCGATCTCGCCGAGGGTCTCCAGCTTCGCCGTGTCCGTGTCATGGGCGCCAACCGCATCGAGCTTTCCGGCTTCGACGACACCATGCGCGAGCGCCTGACGGCCTACGGCTTGTTCCACGAGATTATCTCGTGGAAGCTCAGGATGTTCGTGCCTGTCGATGCCAACGGGCCGGTCGTTCTCGCCAAGCTCCTCGACCGCTGGCCGGTCGAGCGCATCGGCGAGCGGGAGGCTGCGTGATGGCCCGTCACGGTGCTTCCGATCTGGCAATCCGTCTCGGCAGGCAGGCCGAGGCGGTCTGCCGCGAATATCTGTCCTCCGGCCGTCGCTCCGGCAATTACTGGCTGGTCGGGGACGTCCAGAACAGCCCCGGCCGCTCCCTCTATGTCCGTCTGAAGGACACAGCCAAAGGCCCGGCCGGCAAATGGACCGACGGCGCGACGGGCGAGCATGGCGATCTCCTCGACGTCATCCGCGAGGCGCTCGGCCTCATCGACTTCAAGGACGTAGCCGAGGAAGCGCGCCGGTTCCTCTCGCTGCCCCATCCCGAACCTTCGAGGCCGAGAACGCCGACCGGAATGACTTCAAACATTGTCATCGGTTCGCCTGAAGCGTCCCGGCGGCTCTTCGCCATGTCGCAGCCGATCGGCGGCACCCTTGCGGAAATCTACCTCAGAAGCAGGGCGATCACGTCGCTCGTCGGTGGCTCCGCGCTGCGCTACCATTCGCGGTGCTATTACAGGCCCGATGAGCATTCGCCCACGGAGATCTGGCCGGCGATTGTCGCGTCCGTGACCGATCTCGACGGCAAGCAGACCGGCGCTCACCGCACCTGGCTTTCCCCGGACGGTTCGGGCAAGGCGCCTGTCGAGACACCGAGGCGGGCGATGGGTGACCTTCTCGGGCACGGCGTCCGCTTCGGCGTTGCCGGTGAGGTGCTCGCGGCCGGCGAGGGCATCGAAACCGTGCTGTCGCCCCGTCAGGTCTTGCCCCACATGCCGATGCTGGCGGCGCTTTCGGCGGCACATCTCGCTGCCATCCTGTTCCCGGCGACACTGCGCAGGCTCTATGTCCTCAGAGATCGCGATCCGGCAGGCGATAGCGCGAGAGACAGCCTGATCGACAGAGCAGCGAGCGTCGGCATCCAGGCGATCCCGGTGTCGCCGGTCGGCGAGGACTTCAACGACGATCTGCGCTGGCGCGGCGTCGACGCCCTTCGGGCGGCTCTGAAGGACCAGCTTCATCCCGAAGACGTTAGCCGATTCATGGAGGGATGAGGACATCGGCGGGGGATGAGGTGCGGAAGGGCATCTCCACCTGCCGCCTCCATTCATCATCGGAAGCATCCTTCTCGTGTCGGAGAGAGCGGCGCCCACGGCCTTCTGAGAGGACGATCGGCTCACAAGCTGGCCGGCCAAGCAATGGCCGTGTCCCGGCTATTTTCCGCCGGCGGCGATGCCGCCTTTGCAGCGCGAAACAAAATAGCCGGAACCCGGCCATCAAGGCCCTCGCGGGAGTGCGAGGGCTGCCAGTCCGTCCTGCCCGTGAGCTTCGACGCCTGCGAAGGCCGCGATGGGCGCGGTCTCCAGACAAAGGACGCTCCCGATGACGAACGAAGACGATGATGCAGGTTTCGAGCCGGTCCACGCCTCATCTCCCACCGATCATGTCCTCACGGAACTCCAGCTCTACGGCTGGCGTCCGTTTCAGGACGAACCCGATCCTCGACCGCTGCCGGAGGGCAATACCGTCGCCGCCGCGGTCGCAGACATCTTCGACGCCCTCATCGCCACACTCGGCGACACTCGCCTCGAACCCGATCTCGAAGAGCTGCTCTGGGGAACCGTCAATCTCTTCCATCGCGCCGCCAGCCGGGTCGAACGCGAGCTTGACGACAACGAGCAGGCACAGCGCCGCCTTCAGAGAGAACAGGATGGCAGCGAGGTGAAGTCGGTCGAACTCGAACGCCTGACGGCGGAGGGGCAGACCATGATCGAGCGGCGCAACAGCATGGAACTCTTCCGTGAAGTCGCCACAGAAGCCTTCGAGCACCACACCGGCAGCGCTTGGCGGCCGCGCAACGGCTCGAAAATCAGCCACCGCAACTTGACCGCCGCGATGATCGACAGCCGCGACTTCCTTGCTGCGAAGCGCCAAGCGGAGAAAGAGGTGCTGCTGCCCGCCGGACCGAAGGTTGCCGTCTCCGGCGGCACGAACTTCAACGACCATCACCTGATCTGGGCGAAGCTCGATCAGGTCCATGCAAAGCATGCTGATATGGTGCTCATCCACGGCGGCGCCAAGACAGGCGCCGAAAAGATCGCTTCCGACTGGGCAGGCATCCGCAAGGTGACGCAGATCGCCTTCGAACCGGACTTCAAGAAGTATTCGTCGAAACAGGCGCCCTTCAAGCGCAACGATACCATGCTCGAAGTCATTCCGGTCGGCGTTCTCATCTTCGGCGGTGGCGGCATCCAGGGCAATCTCGAGGACAAGGCCCGCAATCTCGGCATTCCCGTCATGAAGTTCGACGGCGGCGCGTAAAGCGCCGCCGCTCGGCGGCTGTTTCAACCGCCAATACTTGACGAAATCCCATTGATCTGGCTCAAATGGAGCATCCTTGCAGCAACGGTGAACTGGCATAGTCGCAGGCGGAGCGTATCTCCTGGCAGCCTGACGTGATCCTCAACCGTTCATCTGGAGGCTGTCATGACCCTGATCCTGCTCGTCATCTCCCTGACGATCGCCATGTGCGTGATCGCCTATAACTTCGCCATCTATGCCTTGCCCTTCATGGTCGGGCTTTCCGCCTTCCAATATGTTCATGGAATGGAGGCCGGTTTCCTGATGTCGGGGCTTGCTGCCATTGGCGCGGCGCTGCTTTCCGTGGCGCTGGTCATCGCCGTTGTGGGCTTTGCGAAGAACCCGGCCTTGCGGCTGATCGCGCTTGCTGTCTTCGCGATCCCCGCGACCATCGCCGGCTACGCGCTCGTCCACGGGGTCACGAAGAACTTCATCGATTCCACGGTTGCGCTGAACCTGCTCGGCGGAGCCGGTGGCCTGTTCATTGGCGTTGCGGCGCTGCTCAATCTCAACGCCCTCGGTACGGCGATCCTCTCGCGCTGAAGCGGGCGCGACCTGCTGCTTCCATGGAAAAAACCTGCGGCTTGCGCCGCCGTTTCTTTGTCACCCGCCCAGATGAGAGATGGCAGATCAGCGCGGTGTTCGTCATCCTCATTCGCGGCCTGCTTCGCCCGGCAGGGGAAGGCAGTCACCGAACGACAATCCCGCGCGATGTTACGGTCAGCACCTTCCGCATCGGTCCGGTATCCGTATAGCGGGGGCAACCGCGAACACCTTCATGTTTCCGTCTCTCAATACTACTGGATCGTTCCTTCAGCCGGCGAGCCGGGAACGGCGCCATGTGCCTGAAACCCGATAGCCGTTAAGGCTACGTCCGGACTGCCGGCCTTCCGGCTGGCGGCATGAGGTCACGGGTGAAGAGGCTCTTGCAGGCGCACCGATCTGATAAGGGTTTCAGCACGGAGCCTGGCACCACGCTGTTACCGGCAAGGACGATTGTTTGCGCCGCATATCTCCGTTTGTGCTCTCAAAGGCACCAATCCCTCCGACTGACTGATCCCCTAAGACCGTTCGGTTTCTGACCGCAACCCGCGCGGCTCCGGACCGAGTTGGCGCAAGCGCCTGCCCGCCCCACTCCGGGCCTTACGGGTCAGGCTGCCGCTTGAAAGCGCCAGTGCAAGCATCTCCCGACGGCCTTGGCCGGGTCTCGTCGGAGGGATGGTCCCTCCGAGGCGCAACGGAGATACGAAAATGACAAACATCGCCATTCTTGCCGGCAACATCGGCCAGGACCCCGAAACCCGCACTACCCAGGGCGGCACCGGCATCACCCACTTCACGCTCGCAACCTCGCGCCCACGCTATTCGGAAGGCCGGGTTGTCCGAGACGAGAACGGCTACCGGGTCCAGGATACCGAATGGCATCGCGTCATCGCCTTCAACGGCGTTGGCAAGACGGTCCAGGAGCATTGCAGTAAGGGCATGAAGGTACTGGTGGAGGGCCGCATCCATTACACGAAATGGACCGACCAGCAGGGCAATGACCGCTACGGCACCGAGATCATCGCCGAGTCGGTCACGTTCCTGACGCGAGCGAAGCAGACCGAGAACGGTGAAGGACAGCGCGATTTCGACGATGACATCCCGTTCTGAGCGGGGTGCCAAAGGCCCGGCGGCGCAAGCCGCCGGGTTTTCCCATGTTCGCGGCAGAACACCACCGCTTCCGCGCCAAATAATGCCGCCTCTGCTCGGGGAAGCTGAGCGCAGACGCCGCGAAGAGAGGGGTGCCTATGCTCCCTCCGCTTGTCGGTGATCGTGACCTCGGACTGTATGGATAGGCCCTCCAGCCGGATCTACCGGCCGGATCTCCTCATGAGAAGGGGGAAAGCCGCCCCTCTCATGACTCTCCCCGAAAGGGGCAGGGCGAGCCCCGCCCCCTTGAACCCCCACCCATGAAGGGGGTGGTCCACCCCCTCCAAACCTCCCCAGCCCATACGGACGCGGCGCCTGGTCGGCGCCGCGGGGCTTCTCTATCTGACTTCCGATTGTCGCATTCGCCCCTGCGGCGTAAAGGACTTCGTGGTCCCCTCAAAATGCTAACGCATTTCGGCTCCCCCACTCGCCGGCTCCGCCGGTCGCGTTGCGATCCTTGACCCCTTGGGTCGCCAATGCAGACACCTTTGCGTCAGATAACGCAAAGGAGGCTTCCATGTCTGAATTAAATTTTCTCAAGATGTATGCCGATGCTGCCGCGCTTCGGATCGACGTTCTGGTCAATCGTCTCGATTGCAACACGGCTCTCGAACGGGCGCTGCATGACTACCTCGAAAATTTCCTCGCACAATTCATCACCTACACCCGCGAGGCTTTGGCAGCGGAACGCCGCTTCATCCTCAATACCGATCCGGCCAAGGTCGCGGAACTGGACGAGGATTTCGGCAATCATCGCGAAAACTATGAATATTACTGGCGCGAGCCGAAAGGCTCGGACCTTTGGGATCATGTTCCCTGCGAGATGAAGGAGTTTCGCCTTCTGCTTGGTAGGATCGAAAGAAAGCTCGGCATTCCTATCGATGCCATCGGCTTGGAACTACCGCAGCAGGAATACCCTACATCGGCTCCGTCGTCCGTTGAACACGATCCTGACGACATTGACGAGGAATGCTACGAAGACCTGCATGGTTACGATGAAGGCGAGGAATTTTCCGCAATCTATGTCTTCGTCAACGGTGACGACTGCGACAGCAAGCCGTGAGACGCAGACCAGAGGCGGCATTCGCCGCCTCTGGTCTTTGCCTCTGCGGGAGCGCTGACAGCCGGATCGACCGGCCGCCAGCACTGACGAAAGGGGGGCTGCGCCGACCCCTCTCGTCGCTCACCCCATGAGGGAAAGGCAAGCCCCTCCCTCAAACTCCCTCCCATGGGAAGGAGAGACGGTTCCCTCCTTCTCCTTCCCAAACCCATCCTCTTCTCCCGGCCAGGTCTGACTCGAACGCTGACTACGCTATGGATCGTGCCGTATTCCTGCTTCGCGGCCTGATCCACGGATGGCAAAGGAACTCGCCATCTTATCCTGCCCAGATCCGACAGTGCTGGCGGCGGCCGTCGAAATGACGAACGACACCGGAACGGGGCCAACAAACCAAGGCACAGCGAAAGGCATCGGCAAATCATTTTCCGACTACGGCGGCAAAGACCACCCCGCTCTTTGAGACGCAACCTTGGTTTCAATCCCGGCCTTCCGCGATCAACCCATGAAGGGTCGGACTATGCGAAGCATGCCGCCGCGCGAGGCTTCGCCTCGGCGGTGATCGCGGCCGGGACCAAAACACATCGGGCGCCTGTCGAGCGGGGAATGGTCCCCGCCTCCAAACAGGAGCCGGAAAATGTCCCTTGCAGATGCCCACGCCTTCGCCTTCAGCCTCGCCGCCACCCTGATGGTCACTATCGTCGTCTTCCGCGCCGGCGACGGTACGCTCAGCGTGATGCCCGCCGCCGAATACGACGGAGAAGACGATACCGTCATCAACGAGATAGACCCGTTCGCTTGAGCCGGGCGGCGTTGGCCACCGCCTGCGGGCGGTGGCCCCGCATGGGCCACCAGGCCGGCGTTTACCGAAACCGAATCAGTTCGTGGCCGTTCGCCGGATTCGCTGAGTCAAATAGGGTTTTTCTGGATTTTCACGGCAAGAGCGACTAAAATAGCCGTAGTTTTGGAATGTGCGTAGGTCCATGTGGGAGGTGATCATGCATGATCACCGCCCGACAATCTCGGGCCGCGCGCGCGTTGCTTGGTTGGACGCAGGAGACGCTCGCCGACAAGGCCCGTGTATCATTGACCGCCCTCAAACGCCTCGAATCCGAAAGCGGCTTCGAGGTATACGAGACCACACGCGATCAGGTTCGTCGGTCTTTCGAAGACAACGGCATCGTCTTCCTCAATTCCGATCGTGGTGTGGGAGTTATGCTTGTTCGCGAAATTCTCTAATCCTGTCCCGACTGTAGGGAGGCGTCGTATTCGCGGCTTCCACCTCTGTTTTGCCATCACAAATCCGTTAACAAGCACCAATACATTGGATAGGGTTCAGTAGTGGGGATCGTGTGATCAAAAACTTGCTCATGGACCATCCGCCGGCTGACGCGGAGCTCACCGCCTACGACCGGGCGCATCTAAAGCTGTATCTGCGTCTTCTCGATGCGGAGGCCGATGGCGCGGATTGGCAGGAGGTTGCCGAGTTGGTCTTGCGCCTTGATCCCAGGAAAGACGCAGAACGCGCCCATCGAATCTACGCCTCGCATCTGGCTCGGGCGAAGTGGATGGCCGAGCAGGGCTATTCCAGCCTGATGCGCGCCGCCCTTCACTGACCTTCGATCCAGGTGGTGCAGAACCCGCATCACGTTACGCCACCTTCGTTGTTCCCAAAACCAAAGCAACTTGAGATCGTAGCCCTTGCATTGCCCACAGTCGTAAAGCGTATGTGGAGGTCAGGGGATGCCTGAACAACATGACTGGCGGTCCGACGCCGACTATGACTTTATTGATCGATTGACGACGTCCGAGCTTGCTTGGGAATTCCTTCGGCGAAACTTGGATTACCGGAAAGCCTACGAGAGCCTCGCTGCGCGCGGGCAACTTGATAGCGATCAGGCTCGTGCCGTCGCCGAACAATGGGGGTTGTGCTTTCGCCGCCGATCCCCGGCACACAGCACTCGATCATCCTATCTTCTGGACCCCGAATGCCGACCCTGGGGCAATTCTACTCCACAGGATGTCCCTCGCTTCAGGCGATTCCGCCGCTGCTGAGGATTTCATCCGCGCGCACTCCTTTGACCGAATCGATGCTCTCCATCTGCGGATCGACGTTGCCGGTGAACGCCTCGAAGTCACCCGTATCGATGCCCCATCCGGCGGCATCCTTGTCGCTGTTCTGATCCTCGATGCCGCCGCGTTGGATCGGCTTCATGCGCTGAGCCGCTTTTGCGCGATGCTGTTTCGCCGTCGTGTCCCCACAGACATGCGGCTGACGTCGCAGCGCCGGCGGCGTATCCGCCAGATGCTGCGCGCATTCGACGCGCGCCTGGACGGGGCGACTTACCGCGAAATCGCGATCGCCATCTATGGTGATGCGCGTATCGCCGCCGAACCATGGAAAACATCTTCTCTGCGCGATGCCGTCATAGGGCTCGTCGAAGGTAGTTTCGCCATGACCAGCGGCGGTTATCTCCAATTGCTGCGTCACCGTCATCGATCCTAACTGTTTTTGGTGAGCCGGGGGTGGGGATTTTCGTCCCCCTTAGTTCCCCATCCCCCCTGAAGGCTTCCCTCCGCCACCGTGGTCGCCGTCCGCCGCTAATCCGCGGCCGCCGCCCGCAACCCCACGGAGGCCCGCCCCATGCGACCCGATCCCGTCATTTTGCCGCCGCGCTTCCTTCGCACCAAGGAGGCCGCTGAATTCCTCAGCCTCTCCGCTCGAACCCTTGAAAAGCATCGGACCTACGGGACTGGTCCTTCGTATCGCAAGCTGGGTGGGCGCGTCGTCTACGCCGTGGACGATCTTGAAGCCTGGGCCGCACTTGGCGCTGTCACCTCGACCTCCGATCCGCGTGGCCAGGTGCTGCCGGCGAAGCGCCATGCGCTGCCCGCCGTTCCGCAGCCTGGCCGCTACGCACGCTGATCGCGGCCGGTTTTTCGAATGGCGGCGCGGCATCGGTCCCTCTCGGAGCGTGGACAACTCGATCTGTTCCGGGCGCTCCCCGGCGACTTCGCGCCACGAGACGCGCAGGATCTCATGGCCTATCCCTTCTTCTCCCTTTCCAAGACCCATCGCGTCGCGCCGATCGATTTCGTCGCCGGCAATGTGACGATCCGGGTCGAGGCCGTCCCCGATCACGGCATGGCGACCATCTGGGACGCCGATATCCTGATCTGGGCGGCAAGCCAGATCGTCGAAGCCCGCGATGCCGGGCTTCGCACTTCCCGGCTGATGGCTGCCACGCCATACGAAATCCTTTCCTATGTCGGGCGTGGCACCAGCGTGCGCGACTATCAGCGCCTGAAGGCAGCACTCGACCGGCTGCAATCGACCACGGTGTCCACCTCGATCCGACAGCCGGCCGAGGGCCGTCGCCATCGTTTCTCGTGGATCAACGAATGGCAGGAGCGCACCGACCGCAACGGCCGTCCCGAGGGCATCGAGATGATCGTCCCGGACTGGTTCTACCAGGCCGTTATCGACGATGCCCTCGTGCTGACCATCGACCGCGCCTATTTCGATCTGACGGGCGGCCTCGACCGCTGGCTCTACCGCCTGGTGCGCAAGCACGGCGGCCGCCAGCGAGACGGCTGGCGTTTCGACTTCCGCCATCTCCATCAGAAATCCGGCAGCCTGTCGCCGTTCAAGCGCTTCGCCTTCGAACTGCGCGACATCATCCGGCGCCAGCCACTGCCGGGCTACAGGCTCTCCCTTGAGACCGAGATCGGCGGGCGCACGCTGCTCGCTTTCGAGCCCACTCCGACCTGTGGAAAACCTGTGGATAGACTCGTGCTATCGGGAACCCGGACTATCGTGCTATCGGGAACCGGAGGCTCGTGCTATCAGGAACCCAAACAGGGGGTAACGCGCGGAAATCAAACACGAAATCGCGCCCTTAACTTAGAGTCTAACCAAGAATCTAACCTTAAAGAGCGCGGGCGCGATGTGGAAAACCTCATCCGCGACGCTGCCAGAAGCCTCAGCATAGCCGCGAAAAAGAGCGTTTCGGCCAGGCCGTCCGCCCCCCGACCGGCCCCCGATCTCCCCGAGACTCCTGCATCCGATCCCGAAATACCTCGGCTTCCTCTCGATCCACCGGGAGGACGCTGATGATCGTCGCGCTCCTCAATCAGAAGGGCGGCGTCGGCAAGACAACGCTGGCGCTGAACCTCGCCGGGGAATGGGCGGCACGCGGCAAGCGCGTCACCCTGATCGACGCCGATCCGCAGGGTTCGGCGCTCGACTGGTCGCAGCAGCGCAGCCGTGAGGGCCTTCCGCGCCTGTTCGGCGTCGTCGGCCTGGCGCGCGATACGCTGCATCGCGAGGCGCCTGAACTTGCCCGCAACGTCGATCATATCGTCATCGACGGGCCACCGAGGGTCGCCGGCCTCATGCGCTCGGCGCTGCTCGCCGCCGACCTCGTGCTGATCCCCGTACAGCCGTCGCCGCTCGACGGCTGGGCCTCGGCCGAGATGCTGGCGCTGCTCTCCGAGGCGCTCATCTACCGGCCGGAACTGGCCGCACGTTTCGTGCTGAACCGCTGCGGCGCCCGCACCGTGCTCGCACGCGAGACAGCCGAGACACTCGCCGATCACGATCCGCCGGTGCTGACCACCACTATCGGCCAGCGCATCGCTTTTGCCGTTGCCGCGCAATCCGGTCGCCTCGCATCCGAACTTGACGACGACACGCCGGCCACGCGCGAGATCGCGGCGCTGGCCGCCGAGATCGAGCATCTCGAAATCGGGAGGGCCGCATCATGACAGTCCTCACCGAAACCGTGCTAACCGGCGATTGCCGCGATCTCATGCCGGCACGCGGCCCGTTCGACTTGATCCTGGCCGATCCCCCTTACGGCGACACATCGCTTGCCTGGGATCGTCGCGTCGCCGACTGGATCACGCTCGCTCGCGTGGCGCTCACACCCACCGGCTCGCTCTGGGTATTCGGCTCGCTGCGCCATTTCATGGCGACCGCCGACCAGTTCGCCGATGCCGGTTTGCAGATCGCCCAGGAGATCGTCTGGGAGAAGCAGAACGGATCGTCGTTCCACGCGGACCGCTTCAAGCGCGTGCATGAACTGGCCGTCCAGTTCTACCCGGCCGAGACCGCCTGGCGCGACATCTACAACGACGTCCAGACCACGCCGGATGCGACGGCGCGCACCGTGCGGCGCAAGATGCGCCCGCCGCACACCGGCCATATCGATGCCGGTCACTATGTCAGCCATGACGGCGGGCCGCGCCTCATGCGCTCGGTCATCTACCTGCGAAACTGCCACGGCCGTGCCATCCATCCGACCGAGAAACCGTCGGCGCTCATGGAAATCCTGATCCGAACAAGCTGCCCGGAGGGCGGGCTTGTCGGCGACTGGTTCGCCGGATCGGGCGCGGCCGGTGAAGCCTGCCGGCTTACCGGCCGACGCTATCTCGGCTGCGAGATCAGACCCGACATGGCGGAGAAGGCGCGCGCCCGGATCGCATCGGTGCTGCCGTTCGACGGGAGGGCCGCGCCATGAGCAAGCGTCCCGCCCGCAAAGGCTTCGCCTCCCGGCCTGCCGATCCCGACCATTGGATCAGGGCTGCCGACGCGCCGCTCCGCAATGGTGACGCCGGCGGTTTCACCGCCCGGCTGACCATCGACGTGACGCCCGAGCTGCGCGGCAGGATCAAGATCGCTGCCTTCCGGCGCGGCGTCACCGTCGCCGACATGCTGCGCGATCTCTTCGCTCGTGAATTCCCGCCAACCCAAGGAGACCCCTCATGACCGGCAATGCGGCTCCCCGCTTGCGCGGCGGCCCGTTGCCGTCCGCAGGCTCTACCGACGATATGACCCATGTCGAGCTGACATGGATCGAGAAGAAGGTCGAATACTGGATCAGGTTCGGCCGGGAATCCGGCGAACTGATCCTCGATCGCCGCCGTCGCGTCATTTCTTTCCGCCCAAACAGCATCTTCGCCTTCGCCCGCTGGGCCGGCAACGATTTCGGCACGATCATATCACGCATCGACATCGTGCGCGCCGTCGAGCCGGGCGAAACCTATCAGACGCTGCCCTTCGTGCGTCCCGGTGGCGAGATTCTGCTCAAGATCGAGGGCTGGCCCAAGGTCGAGGACGTGCTGCGCCACATCGATGCGATCGAGCGTGTCGGCATCGACGCCTGCGACGTCGCCCCCGATCACTGGCGCCACATCGCTCACCGAATGCAGTCCGGCGAGACTCCACGCTCCTACACGATGGAGCGTCATCAGGCGTGGCTCAAGCGGCGGGAGATCGGCCGATGACCCGCTTCGGCTACGTCATGGTGACGTATTTCGCGGCGATGGGCGTCGCCATCGCTGCGTTCATCCCGACATCCACCAAGCTGATCTGGAACGCCACCGAAAGCGCGCCGATCGGCTTCTACACCATCGCGCCAGCCGATCGGCTGGAGGTGCCCGAACTGGTCGCCGTCATGCCGCCCGAACCGCTCGCCGACTTCATGGTGGAGCGCGGCTATGTCGGCCGCGGCGTGCCGCTGCTGAAGCGCGTCCTTGGCTTGCCCGGTCAGCGCGTGTGCCGCAGCCGCGACCTGATCACGGTCGATGGGATCGAGATGGGCGAAGCGCTCGACCGCGATCGCCTCGGCCGCGCGCTGCCCATCTGGCAGGGCTGCCGCGTCGTCGCGGATGACGAGCTTTTCCTGATGAACTGGGAAGTCCGCGACAGTCTCGACGGCCGCTATTTCGGGCCGCTTCCGGCCTCCACCGTGATCGGCCGGGCAATCCCTCTCTACACCGACGAGGACGGCGAAGGCCGCTTCGTCTGGCGCGCGCCGACGCGGTGACGGCGCAAGTTTCGCAACCTTGCCGCACAACACAGGAGACCATGAGCATGGCTCAGATTGGACATTTCACCCGCACGCAATCCGGCTTCAAAGGGCGTTTCAGGGCGCTCGGCATCGACGAGGAAATCACCTTCGTTCCGGCCGAGCCTTCGGAAGCAAAGAATGCCCCTGCTTACCGCGTTCTGCTCGGCGACGAGGAAGGTCTCGATATCGGCGCTGGCTGGTCGCATGTCGGCGACCGCGCCGGCGAATTCGTCTCCGTCGAGATCTACAGCCCGCTGTTCGGCGGCACGCTTCGCGCAAACCTCTTCCGTGCCGGTGACGACGGCTCCGCCTGGGGCCTGCACACCAACCCGCCGTCGAAGAAGCGGAAGGAGGACTGAACGGTGGCAATTCGGCAACGTGCCTGCGTCGGACGTTCTGCTACCGTCCGACGCTCGGCACTCTCCCTTCTTCTTTCCAGCCTGACCTTTGCCGCCTCCGCGGCGTGTCCGGCTGTTGCGCAATCGCTGCCGCCGACCCGCGCCGCGATCGCCGATCCCCATGCCGCGCACATCGCCGAGGCGTCGCAGCGCTTCGCTATCCCGCAGGCATGGATCGTCGCGGTGAAGCACACCGAAAGCCGTGACGACGTGCGTGCGGTATCGCCCGCCGGTGCGCTTGGCCTCATGCAGATCATGCCCGAAACCTGGGCCGAACTGCGCGCTCGTTACCGGCTCGGTCGTGATCCGTTCGATCCTCGCGACAACATCATCGCCGGCACCGCCTATCTGCGCGAGATGCTTGATCGCTACGGCACGGTCCCGGCGATGCTTGCTGCCTATAATGCTGGCCCGGCGCGCTACGACCAGCATCTCGCCACCGGCCGCGCTCTGCCGGCAGAGACGCGCGCCTATGTCGCTTTGCTCGCGCCCGCGCTTGGTGCCGCCGCGCCGTCGGACGGAACGCACATCGTGCTCCAGCCGCCGGCCGATTGGCGCGAAGCATCGCTCTTCGTGGCGCGCGACGATAACCGCCGACCTGTTGCCAATCGTCAGCCGAACGGTCTGCAACCTTCCGTTCCGGCGCAGGACGACAATGCTGCCGGATTGCAGACGGCACCCATTTTCCTCGCCAGGCGAGAGGGAGACGGTGCGCAATGACAGTCAACCGGCTCTTTCGCATCCTGTCGGGCTCTGGCGCATCATGGAGTGTGCCGGGGGTGGAGGCAGGAGCAGCGACCGAAGGATGGCAGGATAAAAGGGCGCACATTGCGCGGCGGTTGGGCGGTTGTTTTTGTTTAGGTTTCTGGCCCCTTTTGCACATTGTCCGGCTTTGCCGCAATGTTCGCAAGCAGTCCAACACCCTGTTTCTGCGCGATCTTTTGCACATTGCGGAGTTGCGCCATGGCCGATGAGCGCGAGTTCCGCGTCCGACCGGGGTGCATCCGGTCCAGCCGGGCGCAGTCGGCGCGGTCCTTCATTTCGCAGGCGCTCGCCGCGGCGAAGAAGGCCGGCGGCGGCGTGTCTCGCTCCGGCCGCGTCGTCTCCGGCAACCGCTCGCGCTTCGGTCACGGCCAGCGCGCCAGCATTCAGGCCAATCGCCTGATCTCGTCCCGCTCGCGCGGCGCCGTCGTCAAGGCGCGTGTCGTGCGCCATTCCGCCCGGACTGCGCCGCTCGGCACCCATCTCAATTATCTGCGTCGCGAGGGCGTGACCCGTGACGGGGAAAAGGCCCGCCTGTTCGGGCCGGGAACCGAGAACGCCGATGCAGGCGCCTTCGCCGAACGCTGCGAGGATGACCGGCATCATTTCCGGTTCATCGTATCGCCGGACGACGCCGTGGAAATGGCCGACCTCAAATCCTTCACCCGCGATCTCGTCGGGCAGATGGAGAAGGATCTCGGTACTCGGCTCGACTGGGTGGCGGTGGATCACTGGAACACCGAGCATCCCCATGTCCACCTGATCGTGCGCGGCGTCCGCGACGACGGCCGGGATCTTGTGATCTCGCGTGACTACATCAAGGAAGGGATCCGTGACCGGGCGCGCGATCTCATCACCCAGGAACTGGGGCCGCGCACCGACCTCGACATCCGCCGCACTTTGGAGCGCCAGATTGAATCGGAGCGCTGGACCCAGCTCGACCGCCAGCTTGTCCGGGATGCACGAGAAACCGGCATCGTCGATCTCGCACCGCGAGCCGATCGGCAGCCCGACGAGTTTCATGCCCTGAAGGTCGGACGGCTGCGCAAGCTGGAAGTCCTTGGGCTGGCCGGACAGGTCGGCCATTCGCAATGGTTCATCAAGCCCGAGGCCGAGGCGGTGCTGCGCGAACTCGGCGAACGCGGCGACATCATCAAACGGATGCACAAGGCGCTGACGGACCGCGGCATCGAGCGCGGCTCCGCCAACTATGTGTTGGCAGGCGAAAGCCTCGATGAGCCGATCATCGGTCGCCTGGTCGATCGCGGTCTCGACGACGAGCTGAGAGGCTCGGCCTATGCCGTCGTCGACAGCGTGGATGGACGCACCCATCACATCAAGCTGCCCGACCTCGATGCTGCCGGCGACAGCGTTCCCGGCTCGATCGTCGAGCTGCGCAAATTCGATGATGCGCGCGGTGAGCGCCGCGTCGCACTCGCCGTTCGCTCCGATCTCGACATCGAGCGACAGATCTCGGCGTCGGGCGCGACCTGGCTCGACCGACAGGCAGTCGCGAAGGAGCCGCTCTCCTTATCCGATGGTGGCTTCGGCGCCGAGGTGCAGCAGGCCATGGAGCGGCGTGCTGACCATCTTGTCGAAGAGGGGTTGGCCGAGCGGCAGGGACTCAGCGTGGTGTTCGCCCGCAGGCTGGTCGACACCTTGCGCCGCCGCGAGCTCGATGCGCTTGGCGAGAAACTCGCCACCGAGACGGGCCAGCCATTCAACCGCGCTGGCAGTGGCGAATATGTCGCTGGCACCTATCGTCAACGCTTCGCGCTTGCCTCCGGCCGCTACGCGATGATCGACGACGGTCTCGGCTTCCAGCTCGTACCGTGGTCTCCATCGCTGGAAAAGCAGCTCGGCCGGCACGTCTCCGGCATCGCCCGTAACGACGGCGGCATCGACTGGAGCTTTGGCCGCAAGAGAGGGCTCGGCCTTTAACCTTCAACATCGGAGAAAGGACCAACGCCATGTCCGCGACGAAAATCCTCTGGGGCCAGATCCTCACCGTCCTTCTGATCGTGCTAATGACGACCTGGGGAGCGACACAGTGGACGGCCTGGCAACTCGGCTTCCAGCCCCAGCTCGGCCATCCCTGGTTCGTGATTGCCGGTTGGCCGGTCTATTACCCACCGGCCTTTTTCTGGTGGTGGTATTTCTACGACGCCTATGCGCCGCCGATCTTCGTGGAAGGCGGTATGATCGCCGCGTCCGGTGGTTTCATCGCCATAGCGGTTGCCATCGGCATGTCGGTCTGGCGGGCACGCGAAGCCAAGAATGTCGCGACCTACGGATCGGCGCGCTGGGCCGAGCCTGAGGAAGTGAAGGCCGCCGGTCTGCTCGACCAGGACGGCGTTGTTCTCGGCAGGCTCGATCGGGCCTATCTGCGGCATGACGGTCCGGAGCATGTCCTGTGTTTCGCGCCGACCAGATCGGGCAAGGGCGTCGGCCTGGTCGTGCCTTCGCTGCTCACTTGGCCCGGTTCGGCCATCGTCCACGACATCAAGGGCGAAAACTGGACACTCACCGCCGGCTTCCGATCCCAGCACGGTCGCGTGCTGCTATTCGATCCGACCAATGCAAAGTCCGCCGCCTACAATCCGCTGCTCGAGGTGCGGCGGGGTGAATGGGAGGTCCGCGACGTCCAGAACATCGCCGACATCCTGGTCGATCCCGAAGGCTCGCTCGACAAGCGGAACCATTGGGAGAAGACGTCGCATGCGCTTCTCGTCGGCGCCATCCTGCACGTTCTTTATGCTGAGAAAGACAAGACGCTGGCCGGCGTCGCGGCATTCCTGTCCGATCCGAAGCGGCCGATCGAGTCGACTCTCGCCGCGATGATGAAGACGGCGCATCTGGGTGAAGCCGGTCCGCATCCGGTCATTGCCAGTGCTGCACGCGAACTGCTGAACAAGAGCGACAACGAGAGATCCGGCGTGTTGTCGACCGCCATGTCGTTTCTGGGCTTGTACCGCGATCCTGTCGTTGCAGAGGTGACGCGCCGTTGCGACTGGCGCATTACCGACATCGTCGGCCGCAAGAAGCCGACGACGCTCTACCTCGTCGTACCGCCGTCAGACATCAATCGGACGAAGCCGCTCATTCGCCTGATCCTCAACCAGATTGGCCGGCGCCTGACCGAGGATCTGCAGGCGAAGGCGGGACGACAAAGATTGCTGCTCATGCTGGATGAGTTTCCGGCTCTGGGAAGGTTGGATTTCTTCGAGTCGGCTTTGGCCTTCATGGCAGGCTATGGTCTCAAATCATTCCTGATCGCGCAGTCGCTAAACCAGATCGAGAAGGCATACGGGCCAAACAATTCGATCCTCGACAATTGCCATGTGAGAGTCTCCTTCGCGACGAATGACGAGAGAACCGCGAAGAGGGTGAGCGATGCACTCGGCACCGCCACAGAGATGAAGGCGATGAAGAACTATGCCGGGCACCGGTTGTCGCCCTGGCTCGGGCATTTGATGGTCTCGCGCTCGGAAACCGCGCGGCCGCTGCTCACCCCTGGCGAGATCATGCAGCTTCCTCCGGCCGACGAGATCGTCATGGTCGCTGGAACGCCGCCGATCCGGGCGAAGAAGGCGCGGTATTTCGAGGATGCGCGGTTTCAGGAGCGGATATTACCTCCGCCGAAACTGGTCCGTGCCGGCGAACCGCATCCGGATGACTGGAGCCGCCTGCCGATCCCGACCCGCCCTCCGTTCGATGACGTCGTGGCGGGCGCCACCGAAGAGGATGAGGACCCGACCGAATCCGAACGCCGGCGTCAGCCGGAGCTGAGCCGGGTGAAACCCGTCGAGAAAAAGGAGCCGATCGAGAACGAGTTCGAGATCGATCCCCCCGATGAGATGGAGGAGGAAGCCACCCGGAACCGTCGTATGACCCGGCTCATGCAGGGTGTGGCGCGGCAGGTGTCGCTTGATCCGAATGACGGGATGGAGCTGTGAACGCATGACCGGCAGGAAAAAGAAGACGCAGATCTCCGTTTATCTCGAACCCGACGTCATGACGATGCTCTCGGACTATTCGGCGCGCCGGGAGCAGCCGATGTCCTTGATCGTGGAGGCGGCCGTCGCCTCCTTCCTGTCGCCGGACGACGCCGAACGGCGCGAGGGGTTGATCACCAAGCGTCTCGACCAGATCGATCGCCGCATGACGCGGCTGGAACGTGATGTCGGCATTTCGGTCGAGACGCTTGCCGTGTTCGTTCGCTTCTGGCTCACCACCACGCCAGCACTGCCCGAACCGGCCGTACAGGCGGCGCGAGCCAAGGCCGGCGAGCGCTATGAGGCATTCGTCTCGGCACTCGGCCGCCGGCTCGCTCAGGGGCCAAAACTGCGGCAGGAAATTTCCGAGGATGTCGCCGACTCATCTGACAGTCAGGGCTCCCCGCGCATGGGCGCACATGGCGAGTAGTGACGGCTTTCGCGAGATCAAGCAGATCGCGGCACCGCCGTTTCCCTGTATTTGCACGCTACGCTACTACGACGCCAATTCCTTGTTGAATCAGCATAATTTCTGGCTCCTTTAATCATCCCCATCCGGGGACCGTCTGATTTTCCTCGGCGAGAAACGGGGATCGGATGGCAGTCTCGCATCGAAATTCAGAAGGCTTTGCGCGTGGCGCCCGGATGCTGCGCACCGCGCTAGGTGCATCCATCGCCCGCTTTCTGGAAGATCCCGGTGTCGTCGAGGTAATGCTCAATCCGGATGGGCGATTGTGGATCGACCGGCTCTCCGAAGGCATGTCCGACACCGGCGAGCGCATCTTGCCCGCGGATGGCGAACGCATCATCCGCCTGGTTGCTCACCACGTCGGCGCAGAAGTTCATGCCGGCGCTCCACGTGTTTCGGCCGAACTGCCCGACAGCGGCGAACGCTTCGAAGGTCTCCTGCCTCCGATCGTCACCGGTCCGGCCTTCGCCATCCGCAAGCCGGCGATCTCGGTGTTCACACTCGACGACTATGTTGCGGCAGGAACGATGACCGCCAATCAGGCGGCATTGCTGCGCGAGGCCGTCGCATCGCACGCCAATGTCCTCGTCGCCGGCGGCACGGGCACCGGCAAGACGACACTCACCAATGCTCTGCTGGCCGAAGTGGCGAAGGGGCAGGATCGGCTTCTCATCATCGAGGATACCCGCGAGCTTCAAAGCCAGTCCGAGAACAAGGTGCCGATGCGCACCAAGGATTTCATCGCCAATCTGACCGATCTGGCACGCTCCGCCATGCGCTTCCGGCCTGACCGCATCATCGTCGGCGAGGTGCGCGGTCCCGAAGCTCTCGACCTGCTCAAATTGATGATGTGGACGGCCCTCCGAACCCGTCGCGCGAGATGCTAAGATCATTCTGCGCAACTCAGAGAAGGAACCGTGTCATGACTTTCGAGAAGA
>NZ_OBQD01000032.1 GCF_900220975.1 Rhizobium subbaraonis | reverse complement strand
CACCAGGCCAAAGCGGCTTAAATCAACCCGCAAACCGAGCCGGAAACTCCATTCTTCCCACGCCCAAAAAGTCTCAAATCATTCGACGACGGACAGACGAGATGCTCATCAAGCGCGTGGCCCATGAGCTCAACCGCCTACTGCCATAGAGCAACGTCATTCCACACACCCCCTGAGAGGGAAATGGATTTGCGCGATGCTCTCTTGCTGGGCCGCGAAAGAATATTACTCCCGGGCTAGGTACCTTCCCCAAGGAGGGTCCGGCGCGGAGCTTCTGCCCCCCGATCTTTGCGCGTCTTTCAGTTTTCGGAAATCGCGGTTGGGTTGGATGAAATTTTATTGAACTTCCCCGAAAATGGAGCAGCAAATGCAGATGACCGCCACCGCCGAGGCGGGCATCAGCGCCCGGCTTTTGCCGGTCGCTGACCTGACCCCAAATTCTCGAAATGCTCGGACGCATCCGCCAGAACAGGTGGCGCAGATCCGGGCTTCAATCAAAGAATTCGGGTGGACGAACCCAATCCTCGCCGACATCGACGATGGCGGGATCATTGTCGCTGGGCACGGCCGGCGCCTCGCCGCGCTCGAAATGATCGCGGCCGACGAGCCGATCAAGCTGCCGAGTGGGCGCGTCCTCCCAAAAGGCACGGTGCCGGTTATCGACTGCACAGGATGGACCGAGGCGCAGCGTCGCGCATACACCCTGGCCGACAACCGCTTGGCAGAGACGTCGGAGTGGGACGACGATCTGCTGAAAATGGAACTCTCGTTCTTGCAGGACGAGGGCTTTGTGCTGGATCTGACCGGCTTCGACGCGAAATCGCTCGAAAAGCTGCTGGCCGATCCGGCGGCATCGACCGACGAAGACCCGCGGCCGAAGCTCGCCGAGCGTTTCGGCATTGCGCCGTTCTCGGTTCTGAATGCGCGGGAAGGATGGTGGCAGGATCGCAAGCGCCTGTGGCTGTCACTCGGAATTCAGAGCGAAGTCGGGCGCGGCGAGAACCTTTTGAAGTTCTCCGACACGATCAATCAGCCAAACCCGGCGAAGCGTGCGAAGAACGGCAAGCGGAAAGCAGCGACGTTCGGACAAGACTTGATGCGCGGGGAGCACGTCGTCGGGGGCGTCGCGCCGGCAGGGCTGACGCTGGGAGAAATCAAGATGGAAGGCGCCCCGCAATCGGGCACTTCCATCTTCGATCCCGTCCTTTGCGAGCTTGCCTATCGCTGGTTTTGCCCGCCAGGCGGCGTGATCCTCGATCCCTTCGCGGGCGGCTCAGTCCGCGGCATCGTGGCATCGGCGCTCGGTCGCCGCTACGTCGGCGGCGAGCTTCGGACGGAACAGGTTGAGGCAAATCGCACCCAGGCGGAGAAGATTTGCGGCGATCCGGTGCCGGATTGGCGCGTAGGCGATAGTCGGAAGATCGGGGAGCATTGCGCGGGGACGGAGGCGGATTTTGTCTTTTCCTGCCCGCCCTATGCGGATCTTGAAGTCTATTCCGACGATCCGGCGGATTTATCGACGCTCGGCTACGAGGAGTTTCGGGCGGCATATTTCGAGATCATCGCCACCACCTGCGCCTTGCTCAAGCCTGATCGGTTCGCGGCCTTCGTCGTTGGCGAGGTCCGCGATAAGCGCGGCAGGTACTACGGCTTCGTGCCCGATACGATCGAGGCATTTCGGCGGGCTGGACTGGACTTCTACAATGAGGCCATCCTCGTCACGGCGGCCGGATCGCTGCCGATCCGCGCCGGCAAGCAATTCGAGGCGAGCCGGAAGCTGGGTAAGACCCATCAGAATGTGCTCGTCTTCGTGAAAGGCGATGCAAAGCGCGCCGTCGAGGCGACCGGCGAGGTCGAATTCGGGGAGATTGCCCCCGTTGGGGAAGCGGCGCCCGACGGCGACCAGCAGTGGGGAGAGAAGCTTTGAACTTGCCGCCACCGACAGTGATAGAGCACGACGGCATCCATGTTGTTCGCGACGATCTGATCGAGGGCGGCACCAAAGTTCGCTATCTCGTGCACCTCTTCGACGATGCGGAGGAGGTGGTGTATGCGACCCCTGCGGAGGGCGGCGCGCAGACGGCGCTCGCCTGGGCGGCGCGCGAACTTGGCAAAAAGGCGACGCTCTTCGTCGCCAAGCGGAAGCAGCCGCACCCTCGCGCGTTGATGGCGAAGGCGCTCGGGGCGACGGTGTGGCAGGTATCGCCAGGCTATCTCACAGTGGTTCAGGCCCGCGCCCGCGAATATTGCGAGGCCACTGGAGCGATGCTTGCACCCTTCGGCGTGGACATGCCTGAGGCGATCGATGCCATTGCCACAGCAGCGCGGTCGACCGGTGTGGAGCCGGATGAGGTTTGGTGTGCTTCTGGATCGGGCGTTCTTGCGCGAGGCCTCGCGAAGGCCTGGCCGAATGCGCGGCGGCATGTTGTGCAGGTGGGGCGTGAGCTTTCCGCTGCAGATGTTGCCGGCGCGACGATCCACGTCAGCGCCTACGAATTCGGGCAGGCGTGCAAGGCGCGCCCGCCGTTCCCATCCGACCCGCACTATGACGCGAAGGCGTGGGAAATAGCGAAGGCCCGGCGTGGGCCGGGCCTCGTTGTGGCTTGGAACGTGACGGGGCCGGCCCTAGTCTGACTTAGTCGGCGCCGCCTCATTTCCTGTGCTTTTAAGCCGGGAACGCCTTGTGACTGGAGAGCCGGGAGCATAATGGTTTATTATGGTTTCCTCAGCATCTGTCTCGCAGGCGAACAATGTCCCCATCGGGGCGTATCAGCTTCGAACCGATCAGCGCGGATTTGACGCACTGGCGGACTTGCACAATCGCTTATCTCATTTCCGCGATGCCGTCGTGGCTATAGACTTTACCAATGTCTTCTGGATCGACGGTCACCTAGCTGGGCCACTTCTTACCATTGTTTCTCATGCGCGCATGCAGGGAAACACTATTAAGTTGCGAGGTTTCAAGGAGGATGTCTTATTAATATTGAAGAAGAACGGGTTTCTTACCGACAGTGCTGTTGATAGTTACCACACCACAATTCCAGTGAAATTCTTTTCCCTCTCCCAAGAAGTGGAATTCGCTGCATATACACGTCTCCATCTTGGCAGAAAGGAAATGCCAAAGATGAGCAAAGCTCTCACCGGGAAGATTTTTGAAGGAATTGACGAGCTATTCGCTAATTGCTCCTTGCATTCACACTCGCCGGTCAAGGTGGTGGCGACGGGCCAATTTTTCCCACGAAGCGCTCGGTTATCTTTTGCAATCTCCGACGGCGGGCGTGGCATAGACGGGTCGTTGAGCTCCGCCGGAATTACCTACAAAAGCCCCGAGCAAGCGATCGACTGGGCCATGCAGTCGAACAACACATCGCGGCGGGGAGACATACCGGGCGGTCTGGGGTTGAAGCTCCTTCGAGATTTCATTCATTTCAACAAGGGAAATCTCTTGGTCGTGTCGAACAAGGGGCTGTGGCGGCAATCAGGAAAAGAGGTTACCACAGCGAGACTACGGAACCCATTTCCAGGTACCGCGGTTGTCCTGGAAATTATGACAAACGACGATCACGTTTATGATCTAAAATCGTCTCCGGATCCGCGCGACATATGGTGAGAGAAATTCAATGAGAACAGTGCGAATACCAATTGCGGCGATCGTGGGTGGTGGCATCTGTGTCTCTGCCTCCGATGGCCAGCGCGTGTATCAAATTGTGCAACAAGCGGTCGCCGATGGCGATCGTGTGGTCCTGTCGTTTTCGGGCATTACCCGAATGACCACGGCTTTTCTAAATGCTGCCGTTGGTCAGTTGTATGGGGAGTTTTCGGAAGAGGAAATTCGGCAGCGCCTTGCGCCGCCGGTCGATTTTGAGGCTTGGCACCTTAGCCGCCTGAAGTTGGTAGTGGATAGGGCGAAGGAGTTTTTCAAGAATTCGGACCGGGTGACTAGTGTGTTTGAGGACCATGCGGGCGGAAACGATGCCGACGATATTTAGCGCGTATGAGGGATGCCAGTTCTCTAACAGGAAAATCCTCTTCGACACGAATGTATGGATCGCGATCGATGGTTTCGATCCGCGGCCCGACACCGCCATTTATAGCGACTTTTACTCGGAAGCCATCAAGAAAAGCAATGAGATCGTTGTTAACGATTATATACTTGGTGAATTATTTAATCGCGCATGTAGAATTCAGTACGACTTGGAGTTTCCGGACGATCCGAGCAAAAGGCAATTCAAAAAGCGGAGGCAGCTTCCCTCATTCAAGGATTACATCGAGACAGTTCGGGACACATGTCTAAATATATTGGATGATTGTCTTTATGAGCCGGCTGTCGGCACTCATTGTATAATGAGTGACTTCTTCAATGAGGCGGGAACTGGCGCTATAGACTTCTCAGATATCGTAATTCGCGAGCATTGCCGTTTGAATGGCTACATTGTCGTGTCGCACGATGCCGATTTTGCGAACTGCGGGCTTGATTTCGTGACCGCGAACAAACGGATCCTCAAGAATGCGAAGCAGAAGCACCCTCGCTAGAGCGAGGCAATCGCGCCAGGGTGCTTTAGCAATCGGGCGGCCTTAAATACGTCTCGCCTCTAACGCAAGCACGCAAAGATCCCGGTACCTAAGCATTGCTTTCGGGCTCGAAGAGACCGGGTTGATGGCGACGGATCGCAGTCCATCGAGATCGCCGATCTTCGCCATAGCGACCAGCTTGGCCAGCTTGTCGCGGAAACGCGCGTGCGTGGCTGCGGAAAAGTCCGGCGCTTCGGGCAAAGTGCCGGCGCGGGCCGCCTCAAGGATCGCGGCTCGCTTGCCGCCGGCCCGCGGCGGCTTGGCTTCCTCGGCCGAAGTTCCAGCCGCAGCCGCGCCGGCATCGGGCTCGATCGACTGCCGCCCTGCCTCAACCTGCTCAATCGTCATCGGCTTGCCGGCGACGTGCTCGCGCAGAATGTGCTCGGCGAAATTGAATGGTCCGGCGAGAAGATCGGCGGCTTTGTCAGCGCTGATCCCCTTCTCGATCGCGACCGTGACGAACCGCACCTGTGCGGCTTCCTTGGAATTGGCACGCTTGAAGCCACCGCCGGTCAGGATCGCGGTCAGCTGCGCGATCTGGTTGTTCGAAAGCGGCGCCTTCATGGCCTCGTCGCCCCGAGCGGCGTCGACAAGGTCTTTCGGCACGAACACGGTCATCTTGTCGGGCGTGATCGCGTAGATCATCGGGGGCTTGCTGCCGCTCTCCGCGCTGATCCGATCGGCGATCTTCACAGCCTCCGCCAAGGTCGGTGCCTCTTCGTTGATCTTCTCGGTCGGTCCGCGACGAAGGTGCACGTTGAAGTGCGTCGCGGTTGCGATTTTCTGGCGGTCGGCGATGTCGGCGGGATGCAGTTTCGAGGTCATGGCATGCTCCTTTTTGATGGTGCGTGGTGTGTTATTGCCACGTCTAAAAAGAGCAACTCCAAACACATAATAAACCGGAGATTGTTGAATGTCGGAAGAGCAACAGGCCGGCACCATCCCGCTGGCGATGGCCGCGCGCCTTCTGATGATCTCCGAAGAACGCGTCCGGCAACTCGTCAAAATGGAGTACATCCCGAAGGTGCGGAAAGGGATGTATCCGCTCGTCGGCGTCGTGCAGGGCTACATTCGTTTTCTGAAAGATGAGGAGCGCCGCTCCTCCAAGTCCGCAACCGCCTCCCGCATGCAGGAAGCGAAAGCCACTGAAATTGACATGCGCATCGCTGAGAAACGGCGGGAGTTGATCCCGATCGACGAGGCGCACGCCGTTATCGATACGCTCGTCGGAAAAGTCCGATCTGAGATATCGGCAGTGCCGAAGCGCGTCACGCGAGATCTGGCAGTGCGAAAGAAAATTGAGAGCGAAGTGAATGGAAGCCTCAACCGCATCGCGGAAGCAATGGTGGCACTTGCCACAACTCTTCGAGAGGGTGGCGACCTCCCTGGCGGTGCCGGAAGCGACGACGCCTGACGAATGGGGACGCGACAACCGCGTCTATCCAGAAGCGACCGCGTTGCCGGGTCCGCGTGATCCTTACCTTACTCCCTACATGGTGCCGCTCGGTCGGGCCGCCACTTCCGGTCTTTATACCCGGGCCGTCGGCGTGACTGCGGCGCAATCCGGCAAGACCGAGACGATCATGGACGTCATCGGCGAGCGGCTCGATACGAGGCCGGCGCCGATGATCTATGTCGGGCCGTCGAAAGAGTTCCTGACGGATCAGTTCGAGCCGCGCCTCATGGGGCTGCTAGACGAGGCGAAGACGCTCGCGGCGAAAGTCATGCGCGGCAAGCGCATGAAAAAGACGCTTAAGCTTGTCGCCGGAGTTCGGCTTCGCCTGGCGCACGCCGGCTCCTCGACTGCGCTGAAATCCGACCCTGCCGCCTTGGCGTTTGTGGACGAGTACGACGAGATGAGCGCGAACATCAAAGGGCAGGGCGACCCACTCGGCCTAGTCGAGGCGCGCGGCGACACTTACGCCGACTTCGTCACGCTGATCGTGTCAACACCATCCCGCGGGATCGTCGAGACAGAAATCGATCCGGCCAGCGGTCTCGAGTTCTGGAAGCCGGGAAAGAAAGAGGAGATAGAAAGTCCGATCTGGCGGCTTTGGCAGGACGGCACCCGTCATCATTGGGCGTGGCCGTGCCCGCATTGCCACACCTATTTCGTGCCGATGCAGAAACATTTACGCTGGCCGAAGGGCGCGACGCCTGCGCAGGCTCGACGGGAGGCGTTTTTATGTTGCCCGACATGTGGCGGCGTGATCGACGAGGGCGACAAGGCGGGCATGAACGCCCGCGGATTGATGGTCGCTCCGGGTCAGACGATTGACGATGCCCGCGAGAACCGCAACTTGCCGGACACCAACACGTACTCGCAGTGGACATCTGGCTTGGCTTCGCCTTTCGTAAAATGGGGTTTGCGCGCCGAGCGCATGGTGACCGCATTGAACACCGGCGAAGAGGATAAGATCCAGACCGCCACCAACGCGAACTTTGGGGAACTCTATTCAGAGGGAGCGGGCGGCGATCTGCCCGATTGGAAGGAACTGCTCAAGCACAAGCTGCCTTACCAGCCTCGGCAAGTCACCCGTCAGATAATCCGCCTGACGATGGGCGTCGATGTCGGCAAGCGGAACCTCGTCTACGTGATCCGTGGTTTCGGATCTCGCGGCACATCTTGGCTTGTAGATCATGGCATCCTGCATGGACGATCCGATGAGGATCAGGTGTGGACTGACCTTGCCGGGATCATGCTGTCGCCGGTTGGCGGAATGCAGGTGGAGAAGGTGTTTATCGACAGTGGCTTCCGACCGGACAAACCCGACGCCGGCAGCGAGCACAAGGTCTATGAGTTCTGCCGGCGCTATTCGTTCCTGTGCTCGCCCACCAAGGGGCGAGACACGCTGGCGGGGCGACCTTACCATGTGAACACGATTGAGGTGAAGCCGGACGGCTCTAAGAAGCCTTACTCGCTGAACCTCGTTCACCTGAATACGGACTTCTTCAAAGGCCTCGTACACTCGCGAGTAAAGACCCCGCTCGATCAGGTCGGCGCCTTCTTCCTCCATGATGAGGTCGACGAGGAGTATGCCAGGCAGGTGGTCTCGGAAAACCGCGTGATCGAGGCAGGGTCAGCAAAGCCGAAGTGGGTGAAGCTGCGTCGCGACAACCATTTCCTCGACTGCGAGGCAATGGCCGCCGCCGCGGGCTATTCGCTTAACGTGCATGCCATCCCCGAGGGGACAGTTCGACAGTGGGGCGAGGAGGATGAGATCGCCGTCGCCCCCAAGGATGAACCGGAAGTGCCGGACCCGCCCGACGATGAACAGCCAGTCCCGCCGGCTCCTGCCGGTGCGGATCTGCGCAGCCGCTTCCGGTCACTCGGAAGCCGAATGAGGTAACCATGCGATCTGTTCCCAGCATCCCGCGTAAGCGGGATGCCGCGCCCGCCGATGTCGCGTCGGCGGGAAGCGGCATTCTTGCGCCTACTCCCCGCTCGGAATTTATGAAGGGCGGCCGGGGTATCACAATGACCGGCTGGCGGCCGGCACTTCGCGACACCAATGATGATGTCGCGTCAGCTTGGGAGCAGGCCGCGGCACGCGCCACGGATCTCGTTCACAACAGCGGCTGGATCAGCGGGATGTTCGATCAGGCGGTGGCGAACACCGTCGGTACCGGCCTCCGCCTGCGCTGCATGCCGGAGAACGAACTGTTTGGCATGGACGAGACTTCGGCCCAGGCTTGGCGAAAACTCGTCGAGCAACGGTTCGGGCTGTGGGCGGAAAACGCAGTCGAGTGCGATATCGAGGGCCGCCGGACCTTCGCTGCCCAGCAAGATGCGGCTTTCAGATCTTGGCTGGTGACGGGTGAGATCCTGTCGGAAATCCCGTGGCGTCGCCGGTTCGGCTCCCGCTATGGCACCAAGGTCCGGCTGCTGCCGCCGTCGAGGCTTCATAATGTGACAGACCCATATCGCCGGATCGTCTCAGGTGTCCAGATGGATGCCGACAACTTTCCCATCGGGTACCTCGCCAAGCGCAAGGACCCCCTGCTCGGTGAGTATGAGGTGCGGGTGCCGGCGCGCGACGCGTACGGGCGGCCGAAAGTGCTGCATGTATTCATGGGGCTGCCGGGCCAGGTGCGGGGGATCACCCCGCTCGTGCCAGCGCTCAAGGTGGCGAAGCAGTTCGACCAGCTTGCGGACGCCACCTTGATGACGTCGTTGATCCAGAACGTTTTTGCCGCGGCGATAACATCTGACAGTCCGACAGACGACATCATCCAGGGCCTGTTGTCGGTGCAAGAGCAGGGCAAACTCGCTGCGACCGGCATTTCGCCGTTCGAGGCATGGTTCGAAGCGCAGTCGGGTTGGTACGATGGCAACTCGATCGATGTCGGGATCGGTGGGCGCATCGCCCATATGTTCCCCGGGCAGAAGATGGAGTTCCTGTCTCCCGAGCATCCCGCGACAGCATACAAGGATTTCTCCCTGCATCTGATGCGCGAACTGGCTCGGTGCCTCGGCCTGACTTATTCGAGCGCTACCGGCGATCACAATGGTGAGACCTATACCGGGGTCCGGATGTCTGTGAACGACATCTTCCCGATCACGCTTGCTCGTCGAAAGTTTATCGTCTCGCCGTGGTGCCAGCCGATCTACGAGGCATGGCTTGAGGAGGAGATAGAGCTTGGATCGATCCCATTCCCGGGTGGGCTTGAAGCGTTTCTCGCCAACCGATCCGCAGCATGTCGTGCCGTGTGGCAGGGCGCTCCGAAACCGCAGGCCGACGATTTGAAGACGGCCAAGGCCCACGAGACCTACCGCAAGATGGGTGTGATCACCGACGAGGCGATCGCGAACGATCTGGGCCTCGACATCGAGGATGTCTATGCGCAGCGCGCCCGGGAGAAGCAGCTCCGCGAAGTCTACGGACTTCCCGATGAGGTGGAGCGCGAGACGGCCCAAGCCGAACGTGAAGCCGCCGCCCTGGCGGAAGACAAGGAGCCGCCGGATGGCGATTGAGCAGAACGACCCCTGTGCTCGGGCAATCCAGCTTCGGGAGATCCGGGACAAACTGATCACCGGGCAGTCGCTGGTGGAGTTCGAGCAGGAGAGCGGCAACGGCGTCCGCCGGCGTGCCAGATACACAACCGCGGATCTCGGCCGCCTCGACCGAGAAATCCTCGCGGCGGAGAACGCGTGCGCGATAAGCAAAGGCGGACGCCCCCGGCGTTTCGCCATAGTTCCGAGGTAGCCATGACCCACCTCATGCGAATTGCGGATCGGGTGCTTAACCGCCCGCTCCTGATCGACCCGGCGAAAGCGCAGATCGTGCTCGCCGTTCTTGAGGGCCGCATCCTCCCCGGCCTTGAAGACGGCGAAGGGGCTGCGGCTGCGGACCTTGACCGGATCGCGCCGCAGCCCGAAGCCACCCGCTTTGTCGGAAGTACCACCCGGCGAACTCGTGGCGGCTCGTTCGTTCGGGCCGTCGGCTCGACAGCGATAATCACCGTCGATGGCTCCCTCGTAAACCGAGGCGCGTGGATCGGCGCAAGCTCCGGCCTGACATCTTACGAGGGGATCGCGGCGCAGATCGACGACGTCGCGAATGACGGCGAAATTCAGTCGGTCATTCTCGACATGAACAGCTACGGCGGGGAGGCGACCGGCATGTTCGGTCTTGCCGCGAAAATCCGCGGCCTGGCGGCAAAAAAGCGGGTGGTCGCGGTCGTCAACGACGTCGCGGCCAGTGCAGGCTACGGAATTATCTCCGGAGCCAACGAGATCGTGGTCTCGCCCACCTCGCTCGTCGGCAGCATCGGCGTCGTCATGCTGCACATGGATCGATCCGGCGAGATGCAGCAGAAGGGCGTTCGCCCCACGCTCATCCACGCCGGTGCGCACAAGGTCGACGGCCACCCTTTCGGGCCGCTGTCCGAAGACGTCCGCGCCGCTTTGCAGCGCGATGCGAATACCCTCCTCGATCGCTTCCTCGAAACGGTCGAGGCGGGCCGGGGCGCGAGCCGCCTGTCGACAGACAAAGCCCGCGCCACGGAAGCCCGAACCTATTTCGGGCAGGATGCCATAACGGCCGGCCTAGCCGACCGGATAGGCACCTTCGAGGACATCCTGTCAGAACTCAATCGGCCCGCCGCGTCCAGCGGGGGCAAGTCCACAAAGGAGAGACCCCGTATGGACGGTCAGGACACCACGACGACGGCCAGCAGCATTTCGCTGGAAGCCCACAACTCGGCGGTCACCGCGGCGCGCGCCGAAGCAACCGCCGCCGGCAAAAAGGACGGCGCCGCGGAGGCGACCGCCCGGATCAAGGGCATTCTCACCTGCGAAGGTGCCAAGGGTCGCGAAGCGATGGCGCAAACACTCGCGTTTGACACCGCCATGAGCGCCGACGAGGCGAGCAAGGTTCTCGCCGCCGCGCCGAGCGGGCAGCCGGCGGCCGCTACGCAGACGCCGCTCACGATCGAGCAGCGCGCCCAGGGCATGCCGGAGTTCGGCTCCGATGCCAACGACCCCAAGCCCACGGCCGAGAATATCAAGGGCGGGTGGGCGAGAGCTTTCGGCAACACGAGCGCCGCCTGATTCGCGGCGCCTGATCAACGGAGATCCTCAACATGACCAAGTTCACCGAAGGCCGTCACCCCGGAGAAGGCCTGTTTTCCGAAGCCAACGGCCACCGCTCGCGCGACGTCATCACGATCGTCGCGGGCTCCGGAGTGGTCGCGCCTGGCACCGTAGTCGGGCAGGTTACCGCCTCGAAGAAATACGCACCTTCGCCGGTCGCCTCCGAGACTGGCCTCGAAGGGGCCGAAACCGCGAAGGGCATCACGCTTTACGGCGTAGATGCCACCGCCGAAGACCAGAAGGTGACTGCGATTGTGCGCGACGCCGAATGGAACGCCTCGACGCTTACCTACGAGGAGAGCGTCGACACCGACGCCGAGAAGACCACGAAGGCGACGCAACTCGCGGCGGCGGGCATCATCGTCCGCTAAAGCAACCCACCAGTCCATCAATCCGCGGCCCGCTTTGAGCGGGCTTTTTTAATGGGGAAATCGTCGAGATGCTCGATATTTTCAACAATGACGCGTTCTCGGTCACCTCGCTGACCGACGCAATCGCCGACCGCAAGGTTCGCCCCGGTCGGCTCGGAGAACTCGGCCTGTTCTCCTCCACGTCCGTCACCACGCTGACCATCGCCCTTGAGCGCATCGGCGATACCATCCAGCTTGTCGCTCCGTCGCCGCGCGGGTCGGCGGGCGAGCAGCGCGACATGCCGAAGCGCTCGATCGAGAACATCTCGATCCCGCACTTCCAGCGCGACTGGTCGGTGGTTGCCGACGAAGTCCAGGGCATCCGCGCCTACGGGTCCGAGACCCAGCTGATGACGGTGCAGGGGCTTGTCGCGCAGAAGATCGCGATCAACCTGGCCGACCTCGACCTGACCGACGAATACGCGCGCATCGGCGCCGTGCAGGGGATCGTCTCCTACAAAGGCGGCCAGACATTGAACCTCTTCACGAAGTTCGGCGTCGCCCAGCCGGCGGAAATCGACTTCGATCTCGACGCTGCCACCCCGGTCGACGGCATTCTGCGCGAGCGTTGCACGAAGGTTATCCGCTCCACCCGGAAGGCCCTGGGCGGCGTACCCTTCGACTACCTGCACGCGTTCGTCGGCGACAACTTCTTCGACGACATCCTCCGTCACAAGGAAGTGCGCGAGACGTACAAGGGCTGGAGTGAAGCGCAGATCTTGCGCGAAAGCTACATCGGCAGGAACCGCTCCTCCAACCCGATGTTCGAGTTCGGCGGCATCGTGTGGGAAAACTACGGCGCGATCGACGACGCCGGCGACGGCGCGCTCCTGGGCATCGCAACCGACCTCGCGAAGTTCGTGCCCGTCGGCATCCCCGGCATGTTCCGGACCTACTACGCCCCGGCGGACTATACCGAGACGGTCAACACTCTCGGCCGCGCTCGCTACGCAAAGCAGTGGCCCATGCAGAACGGCAAGGGTGTCCTCGGCGAAACGCAGACGAACACGTTGCATATCGCCACCCGCCCGGGAGCGCTGATGCGCGCAAAGCGCACGTAAACCGACAGGAGACAAAATGCCCTCGCTTTTTGACGAGTTCGACCGGCAAGTCCAGGTCGATATATCGGAGCAGACAGGCGAGGGCATTCGCCTATTCGGCATGGTGGGAGGCGACTACTCCCACGGTCCCGACCCCGCCCGTGAAGCGGCGGACACGGTCGCTACCGTGTCCATTTCCCCCCGCACCGCGGATCTCCGCGGGCAGATGCGGGGCACCGAATTATCGGGAGCGGCTCAGTTCGCCTCCCTCTCCTCCGAGCTCTGGATCGATCACGTCGGTGCCGCTGCGCTGCCTTGGAAGCCGCGGCGCAACGACGTTGTAGAACTGACCGAGCGAGGGGCTCAACGATGCACCATAACCGCCGTCTTTCCCGAGAGCGGTGGTCTGCTGATCCAGTTCGCGCAGGGCGCGACGCCGACCGGGGGATGACATGAGCGGAATTGTTGCTCTCGCGCTGCGCATGTCAGCGCGGCGTCTCATCGAGGACGCTACGCTCGCCGGCGCCCGGGTGTTCGATAGTGCGATCGCGCCGATCGATGAGATGATCGCGAAAGATCCCGCGCCGGCGATCGTCATCTCAACCGAGGATGAGAAATTCAACGTTGCCGGCCGCGATGTCGTCGGCACGGCCGGCACGATCGAGCTCGTCTTCGAGATCGTTGTCGCCTCCTACGTGCAGCAGACGATTGAAGTCGCCGGCGGCGAGGTGCAGACGGCGCTCGACGTGGTGATCCCGGCCACCGACGCGGGTTTCGAGATCACGCTCTCGTTGATCTCGCGGCAGATCATGCGGGCGCTCACATACAAGGGCTCGGCGCCGAGCATCTGGTTTGACGTCTTCAAGCGCCTGGCGCCGTCGATCAAATCGATCGCGTCTCGCCGTGGCGCCGGGAGCAAGGACAGCACGAAGTTTGCCGCTCGGCAGATAGTAATAACGGTTGACGCGGTCGCGGAGCCAGACTTCGGGGCCGAGCCCGAGCCAGGGACGTCGATCGCAGCCTTCCTTGTGGCCGTCGACGCCGATGCTGAGTTGCGCCAACTCGCCCCGATGCTTCGGGCGGTGATCGTCGGCGATGACATCCCGACGTGGCGGCGGACCGCTTCGGAGCTCGGACTTCTTGATGTCGAGGCGGCCGGTCTCGGGACAATGCCAGCGATCATTCCGCCGGAAGACCCGAGCGCGGTGACGGCGGTCGAGGTAGCGGGTCTGGGCGTTGTTGACGAGGCGACAGCGGACGAGCAGGTGCCATGAACGAACTCCGCGATCTCCTAAAGCGCATCGTCGACGCCGAGCGGCGAATGTCGGGAATGGTCCGTAGCGGCACGGTCCACGAGGTCGACGCCGAGAACGGGACAATCCGGCTGATGTTGGGCGGTACGACGGAAAAGCCGTTCCTGTCGCCGGCGATCCCGTACGCGCAGATCGGCGGCGCGCTAAAGCTCCACTCGCCTCCGAGCATCGGCCAGCAGATGACGATTGTCGGCACGGGCGGGGACTGGCGGCAGTCGATCGCGATCCCGATGACGTGGAGCGAGAGCAACCCGTCGCCGGGGAACAAGGGGGACGAGCACGTTCTGACTTTCGGTCCATGGACCATCAGCCTGACCGGGGACGCCCTAACCATAAAGGGGCCGAAGGTCTTCATCGACTGCGGTGGCTCGACCTTCGAGCTCACCGGCGGGGGCTTAAAGATGGTCGCGCCCGACTACGATTTTCAGTGAGGTATCCGCCATGCCCGGGATTGCGTGCGTCGGTGTCGATATCGCCGGCGGGGCCCAACTTGGCGCGCAGGCGAGCAAGTTCAGGGTGCGCGGCAATCTGGCCGTGGTGGTCGGCGACATGGTCGCCGGGCACGCCCCCTTCCTTCCGCCTCATATCCCTTCGCCGACGATGGCGCAGGGAAGTCCGAAATTCCGCATCCTCGGCATTCCGGTTTGCCGGGAAGGGGATGCGGCCAGTTGCGGCCACCCGACCTCGGGTCGGCCGTTTTTCCGTATCCCTTGAGGAGGTCCCATGTCGGACGAGCAGAAAGACAACGAAACCCTCGAAGCCATCCTCCGCGCGAGGCTCGCACATCCGCGCGCCCTCGTCGCGGCGCTGTCGATCAACGCGAACCGCGTCCTTCTGACGTTCGGCGCTGTCGGCGACAATCGCCGGGTGACGCTGCAAGTGGTCGGCGACGAGATCGCCCCGCCGGCGCACTTCGCCCAGCCCGCGGAAGAACCCGCCGCCGATCCCGCACCGGAGACGCCGGGCGCCTCGGTGCCGGAAGCGGCCGGCGATGAAGGCGATGCGAAAGACGCAGGCGAGAAGCCGGCCGAGGATGCCGAACCGCCCGAAGAGCCCGAGAAGACGCGCAGATCGCGCGCGAAAAAGGAAGACTAGCCCATGCAGACGGCCGCGGACCTTCGTAACCCGAGCGTGGACGTCGATCGCCACACTGGCGAGTTGATCGCCGGGTGGCCGCACGTCGTGCAATCGCTCGAAGTGGTGTTCACCACGGTCTTCGGCGAGCGGATTATGCGCGAGTGGTTTGGTTCGATGGTCCCGCGGCTTCTCGGCGAACTGATGAACGAGGACACAATCGTCACGTTCTTCACCGCCCTGGCTTCCGCTGTCGACCAGTGGGAGCCCCGCTTCAAGATCAAGAAAATAACGCCCCTTTCCCTCGATCGGCTGGGGGCGTTCAGCGTTGAAATCACCGGCGAGTACCGCCCGCGCGCGCTGCTCGGTGACTTCGCCGCCGAGGGCGGGAAGCGCATCGTTCTCAATGGGGCCGAACAGGGCGTGAGGATTACGGCATGACAAGCCAGGTTGACCTTTCGGCACTTCCCGCCCCCCGCGTCATCGAGGAGCTTTCCTTCGAGACGATCCTCGCGGAGATGAAGGCGGACCTCGTTGTGCGCTTCCCCGCCATCGAGCCCGTGCTGCAACTCGAAAGCTCGGTTGCCCTCAAGGTCATGGAAGCGTGCGCGTATCGCGAGCTCATCCTACGCGCGCGCCTCAATGACGCCGCCCGATCGCTGTTGCTGGCGCGTGCCGTCGGCTCGGATCTCGACCACATCGCCGCCAACTTCGGTGTCGTTCGCCTTATCGTCACGCCGGCGACGACGTTGAACCCGGCGGTACTGGAAGACGACGAGCGTCTTCGGCGGCGCGTGCTCCTGGCGATCGAAGCGTATTCGGTCGCCGGCCCGGCCGATGCCTACGTCTATCACGCATTGACCGCGGTCCCGTCGCTGCGGGACGCCACGGCCATCTCGCCCGAGCCCGGGAAGGTAGTCGTCACCATCATGGCGAGCGGCGCCGATCCGGTGCCGACCGCGGAGGCGCTTACAACGGTTGCCATGGCGCTGCGCGCCGACGACGTCCGCCCGCTGACCGACAACGTGTCGGTGCTCGCGCCGGAAGTCGTCGACGTCTCGATCGCCGCCGGCATAACGGTCTTTCCCGGCCCCGACGGAACCATCGTCGTCGAGCAGGCACGGGCCAAGCTTCAAACCTGGCTGGCCGAGAACGCGCTCCTCGGGCGAGATCTCCGGCTCTCGGCCATCTTTTCGCGCCTGCATGTGGACGGGGTTCGTTCCGTGTCCCTGCATTCGCCGGGTGCTGACGTTGTCGTCGGCCCGCGGCAGATCGTGCGGGTGGTTAGCGTTTCGGTCGTCGCCGCGGGAGTTGACGAATGATGCAGTCCGTTCTCATGCCGGGAAGCACGCCGTTCGAGCGCGCGATCGATGCGGCCGTTTTTCGCCTCGACGAGGCGGCGGAGGTGCTCCGCACCATCCATGATCCGGAACGAGCACCCGAGGCGTTCGTCCCGTTCGTCGCTTGGGGCCTCTCCACCGACCTATGGGACCGACACTGGCCCATCGAGAAGAAGAGGGCGGTCGCAAAAGCTTGGTACCGGCTCCATCGCAAGAAAGGGACGCTGACAGGGATCAAGGAAGCAGTTCGCTTCTTCGAGGCAGAGGTGGTTGCGGCGAGGCGCCCGCCGGACAGCACAATTCCTGACCCGACACTGACGACGGAGGAGCGAGAGAAGTATCTCGCCCGGTTTCGGCAGGTGCGCTTTTATCGTTTCCGCTCCGGTGGCGCGGCCACCTTCGGCGCGTATCTCTTGAGTGGATACCGGCTCCCAGCACTCTTCCCGGGCGGGAGAGCGTTCCCGGCCCTCACGGATGCGGTTGCAAGGATCGGTCGACGTGCCTTCGTCTTCGACCCGCTTTCCGGCGTAGAGGAGCCGGTAAAGCGGGTCGAGCGAACGTCGACTTCGGTCGAGCGCGCCGCCGTGGCTTTCGAGGAGGTTGTTCTGCCCGGACGGATGGGACAAGCGGCATTCGCCGGTCGCAAACCGATCCGCAAGCTGTTCACGCTGGACACAGGCGCGCGCGCGCGCCGCTTCTCGATCTCGATCGACACCAGCTACACCGAGACGACGTCGGATCTGCATGTCAGCGGCATCCTGCCCTCTGATCAACCAATCGACGTCAGGCCCCGACGGGCATCGCTGCCCGGCCGGCGTATCGTCGGCCAGTTGTTCCCTTCGCTCGGCGGCGTCGCGACCGAGTTCGTGAACCGGAAGACAGACGGAGCAAGCCGAACCTTTCTCCCGGCGTCATCGGCCCGCCTGCGGATCTTCGATCAGGTGTTTCTCTTCGATCAATCGCGCCTGGCGGATAGGCGAAATGCGCGGACTTTCGTCGGCGCAACCCGCCTGGGGATGCCCGCGTATCATGCCCGGCTCACGATCCAAAAGCGGGCGCGGATCTCGCCGTTTGCGCTTCAACGCTTCGTCCACGGCTTCCCGGTCGCAACCGACAAGGCGGCTGCCCGACGGGCGATCGAGGCCGTCCGCCTGTCGAAGTCGCTTCGAGACAAGATCCTTGTAACCACCAAGACCATGCGCCCCGCCAATGTCGGCGACGGCCTCAAGGTCGGAACAATAACCGTCGGCACTTGGGTGCGCGACCTGTGAGGAAAACATGGAAAAGCAGGTAATCTTTCGCGATCGGCAGGAATTGCAGGCCGGCGACCTTTCGAACATCGGCGTTTTCAGCGCTGAGGCCGTTGACCGCCTTGTCCGCGAGGGGCTGACCGATGAGAAGAAGTTCTCCGAGTTCACCGTGTCCAAAACCGGCACCACGTCCGTCACCGTCGCCCCCGGCACATACTGGTCGAATGGCGAGCGTTATGTTCGCGAGGAGCCGCACGAGATCGACTTCCTGTCCCGGCTTCCGCTCGTGACCAAGAAGATCGCCGCGGTCGTCGTCATCGGGTCGGAGATCGAGACCAATATCGAGCCGCGTGACATTCTCATCGATGTCGACACCGGCGCCACCGAGCCGGATAGCGTCGCCATGCAGAAGATGCGCTACGCCGAGTTTCAGGTCGTCTACGGTACCGAGAACTCTGCGCCGCAGCGGCCGACGGTGTCGACGGATACCGTCGTCATCGCGTGGATCACGCTCGGCACCACCGGTGTCGACGCCATCGAGCGGGCGACCGAAAACGAGTTCATGTCGCTCAAGCGGATGGACCTTCGCGCGACCGAGCTCGAAGTCTGGAAGCAGGCGGCCGGCGAGCAACTGACGACGCTCGGCACCGATATCTCGAACATCAACGATCGCCTCCGGCAGATGGCGGATAGTTCGGTGCTTGCGCGGATCTTCGCTGACGTCGCAACGATCAAAGACATGCTCGAACTCGAAGACGACTATTCGGGTTACGGCTCGGAAAATTTCCTCGCGCTCGACCAGAGCATCAGCGATCCCGACGTCGTCGGATACTATGCCAAGGTCGAGGAGGGCGTTCGATTTCCCGATGCCAACGCATCCGCGACGGCCATCCAGCTGTTCAATCCGCAGGAGCCATCGGTGCTTGTTGCTGGCAACGGCCTTTGCCTGCCGCGGTATACGGAGGTCCGGCGTCTCAACATCGACGCCTATCATCAGCCGCTCTCGCTGTCGCAGTACGAGTATCAGGAGGTGCAGTTCAAGACGATCGCTCTCAGCGCGAAGCGTCTTCGCTTCGGCCTGGCGCGCACGGTCTGCAACAACTCGGAGTTCTGGAAGACGGGCACCTTCGACTATTCGAAGGGTATCTTCACCGACAAGCTCGGGCGGACCTATCAGGCTCTTGGGACGGATTTCGACGCGGCATATACGAATGCGAAAGAGAAGTTCATCCGCCTCCAAGAGTTCTGGTACGACACCGAGGTCGAGTATTATCAGGAACGCGTCACGACCGACTTTACGGTCAACGGCGCGATGGTCGCGCAGACCTTCCTCAACACCCAGGCGGGCTGGCTGACCTCGTTCGATCTGTACTTCACCCAGGTCGCAGCGACCGGGAATGTTCGCGTTCTGCTGACGAAGACGGCCGGCGGCAAGCCGGACCTTTCGCGGGTCATTGCGGAGACAACGATCGCCGCCGGCAATCTCGTCAGAGGAAGCAATCCGAGAACGGCGAGCCACTGGACGCGGATCTCGCTGGCGCCGACCGCGCTCGAAGCGGGCGAACGGTACGGCCTCGTGCTGATCACCAGCGGTGATCACTACGTCGGCTTAACGCAGGGGGCAAACTACGGCGCCGGCACGCTGTTCTACTCGACCGATGGCGCCTTCTTCCAAGGCGACCTGACGCTCGACATGATGATGCGGGCGAACTTTGCCAGCTTCACGAACACGCGCCTCGAACTCGATCTCGCCTCGCTCAACCTTTCAGGCGGCATCAACGATATCGATATCGCGTTTGAGGGCATCACGCCCGCAGGCACGGAACTTCACTTCGAGGTCCGCCCGGAAGGAAGCGGCACGTGGTTCCGCATCGGCGGATCTGGCAACCCGTTCCTCGGGCTCCCGGCACTCGTGCGGTTCCGTGCCGTCTTCGTCGGGACGAAGGATCTGATGCCGGGCTTCAAGCTGACCGGAAGCGACGTGACGGTGTCGCGGCCGGCGGTGACGTTCCGCCATCATACCTTGCCGCGGAACCTGCCGGCCGCGTCGCAGTCGATCAAGGTCATCGCTATTCTCGATTACTTCAACGAGGCGAACCACAACTTCGACGTCCTGCTCGATGACAAGCAACACAACGTGCTCAACATCGCGCCCGCGACCGTCGTCGACGAGGTGCTCGGCGAGGGCGACGGGACGCGCAAGCGCATCCGCCGCACATGCGAATGGACGTCGGCGCAGATTGCGACGGCAACCAACCAGATCGCGATCCGTTCGGATGGCACGCTGACCGCGGCGACGGAGGTCTTCCACGTCGAGCGCTTGACCTACCTGACGTTCTGATCCGTCGCCCGGCCTTCATGGGCCGGGCACCACCCCCAGACACCAATGGAGCCACCATGGCGAAGCAGTCCCAGACTGCGGCGGCGATCGAGCCTGACCGCATGTACAAGATCACGTTCTCGCGCTCGTTCGAGCATGAAGGGCGGAAATACATCCCGCGCGCCGGCGTGACGCACCGGGCCGTCGGCTCGATCGTTGCGGCGATCAAAGAAAATCTGGACAGTTACGAGGCCATCTGATGTCGCTTTATTCCGACGTAGCCTTTTCCCGTTCCACCAAGCTCGACCAGGCGGAACTGAACCGTCGGATGAAGATCCTGACGGACGCGATCGAGGTACTTCGCCTCTTCGCCCCGGACTGGCAGGAGCAGGTGGATGCGCTTCGGGCCGTCGGTCTTGAGCGTATCGACGATGCTCTTCTCCCGATTTACGACCGGATCATGGAGGTCGCCCACCTCGGGACGATCTTCTCCGCGAGCTCGGCTTCGATCGAGGAGTTCGGCCTCGGCATCAAGCGCTTCGTCATCCCCGAGCAGCAGCGGCCGAATTTCGCCCCGAGCCGCTTCCTCCTCATCATGGCGGAGGGCGGCTCGTTCGACGCGATCATGCTCGGGCGGCTGTCATCCTATGACCGGGAGACGGGCGAGCTCGCTGTCCTCGTCGAAAACAGCACCGGCGAGGGGACGCGCAACGGCTGGGTCATCGGCCCCTACGCAACGAGCGACGGGCTGGAAGCTTTGCGCGCGGAAGTTCAGGCCGCCACAGCCGCGGCGATTGACGCGAGGGACGTGTCGGCCGCGAAGGCCGCCATTGCGACCGATCGGGCCGCCTTTGCCGAAGCCAGGGCGGTCAATGCCGCCGCGCAGGCCGCGACGGCAACCACCAAAGCGACCGAGGCGAAGGGCCAGGCCGATCGTGCCGAGACGGCGGCGGCCGCTCTTTCAGGGCTGGTATCCGACGTGCTCGGTCGCGTGGCCGCGACGCCGACGATCGATCTGGATTTCACCCAGACGGACGGGTTCAGCGGGTTCACCCGCGATACGGTCGTCAACAACTCCGGGGGCTTCCGTCGCGCGCCGAACGGCTCGCTGGTGGCGCTCGGTGCGGCGGAGCCTGCGATCGATTTCCATCCCGTCACCGGTGCGGCTCTTGGGCTCGGCATGTGGCCGACGACCACAAACGCTTTCGCAGCGCCGTGGGACCTCACCGGCGTCACCATGGCGACGAGCGGGACCGTGGCCGCTCCCGACGGCACGCTGACGGCGAGCGTCGTCGCGCATCAGGCGGTCGCCGGAAAGCATCGGATCAGCAAGGAGATCAATCTTGCTGGGGCGGGTGTCTACGCGCTGTCCTTCTTCATGCGTCTGCCGAACTCGGCGCCTTACCTCTATCTCCTGTCGATCGAGGACAAGATGACAGGCGAAGCCATGGTGCTCGAACTCGATCTGCGCGGCGAGGGCGCGATCTACGAGTTCATGGGCGGCATCATGCAAAGCGGGGCCTCATGGAGCATCACCCGCCATGCGGGCGGTTGGTACCGCATCGAGGTCTCGGGTCCGCCGGCCTTCAGTGGCGGCGCCACCATATTCCGCATTCACGAGGAAGACGCGACCGACGAGTTTGTCGGCAACCCCACCGTCGGAGGCTTCTATCTCTGGGGCGTGCAGATCACCCCGGGCATCGAACGCTTGCCGATCTACACCTCGGCGGGCCGCCAGATTGACCAGATGGTAGTCCCGACCAGTGACCTCGTCGCCGCCGCACAAAGCACGACGCAGGGAACCGTTTACGTCGAGTATATCCTTCCAAGGATCTCGCCACCGCGGTCGCACACGGTCGTCTCGCTGGCCGGCAGCACGGAGTTTCTCTCCCTCGGCCATGTGGGGAACCGCGTGGCGGTCCTCGCAAGCCCGGGCTGGGGCATCGACTTCGGCGCGGGCAATGCACTTGACCTCGTCGTGCCAGGGCAGGTGATGAAGGCGGCGCTCGCGTTCGGAAATTCCCGCGCCGCATACGCCGTCAATGGCCGCGACGCGCGTGTCGATCCGCTGACCTCGTGGCGGCACCACACGTCGATCGTCGTCGGCAACCGTTTCAACGGCGATCCCGACCACGTCCTGCACGGGAGCGTCCGACGTCTCGTCATGTTCCCCGTCGCCCTTGGCGACGCCGATCTCAAGAGGATGACTGCCTGATGACAAGCCATCTTGCACATGCGACGCGCCGCGGCCTGATGGGGCCGGGGCACGTCCGCAATCTCGAGGCGGCGCTCGGCAAACGCGCCGGCGCATTGACCGCTGCGGAGAAGGGGCAGGCCCGCGCCAATGTTGATGCGGACGTTCTCGGAGGCTTCCGCAATAAGATCATCAACGGCAACTTTGATGTCTGGCAGCGGGGAAGCTCTGGCTTCGTCGGTAGCAATGCGTTCAACGCGGATCGTTGGCTTTGCCAGCGTACAGCAGCGGTTGCCGTCAGCCGGATCAATGCCTCGCCAGGCACACTCGCTGTTCCCGGCAACCCCTCTTTCGGCGTGCTCGTCAATTGCACGGTGGCCTCAACCGTCGACAACGCACCACTCATGCAGAGGATCGAAGACGTCAAAACACTAAGCGGTATGCTGGCGACATGGACGTTCTATGCGCAGTTCCCGGCGGGGAAGGAACTCATTCCGCGCGTGACGCAATCGTTCGGCACGAGCGGGAGTACCACCGTGATCGTCGATCTTCCGGCGATCGTCGGGACGGGCGAATGGAAGCGATACGACATCGTTACTGAGATCCCGTCTGTCACTGGGAAGACGATGGGCGCTGCCGGCAACGACTTCGTGCAACTGTCCCTCGTGGAGAAGGCGCCCTATAGCGCATTCCAGTTTCGAACGATGCGGCATTCCCTCGTCGCCGGAGATGCTTCGAGAGAGCTTGACCCTTACTCGCCGCGTCATTTGGCGCAGGAGCTGGCGATCTGCCAGCGCTATTTCGAGCGGATCGCGCGGACCTACTATTCTGTGGGGTTCGCGCGGGTGACGACCGGCATTGAGAGCGTCCTGACCTTCACACGCAAGCGCGCGACGCCGGCGGTCTCTGCGAGCGACGCAGCAACATTCCGCGTCTTTCGGCAGGGGGCAGGCGGTTTCCAGTACAACGCCGGCACATCGCTGGCACTCGGCGCAGGAGGCCTAGACGCAATCCGCTTCGGTCTCGGCATTACCGACACGACGAACATCGTCGCGGCGGATGCGGCAATTATCGTCGATGCGGGAGCGGGGGCCTCCTACGTCGATATTGATGCGGAGCTTTGACATGCAGGTGCACGGCTATAATGCCTTTGGCGACATCAGTGCGACGATCGACGGCACGCTGTTTTGCGTACCTGACGATCCGGGGAACCGCCATCGCCAGCTGATCGCCGAGTGGGAGGCGGAGGGAAATACCATTCCGCCCTACCAGCCCGCGCCGGTGGCGCCGCCGGCGATCACCCGCCGGCAGATGCTGCTCGGCCTTCTGTCTATCGGCATCACCGAGGCGATGGTCGAGGCCGAAATCGCGGAGATCTGCGACCCCGTGGCCGACCCTGTCGAGCACGCCGGTCTCATGATCGAATGGCGTGCGGCCGGCACCATCGAACGCGATCATCCGCTCGTGGCCGATCTATCGGTCGCCTTCGCGCTTCCCGCCGAGCAGGTTGACGCCCTCTGGATTTGGGCGTCCGCCCTTTAACGAAATACGGCCCGCCTCCTGGCGGGGCGCAGCATGCTCATTCCAACAGCAGCCGCCTTCGGGCGGCTTTTTTTATGGAGACAAGAATGTCCGATCCAACTTTCGGCATTGCGATAACCCGCGTCGACAATGAGCCGCGTCCGGCGATTGGCGCCGACATGTCGGTGATTGGCCTCGTCGGCACGGCGCCGGATGCCAACCCCGACGTGTTCCCCCTGAACACGCCGGTGCTCGTATTCTCCGACAGCGTCGCCTCGCTGACCGCGCTCGGCGTTGCCGGCACGATCCCGGCGCAGGTCGAGCTCGTCAATGCCCAGCTTGGCGAGTTTCAGGTCGCGGCCCGTGTTGTGATTGTTCGCGTCGAGGAAGGTACCGACGAGGACGAAACGATGTCGAACCTCATCGGCAGTTCGGCCCTCAAGACCGGCATCCATGCACTGACCGTCGCCGGCCCGATCCTCGGCGTCGTTCCTCGCCTTATCGGCGTGCCTGGCTATACCTACCAGCAGCGAGACGGGCTCGGCACGCTCACGCTCGGAACGCAGGGAAGCAATCTGACCGAGGCACCGACCGTGGTCTTCACCGGAGGTGGGACCGATCCGGACAAGATCCTGCCGACGGCCCACGCCGTGCTCGGCACAGGCGCCAATGCCGGCAAGGTGACGTCGCTGGTGATCGACACCGCCGGTGAAAACCTGTCTGGCCTCCTGACGGTGTCCTTCACGGGCGGCGGCAGCGACGCCGGCAAGGTTCTGCCGACCGCAACGGCGGTTATCGAGACCCTCGCCAACCCCGTATGCGCGGCGCTGCCGGCTGTCCTTGCGAAGCTGCTCGCGCATGCTGTCGTGACCGGGCCGCACTCGACGCTCCAGGCGTTCACCGATTGGCGCGAAACGATCCAGAGCGACCGGATCATTCCAGTCGAGACGTGGGTGAAGTACGGCGTCGACGCCAATCTTCTCGACAGCGTCGGGGCGATCCTCGGGATCGCGGCACGCCGCGACCACGAGAAGGGTGGCAAGCCGTTCCATTCTTGGGCGAACCAAGCCGTGCAGGGGATCGTGGGCCCGAGCCGTCCGATCGATTTCTCGCTCACCGATGGCTCGACGGAGGGCCAGCAGATCCTTTCGCTTAACGGCGGCGTGATCCTCCGCGGAGAAGCCGGGGTCGAGAGCGCGGTCGCCTCTGGCGGCTTCGCGTTTGTCGGTACCGACAACGCCGGCGAGGATGATCTGTGGCGGTTCTATAACGTGACGCGCGGGCGGGATTACATCCACCTTCTTTTCCTTCGCACGCTGCGCTTCTACCTCGGTCGGTTCAATCTGACCGGGCAGACGATCGAGGCGATCCTGAACACGATGAAGTCGGCGCTCCGCGATCTGCAAGCGGACGGCGACATCCTAGGCTTCAAGGTCGGGTTCTCGCGCGACCAGAACAGCCCCGAGAGCCTTCGCCTCGGGAAGTTCACCGTCGACTTCGCGGCAGAGGAAGCCCCGGTGCTCCGTTACCTCGGCATTCGCTCGTCGCGCTATCGGCCGGCGCTGGACGATCTTCTCGACGACCTGATGGCGAGCCTCGACCAGGCCGCCTGATCCACCCCACCACCCCGGCTTGGCAGCCGGCGCGTAACCGCGCTGGCTGCCCTTCCATTCTTTGGAGACGCAAGCAATGTCCACTTTCTATCTTGTCGAGGCGGTGAACTTGTTCGTCGGCGACGCGGACCCGACGCGGTCGAAGCACCTGACCCTCGCCGAACTCAAGCTTCCGGATCTCTCCGAGATCTTCGTCGATCACCACCCCGGCGGCGCCCGTGTGGCAACCGAATGGGGCGTCGGCGTCAACAAGCTTGAGCCGACCTTCAAGCTGAACGGTTTTGACCCGGACCTTCTCGCCGAATTCGGCCTGGGCTCGAAGATCCGCAACAACTTCACGGCCTATGGTGTGATCGTCAACAAGCGTACCGGCCGCCACATCGAGCTCAAGTCGATCATCGAAGGGCGCCTCGGGAGCATCGCTCCCGATACCCATCAGCGCGGCGAACTGATGGGCCACGAGTACGCAATCAACGAGGTCGTGCACTACGAGGTGTACTTCGACAGCACCGAAAAAATGTATTGGGACTTCTTCACCAATACTTGGCGCGTCAACGGCCGTGACGAGAACGCCGATATGAACCGCATTCTCCGCATCAGCTAGAAGCGCGGCACCCACACCAAGACCCCAGAGAGGCGCCCGTCGCGATTGCGGCGGGCGTTCTTTCTGTTTTGCGAAAAGGAAAACGCAACATGCTTTGGAAGACACAGGCCCACCCGCTCAAGCACCCTATCACTATCGGCGACAAAACCTACGCCGCTGTGATGCTACGCGAGCCCGACGCCGACGCGCTTGAAGCGATCGATGACCTCGGCATGAAAGAGGGCGAGCGCGCGCGCATCGGCCAGTTGAAGGGGCTCCTCTGCGCTCTCGCGGACGTCCCGGGCGAAGTGATCGGCAAACTTCATCGCGACGATTTCATCGCGTTGCAGGAGATCGCAATCCCTTTGCTGCATCCGTCGGAGGGCAGTGGAGCGGTATAGTCTTCGACCTTTTGGAGTGGAGCCGAGATCACGCCGACACCGTGTGCGCCGACGTCGCGCACTACCTCGCCACGCCACTCCCGATCGTCCGCCGGATGCCGATCGACTTCCTCATGCGCCAGCACCGCCAGGCGCTTCGCCTCCATCAGCTGAAAGCAAGGTAGCCCGCAATGGCAACGCTTACCTCTTCGCTCATCGTCCGCGTGCTCGATCAGGCCTCCGCGCCCGCTCGGGCGATCTCCCGCAACCTCCTCGGCATCAGCAGGGCCGCCGAGCAGGCAGGCCGTGGCGGTTTCGGCGACCGCCTGAATGCGGCGATCACGGCGAACAACCGCGCGCTCGATCAGGCGCGCGGTCAGATGGTCGATACCATCGCGTCGGTCTACGCCCTCCGCACCGCCCTCGGCGCGCCGATCAACGCCGCCGTGAAGTTCGAAAGTGCGATGGCCGACATCGCCAAGGTCTCCGGCTTCGACGACAAAGGGCTCGACCTTTACGGAAAGCGGTTGCGCAAGTTGGCCGTTACCGAGATCCCGCTCGCAGTGAACGACCTCGCCGCGCTCTCCGCCGCCGCGGCGCAGGCAGGCGTCCCCGACGCGGATCTCTTCGATTTCACCCGGCTGACCGCGAAGGCCGCGGTCGCATGGGAAATGAGCGGCGCTGAGGCCGGAGAGGCCCTGGCGAAGATCCGAACAGCGCTCGGGCTGACGAACGATCAAACCTCCGCCTATGCGGATGCGGTCAATTACGTCTCCGACAGCACCGCGGCGAGCTCGCGAGATCTGATCGACTTCACCAAGCGCGTCGCATCGCAAGGCGAGTTCTTCGGGTTTGCTAAAGAGCAGACGCTTGCCTTCGGCGCGGCGATGATTTCGGCCGGTGCGGAGAGCGAAGTCGCCGCCACGTCGTTCCGCAACATGGGGCGTGCGCTCACGCGCGGCACCAGTGCGACCAAGGCGCAACGCGGGGCGTGGAAGCGCCTCGGGATGGATGCCGTCAAAGTCGCCAAGGCGATGCAGAAGGACGCCGTCGGGACGACGGTGAAGGTGATCGAGAGCCTCGCGAAGCTCCCCGAGCACATGCAGGCTTCGGTGATGTCGGACCTGTTCGGCGACGAGGCCCGGGCGCTCGCTCCGCTGCTTAACAATACCGAACTTCTGCGAAAGGCGCTCGCCCTCACGGCCGACGAACAGAAGTATCTCAACAGCGTCGGGAGGGAATTCGAGAAGCGCGCCGCGACCTCCGAATACAAGTTGCAGCGTTTCAAATCGCAGCTGGCTGATATCGGGCTTACGGTCGGCGCTTCGCTTCTCCCGGCTCTCAACAAGCTGCTCGTGCCGATGGGCGAGATGGCGCTTAAGCTTTCCGATTGGGCCGAGGCTCATCCGGAACTGATCCGCAATGTGATCGCAGCGACTGCGGCCGTGATCGGCTTCCGTGCCGCGGTCGTGTCCCTCAAGTGGCTTGGGCTGATCGGACGAGGTGGCGCGCTCACTATGCTCGCGCTCGGGTTCAACACGGTTGGCAAGGCATCGATTGGGGCAGTCAAAGCGGCCCGGAATGCGATCGCGCTGCAAACTGCACTTGGAGGTATGGCCGGCAGCGTCACCGTACTCGACCGCCTACGCTCCTCTCTCAGCGGCGTTGCAGCCGTGGCCAGTAGACCGCAGAAGTTGTCTGGCCTGCAAACGGTAACTACGGCCCTTAAGGCTATGGCTTTGGCCGTACCCGGCATGGCAACGCTTTCGACTGCGCTTGGCGTCGTCGGATCAGCCCTCGCCGCCGTCTCGGCTCCGATATGGGGAGCGATCGCTGCGGGGGTCGTCGCCGTGGCTGCGGCCGGTGCGGTCCTGTACAAGTATTGGGACCGGGTCAGTTCCGTCTTTACCGGCGTCGGCCGGGCGATCGTCGAGCAACTCTCCCCGGCCATTGACGCAGTGAAGGGGATGTTCTCGCGCTTTAAGGGCTTTATGCGCGAGGGGGTCGGCGACGTCGCTGCCTATTTTGGGGCTGACATCGAGGCCGCAAAGGCGGCGTTTGATCGCCTATTCGACTTCTCCGCCGTCCGAGAGAAGCTCTCCCAGTTCGCGACCTGGCTAGGTTCCTTCTTCACCAGAGAAGTCCTATCCGACGATCAAAAGGCGCAATGGGAAGCCTACGGACACGAAGCCGCGACCCGCTTGATCGAGGCAGTTAAATCCGTTCTATCAGACTTCATCGGCTGGGCGGCGGACTTCGGTGGCCGCATCGGTGATGCGATCTCAAGTCGAGTGACCAGTTCGCTCGACAAGGTTCGGCGTTGGTTTGGTGCGAGCACGCCCGAGGTTATCCCTATGCAATCTACCGGCGACGTTGCCGGCGACATGCAGCGGGCACTCGATATTGCAAAGGAACTCTCTGCTCTGCGCCGGGCAAATAGCGCGACCCTATTCGGGCTGTCTGGTGACGAAGCTGAGAAGCTTGCGGCGGTGGAGCAGTCTTATCGATCCGCTCTAGCGGCGTTGCCCGAGGCTGCGCAGGCCGACATCAACGCGTACATATCCGCTTTGGCCGAAGGGGGGGATCAGGCGGGCGCGGAAGCCGACAGGATCGGCCGTGAAATTGTGCAGAAGCTCAATTTTACTGTTATGCCGCTCGTGGACACCTCCTCGATAAAAGGCGCGCTAGCGGATGTTCAGCGCCTCGGCGCGGCGCTTAGGGAGGCGAGCTCGGCCACAGTCCCGCGGGCGACGCCGGTAGTGCGGGCAACCCCTATTGCCGGTGCACGCGCAGAGGGTGGCCCGGTAGAGGCGGACGAGACCTATCTCGTGGGTGAGAAAGGCGCAGAGCTCTTCAAACCGGATCGGCCCGGGACCATTATCCCGGCCGACGAGACGGCAAGGGCGATGGGCTCCACTCCGAGTAACGGCGCCGACCGACAGAGGCGCGCGAGCGGGGACAGTGCGGCGTCGGATGCGGTGCCGATGCCGAGCGGGATCGAACGAAGTTCCTTGCGCGAAACTCGGCCACCCTCGCCATCTGCGGGTGGCGAGCGCCAAACGGGTGGCGCCGACCGGTCCGGGGGTGACGTCAAAATGACGCGCCTTCTCGCCGATCTTCGTTCGTTCGTCAGCAACCCGGTGCCGTTGCAGTCCTCCCAGCCAAATCAGGCACCTGCGCCCGCGAACATCACCCTCGCGCCGACCTTTCATTTCGCCATCGCGGAAGGGAAGCCGGAGGAGGTCGAGCGTGCGGTGCGGGACATTCTCAGACAGGAAGTGCGCGAACTCCTCCGCGGGGTTCACGCTGACGCAGGAGTGCTCGGCTGATGATTTATGCGCTCGGGTCGCTGTCCATAAAGGTCGCGCCCTTCAACGTTTCGCAGGTTTCGCGCGACGCGACGACGGATTTCGTCGCGAAGCCGGTGATCGGCGCCGAGCCACCGATGGAGTATGTCGGCGAGGGGGCGAACAAGATGACGCTTTCGGGGCAGCTTTTGCCCCGAAAGCTCGGTGGCTTGTCGGAACTTGATCACCTTCACCAGATGCGGGCATCCGGCCAGCCGCAATACCTCATGCGCGGAGACGGCACCCCCTTCGGATGGCACGTGATCGAGAGTGTCGCCGAGCGGTCGACGTACCTCGACGCGCGCGGCGTGGGTCAGGTGATCGAGGTCACGATCACCCTACGTCGGGCAGGCAAGCCGGCCGCTGGCGCGTTCTTCTCCGTTATCTCCAACATCATCGGGCTATTCCAATGAGCAACGAGGTTATCGAGACGATTACCGTCCAGGGCGAGGGTTTGACGCTCTCGCTCATGGTCTGGCGCCGCTTTCGTCAGCCGATGCCGGGACTGGTCGAGCAGATCCTTGCGATCAATCCCAACGTGGCGAGCGCCAGCAGCTTCCTCGCCGTCGGGACTGAGATCTTACTGCCGGTGTCCACCCAGCGCGCCGGGAACAAGATCGACGTCGTTCGTTTGTGGAGCTAGGCGATGAGCAAAAGGGCGATCTTTGCCGTGATGATCAACGGCGCGGACATGACGGCGGGCTTGGCGCGATATGTCATCTCGATCCGGGTAAGCGATAAGGCCGGTTCTTCCGGGGATACCGCCTCCATCGAACTCGATGACCGGGGTGGGCAGATTGCTCTACCGCAGGCCGGCGCGCTCATCGCCGTGATGCTGGGGTTCGCCGAAACTGGCGTCGGCCTCGTGTTCTCGGGCACGGTCGACGAGGTCCGCAGCCGCGGCACTCGCGGGGGCGGCATGACGGTCGTCGTTAGCGCCAAAGGGTTCGACAGCAAGGGGAAGGCGAAGCAACCGCAGCAACGCCACTTCGACCAGAAGACCATTCAAGAGATCCTGACGGAAGCGGGAAAAGACGCAGGGATATCTGACGTCAAGGTCGATCCTGAATTCGCGTCGATCAAGCGTCCATATGAGCGCATGGACGACGAGAGCTTTATTGCGCTCGGCGAGCGCCTGGCAAGCGAGCTCGGCGGCACCTTCAAAATAAGCGGAACAACGGCAGTACTGGCGAAGAGGAACGGCGGCACAGCGCCGGGCGGGGCCGCCCTCGCTACCGTAATCGCCCAACGTGGCGTGAACCTGCAAACTTGGGACGTCGCTCCCTTCCTCGGCCGCCCTCGCTTCAAGAAGGTGCGAGCTCGTTTCTACGACGCGAAAGAGGCGAAGTGGAAAGAGGTCGAGGCAGAGACGACGATCGAGGACGCCGATGCCGAGTTGACATCGCGGTACGCCGAGCCGGACGAGGAGCAGGCGAAGCAAAAGGTCGCGAACGACAAGACCGAGAGCGAACGCGGGGCAGGCGAGGGCACCGTTGTAATTGAGGGCAATGTGATGGCGCAGCCGGAGGGGCTTTGCATTATCGCCGGCGCTCGGCCAGGCATCGACGGCAGCTATCGTATCGATAGCGTCGACCACGAATACTCGCGCGGCGGCTTCTCCACGACCCTCTCGCTCAAGCAACCACAGGGCACCGCAGGGATAGATGGGCGATAGGGTCGTTACTGAACTTTAATCGTCTGTTCAATCTGGATCTTCTGCGGTTGGGGGCTTCCAAAGCAGCCGTGGTTCCTTCCGACCTCCATAGCAACTTCGCGCGTTTGCGATGTGGCACGCGGATCGGTGAGGGCCTCGGCAACAACCTCGCAGCGGGTTCTTTCCGTTGATGCCCCAACGACAGGTGCTGGCGTTGGCGACGAGGCGGCGCAACCACCAACTGAGAACAGAAGAACAGCAGGCATGATTTTTAGCTTCAGTCGCATCTTTCGCCCCACTTCCATCGCCCGCCACGTTTGAGTGGCGCTCCCTCTGCCACCGCAATGGCAGGTGGCACCTCTCCGGAAAAGACCTGCGACTACTCCTCTAGTCAAGAACAACTTGAAGCCTCGGCAGTAGCCGGGGCTTTTTCGTTAAAGGTGCATAAAATGACATCGTTTCTCGCAATCGGATCTCGCGGCGCCCGCGTCCGCGAACTGCAAGCGCTGCTCAACGTCGCAGGCGCGACGCCGCCCCTAGGCGTTGACGGCGATTTCGGCGGTAAGACGGATACCGCCGTGAGATTTTTCCAGTCGAAGGCTGGCCTTGTGGTTGACGGCAAGGCCGGCACCCAGACGATCACCGCGCTCAAGCGGGCCGCCGGGCCGATTTCGCCGGGCCGGCCGGAGCCTGACAAGAGCGCAATGGGTGGACATCCGCCGGCGACAGCGCCCCAGGTCGATCGCGCGGCGCCGCCGCCGAACGTTGCAAGCCTCGTCTTGCTCGACACGGCGCGTCCGATCTCGGAGATCATCGTCCACTGCACCGCCACGCCGGAGGGGCGCGATTACACGGTCGCCGACATCCGGGCTTGGCATAAGCAACGAGGTTTCTCCGACGTCGGGTACCACTACGTGATCTACCGCGATGGCCGCATCATGCTTGGCCGCCCGGTCGGTCAAATCGGGGCGCACGTCGAAGGGCACAACACGGGGACGATCGGGGTCTCCTATGTCGGCGGCGTTTCGGCCGACGGGAAGACCGCGAAAGATACCCGCACGCCGGCGCAGCGCACTTCTCTGTTGTGGTTGACCGCCCAGCTGCGCGCCAAGCATCACGGCATCAAGAAGGTCACCGGCCATAACGAGTACGCCGCGAAGGCGTGCCCGTCGTTCAACGTCCGGCAGGATCAACTCGGCCTCGCCGCTTGATTGCCCAATCCCGGCTTGCAATCCCGCGGGCCGCTTTCAAGGAGAACCACCATGAAGTTCAACCGCCTCGGGGCGGCGCTTTGCGCTGCGCTCGGATGCCTTGCGATGTCTTGCCTGATCCTGATTTCCAGCGTCCCGGCCGCGATCGCCGCGGAGCCGTCGGGCACCGTGTTCAGCCTGTCGGATCTCATCGATCCCTTCCGCCCCTACATCGTCGAGGCGGTGACCGCCGTGATCGGCCTCGTCGCCGGGCGGCTCTACATGCTGGTCGAGCGTTACATGCGCGTCTCGGTCGAAGCCAGGCACCGAGAGGCGTTTCAAACCGCCGTCCGTAACGGCGCCCTTGCTGGTTTCGCCTATGCACAGAAGCACGCCGGGAAGGTGAAGGTCGACGTTCGCTCTGAACTCGTTGCGGAGGGCCTGCGTTATGTCCTTGCGGCGGTTCCAGATGCCATCCGCTATTTCGGCGTTGACGAGGAGAGGGTCTCCGAGGCGATTGATGCCAAGCTATCGGAATTCCTGCCCCCCGCGCCGGCGACGGTCGGTGTGAAATACACCGCGGGCTGAGCGACGCCGGGCTGTCGAGCATGGTCTCGGCGGCCCCTGCCACAATACGAGGAAAGGGGCAGTGCGGCGATGGACAGCACTGAAAGGGCTATCGGCCGGCTTGAAGGAGAGGTGAAAGCGCTCACCGAAGCGGTCCGGGATGGCAACGAGGATAACAAGCAAGGCAGATCTCGGATGTATTCCGAGCTTGAGAAAGTGCGCGAGGATGCGGCGGAAAGTCGGCGCGAGGTCGCGGATCTTAAAGCGAAAATGGACGCGGCGGGGCCAACAATCGCTGAAATCAAGAAATGGAAAGAGCGCTTTATCGGCGCTTGGATGCTCACGATGTTCCTGGCGGGAATGATCGGGGCATCCACGGCAGCAATTGGAAAATGGCTCGCGGCGAAGTTCGGAATGCCGTGGTCTTGAGTTCGTGCGCTCTCCGCGGCGGGTAGAGCGCACAGGGGCGGCGGTCGTTTCCTTGCCGGCCGCCGCCCTGTTCCTTTACTGAGCGATTACCCCGATCGACGCGGCAGTGCTGCGCGAAAGGGTGCATTCGGAGGAGTTAGGCTTTTCGGAAAACTTCTTGCCCGCCATGCTGTCCTTGATGAAGGCGAGTATCTCGGGTGTGTCCAGTTTCTTTGCCACGAAGTAGTTTTGAAGAGCCTGATCGTCGACCGTATAGCCGCAGTGTTCAGCGCTCGTGAGGATGTCGGCCAAACCGCTCGCGGCCTGCATCTCTTCCAGCCCCATTGCTGCACCCGCGGGCGGAGCGACGAACCCGAGCGCGAGCGCCCCCACGCAAAGCAACGCTCTCATGCCGACACCTCTTCAACGATTGTCTTCTGGCCGCGGGTCACAAGCGCGAGGAGCCCGAGCACGATTGAGCCGCAGGCCCAAACAAAAAGAAGCAAACCAATACCGATGACGGAGCCCACGGCCTTCGCCGACTGCTCAAGCTCTGTCGTGGCGGGAACCTGGCTGGCGCCATTGGCGCCGGCGAAGACGGAAAAGAGCATGAAAAGGTTGAAAACGATAAATAGGGTCAGGAACACCCAGCCGAAGAACCCTCTCTTTCGTACTTCTTTCCTAATGACAGTCCCCACATGCGCCTCCTCAGTTGTGCAAAAGTGTTGGCACAATTAAGCGCGGCGCAATCACCAGTTCAACACCAATTTTAAAGCCCCCTCGCTGCGGTTGCGGCGGGGGGGCTTTTTTGCGTTCAGTGCTCCGCGGTCGGCCCACCCGGATCAACGTTACCGAGAACAAGCATTGGGGACATCGTTAGGATCTCAATTGGCTGGATCGAAGGCTCGTGGTCAGGGTAAACGCCTAGGTCGCAATTCCAATAGTGCCTGACCGCATCTTCATCAGACTTCCCCCGTAGAGGTGGAATGCACATAATCATCCCTTGATGATAGGCGTAGTTGAGACTGTCGAAGCGCACCTCATATATGTGATCTTCTGGCTGATAATTGCGCTTGTACCACCTTGCATGCTCGATCGAGCCGCACAGAAAATTGCAGTTAAATCGGGATGGCTTACCGGGATGATGGGCCGTGCGATGGGCCTCCATTGCCACTTCGCGAGCGTAGTGGGTGTGCGAGGGACCGATCGTCTTGATAATGCGGCCCCAATTTCCCGGTAGGATTGCCGCACCCGGGGCGTGCCTAAATCGATTGCACCAAAAGCCAATTGTGTTTGCGCAGAAAGCTCCGGCGGGGAGGCTCATCGCGCACCGTGTTTGGTACGCGGGCCGAGCGACCGCCAGGGGAAGCGTGCCTCTCTGTATAGTGCGCCCTGCAGTGACCGGCGAAGCTTCTGCCACGCCTCATCCATCAGTTCGCCGCGCAGTCGCCGAGCTTCAATTGCTCGCAAAAGGTCTTGAGGCTTGCTCATACTGGCAATTAAGTCGGTGATTTTCTAATTTGCAAGTTTGAGCCTCGAGTTATGCCCTGAAACCCGCAAAAACAATCGTGGGAGGGCCCGTGTCCCGAACGGAAATTGCGGGGGGAGTGTGATCGGAGCGGACCTCCGCTACCAACGCAATAGCCAATACACGGCGTCGCTCCGGTGGCAATTGTAGCCGGACGCAGATTTCCGGTGTAGCCGGACGCGAAAATCTGCAATTTTGACAGATGGTTCTGCAAAAATCGAATTTGCAGATTAGGTGTCAAATTTCGCCGCTTGAACGCTAGCTTCATAGCTGTTCATTATAGGCCGACAGCCCCGTAAGCTGCACACTATGGACCGCCTCCATGTGACGGGGGAGGCGGGACCGCCAGAGGTGGGCTTCCGTCCGGACTTAGGAGGAAGACATGCCAACGTCTCGCCGTTTTGATGCCGCCGGCCATCCTGTCTTTCCATTTGGTGCCAATGAACATGTGTTCAGCCCTGATGATTTGAGCAGCATGCAAGCGATCTTCGACGACTGCATGCGCGAGTGCAACTTTGCGGCCGACAGCGAAGCGGGCCAAGCCCTCGGCAGCGCCATAATCCGTCTCTACTCGCAGGGACAGCAGGATCCCATTTTGATCAAGGCTGAGCTTCTTCCGTCATTCAAGCGCCGGCCCTGACAACCTCCCGGTCTAGGCGATCACGAGAAGCGGACGCCCGAAGGCGTCCGCTGTTGGTGTGTGTGCCTTTGGCGTCAGTCGTGCCCTGCCTGTAGCCCGACGCGAATTTTCGGAATTCCAGACGCAGTGTCAAATTCGCTACCGAAGTGTCATCTGACATAGACCCCCCGCCGAACCAGGCGCATAATCCCTCATCGCTCCACATGTTGGCAGGAACGGCAGGGAGGTAGCAACTTCCGCCGCAACCGCGGGAGGGAATTGTGACCCCGTCTTACTACTATGATGCAGCCGGCTATCCGGTCTTCCCATGTGGCAAGTTCAGCAAGGCATTCAGCCCCACTGACCTGAACCAGATGCAGGCGATCTTTGATGACTGCATGCGCGAATGTTGCTTCTCGATTGACAGCGAGGCTGCCGAGGCCCTCGGCGGCGCCATCATCCGCCTCTACTCGCAGGGGCAGCGCGATCCGGTTTTCATCAAGGCTGCCCTATTGCCGTCTTTCCGGCGCCGACACTGACGGGCTGCAGTAGATTTCCGGCCGTCGTTCTTGTCACTCTTCGCTGCTGTCTCAAAGCCGGCTCACAAGCCCTTCACGACCCCTTGAAGCCGCGCGCCTTAGAAGATGAAGTCGTCCGCGTCGAGCGCTGCGAGCTTCGTTCCGGCGATAGTGAGCTTGTCGCCATGGTTCCCGTTGATCAGGACATTGTCGCCCACCTGCGCCGCGTGGTTGTCCATCAGGTCAGCAAACGAGGTGACGGACTTGAGACCGCTCAAGTCGATCCGTTCGCCATCCTCGAAAACCATGATGCGGTCCTTGTCGCTGCCGGTCCTGAAAACGAACGTGTCGCGACCGCTGCCGCCGTAGAGCCTATCGGTTCCCGGCCCACCCACAAGGAGATCATCCCCGGCGCCGCCGTAGAGCTTATCGTTCCCGCCGCCGCCGTAGAGCTTGTCGCTACCGGCCTCGCCCCGGAGGACATCGTGGCCGCCGAGCCCCTTCATAATGTCGTTGCCAGCGCCGCCGCGGAAGTCGTCGTTCCATTTGGTCAGGGTGATGCTGTCATTGCCCTTCAAGATCAGGTCTGCGACCTTTTGTTGGTCGCGCTTGTTCAACGCGTGCACGATGGTTTTGAAGCTCACCTTCATGTTTTCGATGTGGATGACGGTGGACAAATTTTCCAACTGGATCAGCTCCGTCAGCCGCCCGCGCTCCACGCCGACCGGGTTGCCTCGCGACATCTTCCATTCTAGGCCGTCAACGTTGAACGTTACCTTCGTGAAGATGTTGTCGTAGAGGTCGAGGCTGTCGAGACGGGGAATATAGGTCTTGTAATTGTCCGGGGAGATATGCGTGAAAATTTCATCGGTAGCTCGAACGCCGAACTTAAATTTGGCCACTTGTAAAATCCCTCATTTCCGCAAGCCCAGGCTGCTTTTTGCACCAAATTGTCGATGAGCGGAAGAGGCCGGGGTACCGATGATTGTGGAGCCGCGCCGCTGTTGCGCCGCGGCCGTGAGCGTCACATTCCTGGTCTGCAGCCGGTAGGAAGTCGTAGGCGGAAAGGTAGTGCGCCGCCCGCACCAGTAGCTCGGCCCCCATCGGGGCGAGCGCCCGCCGCCATAGCTGTTCAGCGGCCTCGCCCTCGTGCACAAAGCACCATTCCTGAAACGCGATCGGCCCCGTGTCATACCCGTCGTCCAGATGGTAGACGCTGCCTCCGGCGACACGGTCGCCGGCTTGGATCGTTGCATTGACCGCGTCCCGCCCGCGATGGAGCGGAAGCAACGAGGGGTGATAGCCGATCGACCACTTGGCGGCGGCCCTAAGCTTGGCCGGGATATAGACGAAGGCGTGCGCGGCAATGAGGAGGTCGAGAGGTTCGACCGGAGTGGCGTCCGACAACCAACGGCCGTTATAGAGAAACGGCTCGATGCCGGCACCGCGGGCTGCTTCTGCCAGCCGATCGTCCGCGCTTGAAGCCGCCACGAAGGTCACTTGAAACTCCTTTGTAAGCTCGCTGAAGACGCGTTCGGCGAGCCACTTCTGACCAATAATCCCGATTTTCATTTTCGAATATTTATCCCCTCGATGTAGCGGAACCCCTGCGAGGCGCGCCAATGGCCGCCCAGGCTGCCGACAACGGACGCCGATCGGCCGCTGCGGCTCTCGCCGCACAAGGGCGCAGAAACCTGCGTCCAATTTGGGTCGCGGCGCAGCGCGGCCGCGAGCGCCGGGTGGGAGGTGTGAAACAGGGTCGGCATCGGCCGGCCATAGCGGTTGTCGCCGCGGCGCCAGGCGGCGCAAACGGCATTGAGGAAGCGCATGCCGACACCGGCGCCCTGCCATTCGGGCATGACGACCAGGCGGCAGGCGCGGGCCTCCTTAAGGCCCGGCCGAGTGCTCACGCCCAGGTGGGCGACGGGCTCGCCGTCGACGAAGCCCACGAAGCAGGACGCGGCCACCATCTTCGGAAGCTTCAGATAGTGATGCGGCTCAAAATACGGCCACCATCGCCAGTCGGTTTCGCGGATTTCCAGCTCGATCGACGGGCGTCGTCGAAGATACCTCCCGGTGAAAGCACCTGTCGCTGTGTCGAGAATCCAGTCCGGCGCGAGCCAGTCGATAATGTCGTAGTGGCAGGACAGCAGTACCGCCCGCCCGCTTCCACGCCGCCACGCCTTGGCGAAGGCATGGGCGCCAATGCGGGCGATCCGTCGATCGACGACGCTTGTAAACTCGTCGATGACAACCTCGCCGGGCTTCTCGCAAACGACGCGGGCGAGGTCGGCGCGGAACTTCTCGCCATTGGAAAGGACGGAGTATGGGCGCAGCCATGCCGGGACAGACCCAAGTCCGACCGCCGAGAGCGCCGCGGTCGCGTCGTCGAAGCTGCCGCCCTCCGCGATGCAGTCGATAATCGGCTTGTCCGTGGCCCAGCTCGGCGCCGAGAGCGCAGCCGGGTCGGCGAAGATCGCCTTGCCGATCGTCGTCTTGCCCGAACCGGACGGCCCGACCACCAGGCCGATTTTCCAGTCCGATTCCTCGACCGGCAAATTGACGTCAATTTCGAACCGGCTGCCGTCATCGACATTGAATAGAGACTTCACGCGCTCGGTCCGGTAGCTCGCGTAGTCGGCGCACGAGTTTGCGACACTGATCCTCATGTCACAACCACCTTGATCTTGCAGGCCTTGAGAGCGGCGAGCGCCTCGAACAGGACCTTTTGCGCTGCTTCATCCGGGCAGACGAGGATCACGCCATACTGTTCTTTATAGCGGGGTTTATCCGGCGCCCGTGGGGCGTCGGCCGGCAATGGAGGGAGGGGTTTTGACTTCTGTGGCATTGCCACCGGCTCCTTTGTCCTGTCGCTCCTGGCGATCGGGTAAGGGCTCGGGTGGCCTCAGATGATTTATCGTGCCGCATCGGCGGCACTTGATCTCTATACCGGCGGCGATGGCTCCCGGTCCAGCCTTGAAAAGCAGGGCCGAGCAGGAGCCGCATCGAATGTTCACCATTTCTAAGAACTCACGACGTAATCGCATATCCGCCCTGCAGGGTACGGGTGCGACGGTTGTGCAAAGCTGCTGTCGGACGGGGTGACTTCTTGCCGGTTGTTCACCCGTCGCTTGAGGCGTTCGCGCGCCTCGGCCGCCCGGTCGGTTACGGCCAGTAGCTATCCTCGGCGAAGTCCGCCGGGATCGGGTTCATGTCCTTGATCAAGCGGGCCGCGTGAATCAGCGCCGCCTTGTGATTGACCACGGCATTGCCGAAGGCGATCAGGGTCGGGGCGTCCATCACATGCAGGCTATTGTCGGCCGCGATCCAGGTGAAGTCGGTGTCGCCTCCGTGCCAGCGATAGTCAGCCGGCTGCGCACCGTTCATGATAGCAGCGATGGCGAGCGCCCCGGCGCCGGCAATGTTCTCCCTGTCCTGGTCGCGTGTCTGATAGAGGACGCCGCCGAAGACGAGGCCGGCGACAATCCGCCGATCACGCTCGGCATTCACCCGATCGGCGCGGGCAGATTGATCCTCTCGAATATCAAACCGCATCGGTGCTCTCGATCGTCAGGGTGCGAGGGATGTACGGAAACGGCGGCTGGAAGTCGAAAACATAAGTACCGGGCATGTCAGTCGTGAAACCGAAGTCGCTGCCGTCCGTGGTTGCGACGGCACCGTTGAAGCGCACCACGGTTCCGGCCGGCAGAGCGCCCGTCACTTCGGAAATGCCGTCCGCAATGATCGATGCAGTTTCGGGAACATCGAGCGTAGGACGGGCGACGATATCGCCTTCATCGTTTACCCACTGCGTTGCGTCGTCGGCCGCGACATCGAGCAGGATGTGCTCATTCTCGGGATCCTCCATCTGAAGGTAGGCGTGCTCTTCCTTTGCGCAGTTGCCTGTGCAGAGGATTTCGCCAGTGTCGGTCCGGTACTTCACGAACCTGATCGTGTTCGTCGCCATAGGTTGCTACCTCTTCGTCGCCATGAGCTGAAGGAACCGCTGTTGCGTGTAGCAGGTACCGGAGCCGCCATAGTCGCTAGAAATTTCTACGCTGTAGGTTGCCGAGCTGCCTGTGAAACCCGTGTCCGCGAAGGCTATGGCAATGGCCGGCATCGTCCCGATGCGACCGATGCCGCCGGAATCGACAAGCGCGCAATCCACAATGTCGCGCGTCGCGATGACGGTACTTCCGCGCTTGATCACCACGGTAGTAGTCGATCGGCTGCTTACGGCATCTCCTGCGCGGGCAGACTGAACGGTTCGGCAATTGAAGACGACCTGCACTGCATTTGCGTCGGTCAGCCCGGAAATTGTGGCCGAGGCAACTGTTCGAACCACGTTATTGTTATGGTCGCTTGTGCTGCCCGAGGCATAGGCGCTGACAACGTTGGTGACCGCGCCGGCATCGATCTTGGTAGTTGTCACGCCGCCCAGAACGATCTTGTCCGTCTCGATCGCGTTGGCCCTGATGTGGTCAGCCGAGATCGCCCCATCAACGATCAGTTCGCCGCCCTTCTTGCGGCGAACAACCACGTTCGTGATGAACGCATTGTTGCTGCCGCCTCCAGCCCTGGTGATCTCGATGCGCTGTATCCTGTCCGCGGCAGCCGGCACGCTCATGGTGCCGTTCTGACGTTGCCAGCTTACTGAAGTACCGGACAGCGTTACTGTGCTGCCGGACAGGTAACTGCCGGCCGCGTAGTAAACCAAGCGCACCCGGAATTCCCATGACGCGCCAGAACCGGATCCGGCGCAGTCGAACTGAACGTTAAGCTGCTCACCGCCCTGGACGGGAACATCGAGCCCGGCGGTCGTCATGGTCCGATCGTCAGCTACGCCCGGAGTTGAAAGAATGTAATCCCCACGCTGAGGAGGCCGCGCGCCGGCGCCGACGACGTTCCAGCCGCTCGGATATGAGCCCCACCCGGCATTGTCGCCGGTAATCCACTGTCCGTTCGGGGCAATGTTCTCCCAGTCCATGATGACGAGCTGCTTTGCCGTGATCGAGTTCGCGGCAATGTGGTTCGCGCCAATTGTGTTGGCCGCGATCTTTGCGCCAGTGATGGATTCGGCTGCTAGCTTGACGGTCGTGATCGCGCCCGAGGCGATTTCGGTTGCCGTGATGGTGCCAGCGGCAATCTCGTTTGCGGTTACAGCGTTGGTCGCGATCTTGTCGGTGGTGACGGCGTTGGCAGCTATCTTGGAGGCTATGATCGAGCTGGAAGCAAGCTCGACCGCCGTCAGCGTGCCGGCGACGACATTGGCCGCCGTTACTGCATCCGCCGCGATTTTGCCCGCGACGATCGCCCCGGCCGCGATCTTTGCGGCGACGACGGAGTTGGAGGCGAGTTCGGTCGAAGTGATCGTGCCGGCCACAATGTTGGTGGCCGTGACCGCATCGGCCGCAATCTTACCCGCTGTGATCGCGCCAGCCTGGATGTTGGTGGCCGCGATCGCGAGCGCAGCCACCTTGCTGGCGATGATGGCGCCGTCGACAATCAGCTCGGCCGACGCCATCTTCCGAAGCACGACGTTGGTGAAGTAGAGAAGGGTTACCGACGTGCCCTGCCGAATGACGTTGACACGCTGGATGTAGGCGGCCCCGGCGGGGGCGTTGATTGTGCCCGCTCGGGTTTTCCAGGAGGTGCCCGCCGAGTCCGTCAGTGACGAGGTCGACAGGTAGGAGTTCGTGGCGTCGTACCAGACGACTTGAATGGCGGCATCCACTGCCGCACCGCTGCCGGCGCTCGCAAAGTCCATCGCGAGATAGAACTGGTCGCCTTCACTGACGGGAACATTTACCGGAAACTGCGCGGTGATGTTGCTTGTGGATCCCGCGGGAAGGTAGCCGATATATTCGGTCTTGCCGGGTCGGCTTGTGCCCGCCCGCAATTCGAAACCGCCACCGGACCAGCCATCGCTTGAACCGCCGACGAAGCTGCCGTTCATGACGAGGTTGGTCAGATCGCTGACCAGGATCTTCGGGGCGGTGATCGCATTTGCGGCAACCTTGTCCGCTACAACTGCACCCGTGACCAGCTTCGGCGTTGTAATCGCATCATCCGCGATCTTGGTCGTCGTCACCGCGTTGGTGGCCAGTTTCGCAGCATCCACGGCAAGAGACGCCAGCTGCGCGTTGCCCACCGCACCCGTTGAGATCTTAAGCTGGGTGATTGCGCCCACGGCCACCTTTGCCTCTGTCACGGCGGCAGCGGCGAGCTTCAGCTCATTGACCGCGTTGCTGGCGATCTTCCCCTGGGTGATTGCGTCTACCGCAACCTTCGCTTCCGTCACGGCATCGGCTGCGATCTTCAGCTGGGTTACGGCGTTGGTGGCAATCTTCTGCTGCGTTACTGCCACGTCGGCCAGAGCGGCCGCGACGACAGCCTGGTTTTCGATCAATTCGGTTTTGATGGCGGCCAGCTTGATCTTCAGATCGGAAACGGCGCGATCGGCGAGCTTGAGCTCGGTGACAGCCCCGGTCATGATCTTGTTGGCTTCGACGGCCGCGTCGGCAAGCTTCGCCGCGACGATGGCGCCGTCGAGGATGTCAGCGGCCGTCAGCTGGACGTTGGGCGTCCGGACTGGCATCCACGCCGACCAGGCGAACAGTTCGGTATTGCCGCCGCCAACGAACTTGGCCTTCACCTCATAGTCGGTATCCGGAAGAAGCGAGAATGGCGCGAGCAGCGCTTCGCCCTCTTCCGGTTGATCCGATCGGCCCCGCCACATGACGTCGGTCTTTCCGGCCTCGCGAACCTGAAACGCGATCGCGCGGATTGCCACGTCGTCATTATTATAGGGCCACGCGGCACGAATGGCGGGCCGGCGATCGACGCCGAGCGCATCCTTTACCGTGGCGGGAAACACGCCGAAACTGCCGAGCACGCGCGGCTGGGGCTTCACCCTGCCGAGCGGCCCGGTCGTCGTCGGAAGCTCGTAGTCGCTCGACCAGTCGTAGTCGGCTGGGTCGAGTTCGGAGAAGGCGGCCGACTGATTAACGTTGTTCAGGTCGTCGACAGCGCCAAGTTGAAAGCGCTTGTTGTCGTAGCCGTTGCGGGCCGACGTCCATGCGATGACGTCGAGCGGCTCAAGCAGCTTCACGGCCGGCGTGAAGACGCCTTGATGCGAGCGGAAGCGTCGGTTCGCCTCGATCGCCGCGCGCATGAGCCTCTGCACCTGGCGCTTATAGGGCACGGCCTCATAGGTGAGATTGGCGATCAGGCGGCGGCCGTCGTCTTCTGCTTCCAGGTCGCTCCTATACCGCGGCGGGGCGTCCTTGGCGGACCAAGCCTCATCCGGCTCCGGATAGGAGGCGTGTGCGCCGTTATACGTCTTTTCGAGGCCGGGGAACGGTGTGAAGGTCTGCGGCTCGGAAATGATCAGATCTTCGTCGGTGAAGTAGTAGACCGGCAGTGCGGGGTTACCGCAGACGGTCTTGTAGATGCCGCCGTTCTCGGCCGTCTTGCCGTTGCAGGCGCGGTCAAGCTTCTGGCAAAGCTCGATCGGCTCAAGATCGCCCTTCAC
>NZ_OBQD01000052.1 GCF_900220975.1 Rhizobium subbaraonis | reverse complement strand
ACGACCAGGACATCGCCTTCGCGCAATTCGCCGAGGCATGCCTTCAGACCCGGCCGGTCATCACGCGCTCCGGAAGCGCGATCCTGATGGAGATGACGCTCAACCACCCCGACCGCGAGCAGGGCATCACGCTGCAAGGCAACTGACTGGCGCTCGTCACTGCTCGATACCGCATGTAACCGATCAACATGTAGGACAAACCTCAAATCAGGAATTACCGCACAGTCTCACAATCTGACAGAGTTTGTCGCAAAATATGGCCGGACATCGTTCAGAACTGCCCATTGGGAACGAGTATAATTATTCGGCGTATTTCCCAAAATATAAAAATCTGTTGGGTTTCCATGGCCAGCGTGCCTGTTAAGCTGTGGTGGCGTCCGCGGTTGTCTTAATTCCGCCGTGCCGCGCGGTTACCTTATCCCACAAACGGAGGAATACAGATGATTGGTGACATTCAGATTAAGTTCGGGGGTACGGCTCTGACGGCCAGCCTCGCATATGAAAGCGTTCTGGCTCGCGGACTCGGCAGGCTTTGGCGACGGTCGGCTCATAGCAGCAGTTTTAGCAGCGCAGCCGAACCAATCTTTTCAATTTCCGAAACCTTGGAGAAGGTGACCGTGGTATTCCAAGTCCCAGGCTACAGCCGCGACGAGCTGTTGCTGGAGGCCACCCCCCATTCGATTCGACTGAGCGGCCGCAAGCTTGCGGCAGAAAGCCGAAGCGGAGGTGCACTCGACCGACTTGTGCCATTGGTCGAAGCCGTAGAGCCGGAGCGCGTCACAACGAGGCTTCAGGACGGTCTTTTGACGGTGGATCTTCCGAAAGCTGCGTGGGTTAAGGGAAAGGCCTGTCACGTCCCCATCAATGCTGGTGCTTCAACTGCGACGGCGCAGCACAAAGAGCAGCCAGATAATCACGCCTAGCCCGAGCGCCACCAGGGAAATAACGGATCGCGTCGGGTCTCCACCCGACGACAACGAGAAGAGCGCGCCCGAGAGCATCAGTGCCGCCGACACCACGGCGTTAGCCAAGGTGTTGCCGGCACGGCGTAGGGCATCGCTGAGTTCATTCAAATTCGCAACTGAAACTTGAACGGCGAGCCCTTCGCGCTTTAGCCGTGCCGCGACCCTCCGCAGAGCTTCGGGCGCTATGTTGGCGAACTGATCGAGCTCCTTGAATGCGCGGAACCCTCGCGCCGCCAACGCCTTAAGGCTGAAGCGTTGCGCGAAGACTTTCAGCATCACTGGCGTGATGGCCTCGACCACGTCCAGGTCAGGGTCCAATGTTCTGGCCAAGCCTTCAGAAATACCTAGTGCTCGCATCAAGAGGAGGAGATCGGGCGGGAGCGCAAGTTCGTTTTCCCGGGCAATCGAGATGAAATCGTTGATTGCCTCGGCCAGACGGATATCGCGACCCGATTGAGCACCATAGCGCGAAAAGAACTGATCGACGGCCGGTTCAAGACCTGGCGGCGGGGGGCCGGATCGGCGAGCCCAGTCCATCAGGATTTCCGTGACCGCCCCGACGTCGGCATCGACCAAGGACCCAAGAACGATAAGCACCTGTTCGCGACGCTTCGCTGAAAGCCGCCCGACCGAGCCAAAGTCGAGCAAGGCGAGCTTGCCCTCGGGCGTGACCAGCACATTTCCGGGGTGAGGATCGGCATGGAACACGCTCTCTTGAAGCATCAAGGCCAGCAGTCCCTGGGCTGCTTCCGGGGCAAGTGCTCGGGCGAGCGCGGGCTCCGAATGTCTGAATGCCTGGTTGGGGCTCCTGCCAACGATACGATCACTGACCAGAGTCCTGCTCGTGCTGAACTCAGGATGGACACGCGGCACGACAAAGACGCTGGTCCGACAACGAACATCCTCCTGATTGCGTGCCTCGATCCTGAAGTCGATCTCCTCGAGAAGCGCTTGTGCGAGCTGCCCGACCACGCGGACAGGTTGATGTCGCCTAAGTCCTGGAGCCCGCCGTTCGATCACCCGTGCGGCGGCCGTGAGCAGCCGCAGGTCGGCGCGCATCACCTCCTCTATGCCCGGCCGCCGTACCTTCACAACGACAGACTCGCCCGTGTGCAATCGGGCTTCATAGACCTGACCAATGGACGCGGCAGCGATCGGCGTTGTCGAAAACTCTGCGAACACCTCTGACGGATCAGCGCCCAAGTCAACCACGAGTTGAGAACGTACTTCCTCAAACGGCACGGGCGCGACGGCGTCATGCAACCGGCTCAGACGCTCCGTCAGCTCGGGCGGAAGCAGATCCGCGCGCGTTGCCATGATCTGCCCGAGCTTGACGAAGGTAGGGCCGAGACGCTCCAGTGCGCGGACTAAAGCCTCTGCTTCCGCGTCGTCAAATGACTGTACATGTCGGGTTCGAAACAGCCCGAAGCGAGCCAACGTAGGCTTAAGTCCGGCCTCTCCGAGGACCCGCAGCACGGTTGCGAGCCGTCGGTAATCGGCCGTTGAGAGACGTCCAGCCATCATCTAGGTTGTGCCTTCCGTGAACCCAAAGCAGCCAATGGGGTAGCCCCGCTCAATTTCCATCTGCTGATAAGTCGAGGGGCATTGGCACTGTTTATATAGCTGCCTGTCTCTGTTATCCCCCAAACAGTCCTCCGGTCTGAGGCGGTCTAACCGCTCCCGTCCTGACATCGAAATTGAGCCGCACTTCGGCTCCATCAATTATATGGTAACCGATTTCGTATTTCCGAGTGAGTAGGAATTAGTCTTGATGGCGTGAAATCTGCATGTCCCGCGGTTCCGAGACCATTTGTATAAGTTTTACGCTGCCTTGGGGCGGAAGGTCGGGCGGGCTTTACGCGAATCCAGAGAAGCTGCCACGGCGCCCTAATGATCAGGATTGCAAAGGCAACAATGCTTATTTTCAGTCTTAGCCCTCGAAACTCCCATATCCTGCTGATCGCCGGGCCTATCCCCGGCGGGATAGGATACCGTTTTGCCGAAGGATCTTCAAGTTTGCAGCGTCCGCTCGTTCTGACTCCTTGCAGCGGGAACCGCTTTGGCTGGGGGACGTTGGGTCGTTTCATGGCACAAGCGGCAGGAACAAGAAATGCATATTCGCAAGCTAGGCTCGGAAGGACTTGAGGTGTCAGCGATGGGCCTCGGATGCATGGGGATGTCAGAATTTTATGGCAGCCGCGACGAGGCTGAGTCAGTCGCGACGATTCACCGTGCACTCGAGCTTGGCGTCACATTCCTCGACACCGCCGACATGTACGGCCCCTTCACTAATGAGGTACTGGTCGGCAAGGCAATCGGCGACCGTCGTGATAAAGTGGTGCTCGCAACCAAGTTCGCGAACGTACGCGGCGATAACGGTGAATATCTTGGCATTCGCGGCGACGCCGATTATGTGCGCCAAGCCTGCGACGCGTCGCTGAAGCGGCTCGGGGTGGACCACATCGACCTCTATTACCAGCACCGGGTGGACCCGAACACGCCGATCGAGGAGACGGTGGGAGTCATGGCTGAGCTCGTTAAAGCCGGCAAGGTCCGATACCTCGGCCTTTCTGAAGCGGCGCCAGAGACTATCCGCCGTGCACATGCCGTGCATCCGATTTCAGCTCTCCAGACGGAATATTCGCTGTGGAGCCGCGAGCCCGAGGAGGCGATCCTTCCGACGGTGCGCGAACTTGGCATCGGCTACGTCGCCTACAGCCCGCTCGGCCGCGGCTTCCTGACCGGCCAGATCCGCCGCATCGAGGATCTGGCCGAGGACGACTATCGCCGCAACGCGCCGCGCTTTCAGGGCGAGAACTTTCAGAAGAACCTTGACCTGGTGTCCGAGATCGAGACGATGGCGCGCGAAAAGGGCCGCACGCCATCCCAGCTGGCGCTTGCCTGGCTGCTGGCTCAGGGCGATGACGTCGTGCCGATCCCCGGCACCAAGAAGCGTGCGCGGCTCGAGGAGAACGTGGGCGCCGTCGATGTACGGCTAACGGCTGAGGATGTGGCCCGGATCGACTGCATCCTGCCGCCCGGTGCTGCCGCAGGGACGCGCTATGCCGCGCCCCAGATGCAGGCGCTGAACCGATGAGGGGCGATCGGCTCGCGGGTAAGGTCGCGATCGTCACAGGGGGAGGGCGCGGCCTCGGCCGGGCGATGGTGCTTGGCCTTGCGGCGGCGGGCGCGCGGGTCGTCACAACCGCCACGCGCGAAGCGACCGAAATCGAGGCCGTGGCCCGCGAGGCGGGGGACGACCGAGTTATCCCGACGCTCGCCGATGTATCTCGAGAGGATGACTGCGCCCGCGTCGTATCAATGGCGCAAGACCGCTTCGGCCGGCTCGACATGCTCGTCAACAACGCCGGTCGCGGGATGAAGTATGTCAGCCAGCAGTTCCTGACCGAGCCGACCCGGTTTTGGGAAACCGCCCCCGAAGTCTGGCGCATGGTGATCGACACCAATGTGAACGGTCCGTTCCTGATGTCACGGGCGGCGGCCCCGGTGATGATCGCGGCCGGTCGCGGGCGCATCGTGAACATCACGATGAATCACGCCACTATGCGCCGGCGCGGCTTCTCGCCCTATGGCCCGTCCAAGGCGGCGCTGGAATCCGAGACGATCATCTGGGCGCAGGATCTGGACGGCACAGGGGTCACGGTGAATGGCCTTCTTCCCGGAGGCGCGACAGCGACAGGCATGATTCCGGACGGCCTGCCGCAAGAGGCGCGAAGCGGCCTGCTTGATCCCGCGATCATCGTCCCGCCGCTTCTCTGGCTGGCTTCGGGGGCGTCGGACGGGGTGACGGGCCGGCGGCTCGACGCCTCCCGCTGGAGGAGAGAGCTACCGGAAGCTGAAGCCGCCAAGGAAGCGATGGATAACGCCGGCTGGGCCGTCGCCTGATGCGGGGAGCTTCGTCTCCGCCGACGCGGCGCGTCCGCTGCGTCGGGGGTCGCGGCGGTAAGCAGCGCGGTTTTGACCGGGAAGCCGGATTTGATGGAGCACAGGAAGGTTTCGAAGCGGATCCTCACGGCGGCGAGCCTGGTCACAATGATCTCTCCCTGGATCGCCGAAGTGGGGCGCACACACATGCGTAACCCGCGCTGGCCTCCACACTCCAAGCAGCACGATGCACAGACCATAGCACTGAGAACGTTGCTCGGCGCCGCCAGCGTCTATTTCGTCCATCGCTGGACCGGCGACTGGCTAAGGAACCTTGCAGCCAGCGGCACCCTGGGCGCGGCTTTCTGGATCGCACAGGGTGCGAACATCCTCTTTCCCGGCACGGCGCCCGTTGACCCGGACTCGTGAAGCGACGGGCGAGTGGCGGAATTCCCGGCCAGGTGGTGCCGATGCCGTCATGGTGCCGCTTGTCGCACCGGCTTGCCTGATCGGGTCACAAGACGAGGAAACCTGAACCCAACGCAGGCGCCTGGAGGTTGATCATCTCAGGCCAGGAGGCATAGGCGACCGCGGCGAAGACGGCGGCGCCAATGTGGAGGAAAACGACGTCGATCGCTTGCATGAGGCCGGGCGAGACCTTGCGGATATAGTTCGTCAGGAAGTCGGCGCGCGTCCTGCGCCCCGCCAGAACCGCTGCCGACATTGTGAGAAGACGATTGCAACGACCGAGCATGCCGCCATCTCTGCGACGCCGGTTATCGGGCTTGAAAGAAAGTTATGCCCGATGACGTCAGCGACGATCAGGAACATCAAGAGAAAGATCCAGATCGTCCCGGTGGCGACGAGCGTGTTGGCGGCAAACCGAACGGGCCGGCGTCGGCTGGAGGGCCAGTGCCTTCCTCAATCTGAGGTATCAGTTCGGCCACGGCGTGCTTCCAAGTGATTGGATTGACACTGCACCGGCGAACATCGCCGGTACAGTCAGAAATTAGAGACCCGTGTCCCGGTCGCGCAGCGGCGTGACGCCGCGGGCGCGCAGTTCAGCGAAATAGGCTTTCGGCAAAGTCGTGGCCCCTTCGCCATTGGACGCAAGCCATGGGCCGACGATATTTGGCAGGCTCTCCACCCATTTCTTCTTTCCGTCTTCCGGCAATTCTGAAATCTCAAGGCGTTCAGCCACCATCTTCCCGATTGCCGTATTGGCCTGCTCGGTGACGTAGGCGCCATGCGCTAGCGAAGTCGATTTTCCGGCTGCGAGGACTGCGGTCTGAACCTCTTCCGGCAGGCCGTCAAAAAAATCTTTGTTGGCCGCGATGCCGCCAAAATACATCGCGCCGATACCGACGCGCGTCAGGTGCGGCGCGACTTCATAGACGCGTGTCGGCAAAATGCTGCTTGCAAACGATAACGCGCCTACCGACACGCCGGTCTGGATGTCGATGTAATAGGTGGTCGAGGCACCGACCGATTCTCGGGGTTAAGTGCAAAGCGACAAATGCGGTTCAGATATTTTGGGCGCTGCAGGCTGCAGTTTAGCTCCCCCAAACATAGCGACAGGTTTTGTCTGGAAACCTGATGTCCACCGCAGATCCTGTGGAGGGCGTAGCCTTCTCCCCGCTGCAATTCATCGCGGTTGGAACGCCGCCCGACGAGAAACGGCTCAGCTGATCTGCGACACGTGCTGACGGTTGCGTGCATATTTCGGAAGAACGGGGACAGTCGTTTCACTAAATTGCGGACAGTGTTTTCACTAATTCCGGGACAGCATGATGTGGTCGACTGTCGCCTGCATGGTTGAAGTCATGAGCGATTGATTTCGCCGTTTTCAGCGCCGGTCAAGTGGGATGGTGCTTTTTGCCGCCGCATGCTGTCGCCTTCAAGGGTGATGCGGTGAGCATTATGGATGATCCGATCGAGGATTGCGTCTGCGATGGTCGGTTCTCGATCATGTCATGCCACTGGGCGACAGGGAGCTGCGCGGTGATGAGCGTTGATTTCCGGCGATAGCGTTCCTCGAAGATTTCCAGCAGATCGAGGCGTTGTTGATCCGTGAGCGTGTGCGTTCCCCAGTCGTCGAGGATCAGCAACTGGACGCGGGCGGGTTTGTCGACCCGGCGTGGAAAGCGGCCGTCGAGCCAGGCAAGGCCCAAGTCTTCGAACAGACGCGGCATGCGCAGATACAGGCCGCCGCGATTGGCAACCTCTGCGGGATCGTGTTGCGCAGTCTCAGGCGATCTCTTCGCGAGGTGGTCACAATCTCCCACGGACAATAATCGTGGTTGACTGTCAGGATAACGTGCCGAACTCAAGAACGCTTTTGACGCTGATGAGCGCCGAGAGATCGCGGCCGAACTCGAGCTGGCCGAGGTGATCGTTGCCATGGCCGAACAGCACGGCCTTGTCGACGCCGAGCCGCCCTTCTGAGGGCGGTACATAACGACAGCCAGGCTGGGCAGTTTGCGGTGTCGAAAGGAGTTGGACGCGCCATGGCGTTCTTGCCGAGCGAGGTCACCGATATCCGAAAAACTGTCGCCGCCAGATGCGCTCACCATATTCAGCATTTACATCAATGCTGTATTTGCTGTATTGTGCCCCCCAACCGAGCTATCTATCCATTCACTGTGATTCTACTGCGAGGAGACGCTCAAATGACCAGCAGCACCGGTTCCTACACCACGAGTGACCTCTCGCGGAAGTCTGGCGACATTATAGCCGAGGCCTTGCGCCATCCAGTTACCATCACTCAGCGCAACAAACCGCGACTGGTGCTGCTGAACATCGAGGATTATGAACGGCTGATGCGCCAGTCCGATATGCGTGCTGCAGGCACGCTTGAGACCATGCCCGACGCCTTGCTCGCCGAGTTTGAGAGCGCTGTCGACGCTTACGCCGACAGCGCTGAGACAAGCCGATGAGTGGATATGACGAGATCCAGACAGCAACGGTCATCCGTTATCCCTATCTCTGGAGCCGTGAAGCCGGAAAGGGCGAAACAGAGGGACGCAAAGACCGACCGGTAGCCGTCGGCGTCCGGATCCCTCAAGCGGGTGGTGACCTCGTGCTATTCTTTCCCATCACGACGAAGCAGCCGGAGCGAAGCCGGTTCGCGGCGGAGATACCAGCGATCGAAAAGCGCCGCGCCGGGCTTGATGTCGATTTGCGCCTTTGGATCATCCTCGATGAGTTCAACAGCGACATTGTCGGACGGTCGTTCTATCTCGAACCTGAACCGCCGATCGGTCGCTTCAGCAAGGCATTCTTCCTGCCACTCCTCAGGGAGTTCATCGCCCGCCGCAAGTCTTTTGCCGAGGTCAGCCGATCCAGATAGTGCCGTCCAGCGACGCCATGAACGTCACCAATTCTGGCTGAAATATCGTTTCACAGCGTTGCAGATTTTTTGTGTGGGTAGGAGCGGTTTCCGCGTTCTTCACGGACTGCGGGACTGTACCCTCTTGCTCGCTTCTGAGAAATGAGTTCCAGAAAGAGCTCTACCGCCGCCTCTTCTTGCTCGAAGTGATGAACCTTCATCTGACCTCTGGTTCCGATGCGTCCCCAGCGCCGCATAAGACACGCCTCTCCGAAAAGGGTCGGCTCAATAGATATGGCATAGAAGCGCGCCATATTCTTCTCAGCATCAGTGCGTTCGATATAGAGGTTATAGGGCTGGGCGATCATGGTGAGAGGATCGCGCAATCGGTCCCATGCGTCCAACGACAGTTGTGAATCGATGGCCGCGGAACGATTCAGTTTTGTGAAGTATTGTAAGAAGGAGCACGGGGCGGTCCGCCTTTGGCGTACGACTCTATTCGCTGAAGCGAACGAAGCCCAACTGTGGTCTTCGCCGGTCCCGGTAACGATCCTCCCGCGCGATAGCCGACTGCCATTGATCAGTATCCCAGATAACCGAGAATATCGGCGCCAGAATAGTCGGCTTGCTCGTCTGGATGAGCGATGACATTGCTAGTCGTGACATCCACCAAAGCGCTATCGCTGTCGCGAACGATTGCCTCAATTTGATGGATACGGCATTCTTCGATGGCCTCTTCTGCCGTGACCTGTGCCTCGCAGGCTTCCCAATATCTCATCGCTCGGTCTCCAGGTCCGGGGTGTCCCTCAGACCTTCATTTCCAAAGGTTCACGTTTTCCATGGAAGCGGTTATCGCCAACGCAGGACTTCATGTCGGCTCGCCGGAACCACATCGCGCGACCGCATCGAAGTGGCGCATTTCCCCCGGTGAACACAATCTGCTCATCGGCACGCATGCACAGGACTTCGTGCGGCTGGATCAATGGTCGGCTGGCAAGTTGCTTTGATCGGGTTCGTGACGAACCCCTCGCCTGAAAACTCCGGCTGACCTGGTCGATTTCGACTGTCGTTGTTCCACAACGCCGGGAGATATAGTCCGCGGTCTCCGGATCGTTGATCGCTGAGAAACTGATCCAGCTCGCGCTTTCGAACCACTTGCTGGTGGCGTCGCGTCCGCCATAGGTTTCGCGCATCTGGCCGATCGACTGATAGATCATCAGAAGCGTGATCCCGTACTTGCGGCCGGCATCGCGTGCCGTCTCAAGGATCCTCATGAATCCCAGGCGAGCGACCTCGTCGAGAAGGAACAGAGCGCGTCCCGGCATCGCCCCGTCACGGTTATAAATGGCGTTCAGGAATGAGCCGATGATCACCCGCGCGAGACCACCATGGGTCTCCAGCGTCTGGCGTTGGTGCGCGGATAAGATTTCAACGTTTTGCATCTATGCGACCGGGATCGAAAATACTTGATTGATCCAGCATGTCGCACAAACATAACGCCACCCGCCGCCATCATATCAGGAAGATGAAGTTCAAGGTAACGAACTGGCCGGAGTATGAGGCGGGCCTTCGCCGCCGCGGTAGTTTGACCCTTTGGGTAACGCCGGAGGCGCTTAGCGGCTGGGCTGCTCCACGATGCAATACGAGGGGAGGCCAGCCGCTTTACTCTGATCTGGCGATCGAAACTACGTTGACGTTGGGCATGGTGTTTGGGCTGCGGTTGCGCCAGAGCGAAGGGCTATTGAGTTCAGTGCTTGATATGATGGGATTGGATCTGCCTGTGCCCGATCACACCACGCTGAGCCGGAGAGCCAGAACCTGGACGCCATCGGCCAGAAACAACGAACGCCAGCCTGTGGAGAGCGGTCCCCTTCACATTCTGGTCGACAGTACCGGCCTGAAAGTTTATGGCGCTGGCCAATGGCTGGAAGAAAAGCATGGGACAAAGTCCCGGCGTGGCTGGCGCAAACTGCACCTGGCTGTTGATGCCGACAGTGGCAAGATCATTGCCCATAGCCTGACAGATCAGGAAACCGGCGATACCTCGCAGCTGGGGCCATTGCTTGATAAGATTGATGATGAGATCGATCAGTTCACCGCCGATGAAGCCTATGATGGCACTCCAACCTACGACGCGGTTCTACACCATAGCGCAGGCGCAAGGGTCGTCATTCCACCGCGTTCGACCGCATTTGAACGGCCCAACGCCCAAGCATGCTGCCAGAGAGACGACCACATCGCATCCGCGCAGATAGATGGTCGGCTGAAATGGCAGGCATCTACCGGCTATGGCAAACGAGCCTTGGTTGAAACCGCGATGGGTCGATACAAGGGCATCATTGGACCGCGTTTGCGCGCTCGGTCATTTCTTGCTCAACAGACAGAGGCTGCGATCGGGGTCACCATCCTTAACCGAATGCTTGCCTGCGGATGCCCGAAATCCGTTCGTTGTGAGGCATCGGCGGGAGCAACCAAATAAGCGGACCATCAAAGAACGAGCTCCGCTCATTAGCTGATCCCTGCACCAATGCCGATGCCCGGGAGATCTTGGGCGTCGTCGGTGTCATCCCCCTCCCCTTCCGCGTCGATCGCGATCGAGGCCGCGGCCCGAACGACCCCAGGCGTCCCCACCTCCGACGTCTGTCGCAACGTCCGGACCTCGTCGGGCGACAGCGCCCAATCTGCAGACTGTCCGAAAATCCGCCGGCGCGTACGCATGACGTCGCAGGCATCAGTGAAGTGGCGTCGTTCCATCCATCCCTGCCCGACACGCGAACGGGCGATGCGCTCATCAAGACTCGTGAGTGCGATACCCGCCCGAACAGCCGGCTCCAAAAGTACCTGGAGCAAATCCGGTGGCACGAGGGATTCCTGTTTCCGGTAATTCATGATTCACTCCCTGCATGACGAAGCGCCGCCTGCCCATGGCCGAGCATGCCGACACGCTCTCGCTGAAGGCGCTGCGAGAGCTCGTGACCGGCCTGGTGGAGCGTGCTGATCGGGCAGACGCCCGGATTGAGAAGCTCGAAGCTGAAAACCAAAGGCTTCGGAATGAGAACGATCAACTCAGGCTGGAGAACACCCGGCTGAAGATCGACAACCAGCTTCTGCGTGACGAGATTGCGCGGCTTAAAAACCTGCCGCCCCGCCCACCCTTCAGACCGTCGGGGATGGAAAAGGCAACGGGTGACAAGCCGCTCTCGGCCAAGGATCCGGCGCCCCGGCCGCGAGGGCCGAAGAACGACACGAAGCGGGTGACGCGTGAAGAGGTGCTGCCTGCCAGTGTACCGCCCGGGTCGCGCTTTAAGGGCTACAAGGACTGCTTTGTCCGGGATCTGGTGCTCAGGGTCGAGGTGGTTCGTTACCGGCGGGAATGCTGGGTAACGCCGGAGGGAGACACCATCACAGCTCAGCTGCCTGCGGGGATAAGAGGTGGCTTTGGGCCCAATCTGCGGCGGTTTTGTCTGATGCTGCATGCGCATGGCCAGGTCACCACGCAGCGAATGACGACGTTGCTCAACGACGTCGGCGTCGAGATCTCCAAACGCCAGGTGGTGCGGTTCCTGACGGAGCGCCTGGACGGCTTTCATGCCGAGGATGCAGCCGTCCTCCACGCCGGCCTCGTCTCGGCGCCCTTTGTGACGGTCGACGACACCGGTGCCCGTCACGCCAACCGCAATGTTTATACGACGCATATCGGCGGTGAGCATTTCACCGCATTTCGCACCGCGCCGTCCAAGTCGCGACTGAACTTTCTGGCCCTTTTGCGCGGCAACTATCAGGACTACGTCCTCAACGAGGCCGCCTTCACTTTTCTCGAAGACCGGCAGATGGACCCTGCCCTTCTGGCGCGGCTGAAGAGAAACGAACCGCGGCGGTTTGCCGATCAGGTTCCGTTTCTCGCCTATCTGGCTGAAAATGGTATCGACATTTTCGACAGGGACATAATCGGGGCTCTGTGGTCATTTCTACATTAATACACGCTAAGGGCATTTTGCAGGTGACGGGAAACACATGATTTCCGCTCACCGTGATCGCGGGGCA
>NZ_OBQD01000031.1 GCF_900220975.1 Rhizobium subbaraonis | reverse complement strand
TCTTCTCGAAAGTCATGACACGGTTCCTTCTCTGAGTTGCGCAGAATGATCTTAGCATCTCGCGCGACGGGTTCGGAGGGCCGTCCACATCATCAGTTTCGACTGTCTGAAGGTTGTATCGCTCTTTCCCAGACTCTTGCAGACGGACGTCGCCAGATCGTCGACATCGTCGGACCCGGCGCGTTGGTTGGCATTGTTCTCGGCGACAAGAACCGGATGACCGCTGAAACGCTGAGTTATTGTCACATCGAGCGACAACATGGCGACGATGTCGATAAAACCTACAGCGCGATTTGCGAGGCCATGAAGCGGATCGAAGCGCACACCGTGCTCCTGGGGCGGAAGACAGCGCCTGAACGAGTGGCGAGCGCGATCCTCGATCTTTCAGAACGTTTTTCACGACCGCAGCGCGCGCATTTCGAGAGCCCTGTCTTCAACCTCTATCTCGGGCGAGGTGATCTGGCTGATTGGTTGGGCTTGTCACTTGAGACGGTAAGCCGCTGCTTTACCCGGTTCAAACGCGCTGGGCTGATCGATTTCGATGAGCCCGAAATCGTCACCCTGTTGAATACTCCGGCACTCCAAGCGATTGCAGACGGCGCCGCATCTGCCTGAGCGGGACGTCGTCACCCAGTTTTTCCATCCCCCTGCGGGTCAATATGGTCGACCCGTTATAACCATAAGGAAAGTCTTATGAAAAACCTGTTGCTTTGCACATGCGCCCTGATCGCTCTTGCGGGGCAGGCCATGGCCGATATCACCGTAACCGACGTGAAGGGGCGGAGTGTCACGGTTCCCAAGACACCCGATCGAGTCGTCCTTGGCTTCTATTATGAAGACTATCTGGCAATCGTCGGTCCGAACGCAATCGACAAGGTGGTGGCCTTGTCGCTGTCGACCTGGAAGGATTGGAGGCCGAGCCAATTTGCTGCCTATGAAAAGGCACTTCCGAAACTCGCCTCCATTTCCGATGTTGGAAACACGGAAGACAATACCTTCTCGATTGAAAAGGTGATCGCGGCGCGGCCAGATCTCGTCATCCTCGCTGCTTGGTCCTACGACGCGCTCGGCGAAAGCGTCAAACAGTTCGACGACGCCGGGATCCCGGTTGTGACCCTCGACTACAATGCCCAGTCCGTGGAGAAGCATGTTGCGTCGACGCTGGCGCTCGGCACGCTGATGGGCACACAGGACAGGGCGCAGGAGCTGGCGGATAATTACCAGGATGCCATGGCGGATATCGCAGCCCGCGTCGAGGCTGCGGGCCCGTCAAACAAGAAGGTCTATGTGGAACTCGCTCAAAAGGGGCCTTCGGAGGTTGGAAACTCCTATGGTGATACCATGTGGGGAGCGCTGGTCGACAAGCTTGGTGGCGACAACATCGCTAAGGGTCAGATCGGCAATTGGGGTCCGCTGAGCCCCGAATATGTTCTCGCGCAAAAGCCGGATCTCATCTTTCTGGCAGGTTCGGAGTGGTTGAACAAGCCACAGTCGGTCTCAGTCGGTTTTGGTGCGTCCAACGAACTCGCCCGCGAACGGATGAAAGCCTATCTGGGGCGCCCTGGCTGGTCAGAACTCCCCGCTGTGAAGAATAGTGATGTTCATGCCATCTATCATGGTGGCGCGCGCACCTTGTCCGACTATGTCTTTGCGCAATACATCGCCAAGCAATTGCACCCCGACGCCTTCAAGGATGTCAATCCGGAGCAGAACCTCAAGGACTACTACAAAGCCTGGCTGCCTATCGAAGCTGATGGCACCTTCGTCTTGTCGTATCAGGCTGTCGGCCAATGACCATTGCTATCAGAAAGGTTGACTTCGTGCGCGGCGACTATCGCCGCGCCTCCCGGTATCGTCAGTTGGGCCTCGCCCTGTCCGTCTTGGCTTTGATCGCTCTGATGCTGCTAGATTTGACGACGGGTCCATCCGGGATGCCTCTCAACGATGTGCTGAAGGGCCTTATTGCAGGGCCAGCCGGTGAGGATAGGATGACAGCAACCATTCTATGGCAGTTGAGAATGCCGCAGACGGTGATGGGGCTGGTGGTTGGAGCATGTCTGGGGCTTGCCGGCCTTCAGATGCAGACAATCCTCGACAATCCGTTGGCTAGCCCGTTCACGCTCGGCTTTTCGGCCGCAGCAGGGTTTGGTGCCGCACTTGCCATCATGTTTGGCGGGGCTCTCGCCATTCCGGACTATTTCGTCGTTCCAATCTCAGCATTTGCCATGACACTTGTGGCCTGCGGCTTGGTTTACCTCATTGCTACCTTGCGCGGCGCATCGCCTGAAATCCTTGTGCTGGGCGGGATTGCCGTTTCATTTTTCTTTCAATCGATCCAGTCGCTGTTGCAGTTTCTCGCCTCGCCGGAGGTGCTGCAGCAGATCGTCTTCTGGCTTTTTGGCAGCCTGCTGAAGGCGACATGGACGAGCGTGTCGGTCAGTGGTGCAATCCTGCTGTTCTGCCTGCCGTTTGTCGCCCGCAACTGCTGGGCACTGACCGTGCTGAAACTTGGCGACGGCAATGCTCGCAGTCTTGGCCTATCTGTCGAAAAAGTGAGGCGGGAAACCTTTCTTCTCGTGGCGTTGCTCACTGCAGCGGCTGTTTCCTTTGTTGGCACCATCGGATTCGTCGGTCTGATTGCGCCGCATGTCTGCCGACTCATCGCCGGTGAAGATCATCGTTTTGCCCTGCCATTGTCTGCAGTTATCGGTGCAGTGATCCTCGTGGGTGCATCCGTGTTTGGAAAATTCATTTCACCGGCCGCGGTCATCCCGGTCGGTATCGTCACTGCGATCGCAGGCATTCCTATGCTGTTTGCCGTGATCCTGTCTCGCGGCGCTGAGGGAGGTGTCAAGTGAGTGAAGGTCTTATCTTTGATCGGGTCGGTGTCCAGTTCGGAAGCCGCATCGTCTTGAGCGATGTTGAAGCCCAGTTTGCTCCCGGTCAGATCATCGGTCTTGTTGGACCCAATGGCTGTGGCAAATCCAGCCTGCTCGGTGCGGTCGCGGGACTATTGTCTCATCGCGGCGAGATTACTTTCAACGGCCGTGGTGTCGATGCTCAAAATCTTGGTTACATGCCGCAACACAGCCAGATCCGCGCCAGCCTTTCGGTGCTTGAGGTTGTGTTGCTCGGGCGGCATGAGCAGCTCGGATGGAGAGTGAGCGCCGATGTGCTGGAGGCGGCTTATGGTATTCTCGGCTCCTTTGGTATCGAGGATCTGGCATCGCGTCCTATCCACGCGCTTTCGGGTGGACAGCAGCAACTGGTGCTACTGGCGCAACGACTGCTGCGTGCGCCGAGATTGCTGTTGCTAGACGAAGCGACGAGTGCGCTTGATCTGGCGCATCAATTGCGGGTCTTCGAAATACTCAGAGCCTATGTCGAGCGCACGGGTGCTCTGGTGATGATTGCAATTCATGATCTCAACCTGGCTGCCCGTCACGCCGATGGCATCATGTTGCTGCGCAATGGCGGACTGGCTGGCTCAGGCCGATTTGATGACGTGGTAACGCCCCAAGTGCTTCGTTCAGTCTACGGTGTCGAAGCGGAGGTGCTAACCTCCTGCAGGACCGGCTCGGTCATCGTCCCGCTGGCGCGGGTGCGCGAAGGGTCAGTGGCTCCAATTCGGCTTAGTCCTTGAGGCTCGAGGCGCGCCGACTTGCCTCGAGCGCCGCAACGACGGCACCTGCCAGAACCAGTGGCAGGGCAAGGAGAAAGGGATGTGTCAGTGGCTCACCAAACAGGATGAGATCGGCCAGAATCGGCCACAGGATTGCCAGATACTCGAAAGGGGCAAGACGCGAGGCTTCAGTATAGCGAAAGGCCAGCGTCATGCAGATATGTGCAAAGCCCCCGAAAATGCCGGCACCTACCAGGTAGAGAAATTGAGATAGGCTCGGCGCCGCCCAGCCGAATGGCAGCGTCGCGATGCCGCCGATCATGGAGGCCACGACAAAATAGAATGCGATGGCGCCTGGACTTTCTGTCCGACTTAGGCTGCGAACCATGATCAAGGCGAATGCGGTGAGCAGACCCATTAGCAGACCAAAGCCGAAACCGATCAGGCGGGTTTCGTGCGCCGTTGATTGACCAAGTTCGGGCCATACAAGTGCCACCACGCCAAGAGTTCCCAGTATCACCCCTGCTGCCCGCCAGGCCGTGGCCCGTTCTGAAAGGATGACTACGCCCGCAATCGCTGTGAAAATCGGAGAGAGGTACCCAAGCAAGGTTGCCTCCGCGAGTGGCAGGCGGGCAATCGAGGCGAAGGATGCAAACATGGCCGCTGCGCCGAGTGCCGATCGCAGCAGGTGATCGAGCGGCCGCCTTGTCGCTAGCCCGCCAGGAAACTCACCTCTCATCCAGAGGAAAACGACGAGCGGAATGAGCGCAAACGCTGACCGAAAGAACACGATCTGTCCTACCGGGACATCGGCAGACACCGCTTTGACAAATATAGCCATAGCCGCAAACAGCGCACCTGAGAGAATGCGCAGAATGATGCCGATGGCAGGGCGGTCTAACTGCTCCTGGTTCACGCTGCTCTCATCCTTCATGTGCCACCACCACTGACTGTCTAAACCTTGGATGGGACCCGGCTCTGGTCGTCGCCAAAGCGTGCAATGTCACTGTTCGCCGGGGAAGTCGAGAGGTTGAGCGGCGGTCCGGCAGTAGCAGTCTGCCGCTGTCTCGTTGCGCACTTGACCGACGTTTGTCAGTCGCATGCAATCATTCGCGAATTGCCTGGATGCTTGATCTAGCGCAAGGATCCTGCGCCCGGAAGACGCCAATGCTCCTGCAACGATTTGCGGGAAATCTGGAATGAAACTCTTCCGTCTGGTCATGCTGCTCTGCGCCTCCCTATGCCTGGCTTACTCAGCCAGCGCGGCATCGGTGCTGCAACAGTATCTGCCTGCGGCCAAGGTCTCTGATCTCGTGCCGGACGCAGACGGTTTCGGTCCCATCCGCGCGGACCTGGCGGCCGCGCCCGTGTTGAAGGGCGGCGAGACTGTGGGCTGGGTGTTTGCCACCTCTGATTTCGTCGGCACGACTGGCTATTCTGGCAAGCCGATCCACACGCTGGTGGCGGTTGGTCTCGACGCCAAGATCATCGGCGTGAAATTGGTTAAGCATTCTGAACCCATCGTCCTGATCGGCATCCCGGAAGCCAAGGTCAAGGGCCTGGTTTCCGCATATGCTGGACTGGACCTCGTCGCGGAGGCGAAATCCGGCGGTACCGCACATGATGTGGACATCATCTCCGGCGCCACCGTTACCGTCATGGTTATCGACGACTCAATTGTCCGCTCCGGCTTAAAGGTGGCGCGGGCGCTTGGGCTTGGCGGACTGACCCCCGAAAGCGAACAGGCGGGCACGCGTTTTACGCTGGATGCGCAGGCCATCGCGCCGGCCGATTGGATGGAAGCAGAAGGGGACGGCACAATCCGGCGACTGTCGCTCGATGTCGCTCAAGTCAATGCGGCCTTTGCCGAACATGCCGATGCGCGTGCCCGCGAGCGTGCGCTGACCGAGCCGCCGGAAACGACCTTCATCGACATGCATGCGGCGCTGGTCTCGGTGCCGGCCATTGGCAAGGCCCTGCTGGGGCCGGCCGAGGAGGCCAATCTGACGGCTTGGCTGAAGGACGGCGAAAGCGCCATCGCCATCGTCGGCAGGGGGCTCTATTCGTTCAAGGGTTCCGGCTATGTGCGCGGCGGCATTTTCGACCGCATCGTGCTGATCCAGGACGACGTGTCGGTACGTTTCCGCGACCGCGATCATCGCCGACTTGGGGACATCGCGCTCTCCGGCGCGCCCGATTTCACCGAGATGGACCTTTTTCGCATACCCGCCAATGTCGGCTTCGATCCGGCCAAGCCGTTCCGCATCCAGCTTCTGGCGCATCGCGAGGTCGGGCCGATCGAGAAGGTGTTCCATACCTTCGACCTCGGCTACCAACTGCCGCAGAAATACCTGAAGCCCGTCGCCGCTCCTCCCGTCGAGGTCGCCGCCGTCGCCGATCGCGACGAGGGTTCCGCCCAGGCGGATCTATGGAAGCGCATCTGGCGCGAAAAGACGCTGGAGATCGCGGTTCTTGGCACCATGCTGTTCGTGCTGACGGCGGTGTTCTTCTTCCAGACCTATGCCGTTAGGAATGCCCGGGCCTTTTACATCTTCAGGATTGCCTTCCTCACGGTCACGCTGGTTTTCCTCGGCTGGTATGCCAATGCCCAGCTCTCCGTGGTCAACCTGATGGCGCTGTTCGGCAGCCTCGTCACCGGCTTCAGCTGGCAGGCCTTCCTGCTCGATCCCTTGACCTTCATCCTGTGGTTCTCGGTGGCGGCAGCCCTGCTGTTCTGGGGGCGCGGCGCCTATTGCGGCTGGCTCTGCCCATTCGGTGCACTGCAAGAGCTCACCAACCAGGTCGCACGCAAGCTCCACATTCCGCAATGGACCCTGCCCTGGGGACTGCATGAACGCCTCTGGCCTCTCAAATACATGATCTTTCTTGGCCTGTTTGGGGTCTCCCTGATGAGCGTCGAGCAGGCCGAACATCTGGCCGAGATCGAACCCTTCAAGACCGCGATCATCCTGAAGTTCATCCGCGCCTGGCCATTCGTTGCCTATGCGGTCGCGCTTCTTGTCGCCGGCCTGTTCGTCGAGCGCTTTTACTGCCGCTATCTCTGCCCACTGGGGGCGGCACTCGCAATCCCCGCCCGTATCCGGATGTTCGACTGGCTGAAGCGCTACCACGAGTGCGGAAATCCCTGTCAGACCTGCTCCAACCAGTGCCCGGTCCAGGCCATCCACAAGACCGGCGAGATCAATCCGAACGAATGCATCAACTGCCTGCACTGTCAGGTGCTCTACCAGTCCGAAACAGTCTGTCCCGTCGTGATCAAGAAGATGAAATCGAGGGCCAGACTCGCGGCAAGCCCCGGCGGCGCGCCACCCCACCCAACCGCCGCCAAAGTCTAACGAAGTCATAGTCTAACTGAAGAAGGACATCGATGATGGAAACGAAAGCAACCAAGGGCCTGAGCCGGCGAGAGCTGTTCAGCGCAACGGCCGGCACTGCCGTTCTGGCCGGAAGCATGGGAGCCGGTGCGCTGGGCATCGGGGCCGGCGTCATGGCGACGCCGGCGCTTGCAGCCGCCGAAGGGGATGGCTCCGTCGCGCCCGGCAAGCTCGACGACTACTACGGCTTCTGGTCCTCGGGTCAGACCGGCGAAATGCGCATTCTCGGTATCCCGTCGATGCGTGAACTGATGCGCGTGCCCGTGTTCAACCGTTGCTCGGCTACCGGCTGGGGCCAGACCAATGAATCGATCCGCATCCATCAGCGGACGATGTCCGAGAAGACCAAGAAGCAGCTCGCCGCCAACGGCAAGAAGATCCATGACAATGGCGACCTGCACCACGTCCACATGTCCTTCACCGAAGGAAAATATGACGGCCGCTTCCTGTTCATGAACGACAAGGCCAATACCCGAGTTGCCCGCGTTCGTTGCGATGTCATGAAGACCGATGCCATCCTGGAAATCCCGAATGCCAAGGGCATCCATGGCATGCGTCCGCAGAAGTGGCCCAAGACCAATTACGTCTTCTGCAACGGCGAGGACGAAGCGCCGCTTGTCAATGACGGCTCGACGATGACGGATGTGTCGACCTATGTGAACATCTTCACTGCCGTCGATGCCGAGAAGTGGGATGTCGCCTGGCAGGTCAAGGTGTCGGGCAATCTCGACAATTGCGATGCCGACTACGAAGGCAAATGGGCCTTCTCGACCAGCTACAATTCCGAAATGGGCATGAACCTGGAGGAGATGACCAAGTCCGAGATGGACCACGTTGTTGTCTTTAACCTGGCCGAAATCGAAAAGGCGATCGCCGCTGGTCAGTATGAGGAAGTCAACGGCGTTAAAGTTGTCGACGGCCGCAAGGAAGCCAAGTCGCTCTTCACGCGATACATCCCGATCGCCAACAATCCACATGGCTGCAACATGGCGCCGGACAAGAAGCACCTGTGCATCGCCGGCAAGCTTTCGCCCACCGTCACTGTGCTTGACGTGACCAAGTTCGACGCGCTGTTCTATGACAACGCCGAGCCGCGTAGCGCCGTCGTCGCCGAACCGGAACTGGGCCTTGGGCCCTTGCACACCGCCTTCGATGGTCGCGGTAATGCCTACACTTCACTATTCCTCGACAGCCAGGTGGCCAAGTGGAACATCGAGGACGCCATCAAGGCCTATGCCGGCGAGAAGATCAATCCGATCAAGGACAAAATCGACGTCCAGTACCAGCCGGGTCACTTGAAGACGGTCATGGGTGAAACGCTCGACGCTTCAAATGACTGGATGGTTTGCCTGTGCAAGTTCTCCAAGGACCGTTTCCTGAACGTCGGGCCGCTTAAGCCGGAAAACGATCAGCTGATCGATATCTCTGGCGACAAGATGAAGCTTGTACATGACGGCCCGACATTCGCAGAGCCGCATGATGCGATCGCGGTCGCGCCCTCGATCCTGCCGAACATTCGCTCCACCTGGGACCGTAACGATCCGATGTGGGCGGACACCCGAAAGCAGGCCGAGGCCGATGGCGTCAACATCGACGAGTGGACAGATGCCGTCATCCGCGATGGCAACAAGGTGCGCGTCTATATGACCTCCGTGGCTCCGGCGTTCAGCCAGGAAAGCTTCACGGTCAAGGAAGGTGACGAGGTCACGGTCATCGTCACCAATCTCGACGATATCGATGATCTGACGCATGGCTTCACCATGGGCAATCACGGTGTCGCCATCGAGATTGGGCCGCAGCAGACGAGCTCAGTCACCTTCGTTGCCGCCAATGCCGGCGTCTACTGGTATTACTGCCAATGGTTCTGCCATGCCCTGCACATGGAAATGCGCGGGCGCATGTTCGTCGAACCGAAGGAGGCCTGATCCATGCGGCTGGCCGTTGTCCTTCTCATCCTTGCTCTCCACTCGCCGCTTTCGGCTGCGGAGCGCATGGTTGCGCCGGGCACCGGCAGTCTTGCTACAGCCATCGCCGAGGCATCACCTGGCGATGTCCTCACACTGAGCGACGGGGCCTATCTCGGCCCCGTCGTCGTCGACCGCCCCTTGGTCATCACTGGCCCGCGCAGCGCGATTATCGATGGCCAGGGCTCAGGCAGCGTTTTGACGATTACCGCACCCGATGTCCGACTTACAGGTTTTACGGTGACCGGTTCCGGCCGGGTCAACCAGGAGCTCGATTCTGGGGTCAAGATCGAAAAAGGAGCCGACCGCGCCCGTGTCGAACAGCTGCTCGTCACCGGCAATATGCACGGTATCGACGTGCATGGCGGTCGGGATGTCGTGGTTGCTGACAATGAGATCATCGGGACCGACAGCCCGCGTATGAACGAGCGCGGTAATGGTATCTATGTCTGGAACAGCCCCGGCACCTTGTTGGAGAACAACAGTATTCGCTTTGGTCGTGACGGCATCTTTTCCAACGCCAGCTCCAACAGCGTCTATCGCGGCAATGTCATGCGCGACCTTCGTTTTGCCGTGCATTTTATGTACACCCGCAACACCGAGATTTCCGGCAATGTCTCGATCGGCAATCATCTTGGATTTGCCATCATGTTCTCGAACCAGGCCAGGATCCTGAACAATTTGAGCCTGGGCGATCGTGAACACGGATTGATGCTGAATTATGCCAACAATGCCGATGTCACTGGCAATCTGGTGCGTGGCGGCACAAAAAAATGTCTGTTCATCTACAACGCCCACAAAAACCTGATCTGGGACAACCGCTTTGATGGCTGCGGCATTGGCATCCACTTCACGGCCGGTTCGGAAAAGAATGTGCTGACCGGCAATGCCTTCATCGCCAACCGCGAGCAGGTGAAATATGTGGGCACCCGAAACATGGAATGGAGCCATGAGGGCAGGGGCAATTTCTGGTCAGACCATCCGGCCTTCGATCTTAATGGTGACGGCATCGCCGACAGCTTCTATCGCCCCAATGACGTGATGGACCAGATCCTTTGGTCGCAGCCTGCTGCGAGCCTGCTGATAGGCTCACCGGCGGTCCAGCTTGTGCGCTGGAGCCAGCGCGATTTTCCAGCCACCTTCCCCGGCGGTGTGCGCGACAGTGCCCCATTGATGCGCCCGCTGACGATCGCCGTGCCCGACGACGTTCTCCGCTTTGAAGCCGAGGCCGCCGGCCGCTGGGCAACAGGAAACTATGATGACACCGACCCTGACAATCTCTCAGCTCACTAAGCGCTTCCAGTCCGTAGAGGCACTGAAACAGGTCTCGCTGACCTTGGCGCCTGGAAAGCGTGCTGCGCTGCTCGGCCACAACGGCGCTGGGAAGTCGACAATGATGAAGATCATTCTTGGCCTTATTCCCTTCGACAGTGGCGAAGTCACAGTCTGCGGTGAAGCGCCGGGTTCGGCTGCCGCGCGCATGCAGGTGGCCTATCTGCCGGAAAACGTCGCCTTTCATCCGGCACTGACCGGCGAAGAGCAGATCCGCCACTATCTTTCACTACGTGGAGAGAATCCCCGCCTCGCGACCGAGCTTCTGGCCCGCGTCGGTCTTGCGCATGCGGCGCGACGGCGGATCGGCACCTATTCCAAGGGCATGCGCCAGCGCGTGGGACTCGCCCAGTCCCTGATCGGCCGCCCGCGTCTTCTGGTGCTCGATGAGCCGACCTCGGGCCTTGATCCGGTCTCGCGGCGGGATTTCTACGACCTGCTCGATGGCCTCTCGGCCGATGGCACGGCGATCCTGCTCTCCTCGCATGTCTTGACCGAGGTCGAGGCGCGCACCGACAGCATTCTCATCCTGTCGGGAGGGCAATTGGTGGCGGAAGGTACGCTTGCCGATTTGCGTGCACAGGCTGCCCTGCCGATCACGCTCCTCGTTCGTCCGGCGGAAGGGCGTGCCATTTCGCTCGCTGCGGTATTTCCGGAAGCCACTATCGGCTCTGACGGCATGCTGCGCTTCTCCTGCCCGCAGGCGGACAAGCTGCCGCTTCTTGCCAGCATCACCGCGCTCGGCCCGGAAGTTGCGGACCTTGATGTGATCCCACCCAGCCTGGAGGACATTTATAGCCATTTCAGCCGGAGGGACGGGCAATGAGCTGTATCCTCGCCACCGCGGCAAGCGAGTTCCGCATCGCGTTTCGCAATCGTTGGGTGCTGATCGCGACCGGCATGATGGTGCTTTTCGCGCTCGTACTGGCGGCTGCGGGGTCAGCGCCCACGGGTGATGTCGACGTTGACCGGCTCTCGGTGACGGTCGCCTCGCTGACTTCGCTTGCCGTCTACCTTGTTCCGCTTCTGGCGCTGCTAATGAGCTTCGATGCGGTGGCTGGCGAGGTGGAGCGCGGTACTTTGCCACTGCTGCTCACCTATCCGGTCTCGCGCCTTCAGATCCTGCTTGGCAAACTTTTGGCGCACCTGGCGATCCTCGCGCTCGCGGTAACGCTCGGCTATGGCGCAGCGCTGGTGATGGCGGTCTGGTCCGATCCGGGTGCGATTCAGGGCATCGGCTCCATGGTCCGACTGATCTGGTCTTCGGTTTTGCTGGGCGCGACCTTCCTTGGCGCGGGGTATGCGCTGTCTGCCCTAGCACAGCGCCCCTCTGGGGCAGCGGGTCTTGCGGTCGCACTCTGGCTGGTCGCCGTTGTGCTTTATGATCTCGCGCTTTTGGCTCTGATTGTCACCGATGGCGGTGGCGTCTTTACCACGCGGGCTTTGCCAGTTGCTCTGCTTGCCAATCCGGCGGATGCCTTTCGCGTCTTCAACCTGTCGGCTGGGCAGGCGGTCGCGGTTGCAGGCGGTATAGGCGGCGCTGCAGGGGCTATCCCACTCTGGCAATCCGCAGCTTCACTATTTGTCTGGCCACTGCTGGCTATCACACTGGCGCTTGCCGCTTTCAGAAAGGTGACGCCATGAGTTTGCGCATGCGATCTTTGCTACGTTCCATCATTATCCTTGGCTCGCTCTCGCTGCTGGTGGCCTGTCAGGAAAAAACTGCTCAGGATACGACACCGCAGGATATGACCGTCGAGACTCTAGGTCATTACTGCCAGATGAATCTGCTGGAGCATCCCGGCCCAAAGGGCCAGGTGTTTCTTGAGGGCATGCCTGCCCCCTTATTCTTCAGCCAGGTGCGTGATGCCATCGCCTATATGCGGGGGCCAGAGCAGATGGCGCCAATCGTTGCCGTCTACGTCAACGATATGGGAGCCACAGGCGCGACCTGGGATAATCCAGGTGACGGCAACTGGATCGCCGTCGAGAAGGCCGTCTATGTGATCGGTTCGGTCCGGCAAGGCGGCATGGGAGCGCCGGAGGCCGTGCCGTTTTCGAGCCGCGAGAAGGCCTTGCTGTTTGCTCTTGCCGAAGGCGGCAAAGTACTCTCCTTTGACGAGATTACCGACGACATGGTGCTGACCCCGGTCGACATCGAACCCAATTCGAACTCGGGGGACGGTGATGCCGAACTCCAGAACCGCTTGCGTGCCCTGCCCAACAATGCTGGAGGCTGAGCTATGCTGACAACACGTCGCCGACTAATTGCGATTTCCGCCGCGCTTGCGCTTTTGCCGACCGCCGCACGTGCAAGACAGCACAATTCGAAACGTTGGACCGGACAAGCGCTTGGCGCCCGCGCATCGCTCCGGATCGACCATCCAGACGGGGAAGCGATTGCCGCTCGCGTCATGGCCGAAATCGATCGGCTGGAGGACATTCTCAGCCTTTATCGTGCAGATAGTGCGCTAGCTCGCCTGAACAGGCAGGGCCAGCTCGACAATCCGCCCTTCGAACTTCTTGAATGCCTGTCGCTTGCCAGCGCCATGAACCGTGCCAGCGGCAGAAGGTTTGATCCGACTGTGCAGCCGCTTTGGGCAGTCTGGGCCGAAGCGGCGGCTCGAGGCACGCAACCGGACGCGCGAGCGATCGCTGCGGCGAAAGAGTTTGTTGGCTGGGAGAAGGTCGAGATGGTTTCAGCGAGGATCAGGCTTCGGCCGGGAATGGCACTAACCTTAAACGGTATTGGCCAAGGCTACGTCGCCGACCGTGTGGCTTCGTTGCTGGAAGCCGAAGGGCTGTCGGACATACTGATCGACACTGGCGAATTGCGCGCCCTTGGCGGCAGGCCGATTGGTGACGACTGGCCGGTTCGTCTAGAAGGCGGTGAGTTTGTCGGCTTACGACAACGCGCTCTCGCCACATCTTCTCCTCTTGGTACAACATTCGATGGTGCCGGACGGCAGAGCCACATTCTCGATCCCGTCAGCGGAACACCGGCACCGGCGATTTGGCGCGCTGTGTCGATTTCAGCACCCAACGCGGCAGTTGCAGATGCGCTGTCAACGACTGCTTGCCTTCTCAACGACGTAAGTCAAATTGAGCTTCTTGTACAAGGCTTCCCAGGTTCTCGATTGGAATTGGCAGTATGAGCGTCTAGAGTTCCATAATTATGCTTATGCAATCAAAGGTTGCATTGAAGAATGCCTACATATAAAGGGATCACATGATCTGTTCTAACTGACGATCCACAAGGAATTTTAAATGCGACACTGGCTGGACAAGCTGACCGACCTCGCCGCCATTCCTGGCGATGAAAGCATATTGAAGGACGCGCTAGCAAACTTTACCGAACATATCGGTTTTATAGGCTATGCCTATCTGAACATCCAGCCAGGACGCTCACTCGCAATCTCGAACTATCGTCGTGAGTTTCAATCCGACTACTTCGCGCGAGGCTATCTTGCGATAGACCCCGTCATTCGACGCGCCAAGTCCCTGAAGCGAGCCTTCACCTGGAGCATTAAGCAGGACAATCAACGACTGACCAAAGCTGAACGCTCGTTCTTTGCCCATGCAGCCGATTTCGGAATTCGCTCCGGCATCACGGTACCCGTCAGGGCCGCACATGGGTCCATGGCGATGTTTACGCTTGCCTCGGAGAAGTCGGCCATCGACCTGGACCGCGAGATCGACCCTGTCGAAGCTGCATCCGCAGTTGCGCAACTCCACGCCCGCATCAATTTTGCTGATTCGACCCCGAGTATCGAGGAGCCGATTGCTCTGGATCCCAAAGGGGCGGCCTATCTGAGTTGGATAGCTGTCGGGAAGACCATGGAGGAGGCAGCGGACCTTGAGGGCGTCAAATACAACAGCGTTCGAGTCAAAATCGCCGAAACGAAGAAGCGGTTTGACGTGCACACACTGACCCATCTCACTGCCGTCGCTATCCGCAGGAAGCTGATCTGAGCCTCAGTTCACCGACACTTTCGGAATATGACCAAGAATGGTGACCAGCGTGTTCACCACATACATCTGCGCATGCATCTCCATGCAGGACTGGATGTAAGTGAGGTGCTGCGCACCGCCCGCCTCCTTACCGGATTTGTAGGTGTCGGGCAGAGCCTGAAACAGCCGGTCTGCATCGTCGACCAGACGCCGATGGGTCCGGATAGCATCCACCGTCAAGCTCTCCAGGTCTGCCCTGGGCAGACCCTGCGTCAGCCCGTACACGGGACGCATTTCCAGTTTGTCTTCCGATGTCGGCGCGTCCGGTGTCATTCAATCCAATCTCCGGCTTGTCCGCGGTGCGCCCCCGCAAACGTTAATCCCTGATCCCAAGCCGGGGGTTGGAAACTGTGCTAGACAGTCCTGCGACCTTTAGTACCGAGGCACCTGGACATACGTCACAGGCCCCCGGCCACAATGGTCAGAGGATTCTGATGTCGAAACAGCCGACATCAACTGCTAGCAGGGGTTTCCACACCCCGAGGCAGCGCGTACTGCCCTGCCCGCCCTTATAGATGGCGGACGCTGAATTCGCCAGTGCAAACATGCACATGATCATGCTGTGGCATACTGACCTTCGCGAGCATCAATGTCATTTGGCACCGATCCCGGAGAGATCGACACGAATACCCGCCTTGTTGGGATCGTCGCTGTGGGCCGCGTCCTCAGAGGGCTTGCTCGCGTCCAATCCAGCAGAATCTGCTAACTCCTCGATAGCGTCGCTCGTGGGCTCGTCCCTACCACGTTCAGGGGCCTTCACCTCACCAGGGTCCTGCGCGCGAAATACGGCCACTCCCTCGAAATACCCCGTCTGCCAGGCGATGATCGCATCATCGAATACCTGTGGCAGCACTTCCTTCGCCGTCGGGTCGCCATACCATTTCATGACGATCCGGTAGACCTTGGCGAAGAGCGCCGAGCCCATGCGGAGATTTTCACAAGGATCGACCAGGTCCGGTTTCAGCGCTCCGGCCTCCATGATGCCAAGACCCGCCGGATATTGGGTGACGCCGACACGCACGATGTTGCGGCCGACATGCTGGCGGATCAGTTCCATCGCCTCGCCGGACGTGGCGGGCTTCGGCACCAGAACAATGCGGTTCCCGGATCGAACCGTGATCGCGAGTGGTTCCTGCGACCCCGCCCGCTCGATGAACTGTTCGACAATCGCGGGCTTTAAGCCCGGATCGGCGCATTGCTTGATGAGGGCAGCATCGACCATCTGGCGATCTCCATTATGTGTTGAAGGCCATGACGACGGGCAGGTCGAAGAGCTTAGCCCAGGCGGTCACGCTCGCCTTCTGGATAGCAACGATCGAGGTGCCTTCGGTCCACCAGCCGTTACCCGTTGCGACGATGACGCCAGGGGAATGCAGCATCGACTGCAGGACCGGCCAGAGGATGAGTTGCTCGTAGCAGATGAGCGGCGCAATCCTCGTTGTCCCAACCTCCACGACCGGGTTCGCGAACAGGTGCGCCTTGGCGCCGCCGCCCTGCCCTGTCCATCGCAACCATGGCTGCCACATGGAAACCGGAACCGGCATGCGCTCCTTGTAGAGGATGCCAGCGGCGCCGGAACCAACCGCCACTATGACGTTGTCGTAGCCTTGCGCATCGATGACGGCTGCGCCGGCGACGACCGTGAGGTCGAGCCCGTTCAACCCCTCCCGCCAAAGGCGAGCGACCGTCGGCGTCCAGAAGCCGAGCGCGCTCTCCGGAAAAACGACAACTTGCGCGCCCTTACTTGCGGATATGCGCGCTGTGGCGATCAGGCCACGGTGATGCTCGAGCGACCCGTCCCGGCCAAGGCTTCGTCCCAATTCAAGGTCTACGCCCATCCATCCTTCCGGTAGATTCGGCCCTGTCCACGTGGCAGTGGACCAGAGCCAGAAGCCTGCGAGGCCAATGGCGGCAGCCGACCAAAATCTCGTCACCATGACGAGCAAGCCGGCCGCAGCCGCAGCTAGGCCCCACCATCCCCATCCGGGAAACAGTACGCCGGCTGCGGTCAGCGGATGCGCCCATCCGCTGATGCCGAAGGGCGGCAGCCCCGTCAGCGCCGCAGCCACCAGATAGCGGAACGCCCTTCCTTTTCCCGGATGCCTTGTCAACGCGACCGCATGCACGGCGACGAAGGAGGCCGAGGCCGCCAGCCAAAGCAGAAGGCCGGGCCAGAGATCGGCAGCATAGAAGTTGGCGACGCCCTGCGGCAGACCGCGCGAGGCCGCCAGGAAATAGCCGGCCGACACGAGTGCCGCGACCCTGCGCGACGGCGACATCGCCCAAAGCGCCGGGAAGAGCATCGCAAGCGGAAGGGCGAGCACATTGCCGCTCCAGCCGAGTGAGCCGCAGGCAACGGATGCGAGGATGAGCAACACAGACCGCCAATGGTCAGAAATGTGGTCACGGATCAAAGGTGATGACCGGCCGGGCAAGGCCGAGAAGGCCGCTGTCGGGGACCGACCCGAAGTATCGGGAGTCATAGGAGCTCGCAAAAGAAGAGTAGAGATAGAGATGTCCTGATGGCACGATGCCACCAGGAAATGGCGTGATCGTCCTGTCCTCCCCGTCCGTCTTCCGGACGACAGATGCGGCAAGGGAACCGCCGTCGATCACGACGTGATCCGTGATTTCGACATGCTGTCCGGGAAGTGCTGCGATCATCTTGATCAGCGGCGCGAACCCACCGGCGCACAAGCCTCGTCGGAGATACCCTCGCCGTCGTGCCTCCTCGAATATTGCGGTCGGGGGCGGGCAGATGAAGACGAGATCTCCGGCCTCGAGCGGACGATCGAGTTTCTCGATACGCCAGAGCCCGACCGGTTCGCTCGGCGTCAGGTTCAACCTATAACCGCCGACGAACGCCGCTGTGATAAAGCAAGTGACAGCCACCATTGACGCGCTCAGCAGCATCATCGCGCCGCGCCGCCTCATTGCTTCACAACCGGAGTCTGGCGCTGCGCGAGACGCAATTCCTCTACCTGCCGCAGGGTCTCGGTCGTACGTTCATGGGCGGCGAGCTGCTGGGCCACGCGCATAATCGGCCAAGCTTCCTTCAGGCGTTCCTTCTCCTGTGGCTGCATTCCCTCGGAGAGCTTGTCGAAGAGTTTGCCCGATGGCTCACGTGCGGCATTGGTCAGCAGGGTGCGTTCGCCAAACCGTTGGGCCACAGCCTTGTTGAACTCGTCAATCTCCAGCTTCGTCTCGCGATTGCTCAGCGCATATGCAAGTGCGGCCGGCAGATCGTTCCTGTCGATCGCGTCGCGTACGCGCTCCAGCACGGCGCGCGCGGCCGGAGACAGCGCCGGTATGTCGATCGAGACACGCTGGCGCAGCGTGTTCTCTTCGGCTTCATGCCGTTGCACCGCGCTCTCGCGCATCTGCAGATAGCGTTCGAGGTCACGCCTGAGCGCCGGCACATTGATCTCGGCGATACGGCGCGCCTCGCGCTCCGCCTTGCTGGCGAGAATGCCGGTCTTGCCCCTGAGAGGACCGATCGACGCCGGCTCGGCCTCAAGCTTCTGAAGCGCCTGTCGCGCCATGTCCTTATCCGCCAGCACGGCGTCAAAGTTCATCGCCCGGAAGGCAGTTTCGGGATCGGCGAACACATAGCGGAACCGGATCGAAACCTCCTCCCAGTGCCTCTTCAATGCGGGATCAACGTCGAGCTTTTGCCCGACCGCGTCCGCAACGGAATTCTCGAACCGAGTTATGCCGGCGACCATGGGTTTCGACTCCTTAGCTGATTGGGTTGGCGGGGATTGCCGCAAGCCGAGCCGTTCGCCGAGAGCGCGAAGGCGGCTCGCGAGATCGGTGAGCTTGCTTTTCTGGCGCAGCGTCCAGTCGAGCCGGTCGCGCAGCAATGTTCGCGCCACCTGCAAGATGCGCAGCCCTCGGTTTTCGGCGAAGGCGAGTGCCTCGCGGTAGAGCGTACCGCGCTCGTAGTCGAGCGTCGTCTCCTTGGCGTTTCGCCGCGATAGGATCTTGGCCAGCCCGCCGTTCATCTCGAAGGAGCGGCGACCGAAATAGACCTGAAGGTCCTCTCGATGGCGCGTCATCGCGACATAGGTCAGGTGGCGATCCAGAGAAAGGGAAGCCAGTACCTTCACCCTATCGACGGTGGCGCCCTGGCTCTTGTGGATCGTGGTGGCATAACCGTGGTCGAGATTGTTGTAGAACCGCTGCTCGACCCTCACCTGCCGGCGCTGATCGCCCTCGCCCACCACCGCGACGATGCGGTTGGGCGCGGCCTCGATCACACGGCCGATCATCCCGTTCTTGACGTCGAGCGAACCCTCGTTCTTCAGGAAAACGATCTGGTCGCCGGCGTCGAACTGGCGGGTGCCGTCGGCGGTCCTGAAGACGTGTCCCTCTCCGACGATACCGCGCTCGACCAGCTTTGCGCGCGCCATCATGTTCAGCATGCGGACGTCGCGGCGCAGATGCGCCAGCATCAGCATCGACCTGGCGGGATCGTAGTCGTGGTTCCAGGCCGAGATGAGGCTCTCGACGGCTTCCGATTTCAGGTTTTCTCCAACGACATGACCGCGAGTGCGATAGGCCAGCAACCCCTGTTCGATGTTGCCGCGCGCGAGATCGAGCGAGGCATGCCGCATCCACTCCTCGCGCTGGCGGTAGATCGTCTCGAGCTCGGCGTAACCGATGCGATCGACGATGGCGCGGAAGGCAGCACCCGCCTCGATCGGCTGCAGTTGCTCGGGATCGCCGACGAGCACGATCTTCGCCCCCGCCCTGACGACGGCTTCGACGAATCCCGCCATCTGTTTCGAGGCGACCATGCCGGCCTCGTCCATGACGAAAACGGTCCTGGCATCGAGCGTGTCACGCCCCTGTTGCCACCGCAGCTCCCAGGAGGCGAGTGTGCGGGAGACGATGCCCGCCTCCTTCTCCAGTCCCTCGGCCGCCTTGCCGGCAAGGGCACCACCGACCACGCGATATCCGGCGAGTTCCCACGCCTCACGGGCCGCCTTCATCATGGTGGTCTTGCCAGCACCTGCGCGGCCGACCACGGCCGCGATGCGCGCGGAACCCGCAACATGCTCGATGGCAGTCCGCTGTTCTTCCGACAGACGCGAATGACGGGCGAAGGTGGCCTCCAGCACCTTGTCAGAGACGCCATGCGACGCGCTTGCCGCGAGCCAGCTCGATCGACGCGCCATCTCCGCCTCGAGCCGAATCAGCTCGCGCGTCGTGTAACGGGCCGGCACTCTTTCGCCGGTCGCGAAATCGATTGTGTCGCGCTGGAGACGCAGCACCTCCGGGCTCTGTATGATCCGAGCCAGAAGCTGCTGGAACACGGCCGGATCGTCGACATACCGGTTCAAAACCTTCGCGACATCCCGGCTGTCGAAGACGCTTTTCTCCCGCGTGATCAGGTCGAGCACGATCGCGGGATTGCGCAGAATACGGCGGGTATTTTCGCTGCGGCGTTTCTCGTTCAGCTCGATCCGTGCCAGCTCCGCCCGGACGCCTTGCCTCTCCGCCTTGCGCTCGATGGCCTTTGCCCCGACGCCGAGATGGATGGTCGGCTCAAGATCGATGCCCTGCTTCTCGTAGGAGCGGCCGTCGACGCGCAGCGAGATCCCGTTCAGCGCCAGGTGATGGTTGAGACGCTCGAACCAGGCGTCACGAAAAGCACTGAAGTCATCCGTCCCGCCGGCCCAGAGCTCGTAGACGATCTTTCCCGCCTTGTTGCGCAACGGTTGCCCGTCTTCGCCGAGAACCGGCATCTTCTTCGCGCCAAATCCGTCCTCGGTGAGCGGCCGCAATGTCGTCATCAGGTGGATATGCGGATTACCGGGGTTGTCATGATAGACCCAGTCCGCGACCATGCCCTTGGCGAGGATATGTTTCTCCACGAAATCCCGTATGAGCGCGATGTTCTGCTCGGGCGTCAGTTCCAGTGGCAGCGCGATGGTCAGGTCCTTGGCGAGTTGCGCATCGGAGCGCTTCTCGAAGGCCTCGACCTTGTTCCAGAAGGCTTCGGAGGCTCCCGGAATCGAGCGATCGGCTAACAGCATCCGCGCCCATTTCGGGGCGTCGACGGGCAAGACAAACTCCTCGTGCAGGAGCCCCTGTTTGCGGGTGTAGTCGATCGTGCGGGCCTCGCGCTCGTATTCCATCCTGGCGCAGTGCCGGTAGGCCGCCGACAGCACGGCGCTGCGGCCGTCGCCGCGGCTGACGATGCTGACGGAGAAGTGGGCAATGGCCACGGCGACAAAAGCTCCTGGTTCGAACCTCGTTCGTCGGAGCTGGCCAGGCCATTCAGAGCCCAACGCAAGGCGTCGCGTCAGCGACGTATAATTGCGCCCTTGGAACCGCTCCTTCGGAACGGCCGGGATCATCCTCCAAAGTGTAGGCCTTGCCGACGTGCAAATCTGCACATTTCCTTCCAAGGGCATCCGGAGGAGTTTTGGCGTCGCGCATGCAACGCCAAGACAGCCAGGGAGTGCCACCGGCATGAAGAAACCGTCATCGAAGATCAGGGAAGAAATCGCCAGGCTCCAGGAGCAGCTCAAAGCAGCAGAAACACGCGAGGCCGAGCGCATCGGCAGAATCGCGCTGAAGGCCGGTCTCGGCGAGATCGAGATCGAGGAAGCCGCACTTCAGGCGGCGTTCGAGGACATCGCCGGACGGTTTCGCGGAGGCAAGGGACAGACGACCGGAAAGAAGAATGCCGGCGACGGCAGGACCGGCGGCGACACGTCCACGGCGGTCGCGTCTGGCGCGGATGCGGGCGGCTCTGGCGAGGCTTGAGCGGATGCGGCGAACGACATCGACCGATGCCCGTAAGAAGGACACGCGCGAAAAAATCGAGCTGGGCGGCCTGATTGTGAAGGCCGGCCTGCGCTACGAAAAACGGGCGCTGCTGCTGGGGCTGCTGATCGATGCTGCCGGGCGTATCCGCGGTGACGAAACGGAGCGCTCGCGCCTGACCGCAATCGGTGCGGAGTCGTTTGGTCCTGACGGTGAATAGGCTCCTTCTTGCGACCCTGCCCGCGGCATTGATGATCACCACCATGTTGGCAATGCTGGGCATTGAGACCTGGCTCTCGGATTTCGGAGCATCGCCTCAGGCGAAACTGATGCTCGGGCGGATCGGTCTCGCCCTGCCCTACGCGGCCGCGGCCGCGATCGGCGTGATTGCCCTGTTCGCGACGGCGGGCGCGGCCAACATCAAGACTGCCGGTTTGAACGTATTGGCTGGTGCTTCCGTCGTCTGCATCGCAGCGATCGCACGCGAGGGGTGGCGGCTCCACGCTCTCGTCGATCGGGTGCCTCACGGCCAGTCGGTGTTCGCCTACACTGATCCATCGGCGATGCTTGGCGCATGCGCGGCCGTCTTCACAGGAATTTTCGCACTGCGCGTCGCGATCAGGGGGAACGGCGCCTTCGCGAAAGCAACGCCGCGGCGGATCGCGGGGAAGCGGGCCGTGCACGGCGAGGCCGACTGGATGAAGGTGGCTGACGCCGCCAGGCTGTTTCCCGATGCCGGCGGCATCGTGATCGGTGAACGCTACCGTGTCGACAAGGACAGCGTAGCGGCCATGCCGTTCCGGGCCGATGAGGCGCGGAGCTGGGGCGCCGGCGGCAAGTCTCCACTTTTGTGCTTCGACGGCTCGTTCGGTTCGTCGCACGGTATCGTCTTCGCCGGCTCGGGCGGCTTCAAGACGACATCCGTGACGATCCCGACCGCGCTCAAATGGGGCGGCGGCCTCGTCGTGCTCGACCCGTCGAGCGAGGTTGCGCCGATGGTTGTCGATCACCGGCGCAAGGCTGGACGCAACGTGATCGTGCTCGATCCCGCCACGCCCGCGATCGGTTTCAACGCGCTCGACTGGATCGGCCGTCACGGCAACACGAAGGAAGAGGATATTGTCGCGGTCGCGACCTGGATCATGACCGACAATGCGCGCACCGCGTCGGCCCGCGACGACTTCTTCCGGGCATCCGCCATGCAGCTCCTGACGGCGCTGATCGCCGACGTCTGCCTTTCCGGCCACACGGACGAGAAGGACCAGACGCTGCGCCGAGTAAGGGCCAATCTTTCCGAGCCGGAGCCGAAGCTGCGCGAGCGCCTGACGCGGATCTACGAGCAGTCGGAATCCGAGTTCGTGAAGGAGAACGTTGCCGTGTTCGTCAACATGACACCGGAGACGTTTTCCGGCGTCTACGCCAATGCGGTGAAGGAAACGCACTGGCTGTCCTATCCGAACTATGCGGCGCTCGTGTCAGGCGACAGTTTCTCGACCGATGATCTCGCGGAGGGCGGAGCGGACCTGTTCATCGCGCTCGACCTCAAGGTCCTGGAAGCCCATCCGGGACTGGCGCGCGTCGTCATCGGCTCGCTGCTGAACGCCATCTATAACCGCAATGGCAAGGTCAAGGGACGCACGCTCTTCCTGCTCGACGAGGTCGCGCGCCTCGGCTATCTGCGCATCCTCGAAACCGCGCGCGACGCCGGTCGCAAATACGGCATCACGCTCACCATGATCTTCCAGTCTATCGGCCAGATGCGCGAAGCCTATGGCGGCCGTGACGCGACCAGCAAATGGTTCGAGTCCGCGTCGTGGATCTCGTTCGCCGCGATCAATGATCCGGACACGGCCGACTACATCTCGAAACGCTGCGGCGACACGACGGTCGAGGTCGACCAGACAAACCATTCGACCGGGATGAAGGGATCGTCGCGATCGCGATCGAAGCAGCTCAGCCGTCGGCCACTGATCATGCCGCACGAAGTGCTGCGCATGCGCAGCGACGAACAGATCGTCTTCACATCAGGCAATCCGCCGCTCAGATGCGGTCGAGCCATCTGGTTCCGGCGCGACGACATGAAGGCCTGCGTCGGGCAGAACAGGTTCCATCGCGAAGAAGAGAGAGGTGGATGAGAGCCGCGCTCAAACGGGCTTTGTCTGATGCCGGCGTAAGCCGATCCGCGAGAGGATCGCAACCCGCATGGGACGAAACCGCTTGGCGGGTTCGGTGCGCTCCAGCGCATAGAGCCGTGCGGCAAAGCCGCCTCGCCCACGCCCCTCTTCCTCCGGAAGGGAAAACCATCAGCGAGATGAATCGATCACACCGCACCGATTCATGGAAGTCGTTGGACGCGGGCTCGCAAAGACGCGAGAATCCGGGCATGCAAAACGAGGAAACACGCCTGGTTCATCTTCACCGTATCGACGCTACACAGAATATGCGGCGCTTCTATATGCTCGCGATCCAGCCGACCCTGTTTGGTGGCGCCTCCGTCATCCGCAACTGGGGCCGGATCGGATCTAACGGTCAGACGATGATGGAAACCTTCGACTCTCAAGAAGATGCGGATACAGCGCTGTCGCGCCTCGAACGTACGAAACGAAAGCGGGGTTATCGCAACGTTCGCTGCGCCGAATGACACACCTTCAACATCCCGAGGCTGCTGTTTCCTGTGGTTTTCTCGCATCTGGCAACACTTCCAGCATTCGGACCTCTATCGGCGCCACACCTTCATCGTCATAGCTGAAGGACATCCACAAGCAGAGGAGACTGGCCTTCATGACCACCACCAACGAAATCGCCGACAAGATTGCCGCTGAGCAGAACCTGACCAAGGCACAGGCCAAGGCAATCGTCGAAAGCGTCTTCGGCCAGATCGCCGAGGCCGCAAAGGCTGGCGCGGAAACATCGATTCCCTCCTTCGGCAAGTTCAAGGTCAAGGAGACCCCGGAGCGCGATGGCCGCAATCCCGCAACCGGTGCAACGATCAAAATCGCTGCTTCGAAGAAGCTGACGTTCACGCCGGGCAAGGCGGTCAAGGACGCACTAAACGGCTGAGACGAGTGGGCTGCTGAGATCGGCAGCACTATGGAAGTCTCCTAGAAAGGAGGCTCCCCGCCGATGCGGCCGTCCTGCTCGGGCTCGATGACGGCAAGCTCGGCCAGCGCCATCTCCAGCTCCGCGGCAATCTGGCGGCGCTCGCTCGCGTCCAGAACGGCCCTGAGTTCAGCTTTCAATTCCTCGATTTGCATTTCGAGAGAAATCGTCATCGTCGTCTCCTTGACGTTTGTGAAAGACGACGCCGCGCGTCATGGCGGAGCGGAGGAGTCCAGGAGCGCGGAACGCGACCGGCGGAGCCGGCGAGTGGGGGAGCCGAAATGCGCCAGCATTTTGGGGGTACCGCTCGTGCTGGACGCCTTCGGTCCGCCATGGCATCCTCGGGCGCTCTGAGCAGACCCCCACCTCTCCGTATCACACCCGAAAAGCCGGAAGCGGGCTCGACGCCCGCGACCGGCTTCCTCTTGCGCAAGGAGAAGAGCCCCGCCATTTGGCGGAGCCCCTCGGGGTGGGGATCAGGCCTCCCGCTTCGGGCGGTTCCAGATGAGGGCGTATTCCCCTTCCTTCTCGCTCGGCCAAAGGGCCGCGGTGATCGGGGCGTTGAAGCTCGGGTCGTCCAGCTTGACCGAGATGTATTCCTCGCCGTCGTTGGAGACCGCCTTCCAGCCCGCGCCGACCTCGACGCCGTTGCCGGCGGTGATGCGGAAGTCCGGGGCGTCGCGCGAGACGCGCTCGATGGGGTTCAGGCGGGCCTTCATGCTGACCGTGAGCGTGCGGACGTTGCCGATGATCGAGTTGTTGCCGTTGGTGGTGAATTCGCCGATGACTGCCATTGTCGTGATCCTTTTCGGTTTGTTCGGGCCGCACCTGTCGCGGCCTCGATGGCGGTGTAAGGACCGGGGGCGATCGACACTGCACCCTCTGGGCCGAAACGAAGTGGAGGGCGGCCGGGAGCGGCTTTCTTGGACCGCGAGGAATGCGAACGCAGTTCGCAGGGGAAGAAAGTTGCGGATGGCCGTTGCGGGATGGCGATCGAGACGAAGTCGTCCTTCGGTCACACCAGATTCATCGAGGTCTGCGCGGGTGCGCCCCGCTTCAATCGGGAAGGAACCCGGCTTAAGGCCCGGAGTTCATCGGCGATCCCCGACGGCGACCGCGGTGATGGCACCGCTCTCTCACGATGGCTCCCGTCTGCACAGCCCGCCGTGTCAGTCGATCCCTCACCGACGCCCCATCCGCGTCATCTCACCGGCGAACGCGCTGACCGGCACCGATCGCATGGCGGCTCTTGCATCGGCCGCGTATTCTCGGACAAGCCGGCGACCGAGGTCTCACCGCACCTCCCTGGAGGCCGGTCGAGAAGAAAGGATGGGAGCGCTTCGAAACCAACAGGCTCGCGGCGTGCCTATATCGACCACACCTGATCCGCCGTCGCGCGGCGGGGCTCGTTCCGCGTGCCTGCCGACTGCGCCCGCTCGATCAGAGGGGCCTACACGTGATGATCGCCGACACTGCACGCGCCGTTAGACGTCGCTCGGCGAAATGAGCTTCGGCCCTCTCGTCGGGAGTGTCTGGCCGGGAATCTTCCAGGGCCTCCTGCACCTTCGCCCGGAACCAGCCGCCCTGGCTGGCCGCATCAGGGCACGGTTTCGATGTCTGTCTGTCTGAACTCATCTGCCGTCGCCAGAATGGGCACGTTGTAATATTTGGCGCATGCGTAATGCAGGCAGTCGCCGAGATTGAGGCCCCGGCGGCCTGCGCGATAACGATGCGCGGCGGAAAGCGCGATCCGGGTCGTCGCGTCCGCAGGCGGAAGATCGCGGATTTCGATCCCGCGCTCATCGAGGAACTCGATGACGATCGGTTCCACCTCCGCCACGGCGAGGCCGAACTTGTCGGGGCGGGCAAGGCCGAGCACCGCCTGAAGCACGGCAACGGGGGATGTGAAGGCGGCATTCGCGGACGCGATCGCATTGGAGACACGCTCCGCTTCCGGCTCGTCGGAGAGCAGCGCGATGATGGCGCAGGCATCGACGAACATCAGCTTTCCCACAATTCGTCATAGGCTTCGCGCGGAAGCGGCTGTCTCTGAGCCTCATCGAGTTTGATGCCATGTTGTTCGCGGAGGCGGGCAGCGGTTTGCAGCGGCGTCTCCTGGTGACGGCGGCGTTCGATCGCCTCTTTCATGGCAATCACGATGGCGTCGGTAATGCTGACGCCAGCCATATGCGCGAACTTGCGCGTGAGCGCGTCCGCTTCAGGATTGTTGACGTTGATCGGCATGGGTCACTCCATGTAGATAAATTCAGGAAGTAATGTAGATCGCCTCGCCCATATCTGCAAGGTTTCTCCAACGGGTGACACGAAGGTCGCGCGGCCGACGGGGAAGGCGTCTCGCCCTCCCCGTCGATCTCCGAGGCGGAAAGCATCAGGCGGCCTGCCGCCCGGTCTCCGCATTCGGCTGGAGGTCATGAAGATAGGCGACAGCGCGTTGCGCATGTGCGGCCGCCTGGAAGATTGCCCGGCGGTCACCGTCGAGCAGCTTCAACCACGAGGCCACATAGCTCGCGTGATCCGGCCGCGGCTCCAGTTCCGGGACGATCCCGAGATCGGCGCAGAGGAAACATGCCCCTATGTCGGCACAAAGCTCTTCGCGCGCGCGATCCGTGCGATCCTTATGGTAGCGGCTGAGATCTCTGTTCAGCCTATGGCTTGCGCCGACCCAGTGGGTGACCTCGTGTCCGAGGACGGCGTAGTAACTCTCGGCATCCCGGAACGTCTCGAAACCCGGCATCTGAATGCTATCGCTGGATGGCTGATAGAAGGCCTGTGACCCACCATGCCGGATCACCGCGCCGGTATTGGCGAAGAAACGATCTGCGTGCTCAATGCGCTCGAGCGGCTCTCCGACGGGTTCAGAGCGGCGATAGTAGTGACCCGGAAGCTCCTCGATTTGATCGCAATTGAACACCGTGTACGCCTTGAGGAACGGAATGTCGCGCTCGACTTCACCGCCGCCGGCATCCTTTTCTGTCTTCGTGAAGCGGCTGGCATAGACCACGGTTGCGCCGCTTTCGCCCTTGCGCACATGGGCGCCGAGTTCGTTCGCCTGGCGCAGCGTCATCCAAGTCGCCGACATGAACCCGCTGGCGATACTCTCGGACCAGAGCAGGAGGACATTCAGCCCCGTATATGGCTGTCCGTTGTGGCGCAGCGGCCGGGTGATCCGGCCCGACATGTTGCCGGCACTCCACGGCTGCACCCACGGGCGCACCCCCTTCTCCAGATCAGCGATGATCCGCTCCGTGATCCGTGCATAGATGTCAATCCTCGCGCTTTCTGATTTCCTGCTCATTCTTCTGACCTCCGTGTGCGGCCGCGCCCATCGCGGCCCGTCGCGGAGGGCCGATGGCAGGAGCAGTCAGGCGGCATGCGCACCGGAACGGCCGGAACGAAGAGAAGGACGGCGTAGCCGTTGCGCCTGTCGTCGGCTCCTGCAGGACCGACAGAAGGGACGGGCCGCGATGGCGGCTTTCTCTTGCCCCGATTTCTTTCTCTCTCACCTCTCCTGATGCGACTTCGCCGCGACGTAGAAACACGGAAAGCCGCCCCGCGAGGAGACGGCTTCTTCCTGGATACGATGAAGGCGGAGCCGAAGCCCCGCCAGGTCGGCCTCAATCGAAGGCCGACATCTGCGCCGCGGCCGCTTTGCGGTCGAGGGACTGGCCCGGATTGTCGACAGGCCGGTCGAAGGGCTTCCATGCCTCGCCGACGATTTGTTCGTAGGCGGCGACGGCACCTTCGGCGGCCATCCGGAGCGCGTGCGCCTGAACGCCCATGTCGGCCGCGAACTCGCGCTTGCGCTGGGCGGCACTGTCATAGCCGACAGGACCGTCGAGATCCTCGTCGCGCGCTTCGGCGGCCCCCTTGGCGGTGGCGTCACGCGCCTCAGTGACGGCGCGCGAGTAGAACTGGCCGGCGCCATGAGCGGATCCGACATAAGCGCCGACGATGCGCTGCAGATGGATCTGCATCGCCCGTTCGCTTAAGCCCTCGGAAAGGCCCGTGGCGGTCTCGACGATCAGGCGCTCATGCATGTCGCGGATGCCGTCGCTGTCGAGAATGGCGGTCCCGAAGCTCTCGGCGATCCGGAGCGCCTGCGTTTCATCGGGGCATGTCAGGCGGACCATTTCGATGGTGGCGCCCTTGCGGAGCTGGAGGACGCGGGCGGATTGGCGGGACTGGGTTGCGGGCTTTGCCATGATGGTTTCCTTTTTCGGTTTTCCCGAAGCGGTTCCGGCCCCTTGGCCGTTCTGCCCTTCGGTGCGGTCAAGAGGAGCCGGCGCAAGCCGGGCGTTTCAGGGTCCGGTCAGGCCAGATCGAGCGGAGCCGGTGCGCGGGCAAGCGGGTCTTTGAGACCTGCGAGGCCCGCGTTCCTGCTCTGCGACAAGCGGCATGACCGGCCGCCCCGCGGCGCGACAGCGGCCTTGAAACGACCGGCAGCCGGTTCAGACCGCAACGAAAGCGAAGGGCAGATCGGCAAAGGGATAGACATCGGATGCCAGAGCCGAAGAGGAAATCAGGCAAGGCGCGCGCCAAACCAGTTCCCATCTGCCGGAAGAGCTTCGATCACCAGGTTCGGAGTGCTTTGCCGCCCTCCTGATGTCCGCTGGTCTGCGAGGCGCTCTCGATGGGAAAGCGGCGGCGGTTTGCTCTCGGCGGCTTTCCGCGATAGATGCGCTCCTGACATGCGGGGCCGTTGCAAGGTCTCCTACGGAAGGGGCACAACAGATGAGCGACCAGAGCAACGACGATTACGTCTATGACGAAGCAACCGGGGAATGGCGGCCGGCCTCCGAACTTGCCGCGGAGAAGGCGAAGGCAGCCGAAGTCCGCGATGCCTCCGGCAATGTTCTCGCCGACGGCGACTCCGTCGTGCTGATCAAGGACCTGAAGGTCAAGGGCGCCGGCCAGACGCTGAAGCAGGGCACCGTCATCAGGTCGATCCGGCTCACCGATAATCCGGAAGAGATCGATTGCCGCCACGACGCGATCAAGGGGCTGGTCCTGCGCACGGAATTCGTGCGCAAGCGTTGACGGGGTGCGCTACCGTTTGGGCAAGCGGTAACGATCAAGCCAGGTGGGGCCGTGCGTGTTGCGAAGTCGGCGCAATATCCCGACATCGTCATGGGGCGCTTCGCCCATCCAGGCGTGGTTCAGGATGCGCTTCCACGAGCGGCCGTGTCTGGCGGCATAATCCTGAAGGGCATTCACCTCTTCCTCGGTCAGAGGTGGAAGCGGCTCGGCGTCAACGCGCCTCATGGCGCGCTCCTCTCACGACGGTGGTGACGACATTCTCGTTCCGGGCCCCGGGCGGAAGCATTGAATTCCGGTCGCGCCTGGAAAGCGGCGATGGCCGCCTCCTGGCGCGTGAGCTTGCGGGCAAGAGCATCGATCTCCGGCTGCCGTTCCGCGGTGATCGCCGCCAGACTGGAGCGATAGCGGGCGAGGAAGGCTTCCGGCGCGGGCGGTTTACCCCGCCGGTATCCGCTTCGGCGCCGCCCGAGCGACGGGACGAGAGCCGTCATCTTGGCGGTAATCTGCCGGTCGATCATGTCGAGCTGGCGTTGAGTCTGGCGGCGGGCCTCTTCCATCCGGAAAAGCAACGCCTGACGTTCCGGGGACCGGGTCATGATGTCTCCCTCCCCTGCCAGACGACAAAGCTCGACGGCCCGTCATAGGACCGATGACGATCGACATCGATGACGAAACCGAAACGGCCCGGTTCGTATTCGGCAGACGGCACGAGAAAACGTCGTTCCCCGGTATTGTGCTCCCGCTTCCCGCCGCGCGTGGCGATCACTTCGGTCATGCCGGGATGATGATCAGAGCGAAGGGCGGAGATGACGATCCAGTCACCGGCATGGGCCGCCTCGAAAGCGCGACGGTCCTTCACATGAGATTCACCGGGCGCCAGGGTCGTGCCGAAGATGGTTTCCCAGGCGTCGGGCCACCAATCCTTGATCGACCGTTCCGCGCAGCGGCGTTCGAACGCGGTGAACAGGAAGGGGAAGGTGATCGCGACGATCGCCCAAGCGGAGTCCTCCTCATAGAAGCCGTCTTTCGACCGCAGCAGCGGGTGAACCTTTCGGTTGCGCTCAGCCGAGAGCTTGAAGCCGCCGTGCCCGGCGGTGGAATGGCACTCGACGCCCTCCGCATAGACGATCGTGCGCTGCGACATTCCCCAGGGCGTATGGACACGGGTGAAGATCTCGCAGCGGCCAAGTGCCTGCCGTTCGCGTTGATGTTCGGCGTTCTCGATTACGCGTGCACGAAACGCCGCCTCGTCGGCGAGTTCGCCGGAATGACCGTAGAAGTCGGATCGCCGCCACTCGGCGAACGGCCGGGCGATCTTCCAGCCAGTGGCAAGATAGTGCCGGCCTTCACGGCTAGGCAACATCGCGAACGCCGTGTCGTGCAAGCGGGCGACCGGAAACCCGTCGGCGGATCGCCCAAAAGAGACCTCCGGATATCGGGAGGTATCATTGGCTTCGGTCATGACAGGGCTGGTGTTCATGCTGCCGCCCTCCCTTCCACGACGGCGGCTGCGACCTCATCCGCAGTGACGACCTCCAGCACGGCATGAGGATAACCATGTCGGGACAGCCATTCCTCTGCGACTTGGCGGTTCGCTGCGAGATGGACGAGCTCGGCATTGTCGCCGGCGCGGTCGAAGACCCGGCAACTGCCGATGGCAGGCCGTTCGACGATCGTGAACGTCAGACTTGTTTCCAGCGAAAAGCTGCGGTGGACGCGGATGGCGATGACGCCACCAGCGCCGTGGTCGGCCTCATGAAGCGTAAAATTAGCTGGCAGGATGATGTTGCCGGCGGCTCGTTCGTCCTGCTTGCGGATCAACCGGCCGCTGCTGTTATTGCTCTGCCATGCAGACAGCTTCCTGCGATGGCGTTCGGGTGGCTGCGGCGTGCCATCCGACCAGGCGATGAAGGAGCCGATGGGTGCCATAAATGCGATATGCGCTGACATGCAAGTTCTCCCTGAGTTTCGAGGGGTTGCGAAAACGAAACCGCCGCCGATGGAGATCACCGGCGGCGGAACATCATTCGGAAGGAAAGTGGGGCGTGCGGCTATTCCGCCGCGACGCGATAGGCGGCCTGCTCATCGTCGGGATCGGTTGTCGCCGGAGCATCGTCGAAGGTGTCGGGCAGATCGTCCCCGCCTTCGAACGGACCGAGACCGTCACCTTCAGCGGCGGGGCGGCCACCGCCCGGAGCGCCTTCACCAGTATCTCCACCCGTCTCCGTATCGACCGCGGCGCCCTCAACGGGCGCGTCGAGGCCATCCTCTGCGGCGTCAACCTGGGCTTCCTCGTCGTCGAGGGTGTCGGCATGCTTGATCAGATCGGCGACATCATTCGGATCGGGCGCGAAAAGCGCCAACGAATGAACGAAATGACCTTCCTTGAAGTGGTCGACCAGGGCCGCACGGGTTTCCCGCACCTTCTGGCGGGGGAGCACATTGGCCTCCTTCGCCGCCGCTTCCAGTGCCTGCCGCGACAGGCACAACAGGAAATCTTCCGAGCCCATGTTCGTGAGATACCCGTCGGCGCCGATGGCTTCACCGGCGATGCGGGAAACGACACCGCTGTTCGACATGCCGCGCCTGCACGACAGGACGTCGATCAACATGGAGCGGGCGGCGACGCGCACCGTCTCCGTATCGAAGGCGAGCTTTCCGTCCTGGGAAAACAGACGTGCGGCATGGCGCCGGAAACGCTTCGGTCCGAACACGGCGTCGTTGGAGCCAGAGTCGACGCGGACATTCTGGCCGGCAAAAGCGAGAACGAGCAAGGCCATGAGCATGTCGTCCTCGATCGGCGCGCGGCCGAGCGCCTCGTGCAGGGCGTCGGTGCGGAAAGCACCGATCATGTCATGGCCCTTCTGCGTGACGTCGGGACGCGGCTTCGGCGTGTCGATGATCCTGCCGTCATGGACATCGCCCTGCCCGCCTGTCGCGGAGACGCCGGACTTGCCCTTCGCTTGCCTGTCCTCCGGCATGCGGAAAGCAACTGACTGCACCTTGCCGTCGCGGTCGAGATACATGGCCACATGGTCGGACTTCGAAGGCTTGCCGTAAACGCGTTCGGCCTTCTTCGGCAGTTCCGGTTGACCCCAGTTGTTGACCTCGACGATCGAGCCCTTCTTCGGAAGGTTGTTGGTCATCCATTCCTGCTGGGCGCCAAGGAAAGCCTCGACATTGGTGGTATAGCGCGTGTCTTCGTCAGCCGGCGAAAACAGGTCCTCTACCCACTCGATGCCGTAGGCGGCGGCGAGATCGTCACCGAAGCTCGCATCCTTCGCATACATGCGCGTCTTCGAGAGCGCCCGGGAGATATTGTACCAGTCCGCCCGCTCGTTCTTCTTCGGCTTGTGCGCCTTCCACACCTCTTTCTGTTCGTCGAGCGAGGCTGCGGCGATGGTGCGGAGCTGCTGCTCGTTCGGCATGTCACCGAGCGCCATATGGTCGAGCATGGCCGGCAGCACATTGGCGAGTAGCCTGAGTTTCCTGATCTGGCGAACCGGCAGGGCGAGCGCAACGCCGATCCCTTCCTCCGTCCAGCCCAGCGCAACGAGCCGTTCTATGCCGCGCCACTGGTCCACCCCGTTGAGAGGTTCTCTCGCGATGTTCTCGACCATCGAACGCATGGCACCGTTATCGTTGGCCGCCTCGCGGACGATCACCTCGATTTCCTCGAGGCCGGCGACGATCGCCTGCCGGACACGGCGATGGCCAGCCTGGATGATATAGCCGTTCCCACCATCCGTCTGCGGCGATACGATGGGCGGCTGGATGATGCCGACCGCCTTCACCGTCGCCAGAAGCAGTGCGTCGGCCTGCGGCGACGATTTGGAACGGCGCGCGTCGTCGGGATTGTCCTTCAGCGCGCGGGGATCGAGTTTGAGGATCTGCATGGGATTTGCTCCTTCCGGGGTTTCGGAACCGGCACATCGCCGGCTCTTGTCCGCCTTCAGTTCTTTCCGAAGACATCTCCCGGACCGCAGGGCGGGCAGACCGGCGCAACTGCGCCCGAGCGGCCCTGCCGGTCAGGGCGAGCGGGGCGAAGCCTTGCGAGAACGACCGGCAGGGATGAGGAGGGGGCGGTTGAGCGCCAGCGGCGACGGGTCGACCGGTCTGCGAAAGGGTTTTCTCCTTGCTTTCCTCCTCTTACTTTTTCAGACGGGTGAGGGAAACGCGAGGCAGCACGGACAATCGAAGGCGCCTGCAGGTTCTGCCTGGCCCATGGTGTAGGGATTTATCCCCTCTCGGATTCGTCGTTGATATCCGTCTCCATGCCGGGCATGGTGGCCGATAAAGAGCGGACATCCTTAGCTGTGACCGTGCTGTCCTTGCACTCCACCACATACTGAAGGCGCAAAGCCGGGCTGAATTACCGGGCAGGCGGGATCGGCTTTATTGCTCAGGTGCAGGAAGACGTCGGAACCACTTGACCTTGCCTGTCTGCGTATCCGTATCACTGCTAGTGGGGTTTTATCAGCGATTGTTTCGCAGCCCATGTTTCATATTCCCGGAGGAAGTCCTCGACTACCGACCACTGCGGATATTTGCTCCGCAAGAGTTCATCGTGCTGGTCCACGCACGGTGACTCTCGCATAGCACTTTGCCGGAATGACTCGAGGGCGCTGTGGCGCATCAGGGCCAGGCATTCAGGCGACGACAGATCGCGTGGCAGATGTTCCAGCAAGCCGCTGACGATGATCACCCAATTGTTGACGACAAACGGACGACCAGCCTCTTCCACCTGAGCTGTGATCTCCTCCAACATCGACAGCAGCGCGACAAACCGCACGGGCCAGGCTTCGGCAAGGAATTGCGGCGCCATCATCTCGATCGTCCCGCGAATTTCCTCGGGTAGTGCGTCGCAGAAGCCGAGTTTCGAATATTCTATCCACGCCATTGACTGATCCTGGCATCCTTGACAGCAGATTTCCGCTCTCCGTTGAGGCGCTCCTGCGTTGCCCATCCTTATCCTTCGAGAGCGAGACAGGGCAAGGTCAGAAGCCACGTCAGAAACGTGCTAAGCGGCAATTTCCTCGGCCTCGGCATCACCGCGCGCAGACTTCGCCAGCGCCTCCTCGACCTCACGCAACTTCTGGCGCTTCTCAGCCAGTTCGTCGGCAAAGGCGAAGGTGCCACCCTGACGCGACTGGTAGGAGGAAAGCCGCCGCTGGTACTCATCCAACCTCAGGCGATAACGTTCCTGCTCCTCTTCGAACCCGCCGAGTGCATGCTCGAGGCGGGAGATGGCCCCAAGCGGCGTGACGGTCACCGGCAGATCGATCTCATAATCCGCGCCGGTGCGCTGAAGCAGGGTCTGGTAGTGGTAGTTGTCACCCCGGCCGAAGCGCTCGCCTTCATAGGTGATATCAAAGCCGCCGATCGACGCGATGTGAACCTCGCCCTCTTGTCCGAGCTGGACGAGGGTGAGGATCTCCTTCATCAACGCCCGACCGGCATCCTTCCGCTCCGTGTATGGCTTGCCCATCACGGTCATGGTGAAGGCATCGCCGGAGGTCGGAACCAGCCGTTCGATGTCCTGGCCGATTTCGCCGATACGGCGGTTTGCCGTCTCGATCTCACGCTCGGCATCGCGAAGCTGCCGGCGCACGGCGAACAGGTCGTCGTCATGGGCGGCGCGCAGGCGCTCAAGTCGGGCAATATCGGCTTCCAGGCCCGCTTTCTGCATCAGGCGCTCGTCACCACTGGCAATCGCCTTGGCCATGGCGAACTGGTTCGCCTGACCTTCGTTCAGATCTTCGAGCCGGCGGATGGAGGTATCGCCAGAGAGTGCCGCGGCGATGAACCGGGCCTTGCGCTCGTTCTGCTGCCACATCGTCGCGTCGAGGCTTCCCTGCGTGGCGTAAGCATAGATATCGACCTCGTCGTGCTGGTTGCCCTGACGCACGATGCGGCCCTCCCGCTGCTCGATCTGCGACGGCAACCACGGCACATCGAGATGATGCAGGGCCTTCAGGCGAAGCTGGGCGTTGACGCCGGTGCCCATCGTTTCGGAACTGCCGATCAGGAAGCGGACCTTGCCGGCGCGGACGTCGCCGAACAGGCGCTGCTTCGCCTCGGTCTTCTTGTAATCCTGCATGAAGGCGATTTCGGTCGCCGGCACGCCCATGCGGATCAATTCGTCGCGGATCCATCGATAAGCCGAGAAGCCACGGGTCTTCTCGACATTGATCGTGCCAAGATCGGAAAAGATCATCTGCGCGGCGCCGGGCAGGTCGTAGGCTTTGCCGTCCGGGCGCAGATAGCTGTTCTCCGAAGTTTCCTTCCAGATACGGAAGGCATTGCGGACGAGGAGATTGAGCTTGTTCTCCGCCTCGTCATCCATGGCCGGCATGACCAGGCGGAGGTCGATCGCGGCATGGCGGCCGTCGGTAATGACGGACAGCAGGATGTCGTCACCGGGCTGCACCGGCCCCTCGCGCATCTCGATCGCCTTGATGCGGGTTTCGAGGATCTGCTGGTAGGCTTTGAAGGCAGGCGTTGGCGCGGCGGTCAGGATTTGCCGCTTGCCCGTCGCGATCTCCGGCACCCTGACGTGCGCTTTAAGATCCTCCGGCATCACCACGTCGGCGAAGGCCCGAAACATAGCAATCAGTTCGGGGACGTTGACGAAACTGGCGAAGCGGCTGACCGGCTTGTATTTGCCGGATGGCTGAAGCTCCAGTTCGGTGCGTTCATCCCCGAAATTGCTCGCCCAGGCGTCGAACTCGTGAAGCCCGCGCTCACGCAAGGCCTCGTAGCCGAGCAGGCGCTGGATCGAAAACATCTCGCCGAGCGTGTTGGTGATCGGGGTGCCGGAGGCAAGCACGAGCGGCCGGCCCGGATTCTTCGTCTCGATGTAACGGGATTTCACATAGAGGTCCCAGGCCTTCTGCGAACCGTTTGGATCGATGCCCTTCAGCGTCGACATATTGGTTGCGAAGCTGAGTTTTCGGAACTCCTGCGCCTCGTCGACGACGATCTGGTCGACGCCGATTTCAGAGATGGTCAGAAGATCGTCCTTGCGGGTGGAGAGAGATTCCAGCCGCTCCTGCAAGGCCTCTTTCAGCCGCTCGAGCCGCTTGCGGGAGACCCGGTCCTCGTCTTCAACTTTGGTCAGCAGGTCCTCGTAGAGCTGCAGCTCGTCGTGGATCATCTGTTGTTCGAAGGCGGATGGCACGCCGATGAACCTGAACGCGGAGTGCGTGATGATGATCGCATCCCAGACAGCCGTCGCAGCCCGCGACAGGAAACGTTGACGCTTGTCTTTGGTGAAGTTGGTCTCATCGGCGACGAGGATGTTCGCCGAGGGATAGAGCGCCAGGAACTCGCGTGCCGCCTGTGCGAGGCAGTGGCCGGGAACGACCAGCATCGCCTTGGCGATCAGGCCCAACCTCCGCTGCTCCATGATGGCGGCTGCCATCGTCATCGTCTTGCCGGCACCCACGGCATGGGCGAGATAGGTGGAGCCGGAGGAGATGATCCGCCAGATGCCGCGTTTCTGATGCCCATAAAGAACGAAGGCGCCAGAGGCGCCGGGTAAATTCAGATGGGAGCCGTCGAATTTGCGCGGCGCGATGTTGTTGAAGCGGTCATTATAGACCCGCGCCAACCGGTCGGTGCGATCAGGGTCTGACCAGACCCAATTCTGGAACGCCTCCTTCATCCGCTGCAGCTTGTCGCGGGCCGCTTCCGTGTCGACGACATTCAGCACCCGGCGCTCGCCGTCGGCGTCCTTGAAGGTGTCGAAGATCTGCGGCACGCGGCTGTTCAGCGCATCTGCCAGAAGTTCGCCGGCATGGCGGCGGCTGGTGCCCCATTCGGAGGTGCCTGCGGCAGTGTAACCAAGCTGCCGGGCCTCGACCGTCCATGATCCAAGCTCCGGCATATGATGGATGCGGATGTCTGTCCCCATTATCTCCTTGACGAAGGCGACGACATCGGACGCCGGGATCCACGGCGCACCGAGGCGTGCGGTGATATCGGCCGGACGCAGATCGGCCGGCTGAACCTCCTGAAGTGCCGCGACATTACGCTCGAAAGCAGGATCCAGCGCAGCGGCGGCCTCCGCGGCCGCAAGCTTGGTGCGGACCGGGCCGGAGAGGTAGGCGTCGGACGTTTGCCACGAACCGTCGGTCGGATCGCGGAAGATGGCCTCGCCGAGGTCGGCGATCACCACCTCCGGATCGCGGTGCAGCAGCTCGGCGATGTGGTCGACATCGACGCGGCCGCGCTCGTTGAGCACGACCGCCAGTGCATCAGCGGCGCTGGTGATAACCGGCGCGGCAGGCGGCGAGATCACCCGTTCGGAAAAGATCGGCCCCGGTCTGGCCGTATCCGTTTCGAGGTCGTAGTCCTCGATGGAAGCGACCAGCCAGCAATCGGGATCGTCGAGGAAGGGCTGAAGGTTCGGTCGGCGGTGGCTTTCCCGGACCTCGCCGGTTTCCTCGTCCTCCGAGATCGAAACCGTCGTGTGGTTGATCGGACCGAAGTCGCGGACGAACGACGACCAGGCAATGCGCAGGCGGACCTGCATATCCCTCCAGGGATGGTCCTGCTCCTGCGCTTTCAGCACCTCGCGCACCGCATCCCTAACCGGGATCAGCTTGCTGATGATGCGGACGTGCTTTTCCGTCAGACCTTCGCCAGTGCGACCCTTGCGCACCTTGATCTGGACCGGCGAACCGTCGACCATCTGCATCAGGCCGTGCCTGGTGTCGATGAAGAAGCTGCCTTCACGAACCTTCTCGTTTCTGGGCCGAAGATCAACGATCTCCCCGAGCTCCTCCTCCAGGTCGATGTCGATCTTGGTCGGCTCGCCGTCGTAAAGGTCTTCCGGAAGGAGAGAGATGACGGCCTTCAGTGCCGTTTCGAGCTCGACGCCGGCGCGAGCGCGGCAGGTATAAGTCTCGCCGAAGGGGCCTGACGTCAGCGCGTGGGCGCCGAGCACGAAGCCGGGATGTTCGGCGAACCAGCGATTGACGCGGATAGCGCCTTCGTCCTCTGTCGCCGGACGTACTTCCTCCAGATCGAGCCACGACAGGTCGCCCTCCGGCTCGGCGACCTTGCGCTTGCGGAAAAACAGGATGTCGACCACGACGTTCGTACCGGCGTCCCGGCGGAAGCTGCCTTCGGGCAGGCGGATGGCCGCGATCAGGTCGGCGGACCTGGCGATATGCTCCCTGGCTGTCGCGTCGGCCTTGTCCATCGTGCCGGAACTGGTGACGAAGGCCGCAAAGGCGCCGGGCTTCAAAAGGTCGATCGACCGGGCAATGAAATAATCATGCAGCCTGAGACCAAGCGAGCGATATTGCCGGTCGGAGCGCACGGTGCGATCGGAAAACGGTGGATTGCCGATGGCGAGATCGTAGATCGGCGAGAGATCGGTTCGCGCGAAATCCCCTTCGATAATCCGCGCTTTCGGTTGAAGCAGCCGCACGATGCGCGCCGTGAGCGGATCGAGCTCGACGCCGGTGACATAGCTGTTGTCGCGATACACCCTCGGCATCAGCGCCGGAAACAGGCCCGTGCCGATGCCCGGTTCCAGCACGCGACCACCGCGCCAGCCCAAGCGCAGCAATCCGGACCAGATCGCGCGAACGATGAGCTCCGGCGTGAAATGCGCATACTGCGTGCAACGCGACAGGCTGGAATAGTCGCTCTCCGAGACGGCACTTTCGAGCGAACGGGCGAGATCGTCCCAGCTGTCCCGAAACTCTACTTCACCCGGACGGCGAAACATGCCGTTGGCCAGCTCGGAGGCGCCGAAGCCGGTGAAGCGGATCAATCGCTTCTGATGCTCGCGCGTGACCGGAATGTTGTGCCGCTCGATCTCGTTCGCGGTCAAAATGGCCGCCACGTTCAATCTGGCGCGTTCCTTCCAGGACGCAGCAAGGCCGCGATCCTCGCCGACATCGAAATAGAAGTTTGCACGGTCGCCCTGCCGGCGTGGTGCTGACCTCTGGGGCAGCGCGATCGGCAGCGCCGGTGCGGGCGCCGGCGGCGTCGGATCGGGATCGTCGTCATTCGCAGGTTCGGGGGCCGTCTCGGGTGCAAAATCACCGAAGGCCGTGACGCCAAGGCCGAGCCCGGACGACAGGGCTGTATTCCCGAACATGTCGAGGGTGCCAGACGGATCAAGCGAAAATGGATCGTTGGACATGAAAATGCTCTCCTTGGAAAAGTGGCGAGCGCCATCGTTCCGCTGGAGATGAGCCTCTGGGCGGGGCGGTCGCGAAGTTGTTGGAAGGGTGCGGCAAACGCCGCGTCAGCGGCGGATCAGGCTGATGGATATGGACGCGTCGTCCATCACGATCTGCAGATGCGTCGCGTCGGGCTGAGCCGGGACGAGCTTTTCGAGTTCGACGGCGTCGATGAATTCGACCCCGTCATCGCCACCGAAATATCGTCGCTTGTAATGCCAGTAATCCGGATTGGTCTTCGGATCGCACTCCTCGGCATAGATGACGAGCGGACGCTGTCCCTCGGCGAGTTGCCCGTTCGAGAGAACATATACGCTCTCGTCACCGACCAGCCACAGGCCGGCTCTGGCCTCGGCTTCAGGGGATATTCCCTGATACGGAAGGCGAAATCCGCCGTTTGCGGCCGCGTCGGCCCGACCGCGGGCGAGCACAGCGCCGATGTCGGTGAGGGAGAAGGTGAACATGCCGCTCTCCCTCACGCTGCGATCGCGTCGGGCAGGTAACGCAGATGGACCGGCAGCTTCGCCGCGACCTCCGCGTCGGTCAGATCCTCCAGCACCTTGAGCGTGGTGCCGCCTGGTCTGGCGAAGAACATCACCGTGCGCTTGCCACGATCATCCTCTGGCCAACGCTCGCCGGCATAGCCGCGATAGTCGTCAGCCGTGCTGCTCCAGATGTGCTCCAGACGCTCCTCGCGCGTCATCGCCCGGACAGGACGGGATTCACGCTCGATGATCGCCGTGCGCATGCGCTGGGGCGAGCCCTTGTCGGCGAGGTCGCAATAACCGTGGAAGTGCCGGATTCGCCCGTCGATCGACAGCGTGAAAAAGATGCTGGTGATCGAGCCGGTGAGGAATTCGCGCATCGCGAACATCTCACCCCGCATCCAGAGGGGCGGCAGGATCTCGAACATGTAATCGTGGCAAGCCTCCCCGATCTCGAACCATTCGCCGCGATAAAGCGCACTGTCGTCGCACTCCCATCGGTTCGGGCGCTGCGCATGACGGTCGAACATGCGGAACATCTGGCGGCGATCGGCGATGCCCTGATAGACTTTACGGATGGGAGAGAGGTTCATGAGCGGGCTCCTTTCAGCCTCGTCGGGCTGAAGCGCGGCTCATCTTGGCGATGACTCCATCTTCTCTTCAGCCCTTCCTGACCCCTCCCCCGCGGCCGCCTCTCCGTCCGGTCGGGTCAAGGGCCGGCTTCAGCCGGGCGAAGCTTCACCCTTGACGCGGCCGGCGGGCATGCGGCAGGCCTCCCCTACCCACCCTTCTTTCCTTTTCTTCTCCTTTTCTCTCCTGCAATGCGTCGTTCCAGTCCTCAGCCGGCGGCGTCAGGCGGAACCAGTCGCAGCCGGCATCTTCTGCGATGTCGCGCAGGCGGCCGGCAAAGGCCTCGCCCTGACTGTTGGCATCCGTGGCGGCGACGAGCTGCGCGCCGGGGCGCGCGGCGAGCACGCGAACCGCGGCTTCTGTCGTCGGCGACCATCCCCCGCCTGTGCTGAGATAGAGGCTTCCCTCTCGCATTCCTTCGAACGCGGCCAGGCTCATGGCGTCGATCGCCGCCTCGGTGACGCAGAGGCGTGAGGCGTCGAGGGCGCCGAACCGGAACAGAACCTTTGACCCTCCTGTCGAGAAGCCACGCCAGTCGGGGCCGCGCTCCTCCCAGCCGGTGACGCCGCCATCGGCATCAACATGGGCGGCCCACATGCTGCCGTAGGGACCTTCCCGCAGCACATCGCTTTGGAGGGCGGCACGGATGATGGTCTCCGGCAGGCAGCGTTCAGCACGCAGATAGCGCCACGTCATCGACCCTCGCCAAGGCTTGCGGCGTTTTGCCCACCGCTCGGGGATGGTCGCGGCCGGAACGGGATCTCGAGCTTTTCGGGTCCACACCGGCTCTTTGGCGACAAAATCGACCAATGCGGCGACCTGGTCGAGCGCTTCGACGAAGGACACTCCTTCGAGATGCGCGGCGAGACTGAAGACGTCGCCTTTCGCGTCGGACAGGGGATCGAACCAACCCCGCCCGTCATGGATGACGATGACGATTTCCGCACCGCGCCGATATTTGACCGCCTTGCGGGTGCTCTCCTTCACGTCGACCGCAAAGCCGGACTGCTCCAACACGACGCCGCAGAGAACACGGTCCCGCAAGTCTTCCAGTTCTTTTTTCTCCATGCTTTCTGTCGGCGCTCGCACGTCCGCCCTTCTTGTCCGTTTCCTTTCTCCCCGCAGTTTGCGGGACCCCTTTCCGGCGGCCCGCGAAGAGCAAAGGGGGCAAGGGCGCGGCCGGCAAGGTGCAGATCTGCACCTTGCCGAGCTGGCCGTGCCAGCCGCGGCGAAGCTTCCCTTGCCGCCTGCCGCTCGCAAGCGGCACCTAAAAAGGGGAAAGCCGGCTCAATGAGCCGGCCCGTATTCGAAGGGATCGAATTCGGCGATGGTCTCGACCTCGCCGTCATCGAGTTCGTCGCTCGGGAGAACGCCAAACTCGTTTCCGGACCTGAAGAGCGTGACCGGGACCATCAGAGTGCGGGCAAGTGCGAATGCGTGGCGTTGAGCGAGTGCAAGATCCTGTGCCATGTGAGAAACCTCCGTCCGGAGCGGGCCGATCCCGCTCGATGGCTCCTCGAAGGACCGGGGACGGTCGCGATCACCGCGAAGGCGAAGCCGAGCGGCGGCAGCTTGCTAGCCGACCCTCAACGGGTTGATCGACGGAGATCCGGACCTGGTCCAGGACGCCATCCATAAAGAGCGGGGTTGGTTTGCTTCGGAGGGCCAGGCGGTTTTTCCGGCACAGATCTTTCACCGGTTCCGCAGCGACAGCCACGACCCGGCGTTCTTTCCATCACGCGCCATGCAGGTGTTTAGCGGCGACCGGCGCTTTCCTGATCGGCAATCGCCTTGACGACCTCGAAGTCCATCTCGGCATGCGGTTCGATGCGGGCGACTTCGCTGGCAACCTTGGCCCAATGCCAGTATTCACCGACATTACCTTGCGCTCGGCTGCGGGCGGCTCTTCGCTGCGCCTCGTAATAGGCACCAACCGGGTCCGTTGCGGCAAGCCGCCTAGCATCTGCCCGCCAACGGCGGCGGATAGCTCGCCGATGTTCGATCCTGCCGTAAGAATCCAATCACCACCAACTCACCTTTGCATCTTGATGCAGGCTGCTTAGCTCGACACGAAATGCTGTGATGAGTCACGACACCAAAGACGTGTTATGACTCATCATCAAAAACGTTTATTAAATCATCACCTTGAACGTGTATTGAGTCGACGTTCAAAACGCGCATATAAACGACATCAAAAACGTGCAATGATGCAGGCATTGCCTTATGAGACGCGGCATTGTGAGTTTGCGCAAGAACACCGAGGTCGTGAGAACCAAAATGGCTACACCAAATGAAAAGTTGGCTGACGCCCTGCAAGCCCTCAAAACATTGCAGGATGGCGGGCGTCGAATATTCAAGTCCGACGAGTTCAGCCGACTACACCGAGAGCGCCTTACACGGAGCGGATTTCTCCAAGAAGTCATCCGCGGATGGCAAATGTCAACGGGACCCCAGTCCCAAGACGGCGACACAACCCTTTGGTACGCTTCATTCTGGGAGTTCTGCTCCCTCTACTGCAACGACCGCTTTGGACGGGAATGGCATCTGTCACCGGAACAATCGATGCTACTCCACGCAGAAGCAACTGCGATTCCGCCCCAGGTGATTGTCAACAGCCCAAAGGCAATGGGCAACAATTTATCACTGCTTTTTGGCACATCCATCTACGATCTCAAGACCAAGCAAATGCCACCGCGCGAGGATCTTGTCGAGAAAAACGGATTGAGGTTCTATACTGCGGACGCCGCCCTGGTAAAAGTTGCTGAAGCGTTTTTCAAAAGATCACCTATCGAAGCCCAGATCGTGCTGAACTCCATGCGCGATGTGCCGGGTGTCCTCGGTCGATTACTCGACGGAGGGCATTCGGCCGTGGCAGGCCGTCTGGCCGGGGCGTTTCGGCGCATAGGAAAAGGCGAGTTCGCCGACGATATCTTGAAAACGATGAAAGGCGCGATGTACGACGTTAGAGAGACCGACCCGTTCGATCAAAACCAGCGAGTATCCACCTTAGCTGTCGGTGGATCTCCCATTGTGGCGCGTCTCAATGCTATATGGGAAAGCCAGCGTCAGGCGGTCCTCGATGTTTTTCCTGCTGCACCCGGACTTCCCTCGGACACCGTCGCTTTCATGAAATCGGTCGAGGACATATACAAGAACGACGCATACCATTCACTTTCGATCGAAGGGTACAGCGTTACTCCGGAACTCATTGATCGCGTGCGCGCTGGTACGTGGGATCCGGATGTGGATCAGCAGGATAGGCAAAACCGGGACGCCCTGGCAGCACGCGGTTATTGGCAGGCATTTCAGAGCGTGAAGGAATCTGTTGCGGAGATTCTCCGCGGTGCACCGGCTGGAGCCGTTATCCGTAAGCAACATAGGGATTGGTACCGCGAACTGTTCGGTCCCTCCGTAGCCGCAGGTATCCTGAAACCCAGCGCCCTCGCGGGCTATCGAAACCACCCTGTATATCTCCGCGGATCATGGCATGTACCACCGCGTTCCGAAGCAGTTCCGGATGGAATGGAGACCCTGTTCGATCTACTGGAGAAGGAAAGCGAGCCGGCGGTTAGGGCAGTCCTTGGCCATTGGTTGATAGGCTATGTTCATCCCTATCCTGACGGCAACGGACGGATGGCGCGCTTCCTGATGAATGCCATGTTCGCCTCGGGTGGTTTTCCATGGGCAGTGGTTAGGGTTGAGGATCGGTCAACTTATTTGGCCGGCCTCGAACAGGCGAGCGTCCATATGAACGTCAAACCGTTCGCGGAATTCATCGCCGAGCGCACCTCTTGGTCGATGAGTAAGGAACTCTAAAATCATCGATCGCCTTGACAGGATTCGAACCACCGACCCGTTCGCCCGCCCCTAAAATCAGCGAACGCTTCGGCTCTTGATTTACTGATTGTCGATAGGTGATCCTTGAGCGCAGCGTTTGGGACGTTTTGCTCGACCCAACGGTTTTGTGAAGACGCTAATCAGGTCGTTTTCAGCGGCGACGCTGGCCGTGGAGCGGGTCGGCTAAAGCGTCCAGCCGCTTGCCGAGGCGCGGCGCATTTTGATAGTCGCCGTGAATGTCTGAACTCGCATAAGGGAACGGTCCTTCCACTTCCGGCCATGGACCACGCACGGCTTGCCGACCGTCGAAGTCTAGGTTCGGTATGTCCCTGGGAATATGATGTCCTGATCTACAAGAACGTTGAACCTGTAGCCGGGCCGAATCTTCAGTGTTGGCTGGACATTGAAATTGCGACTGATTGTTTGCTCCGCGAGGCGACCGAAGCTCTCCGCGAAATTCCGCCTTGCCGCATCTGATGCCGTATCCGGGGCTCTGTGGTCATTTCTACATTAATACACGCTAAGGGCATTTTGCAGGTGACGGGAAACACATGATTTCCGCTCACCGTGATCGCGGGGCAAACTGGCCACGCAATAGGGCCATTTTTTGCGCGACAAACCCTGTCGGAATGTTAGGCTGTGCGGCAACACCTGATTTGAGGTTTGTCGCACATGTTGATCGGTTACATGCGGGTATCGAGTAGTGACGAGCGCCAGTCGGTTGCCTTGCAGCGCGATGCCCTGCTCGCGGCCGGGGTCGATGAGCGCCATCTCCATCAGGATCGCGCTTCCGGAGCGCGTGATGACCGGCCGGGTCTGAAGGCATGCCTCGGCGAATTGCGCGAAGGCGATGTCCTGGTCGT